>JAXMCT010000013.1:0-241375 GCA_046349235.1 Hyphomicrobiales bacterium
TCGTCTACCCTGTTGGCCGCATGTTGCGGCATTCACGATTCAAACTTTGGAGCGGGTGAAGGGAATCGAACCCTCGTATTCAGCTTGGAAGGCTGCTGCTCTACCATTGAGCTACACCCGCCCGGGAAACCGTCGTCCGAACTCCATCAACCCAGTTCTGGCGCATGGCCCCTAGCAGTGGTGGGGGAGGTAGGACTCGAACCTACGAAGGCGAAGCCAGCGGATTTACAGTCCGCCCCCTTTGCCGCTCGGGACACTCCCCCGGTTAACCCTCGGAAAGGGCAAACACTGCTTAGGCCAAACGCCATTCAGCCCGGGGGTCGCCCGGGCCGTTTGGTCGGCGCGTTATGCAAGGATCATTTCGGCAAGTCAAGGGAATGATTGAGGCTTGTTCCTGCCGAGAATGTCACTCTGAACCATGATCAGGGCGCGCTGATGGCCAAGCTGATGCAAAGCCTGCAAAACGTCTTGCAAATCATTGCAAAATTGCAGGAAAACGGCCTTGCGAAGTTTTCTGCACAAGCCATTGACCTGAGAGGGCGATCGCGCTTCCCTGCGCGCATGGACCTGATTACCACCACCGAATCGCTCTACCGCCTCTGTGACAGCCTGTCGGCCGAGACTTTCATCACTGTCGACACCGAATTCATGCGGGAATCGACCTATTGGCCCGACCTCTGCCTGATCCAGGTCGCCGGCGAGACGGTAAATGGCCTGATCGACCCCCTGGCGCCGGGAATCGACCTGAAGCCGTTCTTCGCGCTGATGGACAATCCGAATGTCCTCAAGGTCTTCCATGCCGCCCGCCAGGATATCGAGATCATGGTGCACCGCGCCGGAATCGTGCCGCATCCGGTGTTCGACACGCAGATCGCCGCCATGGTCTGCGGTTTCGGCGACCAGGTGGGCTATGAGGCGATCGTGCGCAAGCTGGCCAAGGCGCAGATCGACAAGTCGTCGCGCTTCACCGACTGGTCGCGCCGCCCGCTGAGCGAGAAGCAGCTGGCCTATGCCCTTGCCGACGTCACCCACCTGCGCGTCGTCTATGAGGCGTTGAAAACCGAGCTCGACCGCACGGGGCGCGAGCACTGGCTGCGCGAGGAAATGAACATCCTCACCAATCCGGCGACCTACCGGACCGAGCCGGAAGATGCCTGGAAGCGCATCAAGGTGCGGCTCAGGTCGAAGAAGCAGCTGGCCGCGCTGATGGAGGTCGCCGCCTGGCGCGAACGCGAGGCCCGCGACAAGAACGTGCCGCGCTCGCGCGTGCTCAAGGACGATGCCATCGCCGAAATCGCCACCCAGTGCCCGCAGACGCGCGAAGCGCTCAACCAGCTGCGCGCCCTGCCCAAGGGCATGGCCACCTCCCGCATCGGCGAGGCGATCCTCAAGGCGGTGACGGCCGGTCTGGCGGCGGACCACAAGTCCCTGCCCCAGCCCGACGATGGCCGCGACGACATGAGCGAAGCCGCACAGGCTGCGGCCGAGGTGCTGAAGCTGGCGCTCAAGGTGGTCTGCGAGAAGGAAGGCATTGCGCCGAAGCTCGTGGCCTCGAGCTCCGACATCGATGCCGTTGCCGAAAGCGACGATGCCGACGTCCACCTCATGCATGGCTGGCGGCGCGAGCTGTTCGGCAACCTGGCGCTGGCCATCAAGCGCGGCGAGGCGGTGATTGGCTTTGAAGGTGGTCGCGTCCGGGTGTTGCCAGCGAGCCGCGACGTGAAGGCGGCAGCGGAATAGCTTTCGGCTTCTCCGCCGGCGCACGAGCGCTGGCTAGCGTCCGATTACCAGCTTTCCGGTGCGCCCGATCTCGGCGGCGAGCCCCGCGAGGCGCTTCTCCACGCGTTCCCCGGCAAGATCTGCGAGCTTCTTCGGCAGGCGCAGGATGAGTGTCTTGTTGTCGCCCAGCTTCAGACCGATGTTCGGCAGCATGCCCGGCATCGCAGCCGACAGGATGTAGGCAAGCCGGAAGATCGACGCGAGAAGATGGGCCCTCTGGTGCACCTCGTCCTCGAGCAGGCGGTTCAGACCGTCGCCGTCCTCGCCTTCACCGTCGTAGCGATAGAACACCGTGAGTGCCAGGAAGACGCGGCCCGGATGGTCGACGCCAACGAAGGCAGCCTGGGAGATCATCGAGAGCGAGCGCTCGGCGCGATAGTCGGGATGCGCCCGCCAGCCGATGTCGGCCAGCAGGCAGGCGGCATAGCGCAGGCGGCGCTGCTCGTCGGTTTCCGTCAGCTTGCCGGGTCCGAAAAGCTGGTCCGTCCAGTCGCACAGCTCGAGTTCATGCTCTGGCGAACGGGCGTAGCGCCGGGCAAAATCCCAGCACGAGGAGAGCAGCGCATCACTGTTGCGCTTGCGGCCGGGAAGCTTGGAGAACAGCATGCCCTCGCGCACGCCATAGACGGAGATTTCGACCGCCGCAGGCTGGCAGTGCGCAAGCAGGCGCTCCAGGACGAGAGCGCCGAAGGGCATGGTGTCCGAGCGGCTCTTGGAGACCTCGCGGATTTCCTTGAGCGAGCTGGGCGAGAGGTGCGCCACGAGGCCCGACAGCGACATGGCCTGCTGCTTGGTCAGCCGGTAACAGTGCAGCACATGGAGCGGATAATGGCTCTGCGCCATGTGCAGCTTGGCGAGGTTTCGCCAGGTGCCCCCCACTGCATAGAATGTGCGCCCCTTGAGGAGCTTGAGAATGTCGGTCCTCGAGAAGGTTTCGTCGATGATCTCGCGGGCCTTGTCGATCGATCCGCCGGAGAGATCCATCAGGCGCAGGGGGCCGAGCGGCAGCGTGATGCCGTCCCTCAGCTTGCCGTCCTTGATGTCGATGAGTTCGAGGGAACCGCCACCGAGATCGCCCGCCACACCATCGGCCGCGGGTATGCCGGCGATGACGCCCAAGGCGGCGTAGCGTGCCTCCTCCTTGCCGGTGAGGATCTTGATGTCGCAGCCCAGCGCCTTCTCGGCCCGGGCAATGAACTGCTGGCCGTTGGACGCCTCGCGCGCGGCGGCGGTGGCAACGGCATAGACGTGCTTTGCGCCAATCTGCCGGGCGAGCGCTCGAAACCTCTTCAAGGCGGCGATGGCTCGAGTAATCCCCTCCTCCGCCAGCTTGCCCTTGGTGGCGACGCCGCGGCCGAGCCCACAGAGGATCTTCTCGTTGAAGATGGGCGAAGGCGAGCGGCGCAAGCCGTCATAGACCACGAGTCGCACGGAGTTCGAACCGATGTCCACCACCGCCACCGGCCGGTACTTCGGAGGCTCGGTGCGAAAACCCTTGTGCCAGTTGTCCCAGTTCACGGCTTCGTCCTGGCCTTCTTCTTGGAGCGCGAGATGATTTCCGGCGGCACGTTGCCGGCCTGGCTGCGCCCGCGCCCGGAGAGCGAGGGGTTCTTCATGAAATACTCGTGCGCATTGAAAGGCTCCTCGTCCGGCCCCGGCGCGATACGGCGGGAGGAGCCATCGGCCAACAGTTCCCAGCTCTGCTGGTTGTCGCGCATGTTGGCCATCATGATCTGGTCGAGCACCTGGTCATGCACCGTCGGGTTCTCGATGGGGATCAGCGTCTCGACCCGGCGGTGGAGATTGCGCTGCATCCAGTCGGCCGAGGATATGTAGACCCTGGCGCGCTTGTTGGGCAGCGCGTGGCCGCCACCGAAACAGACAATGCGCGAATGCTCGAGGAAACGGCCGATGATGCTCTTGACACGGATGTTTTCCGAAAGCCCCGGCACGCCCGGGCGCAGGCAGCAGATGCCGCGCACCACGAGGTCGATCTGCACCCCTGCCTGGCTCGCCTTGTAGAGGGCATCGATGATGCCCGGGTCGACGACCGAGTTCAGCTTGGCCCAGATCTGCGCCGGCCGCCCCGCCTTGGCATGCTCGATCTCCTCGTCGATGTGCTCGAGCAGCAGCTTCTTCAGATTCAGGGGAGAGATGGCGATCTTCTCGAGGTCCTCCGGCTGGGCATAGCCCGAGATGAAGTTGAACAGCCGCGCTGCATCGCGCACCAGCGCCGGGTCACAGGTAAAGAAGGAGAGGTCGGTGTAGACCTTGGCGGTGATCGGGTGGTAGTTGCCGGTGCCGAAATGCACGTAGGTGCGCATGGCGCCGCTCTCGCGGCGGACAACCATCGAGACCTTGGCGTGGGTCTTCAGCTCGATGAAGCCGAACACCACCTGCACGCCGGCGCGCTCGAGGTCCCTCGCCCACTGGATGTTGGCCTCCTCGTCGAAGCGCGCCTTGAGTTCGACCAGCGCCATGACGGACTTTCCGGCCTCCGCCGCCTTGGCCAGCGCCGCGACGATGGGCGAGTCCTTGGAGGTGCGGTAGAGCGTCTGCTTGATGGCGACGACGTCCGGGTCATTCGCCGCCTGCAGCACGAACTGCACGACCACGTCAAAGGACTCGTAGGGGTGGTGAACGACGATGTCCTTCTGCCGGATCGCCGCGAAACAGTCACCGCCATGGTCACGGATGCGCTCGGGGAAGCGTGCGATGAAGGGTTTGAACTTGAGGTCGGGCCGCTCGTCGAGGATGAGCAGACGCGTGTCGGAATAGCCCACGAGCCCGCCGCATTCGACGATGGCATCGCGCTGCACGTCGAGTTCCTCGGCGATGAACTCGCGCAGCGACGGCGGCGTCGTTGCGTCGACCTCCATGCGGATCACCGAACCGCGGCGGCGGCGCTTCAGCGCACTTTCGAACACGCGCACGAGATCTTCCGCCTCTTCCTCGATTTCGATGTCGCTGTCGCGGATCAGCCGCATCACGCCCTTGCCGGTCACCTCGTAGCCGGGGAACAGCCGCGGGATGAACAGGCCCAGCATGTTCTCGAGCGAGATGAAGCGGGCCGCCGCCTGCCCGTCGATGGTGGGCAGCCTGACAAAGCGGTCGAGCTGCTGGGGAATGGGAATCAGAGCGTTCATCTGCCCGCCGTCCTTCCGGCGCTTGAGCTCGAGGCAGATGATGAAGCCGCGGTTGGGGATGAAGGGGAAAGGATGCGCCGGGTCAATGGCGATGGGTGTAACCACAGGCAGGATCTGCTCGAGGAAGCGCTGGTCGAGCCACGACTTCTCGTGCGCGAGCAGATCGTTGCCATCGGTGATGACGATGCCGTTCTGGGCCAGTTCCTGCTTCAGCTGGTGCCAGCGTCGATCCTGCTCCGCCATCAGCTCCTGGGCGAGCGACCGCACCCGGTCGAGCTGTTCCTGGGCGGTGAGCCCGTCGTCACTGTGCTGGGTGAGCCTTTCCCGCACCTGGCCGACAAGGCCCGCGACGCGGACCATGAAGAACTCGTCGAGGTTGTTGCCCGAGATGGACAGGAAGCGCAGGCGCTCCAACAACGGATGGGCGGTGTTCCGGGCCTCCTCCAGCACCCGCATGTTGAAGCCCAGCCAAGAGATCTCGCGGTTGATGAAGCGCTGCGGAGCCGCGGACGTGATGGCCTCTGCGATGGGACGCTGCTCGTTCATGTCAGGCTTTCGGAAAATGGAGCCGGGACGGCACTATAACAGGCATGTGACGGTTGGGTGAACCTCTGGTTTGAACAGGGTTAGCGGGCGGGACCCGCAACTGTAGGACCGTGGCGGCCTGCAAGCCTGGCGCGTAAGACATGCCAGGCTGGCCCGGACAGGATTTCGCGCATGGATGGCACCACCCTTCTCGAACACCTCGAATGGGCCGAGCGATACGTCGCCGAGGGCCTCATCCACATCCGGCGCCAGAAGCTTCTGATTGCTGCGCTGGAAAGCGAAGACAAGGACGCCTCCCAGGCCCGGCGCATCCTCGATGTGCTCGAAAAGTCCCAGCGCGACCATGTTGCGGCGCGCGAGCGGCTGGCGGAGGAAGTGAACAAGACCTCCATACCCATCCCGGGCGGGCCGGACCTGGGGGGCTGACGGCTTCAGCCGTCCTCGGGGAAGAGGCCGGGCTCGGTCAACTGCTGCAGCACGCGGGCGGCGAGGCCGCGGGTGACGGCCGTCTTCCCGGCCAGAGCCAGCCGGTCCAGTTCGGCCACGACGGCGCGGGCAGCATCGAGCGAGCGCGGCATGCGCAGCATGAGATAGGAGATCACCGCCTCATCCACCACGACCTGGCGGTCGGCGAAGTGCTTGACCAGCACACCACGCAGCAGCGCATCGTCGGGCGGATCGAGCCTGGCAACCGCAAGCGCCCTGAGGCGCGAGGCCAGGTCGGGAAGCTGCACCGGCCAATGCGCCGGGTCGGAAGCCGAAGCGAACAGCACATGACCGCCCGTCTGCCGGGCGAAGTTCAGCAGGTGAAACAGCGCGCGTTCGTCGAGATCGCTGCCGGGCGCATCGTCGATGGCGAGGGCGCCATGCTCCAGAAGGCGGTCCGGCGGCTCCGCGCCGAGATCCGGGGCCGCCACGAGGCGCGCGCCGGAGCTCTGGCGCCAGACTTCCAGCAGGTGCGACTTGCCGCTGCCCCCGCCCCCCACCAGTACCACGCCATAGTGCGGCCAGTCCGGATAGCGGTCGATCATGGCGACTGCCGCCGCATTCGATGGCGTGACGAGGAAATCGTCCCGGCCAAGAGCCGTGCGATGGGGAAGATCGAGAACCAGCTGGCGGCTCGGATGCTCGCTCATTCCCGCGTCTTCTCGGCCGGCACCGCGGCGATCTCGGCGAGGTCCACCGGCACGGGCGAGCCTTCCGCATCGTCAGCACCGAGGTAAAGCCGGCTCGCCAGATACTGCCTCAGGCCGAAGCGGACGAGGACACCCGCCGCCGCCGCCATCGGCACGGCCAGAAGCAGCCCAACGAAGCCGAAGGCATAACCAAAGGCAAAAAGCGCGAACATCAGCCACACCGGATGCAGCCCGATGCTCTTGCCGACCAGCTTTGGCGACAGGAAATTGCCCTCGAGGAACTGGCCCACGCCGAAGATGGCCACGACGAGTCCGATCGCCCAGTAGTCCGGCCAGAACTGCACCAGTGCCACGCCGATGGCGACGACGCCGCCGGTGGCCGCGCCAGCATAGGGAATGAAGGTCAGCGCCCCCGCGAAAAGGCCGATGGCCAGCCCGAACTTCAGCCCCGCGATGCTGAGGCCCGCCGCATAGAAGATGCCCAGCACGAGACAGACGGTGCCCTGGCCGCGGATGAAGCCCGCCATCGCGGCATTCACGTCCCGCCCGAGTTCACGCACCGTGTCGACGTAGTCGCGCGGCACCCAGCTGTCGATCGTCTGGATCATGCGGTCCCAGTCGATCAGCATGTAGAAGGCGACAATCGGCGTCACCACAAGCAGCGACACCAGGTTGACGAGCGCCAGGCCACCGGTCAGCAGGGTCTTGAGCACGCTGAGGACCCAGTTTGCCGCGTTGCCCGCGAACTGCGTGATGGAACCCTGGATGTCGGCACCGCTCTTGGCCACCGCGTCCTTCATCCACGCCGGCGCCCAGCCGTTGAGGCGCGTCGCGAAGGACTGGACGAGGGCGGGGAGTTCGCCCGCGAAGCGCCCGACCTGGTCGGCCAGCATGGGCACGAAGACCACAAGTGCGGCCACCAGCAGGATCAGCGCCACGATGACGATCAGCAGCGCCGCGGTCAGCCGCGACAGGCCCCAGGACTGCAGCCGGTCGGCAATCGGATCGAGGAAATAGGCCAGCACGAAGCCGGCGAGGAAGGGCAGCAGGATGGGGCTCAGCAGCCATAGGGCCAGGACCAGCACCGCGAAGGATGCCGCCCAGATCATAACCTGTCTCTGCAGCGTCATGGTTCCCGATCCCCGTCCGGCTGCTCGGCCATGTGGCGGAGCCATGATGCGAGATAGGCAGCCCCGGAGAGCGCCGTCAACAGCGCCACCGGAACGCTGCCAAAGTCCACCAGCCGGGTGAGCGGCTGCCCCAGGGCGGCAACGCCCAGTACGGAGACCGCAAACAGGATCTGGCACACCGTATTGACCTTGCTCACCATCAGGGGGCGCATCCGCAGCGGCTGGTCCATCAGGCGCGACAGCAGTACCGCGCCGACGATCAGCGCGTCGCGCGTCACGACGAGGATGGCCAGCCAGGCGGGAATGAGCTTCAGGAAGCCCAGCGTCACGAAGACGGAGACCAGCAGCGCCTTGTCGGCCAGCGGGTCGAGATAGGCGCCAAGCCTTGTGCGCCAGTCGAAGCGGCGTGCGAGATAGCCGTCGATGCCGTCCGAGATGCCGGCCACCATGAAGCTGATGAAGGCCCAGCCGTAGGCCTCCGAGATGATCAGCCACAGGGTGAAGGGCACCAGCAGCAGCCGCAGAACCGAGATGAGGTTGGGAATGTTGTGCATCGGCGATCCCGCCCGTCACATGGGCTGGATCACCCAGCCGGCACCGCCCTGGGTGAGGTTCAGTCCCACGCGCTGCATGTTGCCCTGCAGTTCCTCGAGGCTGTGGGTATAGACCAGCCGGATCGTCGCGCCGCTGAAGTCGAGGCTCGAGAGATCGACGGCCGAGACGTTGGGCGCGTTCAGGATGCGCGCCCGGATGGCATTCCATTCGCGCGGCGAACTGAAGGGCACCGTGACGGCCAGTGACTGGGGCGTGTTGTCGCGCGCGGCCTTTTCCTCGGCGATCTTGGCCGCCTGCGCCTGGTAGGCCTTGTAGAGCACCTTCTGGAAGGCCTGTGCCGCCGCGGTCTCGACGGGCAGGGTGCTGCCATCCTCCGCCTGCTCGGGCATGTAGATCTTGTTGATGTTCACGCGGCCGAGCTTCGTGTCACCCTCGATATAGACATGAAGTCCACCGTCCTCGGTGGGTTCGGCCTGGGCGACCAGCAGGCTCGGCGCGTCATAGCGCTTGCGGATCACGTCGAGCTTCACGGTGTCGCCGTTGAGCGCGTCCGCCGTGGTCAGCGCGGCGATGTCGTCGCTGTCACCCAGCGGAATGATGATCGGAACAACACCCTGCTCGCCCTTGAGGTCGATCCAGGCCTGGCGCCAGGGATTGTCCTCCCACAGCTTGGGGCCATCGGGACCACGATACACCGGAATCACCAGCACGGGGTCGGACTGGTCGACGGGGACGTTGACATTGTAGCCGGCGAGGAACTTCTGCATCTTGCCGGGCAGGAAGCGCACGGTGAAGGTGCCGATGTAGCGGCCGGGCCCCGAGGTCTCCTTCTCGATCGACAGCGAGCGCAGGAAGGGCGCGATGTCGGCCGGTTTCATCTTTTCCTTCAGCCCTTCCGCAAGCTCCGGCGATCCCAGCCGGGCGATCAGCTGGAAGAAGGCCTTCACCTGCACGTCCATCAGCGCCTGGTTCTTGGCGGAACTGGCATCCGTCGAAGTGACGTCGACGTCGACCCCCTGCTCGGCGAAGATGCTGGTTTCCACCGGGCCGCCGGCCATGGCCGGCATGAAGAGGGCGGCCAGCGCCAGAAAACCGGCAAGAGCCGCCGCGACGGCGCGGCCCTGCAACATGCGAATGACGTTCAATATGCCGGTCCCAACTTTCCACACACCTGTCCGGCGTCCCTTCCGCGCTTTATTCCATCAGCACTTCGGGCTAAGGACGCCCCATCGGGCACCTCCACCAGAGATTTGGGGCAAACTAGCGGCATGAGCAGGTCGAAACAAGCAGCAGGAAAAGGCGTCAGCTACGCCGATGCCGGGGTCGATATTTCGGCCGGAAACGCCCTTGTCGAGGCGATCAAGCCGCTGGCGCGGTCGACCCGCCGGAAAGGTGCTGATTCGGCGCTGGGCGGCTTTGGCGGGTTGTTCGACCTCAAGGCCTGCGGCTTCAGGGACCCCGTGCTGGTCGCCGCCAATGACGGCGTGGGCACCAAGCTGAGGATCGCCATTGAGACCGGGCGGCACCATGGCGTGGGCATCGACCTCGTCGCCATGTCGGTGAATGACCTCGTGGTCCAGGGCGCCGAGCCGCTGTTCTTCCTCGACTATTACGCCACCGGAAAGCTCGACGTGAAGGCCGCCGCCCAGGTGATCGCCGGCATCGCCGACGGCTGCAGCCAGGCAGGCTGCGCCCTGATCGGCGGCGAGACCGCCGAGATGCCGGGCATGTATCATGGCGGCGACTATGACCTCGCGGGCTTCGCCGTGGGTGCGGCCGAACGCAAGAAACTGCTGCCGCGCGGCGTGAAGCCGGGCGACGTGATCCTCGGCCTCGCCTCCTCCGGTCCCCATTCCAACGGCTATTCGCTGGTGCGCAAGCTGGTCGAGCTGAGCGGTGTGAAGTACTCCGCCAAGGCGCCCTTCAACAAGAAGGTGACGCTGGCCGACGCCCTGCTCGCCCCCACCCGGATCTACGTGAAGCCCATCCTCAAGGCGATGAAGCAGACCGACGCCGTCAAGGCTCTGGCCCACATCACCGGCGGCGGCTTCATCGAGAACATCCCGCGCGTGCTGCCCAAGACCACCGTGGCCGAGATCGACTTGACCCAAGTGCCCTACACCCCGGTGTTCAAGTGGCTGCAGGAGGTAGGCTCGGTCGCCGAGCGCGAAATGCTGCGCACCTTCAACTGCGGCGTCGGCATGATCGTTGTCACTGCCGCCAAGGACGCCAGGAAGGTCGCGGCCTCGCTGAAGCGTTCGGGCGAGACGGTGGTCACGCTGGGCACCATCCGCAAGCGCAAGGGCACGGAAGAACAGGTGGCGCTCAAGGGTGCCCTCACAGTGAAATGAACAAGGCGCGCACCGCCATCCTGATCTCGGGGCGCGGCTCCAACATGATGGCGCTGGTCGAGGCTGCTAGCGCCGCCGACTTTCCGGCGGAGATCGCCTGCGTCGTCTCCAACCGCGCCGATGCCAAGGGGCTGGACTTCGCCGCCGGGCGCGGCATCCCCACCCGGGTGATCGACCACAAGGCCTTCGCCTCGCGCGAGGCCTTCGAGGCGGCGCTCGATGCCTATCTCCGTTCGATGAATGTCGAGGCCATCGCACTCGCCGGCTTCATGCGCGTGCTGACCGCGCAGTTCATCGCCGGCTGGGACGGCCGGATGATCAACATCCACCCCTCGCTGCTCCCGGCCTACAAGGGCCTCCACACCCACGAGCGCGCCATCGCCGACGGCGCGAAAGTCGCCGGTTGCAGC
This sequence comes from Hyphomicrobiales bacterium, assembly GCA_046349235.1. GTDB lineage: Bacteria > Pseudomonadota > Alphaproteobacteria > Rhizobiales > Aestuariivirgaceae > Aestuariivirga. The sequence continues at coordinate 11,054 of JAXMCT010000013.1, forward strand.
GTGCACCTGGTGACGGCGGAACTGGACGGCGGCCCGGTGCTGCTGCAGGCCGAGGTGCCGGTGCTGGCCGGGGACACGCCCGACGTGCTTGCTGCTAGGGTGCTGAAGGAAGAACATCGCATCTACCCGCAGGCGCTTGCCTGGCTTGCGGAGCGCATCATCGAGGAACGCGAATGACCAAGCCCCTGCCCATCATCATCGACACCGACCCCGGCCAGGACGACGCCGTGGCCATCCTGCTGGCACTGGCCTCCCCTGAGTTCGAGGTGCTGGGCATCACCGCGGTGGCCGGCAACGTGCCGCTGGCGCTCACCGAGAAGAACGCCCGCAAGATCTGCGAGCTCGCCGGCAAGCCCGAGACGAAGGTCTTCGCCGGCGCCATCCGCCCGATGGTCCGCCCCCTCGTCACCGCCGAGGAAGTGCATGGCAAGACCGGCCTCGACGGCCCGGTGCTGCCCGAGCCGCAGATGCCGCTGCAGGGGCAATATGCGGTGGACTTCATCGTCGAGACCCTGATGTCGCGCCCCGCCGGCACGGTGACCCTGTGCACGCTGGGGCCGCTCACCAACATCGGCCTCGCCCTGGTGCGCGAACCGCGCATCGCCGGGCGCATCAAGCAGATCGTCGCCATGGGTGGGGGCTATTTCGAGCAGGGCAACGTGACGCCCGCCGCCGAATTCAACATCTATGTCGACCCGCATGCGGCTAGGCTGGTGTTCGACAGCGGCATTCCCATCACCCTGATCCCGCTCGACTGCACCCACCAGGCGCTGACCACCGCAAAGCGTGTCGAGGCCTTTCGGACCATGGCCAACCGCTCCGGCCCGGCGGTAGCCGCCATGCTCGATTTCTTCGAACGTTTCGACGAGAACAAGTACGGCACCGACGGCGGCCCGCTGCACGACCCCTGCGTCATCGCCTGGCTGCTGAAGCCCGAGCTGTTCAAGGGCCGGCTCGTCAACGTGGCCGTCGAGTGCGAGTCGGAACTGACCATGGGCGCCACCGTCATCGACTGGTGGCACGTGACCAAGCGCCCGAAGAACGCCACGGTGATCCGCGACGTCGACGCGGAAGGTTTCTTCAAGCTTCTGGCAGAGCGGATCGGGACACTTCCCTAAACGTCTTCTCCCGCTCCTTCAGCGGGAGAAGAAGGGGCCCGTTGCGAAGCAACGGGGAGATGAGGGGAAGTGTGCTCGAAGGCATGTCCGGAGAACGCTTCCCCTCACCTACCCCAACTTCGTTGGGGCCCCCTCCTCTCCCGCTGCGCAGGAGAGGACGGGACGTCACGCCACCGACAGCACGAATTCCGACACGGCCCTGAGGGGCGCGGGAACGGCGGATGCGGCGGTGGCGGCCGTTGCGACGGCGAGCAGGACGGCCATGGTGATCAATGCACGGCGGGACATGGGATGAACCTCGATTCGATGCTCCCTTATCGCGCCCAATGGCGAAGAGTTCGGGGCATGATTGCGGCCATAACGTGAATTGGCCGCCGCGGTTCCCTCCGCACACGGATTAACGACTCGTTAACGAAGTCAGGCCGGCCGCAGCCATACCCGGTTGTCGTGGAAGGCCCCGCCGCCATTGGGCGCCGGCTGATCTGCCCCCGTCAGGGTGTTGATGCCCTGCCCGTCCTCGAAGGCGTCGTTGGGCCAGATCGACTCGGCGATCAGCACGCCGCGGCGCTGCCCGGCATGGGCCTTGGCATGCAGCGTGACCGTGCCGCGGGCGCTGCCCACCTTCACCTTCTGGCCGTCGGCGAGGCCCAGTGCCGCCAGGTCATCCGGATGCACGAAGACCGTGGGCCGCCCCTCGCGCTTGCGCGACGAGGGAGTCTCGTTGAAGGTCGAGTTGAGGAAGGTGCGGGCCGGGCTGGTGGCCAGCCGGAAGGGATATTCCGCCGTCGCCTCCTCGATCGTCTCGCAATGGTCCGGGAAGGCCGGCAGCTTCTCCACCGGGCCGACCGGCACCTCGGTCGAGCGGAAGCGCACCTTGCGCCAGTCGGCGCGGAAGCGGAACTTGCCATCCGGAAAGCCGAAGCCCTTGAGGAAATGCGCCCGCTCGAACTCCGGCATGACGTCGACCCAGTTCTCGGCGTCCAGCGTGTCGAGGCCCGGCTTCTTGGAGTTGACCAGCGTCCAGTCGATGAGCTCGCGCGGGCTCATTTGGAAGCCGGGATGCTCCGCCCCGACGCGCCTGGCGAGATCGCAGATCACCTCGTGGTTGTTGCGGCATTCGCCCGGTGCCTCGACGAGCTTGCGGCCATAGAGCAGGTGCGAGTGGCCGCCGCCCTGGTAGATGTCGTCATGCTCGAGGAACATGGTGGCGGGCAGCACGATGTCGGCGAATTTCGCCGTCTCGGTCATGAACTGCTCGTGAACGCAAGTGAACAGGTCTTCGCGCGCCAGCCCCTGCTTGACCCTGGTCTGGTCGGGGGCGACCGAGGCCGGATTGGTGTTCTGCACGAACAGCACCTTCACCGGCGGGCCGCCCTGCAGGTCATAGGGATCGTTCAGCAGCGCCGGGCCGATGCGGCTCTGATCGAGGATGCGGATGCCGCGCTGGCGGACGTCGAGTCCCTCGATCATCGTCTTGTTCATGCCATACATGCCGCTGTTCGAGTGAAGCGCGCCGCCGCCCTCGTGCTGCCACGCGCCAGTCACGGCGGGGATGCAGGTGACGGCATGCATGTTGGGCGCGCCGTTGCGCGAGCGGGTGAAGCCATAGCCGATGCGGAAGAACGTCCGCCTGGTCTCGCCGATGAGCTTCGCAAATGCCTCGATGTCGGCCACCGGAAGATCGCAGATCTTGGCGGCCCACTCGGGCGTCCGGGTCTTCAGGTGTTCGGCGAATTCCTTCGGCGCATCGGTGAATTTCTCGAGATAGGCCCAGTCGGCATGGCCGTCGCGGAACAGCACATGCATCACCGCGCAGGCCAGCGCCCCGTCGGTGCCCGGGCGGATGATCAGCTTGAGGTCGGCCTGCTTCATCGTGCCGGTGTCGTAAATGTCGACGCAGGCGATCTTCGCCCCGCGGTTCTTCCGCGCCATGCTGGCGTGGGTCATCACGTTGACCTGGGTGTTCACCGGGTTGCCGCCCCAGATGACGATGAGGTCCGACTGCTGCATCTCGCGCGGGTCGACGCCCGAGATCGAACCGGTGCCGGCGAGGTAGCCCGACCACGACAGCGCCACGCAGAAGGTGTCGCCGAGGTTGGAATAGCCCTTGGCATGGCGCAGCCGGTTGATGCCGTCGCGCATCACGTAGCCCATGGTGCCGGCGTAGTAGTATGGCCAGACGGCGGTGGGTCCGTATTCGACCTCGGCCTTCAGCATCGCCTCCGCCGTCTCCGTCAGCGCATCGTCCCACGAGATGCGCTGGAACTCGCCCGAGCCCTTGGGTCCCTTGCGCTTCAGCGGGTGGAGCAGCCGGTCCGGATGGTGGATGCGCTCGGCATAGCGCGACACCTTCTCGCAGATCACGCCCAGCGTGTAGCTGTTCTCCTTCGCCCCGCGCACCCGGCCGATCGTGTGCTCGTCCAGCACCTCCACCTCGAGGGCGCAGGCCGAGGGACAGTCATGCGGGCAGACCGAGATGCCGGTCTGGATGTTGGGCAGCATGTTCATGGGGCGGCACTATAGCGGAGGCGCGGAACGGCGGCATGTCAAAACCTGAGAAGGCAGCCCTGCGTCATTCTCAAGTTCGTAACGATTGTTTTTGGCTTGCATTGTTAAGCGCTACCACCCTAGCGGGGTGATCCATAAACCCGTTGTGAGAGCTCCCCAGGGCATCTGGGCGGCCAGCCAGATGATCGGGGGAGCCTCGCTTTCCTCCCGGCGCCGAAGCTTCTAAGAAGGCCCCATGCTGATCGTCACCTCCGCCCAGAACCCCACCATCAAGCTGATCCGCTCGCTCGACGACAAGAAGCACCGGCAGGAGCATGGGCTGTTCGTGGCCGAGGGCGAGAAGGTGCTGGAGCGTGCCCGGCAGGAGGGCTGGGAACCCGCCTACTTGCTCTCTACTGAACATTGTGAGCCCTGGGGCAAGGCCGCCCTGCTGCGCGTCGATGAGAAGATCATGGGCCAGGTCAGCGCCCAGAAGAACCCGCCGGCGCAGATCGGCGTGTTCCGCCCGCGCTGGGCCGAAGCCGTGAAACCCGAAGGCGTGTGGCTGGCGCTGGAGGACATGCGCGACCCCGGCAACCTCGGCACCATCATCCGCACGGCGGATGCGGCCGGCGCCTCCGGCGTCATCCTCGCCGGGCAATCCTGCGACCCTTGGGCACCGGACTGCGTGCGCGCCACCATGGGTTCGATCTTCGGCGTGAAACTGGTGCGCATGGAGCAGCCCGAGTTCCTCAGTTTTCTCCGCCAGTGGCCGGGCGAGAGCGTCGGAACCCATCTGAAGGCGACGGAGAGCTACCGCCGCCCCTATCCCACCCCGTCGCTCCTCGTGATGGGCAGCGAAGGCCGGGGCCTGTCGGAGGAAGCTGCCGCGACCTGCTCCACCCTCGTCCGCATTCCCATGAAGGGAGGGGCGGAATCCCTCAATGTGGCCATCGCCACGGGTTTGATGCTGTTCGAGGCGCAGAAGCTCTGAGGGTTGAGCCCTGCTCACCACCCCTTGGCGGATTTCGCCTTGAAATCAGGCTTGGACGGTTGAAGAGGATTGACTGGACCTTGAGCCGGGGCGGCCGTCCGTCCTATCCTTCGCCCCGCAGATTCCGGAGATCGAAATGAAGTCGCATGCGCGTGTTGTGGTGGTTGGCGGTGGCGTGATGGGCGTGGGGCTCCTCTACCACCTGGCGCTCGAAGGCTGGAAGGACGTCGTCCTGATCGAGAAGGGCGAACTCACCTCGGGCTCGACCTGGCACGCGGCAGGCCAGTGCCCTCACTTCAACGGCTCGCTCAACATGACCAAGGTGCACGTCTATGGCACCGAGCTCTACCCGCAGCTTGAGAAGCTCACCGGTCAGGCCGTCTCGTGGCACGGTTGCGGCGGCTTGCGCATCGCCTGCACCGACGAGGAGGTGAACTGGCTCAAGTATGTCTACGGCATCTCGCGGCTGGCGGGCTACGAGTGCGAGATCATCGGCCCCTCCGAGATCAAGCAGTACCACCCTTTCCTCGACACCAAGGGCATCAAGGCCGCCTTCCGCACCGTCCATGACGGACACGTGGCCCCGGCCGACATCACCAATGCCATGGCGGCGGGTGCGCGCCAGCTCGGCGCCGAGATCGTGCGGCGCAACCGGGTGATGGACATCAAGCTGCTGCCCAACGGCGAGTGGCGCGTGTTCACCGAGCAGGGCACCATCGACTGCGAGCACGTGGTCAATTCCGCCGGCTCCTATTGCGACGTGGTCGGCGCCTGGACCGGGCACAACGTGCCGATCGCCAACATGCTGCACCACTACATCATCACCGAGCCCCTGAAGGAACTGATCGACCTCGAGATGGAGCTCCCGGTGGTGCGCGACCCCTACTCCCACGCCTATCTGCGCGAGGAGACCAACGGCGTGCTGGTCGGCCCCTACGAGACCGCCACCGCACACGTCTGCTGGGACGGCCAGCCGCCGCGCTGGGACTATGAGAGCGAGCTCGAGGCCCCCGAACTCGACCGCATCATGCCGTGGCTGGAGCGCGCCACCGAGCGCCTGCCGCTGTTCGGGGAGACCGGCATCAAGTCGATCATCTCGGGCGCCATCACCCACACGCCGGACGGCGTCTATCTCTCAGGCCCCGCCCCCGGCCCCAGGAACTACTGGATGCACTGCGGCGCCTCGATCGGCATCTGCCAGGGCGGCGGTGCGGGCAAGTACCTCGCCCAGTGGATGGTGCACGGCCAGGCCGAGATCAACATGCGCGAGTTCGACCCGCGCCGCTTCGGCAAATGGGCGACAAAGGACTACACGGCGGAAGTCTCGGTCGCCGACTATCACCACATGTATTACTGCTACAAGCCGGCGGAGCAGCACGAAGTCGGCCGCGGCCTGCGCAAGTCCTCGCTCTACGACAAGCTCAAGGCCGAGGGCGCGCAGTTCGCCCAGATCTTCGGCTGGGAGCGGCCGCGCTGGTACGACAAGTCGGGCGAAGGCGAGAAGTATTCCTTCAAGCGCTCGAACTGGTTCCCGGCAGTGAAGGAAGAGGCGCTCGCGGTGCGCGACGGCGTCGGCCTGATGGACCTCTCGACCTTCTCGAAATACGAAGTGAAGGGCAAGGACGCCTATAGCTTCCTCGAGCGCATCTGCGCCAACAAGATCCCGGCGAAGGACGGCGGCATCATCCTCGGCCATCTCCTCAACGAGAATGGCTTCATCGAGTCCGAGATCACCGTGACGCGACTTGCCGCCGATCATTTCTACGTGCTCTCGGCCGCCGTCGCGCAGCTTCACGATCTCGACCAGATGAACTGGCGCAAGCGGGCAGATGAACAGGTGACGATCACCGACGTGACCGACGACTTCGGCGTCCTCGTGCTGGCGGGCCCGCTGTCGCGAGAGGTGCTGTCGAAGTGCACCGACACCGATCTCTCCAACGCCTCGTTCCGCTGGCTGACCGGCAAGACCGCGACGGTCGCCGGTGTGCCCGGCGTCCGCCTGCTGCGCGTCAACTACGTGGGCGAGCTGGGCTGGGAAGTGCACGTGCCGATGGCGCAGATGCCGAAGGTCTATGATGCTCTGATGGCGGCGGGCAAACCGCACGGCATCCGCCTGTTCGGCACCTATGCCATGAACGCGCTCCGCATGGAGAAGGCCTATCGCGGCTGGGGCTCGGAGCTCACCGCCGAGATCGACATGATCGAGGCCTCGATGGAGCGCTTCCTGAGGCTCGACAAGGAGGACTTCATCGGCAAGGCGGCGACGCTCCGGCGCAAGCAGCAGGGCCCGCGCATGAAGCTCGTCTACATGGAAGTCGACAACACCGACAGCGACTGTGTCGGCAACGAGCCCGTCTATCACGGCGGCAAGGTGGTGGGCCTCACCACCTCGGGGGGCTTCGGCCAGAAGACGGGGAGATCGCTGGCCTTCGCCTATGTGCCGCCGGAGCTTGCAGCCGCCGGCACCGAGTTCGAGGTGATGATGTTCACTGCGATGCGCAAGGCGCGGATCATCCCCGAGTCGATCTGGGATCCGGCGAACGAACGTCTCCGGGCCTAGAGGGACGTCATGTTGCCGACGGGAGGGTTTTCCTCCCAGTTGCTGCCGGCAGCGAGGATGCAGCTCGCGCCGTCGGTCTTGGTCAGGAGGATGGTCCAGGTGCCGGACTTGGAGGTGAAGACCTCGATGACGGCGGACCGGCTGGCAAGGCCTATGGCGCGCGGCGCCTCATGGTACCGCTGCGCGAGGACCTTCACGATTTCATCGTGGTTGGCACAGGACGAGACCTGCTGGGTGGCCGTAGCAGGCAGCGTCCACGAACCGGCGGCAGCTGCAGCAAGGATCAGTAAAGGCGCTTTCACGATGTCCTCCACAAGCGGAGCTTTCCAGCGGGGAACGCAAGTTCCGCTTCTGGGTTCCACGCCATGAGGAACCGCACCCTCATGGGCATCGGGTTGATGCTCACCGCCATGGCGGTGTTGCCCTTCCTCGATGCCATCGCCAAATACCTGGGCCAGCAAGGCGTCCCGGTAATGCAGATCGTCTGGGCGAGGCTGTTCTTCGGGGCCATCCTGACCATGCCGTTCGCGCTGAAGCTGGCCGGGCCGCGCGGCCTCCTTCCCAACATGCCGGTCATGCATGCGGTGCGCGCGTCGTTCATGATCGCCGCAACAGGTTTCTTCTTCGCGGCACTGCATTACCAGTCGATCGCCGACACGCTGGCGATCTTCTTCGTGCAGCCACTGGTGATCACCCTGCTCTCCCCCTGGGTGCTCGGCGAGAAGGTGGGCATTCGCCGCTGGCTCGCCGTGGTGATTGGCTTCATCGGCACGCTGATCATCATCAGGCCGGGCTTCCAGCAACTGACCCCGGGCGTGCCCCTGGCCCTCGGATCGGGCACCTGCCTTGCCGTCTATCTCCTGCTGACGCGGCGTATCGCGGGCTCCGCACCGGCCATGGTCACCACGTTCTACACCAGCCTGGTGGGGGCCATCATCATGACCGCGATTGTCCTCTTCGTCTGGCAGGCGCCCACCCCGGCACAATGGGGCTACTTCATCCTGCTTTCGGCCATCGCCAATGGCGGGCACTTCCTGATCATTCGCGCCTATGACCATGCCGAGGCGTCGCTGCTGGCGCCTCTCGCCTATAGCGAAATGATCATGGCAACCTTCGTGGGCTGGTACTTCTTCGGCGACTTCCCGGATGCGTGGACATTCCTGGGCGTCGGCATCCTCATCGGCTGCGCCATCTACATTTCATGGCGCGAGAGAGTGCAGCACGTGGAACCGATCAGGGACTTCGAGCAGCCATGAAGATGGCCGGGACGAACCCGGCCCCCGTCGCGCGAATTCGTCATTGAGGGGAAATACCCAGGCCGAACGGCTGCTACTCGAGAACCGCGCGCACTGCGTCCAGTGCCTCGAGCTGGGTGAGGTTCATGTGCAGGGGCGTCACCGAGATGCGCCGGTTGAACGCCGCCCAGAGATCGGTCCCGACCGGCGGGTTGCCGCGCTCACGCTTGAAGCCGAGCCAGTAATAGTTGTTTCCACGCATGTCGACGCGCTCGTCGACGTGCAGCAGGTTCACGTCGCGCTTGCCCTGCCGAGTCACCTCGACGCCCTGCACCTCGTCGGCGCGGCAATCGGGGAAGTTGACGTTCAGCAGCATGCCCGGTCCGAAGCTGAACTTCAGGAGCTTCTTCACAACGGCGGGGCCATGATACTCGGCCACTTCGTAGGAAAAGCCGTTGCCGTGGATGCCCGTGACCTGGCTGAGAGCGATCGACTTGAAGCCGAGCTGGGTTCCCTCCATCGCCGCGGCGATGGTGCCGGAATAAGTCACGTCGTCGGCGATGTTCTGGCCGCGGTTGACACCCGAGAGCACGAGGTCCGGGTCCCCCGGCAGGATCTTGCGCGCCGCCATCACGACGCAGTCGGTGGGCGTGCCCGCCACCTCGAAGCGCCTTTCGGCGATCTTGCGGTAGCGGATCGGTTCGGCCAGCGACAGGGAATGGCCCGCGCCGGAATTCTCTTCCGCCGGCGCCACGATCCACACATCGTCCGAGAGGGTGCGCGCGATGCGCTCCAGCGTTTCGAGGCCCGGCGCGTGGATGCCGTCGTCATTCGTTACAAGGATGCGCATGGAATTCAGCCCCTGGTGATCTTGTCAGCACCGCCCATGTAGGGGCGGAGCGCGTCGGGGATCGTCACCGACCCATCGGCATTCTGGTAGTTCTCGAGGATCGCCACCATGGTGCGGCCCACCGCCAGGCCGGAGCCGTTGAGCGTATGAACATAGCGCGTGCCCTTGCCGTCCGCCGGCTTGTAACGCGCCTCCATGCGCCGCGCCTGGAAGTCGCCGCACACCGAGCAGGAGGAGATTTCGCGATAGGCATTCTGCCCCGGAAGCCAGACCTCGAGGTCGTAGGTCATGCGGCTGCCGAAGCCCATGTCGCCGGTGCACAGCCGCATCACGCGATAGGGCAGCTTCAGTGCCTGCAATATGCTCTCCGCAGCACCCGTCATGCGTTCCAGTTCCTCGCGCGACTGCTCGGGCGTGGTGATCGAGACGAGCTCCACCTTGGAGAACTGGTGTTGGCGGATCATGCCGCGTGTGTCGCGGCCCGCAGAGCCGGCTTCCGCCCGGAAGCACGGGGTATAGGCCGTGAGGCGCAGCGGCAGGTCCTTCTCCTCGAGGATCGACTCGCGCACGAGGTTGGTGAGCGAAACCTCGGCCGTGGGAATCAACCAGCGGCCATCAGTGGTGCGAAACAGGTCTTCGGCGAATTTCGGCAGCTGTCCCGTGCCGAACATCGCTGCATCGTTGACCATGTAGGGCACGTAGTGCTCGGTATAGCCATTTACGCCCGTCTGGTGGTCCAGCATGAACTGCGCCACCGCACGCTCGAGCCGCGCGAGCTGGCCTTTCATCACGACGAAGCGGGCGCCGGCGATCTTCGCGGCGGCCTCGAAATCCATCAGCCCCAGCCATTCGCCAATGTCGAAGTGCTGGCGCGGCTCGTAGGCAAGATCGGGCGGCGCGCCCCAGCGGCGGACCTCGAGGTTGCCTGTCTCGTCCTTGCCCTCCGGCACGTCATCGAGGGGGATGTTGGGGATCACGGCCAGGGCTGCGTTCAGCCGCTGGTCGATGTCGCGTTCGACAGCCTCGCCTGATGCGATGAAGTCCTTGATGGCGCCCATCTCGGCCTTCAGCGCCTCGGCCCGGGCCTTGTCGCCCGACTTCATGGCTTCGCCGATTTCCTTGGAAGCCGCGTTGCGGCGAGCCTGCGCTTCCTGCAGCTTCTGCACATGGTCGCGGCGTTCGGCGTCGATCTTCAGCAGTTCCGAGGCCATGGGGCCGAGGCCGCGGCGGGCCAGCCCCATGTCGAACGCTGCCGGGTTGTCGCGGATGGCCTTGATGTCATGCATGGTGGTCTGGTCCTCTTTCGCGCCCTCCTATAGGACGCCGGAACGAGGACGGGAAGGACTTCGGTTGCGAGGCCCCTCCGCCGTCCGGAGGGGGCGGATCAGGCCGCGTCTTCCGCCGCCTCGCGCTTCTTGCGTCGGGCGTCGATGACGCGCACGGCCTGCACCGAGAGCTCATAGAGGGCCATCAGCGGCACGGCCATGGCGACCTGGGAGATGGGGTCCGGCGGGGTGAGCACGGCGGCGACGATGAACACGCCGACGATGGCGAACTTCCGTCCGCTCTTCAGCTGGTCGTATGACAGGATGCCGATCTGGCCAAGCAAAGTGAGGATGACGGGCAGCTGGAAGCACAGGCCGAAGGCAAGGATCAGCATCATCACGAAATCGAGGTAGGCCTCGATGTCGGGCATAAGGGCCACGCCGGAGGTTCCGGCGAGCGCCGTGAAGAAGTGGATGGCGACCGGAAGCAGGAAGAAATAGACCAGCGATGCGCCGAGGATGAAGAAGATCGGCGTTGCGACCAGGTACGGCAGGAAGGCCGCCTTCTCGTGCTTGTAGAGGCCAGGCGCCACGAAACGGTAGATCTGGGTTGCGATCAGCGGGAAGCCGATGAACAGGCCACCGAAGAAGGCGATCTTCAGTTTCACCAGGAACACGCCAAGGAGCTTGATCGAGATGAGCGAGACGTCCTGACCGGTGCCCCATTTGAACGGCAGCACCAGGAAGTGCAGGATGTCGGAGGAGAAGAAGAAGCTGAAGATGAAGGCGCCGATGAAGCCGACGACGCACCAGATCAACCGGGTGCGCAGCTCGATCAGGTGTTCGATCAGCGGGGCTTCAGAGGCTTCGATGTCCTGCTGGGTCATGACGCGGCTGCGGGGGTATCCGTGGTGGCCGTTGAGGCCGTTGAGGCTGCAGGGGCCTTGGGCGCATCGGCCGCCGGCACGTCACCGAACAGCTTCTTGAAGTCGTCAACCTGCTTCTTGGTGGCGTCTTCCGTGGCCTTCTTGGCGATCGAGGGATCGATGAAGTTCGCGGGGTTCTTGATGTTGTCGAATTCCTTCTTCACCTCGTCGAACCCGGTCTCCTTGAGAGCCTGGTCGAGGTGCCCCTGGAATTCGCGTGCCATGCCGCGCATCTTGGCCACGGTCTTGCCCAGCGCACGCAGCACTTTTGGCAAGTCCTTCGGCCCGATGACGATGATCGCCACCACGGCAACGACGAACATTTCGCTATAGCCGAACCCGAAATCGAACATGTGCGTTCCCGGCTAGAGGCTCAGCCGGCGTACCTATCAGCTCTGCGCCTTCTCGGCTTCCGACTTGACGGCAGTCTGCTGCTCGATGGGCTTGGGATCGGCGGCTGTGGTGGTGGTCGGCTCGTCGTCGGCGAGGCCCTTCTTGAAGCTCTTGATGCCCTTGGCGACGTCGCCCATCAGGTCGGACACCTTGCCGCGGCCGAACAGCAGCACGACGACCAGAATGACGAGAATCCAATGCCAGATCGACAGCGAACCCATGAGACAAACTCCCTTTCAGCGGAGAGAGGCAACTCCCTCCTCAACGTTTCGCGGCACTAAAGCAGAAACCCCGGCGCGCCGCAACCAAGGCCGAATATTCCTCAAGTAGGTGGCAAACCAGCCGATTCAAAGACCAAAACATGGTCCTGCACCCGAAATGCGGGCGCTGGAACCATGGGTGGCGATTTCATGAACCGGCTCGGGCTAACCGGTCACGCAGCGGCGGGGATCACCCGGTTGCGACCCTCGCGCTTGGCCCGGTAGAGCGCCCTGTCTGCCCGCTTCAGCAGTTCCTCGACGCTGTCCTGCCCCGAGGACAAGCTCGAAACGCCAAGCGAGGCAGTGACGGTGAGGTGCGAACCCGGCCCCAACAGGAAGGGTTTGGCGGCGATCGCCTTGCGGATGCGTTCGCCGACCCGTTCGGCCACGGCGATATCCGCACCCGGCAGGACCACCACGAACTCCTCTCCGCCGGTGCGGCAGGCAAGATCGGCACTCCGCACCGAGCCGCGGATGCGCCCGGCCACCTCCTGCAGCACGCGGTCGCCCGCATCGTGGCCATAGGTGTCGTTCACCGACTTGAAGAAGTCGATGTCGAGCGTGAGGAGCGACAGCACCTTGCCGCGGTCGACCGACTGTTCGATCAGCTGGACGAGCTGTGTCTCGAGATAGCGCCTGTTGTAGAGACCGGTCAGCGCATCGGTGACGGCCATCTCCATCGAGGCCCGTACGGTGAGGCGGAGCTGCTCGGTGTAGCGGTGGCGGCGGACCTGGGTGGCCACGCGGGCCAGCAGCTCCTGGCGGTCGATGGGACGGATGAGGTAGTCGTTGACGCCCATGTCGAGGGCGCGCAGCAGACGCTGGTGATCCTCCGGCTCGACCAGGATGAGGATCGGCGTCTGCCGCGTGGTCTCGACCGACTTGAGCTGGGAGCAGATACGAAGCCCGTCCGCCCCGTCGAGATCGAGATTGACGACGATGAGGTCAAATCCGCCCTGGGCGGCGCCGAAGGCCTCGAACGCCTGCTGCGGATCGCCCACCACGGTCACCTCATGCTTGGGCGACAGCAGGTTGCGGATGCGGTCCGCGGGGGCAGCGCGGTTGTCGAGAACCAGAACGCGGCCGGAGGCCTGATCCATGGGCAATTCGGCCGTGGAAAGACCAAGCGGATCAACCCCGGTGCGGGCCCGCAACTCGTCGGTCAGCATCTTCAGGCGCACCAGCCCCTTGACCCGGCAGAACAGCGCCACGTCGTTGACCGGCTTGGTCAGAAAGTCGTCGGCGCCGGCCTCGAGGCCGCGCACCCGGTCCTCAGGCTGGTCGAGGGCCGTCACCATGACGACGGGAATGTGCTGTGTCGCGGGATTCGACTTGATGCGGCGGCAGACTTCGATGCCGTCGATTCCCGGCATCATCACATCGAGCAGGACGATGTCCGGCCTGGTGCGCTGGACGGCCTCCAGCGCATCGGCCCCGTTCATGGCGGTGACGACTTCAAAATATTCCGCCGCCAGCTTCGCCTCGAGAAGGCGAACGTTGGCCAGGATGTCGTCGACGACGAGGACGCGCGCCGTCATTGCGATCTCTTCAGGTAGCTGTCGATGGTCTGCAGGAAGCTCACCACCGAAATCGGCTTCGAGATATAGGCTTCGCAGCCGCCCTCGCGGATCTTCTGCTCGTCGCCCTTCATGGCGAAGGCGGTGACGGCGATGACCGGAATGACGCGAAGCTCGTCATCCTCCTTCAGCCATTTGGTGACCTCGATACCCGAAACCTCGGGCAACTGGATGTCCATCAGGATCAGGTCGGGGCGGTGCTGCCGCGCCAGATCGAGTGCCGAGAGCCCGTCCCGCGTCTGGATCACCTGGTAGCCATTGGCCTCGAGAAGATCATTGAACAGCTTCATGTTCAACTCATTGTCCTCGACCACCAGCACCTTCTTGGCCGCGGTTCGTTGCATCTCTGGCGTTCTCACTTGTCCCGCCGATACTGACACATTCGCACCCATCTGGCTCTGGTTCCGCGCGGCTGCGCAGACTCGCTCCCGCATCCCCTCTGCATGGTTCTTATCTGGACCATTTTGGGTAACCAACAGCTTAACCCGATGCGGTGGCTGTTCAACGCGGTTCAGGGGTGGTTAATTGTGATTCATCATGATGAGACACAACACACAAAACCGCTCGGAAGAGGCTGAAATTCTTGCAATAAATGCGCTCGGCTTTCTCGCCTCCGACGGCGAACGTTTGCAGCGATTCATGGACCTGTCCGGGCTCGACGTCGCTGCAATCAGGGCCGGGGCCACCAATCCGGCATTCCTTGGCGGCATTCTCGATCACCTGCTGGGTGATGAAAGCCTGCTACTCATCTTTGCCGAGGACCAGCAGGTCCCGCCGGAGCGCATCGCGGCGCTCCGCCGCAAGCTTCCGGGAGCCGCCGTTGATTTCTGACATCACCCAGGGCCAACTCGCCACGCTGAGCTTCACCGGTCGGCCGCTGGTCATCTGCGACGTTGACGAAGTCATCGTCCATTTCACGCGTGATTTCGAGGATTACCTCGGTTTGCATGGATTGTGGCTCGATACATCGAGCTTCGCCCTCAACGGGAACATTCGCCACCGCGAGTCGAATGCGCCCGCGCCGGAAGCCCAGGTCGCCGACCTGATCGGCAGCTTCTTCGAAACGCGCACCCGGCACATGCAGGAAATCGACGGGGCGGTGGCATCCCTGCTGGAGATTGGCCGAACCGCAGATGTGGTTCTGCTCACCAACCTGCCGCACACCGCCGGCGACCACCGGCGCGAGAACCTGAAGAACCACGGTCTTCCCTACCCCGTCGTCACCAATTCAGGTCCAAAGGGCCCCGCCATCCGCAACCTCGTGGACAGGGGCGGACGTCCCGTCGTCTTCATCGACGACAGCCCTTCCTACCTCGCTTCGGCACATGACCATGCCCCGGAAGTGCATCTCATCCACTTCCTCCATGATGACCGCTTCGCCCGCCACATCGAACCGCTCGACTATGTATCGCTTCGAACCGCACGATGGGACGAGGCGCGGGACTATGTCTTGAAGCTGCTCGGCGCTTCCTCGTTGCCTCAGCCCGCCGGATAGCCGCCGGGCTTCATCACGCCATGCGATTCGAGCACGGCCTTGAGCTTGGGGCGCGCCCTGACGGCAGCGGCGAGCTTGGCCACGGCCGGAAACTTGTCGTGGAGTGCCGCTTCGCTCGGCGAGGCCCACAACGACAGCATGAAGGCATAGAGGTCGAGCGCCGAGAAATCGCGTCCCATCAGCCAGGGCCCGGCCCCGGCCAGCCGTTTCTCGAGGAACATCCAGTAGCCTTCGACCATCTGGTGGACCTTGCCCTTGATCGCGAGCTGCTCCGCCTCACCCTTGGCGAACTCCCCGGCGGCATAGGCGAAATTGCCTGTGGCATAGATCTCGGTACTCATGAAGAGCAGCAGGCTCATGAACTCGCCGTAGTCGGGACTGCCGAGCTCGGGCGACATGTGCTTCTCCGGATGGGCGGCCACCAGGAATGCCACGATGGCAGCAGACTCATAGAGGGTCCGGCCATCCGCAAGCCCCAGCGCCGGAATCATGCCGAGCGGGCTAATGGCGCGAAACTCCGGATCGCGCACCTGTTCGGCCGTCATCCAGATATTGGTGTAGGGCGCTTCCATCTCCTCGAGGAGGCAATGAATGGCCAGCGATCCCCATGTCTTCACGTTGTAGAGCTTGTACATCCCGTTCTCCCGCTCATTGCACCAGCCCCGGCGCCAGTGTTCCCCAATTCGCGCTCACGCGCTAGTATGTTCTTCATGCAAGACGATGCTGCGACGGCGGGCTTCTGCCGCGACTGCTTCACGCCCGTTTCTGGCGATGAGCGGCGCTGCAAGTCGTGTGGCAGCCCCAGGCTGCTGCGTCATCCGGAGTTGCATCGGCTCTCCATCGCACACATCGACTGCGACGCCTTCTACGCCGCGGTGGAGAAGCGTGACCGTCCGGAGCTCGCCGACAAGCCGTTGATCGTCGGCGGAGGCACGCGTGGTGTCGTATCCACGGCGTGCTACATCGCGCGCATCCATGGCGTGAAGTCGGCGATGCCGATGTTCAAGGCGCTCAAGCTATGCCCTGATGCGGTGGTCATCAAACCGGACATGGCCAAGTATTCCGCCGCCGGAAAGGTGGTACGCGAGCTGATGCTCGAAGTCACGCCGCTCGTCGAGCCGCTGTCCATCGACGAGGCCTTCCTCGACCTCACCGGAACGTCCAGGCTGCACGGCATGAGTCCGGCGCTCACCCTGGCCCATCTCATTGCGAACATCTCGAAGAAGGTGGGCATCACGGCATCGGTCGGCCTGTCGCACAACAAGTTTCTGGCGAAGATCGCTTCCGATCTCGAGAAACCGCGCGGCTTTTCCGTGCTCGGCAAGGACGAGACGCTTGGCTTTCTGGCCTCGAAACCGGTGGGTTTCATCTGGGGCGTTGGCAAGGCCATGCAGGAGGAACTCGCCAGGGGCGGCATCACCATGATCGGCCAGCTCCAGCAGATGGAGAAGAACGAGCTGATGCGGCGCTACGGGTCCATGGGCGCGCGCCTCTATCACCTGTCGCGCGGCGAGGACCGGCGTATCGTCTCCACCGACGACCATTCGAAGTCGATCAGCGCTGAAACAACCTTCAACACCGACATTTCCGATCGTGCCGAACTCGAGCGCATCCTCTGGCCACTGGCCGAAAAGGTCTCCCGCCGCGCCAAGGCGGAAGGCGTGGCAGGCCACACCGTCGTGCTGAAGCTCAAGACCGCCGATTTCAAGCTCAGAACGCGCAACGTATCTCTCGCCGATCCCACGCTTCTGGCGAACCGGATCTACGATGCCGCCCTGCCCCTGCTCCAGCGCGAGGCAACGGGCACCGCCTTCCGGCTGATCGGCATCGGCATCTCCGGGCTCGTAGCGGCGAAGCCCGAACAGGAAACCGAGACGCTCGACGTGACGACAGCCGCCCGCGCCAAGGCGGAACTGGCGGTCGACCGAATCCGCGACAAGTTCGGGCGAACGGCGGTGGGACGCGGCATTACATTCGGCTCCGACGACTGACCCTTTCCGCCCCGGGCACAGTCGGGCTAAAGCAGGGTTCCTGAACCAGACCAGATTCCCGGCCATGAAACCGAAACTCGTCCGCACCCTTGCAGCCCTCCGCCGTGAAACCGCCAGGTGGCGGGCCGACGGCCTGCGCTACGCCGTGGTGCCCACGATGGGCGCCATTCACTCGGGCCATACGCAGCTGGTGGCCGAAGGCCTGAAGCGGGCTGACCGCGTCATCACCACGATATTCGTCAATCCCAAGCAATTCGCAGCGACTGAAGACCTTGGCCGCTATCCGCGCGATGAGGACGGCGACGTGCTGAAACTCGGCAAGGCGGGCAGTCATCTCATCTACCTGCCGGAGCCGGAGGAGATCTATCCCGCCGGATTCTGCACCACGGTTTCCCTGACCGGCCCTGCCAAGGCCGGGCTCGAGGACAAGTTCAGGCCGCAGTTCTTCGATGGCGTCACCACCGTGGTTGCCAAGCTCTTCATCCAGACCGGGGCCGATTACGCCATGTTCGGCGAGAAGGACTATCAGCAGATGAAGGTCGTCACACGCATGGCCAGGGATCTCGACATTCCGATCGAGGTGGTGGGCGTTCCCACCGTCCGCGAGGATGATGGTCTGGCGAAGTCGTCGCGCAACGTCTATCTCTCCAAGCAGGAACGCCAGCAGGCACTCGCAATTTATTCCAGCATCAGCCATGCCGCGGAGCGCATTCGTGGCGGGCTCGACATCCAGTCGGCAGCGCGGCTGGCCACCCGCACGCTGATGGCACTGGGCTTCGAGGTCGACTATGTCACCGTTCGCAATGCCGAAACACTGGCGCCACCCCAGCATCGCGACGAACCGTTGCGGGTGATCGCGGCTGCATGGCTCGGAAAGACGAGACTGATCGACAACGTGGGGGTCTAGGCTTCAGCCACCCCGGCGCTCAGAACGTCTTGTACAGCAGCGCCCTGCCCTCGTCCCCGAAGCCGATGCCCAGATAGAACCGTCGCAGGTCGGCATCCGCGCCGTGCGGCGTCACCGTGACCTGGTAGCCGACCGCACCCATGCTGCGGAGATAGTCCTCGGCACTGGCCACGAGCATCCGGGAAATGCCCTTGCCACGGTGTTCGGGCAGCACATAGAGATCGCCCATTTCTGCCGACCATCCATACTCGATGCCGAATTCCATCGACACGGTGGCAACACCCACGGCCGTGTCCTGTTCCTCCGCAAGGAGCACGGCGCAGCGATCCATCGACAACATGACGAGGAGGTTGGCGGCGATCGTTGTGTCCGGAGTCGTGAAGCCTTCTTCGCGGAAGAAACGCTGGAGCAGCCCCGTCGCGGCGCCCGGATCGTCCTGCGCAGTGAGGCGCCTGACCTTCACAGCAGGCCCAGTTCGGCCAGTTCGCGGCGCAGCTTCTCTGGCATGCCCTCGACCTTGGAAGACTTCGGCAGGTCTGGCGGCGCGTCGGCCCCTTCGAGATAGCGCCAGCCCTGGAAGGCCCGCTTGGGCACTGGCCGCACCGGAATGATCTGCGGCTTGAAGACGATGCGGCAGCGCTCGATGCCGTCTGCCCCGGTCACCGGTTCCAGCGCGGCGATCGGCTGGCGGCACAGGATCATGCCGCGCAGCACCCAGTAGAGAGATCCGCCCGGCAGCAACTCGTCCTTGCGTTTCGGGAACATGCGGGTGATGTGGTCGAGCGTGTCACGCCCGGCCCGGCACTCCTTGACCCACGTCTCGAGTTCCTCGATTTCCGAGACGCCGACGCAGAGTTTGACGAGATTGAGGGCCATGTTCCCATCATAGGGGTCCCGGCCGGTGCGGTGAACCGCGAACAGCGGTGTTTTCCCCAATCATGGAAGGTCCGCCTGCCGCGTCGCCACCGGCGCGAAATAGGACCGATCCAGCGCCCTGATCTCGAAGCGGCATTGCACCTGGATGCCGATGCCATGGCGCAGCATGAGCCCCGCCAGGCGGTTGCCGTCGATGAGAACGACGCGCCGCACCAACTGGGCACAGAATTCAGCCGCTCCCGTGGAGAAATGTGTCGTGGTCACGAACACGCCCTTGGCCGCCCGCCGTGCCTCGAGGCTGCCGGCGAAATCCCGCACGTCGCCGATGGGCACGGCCATGCCCGGCTTCAAGCGCTTGGCCTGGATCGAGATCGAATCGAAACCCAGTTCGTCGAGTTGTATGATGCCGTCGATGCCGCCATCGCCCGAGCGTCCGAGTGCCCGGGCCATCTCTGCGCGATTGCTGCCATAGCCCATGGCCAGCAGCACATCGATCACCAGGCGCTCGAAGAAATCCGGCGTCTGTGCGTGGATGCGGGCGATCAGTTCCCGATGCAGTACGGCGTCAGACGCGTCCACCAGCGCAGTGAGCGCGTCACGCCCTTCCGCAGTGATGCCACCGGCGAGGCCCGCCTGGCTGTCGACCAGCGGCAGATCTTCAGCCGAAGGCTGCATCAGGCGCTGGAAATCGCTCAACACGAACATGACGCTAGGTTAGGTTGTGCTCCTTAACGCCGGCTTACGGAAAAGCAAAACCCGGAGCCGGGCTTTGCCCATGCTCCGGGTCCCCATCCCCTTCCCGCAGTCAGATCAGGAAGAAGCCTTGCTGATGAAGCACTTCACGCCCTTGGACTTGAGCCGCGAGCAAGCCCGGCCGGCATCGTCCTGGGTATCGAACCCCACGAGTCGGACACGGTAGAACACGCCCTTGGACCCCAGGTCGGCACGAACAACGATTGGTTTCTGCGATGCCAGCGCCTTGTTGCGCGACTGCATCTTCCTCCACGTCGACCATGCCGAGTCTTCGGTCGTTGCCGAGGCCAGCTGAACTGACCAGCCGGTGATCTTCTTCTGCGGCGCAGGTTCTTCGGCCGGGGCCGGATCGGCGGAAGCCAACTGGGTAACATCCGCGGCAGCTGCCGGGCCCGGTGCTGCATCCTGCGATTCGTCGGCAGCAGCGGTAGCGGCACCATCGTCGGGAACGTCTTCGACGGCGAGCACCTTTTCGTCAGTGACGGCGGCTTCGGGCTGCGTCTCGGGGATCGGGTCGGCCGAGGCGATCCGCACCGGTTGCTCCTGCGGCACGCGGTCGGTGTAAAGCTTCGGGGAAGTCTCTGACACCACCTCGGACGCCTGCGCGTCCTCGCCCATCAGGCTGGCCGACGGCGCCTTGGCGGCAGGCAACTGGTCGCTGGCCGGGCTCACGTCGGCCGTGTGAATCTCGTCGCCGGCAGCCGTACTCGCCGGAGCGCCGTCGAGAGCGGCAAGCCGCTGCAGCGCCGGCTCGTAGCCGGGCTTTGCCTCCAGCGCCTTGTTGAGCGCGTCGCGCGCATCTGCGGTGCGCTGCAGCTTCTCATAGGTCGAAGCCTGGGCGACATAGACGCGGGCGGGATCGGGATAATCGTAACGCAGCGCCTTGTCGAAATCGGCCAGCGCGAAGAGATACTGGCCGGAATCGCGCAGCAGCGTGCCGCGGCTGTAGTAGGCATGGCTGAACTCGGCATCGAGGAAGAGAGCCGAGGTGTAGTCCTCCATGGCGAGCGAGTTGCGACTGAGCCGCTGATAGGAGAGACCCCGATTGTAAAGTGCGAGCGCCCTCACATTTGCCGACAGCGCATCTATGCGCAGCGCGGCCGTGTAATCGTCGATGGCGAATTCATGTTCGTTGAGGCGCTGGTAGGCCAGCCCCCTGTTCAGCAGCGCATTGGCCAGTACTTCCGGCGGCAGGGACCGCGAGTCGATGGCCTGCGTATACTCGGTCACCGCAGTCTCTGCATCGCCGGCCTGCAAAGCTTTGTAGGCCTGCGCGGCGAGCTTGGTTTCGGGCGTGGAGGCTGCCGACCAGGCAGGCACTGCGCTGGCGACCAGAACCACGGAACAGACAGAGGCGAGGAACAGGGTACGGATGCTCATGACCCGAAGTATCGGGCTGGCGTGGTTAAAAACCTATTGCCGGGAGGGGCTTGCATTATTGACAGGTGGTAAACGGATGGCCTTGCACTGTGTCGTTTTCGGACTCCCGTCCGGCGCGCCCGTGTTGACGGCGGCCTGTCAGGATGGCATTACATGGGCCGTGTGGTGCCCGCAGCCAGACGGACTGCGGGCCTAACAGGGAACACGGTGAGGACGACCCAATCGGGGCCGAAACCGTGACTGCCCCCGCAACTGTGAGCGGCGAGGACTTTGGCAGCATTGGCCACTGGGAAACCGGGAAGGCCGCCAAGGTTCAGCGACCCGCAAGTCAGGAGACCTGCCACACGACGGACTAGAAACAGGTCACCACGGAGGGTGTTCATGACCGCTCGCTCGATTTCTTCCACCACCTCGCTCACCGCCTCGAAGCGCATCGCCGCCGGATTCGCGCTGCTGTTCATCGGCGCCACGCTGACCTTCGCGGTCGGCCTCTCGTCCATGGCGGTGGCCCACAACACGGCGCATGACACGCGCCACGCCATCGGCTTCCCCTGCCACTGAGTTTCAGGCTCATCACATGATCGGGCGAGTCGTTCTCGCCGTGCTCCTGGCAGGGATCGCGGCGGGACTCGTCATGGGCGCCATCCAGCATGTGCGGCTGACGCCCCTGATCCTCGAGGCCGAGGCCTTCGAGCGCGCCGGCAATCCCGCCGGCCATTCCCATGATGCCGCCTCGGCCGAAACCGGCCAGCCGGAAGCCGCGGGCCATGACCATGACCACGGAGACGAAGGCTGGGCACCCGAGAACGGCTGGCAGCGCACCCTTGCCACCACCGTCACGGCGGCCATGACGGGGGCCGGCTTCGCCGCCATCCTCGCCGCCGTCTCGCTGCTGACCGGTCTCGAAATCACCCGGCGCAACGGCATCCTGTGGGGCCTGTGCGGATTCCTCGCCGTGACGCTGGCGCCTGCCGTTGGCTTGCCACCGGAGCTTCCCGGCATGGCGGCGGCTGACCTCGCGGCGCGCCAGTTCTGGTGGGTCTGCACCATCGCCGCCACCGCCGCAGGCATCTATCTCATCGCCACCCAGTCGCGGCCATGGGCGCTCGTCCTCGCCGCCGTGCTGATCCTCGTGCCGCATGTCATCGGCGCGCCGATTGCGCCGCATGGCGAAGGCATCGTGCCGGCGGAGCTGGTCGCCCGCTTCGTCGCCAATTCCATTGCCGCCAACGCCCTGTTCTGGTGCTGCATCGGGCTCTTCCTCGGCCTCGTGCTGGACCGGACCGCCAAGGACATCTACGCCACATGAGCACCGAGAAGATCCCCGCCACCGTCATCACCGGCTTCCTCGGCGCCGGCAAAACCACGCTGATCCGCAACATGCTGGAGAACGCCGGCGGCCGCCGCATCGCGCTGGTCATCAACGAGTTCGGCGACGTCGGCGTCGACGGCGAGATCCTGCGCGGCTGCGGTGTGGAATCCTGCCGCGATGAAGACGTGATCGAACTGTCCAACGGCTGCATCTGCTGCACCGTGGCCGATGACTTCGTGCCCACCATGAAGAAGCTGCTCGACCGCAAGGACCCGCCGCAGCACATCGTGATCGAAACCTCGGGCCTCGCCCTGCCGCAGCCGCTGGTGCGGGCCTTCAACTGGCCCGAGATCAAGTCGCGCGTCACCGTCGACGGCGTCGTCACCGTGGTCGACGCCAAGGCGCTGGCCGAGGGCCGCTTCGCCGATGACGAGGAGGCCGTCGCCGCCCAGCGCGCCGCCGAC
This sequence comes from Hyphomicrobiales bacterium, assembly GCA_046349235.1. GTDB lineage: Bacteria > Pseudomonadota > Alphaproteobacteria > Rhizobiales > Aestuariivirgaceae > Aestuariivirga. The sequence goes on from JAXMCT010000013.1 coordinate 33,897, forward strand.
CCCAACCTCGACCACGAGAACCCCATCGAGGAGCTGTTCGAGGACCAGCTCAATTGCGCCGACATGGTGATCCTCAACAAGACCGACCTTCTCGCCGATAGCGAACATGAACTCGTCTCCGGAGAACTGAAGCAGAAGGTGCGCGCCGGCACGCGCCTCGTGCCCACCCGCCACGGCCAGATCGACGTCGCGGCGCTCCTCGGTGTCGGCGCCTCGGCCGAGGACGACCTGCACAACCGCCTGTCGCACCACGAGATGGAAGGCGAGGAGCAGCACGATCACGACGATTTCGTCACCTTCATCGTCTCGCTCGGCGAGGTCGCCGACAAGGCCGCACTGCTGAAGCGCATCGAGGACACCATCGCGCAGCACGACATCCTGCGCCTCAAGGGCTTCGTCGACGTGAAGGGATCGCCGGCACGACTCCTCGTCCAGGCCGTGGGCCCGCGCCTCAACAGTTATTTCGACCGCCCGTGGAAGGCCTCGGAACGGCGTGGCACCGAACTGGTGGTCATCGGCGAAAAGCACATGGACCACGAGGCGATCGCCGCCATGCTGCGGGGCTGATGCACCTCCTCGCCACGACATCGGGCGTGATCGACGGCGCCGCCGAAGCCGTCGATCTCGCGCAATCCCCTGCCGACATCATCGTCGTCTCCGCCGCCGACAGCGAGCTCGCCGCGCTTGCCCGCGCCCATGACCGCACGCCCGGCCCGTTGCGCCTCGCCAACCTCCTGCAGCTGCAGCATCCGCTCTCCGTCGATCTCTACATCGAGAAGACGCTTTCCCACGCCAGGCTGATCGTGCTGCGTGTCCTCGGCGGCGCCTCCTACTGGAGCTACGGCATCGACCAGGTCGAGGCGATGGCGCGCGAGCGCGGCATCGCGCTCTGCATCCTGCCGGGCGATGTCCAGCCCGACCCGGAACTCACCGCGCGCTCGACCCTCGGTCTCCAGCACTGCGAACGCCTGCGCCAATATCTCGTGACGGGCGGCGCGGAGAACGCCGCGGCCTTCCTTGCCTATTGCCGCCACCTCACCGATGGCAGCGAGGCCCCCGCGCCCGCCCGCGAGCTTCCCAAGGCGGGCCTCTACCGCGACACGGCGCAGGCGGGCCGCCCGCTCGCCGCCATCGTCTTCTACCGCTCGGTGCTGGAAGGCGCGCAGACCGCCCCCATCGACGCGCTCATCGATGCGCTGGACCGCCGCGGCATCGGTGCCAAGGCCTTCTACGTCGCCAGCCTCAAGGACCGCGCCAGCGTCGAGGTGCTCGAGCGCGAACTCGCGGCGCCGGACGTCATCCTCAACGCCACCAGCTTCGCCGTCGCCTCGGGCGGCACGGCCGATCCGCTGAGCCGCCATGACTGCCCGGTGCTGCAGGTGGTGCTGTCGGGCTCATCGGAAGATAGCTGGCGCTCATCCTCGCAGGGCCTCAACGCCCGCGACCTCGCCATGAACGTGGTGCTGCCGGAACTCGACGGCCGCATCATGTCGCGCGCCATCTCCTTCAAGGCCGAGAGCCTGTGGCATGAGGGCACCCAGTGCCGAATCGTCACCTACCGCGAGGTGCCGGACCGGGTGGATTTCGTCGCCACCCTCGCCGCCAACTGGGCGAAGCTCCGCCGCACGCCTGTCGTCGAGCGCAAGGTGGCGATCATCCTCGCCAACTACCCCAACAAGGACGGCCGCATCGCCAATGGCGTCGGCTACGACACCCCCACAAGCACGGTGGCCATCCTCGATGCGATGCACGCCGCAGGCTATGGCGTTGTGGGATATCCGGCCACCGGCAACGGCATCGTCGAAGACCTGCAGCGCGGCCCGACAAATGCGCCGCGCCACGTGCATTCCGAGACACAGCACCACGCGACCTCCAGAGAGTCACCTTCGCCGGGCTTGACCCGGCGATCCTTTTCCGCGGCCGCCGAAGAAGATGCCCGGGTCAAGCCCGGGCAAGGTGATGGGGAGGAGAGTGAGGCAAAGCTTCTCCTGGCCGATTATCTCACCCACTTCGACGCCCTCCCCGAAACCCTCCGTGCCCGGATCACCGCGCGCTGGGGTGAACCGGAACGCGATCCTTTCTTCGCGTCGGACGCCTTCCACCTGCCCGTCCGCCTCTATGGCAACGCCGCCGTCGCCATTCAGCCGGCGCGCGGCTACAACATCGATCCGAAGTCCACCTACCACGATCCCGCGCTGCTGCCTCCGCACGGCTACCTCGCCTTCTATGTCTGGCTCCGCCACCACTTCGGCGCCGATGCCGTCATTCACAACGGCAAGCACGGCAATCTCGAATGGCTGCCCGGCAAGGCCAATGCGCTCACCGCCGAGTGCCTGCCTGAAGTGGCGCTCGGACCCCTGCCGCAGCTCTATCCCTTCATCGTCAACGACCCCGGCGAAGGCACCCAGGCCAAGCGCCGCACCGGTGCCGTCATCATCGACCACCTGACGCCGCCGCTCACCCGCGCCGAAACCTATGGGCCGCTGAAGGACCTCGAGGCGCTGGTCGACGAATACTATCTCGCCTCAGGCCTCGATCGCCGCCGCCGCGACTCGCTGAAGCGCGACATCCTCGACCTTACGAAGTCCTCGCGCCTCGACCAGGATGCCGGCTTCACCGGCGACGAGGACGGCGACCTGCAGCGCCTCGATGCCTTCCTCTGCGACCTCAAGGAGGCTCAGATCCGCGACGGCCTGCACATTCTCGGCGCCTCGCCGGAAGGCCGGCTCGAAACCGACCTGCTCGTCGCCCTCACCCGCGTGCCGCGCGGCCTCGGCGAAGGCGGTGACCAGTCGCTCATCCGCGCCCTCGCGGTGGATTTCGGTTTCACCGGCTTCGACCCTCTCACCTGCGACATGGCAGCGGCATGGCACGGAGAGAAGCCATCCGTGCTGCTGGCTCTCACTACGGATGCGTGGCGGACTAATGGCGACACGGTGGAACGGCTGGAACTCTACGCCACGAAGCTGCTCTCCGGCACGCCCTTGCTTGCGAGCTTCCCGGCCACCGCCATCGTTCTGCACGACATCGAAACCCGCATCCGCCCCTCGCTACGCGCCTGCGGGCCGGACGAGATCGCAGCGTTGCTGAAAGGCCTCGCCGGACGCTTCGTGCCGCCCGGCTCCTCCGGCGCGCCGACGCGCGGCCGCCTCGACGTGCTGCCCACCGGGCGGAACTTCTATTCCCTCGACAACCGCACGGTCCCCACGCCCACCGCCTGGAACCTCGGCCAGAAATCGGCGGAAGACTTGCTGCTCCGCCACTTCCAGGACTTCGGGCAATATCCAAAGGCCCTCGGCCTCTCCGCCTGGGGCACCTCCAACATGCGCACCGGCGGCGACGACATCGCCCAGGCCCTGGCCCTCATCGGTGCGAAGCCGGTGTGGGAGCCGTCGAGCTGGCGCGTCACCGGCTACGAGATCATCCCGCTCCCCAAGCTCGGCCGGCCGCGTGTCGACGTCACGCTGCGCATCTCGGGCTTCTTCCGTGACGCCTTCCCGGCCCAGATCGAACTCCTCGACAAGGCGATCCGCGCCGTCGGCGCGCTCGACGAGGACGACGACGACAACCCGCTCGCCGCCCGCATGCGCGCCGAGGCGAAGCTTCTCGCCGCCTCCGGCGTCGATGTCGCCGCGGCCCGCGACATGGCCGGTCACCGCATCTTCGGCGCGAAGCCCGGCGCCTATGGCGCAGGCCTGCAGGCGCTGATCGACGAGAAGATCTGGACCGACCGCGCCGACCTCGCCGCCGCCTATGTCACCTGGGGCGCCTATGCCTATGGCGCCAAGGCCCAGGGCATCAATGACGAGAAGGCCTTCACCGAGCGCCTCAAGCGCATCGAGGCCGTGGTCCACAACCAGGACAACCGCGAGCACGACCTGCTGGACTCGGACGACTACTACCAGTTCGAGGGCGGCATGACCGCCGCGGTGGAGCATGCCTCCGGCAACCGCCCGCGCGTCTACCACAACGACCATTCCCGCCCGGAGCGCCCGGTGATCCGCACGCTCGAGGAGGAAGTGGGTCGCGTCATGCGCGCGCGCGTCGTCAACCCCAAGTGGATCGACGGCGTGAAGCGCCACGGCTACAAGGGCGCCTTCGAGATCGCCGCCACCGTCGACTACATGTTCGCCTTCGCCGCCACCACGGGTGCGGTGCGCAGCCATCATTTCGATCTGGCCTATGACGCCTTCCTCGCCGATGATGCGACGCGTGACTTCATCCGCGACAACAACCCCGCCGCACTGCGCGAGATCGCCGAACGCCTGCGCGAGGCGGCACAGCGTGGCCTGTGGACGCCGCGCCTCAACTCCGCCCATGACCTTCTCGAGGACCTGACCCGATGACCGACGACGCCCCCGACCACGACAACGCCCGCCACCACGAGAAGATGGCGAAGAAGAAGGCTGCCCGCGCCAAGATCATGGCCGGCAAGACCATCGAGAAGGGCCTGCTCATCGTCCATACCGGCAAGGGCAAGGGCAAGTCGACCGCCGCCTTCGGCATGGTGTTCCGCTGCATCGGCCACGGCATGAAGTCGGGCGTGATCCAGTTCGTCAAGGGCGCCTGGGCCACCGGCGAGCGCACCGTGCTGGAGAAGTTCCCCGACCTCGTCACCATCAAGGCCATGGGCGAAGGCTTCACCTGGGAGACGCAGGACCGCGAGCGCGACATCGCCCACTCCCGCGCCGCCTGGGAAGAGGCCAAGAAAATGATCGCCGACCCGGACTACAAGATGGTGCTGCTCGACGAGTTGAACATCGTGCTGCGCTACGACTACCTGCCGCTCGACGAGGTGCTCGAAGTGCTGAAGAACAAGCCCGAGGGCAAGCACGTGGTGGTCACCGGCCGCAACGCCAAGGACGAGCTGATCGAGATCGCCGACCTCGTCACCGAGATGGAGCAGGTGAAGCACCCCTTCCGCTCCGGCGTGAAGGCCCAGGCGGGGGTGGAGTTCTAAACGTCTTCTCCCGCTTCTTCAGCGGGAGAAGAAGGGCCCCGTTGCGGAGCAACGGGGAGATGAGGGGAAGTCGAGCACCACTGCCAGACCATCTCCGCGTCCCCTCACCTACCCCAGCTTCGCTGGGGCCCCTTCCTCTCCCGCCGCGGCGGGAGAGGACACGAAGGGATGACGCCAGTCACCCACAGACGCCGCAAACGTGCTTGTCCGCCCTTCCCGCCGGGGCTAGAACACCCCCTCGCAGCGTCCCCAGAGACGGGACTGAAAGCAAATTCCGGTGCGGCCGACCCAATTGCGGGGCCAATGCCGGGGCTGTCTTCCGGACCGGGCCTCGCCCGGGGGCGCTTGATGATCTGGAAGGCAGGACCAATGGCGGAAAAACTGGGTGTGATGCTGTGCGGCCATGGCAGCCGCGACAAGGACGCGGTGCGGGAATTCGCCGTCCTCGCCGAGCACCTCAAGCAGCGCCTGCCGCAATATCCGGTCGAATACGGCTACCTTGAATTCGCCACCCCCATCATCCGCACCGGGCTCGACAGCCTGAAGGCGCAGGGGGTGACCCGCGTGCTCGCCGTGCCCGGCATGCTCTTCGCCGCCGGCCACGCCAAGAACGACATCCCCTCGGTCCTCAACACCTATGCCGCCGCCAATGATCTGCGCATCGACTATGGCAAGGAACTCGGCATCGACCCGAAGATGATGCGCGCCGCCGGAGACCGCGTGCAGGAAGCCCTCGACAAGGCCGGCCCGGGCGTGCCGAAGCACGAGACGCTGCTCGTCGTCGTCGGCCGCGGCGCTTCCGATCCCGACGCCAACTCCAATGTCGCCAAGGTCACCCGCCTGCTGTGGGAAGGCTTCGGCTTCGGCTGGGCCGAGACCGCCTATTCCGGCGTCACCTTCCCGCTGGTCGAACCGGGCCTCGAGCACGCCGCGCGGCTTGGCTACAAGCGCATCATCGTGTTCCCCTATTTCCTGTTCACCGGCATCCTCGTCGACCGCATCTATGACGCGACCGATGCGGTGGCCGCCCGCCACCCGGAGATCGAGTTCATCAAGGCGCCCTATCTCAACGACCACCCGCAGGTCATCGCCACCTTTGAGGAGCGCATCGAGCAGATTCTCACGGGCGACATCGCCATGAACTGCCAGATGTGCAAGTACCGCACCCAGGTGCTGGGCTTCGAGGCGGATGTCGGCGCGGTGCAGGAAAGCCACCACCACCACGTCGAGGGCATCGGCACGTCGGAGACGTGCGAATACTGCGACGGCGTGTGCAACCAGATGTGCAAGACGGCGCCGAAGAAGAAGGATGCCGTGCTGGCCGTCGACGCCAGCAAGATTCTCTCCGGCCCCGCGCATCATCACCATCATGGCGACCACGACCACGGCCATCACCATGGCCATGAGCATGGCCACGACCACACCCATGCGCCCTACCCGCATGCCGATCACCCGCTCGGCCCCCGGAGCATGCAGAAGAAGTGACCCCCTATCTCCGAGATCCGGCGCAGATCTACCGGCGCTCCTTCGAGATCATCCGCTCGGAAGCGGATTTCTCGAGGCTGCCCGCCGATGCCGAGGAGGTGGCGACCCGCGTCGTCCACGCCTGCGGCATGCCGGAGATCGCACCCGACCTGCGCATCTCGCCGGATTTCGTCACGGCCGCCAAGTCCGCTCTTGCCGCCGGCCGGCCGGTGCTGGTCGATGCCGAGATGGTGCGCCACGGCATCATCGACAAGCAGCTGAACGTCATCTGCACCTTGAATGATCCGCGCGCCCGGGAGATCGGCATTGCCAGCGGCAACACCCGCTCGGCTGCCGCGGTTGAACTCTGGCGCCCATATCTCGAAGGTTCCATCGCCGTCATCGGCAATGCGCCGACCGCCCTGTTCGCGCTGCTGGAGATGATCGACGGCGGCGCGCCGAAGCCCGCCGCCGTCATCGGCTTCCCCGTCGGCTTCGTCGGCGCCGCGGAATCGAAGGATGAACTCGCGGCCAACCCGCGCGGCATTGCCTTTGCCACGCTGCTCGGCCGCCGCGGCGGCTCGGCCATGGCCGCATCCGTCGTCAACGCATTGATGCGAGGTGCCCAATGACCAAGTGGCTCACCATCGTCGGCATGGGCGAAGAGGGCTGGGACGGCCTGTCGCCTCGCGCCCGCCTCGCCGTCCAGGAGGCCGAGGCGATCGTCGGATCGTCGCGCCTCCTCGGCTTCATCCCGGAGAGCGCCGCCGACATCCATGAATGGCCGCAGCCCTTTTCCGCCGTCGTCGACCGCATCAGGCCACTCGCCGGCCGCCGCACCGTGGTGCTCGCCACAGGCGACCCGCTCAACTACGGCGTGGCGCGCAAGCTGATGGAGTTCATCCCCTTCGCCGAGATGAGCATCATCCCGCATTTCTCCGCCTTCTCGCTGGCCGCCGCGCGCGTCGGCTGGTCGCTCCCCGATTGCGATACGCTGACCCTGCACGGCCGCGACGCCGCCCACATCGAGCCCTTCATCCAGCCGGACGTGCGCCTGCTCGTGCTGACGGCCGACCGCACCACCATTCCCGAAGTCGCCCGCCGCCTCGTCGCACGCGGCTTCGGCAGAAGCGCGATCACGGTGCTGGAGAACATGGGCGGAGAACGCGAGCGCCAGTCCAGCTTCATCGCCGATGCCGTGCCGGAAACGGACTTCTCCGACCTCAATACCCTCGCTATCCACTGCATCGCTTCGCCCGGCGCCAAGGTCTATTCCCGGCTCGCCGGCCTGCCCGATGATGCCTTCCTGCATGACGGCCAGCTCACCAAGCGCGAGGTCCGTGCCACCACGCTCGCAGCCCTCGCCCCCTCGCCAGACCGGCTGCTGTGGGACGTCGGCGCCGGCTGCGGTTCCATCTCCATCGAATGGATGCGCGCCGCCCGCGGCTGCCAGTCGATCGCCTTCGAACACGATGCCGCACGCCTTGCGATGATCGCTGCCAATGCCGATGCCCTCGGCACCCCGCGCCTCAAGGTCGTGCCCGGCAAGGCCCCGGACAGCTATGCCGGCCAGCCTGCACCGGATGCGGTATTCATCGGCGGCGGGTTGTGGATCCCCGGCGTGGTCGAGGAGGCATGGGAAGCCCTCAAGCCCGGCGGCAACATGGTGGCCAACGTCGTCACCATCGAAGGCGAGCTCCATCTCTACGATCTGCACGAGAAGCATGGCGGCGACATCGTGCGCATGGACGTCTCGAGCCTCACCCATGTCGGCCGTCTCCGCGCCCTCAAGCCGCGCATGGCGGTCACCCAGTGGCGGGCGCAGAAGCCATGGTAAACAAACTCGGAACGCTGCACGGCGTCGGCGTCGGCCCCGGCGACCCTGAACTGCTCACGGTCAAGGCCGCGCGCCTCATCAACAACGCCAAGGTCGTCGCCTATCTCGCCGCCAACGGCAAGGACTCGACCGCGCGCGACATCGCCAGGTCCTATATCCCTGCGACCGCCGAGCATCTCGTCATCGACATGCCGATGCGGGTCGAGCGCGAGCCGGGCGAACGGGCCTATGACGCGGGTGCCGCCGCCATCGCCACCCATCTGAAGGCCGGCCGCGACGTCGTCATGCTGTGCGAGGGCGATCCCTTCTTTTACGGCAGCTTCATGTATCTCTTTGCGCGCCTCGCGGGGTCCTATCCCTGCGCCATCGTGCCCGGCGTCACCTCGATGACGGCGTCCGCCGCGGCGCTCCGCCGGCCGCTCTCGGCGCGCAACGAGGTTGTGAAGGTGCTCCCCGCAACCCTCCCCGAGGACCGCCTGCGCGAGGAACTGATGACGACGGAGAGCGCCGTCCTCATCAAGGTCGGCCGCCACCTCGCCAAGGTGCGCAACATTCTAGGCCTGCTGGACCTTTCGTCCCGCGCCCACGTCATCGTCAAGGCAACGCATGAGGACCAGGTGGTGACACCGCTCCTCGACATCACGGAAGATCACTTGCCCTATTTCTCCTCGATCCTCGTCTATGCAGGCACCGAAGCATGGTGAAGCCCGTCCTCTTCGTCCTGGGCAGCAGCGCCCTGCCGCTGGCACGGAAGCTCAGGGAGCCGCTCGGCGCCGAGATCCACACGCCGGACTGCGTGGCGGGCGGCGACGTCACCTATGCCAAGGCCACCGCCCATCTGGGCCGGCTCTTCGGCGAGGGCCGCAGCATCATCGGCCTCTGCGCGGCGGGCATCCTGATCCGCGCCATCGCCCCGCACCTCCAGGACAAGCGGAGCGAGCCGCCCGTGATCGCACTGGCCGAGGACGGATCCTCCGCCGTGCCGCTGCTCGGCGGCCACCACGGCGCCAATGAACTCGCCCGCCGCATCGCCGCGCTGTGCGAGGGCCACGCCGCCGTCACCACAGCCAGCGAGGTGCGCTTCGGCTTCGCACTCGACGATCCGGCACCGGGTTTCGTGCTCGCCAACCCACAGGACATGAAGCCCGCAACCGCAGCCATCCTCAACGGCGCAGCGCTCGCGCTCGAAGGTGCGCTCAACCCCTTCCCCGCTGCGACCTATTCCACCGGTGACAAGGCCGTCCGGCTGACGGTCACCGAGCAGCAGGTCGACGGCTCACCCACCGACCTCGTCTATCACCCCAGGACCCTCGTCATGGGGCTCGGCTGCGAGCGCAACGCCGCAGCCTCGGAACTCATCGCGCTGGCCGACAAGGTGCTCGCCGACAGCAAGCTCGCCGCGGCCTCCCTCGCCGCCGTCGCCTCCATCGACCTCAAGTCGGACGAGGCCGCGATCCATGCCGTCGCCGCGCATTTCGGCGTCCCGGCCCGCTTCTTCACCGCTGACGAGCTGGCGAAGGAAACCTCACGCCTGAAGAACCCCTCCGAGATCGTCGCCAAGGAAGTGGGTGTCGCCGGGGTTGCCGAAGCCGCAGCCCTCGCCGCTGCGGGAGCGACCGCCGAACTCGTCGTCGAGAAGACCCGCTCCACCCGCGGCACCTGTGCCATCGCGAAGGCGCCAGCACCCATCCTCGAACTGCCCGGCCATCCCCGCGGCATCGTGCATGTCGTCGGCATCGGCCCCGGTACGCCCGACTGGCGCGCCCCCGCGGCGCGCGCGGCGCTCGAAGCCTCGACCGACTGGGTGGGCTACGGCCTCTATCTCGATCTCGTGGCCGATGTGAAATCCGGCCAGAAGGAGCACCGCTTCCCGCTGGGCGGCGAGGAGGACCGCGTGCGCCACGCCATCGAGCTGGCGAAGCAGGGCAAGGAAGTGTCCCTCGTCTGCTCCGGCGACGCCGGCATCTATGCCATGGCGGCGCTGGTCTACGAGGTGATCGACCTCGAGCCCGCCCGCATCGCGGTCAACGTCATCCCCGGCATCTCCGCCTTCCAGGCCGCCGCCGCCAAGGCCGGCGCGATGATCGGGCACGACTTCTGCTGCATCTCGCTCTCCGACCTGCTCACCCCGTGGGAGGCGATCGAGAAGCGGCTGCACGGCGCGGCGGAGGGCGACTTCGTCATCTCCTTCTACAACCCGCGCAGCCTCAAGCGCCGCGACCAGCTGGAGCGCGCCTTCGCCATCCTGAAACCGCACCGCCCGGCCGACACGCCGGTGGTCATCGCCTCCAACCTCGGCCGGCCCGAGGAAAAGGTGAAGATCGTGCGCTTCGCCGACTTCAACCCCGACGATGTCGACATGCTCACCCTCGTGATGGTCGGCTCATCGCAATCCAAGTGTTTCGCCCGCGGCGACGGCAGGACCTATGCTTATACCCCGCGCGGCTATGCCAAGAAGAGAGAGGCAGCGGAATGACCGTCCACTTCATCGGCGCCGGCCCCGGTGCGCCCGACCTCATCACGGTGCGAGGGCTGAAGCTCATCCAGTCCTGCCCCGTCTGCCTCTATGCCGGCTCGCTGGTGCCTGAGGAGATCGTCAAGGCCGCTCCCGCGGGCGCGCGCGTCGTCGACACCGCCCCCCTCACCCTCGACGAGATCGTGGCCGAGATCGAAGCGGCCCACGCCAAGGGCCAGGACGTCGCCCGCGTCCATTCCGGCGACCCCTCTCTCTATGGCGCCATCGCCGAGCAGATCCGCAGGCTCGAGAAGCTCGGCATCGCCTATGACGTGACGCCGGGTGTTCCCGCCTTCGCCGCCGCGGCAGCGGAGCTCAAGACCGAGTTCACCCTGCCCGAGATTGCCCAGACGGTGATCCTCACCCGCACCGCCATGCAGTCGTCCTCGATGCCGCCGGGCGAGATGCTGGAGGAGCTCGGCCGCTCCAGGGCTACACTCGCCATCCACCTCTCCATCCGAAACCTCGGCTACATCGAGCGCGCGCTCACCCCGCATTACGGCGCCGACTGCCCGGTGGTGGTGGCCTACCGCATCACCTGGCCCGACCAGATGATCATCCGCGGCACGCTCTCCACCATCGCCAAAAAGGTGCGCGAGGCGAAGCTCACCCGCACCGCGCTGATCCTCGTCGGTCACGTGCTGGACAATCACGACTTCCGCGACTCCGCCCTCTATGACGGCGCGCACGAGCACGTGTTGAGGAACCGGAAAACGGTGAAGGCGTCCGGCTGATGCTAGACGTCGAGCAGCGCGCCCTCGTGCACCAGCAGCCAGCGCTTGCGGTCCATGCCGCCGCCATAGCCAACGAGCGAGCCATCGGCGCCGATTACCCGGTGGCAGGGCACCACGATGGCGATGGGGTTGCGGCCATTGGCGGTGCCCACCGCCCGCACCGCCTTCACGTCGCCCAACCGCCGCGCCAGTTCGCCGTAGGAGATCGTGACGCTGCAGGGAATGCGCTTCAGCTCGGCCCACACGCGTTTCTGGAATTCGGTCCCGCCACCGTCGGTCTCGATGCCGTCGATGGCTGAGAGGTCGCCTGCGAAATAGGCGCGAATGCGCGAGGCAAGACCGAAGGGGTCGTCCGTGGGCTGATGAGCCTCACCCCGGAACCGAACCGCCATCTCGCGGTCGACGCGCGATTCCGCGTCCTCGAACTCCAGCATCAGCAAAATGCCCTCCCGTGCGAGAAGCACGAGAGGGCCGATGGGCGTGTCGATCCGGCTGCTCAGGATCATGTCGCGGAGCCTATCCCAGTCTGGCGAGTGCCTCGTCCACCTTGGCCTTGCGCGCCGCCAGTTCGGCTTTGCGCTCGCGGCTTTCCTCAAGCACCTCCGGCGGCGCCTTGGCGACGAAGCCCGGGTTGTTGAGGCGGCCATCGATGGCCGCGGTATCCTTGGCGATCTTCTCGAGTTCCTTCGCAAGCCGCGTCTTCTCGGCCCCGAAGTCGATGACGCCCTCGAGCGGCAGCGCCACGGTGGCTTCGTCGAGCACGATCTGCGCCGATGCCTTGGGCACCGCGTCCTCGAAGCCGATGGAGGAGAGCCGTGCGAGCCGCATGATCTCGTTCTCCCAGGCATCGGCCCGTCGCCGCGTCTCGCTGTTGGCGGACACCAGCACGCAGGCGATCTTTGCTCCCGCGGGAACGTTCATCTCGGCGCGCACCGAGCGCACCTCGGAGATGAAGCGGATCACCCATTCCATCTCGGCATCGGCCGCGGCATCGCCGAGCCCCTTGTAGCTCGGCCAGTCGGAGGCGATCAGCCACTGGCTGCGCTGTGCCGTCTGCTGCCACAACTCCTCCGTCACGAAGGGCATGAAGGGGTGCAGCAGCAGCAGGATCTGGTCCATCACCCAGGCGGTGGTGGCGCGCGTCTCCGCCTTGGCGGCCTCGTCCGCGCCGGTGAGGATCGGCTTGATGAGTTCGAGATACCAGTCGCAGAACACGTTCCACACGAACTGGTAAAGCGCACCGGCCGCCTCGTTGAACTTGTACTCGTCGAGGGCGGCCCGCACCTTCGCCTCGGTGCGCGCCGTCTCGCCGGCGATCCAGCGGTTGACGGTGACACGCGCCGCCAGCGGGTCATAGTTCGGGTCATGCGCCACGCCGTTCATCTCGGCGAAGCGCGCGGCGTTCCACAGCTTGGTGCCGAAGTTGCGATAGCCCTCGACGCGCGCCTTGGCCAGCTTGATGTCGCGGCCCTGTGCCGCCATGGCCGCCAGCGTGAAGCGCAGCGCATCGGCGCCATAGGCGTCGATCAGTTCGAGCGGATCGATGACGTTGCCCTTCGACTTCGACATCTTCTGGCCCTTCTCGTCGCGGACCAGGGCATGGATGTAGACGGTGTGGAACGGCACCTCCTTCATGAAGTGCAGGCCCATCATCATCATGCGGGCGACCCAGAAGAAGATGATGTCGAAACCGGTGACCAGCACGTCGGTCTTGTAGTGCCGCTTCAGCTCCGGCGTCTCTTCGGGCCAGCCCAGCGTCGAGAACGGCCACAGCGCGGAGGAGAACCAGGTGTCGAGCACGTCCTCGTCCCGCGTCAGCTTGGCCGGCGCGCCATAATGCTTGTCGGCGGCGGCCTGCGCGGCGGCTTCCGTCTCTTCGACGAACACCGTGCCGTCCGTGCCATACCAGGCCGGGATCTGGTGGCCCCACCACAGCTGGCGCGAGATGCACCACGGCTGGATGTTGCGCATCCACTCGTAATAGGTCTTCTCCCAGTTCTTCGGCACGAAACCGGTGTCGCCCTTTTCCACCGCGGCGATGGCGGGCTTGGCGAGTTCGGCGGCGTTCACGTACCACTGCTCGGTCAGCCATGGCTCGATGACCACGTCGGACCGGTCGCCATGCGGCACCTGGTTGGTGTGCGGCTCGATCTTGTCGAGCAGACCCTGCGCCTCGAACATCTCGACGATGCGCTTGCGCGCCTCGAAGCGGTCGAGCCCGTGCAGCGCCATGGTCTCGGCGGGAACGTCCGCGCCCTCGAGGAAGTCCTCGTTGCCTTCGATCAGGATCTTGCCGAACTGGTCGAGCACGTTGATCTGGCGAAGGTCGTTGCGCTTGCCGACGTCGAAGTCGTTGAAGTCATGCGCCGGGGTGATCTTCACCGCACCCGTGCCCTTTTCGGGATCGGCGTAATCGTCGCCGACGATGGGGATCAGGCGGCCGACCAGCGGCAGCCGCACCATCTTGCCGATGAGATGCTTCAGCTTCTCGTTCTCGGGATGGACGGCAACGCCCGAGTCACCAAGCATCGTCTCGGGCCGCGTCGTGGCGACGATGATGACCTCATCGCTGCCCTCGATCGGGTAGCGCAGGTGCCAGAGATTTCCCTTCACTTCCTTCTGCACCACCTCGAGGTCGGAGATGGCTGTCAGCAGCTTCGGGTCCCAGTTCACAAGGCGCTTGTCCTTGTAGATCAGCCCTTCCTTGTAGAGCTGCACGAACACCTTCAGCACGGCCTTGGACAGGCCCTCGTCCATGGTGAAGCGCTCGCGCGACCAGTCGCAGGACGCCCCCAGGCGGCGCAGCTGGCGCGAAATGGTGCCGCCGGATTCTTCCTTCCACGCCCAGACGCGCTTGAGGAAGGCCTCGCGGCCCATGCTGCGGCGGTCGGTCTTGTTTTCCTTCTGCAGCAGGCGCTCCACCACCATCTGGGTGGCGATGCCGGCATGGTCGGTGCCGGGCTGCCACAGCACGTCCTTGCCGCGCATGCGCTCGAAGCGCACCAGGATGTCCTGGATGGTGTTGTTGAGCGCATGGCCCATGTGCAGGGAGCCCGTCACGTTGGGCGGCGGAATGACGATGGTGAAGGGCTCGGCCTTGGGCTTGCCGCCAGGCTTGAAGAAGCCGCGCTCCTCCCACTGGGCATAGAGCCGGGCTTCCATTTCGGCGGGCGTGAAGGTCTTCTCGAGCATGATGCGTCTGGCCAGGCAATTCACAGGATGGTGCGCCTTAAACACCAGCCGAAGGCCCCACGCAACGCCCCAGAAGAAGGAGCTACAGCAACAGGTGCAAGGCCTTGCGGGGTGGCGAAGTGAACTGCACCCCGATCTCGTCGATGCCCCGCCACGCCACCCGGACGTCGCGCATCTCGCGCTCGTTCATGACGACCAGTTGGAAACGGTCGGGAAACAGCGCAGCCTGCCTGCAGGCCAGCCGAGCGCCCCCCACCGACACGTCGCGCATGACGCAATCGATGACGGAGCGGTTGAGGAAAAGTGCCTTCACGCGCTTGAAAACCCGTTGCCGGGGATAGGCGCGCCGTTCGGCGGGCGAGAGGTGAGCTGCGGTCATTGCCAGGGGCTTCCAGTAACTGTGATCAAGGAAGGGTTGAGGCAAAAGCAACAAACTCGCTAAAATTCTACGTGCACGGTACTGTATCGGCAGGTTGGTCCACCTGCAATCAAGAATGGAATTTACGCCAATTTTGTGACGTCAGGGCCGTTACCGGCCGGCCCTGGCCACCCGCTCGATTTCCTCGCGCACCATGCGCTCCACCATGGCCGGCAGGTTCTCGTCCAGCCACTGCTTCAGCATCACGCGCAACAGTTCCCGGGTGACGTCCTCGAGCGAACGCTCGCTGCTCGTCCGGCTCAACACCGAATCGGACAGCTTGCTGAAGGCGGAATGGACGGCCTGCGCCGAGTTCCCGGACAGGATCGCCGGCGCCTCGCTGCGGACGGGAGGCCGGGAGACCGGTTCGGTGGCGCGCGGCTGCGGCCGGGGCGTTTCGGGCTCCAGCACGCTGCTGCGCAGCCGGGGGGCTGCCGGGGGCGGCTCCAGATCCCGCCAGTTGCGGCGCGGCGTGTCGTTGTGCAGGGCGGCGGCCAGGCTGGCGGCGCGCTGGGCAGGCTCCACCGGCGGTGTCGGCCGGCCGTTGCGGGCACGCGATATCTTCTCGCGCAGCTGCTGGATTTCGCTCGCCGCAGCTGCAAGTTCGTCGCTTGCCCGAGGCGGAGGGGCTGCGGCAGGCAGCGACGGCTCGAGCAACACCCTGCTCCGACCAGGCTGCGGCATGTCCCCGATGTCCTCGTGGATGGCCTTGCGGATCGATGCCAGGAGATCTTCCATTCGCGGTTCTGCAGTCACGTCGCCCACCCTGAAACGGCTCACAAACTTTAACGTATCCGCCAAGGATTACGCGAGACTGGCAGGCTTGTCGATATCCGCGGGCTTGCTATTCAACGGTTTTGGCGTCGGTTCCGATCCACTTGTTCCGCACCCGCTGGTAGTTCGCGTCAGGATCGTAGATCGGCACGCTGAGGCCCACGTCCTTGGCCGTGAGATGGCCGATGGCGGCAAGCAGCTGGTAGCCGCTCACCACGCGATTGCGCTCGGCGGTGACCTGCAGGATTTGCGCCTGCACCAAATCACGCTGCGCGTCGAGCACGTCGAGCGTGGTCCTGGTGCCGGCCTGGTATTCCTGCTGCACGCCGTTGAGGGCGAGCTGCGCCGCGCTTACCTGGGTACGGCTGTTCTTGATGATCTGGGCGAGGCCCACATAGGCGTTCCACGACGAGGCCACCGCCTGCCGCACGGCCCGCGCCACCTCGATCACCTGGATGCGGCTCTGACTCGCCAATTGCTTGGCCTGGCGCACCTGCGAATAGACGAAACCCGACTCATAGAGCGGGATCGAGAGCTGTGCGCCGACCTGGAAGGTGCTCGTATGCTTGTCCAGGTAGCTCAGATCGGGATCGACGCGTACGCCGGCCGCCAGCAGGTCCGCGCTGGGCAGGAGGCCGGAGAAGGCGACCTTGATGTCGCTGTTCCGCGCCACTTCGACGAAGGCCTGCGCGAGAAGCTGCGGATTGATCTCGCCCGCGACATCGAGGGCCGTCTTCAGCGAATTCGGAATGTCGACGACCTTGGGGTAGCTCAGCTTGCCCGGCTCATGGCCGACAACCTGCACGTAGGTTGCCACGGCCCTGGCGAGATCGGTCTGGGCATTGACGAGGAAGCTCTGCGCCTCGGCCAGCCGCGCCTGGGCCTGGGCGACGTCGGTGCGGGTGATTTCGCCGACCGCGAAACGGTCCCTTGCCGCCTTCACCTGCGCCTGCAGGGCCGCCACGTCCTGGCGTCGCAGCATGACGAACTGCCGCCCGGAATAGACGTCCATGTAGGCCTGCACCACGTCGAACAACACCTGCTGCTCGGTGCCCAGCAGGTTCTGCTTGCCGGCATCGACGCGGGCCTCCGAGGCCTTGGTCTGGTTGACGGTGCCGAAACCGCGGAACAGCGGCTGGTCAAGCTGAATGGCGATGTTCGAATTGAACTGGTCGCCGTTCTCGCGGACGACGTCACCATCGACATCGACGCCGACCGGAGCGGAAGAATAGGTCTTGTTGATCTCGGCTCCGATCCCGACCGTCGGCCGCCAGCCCGACAGGGCCTGCGGCACGAGTTCGTCGGTGGCGCGCTGGCCGGCGCGGGCGGCATTCAGCGTGGGGTTGGTGACATAGGCCTTTTCCATGGCGCCGAACAGCGTGTCGGCCGACGCGGACACACTCAACATGGCGGTCGCCGCGGCAATCGCCACGCCGGAAAGTAAGGCCCGCATCCAGTTCGCTGTCATCAGTCCACCACTCCAAATCCCGTTTTCGGCCGGCCCACCGGCCTTGCGCCACCCAGGGCGCAACAATTCCCGCCTCAGAACACGAAGGCGGGCTTCTTCTTCTTAAGTCCCGGCAGCGCCGTCACCGACGCGTCGAACACCTGGCGCACGGCAATCGCCCCGCCCGATTTCGAATAGACGCAGGCCTGCGAGGTTTCCCGTTCACCCACCACGCCGACGAGGCGCCCCCCGTCGGCCAGCTGGTCGATCAGGGTGAGCGGCACGTCCTCGGCACGGCCCTCGAGCAGGATCACGTCGAAGGGTTGCTCGGCTGCAACGCCACCGGCCAGCGGTCCCGCCACCACTTTCACATTCGACGCTGTCGCGAGGTTGGATTTTGCCAGCGCCGCCAGCCCCGCGTCGCACTCGAGCGCGACGACGGCACCAGCCATCTGCCTGACCACCGCAGCACCATAGCCCGTTGCCGCCCCCACGATGAGGACCTTGTCCGAGGGCTTGATCGACGCGTGTTGCAGCATGCGGGCGAAGGCCATGACCTCGATCAGGCCGCGCGGTCCCTGGCTGCGGTCAGCGGGTTCCAGCGGCACATCCTCGTCCATGTAGGCGAGCGCCTGCCGGCTCCTGGGCACGAAGGACTCGCGCGGAACGGTTTCGATCGCCGCGATGATGCGCCGGTCCGTGATGCCGTTCGGGCGAACCTGCGATTCGACCATGTTGAGACGGGCGGCAGTGAAATCGGTCATCGTTTTCCTGAGATATGTCGCATTCACGGATTCGCAATCTTTGTGTAGCGAAGGCCGCCGGATAAGTCTATCGGGCGGAGCGGACATGCGCCCTTTCGCCCATCACAATGCTGCGTTACCGGCCGCCGCGCCGATTGCCGCAAGATCAGGCACGCCGCGCGCCGAAAGCTCCCGACATTGGCTCTTGTCACCGCTCGCCCTCCGTGCCATACAGGGCCACCACTCAAGACGTAAGTCATTGAAATAAAAGAAGGCCTCGTGGCGGAGTGGTTACGCAGAGGACTGCAAATCCTTGCACCCCGGTTCGATTCCGGGCGAGGCCTCCACTTTCCCCGAATGAAATTCCATGGCGACGGCCGGCGCCAGTGCCGTGCCGTTGAAACAGCCGAAAGTTTGCGGCAGCACAAGATGCAAGCGGTGCTCGCAGCCTAGAACGTTGCTCGACCTCTTCGCGACGACGACTGAAGGAAGAACAGCATGCAAGTGCCCAGCCCGCAGCTTCGTGATTTCGTGATGCGATTTGCCGAAATGGTCGACGATGACGGCAAGCGTCTGCACGTGGGCTGCATCATGGCTGCGGGCCAGGACTGGGTGGAGATCAGCATGCCGGAACATGCACGATTGCCGTGCCATGTGCATGTGCGGTTCCTGCCCGCGACGCTCACCCATGAAGTTGTCGCCAGATGGCGCACCTGCGATCGCGTCGGTTTCACCTACGCCTGCGGCGGTCCGCCGGAAGACCAGTTCGCCGGCCTGCCGGGGCTGCTCGATCCGCGCCCCGCCGCCCTGAAACTGCACGTCTGACGGCCTCCTCGAATCCACACCGGAACGGGCCTGCGGAACCGGCGCACCTTCCCATTCCACCGCGTTCGAACTCTCTGTATAGGGCATCCCGGACAAACGAAACGCAGTGCAGCGGGGCGATGACTCAACCGACGGAAGCTTGGCTAAGCGTCAATAGAGTGTTACAGTCTTGTGTATGGACAAGTTGACACCCCTGCTTGACCGTGCACCGACACCAGAGGCCATGCGGCAGCTCCGTCCGGCCGATCTGCCGCGTCTTGCCGCCGAGCTTCGGGCTGAGGTCATCTCCGCGGCGGCCGAGACGGGCGGGCATTTCGGCGGCGGCATGGGGGTCGTCGAGCTCACCGTTGCGCTTCACTATGTCTTCGACACGCCGCGCGACCGGCTGATCTGGGATGTCAGCCACCAGGCCTATCCCCACAAGATTCTCACCGGCCGGCGCGAGCGCATCCGCTCGATCCGCCAGCGCGGCGGCCTCTATGGTTTCACCAAGCGTGAGGAAAGCGAATACGATCCGTTCGGCGCGGCCCACAGTTCGACGTCCATCTCGGCCGGCCTCGGCATGGCACTGGCGCGTGACCTGACGGGCGGCGACAACCGCGTGATCGCCGTCATCGGCGACGGTGCCATCACCGGCGGCATGGCCTGGGAGGCCATGAACCACGCGGGCAGCCTCAAGAGCCGGCTCGTCGTGATCCTCAACGACAATGGCATGTCGATCGCGCCTGCCGTCGGCGCGCTGAACGATCACCTGTCGGAGCTGCGGCGCGGCAAGCTGCCGAGCGTCTTCGCGGCGCTGGGTTTCCGGCATGAGGGGCCGGTGGACGGTCATGATCTCAAGGCCCTGCTCGCCACCCTCCGGCGCGCGCGCGACACGCAGGACGAAGGCCCCGTCCTCATTCACGTCGTGACGGAAAAGGGTCGTGGCCACCCCTTCCAAGGCCCCGACAAGGAGCAATACCACGCGGTCGCCAAGTTCGATCCCGTCACCTTCGAGTTCAAGACCGCGAAGGCAAATGCGCCAACCTTCACGCAGGTCTTCGCCTCCAGCCTCATCGCCGCGGCCGAACGCGACCCGAAACTGGTAGCGATCACCGCCGCCATGCCCTCCGGAACCGGGCTCGACATCTTCGCGGAACGTTTCCCTCGCCGCATGTTCGACGTCGGCATCGCCGAACAGCACGCGGTGACCCTTGCCGCGGGTCTTGCCGGCGAAGGCATGACGCCGGTCTGCGCCATCTATTCGACCTTCCTTCAGCGCGGATTCGATCAGGTGGTTCACGACGTGGCGCTGCAGCGCCTGCCCGTGCGTTTCGCCATCGACCGCGCCGGACTTGTCGGCCAGGATGGTGCCACCCATGCCGGCTCATTCGACCTCGGCTACATGTCGATGCTGCCGGGCATGGTCGTCATGGCGCCGGCCGATGCCGTGGAACTGCGCCGCATGGTTGCCACCGCCGTTGCCTATGACGAAGGTCCCATCGCTTTCCGCTATCCGCGCGGCGAAGCATCGGGAACCGACGATCCCCAGGAACACCGGCCGCTCGCCATCGGCCGCGGGCGCCTCCTGCGCGAAGGTGCCGATGTCGCCATCCTCTCGCTCGGAGCGCGCCTCGAGGCTGTGATGGCTGCAGCACATGAGCTCTCGGCCGCCGGCATCGAGGCGAGCGTTGCCGATGCGCGCTTCTGCAAGCCGATCGACACCGAACTGGTGGAAGGGCTCGCCCGTCATCATCCCCTGCTGGTGACGGTGGAAGACGGCGCCATCGGCGGCTTCGCGGCCCATGTGCTCAACCATCTGGCGGCAAGAGACCTGCTCGGCCATACGCGCTTCAGGGCATTCACCCTGCCGGACCGTTTTGTCGCTCACGGATCGCCCGCCGAGCAATATGCCGATTCCGGCCTCGATGCCCGATCCATCGCAGCGGGCATCCTCTCTGCGCTGCGGCCCTGAAGCCCGGTTTTCCGCTGTCCGGACAACGAAAACCGGCCACCTCCAGAAAGTGCTTTTCCCCGCCGAAACCGTCTGCTATAGGCGCGCTCACATTCCCCGATAGCTCAGTTGGTAGAGCATTCGACTGTTAATCGAATGGTCCCTGGTTCGAGTCCAGGTCGGGGAGCCACCCTCCCTCCTCAGTAACGATACTGATAATTTACCCCCGCAAATTGGCCGCAATCCGGTGGCGAATAAGGGGTGTGCGTGCTATGCGAGCATCTCTCCGGCGCAGACTGCCGCCTTCTCTGGTTGCGCCCGGCCCTCGGCAAATAGAAGGTTCAAGGAGTCACCAATGAATTTCACGGCACTTACCCGCGCGGCCGTTTTCACGGCAGGCCTCGTGCTGGCAGCGTCCCTGGCCGGCGCGGCTGAACCGGCGAACCAGCACGTGCCCCTGCAGAAGACGATTGGAAAGCCGCAGAACCAGGGTCCCGTTCCCTCGCTCGGCGTGATCAATTCCGATGGCGCCACCCTCGAGGGCAACACGCTCACCCTCACCGGCGTCACCCAGAACGTCATCATCTTCGCCGACCGCCCGGTGCGTGCCGCCGGCCACGAGACGACCGAGGTGTTCATCTCGCGCTGGGGTGAAGGCAAGGACAGCTTCAAGTCGGATCCGCCGAACGCCACGGTCTCCGTGCTCGGCGGCGAAAAGGACGGCGTGACCGACGCGGTGGTTGTCCTCAAGAGCCCGAAGCTTGACGGCACCACCCTCACCTTCGACGTCGACGTCCTCGAAGGCGACCTCAAGGGCCTCAAGGGTCCGGCGGCCGTGTTCATCGACTGGTTCGCGGCTGGCGGTGGCCATGGCGGCTGGGCCGTCGGCGGCGCCGGCTGGCATGGTGGCTACCATGCCTGGTACGGCGCTCCGGTTGCGGCCGGCGTTGCTGCCGGCGCCGTCGCCGGTGCGGCCATCGGCGCTGCGGCTGCCGCGCCCTACTACGCACCCCCGGCTTGCGGCTACTACCCCTACCCGCCCTGCTACTGAGCAGTCTGACACTGTGAAGACGCCGGCATGAGGCCGGCGTCTTCTTTCGGCCTCGCCGTCATGCGCTTCGCCGCTACCGACAGAACAGAAGACCGCAGGAGACTTTCATGAACTTCAACGCACTCACCCGCGTCGCCGTGATGGCGGCGGGTCTCGCCCTGGCGGCATCGGTCGCAGGCGCGGCCGAACCGGCCAACCCGCACGTGCCGCTGGCCAAGACCATCGGCAAGCCCACGACGGCGGAGCCCGTCGCCTCGCTCGGCGTGCTCAACGCCGATGGTGCCACGCTCGCCGACGGCAAACTGACGCTGACCGGCGTTTCGGGCAACGTCATCGTCTTCGCCGACCGCCCGGTGCGCGCCGCCGGCCATGAGACCACCGAAACCTTCGTCGCCCGCTGGAGCGACGGAAAGGACAGCTTCTCGAAGGATCCGCCGAACGCCACCATCTCGATCCTCGGCGGCGAAAAGGCCGGCGTGGCGGATGCGGTCGTCACCATCACCAACCCAAAGCTCGACGGCGACAAGCTCACCTTCGACGCCAAGGTGCTGGAAGGCGACCTCAAGGGCGTCACGGGCCCGGCCGCATTGTTCATCGACTACTGGTATGTCGGCCCCGGTGGCTACCTGGTCCATGGCCGTCGCGCCTGGTACGGCTACCCGCCGCCGGTCGTCTACGGTGCGCCCTACGTGCCGCCGCCGCCGGCCTGCGGCTACTACCCCTATCCGCCCTGCTACTGAGCAAGGCCGAGCAGAAATCGGAGGGCGCCGCTATGCGGCGCCCTTTTTCGTGTCAGCACCGCTCTCCTGCCGCAGTGATGCGATGAATCGCTGGGTGCGCTCGCGTTCGGGCGCGGTGAAGATGCGCGCGGCATCGCCCTTCTCCACCACCTCGCCCGCCTCGAGGAACACCACCTCGTGCGCAATCCCCGCGGCCAGCCGCAGGTCATGCGTGGCGATCACCATTGTGGTCCCTTCGCGCGCCAGCCCCACCAGCACCTCGATCACCTCGCCGGCGAGTTCGGGGTCCAGCGCTGAGGTCGGCTCGTCGCACAGGAGCACGCGCGGCGATGGTGCCAAGGCGCGGGCGATGGCCACGCGCTGCTGCTGCCCGCCCGACAGCTCCGAGGGCCAGGCATCGCGCTTGTGCGCCATGCCGACCTTGGCCAGCAGTTCCTCGGCCCGCGCCACGGCCTTGTCGCGCGGCCATTTCAGCACCGTGATCAAGGGCTCGATCACGTTGCCCAGCGCCGTGCGGTGCGGGAAGAGCTGGAAGTTCTGGAACACCATGCCGGTCTGCCGCCTGAGCTTCTGGACCTGCGCGAAGGGCACGCGCACGCCGGGCGAGAAGCTGATCTGCTCCTCGCCGATGCGCACCCGGCCCGAGGTCGGGATCTCGAGCAGGTTGATGCAGCGCAGCAGCGTCGACTTGCCGCCGCCCGAGGGTCCCACCAGTGCCGTGACGCTCCCTTCGCGGATCGACACGCTGATGCCGTTCAGCACCGTGTGCTGGCCGAATGTCTTGATGATGTGCGAGAGCTCGATCACGCCCGGCCCTCCATGAAGCCGCCATAGCGCGACAGCTTGCCCTCGAGCCGGTTCTGCAGGCTCGACAGCACCGAGGAGATGGCGAGATAGATCAGCGCCGCCTCGACATAGAGGATCAGCGGCTCGTAGGTCACGGCGACGATGCGCTGCGCCGTCTGGAACATCTCCGGCACCGTGATGGCTGCCGCAAGCGAGGTGTCCTTCACCAGCGAGATGAACGTGTTCGACAGCGGCGGCACGGCGACGCGCAGCGCCTGCGGCAGTACCGTGCGGCGGATCGCCTGGCTCCAGTTCATGCCGATCGAGAACGACGCCTCCCACTGCCCCTTGGGCACCGAGGTGATCGCCGCGCGGATCACCTCGGACGTATAGGCGCCGATGTTGAGCGTGAAGCCGATCAGCGCCGCCGGAAAGGCATCGAGCAGGATGCCGACCGAGGGCAGCCCATAGAAGATCAGGAACAGCTGCACCAGCAGCGGCGTGCCGCGGATGATCCACACGTAGAAGCGAACGACCCACGCCGCGGGCTTCGGCCCGAACAGCCGGATCAGCGCCGAGGCCAGCCCCAGCAGCAGCCCGAAGGCGAAGGACAATATGGTGAGGGGAACGGTGAAGGTCAGGCAGGCCCACAGCAAGGGGACCAGCGAGTCGAGCATCAGCTGCAGCCAGTGCGGCACGGCCAGTCCTTTCGAAGAGCGAGACGCGGCGCGGCAGTCGCCTGCCGCGCCGACCCAAGCTTACTTCGAAACGTCCTGGCCGAAATACTTGTCGGAGATCGTCTTGTAGGTGCCGTCGGCGTCGATGTCCTTCAGCGCCTTGTTGATGGCGGCGACGAGCTCGTCGTCGCCCTTCCTGAGGATGACGCCCGAATAGCTGGCGTCAGCCTCCTGCGCCACGATCTTGACGGGTGCCGCCGCCTGCTTCTTCTTGAAGTCGAAGAAGGACAGGCTGTCGTTGATGGTGGCGTCGGCGCGCCCTTGAGTCACCAGCGCGATGGACTGGTCGAAGCCCTCGGTGCCGACCAGTTCGGCGCCGTTCGACTTGGCGATCTCGGCGAAGTTGGAGGTCAGCGACTGCGCCGCCTTCTTGCCCTTCAGGTCCTTGAAGTCCTTGATGTCGGCATTGTCCTCTTTCACGATCAGCACGGCGCGCGAGGCGATGTAGGGGTCCGAGAAGGCGAACTTCTCCTTGCGCTTCTCGGTGATTCCCACCTCGTTGATGACCACGTCGTAGCGGTTGGCGTCGAGGCCTGCGATCAGCCCGTCCCACTTGCCCTCGACGAACTCGGCCTTGACGCCGAGCTTCGCGGCGATCGCCTCGGCGATCTCGACGTCGAAGCCGACGAGCTTGCCGCTCTCGTCATGGTAGGTGAAGGGCGCATAGGTGCCCTCGGTGCCGACCTTGATCACGCCCGCCTGCTTGATGGCGTCGAGATTGGCGCCCGCGCTGGCGGGCAGCACGGCAGCACCCAGCGCCACGGCGGCGGCCAGCAGGGTGGCGGGGACGGCTTTGAAGGTGAACATCGAAAACTCCTGGTTGCTGTTGGGCCGTTGGTTTTCCGCAGCGCCGCGCCTTAAGTCGATTTCGATATTCTAAGGGGTGACCTGAGGGAAAAGCGGGTTGAAACGCCGTCCCACCCCATCGGGTTCCGTCGCCTGCCAACATTTGACGGAATCCGCCCGGTGGGGCATCACTACCCCCATGGATATCAAGCAAGACGTCATCGCCGCCATCGGCAACACGCCGCTGATCAAGCTCCGCAAGGCTTCCGAGCTCACTGGGTGCACCATCCTCGGCAAGGCCGAGTTCATGAATCCCGGCCAGTCGGTGAAGGACCGCGCCGCCCTGTTCATCATCCGCGACGCCATCGCGCGCGGCGAGCTGAAGCCCGGCGGCACCATCGTCGAGGGCACGGCGGGCAATACCGGGATCGGCCTCACCGTGGTCGCCAACGCCATGGGCTTCCGCTCGGTGATCGTCATCCCCAACACCCAGGCCCAGGAGAAGAAGGACGCGCTCCGCCAATTGGGCGCCGAACTCGTCGAGGTTCCCGCCGTCCCCTACAAGAACCCCAACAACTACGTGAAATATTCGGGCCGCCTCGCCAAGGCCATGGGCGCGGTCTGGGCCAACCAGTTCGACAACACGGCAAACCGCATGGCCCACATCGAGGGCACCGCGCCCGAGATCTGGCGCCAGACCGACGGCAAGGTCGATGCCTTCGTCGCCGCCGTCGGCTCCGGCGGCACGCTGGCCGGCGTCTCGATGGGCCTCAAGTCCTTCAACCCGCACATCAAGGTCGCGCTGGCGGACCCGATGGGCGCGGCGCTCTACAACTACTACAAGCACGGCGAACTGAAGTCCGAGGGCTCGTCGATCACCGAGGGCATCGGCCAGGGCCGCATCACCGCGAATCTCGAGGGCGCCATCGTCGACGACGCCTTCCAGATCCCCGACGCGGAAGCGATCCAGATCGCCTTCGACCTCCTGCAGCACGAGGGCCTGTGCATGGGCGGCTCGACCGGCGTCAACGTCGCCGGCGCCATCCGCATGGCCAGGGAGATGGGACCCGGCAAGACCATCGTCACCATCCTGTGCGACTACGGCTCGCGCTATGCGTCCAAGCTCTTCAACCCCGCCTTCCTGCGCGAGAAGAACCTGCCCGTGCCGACCTGGATCGAGAAGGTGCCGGACGTGCCGAACGTCACCGAAGAGGTCCCGGCGTGAGCGCCACGCTGCTGTTCCGTGACGACGCCTACCTGAAGGACTGCGAGGCCACCGTCACCGGCGTCAACGACAAGGGCGGCATCCTGCTCGACCGCACGGTGTTCTACGCCACCGCCGGCGGCCAGCCGGGCGACAGGGGCACTCTGACCTGGGATGGCGGCGAGGTGACGATCGCCACCACCGTCTATGACGAGGCCAAGGACGTCGTCCACGTACCGGGCGAAGGCTCGACGCTCCCCGGCGTCGGCTCCAGGGTGAAGCTCGCCCTCGACTGGGCCAACCGCTATCGCAACATGCGCGCCCATACGCTGATGCACCTGCTCTGCGCCTCGGTGCCCTTCCCCGTCACCGGCGGCGCCATCGGCGAGGATGGCGGCCGCATCGACTTCGACATCCCGGAAGGCCAGATCCCCGATAAGGCGGAATTGACCGCCACGCTCAACCGCCTCGTCACCGAGGACCATCCCGTCTCCTTCCGCTGGATCACCGACGAGGAGATGGCCGCCAACCAGCACCTGATCCGCACCATGTCGGTGAAGCCGCCGATGGGTACCGGCCGCGTGCGCCTCGTCATGATCGGCACCGATGGCAAGGTCGACCTCCAGCCCTGCGGCGGCACGCATCTCTCCTCCACCGGCGCCATCGGCCCGGTCGCGGTGTCGAAGATCGAGAACAAGGGCAAGATCAACCGGCGCATCAGGGTGGTGTTCCAATGAGCAACGACATCGTCTCCACCGATTGGCTGGACGCCCATCTGGGCTCGCCCGACATCGCCATCATCGACGCCTCGTGGCACCTGCCCACGGCGAACCGCGACGCCAGGAAGGAGTTCCTGGACGCCCACATTCCCGGCACCCAGTTCTTCGACATCGACGACCTGTCGGACACGGCTTCGTCGCTCCCCCACATGCTGCCGAGCCCGGAGAAATTCTCCTCGCGCATGCGCAAGATGGGCATCGGCGACGGCAAGCGCATCATCGCCTATGACTCGGTCGGCCTGTTTTCCGCGGCGCGGGCCTGGTGGATGTTCAAGGTCTTCGGCCATGACGATGTCGCGGTGCTCGACGGCGGCCTGAAGAAATGGCTCGCCGAGGGCCGCCGCACCGAGGACGGCCCGGCATTGAAACCGCAGGAACGTCACTTCACCGCCCGCTTCAAGGGCTCGATGGTGAGGGACATGAAGGAGGTCGCCGCGGCGCTGAAATCCGGCACCGCCCAGGTCGCCGACGCCCGCTCCGGCACAAGATTCCGCGGCGAGGAGGTCGAGCCCCGCGCCCACGTCCGCGCCGGCCACATGCCGGGCGCGAAAAACGTACATTACGCCAGCCTCCTCAACGCCGACGGCACGCTGAAATCCCCCGCCGAGATCGCCGCTGCCTTCAAGGCCGCGGGAGTCGACCTGTCGAAGCCCGTGATCACCTCCTGCGGCTCCGGCGTCACCGCGGCGATCCTCAGCCTCGGCCTCACCCTCACCGGCACCCGCGACCACGCCCTCTATGACGGCTCGTGGACCGAATGGGGCGGCAACCCGGACAATCCGGTCGCGACCGGCGCCTAGAGCCGCCACTCCAGCCCCTCCCCCACAACCCCCGCGCCCTTGACCGCGCCTGGGCACGCCCGCATATTTAAGTCGTCACTTAAATAAGGGACACGCCGTTGCCACGCGCCAACACCATTTCCCGAACCTTCGCCGCCCTGAGCGACCCGACGCGGCTGACCATCCTGGCCCGCCTCGCCAAGCAGGGCGAGATGACGGTGCAGGACATCGCCCGCCCCTTCGCCATGAGCCTCCCTGCCGTGTCGCAGCATTTGAAGGTGCTCGAGCAGGCCGGCCTCATCTCGCGCTCACGCATCGGCCAGCAGCGGCCCTGCCGCCTCAAGCCGGAGCGCCTCGCCGCGGCACAGGCCTGGCTCGACAACACCCGCGCCGCCTGGGACGCCCGCCTCGACCGCCTCGAAACCTTCCTCGCCAGCACCAAGGACAAAGCCGATGACAAATGAAACCCGCCCCATCGACCGCGAAATCGTCCTCTGCCGCGTCATCGACGCGCCCATCCAGCGCGTCTTCGATGCCTGGACAGACCCTGCCCAGATATCGAAATGGTTCGGCCCCGAAGGCTTCACCTGCGACACCAGCGAATGCGACATCCGCGAAGGCGGCACCTGGCGCTTCGTCTTCACCGGGCCCGACGGAACGAAGTGGACCAACCGCATGGACTTCCTGCGCATCGACCCGCCCCACCTCATCGAGATGAACCACGGCGCCGACACGCCGGACGACCCCAATCGTTTCCACGTCACCGTCACCTTCGACTCCCAGGCCAACGGCAAGACCGTCCTCACCCTCCGCCAGCTCCACCCCACGCCCGAGCGCCGCAATACGGTCATCGGCTTTGGCGCGGTGGAATACGGCTACCAGACGCTGGACAAGCTGGCGCGGCACTTGGTCGTTGCGTGAGGTCAGGATGTCTTCTCCCGCTTCTTCAGCGGGAGAAGAAGGGACCCGTTGCGCCAGCAACGGGGAGATGAGGGGAACCCGGGCCCGACACATGGGCCAGCACCAGCGTCCCCTCACCTCCCCCAACTACGTTGGGTCCCCTTCCTCTCCCGCGGTGCGGGAGAGGACGCGACCACATCACTGCGAAACCGAAGCCGGTTCCGCCTCCGTCGCCACGCGCTCGGCCTGCAAGCGCTTCACGGCGCGCGTCCAGTCGGCTGGGGTGCCGTTGTAGCTGTTGCGGTCCACTGCGCCCGCCACGCCGGGCACGCGTCCGGTGGTGGTGAACTGCCAGAACGCCCAGTCGCGCGCCCGGTACTTCGCCTTGGGCTTGGCCGCCGTCGAGCGCAGCCAGAACTGATAATCCGTGAACTCGCCCTCGAGCACGTCGTGGTGGAACTTCGGGTCCGTGTAGATGATCGGACGCTTGCCGGTATGCGCTTCCATCGCCGCGAGCATGACCTTCATCTTCGCGATGGCGGACTTGCTGGAAATCTGGTGCGGGCACGTCTTGGAGTAGCTGTTCCATTCGACGTCGAGCACCGGCGGCAGCGTGCCGCTGTCATTCGGAACGTGCGACACGAACCACGACGCCTGCTCGCTCGCCAGGCTGCACCAGTACATGACATGATAGGCACCGCGGACGATGCCGGCCTTCCTGGCGCCGCGCCAGTTGTCGAGAAACTTCGGGTCGAAGCGGTCCGCGCCCTCGGTCGCCTTGATGTAGACGAAGTGAATGCCCGCACCGTCAACCTTCTTCCAGTCGATGTCGCCCTGGAAGTAGGACACGTCGATACCCTGGATCGGCATGGCGTGTGCCGCGGCGACGCCGGCGTTGGGTTTCTTGTCCGAGAGCCCGCCCGCCGGTGCCGACGTGGCGCCGAAGCCTGCGCCCAGCACCCCAAGCGCCACGGCGAGGACCGGCCAGAGATAGCGATCACGCTTCATCGTTCAGGCTCCGGCCCGTCGCGGCGTCCATGGCTCACATCGGCGGCGCGTAGAGCAGCCCGCCCTTGTTCCACAGCGCGTTGATGCCGCGGTTGATGGCGAGCGGCGTGTTGGGCCCCAGGTTGCGGTCGAAGATCTCGCCGTAGTTGCCCACCGCCTTGATGGTGCGCGCCGCCCAGTCGGCGTCGAGGCCCATGGCAGTTCCGTCAGCGCCCTCGAGGCCGAGCAGGCGGCGCACCGAGGCGTTCTTCGACTTGGTCTTCTCGTCGTCCACATTGGCGGCGGTGATGCCCAGCTCCTCGGCGTTCACCAGCGCATAGAGCGTCCAGCGCACGATGTTCTGCCACTGCTCGTCGCCCTGGCGGATGGCCGGGCCCAGCGGCTCCTTGGAGATCACATCCTGCAGCACCATCGCGGCATCGGGGTCCTTGAGCCGCAGGCGCACGGCATAGAGGGCCGACATGTCGGTGGTGAAGGTGTCGCACTTGCCCTCGTCGAAGGCCTTCACCAGGTCGTCGAGCTTCTCGAAGCGCACCGGCACGAAGGTCATCTCCTTCTCGCGGAAGAAGTCCTCGACGTTGCTCTCGGTCGTGGTCCCGGTCTGGAAGCAGATCGAGGCGCCGGAGAGCTGCAGGGCGGAGGTCACGCCGAGCAGCTTCTTCACGATGAAGCCCTGCCCGTCGTAATAGGAAATGCCGGGGAAGCGGAACGGCATGGCCGTCTCGCGGTCCATGGTCCAGGTGGTGTTGCGCGCCAGCACGTCGACCTTGCCGGCCTTCAGCGCATCGAAGCGCTCCTGCGCGTTGAGCGGCACATAGGTGACCTTGGCCGGGTCGCCCAGGGCGGCGGCGGCCACGGCGCGGCAGAAGTCGACGTCGAAGCCGGCATAGCTGCCGTCCGCCCCCTTGGCGCCGAAGCCGGCGAGGTTGGGGTTGACGCCGCAATTGAGGCTGCCGCGTGCTTTCACCTCGTCCAGCGTCGCAGCCTGTGCCGCCGTCGCGATCCCGAAAAACAGCGCCGTGGCGGCAAGTAGAGCTCTCATTCCGATTCCTCCGTACTCGATGCGGAACCTAGCGCAGGATCTGGCTGAGGAACAGCCGGGTGCGTTCGTTCCGGGGATTGCCGAAGAACGCCTCCGGCGCGTTGATTTCCACGATCTGGCCCTGGTCCATGAAGATCACCCGGTCCGCCACCTGCCGGGCGAAGCCCATCTCGTGGCTGACCACCAGCATGGTCATGCCCTCGGAGGCCAGTGCCACCATGGTGTCGAGCACCTCCTTGACCATTTCGGGATCGAGGGCGGATGTGGGCTCGTCGAACAGCATGATCTTCGGCGTCATGCACAGTGCCCGCGCGATCGCCACGCGCTGCTGCTGGCCGCCCGACAGCTGGCCCGGGTATTTCTGCGCCTGTTCGGGGATGCGCACCCGCTCGAGGAACGTCATGGCAAGCGCCTCGGCCTCGCGCTTGGGCATGTTGCGCACCCAGATCGGGGCCAGCGTGCAGTTCTCCAGCACGGTCAGGTGCGGGAACAGGTTGAAGTGCTGGAACACCATGCCGACGTCGCGCCGCACCTCCTCGATCGCCTTCACGTCGTCGTTGATCTCGACACCGTCGACGATGATCCGGCCTTCCTGGTGCTGCTCCAGGCGGTTGATGCAGCGGATCAGCGTCGACTTGCCGGAACCCGACGGCCCGCAGATCACGATGCGCTCGCCCGCCGCCACGTCGAGGTTGATGTCGCGCAGCACATGGAAGCTGCCGAACCACTTGTTGACGCCGACGAAGCGGACCGCCGTCTGCACCATCACCGCCTCCCCGCCTGTTCGAGCCGGGTTTCGGTAAACAGCGCATAGCGCGACATGGCGAAGCAGAAGGCGAAATAGACCACTGCGGCAACGAAATAGCCGGTGTTGGCCGTCTGCGGCGCGGCCCATTTCGAATCCTGCATGCCGGCATTGATGATGCCGAGGAAGTCGTAGATCGAAACCACCAGCACGAGGGTCGTGTCCTTGAACAGTCCGATGAAGATCCCCACGATGTTGGGGATCGAGATGCGCAGTGCCTGCGGCAGCACGATCTTGCGGGTCGTCTGCCAGCGGCTGAGGCCCAGTGCAAGCCCGGCCTCGGTCTGCCCCTTGGCCACCGCCTGCAACCCGCCGCGTACCGCTTCCGCCATGTAGGCCGAGGCGAACAGCGACAGGCCGGCGATGGCGCGCACCAGCTTGTCCGGCGTCACGCCGCCCGGCAGGAACAGCGGCAGCATCACGCTCGCCATGAACAGCACGGTGACCAGCGGCACGCCGCGCCACAGTTCGATGAAGGCGATGGAGGCGGTGCGCACCACCGGGAGTTCGGAGCGCCGCCCCAGCGCCAGCAGGATGCCCAGCGGCAGCGAGAACACGATGCCGGTGACGGCGACGACCAGCGTCACCATCAGCCCGCCCCAGCTCGAGGTCTCGACCGGGGTCAGCCCGAACAGCCCGCCGGCCAGCAGCTCGAAGGCGATGAGCGGATAGGCCAGAAGCAGGAACACGGCGTTCCAGGTCTTGCCGCCGACCGAGGGCATCAGCATCGGCACCAGCGCGGCAGCCCCGATCGACAAGGCCAGCACCGGCCGCCAGCGCTCCGCGATCGGGTAGAATCCGAAGACCCACTGCGGGAACTTCTCCCACACGAAGGGCCAGCACGCCCCCGCATTGGCGATGGCGCAGGCCTCGCGGTCAACGCCGGTCCACACCGCGCGCAGCACCGCCCAGTCGAGGATCATCCAGGCGAGGGAGGCGAGCGCCGCCCCCAGCAGCAGCGTCAGCAGGCTGTTGCCCAGGCCGGAGAAGAGGTTTTCTCGCAGCCACCCCACCGGTCCCGTGGTTCCGGGCGGGGGCGGCCGCAGCGGCGCATCCAGCGTGCGGACGTAGGAGACGCTCATCCCCTCACCTCCCCACCAGCCGGTGACGGGCGTTGAACCAGTTCATGAAACCCGAGGTCAGCAGGCTGAGCGCGAGGTAGACCGCCATCCAGATCGTCACCACCTCGATCGCCTGCCCCGTCTGCCCCAGCACCGTGCCACCGGTCGAGACGAGGTCGGGGTAGCCGATGGCCACCGCGAGGGAGGAGTTCTTGGTCAGGTTCAGGTACTGGCTGGTCAGCGGCGGGATGATCACCCGCAGCGCCTGCGGCAATACCACGAGGCGGGTGACGAGGCGGGGCTTCAGCCCCAGCGCTGCCGCCGCCTCGCCCTGGCCGCGCGCTACGGCGGAGATGCCGGCGCGCACCGCCTCCGCAATGAAGGCTGCCGTATAAATCGACAGGGCCAGAAGCAGCGCCATGAATTCGGGCACAAGTGTCATGCCGCCCGAGAATCCGAAGTTGCCCCGCACCGGATAATCGAAGGTCACCGGCCATCCCGCCAGATGCAACGCCAGCAACGGAAACGCGACATACAGCAAGGCCGACAGCAACCACACCGGCATGCTGCGGCCCGTTGCATCATGTTGCGTCCGGTTCCATCTGGACAGCAACACGGAGGCAACGACAGCAAGCGCAAAACCAACCCAAATCCAACCTGCACCATGGCCGAAGCGTGGTGCGGGCAACGTCAGCCCCTTGTTGGAGAGCGACGCCGACCCCAGCGTGATCGCATCCGCCACCTGCGGCAGCGGCGTCAGCACCAGCCTGTACCAGATGAAAAGTTGCAGCAGCAGCGGCACGTTGCGGACGAGTTCGATGTAGCCGGCCGCCATGCGCGCAGCGAGCCAGTTGCGCGACAGCCGCATCAGCCCGATGACCAGGCCCAGGCCCGTGGCCAGAACGATGCCGCAGGCCGAGACCAGCAAGGTATTGAAAAAGCCCACCATCAGGGCCCGTGCGTAGCTGTCTTCGCCGGAATACGGGATCAGCGAGAACGACACCTCGAAACCTGCCTTGCGCCACAGGAAATCGAATCCGGACACGATGTGACGGCTGGCCATGTTGGCCGCGGTGTTGAGCGTGAGATCATGCGCGAGCACCGCGATGCCCAGCAACAACAGGCCCTGCAGCGCAAGACCGCGCAGGCGGCCGCTGTTCCAGAACGGCGGTCGATACCGCCGCGCACTGTCCCCGAGGCTCATGGGGATGTCACCTCACGTGCCGGAAATGCGAAACCCGGGGCCAGGCCCCGGGTTCCCAACTCCTTGGAATGGTTCAGCGAACCGGCGGCGCGTATTGCAGGCCGCCATCCTTCCACAGCGCGTTCTTGCCGCGCTCGATCTTCAGCGGCGAGCCGCTGCCGACGTTGCGGTCGAAGATTTCGCCGTAGTTGCCGACCTGCTTGATGGCGGCTTCCGCCCAGCCCTCGTCGAGGCCCATGCCGATGCCGAAGCCAGCCGCCTTGCCATCCGAGGAGGCGACGCCCAGCAGGCGCTGGACCTCGGGGTTGGTCGAGGACGCCTTCATCTCCTCGACGTTCTTCGAGGTGAGGCCGAGCTCCTCGGCATTCACCAGCGCGAAATACACCCACTTCACGACGTTGAACCAGGCATCGTCACCCTGCCGCACAACGGGGCCAAGTGGTTCTTTCGAAATGATTTCCGGCAACACCAGATTGTCGTCCGGCGTCTGCATCTTCAGGCGCTGGGCATAGAGACCCGACTGGTCGGTCGAATACGAGTCGCAGCGACCGTCCTGGTAGGCGGCGATCGCCTCGTCATTCTTCTCGAAGGTGAGGAGCTTGTAATCGAGCTTCTGGGACTTGAAGTAGTCCGCGATGTTGAGTTCGGTGGTGGTTCCCGACTGGGTGCAGATGGTGGCGCCAGCGAGATCGTTCACCGACTTCACGTTCGCATGCTTCTTGCTGTTCACGATGAAGCCCTGGCCATCGTAATACATGATGCCGGCGAACTTCAGGCCGAGCGATGTATCGCGGCTCATCGTCCAGGTCGTGTTGCGCGACAGCACGTCGATTTCGCCCGATTGCAGCGCGGTGAAACGCTCCTTGGCGGTGAGCGGCGTGAACTTCACCTTGGTGGCATCGCCCAGCACGGCGGCGGCGATGGCGCGGCAGAAATCGACGTCCATGCCTGTCCAGTTGTTCTGCGCATCGGGCACCGAGAAGCCCATGAGCCCCTGGCTCACGCCGCACTGCACGAACCCGTGCTGACGGACGTCATCCAGCGTGCCGGCACTTGCGGCACCGGTCATCGCCACGCCTGCGGCAGCGCCGAGCATGAGGGTTATGAGCTTGTTCTTCATCGAGATTCCTCTTTCTGACCTGTGCCGGACAGGCTGCGCCGTTCTGCCGGCGAGTTACAGCACGCTAGGGGCGAACGAGTCCCCCGGTTACACCCCAAAACAATCGGAAAACGCGTAGCAGGTCAAGGAGAAAGCAGCCGTTTCACCGACCCCATGAGGTCGCCGACTGTGGCGAATTGCGGGACCTCAGGCTTGGTCGGACGGGCGATCATGAGCACTGGAATGCGACGTTCCCTTGCTGCCACCAGCTTCGCCTCCGTCGCCGCACCACCGGCATTCTTCGTGACCAGATGGGTTATGTCATGGGCGGCCATCAGCGCGGCTTCTCCGGCAAGGGTGAACGGCGGACGCTCGCGCAGGACGCGCCAGTTGGCAGGCGGATCCATGGGTGGTGACTCGATCATGCGGGCCACACCGTCGATGTCGCGGCGCGCGAAGAACGGCTCGAGATCCTTGCGGCCTGTGGTGAGCAACACGCGCGCCCCGGCCGGAAGCGCGCGGACAGCCTCGACTGCCGATGCAACAATGGTCCAGTCATCGCCGTCGACGGCAGCCCATGGCCTGCGCTCGAAGCGCATCAACGGCACACCGCTGTCCCGACAGGCCTCGAAGGCCTGGCCTGACATGCGTGCGGCGAAGGGATGCGTGGCATCGATCACCAGCGCGATGCGGCCGGATTCCAGATAGGATTTCAATCCGATGACGCCGCCGAAGCCGCCACTGCGAACATCGCCCGCCGGCAGCACCGGCTGCTCCGTCACCCCCGCGAGCGAGGTGGTGACAGCATGGCCCGCGCCATGCAGTGCATTGGCAATCTCCCGCGCCTCGCTGGTGCCGCCGAGAATCAGGATGGGGTCACGCCGCATGGGCAATGATCTCGCCCTGCCGGGACACGATGATGACGTCGGCCGCGACCGGAGCATCCTTCAGCACGTCCTGCACGGTGGCGAGGCCGGCCCTTGCGACGCGCTGGGCGAGATCGATGCCATCGGCCAGTTCGAGCACTTCCTGCGCGGTGTTGGCACCGAGCACCCTGGAGCGCGGAAGTTCCGGCACCTGCTCCGCCAGCCAGTCGAGGTTCACCTGTGAGCGACCGGAATGCAGGTCGAGCGCGCCCTGCCCCAGCTTGCTGATCTTGCCGAAGCCCCCGCCGATGGTAACCCGCGACACGGGATGGGTGCGCAGATACTTGAGCAGGCCGCCCGCAAAGTCCCCCATGTCCAGCATGGCCTCCAGCGGAAGCTTGTAACGATTTCTCACGGCATCCTCCGAGGTGGACCCCGTGCAGCCGGCGACGTGGCGGAGGCCCATGGCGCGCGCCACGTCGATGCCGCGATGGATGGAGGCAATCCACGCAGCGCAGGAGAATGGGTTCACGATGCCGGTCGTGCCGAGAATCGACAGGCCGCCGACGATGCCGAGCCGCGGGTTCCAGGTCTTCTCCGCCAGAGCCTCGCCGCCCGGGATGGAGATTTCGATTTCAACGCCCATTCCGCCCAGTTCCGCGATGACGTCGCGCATCATCTGGCGCGGCACGGGATTGATGGCGGGTTCGCCGGGCGGGATGGGAAGTCCCGCCTTGGTGACCGTGCCTACCCCTGGCCCCGCCTTGAAGCGGATGCCCTCGCCACCCGCGCGGACGGTGGCGATGACCATGCAGCCATGGGTGACATCCGGATCGTCGCCCGCATCCTTGATGATTCCGGCCCGGGCCCAGCCCACGCCCCGTTCCTCCAAGGCCAATGGAAAGGCTGGCGTTTCGCCCCTGGGAAGCGTGATCGAGACGGGATCGGGGAAGTCTCCGGTCCGCAATGCCGCAAAAGCCGCCTTCACTGCCGCCGTTGCGCATGCGCCCGTTGTCCAGCCGCGCCTTAACTCGCCTTCGGGCTTCTCTACTCGCATCGCCCCACTGTATAAGGCTGCCATGGGACTTGGACCAACGAAAAGGATCGGCGACTGGGTGAGCGCGCCCGAGCAGCAGACCGGCTTCGCACGGCTGGATGCCGAGACATTTCCGACCTTTGAGCCGGGATGGGTATGGCTGGTCGGCGCCGGACCGGGCGCTCCCGGCCTGATGTCGCTGATGTGCTACCACGCGCTGCAGACTTGCGACGTGGTGGTCTATGACGCGCTGGTGAACCCGGACATCCTGCGCTGGGTGAAGGTTGGCGCTGAGCTCGAATATGCCGGAAAGCGTGGCGGCAAGCCCTCTCCGACCCAGAAGGACATCACGCTGCGCCTGATCGAACTGGCGCAGGCCGGCAAGCGCGTGCTGAGGCTGAAGGGTGGAGATCCCTTCATGTTCGGGCGTGGCGGCGAGGAGTGCCAGCACCTGGCAACCTCACAGGTACCCTTCCGCATCGTGCCCGGCATCACCGCCGGCATCGGCGGGCTTGCCTATGCGGGAATGCCCGCAACCCACCGTGATACCAACCATTCCGTCATCTTCCTGACCGGCCATGACGCCACCGGCAACATGCCCGCCAACGTCAACTGGCAGGCCGTCGCCCTGGCCTCCCCGGTGATCGTGATGTACATGGCGGTCAAGCACCTGGGCGAGATCGCCGCGGCGCTGATGGCCGGGGGCCGCACTGCCGACGATCCGGTCACCATCGTTTCCAATGCCTCCATGCCGCATCAGGAGGTGGCCGCGACCACGCTGGGCGGAGCGGGCGCCTTCGTGGCGGCCAACGAACCCCCGACGCCGGCCATCGTGGTGGTGGGCCGCGCCGCCGACTGGCGCGCGCTGCTCGACTGGTACAAGGGTCCCCTGCGGGAGAACCCGGTTGGCTAAGGCCATCGTCGTCGCCGCGCCCTCCTCGGGAAGCGGCAAGACATTGATCACGCTGGGACTTCTGAGGGCATTCCGCAACGCTGGGGTGCGCGTCGCCTCTGCCAAGGTCGGGCCGGACTACATCGACCCGCGCTTCCACGAGGCCGCCACCGGCCGGGCCTGCTACAACCTCGATCCCTGGGCGATGAGCACCGGCCAGATCACGGGCCTGACGGCCGAACTAGCGCGCGGCGCGGACCTCGTCATCATCGAGGGCGTGATGGGCCTGTTCGACGGACCGCGCGGCGCGAAGGGTTCGACCGCCGACCTTGCAGTCATGCTGGACCTTCCCGTGATCTTTACCCTCGACAGCCGCCACCAGGCCCAGTCGGCGGCTGCGCTGGTCCACGGTTTTGCAAGCTACCGCAAGGACTTGGATGTGGCGGGCGTCATCCTGAACCGGACCGCCAGCGAACGCCACGAACTGCTGCTGCGCGAGGCGCTGGGTGAACAGGTGCTGCTGACGCTGCGCAACGACGGCACGCTGGCCTGGCCCTCGCGGCACCTCGGGTTGGTGCAGGCGCAGGAGAACCGGGACCTCGAAGCCTTCGTGGAGGCTGCGGCACTGCGCGTGAACCACCGGGCCGCGCTGGAGCGGATTCTCGATCTCGCACGGCCGCTTGCCACCACGGATTTTGCACCCCTGCTGCCACCGCTCGGAGCCACGATCGCGGTTGCCCGCGACGATGCTTTTTCCTTCGCTTATCCACACTTGCTGGACAGCTGGCAACGCCAGGGCGCAATCCTCTCGGTGTTCTCGCCGCTGGCAGACGAGGCGCCGGACGCCGCTGCCGAAGCGGTGTTCCTGCCGGGCGGCTATCCCGAACTTCATGCCGGGCGCATTGCGGCCAACAGCCAATTCCTGGCGGGCCTGCGTGCCCACCGCGGCCGGATCTATGGCGAATGCGGCGGCTACATGGTTCTTGGCGAAAGCCTGATCGATTCCAATGGCATGAGCCATGCTATGGCGGGTTTGCTGCCGCTCTCGACGAGTTTCGCCAAGCGCCGGCTTCACCTGGGCTACAGGCAACTCGAGCCGCTTGCGGCCGGGCCATGGACGGCCAGGCTGATGGCCCATGAATTCCACTACTCGACAATCGCCACGGAGGGTGATGCAGAGCCCTTGTTCAACGCCCGGGATGCAGCAGGAAATGCCTTGCCGAACATGGGCTTGCGGCGTGACAGGGTGATGGGCTCCTATGCCCATGTGATCGCGGAGGCGCGGTGACCAAGGCCATCATGTTCATGGGCACGGGCTCCGACGTCGGCAAGTCACTGATCGTCGCCGGGCTGGCGAGAGCCTTTGCGAACAAGGGCTTGCGGGTTCGGCCCTTCAAGCCGCAGAACATGTCCAACAATGCGGCGGTCACCGCCGACGGCGGGGAGATCGGCCGGGCCCAGGCCTTGCAGGCGAGGGCCGCACGCGTGCCCCCAACAGTGCACATGAACCCCATCCTGCTGAAACCGGAAACGACCACCGGCGCGCAGGTCATCGTCCAGGGCCAGCGCCAGGCTTCGATGAGTGCTCGCGAGTATTTCCGTAATCGACAGAACTACATGCACGCATGTCTTGAGAGTTTCCACAAAGTGGCGGAGGGGGCGGACCTGGTGCTGGTCGAGGGAGCAGGCAGTCCGGGCGAAATCAATCTCCGCGAAGGCGACCTGGCCAACATGGGCTTCGCGGAGGCAGCGGACCTGCCCGCCGTGCTGATCGGTGACATCCACCGTGGCGGCGTGATCGCCTCCATCGTCGGCACGTTCGACATTCTCCCTTCGCTCGATCGAGCAAGATTGAAAGCATTCATAATCAACAAGTTTCATGGTGATCCTGAACTGTTTTCCGAAGGCCGCACGTTTCTTGAAACGCGCACCGCCACACCATGTGTGGGCATCGTGCCACACTTCGACGCAGCGCGCAGCCTGCCTGCAGAAGATGCAGTGGCACTCGAGGAAATGGCCACAACTACACAGAATGGCATCCGAATATCAGTTCTGCGCCTGCCCCGGATCGCCAATTTCGATGATCTCGATCCCTTACGCCTCGAACCCGGCGTGACGCTGACCTTCGTGCAGCCCGGGCAGCCAATCCCGGCCGATACCCGGCTCGTCATCATTCCCGGTTCAAAATCAACGATTTCGGACCTCGCCGCCCTTCGCCGCGAGGGCTGGGACATCGACCTTCTGGCGCATGTGCGACGCGGCGGCCTGGTGCTGGGCCTGTGCGGCGGATACCAGATGCTGGGCACCTCGATCAGCGATCCGCAAGGGCTGGAAGGCGCGGCCGGCAGCGTGCCCGGTCTCGGACTTCTGAAGGTCGAAACGACACTTCTCCCCGACAAGACCCTGACCCGCGCCGCCGGAACCCACGTCCAGACGGGAATGGCGCTGGAAGGCTACGAGATTCATCTCGGGACAACCGGAGGACAGGACTGCGAGAGACCGTTTGCCCTCCTCGACGGGCGGCCCGACGGCGCTACGAGCGCTTCAGGGCAGGTCATGGGCAGCTACCTGCACGGCTGCTTCACGAGCGACGGGTTCCGGTCCAAGTTTTTGACATCGCTGGGTATTCCGTCAAGCGAGAAACGTTTCGAGGAAACGGTGGACCGGGTGCTCGACGCGTTGGCGGCCCATCTCGAAGCCAACCTCGATCTTCCGCTCCTCCTGTCCCTGGCACGGGACCTCTGATGGACTGGCCCATCCTCGTCTTCGGTCGGGCTGCCCTGGCCCTGCTGATCGAGCGCTTCGCCGGCTACCCGGCGGCGCTGTTCGCGCGCATCAGCCACCCCGTGGTGTGGCTCGGCAAGCTCATCGATTGGCTCGACAAGCAATTGAATTTGCAAGGAGTTTCTCCAAGCGAAGGGCGGCTGCGCGGGGCCCTGGCGATGGCCCTGCTGCTGGCGGCGAGTTTCATCCCCACCTATTACCTGTCGCGCATGCTGATGCACTGGTCCTTCGGAGGGCTGGCGGAAGCCTTGCTGGCGACCTCGCTCATCGCTCAGAA
Organism: Hyphomicrobiales bacterium; assembly: GCA_046349235.1. Lineage (GTDB taxonomy): Bacteria > Pseudomonadota > Alphaproteobacteria > Rhizobiales > Aestuariivirgaceae > Aestuariivirga. The sequence goes on from JAXMCT010000013.1 coordinate 74,575, forward strand.
AAGTCTGCGAGATCATGTGCTTGCGGTCTATGAGGCACTCGGAAGCTCGGTTGCTGAGGCTCGCGTGAAGGTGAGCCTGATCGTGGGACGGGATCCGGCGCAGCTCGACGAGGCGGGGGTCGCGAAGGCAGCGCTGGAAAGCCTGGCGGAGAATGCCTCCGATGGCATCGTTGCGCCGGTGCTGTGGTATGCCCTGCTCGGGCTTCCCGGCATTGCCATGTACAAGGCCATCAATACAGCGGACTCGATGATCGGTCACAAAAACGAAAAATATCAGTGGTTTGGCTGGGCGGCCGCCAAGCTGGACGACATCGTGAACCTGCCCGCCTCGCGCCTCACCGGCTATCTCTTCGCGGCAGCCGAGCCATCCCGCTTCAAGGAAATCGTCAAGGTCATGCAACGGGATGCGCCCCGGCACCAGTCGCCCAACGCGGGCTGGCCGGAGGCGGCAATGGCGGCTGCGCTCGGCCTGCGCTTCGGCGGTCCGCGCAGCTATGGTGGCGAGATGGTCGACCTGCCCTACATGGGCGATGGCAGCGACACGGTCACCCGCAACGACATCCGGCGTGGCCTGCGGTTGTTGTCCCGGGCGATGTGGTTGTTGTTTTTCGTGATGCTGTTCGGGGCGTTTTGCGTTGCTGCCGTAGACATCAGCCCTTGAGCTTCTGGGGCAACCCGGCAACCACGAAATAGACGCTGTCGGCGATGCCGGCGAGGGCCTGGTTGGCAAGCCCCTGCTCGTCGCGGAAGCGCCGCGCCATGGCATTCTCCGGCACGATCGATAGCCCCACCTCGTTCGACACCAGGATGACCTCGGCAGGGCAGACCTCGAGGGATGCGCAAAGTTTGGCCACCTCTGCCTTGAGGTCGTGGCCATGATGCATGAGGTTCCCAAGCCAGACGGTGACGCAGTCGAGCAGCACCAGGCCCTCGCGCGGCAACCGGTCGCCGGGGTCCAGCGGCGCCTCGATCGTCTGCCAGCCGTCGCCGGCGCGCTGCGCGCGGTGCCGGGCGATGCGCTGGCGCATCTCGTCGTCGAAGGCCTCGGCGGTGGCGATGTAGGTGCGCGGTCCGCCATGCTCGCGGGCGAGGGTTTCGGCGAAGCGGCTCTTGCCGGAGCGGGCGCCGCCGAGGATGAGGGTGATGCGGCTCATGCCGGGGCCCGGGGAATGCGGGCGATGAAATGGCCGCGCATGCGGTCAGGCCACTGGCGGAATGACACTTCGCCCGTCTCCGACTGCTCGTGCAGGGCAAACCAGTCGAGGATGGCCTCTGCCTGCTCGCGCGTCGGCTCGTGGTCGCCGGTGAAGTAGGTGAAGCGGTCGCCGTCCCTCAGCACGACCGAGCAGTGGCGCTTGCAGTTCCACAGGCAGGCCTGGGTGACCACCGGAAGCGTGATGCCGCGGGCGGCGATGGCGTCCGCCATGTGGCCGATCAGCGTCTCGCCGCCGGTGCGGCCGTCGGGGGCCAGCTTCTCGGTCGCCGAGAACCTGCAGGTCGTGCACATGACGATGTCGCGCATCGGAGGGATTTTCCCGGTATTGCCAAGGGTGTGGCCTTCAATGTAGGCAATCAGCAGACCTGTCAACGCGATGAAGTGGGGCGATGAAAACGGCATGACATTCCGCTCGATCGCGTTTCTCGCATCGGACTCGCCAGAAGCCCGGGAGGCCGTCCAGACGCTGGCCGCCCGCCATGGCAATGCCGACCCTTCGGCCGCCGACTGCGTGGTGGCGCTGGGCGGCGACGGCCTGATGCTGCAGGCGCTGCACCGCTTCGTTTCGACCGGCACCCCGATCTACGGCATGAACCGCGGCACGGTGGGCTTCCTGATGAACGACTACCAGGCCGACGGGCTGCTGGAGCGTCTGGACGCGGCGGAACTCACCACCATCCACCCGCTCGCCATGACGGCGGTGGACGAAACCGGAAAGACCCAACGCGCCATCGCCTTCAACGAGGTGTCACTGCTCCGCCAGCGCCACCAGGCGGCGAAGCTCCGGATCGCCATCGACGACAAGCCCAGGCTCGAGGAGCTGACCTGTGACGGCGTGCTGGTGGCCACACCTGCCGGCAGCACCGCCTACAATCTCTCCGCCCACGGACCGATCCTGCCGATCAACTCGGACCTGCTGGCGCTGACCCCGATCAGCGCCTTCCGGCCGCGCGGCTGGCGCGGCGCGATACTGCCGTCGGCGGCCAAGGTGACGATCACCATCATGGAAGGCGACAAGCGCCCGGTGGCGGCGGTGGCCGACCATGTGGAAGTGCGCCACGTTCGCCAGGTGGAGATCGCGCAGGACACCACGCGCGCCGCCCGCATCCTGTTCGACCCCGGCCACAGCCTGGCCGAACGCGTGCTGCGCGAGCAGTTCCGGTTCTAGGACGGCTGCCGCGTCAGTCGAGGTGATAGTTCACGCCGATGCGAATGGCGCTGACGTCGAGGTCGCCGGCACTGACCTGCTTGCCGCCGGGGCCCGAAAAATCCGGCGCATCGACGTTGACATAGAGATACTCGGCCTTGGCCGACCAGTGATCGGCGAATCCCCATTCGACGCCGCCACCCAGCGTCCAGCCCCAGGCCGTGTCGCTGAAACCGCAGCTTCCATTGTAGCCGCAGGCCCCCTTGTCGGCATCGCCGCTGAAGCCGACGAGCGCGGCACCGCCGGTCACGAAGGGCATGAAACCGTCGAGGTCATAGCCGAGGCGCAGCCGGCCCGTGCCGAACCAGCCGATCTCGGCGCTGCAGCCCTCCTCGAAACAGGGCGGCGCGTCGCGGGTCGACGTCTCGCCGCGGATGCCCGAGGCCGAGACATCCGCCTCGAGGCCCAGCACGACAGCGCCGGCCTGCAGATTGTAGCCGAGCTGACCGCCGATCATGCCGCCATCGTAATCGACGCCGAGCGCTGGATAGTTCTCGACGAAGGCGGGAGAGGCCGTCAGATCCGGCGGATGATAGGCGTAGTCGGTGTCGCCGAAGCCATAGCCGGCGCTGGCGCCGAGATAGAAGCCGGACCAGCCAAAGCCCGCGGCCGGCGTGACGTCAGCCGCATGCGCAGCCCCTCCAGTCACACCGCATGCCACCATGGCCGCAGCCCAAATCCGCCCCCGCAAAACCAAGCATCCTCAATCGCATAGACGCCGAAATCGTTAGCATCGACAGGGTGGAATGGCAACCGCGGGGGCCCGGTTCGCGGGCGACGCGACGTCTGCGGGGAGGAGATTTCGGATTGTTTGATTAATGCTCCGGACGCTAGGCGGCGCGCTCGAGCCCTGCCTGCAGCCGCGACGCGAGATGGCGGGTGTTCTCGTCGCCATAGCGTCCGAGGAAGCCCAGGTGACGGGGCTGTTCCGACGGCGGCAGTGCCTCGTAGCGGGTGAGAAGCGTCTCGATGATGCGGGCGCCGAACTCTTCCACCGAGAGCCGGAGACCGTCCTGCCGCTCGTCCTCCGCCACGTCGCAGGCGGCCTGAAGCGTCCAGTAGCAGGACGGCGGCAGGCCACAGCGGGCATGCAGCGCCTTGAACCGGCCCTGGTACATCTGCTCCTCGACGCGCCGCGGCGGCAGGCCCGACAGGCCGGCCAGGCATTCGGCGACGACATGCATGGCGCCCTGGCAGGCGGCATGGACGATGAGCGAGGGGGTGAGCAGCTCGTTGTCGATGAGGAAGGCGACGGCGGCCGGCAGGTCGTGGCGGCCGGCGCCGGACAGCACGTCGAGCGTGGCGTTCTCCTCGGCCTCGATCACCAGCTCGGCAGCATGGACCGAGGAAAGCCAGGCCCGTTCATTGAGCAGCGTCCTGATGCCGGTGGCGGCACGGCGCGCCTGCACGATGCGGATCACCGGCGGCAGGCCCGGGTGGGCGAGCAGCAGGTCCAGCATGTCCGGCTCGGCGCCGAAGCGCTGGTAGAGGGTGCGGAAGTGCTGGGGACCGAGCCGCGCATCCGGGTTTTCGAGCAGCAGGGCGTTGACGGCAAGCGGCAAGTCGCGCGTGATGACCTCGATGACCTCGGGGGCCAGATCGGGGCGGGCCGCGATCACGGCCTGCCTGGCTTCTCCGCCGGCGCGCAGGACGGCAAGCATGCGCAGCGCATCGAGCGCCGGCGTCACGCTCAGGAACGGCAGGGCGATCTCCTCCTCGTCGGACACCACGGTGAAGAAGAGGTCGGCGTCGAGAACGGCGAGCTCTGCCAATGCCTCGGCAAAGGCGCAGCGGACATCGATGTCCTCGTCGGCGGCCAGGCGACGGGCGGCAGGCAGCACCTGCTCGCGCTCGCCGGGGGAAGAGGCCGGATCGCCGAGGAAGCGCGCGATCTGCAGCGCCAGGCTGGTGCGCCGGGCGGCATCGCCGCAGGCGATCACATCCATGAAGACCTGGATGTCGAGGCCGAAGGTGGGGTCCTGCTTCAGGGCGGGCTGCATCATGTGATTCTCCGGACCCCACGATGGCATCCGGTGTTTAATTTTTGGTTCACCATACCGACCTCGGCGTGTAGGGCCGAGGGCAAGCCCACATGACGGGTAGACCTGCCTTGCCCCGCTCAGTCCTGCAGCAGCGGGGCGTTGGCGGGGGTGGAGACCGGGCTCACCGACATCACGTCGCGGCCATGCGCGCGGATGTGGTCCGGGTGGCGCCAGTTGCGCCAGAAGGCAAAGGCGGCAAGAGCGCCGTTGACCACGATCATGAAGATCAGGAAGCCGGCGCGGCCGATCTCGCTCATCAGCGTGCCGGCGAGGATTGGCCCGACGATCGAGCCCGCGCCATAGAGCAGCACCAGCTTGGCCGAGGCGCCCAGCACCTGCTCCTTGCGCAGGTGATCGTTGGCATGGGCGATGACCAGCGAATAGATCGGCAGCGAGACGATGCCGAACAGCGTCATCAGGGTGATCAGCATGAACCAGGTGACATAGTATCCGCCGGCCAGGATGATGGCCGGAACGATGGCCGCCGCGAAGCTGAGCAGCATGATGATGGTGCGCCGGTCGATGCGGTCCGACACCCAGCCGATGGGATATTGCGACAGGATGACGCCGAAGGGCGGCAGCGCCATCATGATCGACACCCAGACCAGCGGCAGGCCCATTGCCATGCCGAAGATCACGCCGAGCGCGAAGAAGGCGCTCTGCCCCAGCCCGCAGCCGATGACGCCGACCACGGCGAGCGGCGAGGCGCGCCAGATGTCGGCGATCTTCACGCTCTTCGCGCCCTCGACGCTCGGCTGCTCCGACGGCACCAGGATGAGCGGCACCAGCGACATGGAAAGCAGGCAGGACACGATGATGAAGCGCACGTAGCCCGAGGTGTCGGTGACGTTGAGCAGCAATTGCCCGAGGCCCAGCGCGCCATAGGTGACGATCATGTAGAGCGACAGCATCTGGCCGCGGTTGCGGTTCGTCGAGGCGGCGTTGAGCCAGCTCTCGCACACGATGTACATGCCCGAGACGCACAGGCCGGTGAGGATGCGCAGCAGGAACCAGAACACCGGGTTGGGCCACAGCGGGAACAGCAGCACCACGGTGGAGACCATCGAGGCGAGCCCGCCGAAGGTGCGCACGTGGCCCACGCTCTTGACCAGGCGCGGGGCGGCGAAGGTCGACAGCAGCATGCCCGCCGAATAGCCGGCCATGACGAAGCCTGTGGTGGATGTCGAGAACTGCGCCTGGTCGGCGGCGAGCGAGACGAGAGAGCCGTTGAGACCATGGCCCAGGCACAGCATGGCGACGCTGGCGAGGAGCACCCAGAGGGAGGCGTTGTTCATGTCTCCCCTCTCTCAGGCCATTGCGACGGAAATCAGACGACGATGCCGGCCTGGCGCAGCTTGAAGTGCAGGAGGTCGCGGTCGAGCGGCATCATCAGAACGTCGGCCGCACCCTCGAGGATCGTCTGGCCGAACATCTCGGTATCGGGCGTTTCGGCAAACAGGAAGACCACGGGGGGCTTGCCGCGGGCGGCAAGACGCAGGCGCTTGACGAAATCCTTCGGCGCCCCGCCATTGGCGCGCGCCGACAGCATGACGACATCCGGGGAATTGTCATTGCAGAAGCGCACGGCCTCGTCGGCGCCGCTGGTCAGCGACGTCTCGAGCCCGAGGCCAGACAGCATCTCGCCGAGATGATGCCGACCCCTGCCCTCTTCATCAATGAGCAGACACATGGTCATGTCCACAAACCTCTCCGACTCCCCCGGAACGGCGGGCTCAACCGCCCTCGCGTCCGTATGTCGAAACCTGCGCCGGGCTGGTTAATGAGGCGTTAACGGAGTTATCCACAGCTTTTCCACAGGCTGTAAACAATTGAGCCAGCGTGAAAAACGGCCTTGTGCACAGGCTTGTCCACAATGGCGGAATTGCGGCGGTTGCGGATTGACGAATGGCCCGGAACTGAGTCGCGGGGCCGCCTCGTGCCTAGTCCGGGCGGCGCATGCGCCAAGCCTCGCCCACCGTGGCGTATTCGCTGTAGCCCAGCCGCGCGATCGGGCGCATGGCGGCCGTGTCGACCCGGCCCTCGACGATGAAGCGGTCGTCGATGTGGATGCCGAGCACCCGGCCGATGATGAGGAAGTTGTGGGCGTTGCCGTCGTCGTCAGGGAGCGGAACGATGCGGTGCAGGCAGCATTCGAGGGCTGCCGGGCTCTCGGCGACGCGCGGCGGCTTGACGATCTGCGAGTCGGCCTTGGTGAGGCCGGCGAGCTCGAACTCGTCGGTGGTCACGTGGGCCGAGCTGGCGTTCATCTGCTCGCGCAGGTCATAGGTGGCGAGGCTGAAGGTGAACTCTCCCGTCTCCTCGATGTTGCGCATCGAATCCTTGCGCGGCCCGCTGCCGAAGGCGACGTAGTGCGGCGCCTGCGAGAAGGCGTTGAAGTAGCTGTAGGGCGCGAGGTTGGACTTGCCGTCGGGCGACAGCGTCGACACCCAGCCGATGGGCCGCGGCGCCACGATGGCCTTGAACGGGTCGTACTGGAAACCGTGGTCGTTCTTCACTGCATCGTAGAACATCAGAGACTCCGCAGGAGGGCCGGAAGATCGGCCACGCTGTCGATGGTGTAGTCGGCGAGATGCGCGATGTCCTCGCGGCCCGCATTGCCGGAGAGCACGGCGATGGCAAGCCCCGCCCCGCCGTTGCGCGCCTCTTCCATGTCGTGGTGGTTGTCGCCCACCATGGCGATGGCGGCAGGCGCAAGGCCGGTGAGCGCCGCGAACCTGCGGATCATGTTGCCGGCAGGCTTGGCGACGGCAACGGTGTCGGCGGCGATGATATCCTCGAAGTGCTCGATGACGCCGACTTCGGCCATGTGGGCGCGGGCCGAGAGGTGGCTGTCGTTGGTGGCGACCCCGAGCTTGAGGCCCATGGCGCGCAGATCGCTGAGGATCGGCTCGAGCGGCATGAGCGGCACCAGCTTGTCGCGCACCATCTGGGCGAAGCGATGCTCGAGACTGTCGAGATGGGCATCGAGTGCGGCGCCCGAGAGTTCCGGCCACCAGATGGCGGCGATCTCGCGGTTGGTGCCGCCGGCCAGCGGCGAGCCGGCCTTGAGCTTGCCCGTGGCGCGGTCATAGCCCGCCACCTCCATCAGCCGCTCGGCCCCGGCATCGTCGGTGGCGAAGAGCTGCTTCAGCGCATCCCGGTAGATCGGCACCCACGTCGCGTTGACGTCGATCAGCGTGCCGTCCTTGTCGAAGAGAACGCCCTGGATCTTCATGATGCTTGCCAGCGGGTGAGCAACGTCGCCGGATCGGGGCGCGGACGCTCCTCCAGGGCACCGGTGGCGGTGCCGAGATAGATCAGGCCGGCGAGTTTCTCGTGGGGGCCAAGGCCCATGGCGGCGGCGATTTCCGCATCGTAGACCACCCAGTCGGTGTTCCACTGGCAGCCGATGCCGAGCGCCGTCGCCGCATAGAGGATGTTCATGCACACCGCGGCGGCGGAAAGCTGCTGCTCCCACGCCGGAATCTTGGGGTTTTCCTGCGGCGCTGACACGACGCCGAGCACGGTGGGCGCGCGCAGGAACAATCCATGGACGAAGCCCAGCGTCTGCTCGCCATGCTCGGGGTGCAGCACCTTCCAGCGCGCCTTCATGACGTCGCCGAAACGGGTGCGGGCATCGCCCTCCCACAGGATGAAGCGCCATGGCGCAAGCTTGCCGTGGTCCGGCACGCGCACCGCGAGGCGCAGGATCTCGGCGAGCTGTTCAGGCGTCGGGCCCGGCGCCGCCATGGCCTTGGCGGAGGCGGACTTGCGGGTCCCGAGAAGCGACAGGATGGAGGATGTATCGTTGAACTGCTGCATGATCGCTCCACTCTGGCGGGCGTCCCTCAAAAAGGCAATGCCGCGGACATTAACCATTCGTTAAGAACCAAATTGCCGCAGCCCCCGCCCCATGATTAGCTCAAGAAATCTTGGAGAGAGGGATTATCGCTTTGCACGCCTGCAGACCCCGTGCACGGCATCATCGCCATCGCCCGGGCGGCCCCGCCGCCGTGCTCGCGGTGGCGATTTTCCTTTTCGGCAATGCCCTTCCCGCCTGCGCCGAAGCCGCCCACCAGCTTGCCATCCAGCTGGTACAGCCCGGCCGCGAGGGCCTCGAACTCTCCGCCCGCCTCACGCCCGATGGCGGGCCGCTGCAGCAGAACATCGCGTGGAACATCCGCAGCCCGGACGGTGTGACCGTCTATTCCGGCGACGAGGGCACGGCGGACGTCTCGCTCAGCCCCGGCGACTACGTGGTCGATGCGAGCTACGGCGCGACGCGGCTCGAGGAGCTGGTGAGCCTGCCCGCCGCGACGCGCCTCAAGGTGAGCTTCGTGCTCGATGCGGGTGGCCTCCGGGTCGAGCCGCTGCTCGGCAAGATCGACGTGCCGCCCGTCGCCTCGCGGGTGCGGGTGTTCTCGATGGACGGCAAGCGGCTGATGGCGGTGTCGGTGAAGCCGGGCGAGATCATCCGCCTGCCCGAAGGCACCTACCGCGTCGAGAGCCAGGTCTCGACCGGCAACGTCAAGGCGGTGGCCGACGTGCACGTGACGGCGGGCCGCGTGGCCACCGTCAAGATCGCGCACAGGGCCGGCCTCGCGAGGCTCGCCTTCGTCGGCGCGCCCAACAGCACGGTGCGCTGGCAGGTCGAAGACCAGTCCGGAACGTCGATCGCCACGCGCGGCGGCATCAACGCCAACGTGACCCTGCTGCCCGGCACCTACACCGCGCGCGCCGAGGTGGGGGCGGAACTGCTGACCGCCACCTTCAACATCGCCGCCGGCGAGGTGCGCGACATCATGCTCGGGAACTGAGCCCTACTTGTCGGGGAGCGGGATGAAGTCCTTCTCGTCGCCCGGCACGATGGCGAAGCGCGCCTGCTTCCAGTCGTCCTTCGCCGCCTCGATGCGGTCCTTCGACGAGGAGACGAAGTTCCACCAGATGTAGCGCGGGCCATCCATCGGCTCGCCGCCGAGCAGCATGACGCGGGCGTTGCTCCGTGCACGGAGCGTGATGGCGTCGCCGGGGCGGAACACCAGCAGGCGGCCTTCCTCGAAGCTCTGGCCTGCCACCTCGATCTCGCCTTCCGCGACATAGACGCCGCGCTCCTCGTGCTCGACGGGGAGCGGCAAGGCGGTGCCCGCCGCCATCTGCACATCGGCATAGAACAGGTCGCTGTGGGTCTTCACCGGCGAGGTGGCGCCATAGAGCGAGCCGGCGATGATGCGGGCCGAAATGCCGCGCTCGTCGATCACCGGCAGCGCGCTCGCCGCCACATGGTCGAAGGCGGGGGCCGTCTCTTCCTGAGCCTTCGGCAGCGCCACCCAGCTCTGGATGCCGAACACCTTGCGCTCGCGCGCGAGGTCCGGCGGTGCCGTGCGCTCGGAATGGACGATGCCCTTGCCGGCGGTCATCCAGTTGAGCTCGCCCGGCGAGATGGGCTGGGCGGAGCCGAGGCTGTCGCGATGGTAGATCGAGCCGTCGAACAGCCAGGTGACGGTGGCAAGCCCGATATGCGGGTGCGGGCGCACGTCGATGCCCTGCCCCGGCTGCATCAGCGCGGGTCCCATCTGGTCGAAGAAGATGAAGGGGCCGACCATCTGCTTTCTGGCCGAGGGCAGCGCGCGGCGCACCTCGAAGCCGCCGAGATCGCGGGCGCGCGGCACGATGACCATTTCGATCGCATCCGCCGCGGCGGCATCGCCGGGCATGGGATCGGGGATATGCGGCAGGCTCATTGGCAGGCCTCCTTCACCTTGGGTGCGACTTTGGTGCCGAGCAGTTCGATGGCGCGCAGCAGGTGCTTGTGCGGCATGGCGCCGATGGCCATCTGCACCAGGATGCGGTCGTTGCGGAACAGCTTGTGCAGTTCGATGATGCGATCCGCCACGCGATCCGGATCGCCGATCAGCAGGTGGCCGTTGGGCCCGCAGGACGCCTCGAACTCGCGCCGCCCCGAGGGCTGCCAGCCGCGCTCGGCGCCGATGCGGTTCATGACCTGGTTGTGCGGCTCGAAGAAGATGTCCTTCGCGGCCTCGGTGCTGTCGGCGACGAACCCGTGCATGTTGAGGCTCAGCTTCACCTCCTTCGGCTTGCGGTTGGCGCGTGACCATGCCTCGCGATAGAGATCGAAATAGGGCGCGAAGCGCTTGGGGTCGCCGCCGATGATGGCGAGCGCCATGGGCAGCCCGAGCGTGGCCGCGCGCACCACCGACTGCGGCGTGCCGCCCACCGCAATCCACAACGGGATCCTGTGCTGCTCGGGGCGCGGGTACAGCGTCACCTTGTCGAGCGCCGGTCGCAGCTCGCCCTGCCAGGACACGGTCTCGTTGTCGATGAGCTTCGTCAGCAGGTCGAGCTTCTCGGCGAACAGCGCGTCGTAGTCGTTGAGGTCGTAGCCGAAGAGCGGGAAGCTCTCGATGAAGGAGCCGCGGCCGGCCATGATCTCGGCGCGGCCGTTGGAAATCCCGTCGAGCGTCGCGAACTGCTGGAACACCCGCACCGGGTCTTCCGAGCTGAGCACGGTGACGGCGGAGGTGAGGCGGATGTTCTTGGTGCGCGCAGCACCTGCGGCGAGCGCCACGACGGGAGCCGAAACCGAATAGTCCGGGCGGTGATGCTCGCCGAGGCCGAAGACGTCGAGGCCCACCTGGTCGCCAAGTTCCATCTCCTCCACCAGCTGGCGCAGGCGCTGCGGGTGCGAACCGCCGGGGGCGACGTCCGCGAAGGTGTAGATGCCGATGTCCATGATGCCTCGCTTTCCGGGGCCTATATGTAGCGGGATCGATTACAATTCAAGCCCTCTTCCCTACTCTCCCCTCAACCGTCACCCCGGCGCAGGCCGGGGTCCAGCTTCGGGCACCAACCCCGTGGAAAGCTGGATCCCGGCCTCCGCCGGGATGACGGCCTTTAGGGCTGGAGAGAACCCAGGAACTTCGCCGCGTGGCGGACGATGTCGGCTCGCCGCTCCTCATCCATCTTGGCCAGTGTCCGGTATGGCATGGCCATGCGCGGGTTGGGTTTCAGCGCCGCCTCGTTGCGGATCAGGAAGTCCCAATAGAGGTAGTTGAACGGGCAGGCCCTGGGCCCCAGCTTCACCTCCGGCTTGAAGCGGCAGCCGGCGCAATAGTCCGACATGCGGTCGATGTAGGCGCCCGAGGCAGCATAGGGTTTCGACGCCATCACGCCGCCATCGGCGAAGAGCGCCATGCCGTGGGTGTTTGGAAGCTCCACCCAGTCGAAGGCGTCGGCATAGACGAGGAGGTACCACTGCTCGACCTCCTTGGGATCGAGCCCCGCCAGCAGCGCGAAATTGCCGGTGACCATGAGGCGCTGGATGTGGTGGGCATAGGCGTGGCGCTGCGTGTCGCCGATGGCCTGCGCGAGGCAGTTCATCTCCGTCTTGCCGGTCCAGTAGAAGCCCGGCAGCGGGCGGTTGGCGGCGAGCGCGTTGGTCTCCCCGTAATCCGGCATCTTCAGCCAGTAGAGGCCGCGGACATATTCGCGCCAGCCGAGGATCTGGCGGATGAAGCCTTCGACGGCGTTGAGCGGTGCGTCTCCCCTTCGCCACGCGTCCTCGGCGCGGTTGCAGATTTCGCGCGGGGTGATGAGGCCGATGTTGAGATAGGGCGAGATCACGGAGTGATAGAGGAAGGCGTTGCCCTGCTTCATCGCGTCCTGGTAGTCGCCGAAATTGGGGAGGCAGGCGGCGATGAAATGGTCGAGCGCCTCCAGCGCATCGGCGCGCGTCACGCCCCAGCCGAAGGGTTCGAGGTCACCGAAGTGATCGGGGAAACGTGCGGCGACCATGGCCATCACCTCGCGGGTGATCGCATCGGGTTCGAAGCGGCGGCGCGGCGGCGGGGTCAGGTCTTTCGGCAGGGCCTTGCGGTTGTCGTGGTCGTAGTTCCACTGGCCGCCCACGGGAGCGTCCCCTTCCATCAGCAGGCCGGAGAGGCGGCGCATGTCGCGGTAGAAGAACTCCATGCGCAGCTGCTTGCGGCCCCTGGCCCAGGCGGCGAAACCGGCGGGCGTGGCGAAGAAGCGGTCATGGGAGAGGATCTCGGCGTTCCAGCCCTTGATCATCTCCAGCACCCGCCATTCGCCGGGCTCGGTGACGACAAGGCGCGACGGCTTGTGGCGGGCGATGGCGCGCTGCACCTCGCCGGTGAAGGAGCCGGTGTCGGCGGGATCGTCGAGGCGGACATAGTCCACCGTGAAGCCGTGGTGGCGGAGCTCCTCGGCGAAGTGGCGCATGGCGGAGAGGATCAGCACCAGCTTCTGCTTGTGGTGCTTCACATAGGTCGCCTCCTCGACGACCTCCATCATCAGCACCGTGTCGCCCGGCACGTAGTCGCGAAGCGATGAGAGGCCGCGGCTGAGCTGGTCGCCCAGAACGATGCGGAGCGCGCTCATGTCGCCTTCTTCAGCGCGGCGCGGCAGCGGTCGGAGCAGGTCTTCACCTTGTCCCAGTCACGCGCCCATTTCTTGCGCCACGTGAAAGGTCGGCCGCAGGCGGCGCAGGGCTTGCTGGGGAGATCGGACTTCTTCACGCCGCGCGGCATGTCAGCCCTTGCTGCGCAGCATGGAGCGGCCGCCATCGACGCCGATCACCTGTCCGGTGATCCAGGAGGCATCGGGAGACAGCAGGAAGGCGGCGGCGGCCGCCACGTCATCGGCCTCGCCGAGGCGCTGCAGCGGATGCAGCGCGGCGATTGCCGTTGCCATCTGCTCGCTCGACGTAAGCGCGGCGGCGAGCGGGGTTTTCGTCAGCGAGGGGGCGACGCAGTTGACGCGGATCTTCGGCGCCAGTTCGGCGGCGAGCGACAGCATGAGGCCCTCGACCGCGCCCTTGGCCATGCCGATCGAGGCATGAGACGCAAAGCCCTGCGCCACGGCGACGGTGGAGAACAGGACCACCGAGGCGTTGCCGCTCGCCTTCAACGCGGGAAGTGCCGCCTGCACCGCGTGGAAGGCACCGAGCGCGTTGAGGCGGAAGTCGCGTTCCGCATCCTCGTCGCTGATGCGGGCGACGGGCTTCAGGTTGATGGACCCGACGCAATAGGCGAGGCCGGAGACGGTGGGACCTGCGGCCTTGATGGCGGCGTCGAGCTGGGCGCGGTCGGTGACGTCGGCCACCGAATGACTGCCGCCGATCTCGGCGGTGAGAGCCGCAAGCTTCGCGGGATCTCGGCCGATGGCGTGGAGGGTGTGGCCCGCCGCGGCGAGACGACGGGAAAGTGCCGCTCCGATGCCGCCGGTGGCCCCGATGATGATGGTGGTCATGGTGGTTTGTACGCGCCGCGGGTGGGGATGGTTCAATAGGGCTCCATACCTCCTCGGTCCGTCACCCCGGCGAAAGCCGGGGTCCAGCTTAACGACATCGGACACGTGGAAAGCTGGATCCCGGCCTTCGCCGGGATGACGGAATGAAAGAGCGGTGACCTCCGCGAAAATACGGTTGGCCCGCGTTAACTTGACCCCAACCAGCGCCTGTGCAAACCCGTGGCAGCATTGGCCAGGAGAGACTCACCCCATGACCACCGCCTCCATTTCCCGCCGCGCACTCCTTGCGGGCAGCACACTTTTCGCGGCCTGGACCATCGCCGGACGCCCGGTCCTGGCCCAGCAGGTCGACACCGACGACTTCAAGGACATGAAGCCCGGCCAGTACACCTGGCACCCCGAGCGCTCGCCCGAGGGGCCGGTGGCGATCATCGTGTCGATCCCCGACCAGCGGGTCTTCGTCTATCGCAACGGCATCCGCATCGCGGTGTCGACCTGCTCCACCGGCAAGCCGGGCCATGACACGCCGACCGGCGTGTTCTCGATCCTGCAGAAGGACAAGGACCACCACTCCGACGAGTACAACGACGCGCCGATGCCGAACATGAACCGGCTCACCTGGTCGGGCGTGGCGCTGCATGCGGGCGAGCTGCCGGGCTACCCGGACTCGCATGGTTGCGTGCGCCTGCCGCTGGCCTTCTCGGCGCTGCTGTTCACAATCACCCAGATCGGCACGGTGGTGATCATCGCCAATGCCGCCTCGGACCCGGTCGACGTCGACCACCCGGGCCTCGTGCTGTCGGCCGATGCCGACAAGGACATCGCCGCGCAGGCCGACAAGCTGAAGAGCCAGGGCCAGCCGAGCCCGGACGATCCCAATGCCGTGACCGTGTCGGTGCTGGTCAGCAGCCCGGACAAGACCATCGAGGTGCTGAGGAACGGCGACACCATCGCCAAGGGCCCGGCCACCATTTCGAACCCCGACCAGCCGCTGGGCAGCCATGTCTTCATCCTCGAGAAGGGGGCGGACGGCAAGATGCACTGGTGCGCCATCGCCCATGGCGAAACCGGCCAGGTCGACACGACCGTGATCGACCGCGTGCGCGCCGAGCCGGACGTGATCAAGGCGATCCAGGACTCGTTCCACGTGGGCCTCGTCTTCGTCACCACCGACCTGCCCTCGACGCCCGACACGCGCACGGCGAAGAACTTCGTGGTGATGCAGCAGGAGCCCGACCCGACGCAGTGAGGGTTGGGCACTTTTCACAGACACTCACCATGGCCGGGCTCGTCCCGGCCATCTTTTTTGGCTCCATCCCATGCGCACCGTCGCCCCGGCGAAGGCCGGGGTCCAGCTTCGAACGCCGGAGCATGGGGAAAGCTGGATCCCGGCCTTCGCCGGGATGACGGCAATGGGGAGAGGTGCGGGACAAAAAAAGGATGCCCGGGACGGGCCCGGGCATGATGAGTGGTGTGAAGGTGGTGTGAGCGGTTTGGGAGCGACCCGCCCCTAATCCCGCTTCAGGTCCGGCGGGGTCGCCTCGTCCTTCAGCGCGGCGATGACGGCATCCAAGGTCATCGGCGTCTGGTCCTGCGAGCCGAGGCGGCGGACGCTGACGGCGCGTTCTTCCATCTCCCGCTTGCCGACGACGAGGATGACCGGGACCTTCTGCACCGAGTGCTCGCGGACCTTGTAGTTGATCTTCTCGTTGCGGAGATCGGCCTCGGCGCGCAGGCCCGCCTTGCGCAGCAGGTCGCGGACCTCCATGGCATAGGCGTCACCCTCCGAAGTGATGGTCGCAACCACCACCTGAGTGGGTGCGAGCCACAGCGGGAAGTGGCCGGCGAAATGCTCGATCAGGATGCCGAGGAAGCGCTCCATCGAGCCGCAGATGGCACGGTGGATCATCACCGGCACCTTCTTCTCGCCGTCGGCGCCAATGTAGAAGGCGCCGAAGCGTTCGGGCAGGTTGAAGTCGACCTGGGTGGTGCCGCATTGCCAGTCGCGGCCGATTGCGTCACGCAGCACGTATTCGAACTTGGGACCGTAGAAGGCGCCCTCGCCCGGGTTGACCGCGGTCTTGATCTTGCCGCCGGATTCGGAAGCGATCTGCTCCAGCACCTTCGACATGATGCTCTCGGCACGGTCCCACGCCTCGTCGGAACCGACGCGCTTCTCGGGCCTCGTGGAGAGCTTCACCACGATGTGCTCGAAACCGAAGTCCTTGTAGGTCGAGAGGATGAGATCGTTGATCTTCAGGCATTCCTCGGCCATCTGGTCTTCGGTGCAGAAGATGTGCGCGTCATCCTGCGTGAAGCCGCGCACGCGCATGAGGCCATGCAGCGCGCCCGACGGCTCGTAGCGGTGGACGTTGCCGAACTCCGCAAGCCGCAGCGGCAGCTCGCGGTAGGAGCGCAGGCCGTGCTTGAAGATCTGCACGTGGCCGGGGCAGTTCATCGGCTTGATGGCGAAGACCTGGTCGTCCTCGGTGGTGTCACCCGCCGACGTGGCGGCGAACATCGCCTCCTTGTACCAGCCCCAGTGACCCGAGGTTTCCCACAGCGACTTGTCGAGGAGCTGCGGCGCGTTGACCTCGTCATAGTCGAGCTTGGCGAGGCGGCGGCGCATGTAGGCGATGAGCTGCTGGAACATGGTCCAGCCCTTGGCGTGCCAGAACACCACGCCCGGTCCCTCTTCCTGGAAATGGAACAGGTCCATCTCGCGGCCGAGCTTGCGGTGATCGCGCTTCTCGGCTTCCTCCAGCGCGTGGAGATAGGCCTTGAGGTCATTCTCGTTGGCCCAGGCGGTGCCGTAGATGCGCGTCAGCATCGGGTTCTCGGAATCGCCGCGCCAATAGGCGCCGGCCACCTTCATCAGCTTGAAGGCGTTGCCGATCTTGCCGGTGGAAGTCATGTGGGGCCCACGGCACAGGTCGGACCAGCCGCCCTGGTCGTAGAACTTGATGTCCTGGCCCTGCGGGATCGCGTCGACCAGCTCGACCTTGAACAGCTCACCCTTGTCACGGAAGAACTGCTTGGCTTCCTCGCGCGTCTTCGTGGTCTTGGTGAAGGGTTTGTCGCGCTGGATGATCTCGCGCATCTTCTTCTCGATGGCGGCGAAGTCTTCCGTGGTGAAGGGCTCGTTCCTGAAGAAGTCGTAGTAGAAGCCGTTCTCGATCACCGGGCCGATGGTCACCTGCGTGCCCGGGAAGAGCTCCTGCACGGCTTCCGCCAGCACGTGGGCGGCGTCATGGCGGATGAGTTCGAGCGCTTCCGGATCGTCGCGGGTGACGATGCGCAGCGTCGAGTCGGTGGTGATCGGATCGGCGAGATCGACCAGCGTCCCGTTGACCACGGCGGCGACGGCCTTCTTCTCGAGCGACTTGGAAATGGATGCCGCCACATCGCGGGCGGAAACCCCGGCTTCAACCTGGCGCTTGGCGCCATCCGGGAAGGTCAAGGAAATCATCAGTATCCTCCTGCTCACTCCCGCCAACGAAGCGGGTAAGCGAAATCAATGGTTTAGAGTGCGGGCGGGGTTTAGTGGAGCGGGCGCGGGAGGTCAAGCGAATCGTCCTCTCCCGCAGCGCGGGAGAGGAAGGGGCCCCAACGAAGTTGGGGGAGGTGAGGGAAAGCGGGCTCCGGCGGCTAGACCGTCCCCGGCCTTCCCTCATCTCCCCGTTGCGTGCCGCAACGGGTCCCTTCTTCTCCCGCTGAAGGAGCGGGAGAAGACGCTTGGGGCATCCGCCACACCGGCCCCTCGTAGACTTCCGGCACCGGGTCGAAGCCCGACTGGCCCCAGGGATGGCAGCGGCAGACGCGGGCGAAGCCGAGCGCCAGGCCATGTTTCACGCCATGCTTGCGGATGGCGTCGCTGGTGTAGTCGGAACAGGTCGGTAAATAGCGGCAGCGCCGGCCGAGGATGGCCGATAAGGTGAGCTGGTAGAACCGGATGAGAGCCAGAAGAACGGTTTTCATGATCAGACGTGCAGCATATAGGGCGGCCATGAGCGACACAAAACCCAATATCCTCTTCATCATGGCCGACCAGCTGGCGGCCCAGTTCCTGCCCTTCCACGGGCACAGGCTCGTGCAGACGCCCAACCTGTCGCGGCTCGCCGCCGAGGGCGTGGTGTTCGAGAACGCCTATTCGACGAGCCCGCTGTGCTCGCCGGCGCGGGCCACGGTGATGAACGGGCTGCTCTCCTCGCGCACCGGTGTCTATGACAATGCCGCCGAGTTCGCCTCCTCGATCCCCACCTGGGCGCATTACCTGCGGCTCGCCGGCTACAAGACCTGCCTCTCCGGCAAGATGCATTTCGTCGGGCCCGACCAGCTGCATGGCCTCGAGGAGCGGCTGACCACCGACATCTACCCCGCCGATTTCGGCTGGACGCCGGATTGGCGGCTCCGGCAGGAGCGCATCGACTGGTGGTACCACAACATGACCTCGGTGCTGCAGCCGGGCATCGCCGAGATCACCAACCAGCTCGAGTTCGACGACGAGGTGGCCTTCCTCGCCATCCGCAAGATCTACGACTATGTGCGCTTCGACCCGGAGAAGCCGTTCTGCCTGATGGCGTCCTTCACCCATCCGCATGACCCCTATGCGGCGCGCAAGAAGTTCTGGGACCTCTACAGGGACGAGGACATCGACCTGCCCGCCGTGCCGCGCATGGAGCGTTCGCAGCTCGATGCCCACAGCCAGCGGCTCTACGACGTCTCGGCGATGGACGACTACACGGTGACCGAGGACGACCTGCGCAAGGCGCGGCATGGCTATTACGCCAACATCTCCTACGTAGACGATCTCGTCGGCCAGATGATCGCGGCGCTGGAGGCGAGCGGAAAGCTGGACGACACGGTGATCGTGTTCACCTCGGACCACGGCGACTTCCTCGGCGAGCGCGGGCTCTGGTACAAGATGAGCTACCTCGAACCATCGGCTCACGTGCCGATGCTGGTGTGGAACCCCAAGCGCTTCAAGGCGCGGCGGGTGAAGGAACCGGTGACGCTGGCCGATATCCTGCCGACGCTGGCCGACATCGGCAATGACGGCAAGGCCAAGCTGGCGCGGCCGGTCGATGGCCGCTCGCTCTACCCGCTGCTGACGGGTGCACCGGAAAACCCGGAGGGCACGGCCTGGGGCGAATACCTCGCCGAGGGCGCCATCGCGCCGATGTACATGCTCAGGCGGGGCCCGTGGAAGTTCATCCATTCGCCGGTCGACCCCGACCAGCTCTACAATCTCGTGGACGATCCGCTGGAGCTGAAGAACCTCGCAGCCTCGCACCCGCTGGCCAAGTCGTTCCGCGCCGAGGTCGAGGCGAAGTTCGACATTCCGCGCATCAACGGGCAAGTGCTGGAAAGCCAGCAGGCGCGGCTCATGATGTTCGAGGCGCTGAAGCACGGCAACCACTTCCCGTGGGACTTCCAGCCGCTGCGCGATGCCTCCGAGCAGTACACGCGCAACCACATGAGCGTGACCGACCGGGACCTGAAGTCGCGCTTCCCGCATGCGCCGGACATCGAAGACAAGAGAAGGAAGTAAGGTCGGTCATCGACAACAACTCTCACCTTGCGCGGACTTGATCCGCGCATCCTTTATCACCGCCGGAAAAAGGATGCCCCGGTCAAGCCGGGGCAAGGTGAAGTGAGGGAGGCGGAGAGCGCCTGTCAGTACGGCGTGCCGTCCTTGTGGGTCAGGCGGTACTTGCCGTTCTCCTTCACCGCCAGCATGTCGACGTCGGGGTAATGGGCACGGTCGCCTTCGCTGCGGGTGCCGACCTCGAGGTACATGGCCGGAGCGCCCGACTTGTTGATCAGCTTGTGGCCGTTCGGAACGGCGGCCTTGAAGCCGACGCACATGCCGGCGGTCAGCACATGCTCGCCCTCGTCGTCGACCAGCGTCACCTCGCCTTCCAGCACATAGACGAACTCGTCCTCGCTCTCATGCCAGTGGCGGTGGGCGGAGGATGAGCCGGGCGCCAGCACCGTGAGGTTCACGCCGAACTGGGTGAGGTTGAACACATCGCCCAGCGCCCGCTTGGCGCGGCCTTCCAGCGCCGCGGCATAGGGTGCGGGGTAGATGGTTTTGGTGCGGGCGGGAAGGTCCAGCGCGCGGACGGGTTCAGCCATGGGCAGCCTCCTTCTGCTTCGCCTCGATCTGGCCGATGGCGTCGACCACCGCGTCGAAGGTGAGAAGGGTCGAGGCGTGGCGGGCCTTGAAGTCGCGCACCGGGAGGAGCGCCTCGAGCTCGGCCCATTTGCCGGTGGGGGCCGGGCCCTCCTCCTTCAGCATCCGGTACATCTGCTCGCGCAGCGCGCGGAGTTCCTCCGCCGTCGAGCCCACCACGTGGCGGGCCATGATCGAGGACGAGGCCTGGCCGAGGGCGCAGGCCTTGACCTCCTGGCCAAAGTCGGTGACCACCCCGTCCTTCATGTTCAGGTCGACCGTGACCTTGGAGCCGCACAGCCGCGAAATCGCCACCGCAGTGGCATCCGGGGCACTCAAGCGTTGCAACCGGGGAATATCTGCCGCGAAACCCAGGATCTGACGGTTGTAAATCTCGTTAATCATTCCAACATCCTAGCCCATTCGCCTGTGGCCGGGAACCGTCGTTTGGCGGTTTGCCAGCGGGGCCTGCCCCATGATATGGGGGCGGCTTGTCCACAGGCGCAAGTCAGGCCTGTCATGTGGGAAAGTGAAGTCAGGAATATGGAAGCCGTCGTCAAGAAGATCCCGCCGAAGCCGGTGAAGCGCCCGACGCAGGAGGAGGCGGAGGCCGCCGTCCGCACGCTGCTGGCCTGGGCCGGCGACAACCCGGACCGCGAGGGCCTGCTCGACACGCCGAAGCGCGTGGCCAAGGCCTTCCGCGAATATTTTTCGGGCTACGAGGACGATCCGGCGGAAGCCCTGTCGCGCACCTTCACCGACGTCGGCGGCTATGACGACATCGTCATGCTGCGCGACATCGAGTTCAACTCGCATTGCGAACACCACATCGCGCCCTTCGTGGGCCGCGTGCATGTCGCCTACCTGCCCAAGACGGCGGTGGTCGGCATCTCGAAGCTTGCCCGCGTGGTCGAGATCTTTTCCCGCCGCCTGCAGACGCAGGAGACCATGACGGCGCAGATCGCCAACGCGATCGCCGACGCGCTGAACCCGCGCGGTGTCGCCGTGCTGGTCGAGGCGGTGCACACCTGCATGTCGATGCGCGGCGTGGGCAAGCGCAACGTCGCCACCATCACCACGCAGTTCACCGGTGAGTTCAAGACCAACCCGGTGCTGCAGGCGCGCTTCATGGAACTCGTCCGCGCGCCGAGCACCGGCTTCTCCCTGTAAATGAGCAAGGATCTCGACGAGACCGACAGGTTTCAGCCGAGGTTCGATTCTTCCGGACTGATCACAGTCATCGTCAGCGATGCGCGCGACAATGCCGTGCTGATGGTCGCCCACATGAATGCCGAGGCCCTGCGCCTGACGCAGGAAACGGGCCTCGCGCATTTCTGGAGCCGCTCGCGCCAGGCGCTGTGGAAGAAGGGCGAGACCTCCGGCGAGACGCTCGAGGTGACCGAGATCCTCACCGACTGCGACCAGGACGTGCTGCTCCTCAAGGCCCTGCCCCAGGGCAAGGGTGCGGCCTGCCACACCGGCCGGCGGAGCTGTTTCTATCGCCGCCTCGACGGCGACCGGCTGGTCTTCACCGACGCGCCACGGCTGTTCGACGCCAAGACCGTCTACTGACGCCTCAGCCCGCCGAGGCGATGTAGGTCTTCATCTGGTCAGCTTCGGCCTCCATCTGCTCGATGCGGAATTTCACCAGGTCGCCGATCGACACCATGCCGGCGAGCTTGCCGTTGCCGACGACAGGCAGATGGCGGATGCGGCCTTCCGTCATCATCTGCATCAGTTCCGCTTCCGAGTCGGTGGGCGCGCAGGTGCGGACCTTGGCGGTCATGATGTCCTTGGCGGTCTTCCCGACGATGCCCGCCGCATCGCCCGCCATGGCGCGCACCACGTCGCGCTCCGAGACGATGCCGGCGATGGCACCCTGCGGATCGACCACCACGACCGCGCCGATGCGGTGAAGCGCCAGGATATCGACGATGGACTGGACGCTGTCTTCCGGCTTGACGGTGACGACCGCCGCGCCCTTTTGCCTGAGGATGTGAGCAACTGCCATTGGGGAGCCTCCTTCCTTCAAGGTGAACGGAAGCAGGCTAACACGGTTTCAGGCGCTGCGCACCCGGGGCGCCAGCACGTAGAAGGCGAGGAGGCCGCCCACGAACCCGCCGATATGGGCCTCCCAGGCGATCGAGCTGTCGGCGAGGAAGGAATTCCCGGTCCAGCCGGTGCCACCCGAGAACAGGGTGATCGCCAGCACGACGCCGGTAAAGACCAGCGCCCGGCGATTGACCAGAAGCTCCCGGAATGTGGCCGGCCGCCAGCCTCCGTGCGGCAGGCGCTCGCCGTACATCAACGGGATGGCAGCCGCCATGAGGCCCATCACGGCGCCCGACGCGCCGACGATGATGATCTCCTGCCCCCAGTGCAGGGCGAGGCTGCACAGCCCGCCGATGATGCCGGAGACGAGGCTGACAACGAGGAACTTCGCGCTGCCGAAATAGCGCGCCACCGGGGTTCCGAAGACCAGAAGCCACAGGCAGTTGAAGGCGAGATGCATCCAGTTGCCGTGCAGCAGCATGTAGCTCGCCAGTGTCCAGTACTGCGAGCCCGGCAGCATCGGATAGCCCGGAATGGTGAAGCGCGCCGGAATGAGGGAGAGCGCATAGATCGACCAGACCTGCCAGTCCTGGCCGAGGACCCACAGGCCCGCATGCACGGCGACGAGAACGGCGATCACCGCAGCGACGACGGGCGGCACGTTGAAGGCCGGCGGCGGTTTGGCCGGGGCCCAGTTGCCGCGCGGGGGAAGATGCTCGGACACGTCGACCTTCCTTGTGGCACGAAGGCTGCAATTGAAGCCCCGTGAAGTCATTCTGGAACACCGGGGCAAGACACCCCGGAGAGGGTTTGCGCCATGTGGGTTAGCGGGGAGGCACGGGGAAGCCAAGAGGATTTGGTCCTCCATCCGGGCGCCCGGACGCTGCTCGGCCAGTGGCTGGCCCTCAGGGGCGACCGCCCAGCCCCGTCGCGCGGCGATCTCGATCTGAGACAGATGCGGCGGCAGGCCCCCTGGATGTTCATCCTGGAACCGTCGGGAGAGGCCCATGGCTTCACCTACCGGCTGGCCGGCACCTCGCTTTGCGCCTTCCTCAGGAAGGAAATGACCGGCACGAACTTCCTGGCCGGCTGGGGACGCTTCGAGCGCGGCGCCATCGGACCCGCCCTCGCCGCCGTGACCTCCAAGCTGCAGCCTGCACACTTCCGCCTGCGCTACCTCTCGGACGAGGGCCAGCGCATCGGGGCCGATCTGCTCGCCCTGCCGATGACCGCCCGCGACGGCAACACCGTGCATGTGCTGGGCGGCCTCTACCCGCACGGCAACCCCGACATCTGGTCCTATGACAGCCTGACCCCGGCCGATCTCGCGGCGGTGCGGCTGTTCGACGGCAAGCCGGAAGAGCTGGGCGCGCGCAGCGTGGCGCATGCTCCCCGCAAGTTCCGGCTGATATCGGGTGGCCTCGACCTGACCTGACACCTCCTCGCCGGAGTTTCGCGCGTGATGCAGTTCGGCAAGCGGGCGGCGCCCGCCCCATCCGCCGCCCCCATGCCGCAGGGCTTCGCGGCCCGGCTGCTGCTGGCCGGCGGCCGTGAACTGCACTGCGAGGTGACTGCCGTCGACCCTGACAGCGCCCTGTTCCTCTTGTCTGAACGGCCGCCCGAGGGAACGCCGCTCATCGCCTATATCGACGAAGTGGGCCGCGTCGACGGGAACGTCGGCGAAGCGGACGACCGGGGGTTCTGGGTGAACTTCAGCCTTACAGGCGGCCGCCAGACCCGTTTCGCACGCCATCTGCGCTGGCTCATCCGCCGCGACCGTGGCCAGGCCGCTGCCGAGCGCCGCCACACCCGTTTCGAGGCGGCCGGCAAGAAGGTTCACTTCAGCCTGCCGGGCGGGCGTGAGCAGCCCTGCGAACTGATCGACATCTCGCTCTCAGGGGCCGGGCTGCGCTCGCCGGTCAGGCCGAGCGTCGGCTCGCCGGTGGCGGTGGGGCGCATGAAGGCGCGGGTGGTACGCCACTTCGAGGATGGCTTCGCCGTCGAATTCCTGACGCCACTCGACCGGAGCGACCTCGACAGCGCGCTCGGCTGAGCGATAGAGTTCCGGCCCGCTCGAATGAAAGGCCGCCCCATGCCCGCGCTTGCCCACTACCTCACCTCCGCGTCGCTGCCCGCCGATGGCCTGCTCGTCGGCCGCGCCTGGAACCCGGCCGTGGACGGCCCCTGCGTGGTGAAGCGCGACGGCGGCAACCTGATCGACATCACGTCGTCCTTCCCCACCATGCGCGACCTGTGCGAGGCGGCAGACCCGGCCGCCGCAGCGCGGGCGGCAACGGGGCCCAGCCTCGGCACCGTCGATGCCATCATGGCCAACACGCCGCCGGAGACGCGTGACGGTTCCAAGCCTTGGCTTCTGGCACCCGTCGACCTCCAGGCGCTGAAGGCGGCCGGCGTCACCTTCGCCACCTCGATGCTGGAGCGGGTGATCGAGGAGCGTGCGCGCGGCAACCCGGCGGCGGCGGCCGAGATCCGCGCCACCATCGGCACGCTGATCGGCGACGATCTCTCCAAGCTGCGCGCCGGCTCGCCGGAGGCGATGCAGCTGAAGACGGTGCTGATGGAAAAGGGCGCCTGGTCGCAGTACCTCGAAGTCGGCATCGGGCCCGATGCCGAGATTTTCACCAAGTCGCAGATCATGGCCTCGGTCGGCAGCGGCATGGAGGCCGGGCTGAACCCGGTGTCGAGCTGGAGCAACCCGGAGCCCGAGGTGGTGGTCGTCGTCGCCTCGACCGGCCGCATCGTCGGCGCGACGCTCGGCAACGACGTGAACCTGCGTGACGTCGAGGGCCGCTCGGCACTGCTCCTCGGCAAGGCCAAGGACAACAACGCCTCCTGCGCGCTGGGGCCGATGATCCGGCTGTTCGACGGCTCGTTCTCGCTCGACGACGTGCGCCGCATGCAGCTGTCCCTCAAGGTCGAGGGCGAAGACGGCTATGTGCTGAACGGCGGCTCCAACATGTCGAAGATCAGCCGCGACCCAGCCGACCTGGTGGGCCAGATGATCGGGCCGCACCACCAGTATCCCGACGGCGCCATCCTGTTCCTCGGCACGCTGTTCGCGCCGATCGAGGACCGTGACGCGCCCGGCAAGGGCTTCACCCACAAGACGGGCGACGTGGTGACGGTGTCGAGCCCGCAGCTCGGCACGCTGGCCAACCGCATGACCGCGACCGACAAGGCCCCGCCCTGGACCTATGGCGCGAGCCACCTGTTCCGGAACCTGGCGAAACGTGGCTTGTTGTGAGCCCCTAGTGCCCGTCATCCCGGCGAAGGCCGGGATCCAGCTGTTCCCCGGGGTGCGGTCCGAAGCTGGACCCCGGCCTTCGCCGGGGTGACGGCAACAAGGGGAAGGGCCGGGCTCATGGCAGGCATGAAGAGAATTCCTTGCGACGCAGTCCCTGCTGCTTGGTAAGCTCCCACGGATTGTGAGGTGCTGCCCATGAATGTTCATGTCGACCCGGTTGCCGAACTCGCCGCCAACGTGGCGCTGCCCTTCGAGAAGGCGCGGGCCATGCCGAAGAGCGTCTACACCTCGCAGGCCTTCCTCGATGCCGAGCTCGAAAAGGTCTTCGCCCGCGAATGGTACTGCGTGGGCCGGGCCTCGTCGCTGAAGGAGGCGGGCGACTACATCGCCTTCGAACTGGCCGGCCAGCCGCTGATGGTGATCAGGGGCAAGGACGGCGCCATCCGCTGCCAGTCCAACGTCTGCCTGCACCGCATGTCCACCCTGCTTGAGGGCCGCGGCAATGCGCGGCTGATCACCTGCCCCTATCACGGCTGGACCTACGAGGCCGACGGCCACTTGCGCGGTGCGCCCGCCATGAAGGCCAACGAGGGCTTCTGCAGGGAGCACTACCGCCTGCCGCAGCTCAGATGCGAGGTGTGGCTCGGCTGGATCATGGTGTCGCTGAACCCCGACGTGGCACCGGTCGCCACGCATTTCGCCGATGTCGAGGAACTGATCAGGCCCTATGACCTGACGAACTACACCGAATGGTTCAACGAGCACTTCGTGTGGAACACGAACTGGAAGGTTCTGGCCGAGAACTTCATGGAGAGCTACCACCTGCCGGTCTGCCATGCCGGCACCATCGGCGGCCTCTCGAAGCTCGACGAAATGATCTGCCCGCCCTCGCCGCCGCATTTCAACTGGCACACCATCCTGAAGGACCCCGCCTTCCGCATCGCCTGCGCGCACCCGTCCAATACGCGCATGGAAGGCGACCTCAGGCGCACCACCTTCCTGCTGGCGCTCTACCCCTCGCTGCTCATCACGCTGACGCCCGGCTATTTCTGGTACCTGTCGCTCCACCCCAAGGGCGTCGGCTCGGTCGACGTCACCTTCGGCGGCGGCATGTCGAACGACTTTCTGGGCGATGCCGACGTGCCGGAGCTCTTTGCCACGCTGAAGGGGCTGCTCGACAAGGTGAACGTCGAGGACAAGGGCTGCACCGAGCGGGTGTATCGCGGCCTCAGTTCGGAGATGGCGGTGCCGGGACACCTGTCGCATCTCGAGCGGCCGAACTACGACTTCGCGACCTATCTGAGCCGGATGACGCGGACTTAGTCACAGCTTGATCAACCATTCCCCGTCACCTTGCTGTGGCGTTGCTTCCGGTCCCGAAGACCGCGCAGCCAGGCGATGCCCGACCGGCTGCAGCCGCAACTCGAACTTACCCTAAGTAATGTCACATTACCCGAATTCCGCTCAGGCTTTGCAATCCCTTTACTTCGCGTAAAGATTTCATCCTAAACTATTTTATTTAACTATAGGTTGTCTTTTCGCTCGATTCTTCCATGCTCCCATCTGTATGCTTCCCATCAGTCGAACAGAGCTGAACGAGGGGAAGACTACTGTCTACCGGACATCACCGTGAGCGGAGCGATTTCCGCCCCCACAAGCAGGCGACCCCGGTGCCGCCTGCCTGCTCGCCCGCTATTCGCGAGTCCAGCACAACACCAACGTTCCCAGGGAGGTGACGATGCAGCTGCAGATCTCGCCGGGTGCTTTCCAACTGGAAGGCCATGCGCCCGAGTGCGAGCCGCTCAGCCTCTATGATCTCTACATGTCGACGTTCGAAACGCTCGTCGCCGACACCGATGCATTGCGCGAGGCGTGCTTCCGGCTGCGCTATCAGGTCTACTGCATCGA
This sequence comes from Hyphomicrobiales bacterium, assembly GCA_046349235.1. Taxonomy (GTDB): domain Bacteria; phylum Pseudomonadota; class Alphaproteobacteria; order Rhizobiales; family Aestuariivirgaceae; genus Aestuariivirga. The sequence goes on from JAXMCT010000013.1 coordinate 101,728, forward strand.
GAACGAAGGCTATGAACCGGCGTCCGCCTTTGCCGACGGCCTGGAGCGCGACAGCTTCGATACACACTCCGCCCATGCCCTGCTCCGCCATCGCGCATCCGGCGAGTTCGTCGGCACGGTGAGAACCATCCTCGATCCCGGCGGCGCGGCGCCGCGGGACTTTCCCGTCGACCGCATCTGCGCGGAAAACCGCATCGGCATGCCCCGCAGCATGGCGTCCGGAGGGGTCGCGGAACTCTCCCGCTTCTGCATCGCCAAGCGGCTCCGCCGCCAGGTGCTCGACTCCGTTCGATCCAATCCGGAAGACCGCGCCCGCATCATGCCCGCGATGTCGCTGGGACTGATGCGGGGTTGTTACCTGCTGACGAGGCTGAACGGCGCCACGGCATGGTGCATGGTGATGGAGCCGCGGCTGATCGAATTCCTGGGCAAGCACGGCATTCATTTCAGGCCCATCGGTCCCATGATCGAGTTCCATGGCCAGCGCCAGGTCTGCCACGAGGATGTGGACTGCCTGATGGCCCGCATGAAGGCCGAGCGCCCCGACGTCTGGGACATCATCACCGACAAGGGACGGTATTGCGCGCTGTCGATGCCGCGAACCATCGCCCGCAAGCCGGCGGGCAGCCCCCGCCGCCTCAAGGCATCCGCCTGAAACGGAGACATGGCATGCCCACCGACAGCCAGCACGAGCGCGACCGTTTCCTGAGCGCGTGCCAGGCCCTGCTCGGGGCCGGCATGGTCATGACCGGCACAGAGGCGCAGGAGAAGTATGGGGCGAACTCGGTGGGGCATCAGGCGGCGATTGCCGGCGCGGTGCTGCCCGGCTCGCAGGCCGACGTCGTCGCGATCGTCACCCTCGCCAACCAGCACAATGTGGCGCTCTACCCCATCAGCACGGGCCACAACTGGGGCTATGGCGGCGCGACCCCGCATGGCGACGACGCGGTGATCGTCGATCTCCACCGGATGAACCGGATCATCGCGGTGGACCGCGATCTCGGCATCGCCATCGTCGAACCCGGCGTCACCACGGGGCAGCTCTACGAGCATCTCGTAGCCAGCGGGCTGGACTACATGGTGCCGGTGACGGGTGCCGGACCCGACAACAGCCTGATCGGCAATGCCCTGGAACGCGGCGTGGGACTGGTGCCGACGAGCGATCACTTCCAGGCGGTCATGTCGCTCACCGCCGTGCTGCCTGACGGCCGCGTCTATAGCCCGGCATTGCCGCAGGACAAGCCAACCGACATCGGCCACCTCTACAAGTGGGGCGTGGGTCCCTACCTCGATGGGCTGTTCGCCCAGGGCGCCTTCGGGATCGTGACGCAGGCCACGATCGCCCTCGTACCGCGGCCGGAAACGGCGGTGCTCTTCGCCTATGATCTCGCCGGGCGCTACCCGGACGAGGCGGTGAATTTCGTGCGGGAGGCCAGCAAGCGCTATGGCCGGAACCTGTCCTGCCTGTCGACCATGAACAAGCTGCGCTGCCTCAGCACCAGCCCGTCCGAAAAACCCGAACGCCTGCTCGACTGGAAGGTGGTGGGCGTCATCTATGGCGACCGCGCCGTGGTGAAGGCGGTGAAGCGCGGCCTCAGGGAGCTGGCGCGCAAGTCAGGCCTGAAGGGGCGGACCGTGTCGCTGCCGCTGCTGATCGCAGTTTCCCGCCGCATCGCGGCACTCCCCGCCGCAATCGCCTCCAGCCGCTTCGGCCGCTACCTCGCTTATTCGGCGGAACTGGCGGAGTTCTTCCTCGGCAAGCCGACCGAACTCGCGGTGAAGCACGTGGCCTATGGCGGCGGGGGAACATCGCCCCTCAACCCCGACCGCGATGGCATCGGGCTGATGTGGTATGCACCGCTGATCCCGCTGCGGGCCGAGGCGCTGCGCCAGTTCATCGACATGGCGGAGCCCATTCTCAAGGAACACGGCTTCGACTTCAGCATCACCTTCCTGAGCTTCGGGTGGCACTGCGTGGATGGAACGCTGCTCCTCAAGTACGACCGCGCCAACCCCGCCGACTGCTGGCGCGCGAAGAGCTGCTATGCCACCCTCTTCGAGGCCGGAAAGCGGCACGGGTTCATTCCCTATCGCGTCGGCCTGCAGGGCATGAAGCTGCTGGTGGACGAGACCATGCCGTTCTGGCAGGTCACGCGCGACGTGAAGCGCGCACTCGACCCCAACGGCATTCTCTCGCCCGGCCGTTATGGCCTGGACGCCGACGCCGGGTGAGACGCCGCCGCTAGAGGTCCTGCACGTCGACCACGCCGGCGATGGCCTTGATGGCGCCCTTGATCTGCGGCGTCACGGTGAACTTGTTGCCGAGCGAGACATGCACCTCGCGGCCCTGCTCCATCAGCATGACGAGGCGGATCGGCGCGCGGCCGCCATTGGTGAGGCGGGCGGCGATGGACTCGAGCGGCTTTGAATCGCGTACGAAGATCTCTAACCCCGTCACCATCTGGGCGGCGGCCTTGTCGAGCATCTCGACGCCCTGCAGGCGGAGCTTCACCTCCTCGCCTTCCACATCGGCCTCGACGCGGGCGATGACGGCGTTGCCGGGCTCCAGCAGGTCGCGGCAGGCGGCGAGCGTGTCGGAGAAGCAGATGGTCTCGAACTGGCCGGTGGGATCGGAAAAGCCGACGAAGGCGAACTTGTTGCCGGACTTGGAGCGCCGCTCCTGCCGATGCGTGATGGTACCGGCGAGCTTGGCGGCGCGCGCGCCCTTGGTCAGCGCCTTCTCATAGAAGCCCTGGTAGGTATCGACCGAGAGCTTCTGCAGCGGCTTCATGTAGTCGTCGAGCGGGTGGCCCGAGAGGTAGAAGCCGACTGCCTCGAACTCCTGCGCCAGCCGGTCCATCGGCAGCCAGGCATCGCGGCGCGGCAGCACGAGATCGTCGGACGTGCTCGACATGCCGCCGAACAGGTCGTTCTGCCCGGCCTGTGCGGCACTCGCCGCGCGGTTGGCCATGGAGAGGATCGACTCGACCGCATCCAGCACCTGGGCGCGATTGGGGTTGAGGCTGTCGAAGGCGCCGGCCTTGGCGAGGCTTTCCAGCGCGCGCTTGTTGACGAGGCGGGCATCGATGCGCTTGGCGAAGTCGCCGAGCGACTTGAAGGGACCGCCCTCCTCGCGCACCTTGACGATGTGCTCGATGGCGCCGGCGCCGACGTTCTTCAGCGCCGCCAGCGAATAGAGGATGGCGCCGTCCACCACCGCGAAGTCCACGCCGCTGGCATTGACCGAGGGCGGGATGACCTTGACGCCGACGCGCTGCGCCTCGCGGCGGAACAGCATCAGCTTGTCGGTGTTGCCCATGTCGAGCGTCATCGAGGCGGCGAGGAACTCGACGGGGTAGTTGGCCTTGAGCCAGGCCGTCTGGTAGGAGACGACGGCATAGGCGGCGGCATGCGACTTGTTGAAGCCGTAGCCGGCGAATTTCTGCACGAGCTCGAAGATGTTGTCGGCCTGCGCGGCGTCGACGTCCTTCTTCACGGCACCGGTGACGAAGCGCTCCTTCTGCGCGTCCATCTCGGCCTTGATCTTCTTGCCCATGGCGCGGCGCAGCAGGTCGGCTTCGCCGAGCGAATAGCCCGACAGCACCTGGGCGATCTGCATCACCTGCTCCTGGTAGACCATGATGCCGTAGGTCTCTTTCAGGATCGGCTCCAAGAGCGGGTGCAGGTAATCCGGCTCCTCGTCGCCCTTCTTGCAGGCGATGTAGCGCGGGATGTTGTCCATCGGGCCGGGGCGGTAGAGCGCCACGATGGCGATGATGTCCTCGATCCTGTCGGCGCGCATCTTCTTGAGGACGTCGCGCATGCCCGAACTTTCCAGCTGGAACACGCCCACCGTGTCGCCATGGCCCAGCATCTCGTAGGTCCTGGGGTCGTCGTAGGGAATGTTGTCGATGTGGAAGGCGCGCTCGCGCAGGCGGATGAGCTTCTGCGCCTTCTCGATCACCGTCAGCGTCTTGAGGCCGAGGAAGTCGAACTTCACCAGTCCGGCCTTCTCGACATATTTCATGTTGAACTGGGTGGCCGGGATGTCGGACCGCGGGTCGCGGTAGAGCGGCACCAGTTCTTCGAGCGGCCGGTCGCCGATCACCACACCGGCGGCGTGGGTCGAGGCGTTACGGTAGAGGCCCTCGAGCTTCAGCGCGAGGTCGAACAGGGTGCGGACGGTGGGGTCCTTGTCGCGCTCCTCCTGCAGCTTGGGCTCGCCGTCGATGGCTTGGGCGAGCGTCACCGGGTTGGCGGGGTTGTTGGGGATCAGCTTCGACAGCCGGTCCACCTGGCCATAGGGCATCTGCAGCACGCGGCCCACGTCGCGCGTGACCATGCGGGCCTGCAGCTTGCCGAAGGTGATGATCTGGGCGACGCGGTCAGCGCCGTAGCGCTGCTGGACGTAGGTGATCACCTCGCCGCGGCGGTCCTGGCAGAAGTCGATGTCGAAGTCGGGCATCGACACGCGCTCGGGGTTGAGGAAGCGCTCGAACAGCAGGTTGAAGCGGAACGGGTCGAGGTCGGTGATGGTCAGCACATAGGCGACCAGCGAACCGGCACCCGAACCGCGGCCCGGGCCGACAGGGATGCCGTTGTTCTTGGCATACTTGATGAAGTCCGACACGATGAGGAAGTAGCCGGGGAACTTCATCTTGGTGATGACGTCGAGCTCGAAGTCGAGGCGCTTGACGTAGTCCTCGCGCGTGCGGCCCTCGACGAGGCCGCGCGTCGCCAGCCGTTCCTCGAGGCCGGCATGGGCCTGCTGCTTCAGCTCCTCCGCCTCGTCATTGTCGGCGAAGCGCGGCAGGATGGGGTTGCGCGAGCGCACGCGGTAGGCGCAGCGCATGGCGATCTCGATGGTGTTCTCGACCGCCTCGGGGATATCGGCGAACAGCGCCGCCATTTCCTGCTGGCTCTTGAAATAGTGCTCGGGCGTCAGGCGGCGGCGGTCCTCGGTGATCAGCACCTCGCCCTCGGCGATGCAGATCAGCGCGTCATGCGCGGCATAATCGTCGGCCCTGGCGAAATAGGGCTCGTTGGTGGCGACCAGCGGCACCTCGAGGCGGTAGGCGAGGTCGATGAGGCCCTGCTCCGTCTGGCGCTCCGGCAGCGTGCCGTGGCGCTGCAGTTCGATGTAGAGCCGGTCGCCGAACAGGGATTTGAGGCGCTCGATGTGCTCCGCCGCCAGGCTGCCCTGGCCAGCGAGCAGCGCGTCGTTGACCGGGCCGTCGGGGCCGCCGGTGAGGCAGATCAGGCCCGCGGCGTGCTGCGCGAGATAGTCCCAGGTGACGTGGTGCTCGGCATTCTCCGGGCTCGAGAGATAGGCCCGCGACGAGAGCTTCATCAGATTGTGGTAGCCCTGCTCGTCCTTGGCGAGGAAGGCGAGGGTCGGGATGCGGCGGAGGCCGCCGACCTGCTTGAGGCCACCCTCCTTCGGCTCCGCCATGTCGACCCGGAGCGTGCAGCCGATGATCGGCTGGATGCCCTTCTCCCACATGGCGTCCGAGAACTCGAGCGCGCCGAACAGGTTGCCGGTGTCGGTGATCGCCACCGCCGGCATCTTCGCGTCCTTCGCCAGCCCGGCGAGCGCCTTGATCTGGAGCGCGCCCTCGGAGAGCGAATAGGCGGTGTGCGTGCGGAGATGCACGAAGATGGGGCGGGACTCGGACATGGGGGGATATTAGCGCCTGCGAGGGGGTGGATGCACCCTCCACGGCGGCGCGATGCACAACCCACTTGAATGCCGTCACCCCGGCGAAAGCCGGGGCCCCGCTGTGGGCGCCCGAAGCGGGGTCCCGGCTTTCGCCGGGATGACGGTTCTAGGATTGGTTCGTAACGATTGATTTCGGCCAGGTTTTTGCCCGCTAGTCCCCTACATGACGCAAGGCGAAAGCCGCCACAGCGCAGCCTAATGGCTCCCGGACGGCCTCAGGAGACGATCATCCCCCGCTCCAGCCGGGCGATGCGGCTCATGCCCTGGGCCAGGTCGAGGTTGTGGGTGGCGACGAGCGCCCCCAGCCCCTCGTCCGAGATCAGGCGGAGCAGCTCGTCGTGGACGCGGGCGGCGGTTTCGGGGTCGAGGTTGCCGGTCGGCTCGTCGGCCAGCAGGAGGAGCGGGCGGTTGGCGAGCGCGCGGGCGATTGCGACGCGCTGCTGCTCGCCGCCGGAGAGTTCCGACGGGCGATGCTCCAGCCGCGGTTCCAGCCCCAGGCGGGTGAGGAGCTCGCGGGCGCGGTCCTTGGCGGCGCTGCGGGACGTGCCGGCGATGAGCTGCGGCATCATCACGTTTTCCATCGCCGAGAACTCCGGCAGCAAATGATGGAACTGGTAGACGAAGCCGATGCCGATGCGGCGAATCCTCGTCCGCGCCTTGTCATCGAGCTGGGAGCAGTTCTGGCCGGCGATGAAAACTTCGCCTGCGGTGGGGGCTTCAAGGAGCCCGGCGATGTGGAGGAGCGAGGACTTGCCGGAACCGGACTGACCGACCAGCGCCACGATCTCGCCGGCCCTGACGGTGAGGTTCAGGTCCTTGAACACGTCGAGGCGGCCCTTGCCCTCGGCGTAGGAGCGCGCGACGTTCTTGAGTTCGAGGGCTGGCGTGATGGCGTTCATTCGTAGCGCAGCGCCTCGACCGGATCGAGCTTGGCGGCGCGCCACGACGGGTAGAGCGTGGCCGCGAATGAGAGGAGCAGCGACATGGCGACGATCAGCACCGTCTGGTAGCTGTCCATGCGGGCCGGAAGCTGGGCGAGGTAATAGAGTTCGGGGTTGAAGGGATCGACGCCCGACACCCAGGAGATGAACTGGCGGATGCGCTCGGTGTTGAGGCAGATGAGGAGGCCGACGATGAAGCCGGCGATCGTGCCCGCCGTGCCGATGGCCGCACCGGTGAGGAAGAACACGCGCTGGATCGTTCCGCGCGTGGCGCCCATGGTGCGCAGGATGGCAATGTCCCTGCCCTTGTCCTTCACCAGCATGATGAGGCCGGAGATGATGTTGAGCGCCGCCACCAGGATGATCATCGTCAACACGAGGAACATCACGTTGCGCTCCACGGCCAGCGCGTTGAAGAAGGTGGAGTTGCGGTCCTTCCAGGTGGACACCGCCATTCCGTCGCCGGCGGCCGTCATCAGGGGCATGGTGTAGGCGTCGACGTTGTCCGGATCATTGACCATCACTTCGATCTGGTTCACGCCGTTGTCGGTGACGAAGTAATCCTGCGCCTCGGACAGCGGCATGTAGATGACGTTCTCGTCATAGTCCGACATGCCGACCTTGAAGATCGCCACCACCGGATAGTCGCGGATGCGCGGGGCGTTGCCGATCACCGTGTCGGGGCCATCGGGCGAGATGATGGTGATGCGCGAGCCCAGCCCGAGCTGGTGGCGCCACGCCATGCGCTCGCCGATGGCCACACCGCCGGCCGTGTCGAAACCCTTGAACGACGCATGCTCGTCGGGAACCAGGTCCTTGTTGAAGGCGGTGCGCAGGTCCTTGTTGTTGAGGCTCGGCAGCTTCTGGATGTCGGCTTCCGAAATGCCGCGCACCAGTGCACCCGTGTTGTTGTGCAGGCTCGAGGCCATGGCCTGGCCCTCGACCAGCGGCACGGCGCGGGTGACGCCCGGCACCTTGGCGAGCTTCGCGGCAAGGTCGTCATAATCGGCAATGGGCGAGACATCGGCGTGATAGACGCTGACATGGCCCTGGAAGCCGAGGATCTTGTCGAGCAGTTCGGCGCGGAAGCCGTTGAGCACGGCCATGACGACGATGAGCGTCGCGACGCCCAGCATGATGCCGAGGAAGGAGAACAGCGAGATGACGGAGATGAAGCCCTCCCGGCGCCGTGCCCTCAGGTAGCGCCCGGCGAGCATCCACTCGAAGGGCGCGAAGGGCTTGGTATCGGGAAGGCCCTTGTCCATCACTTGGTGAAGCGGGCAACCAGCTGGTCGATCGCGACATTCTCGCGCGCGCCGGTCTTGCGGTTCTTCACCTCGGCGATGCCGTCCTTCAGCCCGCGCGGCCCGATGATCACCTGCCAGGGCAGGCCGATCAGGTCCATGGTGCCGAACTTGGCGCCGGCGCGTTCGTCTCGGTCGTCGTAGAGCACGTCGACACCCTTGGCCTCGAGCGCCCTGTACAGCGTCTCGCAGGCCTTGTCGGTGTCGGCGTCGCCGACCTTGAGGTTGATGAGGCCCACCTTGAACGGCGCCACGGGCTCCGGCCAGATGATGCCGGCCTCGTCATGGCTCGCCTCGATGATGCCGCCCACGAGGCGCGAAACGCCGATGCCGTAGGAGCCCGACTGCACGGGCACCATCTTGCCGTCCGGCCCCTGCACCACGGCGCCCAGGGGCTCGGAATACTTGGTGCCGAAGAAGAAGATGTGGCCCACCTCGATGCCACGGCCGGTGACGCGGCGCTCGGCGGGAACGCGCGCCTCGTAGTCCGCGGCGTCATGCATTTCTGACGTGGCGGCGTATTTCGAGGTGAAGTCGTCCACGACCTTGGCCACCGCCTCGACATTGTCGTAGTCGATCTCGAAGGCCTGCCAGTCCATGTCGTGGAAGGCGCGGTCGAAGAACACTTCCGATTCGCCGGTGTCGGCGAGGATCAGGAATTCGTGGCTGTCCTTGCCGCCGATGGGACCGGTCTCGGCGCGCATCGGCACGGCCTTGAGCCCCATGCGGGCGAAGGTCTTGAGATAGGACACGAACATCTTGTTGTAGGAGTGCTGGCCGGCCTCGCGGGTCAGGTCGAAGGAATAGGCGTCCTTCATCAGGAACTCGCGGCCGCGCATCACGCCGAAGCGCGGGCGCACCTCGTCGCGGAACTTCCACTGGATGTGATAGAGGTTGCGCGGCAGGTCCTTGTAGGACTGGACACCCTGGCGGAAGATGTCGGTGATCATCTCCTCGTTGGTGGGGCCATACAGCATGTCGCGGTCATGGCGGTCCTTGATGCGCAGCATTTCCTTGCCATAGGCATCATAGCGCCCGGACTTGCGCCACAGGTCGGCGGGCTGGATCGTCGGCATCAGCACTTCCAGCGCCCCTGCCCGGTTCTGCTCCTCGCGCACGATCTGCTCGATCTTGCGCAGCACGCGGTAGCCGAGCGGCAGCCAGGAATAGCTGCCCGCCGCCTCCTGGCGGATCATGCCGCAGCGCAACATGAGCTTGTGGGAGACGATTTCCGCTTCCTTGGGATCGTCGCGCAGAATGGGCAAGAAATACTGGGAGAGGCGCATGGGAATCCTGCTTGGGAGGAGTTTGCGGCTCTTTTACGGGAAATGCCCCGGAACTCAAGCCAAGGGCTCCCGATTCCGCGGGACGGCCACGGTTGTGCCTGCCGATCAAGCTCTACCTGAGATATGCGGGGCCATCCCGGACCGCCACCTGATAGAATTATGGCAAGCATGTGACATTTTTAACGTGACAAGCTGAGGTGTTGTGATAGCTTTTCTCACAATAAGAAAAGAAGACCACGGCGTTGCACTTCAAAAGGTGACCCAGGTCTGGGGAGGCAGGTTCCGGGCGCGCCATTGGCAGCAGCCCCGCCGGTTCGGTCACCGGTAGAAAAGGAACCACGGAGTAAAGACAAAGGCGAGGCTTCGGCCTCGCCTTTTTCTATTGGTTCTATTGGCCGCTGCGCCGGTAGATGACGGCATAGGGATCGGCATAGGCCTTCGTCCAGCCGGGCATGCGCGCCAGAAGCGCATTTCGCACGTCGCCGGGCGGAAGGAGCGTCCAGTCGATCCGGTAGGTCCGGAGGGCTTCGGCCATCGCTTCCACGGTGTCGGGGCCGGACATGAAGCGCGTGGTGAAGCCGCCAAGGAACAGCTGGTCGGTGCGCCCGTCGATGAAGTCCGGGATGCCGTTGAAGACCAGCGGTCCGCCAAAATCATAGTTGTTGAACACGTTTCCCGTCAGGCCGTTGGCCCTGGCGAAGGCGATGGCGCCGGTGGCCGCCACACGCTCCGGCGGAGCCGTGGGAAGCACGAGAAGCTGCGCCAGTCCCAGCCCCGCAAGGGCGGCCAGCAGAACTCCGGCTACAGCACCGAAGGCCCGGGCCGCACCGGCCTCGACCCCGTCACGCGGCTGGGTGCTCCAGGTGGCGAAGGAGATGCGCGGAAACTGGCGCGCCACCTCGGGCGCGACGATGACCGGCAGCAGCGGGAAGGCAAGATAGGCGAAGCGGACATGGATGAAGAACATGTGGAGGAGCAGCACGATCAGAAGCGCCCTCGCCCACCCCAGCCGCAGGCCCGAGAGCAGTGCTGCGAGGACCAGTGCCAGCAGGCCGAAATCCTGCACGACATCGACCTGGGCGTTGAAGGGCTGCCACTCCGAAATCAGCGGCACGGCCTCGTTTCCACCCGCCAGCGTCCATGTCGCCCAGATGGCGCGCCAGCCATAGGGATGGATCATGCTCACCACCGGGCAGAGCACCAGGAACACCAGCCACTTCGCGAGGATGTCCTGGCGCGCCAGCCGGCCGCGCTCGATCGCATCGAGGAAGGCGAAGCCGGCGATGACAAAGCCGAGCGTGAAGGCCGCATGCAGGTTCGCCCAGACGAGGATGATCAGCAGCCACCACAGGCGCGGCGCCCTGCCCTGCCAGGAGGCCGAGAACAGCAGATGCGTCCAGAGAACCGCGAGAACGATGCTCAGGAGGTGTGGCCGCGCGGTGAAGGCCGAGCACGCCAGCCCCAGTGCCACGAAGGTGGCCATGGCCGCGTAGAGGGGATTGAGCTGTGCGGAGACGGACCCGTAGATCACGCCAGCGGCCAGCGCCAGCGCTGCCGCCGAGAGCAGCATGACCCCATTCCAGCCGGCTGCCCCAAAGGCTGCGGCGAACAGCAGCTGCGACAGCCATTCCTTGGCGATCCATGGCTGGCCGGCAAAGCTGTGCGAGAAGGGATCGGCGATGGGCCATGACCCGTGCTGCCACATCCATTGGCCGGTGCGGATGTGCCACCAGATGTCTGGATCGCCCAGCAGCGCCTGGCGCGCCGCCACCAGCAGACTGCCGAAGACGAGCATCACGCACAGGCCGACGAGACACCGGAAGCGCCACGCGTCGCGGCCAGTCTGCCGATCGGGGCCTGATGACTGCAAGCCGACTCTCCCACCGCTGTCGCCCAGTCACGTCTTAGGAAAGGGCCTGGCCCTTGTAAACAGCGGAGGTTGAGAAGCCCGGCCGTTTCGCGTTCGGCTCAGTCCGTGGTGATGGACTTGACGAAGGGCAGATCGTCGAAGCTCACCCAGTGATAGGTCACCTGGCCATGGATGAGCGCGAAGAGGATGGCGGACAGAATGGTGGTGGCCAGCACCTTGCGCCACAGCATGGGCTTCACCGGAGCGCCATGCTCGTTGCCCTGCTCCACCGTCTCACCCGCCTCGTGGGCGTTCTTCACGCCCCAGGGCAGCACCATGAACAGGCAAAGCCACCAGGTTATGAAGTAGATGGCGATGGCGCTGCCGAGCTTCATGCCTGCTCCAGCTCCACCAGCGTGCCGCAGAAATCCTTGGGATGCAGGAACAGCACGGGCTTGCCGTGCGCACCGGTCTTCGGGTTGCCGTCGCCGAGCACGCGGGCACCCTGCGCCTTCAGGTGGTCACGCGCCGCGAGGATGTCTGCCACCTCGTAGCACACATGGTGAATGCCGCCCGCCGGGTTCTTCTCGAGAAAGGCCTTGATCGGCGACGCATCGCCCAGCGGCTCGAGCAGTTCGATCTTGGTGTTGGGAAGCTCGACGAAGACAACCGTTACGCCATGGGCGGGCTCGGCCTGCGGGGCGGAAACCGTGGCGCCCAGCATGGAGCGGTAGACCTCGGTTCCGCGGGCAAGATCGGGCACCGCGATGGCCACGTGGTTCAGTCGTCCGAGCATTGTGCAAATCTCCTGTCGCGCCGTATCTAGGGGCAAGTCCGGCGGGGCTCAATGCGGCTTTTCGGCTATGGCCCGGATGATCCAGCCCTGCTGCTCGGGGAAGGGCAGCCCGCGCGGCTCGAACAGGTGGCGGTCGAGAAACCAGGCCGCCAGCTTCAGGCCTTCGATGATGTCGTCTCCCGGCGCCGCGGCCCCGCCTTCGCGCAGGAAGGCCGGCAGGCGGAACAGCCGGTCGCGGAACGGCGCCCCCGCATCCTCCGACACCGCCTTGCCGCTCTTCGGCGAAACATAGACGAGATGCTCGCGGCTTCCCGTGGCGGCGCATTTCGAGAGATCGAGGCCGAAACCCAGTTCGTCCAGCAAGCCCATCTCCCAGCGCACCAGCAGCGCCGGCCACACCTCGTCCTGGTCGATCACGTCCAGCACGATGCGCAGGGCTTCGTAGACACGGCGGTGCGGCTCGCGCTCCGGCAGCAATTGCGACAGGGCGGTGAGCGTGGCGAGGCCGGCGAGGCGGAAGGGCTCCACCATGATGGCGCCGGCCTTGAGATCCAGCGGCTCGAGCGTGAAGGTGCCGAGCTGCTCCTCGAGCCTCGCGCGCCACACCGCCTGAACGGCGTTGCCGGCCTGCAGCACCGGGCGCTGCTGCTTCGAGCGGCCGCCGCGGACGAGCCCCATCACGCGGCCATGCCCGGCGGTGAGGATTTCGGCAATGGCGCTGGTTTCGCCGTGGCGGCGGACCGACAGGATCACCCCTTCGTCGCGCCACTCCATGGCCTAGACGTCGAGCCCCATGTTGCGCAGGCGTTCCTTGTCCTCTGCCCAGTTCTCGCGCACCTTGACGAAGAGGAAGAGGTGCATCTTGCGGCCGAACTGGCGCTCCATCTCCTCGCGCGCCTTCTGGCCGAGCAGCTTGATGGTCTGGCCGCCCTTGCCGAGCACGATGGCCTTCTGGCTGTCGCGCTGGACGTAGATCACCTGGCCGATCTTGACGGAGCCGTTCTTCTGCTCTTCCCAGCTCTCGGTCTCCACCGTGGAGGCATAGGGCAGTTCCTCGTGCAGGCGTTCGTAGATCACCTCGCGCGTCATCTCTGCCGCCATGAAGCGGAGCTGCACGTCGGCCACCTGGTCCTCCGGATAGAGCCACGGGCTCTCCGGCATCTTCTCGGCGAGGTACTTCAACAGGTCCTGCGTGCCGGAGCCGTTGAGCGCGCTCACCATGAAGGTCTTCTCGAAGGGATAGGCGCCGTTGAACTCGGCCGCGACCTCGAGCAGGCGCTCGCGCGACATCAGGTCGATCTTGTTGATGACGAGCACGGCCTTGGTCCTGGTATGCTCGAGATGGCCGATGATCTCCTTCGCCTCGGGTGTGAGGCCCGGGCGGCCGTCGACGAGCAGCACCACGGCATCGGCATCGCCGGCGCCACCCCAGGCATTCTCCACCATGGCGCGGTCGAGCGTGCGCTTCGGCTTGAAGATGCCGGGCGTGTCGACCAGCACGATCTGGGCATTGCCTTGCATGGCGATGGCGCGGATGCGCGCCCGCGTCGTCTGTACCTTGTGGCTGACGATCGACACCTTCGATCCGGTGAGCTGGTTGACCAGCGTCGACTTGCCCGCATTAGGTGCGCCGATGATGGCGCAGAAGCCGGCGCGCGTGGGGCCTTGCGGCTTGGTGTCTTCGTCGGTCATGACCTGATCCCTTCGCGTTTCAGGAACTGCTGGGCGGCATCCATCTCGGCTGCGCGCTTGCTCCTGGCAGTGCCTTCCGCCGCCGGCCTGTCCTTCACCTCGACGGCGACGACGAACACCGGCTCGTGTTCCGGCCCGGCGCGGCTGACGATCCTGTAGGACGGGATCGGCAGCGCGCGGGCGAGCGCCCATTCCTGCAGGAATGTCTTGGGGTCCTTCACGGCGGCGCGCGGCGCCTTCAGCTGCGCATCCCAGCAGCGCAGCACGAAGGCGCGCGCCGCTTCGAGGCCGCCGTCGAGATAGATGGCCGCGACCAGGGCTTCCATCGCATCGCCCAGCAGGGTGCGGTTCAGGTGCATGCCCTTGGCGCGCTCGCCCGGTCCGATGATGACAAGCCCCGAGAGGCCGATCGTGTCTCCGGCATCGGCGCAGGCCTCGCTGCGAACGAGGCTGCTCAGCACGTGGGTCAGGTGTCCCTCGCCATCCTTCGGATGGGAGCGGTAGAGATGTTCGGCGATGACGAGACCCAGCACGCGGTCGCCAAGGAATTCAAGCCGCTGGTAGTCACCGGCATGCTTCTGGGTCGAGCCATGGGTGAGCGCCTCGGTGAGCAGCGCCTCGTTGTCGAAGCGATAGCCGAGCGTTTGCGAAATCTCGTCCAGCCGGGCCGGTGTGAAGCTGTTCAAGGCCTTCTCAGATCAGCGTGAAGAAGCGGTTCCAGCGGATGGCGAACGGCCAGTCCCACACTTGCCAGAGGCTGGCGTCAGGCGACACCGAGAAGAAGATGATGTCGGCGCGGCCAACGAAATTCTCGAGCGGCACATAGCCCACCCGCGGGTAGCGCGAGTCCTGCGAGTTGTCGCGGTTGTCGCCCATCATGAAGTAGTGGCCGGGCGGCACGATGTACTCGTCGGTGTTGTCGGCATCGCCCTCGGGTTCGGTGTCGAGCACATGGTATTGGACGCCGTTCGGCAGCGTCTCGAGGTACTGCGGCACGGGGCTCTGGAGCCCCGATTCGGACGGATCCTCGAAGTCCTCGATGCGCTCCTTCCTGACGGCCTGGCCGTTGATGTAGAGCACGCCGTCGCGCATCTGGATGCGGTCGCCCGGCAGCCCGATCACCCGCTTGATGTAGTCGATGTTGGTGTCGGTCGGCAGCTTGAACACGGCGACATCGCCGCGCTTCGGGTCGTCAGCCAGAACGATGCGGCCCGGAAAGTCGAGGTTGCAGCAGGAGACGATTTCGTGGCCGAGAAGACCCAGCGAGAAGTTGAAGGAGTAGCGGCCATAGCCGTAGGACAGCTTGGAGACGAACAGGTAGTCACCCACCTTCAGCGTCGGGTACATGGACGCCGAGGGGATGTTGAAGGGCTGGTAGAGGAAGGTCCGGACCACGAAGGCGATCAGCAGCGCCTGGATGATGACCTTGACGGTTTCCCACAAACCGTCCTCTGACTTGCGCCGCGTGTCCTGTGCCGCCGCCATCTCGTGGTCTTTCTTATGCATTTTCGCCAAGCCGCCAATCGCCGGGCCTTCAGAATCCCGGCTATAAACCGTTTCGCTGCAACGATGCAACGCGACCGCGCTCAAGCAGGTCCACTGTTGCCAAATAGTAACAGTGTCGGAGCGTTTCCAGCACCAATTACGGGTGCGGCAGAGCCTCGATCATCACGAAGGCGTGGGCATAGGGGAAGTCGTCGGTGATGGTGAGGTGAATGCGCACCGCGTGGCCGGCTGGGACGAGCCTGTCGAGCTGGGCCTTCGCCCCGCCGCTCAGCACCATGGTGGGCTTGCCGGAGGGCTCGTTCACCACCCCCATGTCCCTCCAGTAGACCTCCTTGCGGAAGCCGGTGCCCAGCGCCTTGGAGCAGGCTTCCTTGGCGGCGAAGCGCTTGGCATAGGAGGCGGCGCGCTGGGCGCGCTTCTCGGACTTGCGGATCTCGACCTCGGTGAAGATGCGGTCGATGAAGCGGCTGCCGAAACGGGTCAGCGTTTCCTCGATCCGCCGGATGTCGATCACGTCATTGCCGATGCCGATGATCATTTGAGGCCGCGGCTCCCCGGCTTGATGGCAGGAATGGCGGCAAGCTCGGGGGGCAGCTGGTCGGCCGGATAGGTGGGAATGTCGAGGCGGGTGAGTGCCGCCAACGGCACGCCGATGTCGGCCTTGCCGCCCGAACGGTCGATCAGGCAGGCCGCACCCACCGTGACGCCGCCCTCGGCGTTGATGCCCTCGATGCATTCGCGCGAGGACAAGCCCGTGGTGACGATGTCCTCGACCATCACCACGCGCGCGCCCCTGGCGATGTCGAAGCCGCGGCGCAACGTCAGCTTGCCGTCGACGCGCTCGAAGAAGATCGACGGCACGCCGAGCTGGCGGCCCATTTCGTAACCCACCACCACGCCGCCCATGGCGGGCGAGGCCACGAGATCGATGTGGCCCGCAACCATGGACCGCACCTGCTCGGCCAGCACGGCGCACAGCCGCGCGGCGCGCTGCGGGTCCATCAGCACGCGGGCGCATTGCAGGTAGCGGCTGGAATGAAGGCCGGAGGACAGGATGAAGTGCCCCTCCAGCAGCGCACCGGCGGCGCGGAACTCGTTCAGAACCTCGTCTTGCGTCATCTCTCGTCCCTATCCTGTCTTGCGGCTCACGTCGCTGACGGCGGGCTTGCCGCGCAGGCTGGCCATGATTTCGTTGAGGTGCTTGAGGTCATGCACCTCAAGCGTGATGTCGGCGTCGTAGAAGTCGCGCGCCCCCTCGCGTGCCACCATCATCAGCGCATCGATGTTGCCGCCGAGATCGCTGATCGACTGCGTCACCTGGGCGAGCGAGCCCACCTCGTTGAGAATGGTGACGGTGAGGCGCGCCGGGAAGCGCTGTTCTTCCGCCCCGGTGTCCCAGGCGAGGTCGACCCAGCGCTCGGGCTGGTTGTCGAACTGCTCCAGCGCCTTGGCGAAGATCGGGTAGATGGTGATGCCCTCGCCCGGCGTCAGGATGCCGACGATGCGCTCGCCCGGCACGGCACCCGTCTCGGGCGCGATCTTCAGCGCCGTGGTGCGGGCAACGCCGCGCACCGGCACCGAGAGCGCCGGATCGGTCTTCTTTGCCGGCGTCTTGCGGCGGAGTTCCTTCAGCTTGGTGTCGTCGATGGTGTGGCCCATCGCCTTCAGCATGTCGATGGCGGAAAGTTCGCCGCGGCCGATGGCGGCGAGCGCGTCGTCGACGTTCTTGTGGCCGACGCGGGCGATGGCGGTCGACACCTCCTTGTCGGCATAGGTCTTGCCGAGCTTGGCCAGCATCTTCTGCACGATCTCGCGGCCAAGCCCTGCGAACTGCTTGCGCGCCGCAGCGCGCGTGGCGCGGCGGATGGCGGCGCGTGCCTTGCCTGTGACGGCGAGGCCCTCCCATGCGGCGGGCGGCGTCTGGGCGTCGGAGCGGATGATCTCCACCTCGTCGCCGTTCTGCAATTCGGTGACCAGCGGCGCGTGGCTGCCGTTGACCTTGGCGCCCACACAACTGTCGCCCACCGAGGTGTGGACGGCATAGGCGAAGTCGATGGGCGTCGCCCCCTTGGGCAGCGCGATGAGCTTGCCCTTGGGCGTGAAGCAGAACACCTGGTCGTGGAACAGCTCGAGCTTGGTGTGCTCGAGGAACTCGCGCGGGCTCTCGCCCTCCTGCAGCATTTCGACGAGATGGCGCAGCCAGCGATAGGCGTTGGATTCGGCGGCGGGCGCCTTGAAGCCGTCGAGCGCCTCCTTGGCGTCGGGGGCATCCTTGTAGATGTTGTGCGCGGCCACACCGCGCTCGGCGATCTCGTGCATCAGCCGGGTGCGGATCTGCATCTCGACGCGCATGTGGTGCGGGCCGATGACGGTGGTGTGGATCGAACGGTAGTCGTTCTGCTTCGGCGTCGAGATGTAGTCCTTGAAGCGGCCGGGCACGGCGCGATAGGTGCGGTGGATGATGCCGAGCGCGCGGTAGCACTGGTCCACCGTGCCGACGATGACGCGGAAGCCGAAGATGTCGGAGAGCTGGCCCAGCGACAGGAGCTTGCGCTCCATCTTGCGGAAGATCGAGTAAGGCCGCTTTTCGCGGCCATAGACCTCCGCCTTGATGCCGTTCTCGACCAGCTTCTGGGTCAGCTCCTGCTCGATCGACTTGAGGATGCCCCCCGATTCCGCGTGCAGCTTGGCGAGGCGCTCGATGATGATCTTGTAGGCCTCGGGGTTCAGCACCTTGAAGGCGATGTCCTCGAGCTCGTCCCTCACCGCCTGCATGCCCATGCGGCCGGCCAGGGGCGCGTAGATGTCCATCGTCTCCTGGGCGATCCTCACGCGCTTGTCGGGCTTCACGTGCTCCAGCGTGCGCATGTTGTGCAGGCGGTCGGCGAGCTTCACCAGCAGCACCCGCACGTCGCGCGACATGGCGAGCAGCAGCTTCCTCAGGTTCTCGGCCTGGGCGGCCTCCTTGGTGACCAGGTCGAGCTTGGCGATCTTGGTCAGGCCGTCGACCAGCGAGGCGATCTCCGGACCGAATTTTTCCTCGATTTCCTGCTCGGTTGCCTCGGTATCCTCGACCGTGTCGTGAAGCAGCGCGGCGGCGATGGTGGCCGAGTCGAGCTTCATCTCGGTGAGGATGGCGGCAACCTCGAGAGGATGGTTGAAATAGGCCTCGCCCGAGGCACGCGTCTGGTTGCCATGCGCCTTCATGGCATAGACATAGGCGCGGTTGAGGAGGTCCTCATCCGCATCCGGGTCGTACTTGGTGACCCGCTCGACAAGCTCGTACTGACGCATCATGCGTGTGATCTTAGCGCGGTTTAATCGTTTGGCGAGTGGGGTTTGGCCGGCGTGCCACTTTTGCCTACGGCCCTGCGCGGGCGTCATGCCGGGGACAGAGCATTGGTACCAATGCAAAAGGCCGGGCCTTGCGGCCCGGCCTTCGAAACTTCGGTTCCGGGTGACTCAGTAGCCGTTGCGCTGGCTACCGGGGCTCTCCGCCGGGGGCATGCCCTCGAGGCCGCGCAGCAGGTCTTCCTCGGTCATCTGCTCCATCTTCGGCGAATCCTCGTCCACCGCATCGTTGACGATCGACATGTCGCCCGACTGCTGGATCAGCGGCACCTCGGTGGCTTCCGGCTCGTCCACTTCCACGTGCTTCTGCATGGAGTGGATGTACTCCTCGCGCAGATCCTCCGGGACGATCGCCTCATCGGCGATCTCGCGCAGCGCAACGACGGGGTTCTTGTCGTTGTCGCGGTCGACGGTGATGGGTGCGCCCTGCGAGATCAGGCGGGCGCGATGGGCGGCCAGCAACACGAGTTCGAAACGGTTGGGAACCTTGTCGATGCAGTCTTCAACGGTGACGCGCGCCATGGGGCTCGTGCACTCCTTGTGAATGAACGGGAATTTCGGGCTCTTAAGGAGGTTTTGCGGCCAAATCAAGCCCGCGCTTGACTTTGAGGGCGCCCGCGGACTGAACTCCGCCCCATGCCGGATCGCACCGAACGTCCAAACACCCTTCCCTGGCCGCCCGTGCTGTTCGCCGGGGCAGCCTTGATCGCGCTTGGGTTGCAGGTGCTTTTTCCGCTTCCCTGGCCGGGCGGCGCCTGGGCCGCGGCACTGGCGATGCTTGGTCTGTTCCTGGCGGCCGCCGGGCTGGCACTGGACCTCGCCAGCATGCTGGCTTTCCGGCGCCACCAGACCACGGTGCTGCCGCACCGGGGGGCGAGCCGCCTCATCACCGACGGGCCGTTTCGCTTTTCGCGCAATCCGATCTATGTGGGCAACACCCTCCTCGTCGCCGGCGCCGGCCTGGTGTTCGGCATCGCGTGGCTCGTCCCGGCGGCATGGGCCGGAGCACTCGCCACGCAGAAGCTTGCCATCGAACGCGAGGAAGATCACCTCGCCCTCCGCTTCGGCAAGGACTGGGCGGACTATGCCGCACGAACCCCGCGCTGGCTGGTCTGAGCCACAGCCCTGAGGCGATGGACCGCCCGGCGCCGCGGCCCTAGTGTTCCGACCGAAACCCGGAGTCGTGCATGCTTCTCTCCCGCCGGACTTTCCTCACACTTAGCAGCACCTTCGCCCTGGCGGGCAGCGCCCGCGCCGATCCGCTGGCCGAACTTTACCAGGCGCGTACCATCGTTACAGGGCAGCGCCCGGAGACACGCATACCCGGCATGGTGCGGTGCCTCGCACAGGTGCTGGTGCGGGTTTCGGGCGACCCCCGTCTCGCCGCGCACGCGCTGCTGGCGGAATATGCGACGGCGCCGGAAGCGCCGGTGCGGACCTATCGCTACCGCGATCTCTATGCCTCCCGCCCCATCCGTGACGAACAGGGCACGCGCGACCGGCCCTATGAGATGACGGTCGAATATGATCCTGCCAGGATTGACGCGATCCTGGCCCGCATGGGGTCGAAGCCCTGGCTTGCCGAGCGTCCGCGCCTCGCGGTGTTCCTGGCCGTCCACCACATCGCCACGAGCTTCATGCTGGATACGATGGTCGATGCGGGCGAGCTGATGCGCGAGTCATTCAAGGATGCATCGTGGAGCGCTGCGATGGAGGTGGTCATTCCGTCGCCCGGGACCATCGCCCGGGCCGGCCTCACCGTCGACACCCTGCCCGGCACTGCGCTGTCTGCCCTCACGCCCTTCGTCGACGGCAAGGTCGGGCAGGTTCCGCTGGCCGGCACGCTCGACTGGAGCCGGGATCTCCTGGCATGGCGGGCACAGTGGCGGCTGGCGATGGGTGACAAGGAACAGCACTGGGGCATCGCGGGCGTGAATTTCGACGCCGCCTTCCGCAATGGCGTGGGCGGTGCGGCCCAAATCCTATCGGGTAACGGCACGCCGGCCTAGAACAGGCGAAGGCCGCACCCCAAGGCGCGGCCCCGCAGGCCGGTGTTGAATTCCGGCCGGGCCCCGGAGTGGCGACACCCAGTACATCCGTGGTGTGCCGAACCGGCCGGGGCCTTGGTTCAGTGTGGCGCGGTCACTCTGCGCGAAGCTGGTCGGCCGAAGCCTTGTCGCTGCGCCGGTCGGTGACGATCTCGTAAGAGACCTTCTGACCGTCCCTGAGGCCGGGGAGCCCCGCCCGTTCCACCGCGCTGATGTGGACGAAGACGTCCGGACCGCCGGATGAAGGCTGGATGAAGCCAAAGCCCTTCTGGGCGTTGAACCACTTCACGGTTCCTGTCTGCACGTGAGTTCCTTTCGGGTCCGCCTGAGCGGCGTGCCCGCGGCACAGCGCCCCTCATTCTCGCCGTTACTGCTGCTGGATGGGAAAGGCACTCGCGCGGCGGAGACGAAAGCAGGCCGGTCAAGGCACCGTCTTGCGATCATCTGGGTCATCCCTCCCCGCCTTTACGAGCTGCGCGGCTGAGAAACGTATGTCACCGTCATTGGTTCCCGACACAGTCGGCTACACCCCGAATTCCACCGTTGCGGGGAACAAGATGTCCCGCAGCGCGTTGCGGGTGGGCTGAGGGTGAGAACGGAGTTTCATGTCATGAGCACCATCCCCGTCAAGAAGCGGCGGCCACGCAGTGAAGACCAGGTGGACGAGGCGCTGGAGGAATCGTTTCCGGCGAGCGATCCCCCTTCCTACTCGCGCACCGCAGGCGCCGGCGCCCCGAAGCGCGGCCCGAAACTGACGCATGGCGAGTCGGAAGGCTCCAGGAAAGACGAGGAGACGTCGAAATGAACATCCACACCTCTCCAGCCGCCCAGCGCAATGGCGCCCGTCAGGCCGATCCGCCCAAGGGCGGCATGCAATCCGCTGCCTCGCACGAGATGAAATTCCGCGAGGACGCCGCTGGCTATGTGGCTGCCATGCTGGCGGAACTCAGGCAGATTTCGGCCAAGGCCGGCTTTGACAAGCTGGTCAGTTCGCTGGATGCGGCTTACTACGTGGCCTATGGCGCGCTCGACGACAAGGCACGCGAGACCGCGTCCGAACCTGTCGCAGCAGCGCCAAAGGCGCCCGCCGAAAATAATTCAAATTCCATGGAACAAAAGACCGCCTAGCCGCATTGGGGTGTGCTTGTCTCTCGCGAGACACAGATTGTGTGTTCCGGCTGCCCTTGTGGATTGCCCCCCGGCTGGGGTGGCCGGACACCACAATCGATTGAAGATTGACCTCCGGAAGATTGACCTCTGAAAGATCTTGAGGTCGCTCTTATTTCGGAACCATCCTCCAGAACGGGTCGTTGCCTCCTCACTTCACAGAGGAGAAACAACCATGAAATACGTTACGATGACCGCTGCGGCGCTGTTCCTGCTCGCAGCTCCGGTGTCCAGTTTTGCTCAGTCCGACACCACGGGTACGGGCACGGGAACGGGCACCGGAACCGATCAGAACAGCACGACCGACAAGTCCGCCGGCGGCGATAGCCAGTGCAACGACCAGACCGCGTCCTCGGGATACAACTCGTTCTCCGAGAAGTGCCGCCAGCAGATCGACGCCTGGGCAATGAGCCAGAAGGGAACCAGCGCCAAGTTCGAGGGCGACGTTGCCGTCGGCGTCATGGTGCCGGAGTCGGTCGAGATCATCGACGTTCCGGTCTATCACAATTACGGCTACGTGATGCTGAACGACCACCGGGTGCTGGTGGATCGCACCAGCCGGAAGGTGATCCGCGTTTACTGACCGGTCAGCCAGCGAAACAGGGCGCTCCCCCTCTGGGGGGAGCGTCTTTTTGCGCCTCCACGACACCGTGCGCACGCAACACTACCAGTTCTGTCATATTGCAACCCATACACGACTATGCTCTATTTTCGCGGTGGGGATTCTGAAAAGAAGGCTCTCCTTTCGTGCGTGGACATTTGGGAGATGCAATATGAAATCGATTGCCTCATTCGTTCGTGCCTTCTCCGAGGATGAAAACGGGGCCGCCTTCATCGAATACACGGCGCTGCTGGGTGTCATTCTCGTCGTGGCTCTCGCGATCCTCAACATCGTCGGCTCCTGGGCCAACACCCGCTGGAACCGCTTGGCTTCATCGATGAACGCGACTCCTTAGGAGCGGCGCGTATCACCCATCAATTCGGGCAGGCGGCCGCAGCCGCAAGAGCGTCTTTTGCGCGTGACCGCCTCACCGGCTCCTTCTCCACTCGGAAAGCGATGAACATCCCCGCCGCACTCCCCGGGTGTTGGCAACCGCGCAAGCTTGCCTCGCGCTGATTGAGGACTAGCCAGAGTGACCCCGCGCCGCTTAAGCAGGGTGTGAGCCGACCGGCGGGCGTGGCGGAACGGTAGACGCAGCGGACTTAAAATCCGCTTTTCGCAAGAAAGTGTGGGTTCGAGTCCCACCGCCCGCACCAGCGCCTCGGTTGACAGGGGCGCGGGCTGTCACCCCGTAGAATCCCCGATGGCAATTTTTCACGCTGGGCATAGCCTCGCGCCCAGGCGGAGGAACGTACCGATGACGGTTGCGCGCATTCTCGACAAGAAGGGCTACAAGGTGTTCAGCATCGGCGAGGCGCTGCCTGTCCGGGCCATCGTCGATGAACTGGCCAGGAACCGGATCGGCGTCCTCATCGTCAAGAATGCCCAGGGAGACGGTGTCGGCATCGTTTCGGAGCGCGACGTGATCGCCGAGCTGTCATCCAACTTCGACAGCCGCAAGACCGCTGGCGAACTCATGACTCACAGTCTCGTCAGGTGCGCACTCGACGATACCGAGGGTGATATCATGGAGCGCATGGGCAAGGCCGGAGTTCGGCATCTTCCGGTCCAGCACGGCGGCAGGCTCGTCGGTCTCGTTTCGGCGCGCGACCATCTCAATCTGCGCATCGAGAAGCTGAACGAGCTGATGGCGGACATCCGCAGCGCGGCGGCCAAGCAACTGCCCTGAAGCGCTGCAGGCCGAACGTCAGCCGGCGCAGGCCAGCAACACGGCCGCCTCTTGCTTCGGCGGCGCGTCCGATGACCGGTTGGAAGCGAGGATGGCGGGCAGCATGGCGAGCACGGCGTCGCTATAGCTGTCGTTGCGATGGACGAGCTGCATCAGCAGCATCCCGTGGATCAGCGTGACCAGCTGCTTGGCCACCAGGGCGGGGGCTGCATAGCTGCCGCCGTGCAGTTCGGCCTCCAGCCATCGCTCCATGTCGTGGTGCGCTTCGGCCACCACGGCGTGCACCGGGTGCCCGGTGCGATCGCCGAACTCGGCACTGAGACGCATGAAGCAGCACCCGTGCCAGCCGGGTGACCTGATCGTTTCGACAAGGTTGCGCACCAGGGTGCAGATGCGCTCCTCGACGGAGAGGTCGGGATCCAGCTGCTCGGACCACCGGCGCAAAGTGGCGGCCTGGGCCGGGCGGATTTGGGCAAGGGTGGCTGCGAGCAGCTGGTCCTTGCTCTTGAAATGCAGGAAGAAGGTCCGCCGCGACAGTCCGGCGCGCTCGGTCACCCGGTCGATGCTGAGCTGCGTGAAGCTCTCCTCAGACAATATCCGGTAGGCAGCGTCAAGCAGACGCTCGCGGGTCGAGAGACTCAACAAGATCGGTCCTCTTTGCTGACTGCGCCATGATGGCCAGAGGGAAAGGCACGAAACGATCAACTGTTAATAATACTATAGCAAATAGGTCAGGCAGCGCTGCACTTCTAGATGCACCGGCCAGTTTATTTCGTCGCACCCGTTAGAATTTCTCGTCCAAATTCAATGTATTGCGGAAAGTTCTTGCAATAGTTGCAGAAGATGAACTGATGATGGGACCAGCCCCGAAACCTCGGGCCCTGCTCCGAGATCCTCACCCACCACCACCGGCAACCGGGTCCTCCGCTTCTGAGCGGCCGCCCGCGGGAGCGCTGTTCCGCACTCTGACAGATTGTGGCGGCGGGCGCCCGATTCTGGACGCATGCAGATCATGGTGAGGCCCCTTTTCTGCTGTTTCTAGGCCCGGCGAACAAGGAGCTGGAGCAGATGAGACTTGTTGAAGTCGTGATGCTCATGGGCGCCCATTGCGTGAGCCCGGTGGAGCATAGCCAGATGATGACGGACGCCGCGAAGGTGCGCTGCGCCGTGGTCATCGAGAAGGATACCGACCGTGGCATCATGACGGTGACGCCCGGCGAGGCCGCCAGCGACCCGCAGGTCATGGCTGCCATCGAGCGCTTCCGCACCGCGCCCGTCGATCCGCTGACCAGCGGCGGCACCAAGATCGTGCCGGCCTGGGCGCCGGCGGGCTCGCCACCCGTCGAGGTGAAGCTTCCCCCCACCGCCACCGCTGCCGCCAGCCCCCCCGCCACCGTGCCGCCACCCATTGCTCCGCCCGCTGACGAACCCGCTGCAGCTGATGCCGTGTCGGATGCTGCCCCGCCCGCCACGGCGGCCACGGCCGATGCCCCGCCGCCTGCCAGGGCCGCGAAGCCCGCCCCCGAGACGAAGGTGGCCACCCTGGTGCCGCCGCCTCAGAAGCGTGCCGCCGTCACGAAGGCCCCGGCCCGGCAGCAAACCGCAAGGCAGCAGCCTGCCAATGCCACGGCGCCGGCACCGAAGTCGTCTGGCCAGTGCAAGGGTGATGCGGTGCCCAAGTGGTACAAGGCAGCCGACGGACACCGGAAATATCGCTGTGTGAAACCAACGGGCGACGCCGCACCGGACCAGCTTTACTGATCGCAGCGGCCGGGCGCCTCGCACCCGGATGGTCATGCCATTCATTCCTGAAGGGGAACGATGGTGCGGCCAAGAGGACTCGAACCTCCACGGTGTTACCCGCTAGCACCTCAAGCTAGTGCGTCTACCAATTCCGCCATGGCCGCACGCCACATCGTTGGTGGCGCGGTGTCTAACAGGGGAGTCCCCATTAATCAACCCCTTTCGGGGCGCTGCAAAGCAGCGCCTCGTGGTGAATGCTTTGCTACCCCGGCCCGCTGCATTTGAGCAGCGGTTTGAACGTGATCTCAAAGGCTTGGCCTGTAGTCTGGGCAGCATGAACAAGCCGATGGGACAGGTGATGAGGACGAGGATTGCCGGCGCTGCCGCCGCCCTGCTGCTGGCCTTCACAGGCCCTTCGCTGGCCGCCACGGGAGGGGCCTCAACCCGCAACGATGCACCCGCAATCGAAGCTCCGACCTATGGCCAGACCTTGCCGCCCGTCGGCTTCGTCAAGTTCTGCGGCCGCCATCCCGCGGCCTGCGCCATGCGCCCCGCCGGTGCCGTGCGCCCCGCCCTGACGGCCCGCCAATGGGACCTCGTCACGCGCATCAACGCCTATGTGAATGCCGACGTGAAACCTGCCAGCGACGACGAGATCTATGGCGAAGCCGAGCATTGGGACTATCCGGCGAAGCGTGGCGACTGCGAGGACTACGCGCTGCTCAAGCAACGCTACCTGGAGGCGCTCGGCCTGCCGCGCTCGGCCCTCCTGCTGACCGTGGTGCTCGACGACAAGCAGGAAGGACACGCCGTGCTGACGCTCGCGACAAGCGAGGGCGACTTCATTCTCGACAATCGCCGCGACGGCGTGCGCCGCTGGTCCGACAGCGACTACGCATTCATCAAGCGCCAGTCCCAGGCCGATCCGCGTCTGTGGGTGGCGCTCGCCCCGGCGCCCGCCCGAACTCCGGGAACAGTGGCGGTGCGCGCCACCCGCTGAATATCGCGCGAGATAACAGGAGTTTCGCTCCCGGTCCGATGTCCCCACCAATCCCCACCTGACCGGGCGAGCGGGAGCCGGCACACCCCCACCCTGTGCCGGCTCCACCCATGATTGCAGTTTCTCATAGGGCCTTTCAGAGCTCGCGTGTCCTGCAAGCATTGCTTGTCGCTCGCGAAACTCCTTTCGCCAATGTCACTTGAGGCTCTTGCACGGCGCCGAAGATTCTATTGGGACAGGTGCGTATTTCTACGCAGCCGGGTGCGGGCTTTCCGCATCCACACCCATAAACTGCACTTTATCCTCGTTTCCATGGCAAACAGGATTCCACAGGTCATGGACACGATCACCGCCCAAACCAGCACCAGCGCATCGGTCTACGAGGCCTCGACCAGGGACCATCGGGCAGGCGTGGCCGCCGCGGTCGCCGAGATGCGGAAGTCACTGGCCAAGTTCACCGAGAGCCAGGACGTTCTGGACCGCATGCAGTTTCTGACCGAGGTCGAGGCGCTGCGCCGCTACGTCTTGGTGAGCGGTGCCCTGCTCCAGGCGCTGCAGCAGGCCGGCAGCACGGGCGTCAGCCTCGGCCGCGAGGTTTGCGACAGCCTGCGCGGCATGATCGGCGAAGTCCCGGAGATGGTGAAGAACAGCTCGCTCCAGGGCGCCCGCAACCTCGAGCGCGACACGCGCCGCGCGGTCGCCTCGCTCGCCTTCATCAGCAGCCTGGACGCCTCGTTTGCCTGACGGCAAACCCTTGCGGGACTAGACCTGCGGCGGCCCGAGCCCAGCCAGAACGGCAAGGCGGACCAGCGACGCGGTGTTCGAGATTCCCAGCTTCTGAAGCACGTTCGCACGATGCGCCTCGACCGTGCGCTGGCTCACGCCCAGCGCCTCGGCGATCTGCTTCGAGGAGCTCCCGGCGACGATGGCATCGACGATCTCGCTCTCGCGCTCGGTCAGCATGCGCAGCATGCGGCGCGCCTCGCGGATGCCGTCGGCCGCATGCGAACTGTCACGCGCCTTGTTGATGGCGGTTTCGATCGAGGCCAGCAGTTCGCCCGGCTCATAGGGCTTCTCGACGAAATCGGCAGCACCGAGCTTCATCGCCTGCGTGGCGGTGCGCACATCGCCATAGCCGGTGATCATGATCATCGGGAAGCCGTGCCCTTCTTCGCGCAGCCGCGTGATGAGGGTGGTGCCGAGGGTCGCGCCGAGATTGTAGTCGATCAGCGCACAATCCACCTGGTGACTGCGCGACTGTGCGAGCGCGCTGGCCGGGTCATAGCTGACGCAGGTGCGATAGCCCGAGGCGCCGAGCATGTTGGCGAGCGACTGGGCAAAGCCGCGGTCGTCGTCCACGATCATGATGGTCTCGCCCGTCATTGCTTCTGATCTTCCTCTTCAAGTGGAACGGTAAAGGTGAAGACGGCGCCGCCGGAGTCGCTGTTCTTCCACGACAGCGAGCCGCCCAATGTTGACGCGATACGCTGGCAAATGGCAAGCCCCAGCCCCATGCCGCCGCGCGCGGACTTGGAGAAGGGTGTGAAGATGGTCTTCGCGGCATCTTCCGATACGCCGGAGCCGTAGTCGACCACCTCGATCAGGGCAAAGCCGTTCTCGGCGGAGACGCGGATGCTGGCGCCGGGCCGCCCGGCTGCGGCGGACGCGCTGAGCGCATTCTTCAGCAGGTTGACGATCACCTGCCCGATCAGCGGCAGCGAACCCTTGACCCAGATGTCCTTGTCCCACTGATCGATTGCGATCGGTGGCGGAGGATTGCGGCCCAGCGTCACGAGACGCATCGAATGGTCGATGGCTTCGCGGATGTCGCAGATGCCGGGGTCATGGGGATCCTGGGGGCCCATGCGGCGCACGTTGCGCACGACCTCGATCGCCCGGTCCACCTCGACACCGAGGTGGTCGGCGACGACGCGCTGCTCTTCGGTGTCGGGACGCAGTTTCAGCGACACCTTCAGCGCATAGACATAGTTGCGGATGGCGGCCAGCGGCTGGCTGATCTCGTGGACAATGCCTCCGGAGATCGCAGCATAGGCGAGAAGGCGGCTCATTTCGCCGATCCTGGCATCGTATTCGTCGCGCCGCTGGCTGGCCTCCTCGGCCAGCGTGACGTCCGAGATCGAGATGATCAGCGAGGTATCGGCACAATGACGCGTCTTGGCTGAAATCTCGCGATACTTGTGCATCAAGTAGTGGCGCTGGCCTTCCGGCATGTCCAGGCTCACCTTGCGGGTGACATAGCCCTTGTCCGAAGGGTCGGGCGTGTCGGCCAGCGACTTGACTTCCGCGGTGAGCGGAGTTGCCCCCTCCCCCATGGTATCGAGGACGCTGCCGCTGCGCGCGCTGGGGCCGAGCAGTTCGACGGCGCGCGGGTTGGAATAGAGCACCTCGCCGCAGGGGCAGAGGCCGATGATCACGTCGTCGACCGAGCGCAGGATCGCTTCCTGTGTCTCGAGTTGCTCGGCCACTGCAAGATTGGCAGCATTCAGCTTCGCCGTGGTGCGCAGCACCAGGACGCCGAGGCCCAGCAGCGCCAGCATCAGCGACTCGAGCGCGGCCAGATAGAAAAGCAGGGACTGCGTGCGCCGCGTGCGGTCCTGGTTCTGGAGCTGACGGTTGAGGTTCGACATGTCGATCATCAGCTCGCGCACCGGCCGGGCATCCTGGCGCAGCTGGGCGAGCAAGGCATCCCTGCCGGCTGTCGTGCCGGCCTTGTCGATCAGGTCGTCGGTGTTCTGCGCGGACGTGAACAGTTGCAGCAGCTGCTGCTCGTTCATCGCCTCGCGAACAGTCGCGAGCATTGGCGCGTCGCGCAGCAAGAACACGCGGCTCAGATAGATATCGCCACGCAGCCTGATTTCGGCTTCGCTGGCGCCGGTCTCTGCCGCAAGCAGCAGGCGCTCGTGCTCGAAGCCCATCTGGAAAATCGTCCAGCCGGCATCGTCCTGCTGTCTCTGGAGGTCATTGAGGTCGCGGTAGCCGAACAGGCCGAGCAATGCCGCGATCACGATCAGGGCCAGCATGGCGAACACGAAGGCGACCGTCCAGCGGTTGAACGTGCTGTTGCGCGGCGCGTGTGCTGGCAACTGCGGCGCGGTCAAGGCGTTCTACTTCACGCTGATCCGGTTGACCTGCCACACCGACTGCGCATAGCGCGCCTCGGTGGCGAGTTCCGGAACGTCGGTGAACGGGAACACCACGAAGAAGGGCCCCTTGTCGCGCACCGCAAGATCGACACCGTCGCGCTGGTAGGCAAGGATCACGTCATACTTGGCGGCATCCGCGAAGGGCATGTCGGCCCGGTAATCGTTGAGGGCCACGAAGCTGAGCGTCTTGCCGTCGGCCTTCACGTAATTCAGGAGGTCGCGCAGAGCCACACCCCGATAGGTGATGAGGCCTTGTTCCCAGGGGTTCTCGGTCTTGATCTCCTTCTGCGGCAGGGCCTCCACCATGGCGCGGTCAAAATGCACCTCGAGGCCGTCATTGCAGTCGTTGATCATGCCGTCGATTGTCAGAACCACCTCGCCTTTCGGTTGCGGAAGTGTGCAGGCGCCTGCCATCCCGCTGACAAGCAGTTGAACCAGGACCGCCAGCGCGGCCATTGCGCCCTTCATGCAATGCACTCCCAATACACGCTGCAGGCCGAGCCTGAATTCTGGTGAAATCTGTCGAGTCTACAGGCACTTATACGTAGGCAACGAGGGCCATTTCATAGTGAAATGCGCGGTTCGAAACAATAAGCATATCTACGCAGTTTCTGCACCCATTCCGCTGGTTGAACTGGCTGGAGAAAATCTCATCGCTCCCAAGGGATGCTCCGATGAGTTGTGGACTCCACCCTGCGTCCGGACAGGTGCCATTGCCAAGCCTGCCGTCACCCGTTAGTTTTGTAGGACAAAAGTCGGAAGGGACGGGTCGCAATGGTTCAACGGGACCAGCGGCGGGTGAAGTCGGTACGGGCGCCGCGCCGCAAGCCCGGGAGCCGCGTACACTCCGAACTTGCGGCCGGGATTGGCCGGCGCATCCTCGACGGCACCTATCCGCCGGGTTCCCTGCTGCCCAATGAGGCCGAATGGGGCCAGATCTTCGGCGCCTCCCGGACGGCCGTGCGCGAGGCGATCAAGACGCTGAACGGCAAGGGCCTCCTCGTCTCGCGCCCCAAGATCGGCTCGCGGGTCGAACCGCGCGAGCGCTGGAACCTGCTCGACCGCGACGTGATGGCCTGGCACCGCGCAGCGCTCGACGAACGCACCTTCCTCCTCTCGCTGCAGGAAATCCGCCGCATCCTCGAACCCGGTGCGGCATCGCTGGCGGCCTCGCGGCGTTCGCCCGAACAGCTTCGCGCCCTCGAGGCGGCGTTGGCCGACATGCAGGCCGCTCCCGATGCCCAGGCCATGGTCGAGCCAGATGTGCGTTTCCACCTGTCGCTTCTGGCCGCCGCGAACAATGAACTCCTCGTGCCCTTCGGCATCGTCATCGAGCAGGCGCTGGCCAGCATGTTCGCCTACACGACACGCCACGCCGTCCACCCCGAACAGATGTTGCCGCTCCATGGCGAGGTGGTGAAGGCCATTGCTGCGAAGTCTCCCGAGGCCGCAAGAAAGGCCGTGACGGCGCTGCTCGACGATACCGACGAAACCCTGCGCACCTCGCCTCCGGATGCGCACTAGGCGCGCCTGGCGGCGTCAGATCGCCGTGAGCCCCCTGGCATAACGCTGCCAGTTGCGCACATAGGTCTCGGCCGATCGGCGGAGCTTCGCGATGGCCTCTTCGTTCAGCTCACCCGCGATCTTGCCGGGTTGCCCCATGACCAGCGAATTGTCCGGAATCTCCTTGCCCTCGGTGATCAGCGCATTGGCACCGATGAGGCAGTTGTTGCCGATCTTCGCGCGGTTGAGGATGACGGCCCCCATGCCGACCAGCGTATTGTCGCCGATGGCGCAGCCATGCAGGATCGCCTTGTGACCGATGGTGCAGTTCCGGCCCACGGTGAGCGGAAGGCCGGGGTCGGTGTGCATCACCGCGCCATCCTGAACGTTGGAGTTCTCACCGATGGTGATGAGCTCGTTGTCGCCGCGGATCACCGCGCCGAACCACACCGACGCGAAGCGCTCGAGCTTCACCCTGCCGATGACGGAGGCGCTGGGCGCAATCCAGTAGGCGCCCTCCTCCGGCAGATCGGGAGACACGCCGTCGAGGGCATAGGCCGTCATGGAACTAGTCCTCGAGGTCGAAATCGAGGATGGCCATTGAGAAGTTGTAGGAGAGTTCACCGTCCTCCTCGTCGCGGAAGATGACGCCGACGAATTCCTCGCCGATGTAGACTTCTGCCGAGTCGTTCTTCTGCGGCCGCTTCCTGACGCTGATCGAGGGCAGCTCGAACTTGCTACGGAGGAACTTCGTCAGCTTGGCGATTTCTTCGGGTTTCAAGGGCGGCCTCTCGACTTCAAGGGGAATGCCGCCCGAATAGCCCTATTCCGGTGAGCCTGCAACCTGCTCCACATTATGGTCCATGGCGCGGGCCGGCTCGGTGCAGCCGGCATAGCCGACCACCTTGGCCGGCACGCCCGCCACCGTGGTGTTGGCAGGCACGTCGTGCAGCACCACCGAGCAGGCCGCAACCCGCGAGCAATGCCCGATCTCGATGTTGCCGAGGATCTTGGCGCCGGCGCCGACCAGCACGCCGTGGCGGATCTTGGGGTGGCGGTCGCCCGCCTCCTTGCCGGTGCCGCCCAGCGTCACGCCCTGCATGATCGAGACATTGTCCTCGATGACGCAGGTCTCGCCGATCACGATGTCATGGCCGTGGTCGACCATGATGCCCTTGCCGATGCGGGCCGCCGGGTGAATGTCGATCGAGGTCAGCACCGACAGGCGGCTCTGCAGGTAATAGGCGAAGTCCTTGCGGCCCATGGTCCACAGGGCATGGGCCATCCGATGAGTCTGGATCGCCTGGTAGCCCTTGAAGTAGAGCAAGGGATCGATGTAGCGGTCGCAGGCCGGGTCACGGTCGAAGGTGGCGATGATGTCGGCGCGGGCCGCGTGGCCGATCTCGGGTTCGGCCTCCATGGCGTCGCGGAAGGCATGGACGATCAGGTCTGCCCCGATATCGGCATTGCCCAGCCGCTGCGCGAGGCGGTGGGAGAGCGCTTCCTCGAACGTGTCATGGTTGAGGACCAGCGAGAAGATGAAGCCGCCCAGCGCCGGCTCCTTGCGGGCGATGTCCTCCGCTTCCTCGCGGATACGGCTCCACACCGGGTCGATCTTCTCGACGGACTGGGTCTTGGTGGCCTGACGCATCCTGGAACTCCTGAACTCGGGGGTGACATCATAGCCCAACGGCCGGGATTTGGGTACCCTGTCAGCGCATTGTGAAGGCCGATTGCGCGGCTTAGCTTGGAATCATGACACCGCTGATCTCATCCACCCCCCTGATTCAGGCTTCCATAATCCGTTCAACGGGTTGGATCGTCCTGAACCGGCCCGAACGGCGCAATTCCCTGAACTCCGAGATGTGGGCCGCGATCCCGCCACTGATGAATTACCTTGATGAACACCCTGATGTGCGGGCCGTCGTCATCCGCGGCGCCGGGACAGAGGCCTTCGCCTCCGGCGCCGACATATCGGAGTTCGGCGAGGCCCGGGCCGATGCCTTCGCCGCGGCCCGCTACGAGCGGCTGAACGGCATGGCCTTTGCCGCGATCCGCGGCGCCTCGAAACCGGTGATCGCCCGCATCCAGGGCTACTGTATCGGCGGTGGCCTGGCGATTGCCCTGGCTTGCGACCTGCGGGTGGCGGATGCGAGCGCCGTCTTTGCCCTGCCGCCGGCCCGCCTGGGCCTCGCCTATCCCCTCGACGGCCTGCGCGATCTTGCCGCCACCATCGGTCCCTCCGCCGCCAAGGAGATGCTCTTCACTGCCCGCCGTCTCGGGGCGGAGGAGGCTTTGCGCGTCGGCCTGATCGACCGCATAGCAGCAAACATCGAGGAGGAGACAGACGCCCTTTGCGTCGACATCGCACAGGGCGCGCCGCTCAGCATCACCCACGCCAAGCGCGCCATCGACTTCATCACCCAGCGGCCCGGCCATGAGGACGACGCCGAGATCGGCTGGCTCGCCGCGCGCTGCTTCGACAGCGAGGACTATGCCGAGGGCCGCAAGGCCTTCGCCGAAAAGCGCAAGCCGGTATTCAAGGGAAAGTGAGGCCCACGCCGGTGGTTGCGGCACCGTCGCGCCACCCTTAAGCTTCCTGTGGTTTAGCGGAGGACAGCATGACGGATCTGGACGCCGGGGCGATGTGGTCGGCACTGAATGATGCCAACAAGGCCCGCGCCCGGGTCTATGTCGAATTCTTCCGGTCGCTCGAGCGCCGCTTCGGCCGCGAGATGGCAATCGAGGTGACGCGCGAGGCGGTCTATAACTGGGGCCGCACGCTGACGGGCGATCTCGGCAAGCACCTGCCGGCGGATTTCAAGGGGCTGTGCCAGAGCTTCGCCCATGCGCCCGACGGCGGCGCGATGTTCACCCCCGACGTGTCCGCCTGCAGCGAGCGCGAACTCGTCGTCCAGTTCAAGACCTGCCCGTTGAAGAGCGCCTGGATCGAGAGCGGGCTGCCCGAGGAAGACGTCGCCCTGTTCTGCGACATGGCCGCCTGCGCCGATTACGGAACGCTGGAGGAAGCGGGCTTCGACGTGACGATCGAGACCTGGAAACCCGGACAGGTCGGCTGCTGCCGCCTGCACATCACCGCACCGAAATCCTAGGCGAGAAACGCCAGCACCGCGTCCTTGTAGCCCCTGTCGCCCACCGCATTCATGTGGTTGCGGTTAGGGAGCGTCACGCCCTTGGCGCCCGGGATGGCCTTCACCAGCGTGCCGACGTCACCCGCCACGTCGTCCTTCTCGCCGGCGACGACCAGCACCGGCACGCGGATCTCCGCCAGTTCCTCCGCCGTGATCTTCTCGCGCGAGGAGCGGATGCAGGCGGCCAGCGCCTTCAGGTCGCTCTTCGTCTGCTCGGCAAAGATGCGGAACGCCAGGGCGGCGGGGTCGGCCACCTCGTCACGCGATCTGGCTTCCAGCGCCTGGCCAATGGCCTCGGCGCCGCCCACGCCGGTGATCATGCGCGAGGCCAGCCCCGCGAACACCGCACGACGCACGCGGGCCGGGTGCGCAATGGTCAGGAAGGCCGCGACGCGCGCGCCCATCGAGTAGCCCATCACGTCGGCTTCAGCGATGCCGAGGTGATCGAGCAGGCGGCGGGCGTCCTCCGCCATCTCGGCGGCGGGGTAGAGCGCGCTGTCATAAAGCTTCTGGCTCGCGCCGTGGCCGCGGTGGTCGAAGGTGATGACGCGGCGTCCGGCCTCGGCCAGCGTCCTGACCCAGGAAGTGTCCCACCAGTTGACGCGGGCATTGGAGGCAAAGCCGTGGATGAGGACGATCGGCGCCCCTTCGCCCGCCATCTGATAGGCGATCTCCACACCGCCCGAATTGAATTTGTGCATCCCTCGGAACATATGCTAATCGCCCTCCGACACAAGCATTTCGAGGATCACATGGCCGCGGGCGCTACCCCCCATTTCCAGAACCAGTCGGGCCTCGCCGTCATCGAGATCGGCGCCAGGGAATTCATGTGCATAGGGGCGCTCCCGCCCTTCGACCATCCGCACGTGTTCATCGACATGGGCGCCGACACCGAAGCGGTCTGCCCCTATTGCTCGACCCTCTACAAGCACAACCCGAAGCTGGGCCTCACCGAGTCGATCCCCGCCAACGCCCACTGGCACGACCAGGCTGCGTGAGCCGCTCACCATCCGCGACTACCGTGACGCAGACCAGGACGGCGTCCTCGCCGTGCTGCGCGACCTGCAGGCCCACGAACTGGCGATCTACGACCGGACGCGCCCGCCGGAGACGATGGGTGCCTGGTACATCGACCGTCTGAAACAGGCCACCGCCGAGGGCCGGGGCCGCATCCTCGTCGCCGAGCGCGAAGGCATGATCGTGGGCTACGCCGCGATCCTGTCCTGCGTTTCGGCGGAAGACGAGCGCGACGAAATCCCCCACACCTATGCACATGTCGATGACCTTGGCGTTCTCGCGTCCTGCCGCAGCCAGGGCGTGGGCGCTGCCCTGCTCGCAGCCTGCGAGGCCGATGCGCGCCAGGCGGGCCAGCGCTGGATCAGGCTCGGCGTTCTGGCCGCCAATGAGCGGGCCCGCAGCTTCTACGCGCGGCAGGGCTATGGCGATGTTCTGATCACCGTGGAAAAGAAGCTCTGATGCCAGAGAGACTTTCCATCGCCCAGGCGCGGCGCGTGGCGCTCGCCGCGCAGGGGTTTTCGTTTCCGGACCGCACCAGGAAGGTGACCTGGGGCCACATGGCGCCGATGATCCGGCGGCTGAACCTGCTGCAGATCGACAGTGTCAACGTCGTCGCCCGCTCGCATTACCTGCCGCTCTATTCCCGCCTCGGCCCCTATGCGCAGGAGACGCTCGACGAGCGCGCCTTCGGGCGGAAGAAGCGCGCCCTGTTCGAGTGCTGGGCGCACGAGGCGAGCCTGCTGCCCCTGGAACTCCACCCCCTGATGCGCTGGCGCACCGCGCGCGCCCGGGCGGGTGACGGCGTCTACAAGTCGATGGACCAGTTCGGCCGCGAGCAGCGCGCTTATCTCAACGAGGTGCTGGACTTCGTCACCCGCAACGGCCCCACCGTGGCGAGCGAGGTGCCGGGCGGCGGCAAGGCCGAGGGCGGCTGGTGGGGCTGGTCCAAGAGCAAGCTGGCACTCGAGACGCTGTTCGACCAGGGCCTTGTCACCACTGCCACGCGTGACGGCTTCGAGCGGCTCTACGACCTCCCCGAGCGGGTCATCCCGGCAGAGGTGCTGGCCCTGCCGACGCCTTCCGAACCTGATGCCATCCGCCGCCTGCTCGACCTTTCCGCCCAGGCGCACGGCGTGGGCACCGAGATCGACCTGCGCGACTATTTCCGCCTGCCGATCCCCGAAACGAAGTCCGCCCTCGCCTCGCTCGTCGAGGATGGCGTGCTGATTCCGGTCAGCGTCGAGGGCTGGAAGCAGCAGGGATACCTCCACCGCGATGCCCGCATCCCCCGCAAGGCAGGCGGCACAGCCCTTCTCTCACCCTTCGATCCCATGGTGTGGGAGCGCTCACGCGCCGAAAGGCTGTTCAACTTTCACTACAGGATCGAGATCTATACCCCTGCTCCACAACGGAAATTCGGGTACTACGTTCTGCCTTTCCTGCATCACGACCGGATTGCCGGGCGAGTCTGCCTGAAGGCGGACAGGCAGGCGGGCGTCCTGCGCGCCAATGCCAGCCACCACGAAACGCATGCCGATCCGGCGGAAACGGCAGCGGCACTGGCAGGGGAACTGAGGCTGATGGCCGGCTGGCTCGGTTTGGTGGACGTCTCCGCAGGAGCCTCGGGCAACCTCGCGAAGGAACTGAGGAAGGCGTTGTAGGTCGCCACTTCTGTGGCGCGCACAACGTGAGCCTCAAACGGAAAACAGCCGGGAGCCTGTCGGCTCCCGGCTGTCCACCCCGGTCGCAGGCGGCCTCCGAGAGGCCACCCATATCCGTCAGATCACGCCTTCCGCCTTCAGCTCGGCGATCGCCTTGACGATCGCACGCTTCAGCGTATCGACGACGAAATCCACCTGCTCCTTCGTGATGGTCAGCGGCGGCGACAGCACGTCGAGATGGCCGATGGGACGCACCAGCAGGCCATCCGCCTCGCAGGCGTTGGAGATGCGCTTCGAGATGTTGCAGCTGTCCGGCAGTTTCTCGCGCGTCTTCTTGTCCTTCACGTATTCGACGCACATCATCAGGCGCCGCCCGCGCACGTCGCCGACGATCTCGAGGTCGCGGAGTTCCCCCAGCCGCTTCTCGAGATAGTCGCCAACGCGGGCCGCATTGCCGCACAGGTCCTCGCGTTCGATGATCTCAATGTTCTTGAGCGCCACGGCACAGGCCACCGGGTGGCCCGAATAAGTATAGCCATGGGTGAACCACACGTCCGGATCGGCCTGCGATATGCCCTCGTAGACCGCGTCCGAGAAGATCACGGCGGAGAGTGGCACATAGCCTGAGGTCAGGCCCTTGGCGCACAGGATCATGTCCGGAACGATGCCGAATTCGGCTTCCGAGGCGAAGAAATGCCCGAGCCTGCCGAAGGCGGTGACGATCTCGTCGGCGATGAACAGGATGCCGTGTTTCGTGCAGAGCTCGCGCATGCGCGGCAGGTAGTTGGGCGGCGGCAGCGTGACGCCGCCCGAGGCCTGGGCCGGCTCGGCGATGAAGCAGGCAATGTTCTCCGCGCCCAATTCTTCGATCTTGGCGGCAAACTCGGCGACCAGGAAATCGCTGAACGCCTCGGGGCTCATGCCCTCGGGCCGGCGATAGGGATAGGGCGCCGACAGGTGATGGACGAGATCCGGAATGTATTTGAAATGCTCCGACTGGTCGCCGTCGCGCTTGCCCACGGTCATGCCGAGATAGGTCGAGCCGTGGTAGGAGTTCTTGCGCGAGATGACATAGCGGCGCGATGGCTGGCCGCGGCGCGACTGGTAGAAGTGGGCCATGCGGATCGCGGTGTCCACCGCGCAGGAGCCGGAGGTGGCATAGGCCACGTGATTGAGCGTGCCCGGCGCCAGCTCGGCGAGCTTCGCGGCCAGCCGCGCGGCCGGCGCATTGGTCACGTCGACGAAGAAGTTGGAATAGCACAGCTGCAGCGCCTGCTCGGCCATCGTCTCGGCGATTTCCTTGCGGCCATAGCCGGCATTGACGCACCACATGCCGCCAATGCCATCGAAATAACGCTGCCCGTTGGCGTCGGTCACATAGCACCCGTCGCCCTCGACGAGGACCAGCGAGCCCTCTTTCTTGAAGCTGTCGAAATGCTGGTAGGGATGCAGGACGTGGTCATGGTCCTGCTGCCAGAGTTCCTGGGGATTGAAGCGGTTGCCAGCCTGTTTCAGCAAGATGGAGTCTCCTTCTCAAGTTGAACGGCTATTCAATACCACAAATGGAGGCAAAAGGCTAGCACGGGCTATTCTACCGCGTCTTCTCCCGCCCCTTCGGCGGGTGAAGACGGGACCCGTTGCGAATGCAGCGGGGACATGAGGGAACGTGGATGCCCCAACTTCGCTGGGTCCCCTTCGTCTCCCGCGTTGCGGGAAAGGACGTAGGGCTAGACCAGCAGCTCCCGCCGCCTTGTGATGTAGCCTTCCACCGCCCCCACCACGCGGTCGCAATCGGCGTCCGTCACCATCAGCGACAGCGCCATGAAGCCGCGCTCGGCCATGTAGATGCCCTCGTCCAGGAGATCGAGGAACAACAGCTGTCTGAGCCGCTTGTCGGTGTCCTCGATATCATGCGGCGAATTGATCTCGCCGGCCGCCGGGTGGATGACGATCATCGAGCCCTGCCCCATGGCCTTCATCTTCACCTGGTAGCGCATGAACAGGTCGTTGAGCCTGTCGCGCAGCCGGTCGCCGCGGGCGTTCAGCGCCGCGCAGGCCTCAGGCGTGTAGATCTCGGTCATCGCCACGTGGCCGACATTCATGGTCAGCGTGTTGTTGTTGAAGGTGCCGGCATGCGGCAGTGCCGTGGGGCTCGTCGGGTCGAACAGCGCCATGATGTCGCTCCGGCCGCCGAAGGCCCCGAAGCTCATGCCGCCGCCCACATACTTGCCCAACGTCTTCAGGTCCGGCTCGACGCCGAGCTTGGCGGAAAGCCCGCCGGGGTGCAGGCGCGAGGTCATCACCTCGTCGAAGATCAGCACGATGCCGCGCTTCTTCGTCTCCTCGCGCAGCATGGCGATGAAGGCCGGACTCGCCGAAATGCCACCGCCGCCGCCCAGCATCGGCTCGAGGATCACCGCCGCGAGGTCATCGGCATGGGCGGCGATCAGCTTCCGCGTCGCCTCGACGTCGTTGTACTGCCCCATCACGCAATCGAACGGTGCGTTCACCGGCGAGGCCCCGTGCGAGAAATACAGCGTGCCGCCATGATAGCCGCCGTCCATCGGCATGATCTTCTTCCGGCCGGTGAAGCAGCGCGCCGCGGCCAGCGCCATCATGTTGGCCTCGGTGCCGGAATTGGTGAAGCGCACAAGGTCCATGTTGAAACGCTTCGTCACCACTTCGGCGAGCTTCACCTCGCCCTCATGGTGCGCGCCGTAGTTCAGCCCGTTGTCGAGCGCCGCACGGGCCGCTTCGAGAATGCGCGGGTGCGAATGACCGTAGATGCCGGCGGAGTATTCGCCCAGGAGGTCGAGGTAGCTCAGGCCGTCGACATCGGTGATGGTCGAGCCCTGCGCACTCGCCACACGCAGTGGAAAGGGCGCCGTGAACAGCACGGTACGGGTGTTTCCGCCGGGCATCACCTGCGCCGCACGGTCATGCATTGCCTTCGTCTTCGGCCGCTTCCCGGTGAAGGCCAGCTGTGCCGCGTTCAATGCCGCATCGATGTCCTGCATGGTTCAGGCCGTCGCCTTGTCGCCGATCGGCGGCGCGAAGGTGAGGTGCATGTCCCAGGGCAGGTAGATCCAGGTATCCTGCGACACTTCGGTGATGAAGGTGTCGACCAGCGGACGGCCGGCGGGCTTGGCATAGACCGTGGCGAAATGTGCCTTGGGCAGCATCTCGCGCACCACGCGCGCCGTGGCGCCGGTGTCGACGAGGTCGTCGACGATCAGCACGCCCTGCCCGCCGTCCTTCTTGGCGATCGCCTCCGAGATCGGCTTCAGCACCTGGATCTCGCCCTGCTTGTCATATTCATAGGAGGCGACACAGACCGACTCGATGACCCGGATGCCGAGTTCGCGGGCGACCACCGCCGCCGGAACGAGCCCTCCGCGCGTCACCGCCACCACGGCGTGGAACGGGCCGGCCGCCGACAGCCGCCACGCCAGCGCGCGCGCATCACGGTGGAACTGGTCCCACGATACGGGGAAACTCTTCTGCCACTTCTCGTCCATCGACCTTGCCCCCTCTGATCTTCCCGAATTTATGCCCGCCCGGAGGGGCGGGTGCAAGCTCACGCCCAGCCGCGTGCCTTGCCCTGCTCCGTCAGCTCCTGCGCCATGCGGCACACCGCCTTGTAGGCGTCCTCCAGCGCCACCGCGTCACGCGAGCGCAGCACGAGGTTGGTGGCGAAGCCATCCGGCGCCTGGAAGGGATAGGAGCCGATCACCACCGATGGACAGGCCTTCTGGATTTCGCCCAGGGGCTTCGCCGCATCGCCCTCGCCGCCGCGGAACTCTATCTGTCGCGACAGCATGGGCACGCCGCGGGTGAGTCGCTTCGCCACGTCGTCCATCATGGCATTCATGATCTTCGGCACGCCGGCCATGACAAAGACATTGCCCATCTGGAAGCCCGGCGCCTTCGAGACGGGGTTGTCGATCAGCGTGGCCCCCTTCGGCATCCGCGCCATGCGCATCCGCGCCTCGTTGGGCTCGCGCCCCATTTCCTTGAAATAGGCCAGCAGGATCTCGACCGCTTGCGGGTCGTGGTGGATTTCTGCGCCGAAGGCCTTGGCCACGGCATCGGCCGTGATGTCGTCGTGGGTGGGGCCGATTCCCCCGGTCGTGAACACATAGCTGTAGCGGTGGCGCAGCGCGTTCAGCGCCGCCACGATCTCCTCCTCCACGTCGGGCACCAGCCGGGCCTCGCGCAGGTCGATTCCCAGCGCCGTCATGTAGTCGGCAATGAAGCCCAGGTTCTTGTCCTTGGTGCGGCCGGAGAGGATTTCATCGCCGATGAGGAGCACGGCGGCGGTCGGTTGTGCGCTGGTCATTGGAAAATCCCTGTTCCCCCATGAAGTGCCAGCGCTTGGCAGCCCCTGTCAATCGGCCAGCCTTCACCCTTGCGCAGGGCTGCCAAGGCCATTATCTGCACCCAAAGTGGCGAAAAGCAGCAGTTGAGGCTGCCCCCCGATCCTGTAAGCTCGCCAAGATCAACTCTCATGCCCTGCGCGGGCGGGATTTATCGCGAATGACCTATGCCGAAGACGAAGCCCCCTCCCGCTCGACCCGCATCAAGCTGCATGGCCCGGAGGATTTCGCCGCCATGCGCAAGGCCGGCCGGCTGACCGCCGAGGCCCTCGACCTGCTGGTGCCCATGGTCAAGCCGGGCGTCACCACGGACGAGCTCGACCGGGTGATCGTCGACTTCGCCAAGGCCCACAACGCCATCCCCGCCCCCTACAATTACCGCGGCTACCCCAAGTCGATCTGCACCTCGATCAACCACGTGGTCTGCCACGGCATCCCCAACGACAAGCCGCTGCGCGACGGCGACATCGTCAACATCGACGTCACGCTGATCGTCGACGGCTGGCACGGCGACTCCTCGCGCATGTACATGGTGGGCGAGGTGAACCGGAAGGCCGAACGCCTGGTCGAAGTCACCTACGAGTGCCTGATGCGCGGCATCGCCATGGTGAAGCCCGGCGCCCACCTGGGCGACATCGGCTATGCCATCCAGACCTATGCCGAGGCCGAGCGCTGCTCGGTGGTGCGCGACTTCTGCGGCCACGGCCTCGGCCGCACCTTCCACGACCATCCCAACGTGCTGCACTATGGCCGCATGGGCGAAGGCGTCGAGCTGAAGCCCGGCATGTTCTTCACCATCGAGCCGATGATCAATCTCGGGCGGCCCCACGTGAAGATCCTCGGCGATGGCTGGACGGCGGTCACGCGCGACCGCTCGCTCTCCGCCCAGTTCGAGCATACCGTTGGCGTGACCGAGACAGGCGTGGAAATCTTCACGCTGTCGCCGAAGGGTCTGCACCATCCGCCTTACAAGGTCTGACCGGATGTCGGGTTTCGAGGACGCGGGAAACAAGCCGCTGCCTCACTTCCTGGGGCACCGCGAGCGGCTGAAGGAACGCTTCCGCGAGTCAGGCCCCGAGGCCATGCCGGATTACGAGCTGCTCGAGATGGTGCTGTTCCGCGCCATCAAGCGCGGCGACACCAAGCCCATCGCCAAGCAATTGCTCGCCCGCTTCGGCACCTTCGCCGAGGTGCTGAGTGCCGAGCCCGAGCGGCTGATGGAAGTGCGCGGCGTCGGCGAGTCGGTCGCGACCGAGATCAAGATCGTCCATGCCGCCGCCATGCGGCTCTTGCGCGGCGAGGTGCTGAACCGCCCGGTGCTCAACACCTGGAACGCCATCCTCGACTATGTCCGTGCCGCCATGGCCTTCAGCGACAACGAACAGTTCCGCATCCTCTTCGTCGACAAGAAAAACCAGCTCATCGCCGACGAGGTGCAGCAGGAAGGAACGGTGGATCACACCCCCGTCTACACTCGCGAGGTCATCAAGCGCGCGCTCGAACTCGCGGCCTCGGCTATCGTCCTCGTCCACAACCACCCCTCGGGCGATCCCACCCCGTCGCTCGCTGACATCGAGATGACCAAGAAGATCGTCGACGCCGGTCAGCGCCTGGGCCTGGAGGTGCACGATCACGTGATCGTCGGCCGCAAGGGGCACTTCAGTTTCAGGTCCAACGGGCTGATTTGACTCAGTCGTTCTCTCCCGCACAGCGGGAGAGGAAGGGGACCAAACGCAGTTGGGGGAGGTGAGGGACCGCGGCTCACATTCTATCGAGGAACTCACATCCCCTCATCTCCCCGTTGCTTACGCAACGGGTCCCTTCTTCTCCCGCTGAAGAAGCGGGAGAAGACGAAGGAGGCCGCTACCTCCCCCGCAGCGCCTCCAGCGCCTCCGGCGTATCGGCATCCAGCAGCACCGCTTCGTCCGGCATCGCCACCTCGACGATCTCGTCGGCGAGCGGCTCGAACAGCACGCGGGCACCCTTGTCGCCCGTCATGCCCTTCAGCGCCTCGAAATGCTGCCGACCCCACAGCACCGGGTTGCCGCGCTCGCCCTTGAACACCGGGACGCACACCGAGCG
This sequence comes from Hyphomicrobiales bacterium, assembly GCA_046349235.1. GTDB lineage: Bacteria > Pseudomonadota > Alphaproteobacteria > Rhizobiales > Aestuariivirgaceae > Aestuariivirga. The sequence goes on from JAXMCT010000013.1 coordinate 144,875, forward strand.
ATGCTCCGCCGGGCTGTAGGCTGCGATGAGCCGTCGCACCGCCTCGGGCGAAACCAGCGGCATGTCGCCGAGCGCGATCACCGCCACGTCGGTATCGGGCGGCAGCGCCTCTATCCCGGCCCGCAGCGAGGTCGACAGCCCCTCGGCATATTGCGCATTGTGCACCAGCGTCACCGGCAACCCGTCGAGCGCCCCGGAGATCTCGCCCGCGTCGCGCCCTGTCACCACCACGGTGAGATCCGCCGCCTGCCGCATCGCCGCCACCGTGCGGCGGATCATCGGCAGACCGTTGACGTCGGCCAGCAGCTTGTTGGTACCCATGCGCGAGGATTGCCCGGCCGCCAGCACCACCGCCGCCACGCGCGGCGCGCGCTGCGGCTTGGGCTTGCCTTCGCGCGGGGATGGCCTGGTGGGAATTTCGGCCAGAAGGCCGCCTGCCCCCATGTCCATGATGTCTTCCGGCGTCACCGTCACGCCCGCCATGACGCGGGCCAGCACCCAGTCGAAGCCATTGAGCTTGGGGCTCCTCGCGCAGGACGGAACGCCGATCACCGGCACCTCGCCCAGCGCCCCGAACATCATCAGGTTGCCGGGGTCCACCGGCATGCCGAGGTGCAGCACCTCGCCCCCGGCCCTGGTCACCGCCATGGGGATCACGTCGCCACGGTCGACGATGGCCGAGGCCCCGAAGACGAGAATGGGGTCGCAGGCCAGCGCCTGCATCTCGGCGATCGCCGCCGCGACGGGCGCGATCTCGTGGTCCACCACCCGCACCGCCGCCAGCGTGCCGCCGAGCGCGCCGATGCGTTCGCGCATCGCCTCCTCGGACTTGGCCATGATCGACGGCTTGGTCTGCGGCAACCTCGTGATGACAAGACCAGCCCGCTTGTCACGGAAGGCCGCGACGCGCACCAGGGGTTCCGTGCCGATGATGGCCAGTGCCTTCGCCAGCACGTCGCGCGGCACGGCGAAGGGAATGACCTTCACGGTGGCCACCATCTCGCGCTCCTCGACGATGGCGAAGGGCTGCACCGTGGCAAGCGTCAGGCTCTCGTGCAGCCGGTTCAGCGCCCGAACCCGATCGACATCGACGATGGCGAGGCCATGGCAGGCGGCATGCAGGTTGGCGCGCCCGGTGAAGGGCGCCTGCGCCGTGGTGCCTTCCGCGCCAACCATTTTGGCAACCGCCGCGGCAGCCTCGTCCTCCGGCACGTCGTCTGCCCCGAGCTTCGCCGCGAAGACTTGGGCAACGCCCGCTGCCTTCAACAGCGCGATGTCGTCCGCCGTGAGCGTCCGGCCCTTCTTGAACATGCCGCCGTCATGCTTCACCGAATGCGCGAGGATGGCGCCCTCGGCCTTATCGAGCGGCAATTCACCGAAGATCATGAGTCAGGCGCCCAGCCTGAGACAGCGCGTCACCTCGCCCATGATCGACACGGCGATCTCAGGGGCACCCTTGGCGCCGATGTTGAGGCCGATGGGGCCGTGGATACGGGCCACCTGCTCATCCGTGAACCCCGCATCCTTCAGCCGCTGCGCCCGCGAGGCTTGCGTCTTCTTCGAACCCAGCGCCCCGATGTAGAACACCTCCGACTTCAGCGCGGCGTTCAGTGCCGGGTCGTCGATCTTCGGATCATGGGTGAGCGCGATCAGCGCCGTGCGCGCGTCCAGCCCGATCTGCGGAATGATCTCGTCCGGCCATTCGGCATGGAGCGCGATGCCGGGGAAGCGCGCGCCGGTGGCGAAGGCCCCGCGCGGGTCGATGACGGTCACGTCATAGCCCAGCTGCTGGGCGATCGGGATCACGCTCTGCGCGATGTGCACCGCGCCGATGATGACGAGCCGCAGCGGCGGATTGTGGATGTTGACGAACTGCCCGTCGTGGCGCCCCGACTGGTCGAAGCGGAACGCCTCGTCGAGCTTTTCCGCCAGCGGGTCCTGCGCGGCCTGCGAGCGCGGCACGATGCGCTGTTCGCCGGTGTCCAGATTTGTAATCAGCGCCACGCCCTGCCGGTTGGCGCGGGCGGCGAGCAGCTGCTCGAGGATCTCGCGCTTCAATGGATGGGCTCCACATAGACGCCGATCCTGCCGCCGCAGGCGAGCCCCACCTTCCAGGCCGTCTCGTCGGCCACGCCGAACTGCAGCAGCTTCGGCCTGCCCGAGGCGATGATGTCGAGCGCCTCGGTCACCACCGCACCCTCGACGCAACCTCCCGAGACCGAGCCGATGAAATTGCCCTCGGCATCGATCACCAGCTGGCTGCCGATGGGCTGGGGTGCGGAGCCCCAGGTCTCGACCACCGTGGCGAGCGCCACCTTGCGGCCCTGCTTCAGCCAGTCGGAAGCCTGTTCGAGGATGGTGTGATCGGATGCGGCCATGGCGGGCTCCTTCAAAGAATAGGCTCGTCACCCCGGCGAAAGCCGGGGCCCAGCTTCGGGCGCCGCAAGCGGGGTCCCGGCTTTCGCCGGGATGACGCCAGAGGGGGGTGCAATCGCCCGCAGCCATTTCTTCGGATCATGCTCCGGGCCCGGAGCACCCGCAAGCGCCTGCGACAAATCAAGCAGGCTGTCGAGCGAATGCACCGGGCGGAACTCGTCGACATGGGGCATCATCGCCCGCACCCCGCCCGCCAGTGCCTGGAAGCCTTCGAAGCGCAGCAGCGGGTTCAGCCAGGTGATGCGCTTCGACTGCCGCCTGAGCCGCTGCATCTCGTGTTCCAAGGTCCCGACGTCCTCGCGGTCGAGCCCGTCGGTCATGATCAGCACATGCGCCCCTTGCGTCAGCACGCGGCGCGCCCAGTGGTAGTTGAAGTCCTTGAGCGTGGTGCCGATGCGCGTGCCGCCGGACCAGTCCTTCACCGCGCCCGAGACCTTGGCCATCGCCTCGTCGATGTCGCGCCGCTTCAGCTCGCGCGTCACGTTGGTGAGCCTGGTGCCGAACAGGAAGACGTGCACCCGGTCGCGGTCATTGGTCAGCGCGTGCAGGAAATGCAGGAACATGCGCGAGTAGTTGGAACACGAGCCCGAGATGTCGCACAGCACGACCAGCGGCGGCTCGTGCCACTGCCTCTCGCGCCGCTCGAGGTCGATGAAATGCCCGCCCGCCCGCATCGAACCCTTCAGCGTGCGGCGCATGTCGATGGCCTGTCCCCGGCCCGAGCGCTGCCAGCGCCGCGTCATGATCTCCGGCCGGTGCAGCCGCAGCCGCGCGATGGCCTGCTTCGCTTGCGCCTGCTCGGCCACCGTCATCTGCTCGAAGTCCTTCTTCCGCAGCACCTCGTCGGCGGACGCCGTGAAAGTGGCGTCGACCTCCAGCTCGTCCTTCTTCTGGCGCTGCTGGCTTTGGCTTTCATGCTGGTCGAACATCGCCTCGGCGAGGCGGCGGAAGCCGGCCTTCTTCGCCTCCTCCGGCGCGCTGCGGGCGATCGAGTGGAAGAACAGCTGCATCAGCTGCTCCAGCATCTTCGGCTTCTTCCAGAACACGTGGAAGGCCTGGTCGAACACCTCGTTCTGGTCGCGCCGCTTCACGAAGACGGCATGCAGCGTCCAGTAGAAGTCGTCTCGCGTGCGCAGCGAGCCCGACATGGCGGCATCGAGCGCGTCGATGACCGCCCCCGGCCCCACCGGGATCCCGGCCTCGCGCAGCACCCGGGCGAAATGCATGATGTTCTCCGCCAGCCGGCCCGAGATCGGGCGCTGGTTCTCGTTGGCGGGGCTGGAGAACGGGTTCTGCATCTCCCTTATGTATGCGACATGGTCCGGATTTCATCCTTGATCTGGTCGAGGATGCGCTTGGCCTCGGTGCCCTGCATGCGGCTTATGTCGTCCTGGTACTTCAGGAGCACGCCCAGGGTGTCGTTCACCATCTGCGGGTCGAGCGACAGCGAGTCGAGTTCGTGCAGCGCCGTCACCCAGTCCAGCGTCTCGGCCACGCCCGGCGCCTTGTAGAGATCGCCCCCGCGCAGCGCCTGGACGAACAGCACCACCTCCTGCGCCAGCGCCTCGGACGCCTTGGGGCGCCGCGCTTTGACGATCTCGAGCTCGCGCCGGGCATCCGGGTAGCCGACCCAGTGGTAGAGGCAGCGGCGCTTCAGCGCGTCATGCACCTCGCGGGTGCGGTTCGAGGTGATGATGACGATCGGCGGCTCCTCGGCCTTGATGGTGCCGAGTTCGGGAATGGTCACCTGGAAGTCGGACAGCACCTCGAGCAGGAAGGCCTCGAAGGCCTCGTCGGTGCGGTCCAACTCGTCGATGAGCAGCACCGGGGCCTGGCCCTTCGGCGCCTCCAGCGCCTGCAGCAGCGCCCGCTTGATCAGGAACTTCTCGGCGAAGATGTCATTGCCCAGCCGCTCGCGGTCCAGCTCGCCCGCAGCTTCCGCCAGCCGGATCTCGATCATCTGGGCGGAATAGTTCCATTCATAGACCGCCGAGTTGATGTCGAGGCCCTCGTAGCATTGGAGCCGGATGAGCTTCCGCCCCAGCACCTCGGCCAGCACCTTGGCGATCTCGGTCTTGCCCACGCCGGCTTCGCCCTCGAGGAACAGCGGCCGCCCCATCTTGAGCGACAGGAACACCACCGTCGCCAGGTCGCGTCCCGCGATGTAGCCGGTGGAGCGCAGCAGCTTCACGGTCTCGTCGATGCTGGTGGGCAGTTTGCTGGTCATGCGTCACTCCGCGCCGGGTTCGAAATGAATGGGGCCCGCGATTGCACTCGCGGGCCCCATCCTCGCAAGTCTGGTCCTTACTTCGCCGCGTCCGCGGCCCGCTTCGCCATGACCGTGATCAAATGCGCACGGTATTCGGCGGAGGCGTGCAGGTCGCCGGCCACATTGTCGGAAGAGACCTTGACGCCGTTGAGCGAGGCCGCGGAGAAGCCCTTGGCGAGGGCCGCCTCCACGTCCTTGGCGCGGAACACGCCCGAGCCCGCACCCGTCACCGCGGCGCGCACGCCGTCCGCCGTGTCAGCCACGAACACGCCGATCATGGCATAGCGTGAAGCCGGGTTGGGGAACTTGGCGTAGCCCGCCTTCTTCGGCAGCGGGAACTCCACCGCAGTCACCACCTCGCCATCCTGCAGCGCGGTCGAGAACAGGCCGGTGAAATAGTCGTCCGCCTTGATCTTGCGGGCATTGGTGTGGATCGTCGCACCGAGCGCCAGGCAGGCCGAGGGATAGTCCGCCGCCGGATCATTGTTGGCGATCGAGCCGCCGATCGTGCCCTTGTGGCGCACGTGCGGGTCACCGATGTTGGCAGCGAGGCCCGCCAGCGCCGGGATCGCCTTCTTGACGTCGGCATTGTTGGCCACCTCGGCGTGCGTGGTACCCGCCTTGATGACCAGCGTCGAACCCAGCGAGACGCCGGTGTTCTTCAAGGCGCCGAGGTCGATGATGTCGGACGGGGTCGCAAGACCCTGCTTCATCGCAGGGATCAGTGTCATGCCGCCGGACATGTACTTGGCCTCGGGCTTGGCCTTTGCAGCCTTCACCGCGTCGTCGACCGAGGCGGGGCGATGGTAATTGAAGTTTTCCATGTGTCTGGTCCTCCCGCCTTATTCCGCAGCCTTCTTGAGGTGCTGCAATTGCTTCCACACCACATGCGGCGTTGCCGGCATGGGCACGTCCCTGACGCCCAGCGCATCCGTCACCGCGTTCATCACGGCGGCGGGAGAGGCGATGGCGCCTGCCTCGCCGCAGCCCTTCATGCCCAGCGGATTGGTGGGGCACGGGGTGCAGGTGAAGCCCAGCTTGTAGGACGGCACGTCGGAGGCGCGCGGCATCTGGTAGTCCATGTAGGAACCGGTCAGCAGCTGGCCCGACTCCTTGTCATAGACAGCGCCCTCGGCCAGCGCCTGGCCGATGCCCTGGGTGATGCCGCCATGCACCTGGCCTTCGACGATCATCGGGTTGATGACGTTGCCGAAGTCGTCGACCGCGGTGTAGTTGACGACCGTGGTGACGCCGGTCTCGCCGTCGATCTCCACCTCGGCGATGTGCACGCCGGCCGGGAACACGAAGTTCGCCGGATCGTGGAAGGCACTCTCCTTCAGGCCCGGCTCGATCTCGGCCGAGTTGAACTTGTGCGCCACATAGGCCGACAGCGCCACTTCGCCGAAGGCCATCTTCTTGTCGGTGCCCTTCACCGTGAAGGTGCCGTTCTTGAACTCGACGTCGTCCGGCGAAGACTCCATCACCGCGGCGGCGATGCGCTTGGCCTTGGCCTCGATCTTGTCGAGTGCCTTGGAGATCGCCGTCATGCCGACGGCACCCGAACGCGAGCCGTAGGTGCCCATGCCGAACTGCACCTTGTCGGTGTCGCCATGGACGATCGCCACGTTGTTGATGTCGACGCCGAGGCGGTCGGATACCAGCTGCGCGAAGGTCGTCTCGTGGCCCTGGCCGTGGCTGTGCGACCCCGTGAGAATCTCCACCGTGCCCACCGGGTTGACGCGCACTTCGGCGGACTCCCACAGGCCGACGCCGGCGCCCAGCGAACCGATCGCCGCCGAAGGTGCGATGCCGCAGGCCTCGATATAGGCCGAGTAGCCGAGGCCGCGGAAGTTGCCCTTGGCGGCAGAGGCCGCCTTGCGCGCCGCGAAGCCCTTCACGTCGGCGATTTCCAGTGCCTTGTCGAGGGCGGCGGCATAGTCGCCCGCGTCGTAGCACATGATCACCGGCGTCTGGTGCGGGAAGGAGGTGACGAAGTTCTTCCGACGGAATTCCGCCGGGTCCATCTTCAGTTCGCGCGCCGCGGTCTCGACGATGCGCTCCACCACGTAGGTCGCTTCCGGGCGGCCGGCGCCGCGATAGGCGTCGACCGGGGCGGTGTTGGTGTAGATCGCGTCCACCTCGGCATAGATCGCCGGGATGTTGTACTGGCCAGACAGCAGTGTCGCATAGAGATAGGTCGGCACGCAGGACGAGAAGGTGGAGAGATACGCTCCCATCGCCGCCTTGGTGTGGACCTTGAAGCCGATGATCTTGCCCGAAGCATCGGTCGCCAGCTCGGCATGGGTGACGTGGTCACGGCCATGCGCGTCGGCGAGGAAGCTCTCGGTGCGTTCGGCCGTCCACTTCACCGGCCGACCGCCGACGAACTTCGAGGCCCAGACGCAGACCACCTCTTCGGCGTAAATGAAGATCTTGGAGCCGAAGCCGCCGCCCACGTCGGGTGCTATGACGCGCAGCTTGTGCTCGGGGGCAAGGCCGTGGAAGGCCGAAATCACGAGACGCGCCACGTGCGGGTTCTGGCTCGTCGTGTAGAGCGTGTAGTGGTCCGCGCCCGTGTCGTAGTAGCCGATGGCCGCGCGCGGCTCCATGGCATTGGGGATCAGGCGGTTGTTGACGAGGTCGATCTTGGTGACGTGGGCGGCCTTCTTGAAGGCGGCATCCGTCGCGGCCTCGTCGCCGATCGACCAGTTGTAGACGCGGTTGTCGGGCGCCACGTCGTGGATCTGCGCCTTGTGGCCCATCGCCTCGGCGACGTCGACGACATGCGGCAGCACGCCGTAGTCGACCTCCACCGCGGCGGCGGCGGCCTTGGCCTGCTCGCGCGTCTCGGCGATGACGACGGCAACGTGATCACCCACGTAGCGCACCTTGCCGAGCGCCAGGATCGGGTGCGGGCCGGCCTTCATCGGCGAGCCGTCCTTGGAATGGATCATCCAGCCGCAGATCAGGCCGCCGAGCTTGGTGGCCGCCACGTCCTCGCCGGTGAAGATGCCGACGACGCCCGGCATCTTCTTGGCCGCGGCGGTGTCGATCTTGTTGATGGTGGCATGCGCATGGGGGCTGCGCACGAAATAGGCGTAGGTCTGCTTCGGCAGGTTGATGTCGTCGGTGTAGTTGCCCTTGCCGGTGAGGAAACGATGGTCTTCCTTGCGCTTGACGCGGGCGCCGATGCCGGTTCCGTTATCCATTGTGCTGTCCTCCCCGATCACATGTTGGCCGCGCCGGCCTTCACGGCGGCGACGATGTTATGATAGCCGGTGCAGCGGCAGATATTGCCCTCGAGCTCGTGGCGGATGGTGTCCTCGGACAGGTTCTTGCCGAGGCGGTTCACCATGTCGACGGCGGCGATCACCATGCCCGGGGTGCAGAAGCCGCACTGCAGGCCGTGGTTGTCCTTGAAGGCTTCCTGCATCGGATGCAGCTTGCCGTCCTTGGCCAGGCCCTCCACGGTCGTCACCTCGGCCCCGTCATGGGCGATGGCGAGCGCGGTGCAGGACTTCACGGCCTTGCCGTTCACCAGCACGACGCAGGCGCCGCACTGGCTGGTGTCGCAGCCGACGTGGGTGCCGGTCAGCCCCAGCTTCTCACGGATGAATTCGACGAGGAGCGTACGGCCCTCGACATCGCCGCAAACGGCCTGGCCGTTCACCGTCATGGAAATTGCAGGCATATGGGTCCTCCCGATTTGGACTCCCCGGCCCGGTTTCTGCGCAACTCCGCTACTGGCGAAGGTTGCCCGGTGCCGTGGAATTCTCTGATTGCCGGGCGGCATACTCAACCGTGAATTTGGAACCGTCAAGGGAGAGGACGACCGGCGAACAGAGAAAAAAGTCTTATGACTCAACGTTGTTGCAGCGCACACGCCAATCCGCCGCAGCACCTGTGGCGTAGATGCCTGAAAACCCGCCAACCACGGAGACTGCCATGCGACTGTTCATGTGTCTGATCGCCGTTTTCCTGACATTCGCTCACCCGGTCCGCGCAGATTCGCTCTCGCCCCAGGACGAGGCGGACTTCCGCGCCGTGATCGCCGACCAGATCGACGCCTTCCGGGCTGACGACACCGCGCGCGCCTACAGCCACGCCGCGCCGATGATCCGCCAGATCTTCCCGGACCAGGAGCGCTTCATGGGCATGGTCCGCCAGGGCTACAAGCCGGTCTACCGGCCCCGGTCCTACAGCTTCGGCAAGGCCGGATTCTCCGCCTCCGGCCGCCCCATCCAGCGCGTCACCATCGTCGGGCCCGACGGCCTGACCTACGAGGCGATCTACACCATGGAACGTCAGCCCGACGGCACCTGGCAGATCAACGGCTGCGCCCTGGTGCGGGCGCCGGACATCAGCGCCTGATCAGCGGCCCTGAGAGGGCCAGAGCCTCCGCCAGATGGCCCCGGGGATGTCGGAATAGTCATCCGTCCACGGCGCGACGGCGCCGGGGTCGGAAAGCCGCCAGGCGGGGCCGGCGTCGAAGCCCGGCACGACCTGGCGGTTGCGGGCCACCACCACCAGTGTCGGCACCACGTCGCCCTTGTCGGGGTCGTGGTGCCAGTAGCGGGCCTCCATGACATTGTGCCAGGCCGCAAGGCCGAGGCTCCGGGCCGCCGCCGCCACCACGCTGTTGAGTTCGAGATAGCGGTTCGAGGTGTGGAAAATGGCGATCCCGCCCGGCTTCAGCTTGCGCATGTAGAGCGCCAGCGCCTCGCGCGTCATGAGATGGGCCGGAACCGCATCCGAGGAGAAAGCGTCGAGCACGATCAGGTCGAGGCTCCCGTCCGCGACATGCCCCAGTTTCAGCCGCCCGTCGCCGACAATCATGCCCGCCGCCGGGCCGCAATCGCGCAGCAGCGTGAAGTAGCGGGGGTCGGACGCGATCGCCACCACCTGCGGGTCGATCTCGTAGAAGCGCCAGCTCTCGCCCGGCTGCGAGAAGCACAGCATGGAGCCGACGCCGAGCCCCACCAGCGCCACATCGGAAAGTCGCCCCCCATCGCCCGCATGCGCATCGCGCAGGTGACGGATGGCGGAACCGAAGGGCCCCGCGGCATAGTAGTAAGCCCGCGGTTCCGCCGGCCCGGTGATGGGTGTGCCGTCCTCTTCCCGGATCCGCTGCACCCCGTGCTTGGTGGTGCCGTGGGTGAGTTCGCGGAACCGCCCGTTGGCGCTGTCCGTCACGGACAGCACCCCATAGAAGCTGCGGGTGCGCAGCAGCAACGGCTCGCCGCGCTGGTCCATCGCGTAGCAGCCCATCACCGCCACCAGCAACAGCGCCATGGCGGCGGGCTGGCGGCGCCCGAGCGCCAGCCAGATGAGCAGCACGGCCGTCACGCCGACGAGCAGCGCCTGCTTGGCCCAGCCTTCGAACCCGATATAGGCCCGGAACATCATCAGCAGCAGCGCTGCCGCACCGATTCCCTGCACCAGGGTCCGCGGCATCGCCGCCCATCCAGCCTGCGCCAGCCCCAGCACCGCCATGCTGGCGATGACGAGCACCGGATACTCGATCACGCTGTTGAACAATTGCGGCGCGGCAAGGCTGGAGAAGGCCCCGCCCAGCACCCCGCCGAGCGACACGATGAAATAGAATTCGGTGAGCCGTGCCGCCGCTGGCCGCCGCTGCGCCAGCTCGCCATGGCAGCCCAGCATGAGAAGGAAGCACAGCAGCAGGTTCAGCGCCAGGCTGAGCGTCCCGCCCAGCGGCGTCACGGCGAAGATGCCGAGCGCCGTGCCATAGAGACCGATCTGCGACATCAGCCCCTTGTGCGGGATCAGCGGCCGGGCCTGAAAGGCGATGACGAAGGTCAGGAGATAGATGGCGAGCGGCAAGACCCACAGGAACGGCGCGGAGGCGAGGTCGGTGGTGATGAAGGCTGTCCCCGAGACGAGAAGCCCGCTCGGCAGGAAGGCCAGCACGATCCACGTCATCCGTGCCCGCCAGGTCACGGGGGGCGCGTTGCCTTCCGCCTCGCGCGCGGCCGCCGTCATCGCAGCACCGCCCCTGAGCGTGAGCACGCCGCACAGCGCGATGAGCCCGATCAGCGCGATGAAACCGAGGCTCCACCCCTGGCCCTGGGGTGCGAGGCCGATGAAGGGCTCGACCGCGAAGGGATAGACGAGCAGCGCCAGGAAGCTTCCGGCATTGCTCGCCGCATAGAGGAAATAGGGATCTCCCGAACGCGCCTGCCCGGCCCGGGCAAACCACGCCTGCAGGAGCGGCGCATTGGCCGACAGCGCGAAGAACGGAAGCCCAACCGACACGGCGAACAGCGCCAGCAGCCACGCTGCCTCCCCCTGCTCCGGCGGTTCGTCCCATCCCGCGGCGATGGCGATGGGCAGGCTGCTGACGGCGATGCAGCACACCAGCACATGCACGATCAGGGTCGACCGCAGGCCCAGCCAGCGCACCACCAGGTGCGCATAGCCGTAGCCCAGCAGCAGGACGGCCTGGAAGAACACCAGCGCCAGCGACCAGACGGCGGAGGTGCCCCCCAGCCGCGGCAGCGCCATCTTGGCGAACATCGGCTGCACCATGAACATGAGGAAGGCGCTGGTGAACAGGGTGAGCGTGAAGACGAGACCGACGCCACCCCGACGCGATACCGCCATGCCCGCCCCTGTTTCAGACTGGGCCACGCCCGCGCTCCCTCACTTCCAACCTGCATGTCAGCCTAGCAATCAGCACCGCCGCCGTCACTCCTCGGCCCGACCTTCGTCAACCTCCGGAGCGCCCGGGTTGCCGTCTCTCGTCCCGCACCTTAAGAACGCCCGATGTCCAACTCTCAGCGCGCCTGGCCCCGCAACAGCCTCATCGCAGTCGCCCTCATCATCGCCGTCTCCGCCCTGACGCTGTGGCTGATGGGCCGCGTGCCGATCTGCAAGTGCGGCTACGTGAAGCTGTGGGAGGGAATGGTCAACAGCTCCGGCAACTCCCAGCACCTCACTGACTGGTACACGCCCTCCCACATCATCCACGGCTTCATCTTCTATGGCCTGCTCTGGCTCCTCGCCCGCCGCCTTTCCCTGGGCACCCGGCTCGCCATCGCCACCTTCGTCGAGGCCTCCTGGGAAATCTTCGAGAACACGCCCTTCATCATCAACCGCTACCGCGAGGCCACCATTTCGCTGGACTATTTCGGCGACAGCGTCCTCAACTCGGTCATGGACATCCTCGCCATGGTGCTGGGCTTCTGGCTGGCGAGCAGGCTCCCCGTCTGGGCCACGGTGCTCATCGCCCTCGCCATGGAGCTGATCGTCGGATACGTGATCCGCGACAATCTCACCCTCAACATCATCATGCTGGTCTGGCCCCTCGATGCCATCCGCCACTGGCAAATGGGGGCCACCCCGGCGTGAGGCCGCAGGTGAGGGAAAAATGATTCACGATGTCAATCAGCAGGAAGCACTTAAGGTATTTGTTCCTACTATAGGATTACGGCAGAATAAAGGACTGTTTTCCGCTTTTACGTCACCCGCCCATGGTCTTCCCCTTCACCTTGCCCCGGCTTGACCGGGGCATCCTTTTCCCCGGCCACCACAAAGGATCGCCGGGTCAAGCCCGGCGAAGGTGAGCTCTCCAGTGACTGGACTCACCCCCTGAGCGCCGAGGGCGGCCGGCCATACCTTGCCCGGAAACTCCGCGAGAACAGCGGCAGGGACGAGAACCCGCAGGCCACCGCAATCTCGCGCATGCTCATGGTGGAATAGGTGATCAGCCGCTCGGCCTTCTCCAGCCGGAGCTTCAGGTAGAACCCCATCGGCCGCTCGCCCAGCTTCTCGGCGAACAGCCGCTCCATCTGCCGCACCGAGATCCCCGCAAGCTCCGCCAGCGCCTGGGCCTCGAGCGGGTCCTCCTCCTGCTCCTCCATGGCCGTGATGATGCGCAGCAGCCGGGCATCCGTGGTGCCATAGCGCGCCGCCGCGGGGAGCCGGGCTTCGCCCGGCTGCTCGGCCGAGCGGTAATGCACCAGCTGGTCCGCCACCAGCACGGCGAGCGGGCGGCCGAGCAGCCGGCCGATCCAGTCGAGCATCATGTCGATGGCGGCGGCCCCGCCGGCGCAGGTCATGCGGTCCCGGTCGGTGACGTGCAGCGCCTGCTCCGCATGTACGCGCGGGTAGCTTTCGCGAAACCCCGGCAGGCTCTCCCAGTGGCAGGTGGCGCGATAGTCGTCGAGGAGGCCCGCCTCCGCCAGCAGGAAGGGACCGGTGTCGATGGCGGCAAGCAGAACGCGCTTGCGCGCCAGCGCCTTCACCGCGGAAAGCATGGGTCGGGTGATCCCCTTCTCCGGCTCATAGCTCGCCGAGATCACCGCCATGTCTGGCTTGCCGATATCGGCGAGCGTGCCCGACACCGAGACGGGAATGTCGTTCGAGGCCGCCACCGGCTGCCCGTCCGCCGAGACGAAGCGCCAGGAAAAGGTGTTCGCACCTGCGAAACGATTAGCCACGCGAAGTGGCTCCAGCGCGCCGTAGAGCGCGATCATGGAAAACCTCGGCACGAGCAGGAAGGCGACGTCAAGTTTGGCCATGGCGAAAATGGATAAGTCTGTGGCGAAAAAAGTCAAACGCTGATTTCCGCGCGGGCCTAGCCTCCGCCGCCACAGGATCAGGAGGATTCCATGCAGCCCAAAGTCATCATCACCTGCGCGGTCACCGGAGCGGGCGACACCGTCGGCAAGCACCCGGCCATTCCGGTCACCCCGGAGCAGATCGCCAACTCGGCCCTCGAGGCCGCCAGCGCCGGCGCCACGGTGGTTCACTGCCATGTCCGCGAACCCTCGACCGGCAAGGGCTCGCGCAAGGTCGCATACTACGCCGAGGTGATGGAGCGCATCCGGGCGAAGAACAAGGAAGTCATCATCAACCTCACCGCCGGCATGGGCGGCGACGTCGAGGTCGGTTCGGGTGCGAAGCCCCTCGACTTCGGCCCCGGCACGGATTGCGTCGGCCCCGAGGAGCGCCTCATCCACGTCAAGGAACTGCGCCCCGAGATCTGCACGCTCGACTGCGGCACGCTGAACTTCGGCGACGGCAACTCGATCGTGGTGCAGACCCCGGCCCAGCTGCGCGAGCAGGCGAAGCTCATCCGCTCCTACGGCGTGAAGCCCGAAATGGAAATCTTCGACTCGGGGAACCTCTGGTTCGGCAAGCAGCTCGTCGCCGAGGGCCTGATCGACGGCCCGCCGATGTTCCAGCTCTGCCTCGGCATCCCGTGGGGTGCCCCCTATGACACCGAGACCATGGCCTACCAGAAGAACCAGCTGCCCGAGGGCGCTGTCTGGGCCGCCTTCGGCATCGGCCGCAACGAGTTCCCGGCGGTGGCGCAGGCCGTGCTGCTCGGCGGCCACGTTCGCGTCGGCCTCGAGGACAATCTCTGGCTCGAGCGCGGTGTGCACGCCTCGAACGGCACGCTGGTCGAGAAGGCGGTGAAGATCATCCAGCTGCTCGGCACCAACGTCGCCTCGCCCGACGAGGGCCGCGAGATCCTCAAGCTCAAGCCGCGGAGCAAGTAACATGGCCAAGGCTGCGAAGAAGGCCCCCGCCAGAGCGAAGGCCCCGAAGATCAAGACCGTCGGCATCGCCGGCACCGGCCTCATCGGCGCGGGCTGGGCGGCGCGGCTCCTGTTCCGCGGCTACGACGTCATCGCCTATGACGTCTCGCCCACCGCGGAAGAGAAGCTCAAGGCCCAGATCAAGACCGCCTGGCCCTCGCTCGAGGCGCTGCTCGGCAAGCCGAAGAAGAAGGGCAAGCTCACCTTCACCACCGACCTCAAGCTGATGGCCTCGAAGTCCGACTTCATCCACGAGGCGGCCCCCGAGCGCGAGGAACTGAAGATCAAGCTGTTCCGCGACATCGACGCGGTTGCGGCCCCTCACGTGGTGATCTCGTCCTCCTCCTCGGGCTTCCTGCCCACCAACCTGCAGAGCCAGTGCAAGCACCCGGGCCGCGTGGTCATCGGCCACCCGTTCAACCCCGTCTACCTGCTGCCGCTGGTCGAGCTCGTTCCCGGCGAGAAGACCTCGACCGAGGCGATGGACCGTGCGGCTGAATACTTCGAGGCCATCGGCATGCATGTGCTGCGGCTGAAGAAGGAGATCATGGGCTATATCTGCGACCGCCTGCAGGAAGCCCTGTGGCGCGAAGCCCTGCACATCCTCAACAAGGACATCGGCACGACGGGCGACATTGACGACTCGATCGTCTATTCCGCCGGCATGCGCTGGGCCTTCATGGGCTCCTTCATGACCTATCACCTCGCCGGCGGCCCCGGCGGCATGCGCGACTTCATCAAGCAGTTCGACCCGACGCTGGAACTCGACTGGACCGACCTCAAGTTCCCCAAATGGAACGAGGCGCTGGAGAAGCGCCTGGTCGAGGGTTGCGAGGACCAGGCCCACGGGCGCAAGGTCTCCGAGATCGAGGCCAAGCGCAATGCCGTGCTGGTCGACATGATGAAGCTGTTCAAGAAGCACAAGATCGGCTCCGGCCTGGTGCTCGACCGCGAGGTCAAGGCGCGGAAGAAGAAGGCCAAGGCCTGAGGAGGTTCGAATGCCCCAGCAACGCGTGATGATCACCGCCGCGGCGGACGGCATCGGCAAGTCGATTGCCCGCGCCTTCGCCGCGGAAGGTGCGAAGGTCCACATCTGCGACGTGAACGAGGCGGCCCTCGAGCAGTTCCGCCGTGAGTTCCCGGACATCGCCGCAAGCAAGGTGAACGTCCGGAGCGAGGGCGAGATCGACGCCTGGTTCGACGACGCGCTGGAGGACCTGGGTGGCCTCGACGTGCTGGTGAACAATGCCGGCATCAAGGGCCCCACCGCCCCGGTCGAGGACATCGAGCTCGACGGCTGGCGCGAGTGCCTGGAAATCTGCCTCGACAGCTATTTCCTTTGCGCCCGGCGTGCCGCCCCGGTGATGAAGGCGCAGAAGTCGGGCCTCATCCTCAACATGTCGTCCAATGCCGGCCAGCACGGCTTCGGCAACCGCACGCCCTATGCCGCGGCGAAGTGGGGCGTCATCGGCCTCACCAAGTCGCTGGCGATCGAGCTCGGCCCCTACAACTGCCGGTCCAACGCCATCTGCCCCGGCTCGGTCAAGGGCGACCGCATCAACCGCGTCATCCAGGGCGAGGCCGACGTGCGCGGCGTGCCCTTCGACGTCGTTGCGAAGGAGATCGTCGGCAACCAGTCGCTCGAACGCCTCACCGAGGCGCACGAGGTGGCAGCACTTGCCGTGTTCCTCGCCTCCCCCGCCGCATTCATGATCAACGGCCAGGACATCGCCATCGACGGCCATGTCGAAACCTTCCACATCAAGTGAGCTGAGTTATGGATTTTAATCTCACCGACGAACAGCAGATGATCGTCAAGACGACGCGTGACTTCGTCGAGAACGAACTCTATCCGCACGAGGCGGAGATCGAGGAGACGGGCGTGCTGCGCCACGACCTGCGCGACCAGATCAAGGCCAAGGCCATCGAGGCCGGTCTCTATGCCGCCAACATGCCGGCCGAGGTCGGCGGTGCGGGCCTCGATACCCTGACCTGGGTGCTCTACGAGAAGGAGCTGGGCCGCGCCAACTATGCCCTGCACTGGACCTGCGTCGCACGCCCCTCCAACATCCTGATGGCCTGCGAGGGCGAGCAGCGCGAGAAATACCTGTTCCCCGCCGTGCGCGGCGAGAAGTCGGACTGCCTTGCGATGACCGAGCCCGGCGTCGGCTCCGACGTGCGCGGCATGAAGACCTTCGCGAAGCAGGATGGCGACGACTTCGTCATCAACGGTACCAAGCACTTCATCAGCCATGCCGACGAAGCGAGCTTCGTCATCCTCTTCGCCGCCACCGGCGAGGAAGAGACACCGCGCGGCAAGAAGAAGCTGATCACCGCCTTCCTGATCGACATGGGAACGCCGGGCTTTACCGTGCGCCCCGGCTACAAGAACGTGTCGCACCGCGGCTACAACAACTGCATCCTCGAGTTCAACGATTGCCGGGTGCACAAGAGCCAGGTCCTCGGCGAGATCCACAAGGGCTTCGAGGTGGCCAACGACTGGCTGGGCGCCACCAGGCTTCAGGTTGCCGCCACCTGCATCGGCCGCGCCGAGCGCGCCCTCGACCATGCCAAGCAATATGCCGTCGACCGCCAGCAGTTCGGCCAGCAGATCGGCAAGTTCCAGGGCGTCTCCTTCAAGCTCGCCGACATGGCGCTGGAGCTGAAGGCGGCGGAACTCCTGACGCTCGAAGCCGCCTGGAAGTTCGACAACAAGACGGTGACCGACATGGACATGGCCATGGCCAAGCTCAAGGCCACCGAGATGCTGGCCTTCGTCGCCGACGAGGCGATCCAGATCCACGGCGGCATGGGCCTGATGTCCGACCTGCCGCTCGAGCGCATCTGGCGCGACGCCCGCGTCGAACGCATCTGGGAAGGCACCAGCGAGATCCAGCGCCACATCATTTCCCGCGCGCTGCTGCGGCCGCTGGGGGGTTGAGATGATGACATGCGCTGCACGTCCTCTCCCGCCTGCGGGAGAGGAAGGGACCCGCCGCTTGTGGCGGGGAGGTGAGGGGCGCCAAGCTCCGCACCTGCGTCCCCTCACCTACCCCAACTGCGTTGGGGCCCCCTCCTCTCCCGCATGCGGGAGAGGACGATGAAAAACCTCACCCGCCTCCTCAACCCGAAATCCATCGCCTTCATCGGCGGCAACGAATGCGCCATCGCCATTCGCCGCACCAAGGAGCTGGGCTTCACCGGCACCATCTACGCCGTGCACCCGAAGCGCGACGAGCTCTCGGGCGTGCCGACGCTCAAATCCCCGCAGGACATTCCGGAAGCCGTCGACGCCGCCTTCATCGCGGTGAAGAACGAACCCACCATCGAGGTGGTGCGCGCCCTCGCCGCCAAGGGTTGCGGTGGCGCCGTTATCTATGCCGCGGGCTTCGCGGAGACCGGCAACACCGAATTGCAGCGGAAGCTGCTCGAGGCCGCCAACGACATGCCGCTGATGGGGCCGAACTGCTACGGCTTCGTCAACACGCTCTCCCGCGCCGCCCTGTGGCCGGACGAGACCGGGCTCGAGCCAGTCGAGCGCGGCGTGGCGCTGATCACCCAGTCGGGCAACATCGCCTGCAACTTCACCATGATGATGCGCGGGCTCCCCGTGGCCGCGGTGTTTTCGATCGGCAACCAGGTCGATGTCGGCATGCATGACATGGTGGAAACACTCTCCGCCGACCCGCGCATCTCGGCGATCGGCCTGCACGTCGAGGGCCTGCCGGACGTCGCCGCCTTTGCAAAGGCCGCCGCCATTGCGCGCCAGCGCAAGGTGCCCATCGTGGTGCTGAAGACCGGGCGCTCCGAACAGGGTGCGAAGGTGGCGATGAGCCACACCTCCTCGCTCGCCGGCGCCGACACGCTCTATGACGCGCTGTTCGAGCGCTATGGCATCGCGCGCATGAAGTCGGTCTCGGCCTTCGCCGAGACGCTGAAGTTCCTGCACAATGGCGGGCCCATCGCCGACTCGCGCCTCGTCTCGCTCTCCTGCTCGGGCGGAGAGGCGGCCCTCGTCGCCGACATGGCGCTGGAGCGCAAGGTGTCGTTCCCGCCCTTCAACGCCGAGACGAAACCCCGCGTCGCGGCGACACTCAACGAATACGTCGCCATCGACAATCCGCTCGACTATCACACCTTCATCTGGGGCCAGCCGGAGAAGCTGACCGCTACTTTCACCGAGGTGCTGAAGGGCGGCTTCGACGTCGGCATGGTGATCCTCGACACGCCCACCCACCCCAAGATGAAGCCGGACAGCTGGGCCACCACGGCCCGCGCCATGGCGGCCGCATCGAAGGCCACGGGGGCGCGCGCCGCTGTCGTCGCCTCGCTGTCGGAAGGCATGCCGCTGTCGCTGGCGGCGGAACTCTCGAGCCTCGGCGTGGCCCCGATGATGGGTCTCGACGACGCCCTTACCGCCTTCGAGGCCGCCGCCTTCATCGGCCGCAACTGGGCGCGCAGCGAGCAGCCGCCCGAGATGCTGCCGCCGGTGAAGAAGGGCTCCGCGGAACACCTGTTCAGCGAATCCGCGGCGAAGGACATGCTGAAGAAGCACGGCCTCGCCGTGCCCGAGGGCATCGTCTGCCCGGCGGGTGATGCCGTCGCCGCGGCCGAGAAGCTCGGCTACCCGGTGACGCTGAAGGTCTCCTCCGCCGCCATCGCCCACAAGACCGAGGCCGGTGGCGTGGCGCTGAACCTGCGCACCCCCGCCGAAGTCGAGGACGCCGCCAAGCGCATGGCGAAGCTCGTGCCCGACGTGCTGGTGGAGCGCATGGTGACGGGTGCCGTGGCCGAGCTCATCATCGGCCTCACCTCCGACCCGCAGTTCGGAACGGCACTCGTCGTCGGCGCCGGCGGCATCCTCACCGAGCTCCTCAAGGACTCGGTGACGCTGATCCTGCCCACCACGCGCAGCGAGATCGAGCGCGCGCTCAAGACGCTGAAGGTGTGGACCCTCGTCGCGGGCTTCCGCGGCAAGTCCGGCGATGCCGAGGCCGTGTTCCGCGCGGTGGAAGCGGTGGCGGATTTCGCCGCCGCCAATCGCGGGCTGGTCGAGGAAGTCGACGTCAACCCCCTGCTCGTTCTGAAGGACGGCGCCATCGCCGTCGATGCCCTGATCAAGATGAGGAAGCCATGACCGTCAAGGAAACCACCACCGGACCGATCATCGTCACGAAGCGCGGCCGCGTGCTCGAAGTCAGGATCGAGCGCGGCAAGGCCAACGCCATCGACGCCGCCACCAGCCGCATCATGGGCGATGTCTTCGCCGGTTTCCGGGATGACCCGGAGCTGCGCGTCGCCATCCTCACCGGCACCGGCGAAAAGTTCTTCTGCCCGGGCTGGGACCTCAAGGCCGCGGCCGAGGGCGAGGCGCCGGATTCGGATTATGGCGTCGGCGGCTTCGGCGGCTTGCAGGAACTGCCCGGCCTCAACAAGCCGGTGATCTGCGCGGTGAACGGGCTGGCCTTCGGCGGCGGCTTCGAGATCATGATTTCCTGCGACATCATCATCGCCGCCGAGCATGCGACCTTCGCGCTGCCCGAGATCAATTCCGGCACGGTGGCGGATGCCGCCTCGATCAAGCTGCCGCGCCGCATCCCCTATGCGGTGGCGATGGAGATGCTGTTCACCGGCCGCCGCATCGACGCGACGGAGGCCAAGCACTGGGGCCTCATCAACGAGGTGGTGCCCGCCGATAAGCTCATGGCGCGCGCCCGCGCCGTGGCCGACCAGCTGGCCGACGGCCCGCCGCTGGTCTTCGCCGCGATCAAGGAGATCACCCGCGACACCGCGCACCTCCCCGTGCAGCAGGCCTTCGACATGGTGACCAAGCGCAAGCTGAAGACCGTGGACGTGCTCTATTCGAGCGAGGACCAGCTCGAAGGGGCGCGTGCCTTCGCGGAAAAGCGCAAGCCCCAGTGGAAGGGCAAGTGAGTTTCGACTTCACCGGCAAGCGCGTGCTCGTCACCGGCGGCACGCGTGGCATCGGGCTAGCTGCGGTCGAGGCCTTCCTCGCCGCCGGCGCCACGGTGGCGGTCAACGGCCGCTCGGAGGAGTCGACCCACAACGCCGTGGTGAAGCTCGGCAAGGGCGCCATCCCCGCCCCCGGCGACATCGCGAAGCCCGATGCCTGCCGGTCCATGGTCTCCCACGCCGCGCGCCAGATGGACGGCCTCGACGTGCTGGTGAACTGCGCCGGCGTCGCCCATGGCGGCCCGGTGGACGAGGTGACGGAAGCGCTGTGGGACGAAACGCTCGACGCCAACCTCAAGGGCACCTTCTTCTGCACCCAGGCGGCGCTGCTGTTCCTGCGCATGTCGAAAGGCAACGTGGTGAACCTCGCCTCCGATGCGGGGCTGATCGGCGAGGTGGGGCTGGCGGTCTACTGCGCCTCCAAGGCCGGGGTGGTGAACCTCACCCGCGCGCTCGCCCTCGAACTGGCCCCCGACATCCGCGTCAACTGCGTCTGCCCCGGCTATGTCGATACCGACATGGTGCGCCGTGGCATCGAGGCCTCGGCCCATCCGGCGCAGGCCGAAGCGGCGCTCGCAGCCTCGGCACCGCTCAACCGCATCGCCAGCCCGGCCGAGATCGCCTCGGCGATCCTCTACCTCGCATCGGATGCCGCCCGCTTCGTGACCGGGGCCGCGTTCCAGATCGACGGCGGGACGACGGCGGGGCATCCACGGCGCAGCTGAACGTCTTCTCCCCGCTCCTTCAGCGGGGGAAGAAGGGACCCGGCGCACGCGACGGGGAGATGAGGGGAAGTCAGAAAGGCGTCAGCGCTCGATCTGACTTCCCCTCACCTACCCCAGCTGCGCTGGGGCCCCCTCCTCTCCCGCGTCGCGGGAGAGGACGAAACAAAAAAAGCCCCGGCTCTTACACCGGGGCCTTCAGGGGAGAGAGGGTTCAGCCGACGAGCCAGTGGCGGCTCGACTGGCGGATGCGGGACTGCTCGCCTTCCAGCGCCTCGAAAACCGACGTGTCGGCGGCCGGCGCGGTGAGGCTGCGAATGGTGTTGCGCACGGCGGCCTCGAGGCTGGTCCAGACGGGGGTGGCGGGCGCGCTGGCGGTCAGGCGGGTCATGATCTTCAATCTTTGTTAAGGGTTCAGGCGTTGAGGCTGAAAATAAGCCCAGCCTGCCGCATATACAAACGAAGCTTTCTAGATTAATCTTCAAACGATATTTGAGGATCGCCCATGTTGCGCCACATTCCGGGGTTGCAGTCGCTGAAAGCCTTCGAGGCGTCGGCGCGGCACCTGAACTTCACCCGTGCCGCCGCCGAGCTGAATGTCACCCCGGCCGCGGTCAGCCACCAGATCAAGGAATTGGAGGATGCGGTGGGCGTTCCGCTGTTCCAGCGCACCAGCCGCCACATGCAGCTGACGCGGCAGGGCCAGCTGCTGAAACCGGCCATCGCCGACGCGCTGGAAGGCCTCACCCGGGCGCTGCAGAAGCTCCGCCAGGTGGAGAACCCCACCCAGGTGCGCGTCACCGCCTCGCCGTCGATCGCCGCCAAGTGGCTGGTGCCGCGCATCGACCGCTTCCTCGACTCCATGCCCGGCGCCGACGTGCGCATCGACGTCTCCTCCGAGCCGCTCGACTTCGACCGCGAGGACATCGACGTGGCGATCCGCTTCGGCGAGGGCATCTATCCCGGCCTCGTGGTCGAGAAGCTGTTCCACGACACGCTGTTCCCGGTGTGCAGCCCGGAGCTGCTGAAGGGCGCGAAGCCCCTGAACGAGCCGAAGGACCTGCTGCAGTTCACCCTCATCCACCTCGACTGGGAAGCCCAGGGTGCGGTGTGGCCCAACTGGCGCATGTGGATGCTGGCGGCGGGCGTGAAGGACTTCAACGACACGCGCGGCCTGCACTTCAGCCAGACCTCGCTCGCCGTGCAGGCGGCGGTCGACGGCCACGGCGTGGCGCTGGGCGATTCAACGCTGGTGGCGGATGACCTCGCCTCGGGCCGGTTGGTGAAGCCCTTCGAACTCTCGCTCAGGAGCCCGGCGCAGTTCGCCTATCACCTGATCACGCGGCGCGACACGGCGGAACGGCCGATGACCAAGGCCTTCCGCAACTGGATCATCGCCGAGGCAGCGGCGAGCCAGGGCTGACCGCGAGGCTGCGCTTCAGCGCGATCACGGCGGCCACCGCCACCGTCGCGGCCGAGGCGAAGGACAACGCATAGAAGCCGTGCGCCTGGTAGACGGGGCCATAGACGGCCCCCGCCGTGCCCAGCGAGACATAGGTGGTGAAGGAGAACAGCCCCATGATCGTGCCGCGCAGGCGCGGCGACAGCGTGTTCATGTAGGACACCAGCGACGTCATGCAGAAGTGGTTGGCCAGCCCCCAGAAGAATGGCCAGAGGGCCACCGTCACGATGCGCTCCGCCGTGAAGGGCAGCACCACGTAGTTGATGCCGACCAGCAGCAGGCCGAGCGGCAGCATGCGCGTCGGGCCCTTGGCGTCGATCCACTTGTCGAAGATCACGCCGAGGCCGAAGCCGATGCCATAGGCGAGCGAGATCGAGCCGCCGAGCCACGCCCCTGCCCCGTGCGTCTGGCGCACGTGGTCGCCGATGAAGGTGTAGGTCTGGTAGAAGGCGATCATGTAGGCGAAGGTCGAGAGATAGCCGGTCCAGGCGCCCGGCAGCCGCAGCACGTCGGCATAGCGCACGCGCTCGGTCATCCCCATCGAGCCGACCTTGGGCAACAGCGCACCGGCGATTGGCATCACCGCCGCCACGAGGCCGACGATCAGGAAGGTGCCGCGCCAGCCGACGAAGGCCGAGAGCAAGGCAGCGAGCGGCACGCCCGCCACCATGGCGATGGACCAGCCGAACAGCACCTTGCCGAGATCCTGCGAGCGCCGCTCCGGCGGGGCGATATCGCCCGTCAGCGCATAGGTGGCGGGAATGATGACGCCCGATGCCAGCCCGGCGATGAGCTGTGCAGCGGCCAGCACCCGCCAGTCCCAGGCGAAGGCGCAGAGGAACAGCGACACGGCAAGGACGGCGAAGGCGATGCGGATGGCAGCACGCTTCGGCCATCGGCCGAGCTGCGGCGCGGCGAGCAATGCGGCGGTGGCGACGCCCACGCCATAGGCCGAGGCCGCGAAGCCGATCTCCTTCGCACCGGTACCGAGGCCCGCCGCGATGTCGGTGAGCAACGGAGACAGCATCAGCGCCTGGATGCCGACTGCGGCGATCGACAGCGTCAGCAGTAACAGCGGCGCGCGGCCAGACCCGCTCATTCCGGTGAAAGCGCCGGATGTGACTCGAACACCGCGACCGGCATCTGCTCGTAGTCGATGATCGCGCCGGTCATCATCTGGGCCGACGGCGAGACGAGGTAGGCGACGAGGCCCGCCACGTCCTCGGGCGTGATCATGCGGCCCGCCGGCATGCGCCGCCCGATGGCCTCGGCCCAGTCCTGCGGCATGTTGTGGAAGCCGGTCTGCAGCGCATGCTCGCCGTCGGAATTCACCCAGCCCAGGTTGATCGCGAAGATACGGATGCCGTCGCGTGCCACCTTCTGGGCGGACGAGCGGGTGATGATGTTGAGCGCCGCCTTGGAGGCCGAATAGGTGGTGAGGTTGGGCGGCCCGCCATAGGACAGCATGGAGGACATGTTGATGATGGTGCCGGCGCGGTTCCCCCGCATCGCCTTCACCGCCTCCTGCATCATGAAATAGGGCGCGCGGGTGTTGACGCCGAACAGCCGCTCGAAGGCTTCCGGCGTCGTGTCGTCCAGTCCGCAGCGCTCGGTGTTGCCGGCGGCGTTGACCACCACGTCCAGGCGGCCGAAAGCCGCGACGGCGGCGGCCACGGCGCGGGCCGGGAGGCCGACGTCCATCAGGTCGCCGGCCAGCGTTTCCACGCGCCCCAGCACCTTCAGCCGGGCCGCGGCATCGGCGAGCTTCGCCGCGTTGCGGTCGACCAGCAGCACGCCGCCGAAGCCCATCTCGAGAAACCGCTTCGCCGCCGCGAAGCCCATGCCCTGCGCAGCCCCGGTGACGAGCGCGAACCTTCCGTCAGACATCCTCTTCCCCCGCTGTGTCGCGGGCGAGCTTAGGTGATTTGCAACCCGGTCTCAAAGGCCGGAACGCATGCCCCGCGAGCAGGGCTGGACCTCAATAAGAGGCTGGCGTGCACCACACCAGGTTCTTCTTGTAGTCGACGCGGTAGACAGTCGACGGTGCGCCATATTTCTTGCGGCAAAGCTTGCGCGCATATTCCATGAATTCCTCGCGCTGGGCCGGGGTATAGGCCTCGCGCCCCTTGTGGTTGCCCTTCGGCGGGGCCTGGGTGGACTGGTGGGTCACCGCCCCGCCTTTCAGCGACCTCGGTATTGCAGTCTCGCCGGGAGCGCAGTTTCCGCCGGTGTTGCGCTGGCACTCGTTCTGGGCGGCAGAGGGCAATGCGAGGATGACCGGGGCACCCATCAGAACGGCGATCAGCGACGCGATGGAGAGCAAACGAGCAGGCTGCATGAGAGTCTCCCTCAAGGGATCGTCTCTTCGTTCCCACCCATGGTCTTGACATAGGAAAGGCCCAGCGCCCGGACAATGAACTGGGCGGTGCAACCGGGCACTCACCCCTTGACTCAGACTCCAGTCAGTTGGACGCCGGCTCGCACCACACGGTGTTTCGCTTGAAGTCCACGCGGTAGACGCGGGAGGGGGCGCCATATTTCTTGCGGCAGAGTTGGCGTGCCTGTTCCATCATCTTGTCACGCTGGGCGGGGGTGTAATCGTCGCGTCCCTTGTGGTTGCCCTTCGGGATCGGCTGGGTCGCCTTCTTGGTGACGACGCCTCCCTTGGTGTTCTTCGGCGGCGCCGTCTGCCCCACCTTGCACTTGCCGCCCGTGGAGCGGGCACAGGTGTCGGACGCCTGGACGGGGCTGCCGAGGCAAAGCACGGCAAGGGCAAGCGCGGGAAGCAGGAACAGACGGCGTCGCATGTCGGACCTCGGCAATGGAAGGTGACGCATCGTTATCCAGGCAGATCCATATTACAACCTATAATTTTTTTGGTCGCATCACGGCCCCGGTTGCTCGGCCAGTGCCTTGAGCCGGCCGAGCGCTGCGTCGAATTCGGCACCGATGGTGTTGTCCATTCCCAGCCCAGCCCAGCGGTCGATGATGCCGGGAAGCTTCGACTGGAACACCCAGGTGACGCGCGTGCCCGTTCCCTCCGGCGCGAAGCTGATGGTGGCGGTGGAGGTGCCGAAACCGGTGTAGTCCGACGTGGTGGCGAGGCGGACGAACGGCAGCGCCTCGGTCACCGTCATGGTGCCGCTGCCCACCATCGGGTCGTTCGAGGCCCAGCGCATCACCTGCCCCGCGCCCTCCTGCGGACCCTCGAAGCTGAAGCGCGTCGATGGGTCGGTTTCCACCCAGGGCGACCACTCCGGCATGCGGCGCAAGTCGGCGGCGATGGCGAAGACCTTCTCGGGCGGTGCGGCAATTGTGATCGCGCGCTCCACCCGCGCCTCGCCCGGCAGCATGTAGGCGCCACCGTAGAAGATGACGGTGAGTCCGACGATGACGAAGACAATGGCCTTGATGACGGATTTCATGATCGGACTTAGGACCACAGCCCAGTGCCATTGGCAAGGCCGGGTTGCTTTGGGGGGCGCTTGCCTCCCCCACCGTCCTCGCGCAATCTGCCACCCATGAGCAATCAGATCTTCACCAATGACTTCAAGCCCCGCCCCTTCTGGTGGGAGGCCCACGAACCCAAACCCCTTCCCGAGGTCGAACTGCCGAAGCAGGCCCGCGTGGTCATCGTCGGCGCAGGTTATGCGGGGCTCAATGCGGCGCTGGAACTGAACCGCGAGGGGCTGGACTGCATCGTGCTCGACGCCAACGAGCCGGGATTCGGCGGGTCGTCGCGCAACGGCGGCATGGTGTCGGGCGGCGTCAACGTCGGCAAGCGCTACATGGCCAAGGCGATGAGCGACGCGGAAGCCGCCCCCTTCCTCAACGACGCGGCCGATGCCTTCAGCCACATCGAGAAGCTCATCGCGCGCGAGAACATCGACTGCGGCTGGACAAGGGCTGGCTACTTCCTCGGCGCCTGGTGCAGGAGCCACTACGAGAGCATGGCCCACAAGGTCGACCTGCTGAACGAGACCGCGAAGTCTGAAGCCTACATTGTGCCGCCAGAGAAGCAGCGCGAGGAGATCGGCTCGGACTACTACCGCGGCGGCATGGTGGTGGGCCGCGCCGGACACCTGCACCCTGCCCTGTTCTTCAAGGGCCTGCTGACGCTGTGCCAGCAGCGCAACATTCCGATCGCCACGAAGACGCCGGCGACCAAGCTCACGCAGACAGGCTCCGGCTGGCGCGTCGACACGCCGCGGGGCTCCATCGAGGCGGGCGACGTGATCATCGCCACCAACGGTTACACCGGCGACGTGACGCCGGAGCTGAAGCGCCGCGTGGTGCCGGTCGGCTCCTACATCATCGCCACCGAGGAACTGCCGCCCGATCTCGCGGCCACCATCAGCCCGAAGAACCGCTCCTTCGCCGATACCCGCCGCGTGCTCACCTATTACCGCATGTCGCCCGACGGCAAGCGGCTGATCTTCGGCGGCCGCGCCAAGTTCGGTCACACCGACCCGGTGGAAACCGCACCCATCCTCTACCAGTTCATGACCGACCGCTTCCCGCAGCTCAGGGGCTCGAAGATCACCCATGCCTGGACCGGCAATGTGGCCTTCACCCTCGACGAGATGCCGCACATGGGGAAGTTCGACAACATGCACTATGCGCTGGGCTGCAACGGCTCCGGCGTCGCCATGATGAGCTATCTCGGCCACCAGACGGCACGCAAGATCGCCGGCAAGGTGAACCACGTCTGCGCCTTCGACCGGCCGGAGTTCCCCGATCACGCGCTCTATACCGGCAACACCTGGTTCCTGCCGTGGATCGGGCGCTACTTCCGCACCCGCGACTGGCTCGACCGTCGCTTCGGATGATCTTCGAATCCGCCCGGCTCATCGCGCGGCGCTTCGGCCCGCGCGACCTTCTCCCCTTCGTCGCCATGCGCAGCGACCCGGAGGTGGCCCGCTACCAGTCCTGGGACAGCTACACGGAAGAGGACGGCCGCCGTTTCATTGCCGAACTGGCCGAGATGCAGCCGGGCGATCCGGGGTGGTTCCAGTTCGCCCTCGAGGACAGGGCGTCGGGCGGCTTCGTGGGCGACTGCGGACTGTTCATCGATGCTGCGGACAGGCGCCTCGCCCGGATCGGCTATACCATCGCGCGGCCGTTCTGGAACCAGGGACTGGCCACGGAGGCTGTCGGCGCACTGGCCGACTATGCCTTCGCCAGTTTCGGGCTCCACCGCATCGCGGCCTCCGTCGACCCGCGCAATGCCGGCTCCTGCCGGGTGCTGGAAAAGACGGGTTTCGTCCGGGAGGCCCATTTCCGCCTGAGCGAGTGGTTCAAGGGCGAGTGGGTGGACGATGTGATCTACGCCCGGTTGCGGGACGGGTGAGACCATCGGCCACTTCTCCGGAAGTTGCATTTCGTATATAGTTTGTGAACATGCGCCTGAGCGTCTTCACGGATTATTCGTTGCGCGTCCTCATCCAGGCCGCCATCCGCCACCCCAACAAGGTGACCATCGACGAGGTCGCCAAGGCCTATGGCATTTCGCGTAACCACTTGATCAAGGTCATCAATGAACTGGGGCGGGCGGGATTCCTCGTCACCCAGCGGGGCCGCTCCGGGGGCTTCACATTGGCCCGGCCGGCGGAACGAATATTCATCTCCGAAGTCGTGAAATTCGGCGAGGAAGGACAGCCACTGGTCGAGTGCTTCGATCCGGAACGCAACAAGTGCGTGATCACGCCGGCCTGCAAGCTGAAGGGCATGATCGCCGAGGCGAAGCGCGCCTTCTTCGACGTTCTCGGCAGATACACGATCGCCGACGCCTGTGCGAAGCCCGAAGCCCTGCTTCGCCACCTCGGTCTCACCGCCCCCTGAAATCGTCCTGGTGTTTGATCCCCGTCAAACTCCTCTGCCGAATAACTTGTATTTTGAATACAACAAAATTCGACAACAGGAGATCGACATGACCAGCATCCTCACCCAGGCCGCGGAGAGCCGCAGGGGCTTCCTCAAGGCCACCGGGCTTGCGGGCCTCGCGACGCTGGCGGCAGCCGGGACCGGCAAGGCGGAGGAGACGGCGCCTGCCACCAAGGCAGACCCGGCCGCGGCCGCCGAAATCGCCAAGCTGCCCCGCGTCAGGCAGGTCCTCGTCGATCCTCCGCACCTGCCTGAGCATGAGCAGGTCGCGACCGGCGGACCCAAGGTCGTTGAGATCACGCTGCCGATCCATGAAAAGAAGATGCAGATTGATGACGACGGCACCGAAGTGTGGGCCCTGACCTTCAACGGTTCGGTTCCTGGCCCCATGATCGTCGTCCACGAGGGCGATTACGTCGAGGTGACGCTGCAGAATCTCGCCACCAACCTGATGGAACACAACATCGACTTCCATGCCGCCACCGGCGCGCTGGGCGGCGGCGCGCTGACCAAGATCCAACCCGGCGAGCAGGTGGTGCTGCGCTGGAAGGCCACCAAGCCCGGTGTCTTCGTCTATCACTGCGCCCCCGGCGACATCATGATCCCCTACCATGTGACCCATGGCATGAACGGCGCCGTGATGGTGCTGCCGCGCGAGGGCCTGAAGGATGCGGAGGGCAAGCCCTTCACCTATGACCGCGCCTACTTCGTCGGAGAGCAGGACTTCTACATCCCGCGCGACACGGACGGCACCTACAAGAAGTACGAGAGTGCGGGCGACGACATGGCCGACGCGCTCGAGGTGATGCGTACGCTGATCCCCACCCACGAAGTGTTCAACGGCAAGGTCGGTGCCCTCACCGGCGAGAATGCGATGAAGGCCAAGGTCGGCGAGACCGTGATGTTCATCCACGCCCAGGCGACGCGCGACACGCGCCCGCACCTCATCGGCGGCCATGGCGAACTCGTCTGGGAGGGCGGTTCCTTCAATGACCAGCCGGAGACCAACCTCGAGACCTGGCTCATCCGCGGCGGTTCTGCCGGCGCCATGGTCTATACCTTCAAGCAGCCCGGGGTTTACGCCTATGTGAACCACAACCTGATCGAGGCCGTCATGCTGGGCGCCACCGCGCATGTGGTGGTGGAAGGCGACTGGAACGACGACCTGATGACCCAGGTGCAGAAGCCGGGCCCGATCCAGGCCACGTGAGGAGACGACGGTGCTTGCGCTCGTCGGCATGATGAAGTGGACTGCAGCTGCGGCGGGGCTCTTGGGCCTCGCCGTCGGTGCGTTCCTCGGGCTCAGTCACCCCAGGTTCGATGACATGCGCTTCCGCGTCGTCGCCATGCCAGACGGTTCCTCTCTGCAGGTGATGACCCGCGAGGTGACGAAGCGCGAGTGGAAGGCCTGCGCCAGGGCCGGGGCCTGCGAGGACCTCACAGGCGATATCCTGCCGTCCGAGCCCGACAAGCCGATGACCGGTGTCAACCGCTTCGACGTCGAGGCCTATCTCGCCTGGATCAATGCAGCGGGGGGGCCGGCGTTCAGGCTGCCGACTTCAGAGGAATGGAAATCCATCGCTGGCGCCCTGCCCCGCAAGGAATACCGCAAGCTGTTCGACGACCCGCGCATGGCCTGGGCCGCGGACTATGGCTCGATGCCGGCGATCTCCGGCGTCATTCGCCCCAGCGGCGGCTTCGGCGCACTGCCCAACGGCATTTCTGACCTCACGGGCAATGTCTGGGAATGGACTGCGACCTGCGCCAAGGACGGGTTCGACCCCAGCCGCTGCCCCGCCTACAAGGTGGAAGGCCAGCATGAAACGGCGCTGTCGATCTTCGTGCGGGATCCGTTCAGCGGTGGCTGCGCGGCCGGCACGCCGCCCAATCATGTGGGCTTCCGCCTGGTGAGCGACGACTGAGCCTCAGCCGCATTTCGCCTGCATGCGCCATTTGCCGCCGGAATAGGCCGGATTCGCCTGCAGCTTGCCCTTCTGCCCATCAGGACAGGCGAAGTAGCCGAGCGAGGAGGTTGCAACCGCCACGGCGTCCTTCTGCTGCGTCGGCCCCATGCCACCCACCGACATCTCGAACAGGTTGGGGCCCTTCGGCGCGAAATCGAGACGATAGGTCTTGCCATTGTAGAAGATCGGCTCGCTTCGCGGCGTCATCACGACTTGCGACGACGGCTTGTCGCGAGTCACCCGCACGTCTGGCTGGCTGCATGCCGACAATCCGAGCATCATCGCGAGAATCAAGCCGAGGCGGTGCTTTTGCATGGGCGCCTTATGCCCGCCCTCCTGCCCGCGGGCAAGCCTCGACCGGGCACGCGGGCTGACGTATAGGGTTCGCCATGACCCAGTTCGACCCCGCCGCCCTGCTCGTTTCCCGCTCCCGCACCGCCGACGAAGGCGCCATCATCCGCATGTCGCAGCGCGCACGGGAACTGCGCGCCAAGGGCATGGACGTGGTCAGCCTGACGCTTGGCGAACCCGATTTCGACACGCCGGAGAACATCCAGCAGGCGGCCACCGCCGCCATGAAGGCCGGCTTCACGCACTATTCACCGGTGATGGGCATTCCGGAACTGCGCGCGGCGCTGTCGGAAAAGCTCAGGTCAGAGAACGGGCTCGACTATTCGGCCAACGAGATCTGTCTCGCCAACGGCGCCAAGCAGGCCATCGCCAACGTCATGCTGTCGATCATCGAGCCGGGCGACGAGGTGATCATGCTGGCGCCCTATTGGGTATCCTACGAGATCACCGTGCGCTTTGCCGGCGGCACGCCGGTGGTGCTGCATGCGGGCGTCGAGGAGAGCTACAAGGTTCCGGCGAGCCGCATCGCCGCGGCCATCACGCCGAAGACCAAGCTGATCGTGCTCAACTCGCCATCCAACCCCTCGGGTGCAGTGTGGAGCAAGGCCGAGCTCGAGGCATTGGCGGACGTGGTGAAGGCCCATCCGCATCTCATGGTGATGTCGGACGAGATCTACGAATACATCATCTTCGACGGCCAGATGCACTCGTTCGGCGCGCTCCCCGGCATGCGCGAGCGCACCATCACGGTAAACGGCTTCTCCAAGGGCTTCGCCATGACCGGCTGGCGGCTGGGCTATGCCGCTGCCCCCGAACCCATCGCGAAAGCCATGGGCCGCATGCAGAGCGCCATCAGCGCTGGTGCCAACCAGTTCGTGCAGCGCGCCGCCATCGCGGCGCTCGAGGGCCCGCGCCACGACGTGGAACGCATGCGCCAGCAGTACCAGCTGCGCCGCGACATGGTGCAGGGCGGGCTGAACGCCATCCCCGGCGTGCGGCTCGGCAACATTCCGGCGACCTTCTATGCCTTTCCCGACGTCTCGGCCCTGCTCGGCAAGACGGCCGGCAATCACCTGCTCGACACCACCGACGCGCTGTGCGACTGGCTGCTCGAGGAGCACGCCGTGGCGACGGTGCCGGGCACCGCCTTCGGCGCGCCAGGCTCGATCCGCCTGTCCTTCGCCTGCAGCGAAGCGGAGATCGGCAAGGCCATGGCAAGGATGCAGAAGGGGTTGGGCAGCCTGGCCTGACGTTGCTCTCTTCGCTTTCCACAACCCTTACTCGGTGAAGCTGTCATCCCGGCGAAGGGTTCATGAGAGAGCCCGGCGCGTGAATCAAAATGGCCGGGAGAATTCCCGGCCATTTCGCGATCTGGAATGCGTGACGGCCCTACTCCGCCGCCTTCGTCACCGGCCTCACGTCATTGGCCGGATGATCCACATGCGGGCCCAGAACGTCCGATGCGTTCTCGAGGTCGTGCATGTGGCGGCGGTCGCGCGCCACGAAGGAATAGATCGCCGGCGTGATGAACAGCGTGAACAGCGTGCCGATGGTCATGCCCGCGGCGATGACCACGCCGATGTCGAAGCGGCTCTTGGCGCCCGCGCCATTGGCGATCAGCAGCGGCGTCACGCCGATGACCATGGCGGCCGTGGTCATCAGGATGGGTCTGAGGCGGGTGGCCGCGGCTTCCTTGATGGCCGTGTTCTTGTCATAGCCCTTGGTCTCCTGCAGCTTGTTGGCGAACTCCACCATCAGGATGCCGTGCTTGGCGATGAGGCCGATGAGCGTCACGAGGCCGATCTGGGTGTAGATGTTGATCGTGCCGGAGCCCAAGTTGACCGGCGGGTTGTTCATCATCGCACCGTTGATCTCGCCGAGGATGAACAGCACGAGAAGCGCGCCGAACACCGTTGCCGGCAGGCCGATGAGGATGATGAAGGGGTCGCGGAAGCTCTCGAACTGTGCCGCGAGCACCAGGTAGATCAGCAGCAGCGCTACCGCGAAGGTGATGGCCAGCGTGTTGCCTTCCTTCACGAACTGCCGGCTCTCGCCCTTGAAGTCATAGGCCATGCCCTGCGGCATGATCTCGTCGGCCTTCTGCTGCAGGAAGGCGATGCCCTCGCCGATGGTGCGGCCGGGGAACGGCACGCCCTGCAGCATGGCGGAGTTCAGCTGCTGGAAGGTGGCAAGCCCGTTGGGCTGTACCGTCTTCGACACTTCGGTGAAGGCCGAGAGCGGCACCATCTGCCCATCGGCCGAGCGCACGCGGTAGCTCAGGATCTGGTCCACCGAAGAACGCTCGGTGCGCGGCACCTGCGGGATCACCTGGTAGCTGCGCCCATCGACCGTGAAGCGGTTGACGTTGTTGCCGCCCAGAAGCGTGGCCAGCGTGGCGCCCACGTCGCGCATGGTGACGCCGAGCTGGTTGGCGCGGTCCTTGTCGACCACCAGTTCCACCTGCGGCGTCTGGAAGCGCAGGTCGGCATTGGTGAAGATGAACAGGCCGGACTTGTCGGCCTCGGCCTTCAGCCTGTCCAGCGTGTCGGCAAGCCTGGTGTAGTCACCCGGATAGGTGAGCACGAACTCGATGGGCAGGTCGCCCGCGCCGACCGGAATGGCCGACGGAGCCGTGGCGAAGATGTTGACGCCCGACACCTTGGAGAACTTCGGCTGCAACTCGCCCATCACCGAGAGGTCGGACCGGCTGCGCTCGTCCCACGGCTTCAGGATCAGGCCCATGAAGGCCTGGTGGGTATTGGGAAAGCCGTCGATCGCGAAGAGGTTCTCGCGCTCGGGGATCGCCATCAGCGTCTTTGTCAGGTCGTCGGTATAGGTGGTGAGGTAGTCGAGGTTGGTATGCTCGGGCGCGTTGACGAAGGCGAAGAGCACGCCCTGGTCTTCGGCCGGCGCCAGCTGGCGGCCGATCGCGTTGTAGAGCACGGCCGAGAGCACGATCATCAGCACCGCGATCCAGGCGAAGATCGAGCGCTGCTTGATGGTACCGTCCAGCCGGCGGCGATAGAAGCGCTGCAGCCCGCCGAACACGCGCTCGACCAGGCGGCCGAACCACGACAGCTTCTCGTGCGGCTTCAGCATCTTCGACGTCATCATCGGCGACAGCGTCAGCGCGATGATGCCGGACACGATGACGGCCCCCGCCAGCGTGAAGGCGAATTCCCGGAACAGCGCGCCGGTGAGGCCCGAGGTGAATCCGATCGGCGCATAGACCGCCGCCAGCGTGATGGTCATGGCGATGACCGGGCCGGTGATCTCGCGCGCGCCGCGCAGTGCGGCGTCGAACGGCGTCATCCCCTCCTCGATGTGGCGGTGGATGTTTTCCACCACCACGATGGCGTCGTCGACGACGAGGCCGATGGCCAGCACCAGGGCGAGCAGCGTCAGCAGGTTGATCGAATATCCGAAGGCCACCAGCACCAGCGCCACGCCGATGAGCGACAGCGGGATGGTGACGACGGGAATGATGGTCGAGCGGATCGAGCCGAGGAACAGGAAGATGACGACGATGACGATCACGCCGGCTTCCAGCAGCGTCTTGCCCACTTCCCAGATCGAGGCGTTGATGAACAGCGTCGCGTCATAGGCGATGTTGGCTTCGAGACCCGTCGGCAGCAGCCGCTGGATTTCGGGCATCGTCTCGCGCACCGTGTTGATGACGGTGAGCGGGTTGGCGTCGGGCGTCGTCTGGATGCCCATGAACACCGCCTTCAGCCCGTCGAAGGCCGAGCGCGTGTCGTAGTTCTCCGGCCCCAGGTCGACGGTGGCCACCTGGCCGAGCCGGATCACCGTGTCGCCGCGCGTGGCGACGACCAGCTGCTCGAACTGTTCCGGCGTCTCGAGCGAGGTCTGGGCGTTGATGTTCTGCTGCGTGAAGTCTGCCTTCACCTCGCCCGCCGCCGTGGTGAAGTTGTTGGAGGCGAGCGCATTCCTCACGTCGAGCGGGGTCACGCTCAGCGATGCCATCTTCTCGGGGTTGAGCCAGACGCGCATGGCGAAGGTCGAGCCACCGAGGATTTCGGCGGAGGCGACGCCGTTGATCGCCTGCAGCTTCGGCTTCACCACGCGGTCGAGATAATCCGAGATCTGCGGCGCAGACATCTGCTCGGACTTGAAGCTGATGTACATCAGCGCGAAGCCCGCACCGGTCGTGCGCTTCACCACCGGGTCGTTCGCCTCCTCCGGCAGCACGCCCTTCACCTCGTTCACCTTGGAGAGAACGTCGGCGAGCGCCCGGTCGGCGTTGGCGTCGAGGCGCAGCTTCAGCGTGATGGTGGAGACGTTCTGCGAGGAACGCGACTCGATGATGTCGACGCCTTCGGTCGAGGCCACCGCCTGCTGCAGCGGCGTCGTGATGAAGCCCTTGATCTGGTCGGCGTTGGCGCCGGGATAGACGGTCGTGATCTCGATCTTGGTGTCCGACACCTCGGGGAACTGGCGGATCGGCAGCTTGAGCACGGCCTGAAGGCCCGCCAGAAGGATGAGCAGACTGACCACCGTCGCGAGGACGGGGCGCTTGACGAAGATGTCGGTGAAATGCATCGCCCTCGTCCTTACTGGATGCTCGTGCCGCGCAGATCGAGTGCGATCGAGTTGTCGATCTTCACCTTGCTGCCCTGGTCGATCTTGTTCTGGCCGGCGGTGACAACCTTGTCGCCATCCTTGATGCCGCTGACGATCGACACGCGCCCGTCGCGCACCGGCCCGGCCTTGACGAAGCGGCGCTCGACGACGAGTTCGTCGACGTCCTTGCCTTCCTTGTCCTTCACCTTGGTGGCGTTCACCACGAAGATGTTGTCGCCGTAGAGCGAATAGGTCACGGCGGTCTGCGGCACGGTGACGACCTTCTCCGGTTCGCCCACGTCGACCAGCACATTGGCATACATGCCGGGCACCAGCTTCTTCTCCGGATTGGCGATCTCGGCACGCACCATGATCATGCGGTTGGTGTCGGAAAGCCGTGCGTCGGTGGTGACGATCTTGCCGGTGAAGCTTTGGTCCGGATAGGCGTTGAGGCTGACGGTGACCTTCTCGCCTTCCTTGATCCGGCCATAGTCGCCCTCGGTCACGGTGAAGTCGACGTAGATCGGGTCGATCTGCTGCAGCCAGACGATCTTCTGGCCCGGCGCCAGATAGCTGCCGAGGGCGATGTCGCGCAGGCCCACGCGGCCGTTCCACGGCGCATAGATGAACTTCTGGGCGATCTCGGCATTGCGGCGGTCGAGCGTCGCCTGCAGCACGCGCTGCTTGGTCTTGAGCGAATCGAGCTCGGTGATGGCGACGATGCCCTTGCTGACGAGGCCCTCGCGGCGCTTCAGCTCCGTCTCGTTGTTGGCGAGTTCGGCCTGGATCGAACGGATGTCCGCTTCCTCGGTGCCGGTATCGAGCTTGACGAGCAGGTCGCCCTTCTTGACGTCCTGACCGGATTCGAAATTGATTTCAGTGACGATGCCGCCGACTTGCGGGGTGATGTCGATGCCCTGGAAGGCCGTGACCGTACCGATGGCGGCAATCTGCGGCTGCCAGGTGTCGGTGCGCGCCGGCTCGGCGGAGATGGTCTCGGCCGGACGCGGGGCGCCCAGGATGACGGTCGCCAGCATCTTCGGCTTGAAGTCGAAGGCATAGAAGGCGATGGCTCCGGCCAGGCCGCCCAGAATGACGGTGACGAGGAGGAAATAGAGGATGCGGCGTATCATGTGCTTCGTTCCCGGATGTTCTATTCGGCTGCCTGCGAGGTCGCTGCCCGCAGGAGCTCTGCCTTCTTCTCGATGAGGACATTGACCGCGGCTGTCATCACGGCCCTGCCATAGTCAGCCACGAAGCGCGCCCCGGCATGGGGGTGCTCCGAGCACTTGCATTCGTCGATGCGGGCGATGTCCGCCTGCAGGTCAAGGAGCTGCTTGTCGATCGCCGCCAGCATCGTGGCGGGCGTGATGTACTCCTTGAGGAGCATCTGGAACAGGAACTCAGACTTGTATTTGTCGCGCGCTGGTACGACCGAGATTGCACGCGCCAGCGCATCGATGCCCTTGGTCGTGATGGCATAGACCTTCTTGTCCGGCTTGCCCGACTGCTCCTCGGCCCGAACGGTCACCAGCCCCTCGCCCGCCAATTGCGTCAGCGCCGGGTAGATCGAGCCGAAGCTCGCATCGATGAAATGGCTGAAAAGCCCCTCCTCGATCTCCTTCTTGATCTCATAGCCCGATGCCTCCCCCGAGGAGAGGACGCCGAGGCAGAGCGTCCTGACATTCATGCCGAATTCCGATCCGATATATTCCAGTCCGATATACCGGGCCGATATATATCGTGTCGGTATATTCCACAAGACCGTCCCGGCCGGTTTTTGCCACCACCGCGGGTGGCCTCACGCGCTTGTGTTCGAAAACCGATCCATCTATGACAATTCTACGGCAGCCAAAAAAAACCGGCGCCGTGCAGTCAGTGATACAGGGGGGCTCATGGAGTATTTTCTCCAGCAGCTGATCAACGGAATTACACTCGGGTCGATTTATGGCCTGATCGCCATTGGTTACACGATGGTCTACGGGATCATCGGCATGATCAACTTCGCCCACGGCGACGTGTTCATGGTCGGTTCGGTCGCCGCCTTCCTGGTGGTGCTGGGAATGGGCCTGACGGGCGGCAGCGGGGTGCTCATCATCCTCGGCTCGCTGATCCTCGTCGCGGTCATCGCCATGGTGGTCGCCTCCGCCTACAACTGGACGATCGAGCGCCTGGCCTACAAGCCGCTGCGCGGCTCGTTCCGGCTGGCCCCTCTTATCTCGGCCATCGGCATGTCGATCGTGCTGCAGGAATTCGTCCGCGTGAACCAGGAGGGCCGCCCCAAGCCGGTGCAGCCCATCGTCACCGGCGGCTACGAGATCATGCGCCGCGTCACCGAGTCCGGCGAGTTCATCGTCAAGCTCACCAACATGCAGATCCTGATCATCGTCTCGACGCTGATCCTGATGGCGGTCTTCACCGTCCTGATCCAGAAGACCTCGCTCGGCCGTGCCCAGCGCGCCTGCGAACAGGACCAGAAGATGGCCGCACTCCTCGGCATCGACGTCGACCGCACCATCTCGATCACCTTCATCATGGGTGCCGCGCTCGCCGCCTTCGCCGGCCTGATGTTCTTCCTCTACTATGGCGTCACCGACTTCTTCGTCGGCTTCCTCGCCGGCATCAAGGCCTTCACCGCCGCCGTGCTGGGCGGCATCGGCTCGCTGCCCGGCGCCATGCTGGGCGGCCTGGTCATCGGCCTGATCGAGACCATGTGGTCGGCCTACTTCACGGTCGAGTACAAGGACGTCGCGGCCTTCACCGTGCTGATCATCGTGCTGATCTTCATGCCCCAGGGCCTGCTCGGCAAACCCGAAGTGGAGAAGGTCTGATCATGACGGTGCAAGATACCGCCCCGCCCAAGGCCCCGGGCTACGACTGGAACGCCATCATCAAGGACCTGATCGGCACGGCCATCGTGTCGATGCTGATCATGGTGCCGATCGTCGCTTACAAATCGATCATCACGCAATATTCGCTGGTGCTCGAATCCCGCTGGGGCTTCGTCTTCGGCGTGCTGGCACTGCTGCTTGGCGTGCGCCTCGCCATGCACCTCTTCGTGTGGAACCGCGCACCCTCGCCCGTCACCGTGGCGGCAAAGCCCGCCGGCCCCCACAAGGCCACGCTGTCCGAGCGCATCGGTCCCTGGGTGTTCCCGGTGCTGGTCGCCTTCGCGGTGGCATTGCCCTTCATCTTCCAATTCGAACGCCGCCCCATCGACCTCGGCATCTATATTCTCACCTATGTGATGCTCGCCTGGGGCCTCAACATCGTGGTGGGCCTCGCCGGCCTGCTCGACCTCGGCTACGTCGCCTTCTACGCGGTGGGTGCCTATGCCTACGCCCTGCTGTCGACAGTCTATTTCCCCTACTGGTTCGGCAGCGGCATCGTGCCCTGGGCCTTCTACATCACGCTGCCCATCGCCGGCCTGCTCGCCGCCTGCTGGGGGGTGATCCTCGGCTTCCCGGTGCTGCGCCTGAGAGGCGACTACCTTGCCATCGTGACGCTCGCCTTCGGCGAGATCATCCGCCTGGTGCTCATCAACTGGTTCAGCTTCACCAACGGCCCGCAAGGGATCGAGGTGCCGAAGGCCACCTTCTTCGGCCTGCCCTTCAAGGCCGGCCCCGGCGGCTTTGCCGATTTCTTCGGCATCCAGCACGACCGCATCTACTATTACATGTTCCTCTACTACGTGATCCTGCTGCTGGCGCTGCTGACCTATTTCGTCACCAACCGGCTGCGCCGCCTGCCCATCGGGCGGGCCTGGGAAGCGCTGCGCGAGGACGAGATCGCCTGCCGCTCGCTCGGCATCAACACGACGAACACCAAGCTCACGGCCTTCGCCATCGGCGCCATGTTCGGCGGCTTCGCGGGCTGCTTCTTCGCCACTCGCCAGGGCTTCGTCTCGCCGGAGAGCTTCGTGTTCATCGAGAGCGCCATCATCCTCGCCATCGTGGTGCTGGGTGGGCTCGGTTCGCAGATCGGCATCGTCTTCGCGGCGATTGCCATCATGGGTTCCTTCGAGATGTTCCGCGAACTCACCGTGTTCCAGGAATATCTGCCCGACGGCACCGACCCCGTGCACTTCCGCATGCTTGCGGTGGGCCTCGCCATGGTGCTGATGATGCGCTTCAGGCCGCGCGGCTTCGTCACGCGCCGCCAACCCACGGTCTTCCTCAAGGAACGCAAGGCCGTCTCGGGCGATCTGGTCAAGGAAGGACACGGCTGACATGGCAACCGCGAACAAGACCCCGGTGCTCTCCGTCGAGCACGTGACGATGCGTTTCGGCGGCCTGACCGCCGTCTCGGATCTCTCCTTCGAGGCCTACCCCAACGAGATCACCGCGCTGATCGGCCCCAACGGTGCCGGCAAGACCACGGTGTTCAACTGCATCACCGGCTTCTACAAGCCGACCGAGGGCAAGATCGCGCTCACGCATGCCGATGGGAAGGAGTTCCTGCTCGAGCGCATGGATGACTTCAAGATCTCGCAGCATGCCAAGGTCGCACGCACCTTCCAGAACATCCGCCTGTTCTCCGGCATGACCGTGCTGGAAAACCTCATGGTGGCCCAGCACAACAAGCTGATGCTGGCGTCCGGATACACCGTCGGCGGCATCTTCGGCAGCGGCCACTACCGCCGTGCCGAGAAGGCGGCGATCGATCTTTGCAAGGCCTGGCTCGAGAAGGTGCGCCTCATCGACCGCGCCGACGACCCCGCGGGCGACCTGCCCTACGGCGACCAGCGCCGCCTCGAGATCGCGCGTGCCATGTGCACCGATCCGCGCCTCCTCTGCCTCGACGAACCGGCGGCCGGCTTGAACCCGCGTGAATCGGAGGAGCTCAACAAGCTGCTCCGCGCCATCCGTTCGGAGAACGACGTCTCGATCCTGCTCATCGAACACGACATGAGCGTGGTCATGGGCATCTCCGACCACATCGTGGTGCTCGACTACGGGCAGAAGATTTCCGACGGTGACCCCCACCACGTGAAGACCGATCCGGCCGTCATCCGCGCCTATCTCGGCGTCGACGAGGAAGAGGAAGAAAAGGACGCGCTTGCCGCCAAGGCAGTTGCCGAAGCCCTGGGAGACGAAGCATGAGCGAGCCCCTCCTCAAGGTCCGGGGCGTCCAGACCTTCTACGGCAAGATCCAGGCGCTGAAGGGCATCGACATGGACGTCAACCAGGGTGAGATCGTCACCCTGATCGGCTCCAACGGTGCGGGCAAGTCGACGCTCATGATGACCATCTGCGGAACTCCCCGCGCCCGTGCCGGGTCGATCGCCTTCGACGGCAAGGACATCACCAAGATGGCCGTGCACAAGATCGCCCAGCTCGGCATCTCGCAGAGCCCCGAGGGCCGCCGCATCTTCCCGCGCATGACCGTGCTCGAGAACCTGCAGATGGGCGCCACGGTGAGCGACCCGAAGTTCTTCGAGGAAGACCTGGCCCGCGCCTTCAAGATGTTCCCCATCCTGGAAAAGCGCCAGGGCCAGCGCGGCGGCACCTTGTCGGGCGGCGAACAGCAGATGCTGGCCATCGCCCGCGCGCTGATGTCGCGGCCGCGCCTCCTGCTCCTCGACGAGCCGTCGCTGGGTCTGGCCCCCCTGATCGTCAAGCAGATCTTCGAGGCGATCAAGGAATTGAACCGGACCGAGGGTCTCACCGTGTTCCTCGTCGAGCAGAACGCCTTCCACGCGCTGAAGCTCGCCCATCGCGGCTACGTGATGGTCAACGGCCGCATCACCA
This sequence comes from Hyphomicrobiales bacterium, assembly GCA_046349235.1. GTDB lineage: Bacteria > Pseudomonadota > Alphaproteobacteria > Rhizobiales > Aestuariivirgaceae > Aestuariivirga. The sequence goes on from JAXMCT010000013.1 coordinate 185,832, forward strand.
TGGCAGGCACCGGCAAGGAACTGCTGGCGAAGCCCGAGGTCCGCGCCGCCTATCTCGAGGGAGGTCACTGAGTCATGTCGATCATCGGCGAACAGAACATCTGGATCTTCATCATCCTCACGCTCATCTTCGGCGGCGGGGCGGCCTTCCTCGCCGGCCGCGGCCTCGCCATGAAGTGGCGGCCCGTCTGGATGCCCATCCTGGCCATGGTTCCCCTCACCATGGGCCTGCGCTTCCTGCACTATGCGCTGTTCGGGGAGGACCTGACCTCGCTGCAGTATTTCGTCGTCGATTTCATCATCCTGCTGGGTTTCTGCATGCTGGGCTATCGCATGACCATCTCCAAGAAGATGGTCCGGCAATACCCGTGGCTGTATGACAGCGCCGGCCCGCTGGGCTGGAAGAGCAAAGGTTAACAATCATTTACCCCCTTTCCAAGGTGCCGTGTTTGCGCAAATATGGTGCTTAAGGTGCCCGTCCGTGGGCTGGCACTTCGAGTGGAATGATCCACGAAAACAGAACTGTAATCAGGGAGACAGGAATGAAGAAATTTCTTTTGACGGGTGTGGCCATCGGCTTCGCCGCAGCTCTCGGCGCCGGCTCGGCTCTCGCCGACATCACCGTCGCCACCGTGGGCCCGATCTCGGGCCAGCTCGCCGCGCTCGGCGAGCAGTACAGCCAGGGCGCCAAGAAGGCGGTGGCCGACATCAACGCCGCGGGCGGCGTCAACGGCGAGAAGCTGGTCCTCGAGATCGGTGACGACGCCTGCGACCCCAAGCAGGCCGTGAACGTCGCCAACCAGATGGCCTCGAAGGGCGTGAAGTTCGTCGCCGGCCACCTGTGCTCGGGTTCCTCGATCCCCTCCTCGAAGGTTTACGAGGAAGAGGGCATCCTGATGATCACCCCGGCCTCGACCAACCCGAAGCTCACCGATGAAGGTGGCTGGAACGTCGCCCGCGTCTGCGGCCGTGACGACGCCCAGGGCAAGGTCGCCGGCGCCTACATCGCCAAGGCCTTCGCCGGCAAGAAGGTTGCCATCGTCGACGACAAGTCGGCCTACGGCAAGGGTCTCGCCGACGAGACCCGCAAGGCGCTCAACGCCGCCGGCCTCACCCAGGTGCTCGACGAGTCGATCAACGCCGGCGAGAAGGACTACTCGGCCCTTGTGTCGAAGCTCAAGGACGCCGGCGTGGATGCCGTCTACTTTGGCGGTTATCACCCGGAAGCCGGCCTCATCCTGAAGCAGATGGGCGAGCAAGGCCTGAACGCCAAGATGTTCTCCGGTGACTCGATGAACAACGTCGAGCTCTGGACCATCGCCGGCAAGGCCGCCGAGAACATGTACTTCACCTTCGCTCCCGAGCCCCGGAACATTCCGGAAGCCAAGGCGATCGTCGACGACTTCAAGAAGGCGGGCTTCGACCCGGAGGGCTACACCCTCTACACCTACGCCGCCTTCCAGATGTACAAGCAGGCGGCCGAGGCCGTGAAGTCGAACGACAACCAGAAGATCGCCGAGTGGCTGCGCGCCGGCAACCCGACCCAGACGGTTCTCGGCACGATCACCCTCGACAAGAAGGGCGACATCGTGAACCCGGTCTATGTCTGGTATAACTTCAAGGACGGCAACTACGCCGAAGATCCGACCATGAAGTAAGCCGCAAGGCATCACGCTACGGAGGTGCCCGCCGCAAGGCGGGCACTTTCGCTTTAAGGTCTGGGGCGGAAAACAAGAAGACTCTGAAGCCAACAGGAGAACGTGCATGAAAGACTATGTTGCGAGTGGAATTGTCATGGGCTTCGCCGCCCTGCTCGGCGCCGGCACGGCGCTCGCCGACATCGAGGTCGCCTTCGTCGGCCCGGTCACCGGCCAGGTGGCGGCGCTGGGCGAACAGGGCAACCAGGGCGCCAAGCGCGCCGTTGCCGACATCAACGCCGCCGGCGGCATCAACGGCGAAAAGCTGGTCCTCGAGATCGGTGATGATGCCTGCGACCCGAAGCAGGCCGTGAACGTCGCCAACCAGATGGCCTCGAAGGGCGTCAAGTTCGTCGCCGGCCACCTGTGCTCCGGTGCCTCGATCCCGGCCTCGAAGGTCTATGAGGACGAGGGCATCCTGATGATCACCCCCGCCTCGACCAATCCGAAGCTCACCGACAACGGCGGCTGGAACGTCGCCCGCGTCTGCGGTCGCGACGATGCCCAGGGCAAGGTCGCCGGCGACTACCTCGCCAAGGCCTATGCCGGCAAGAAGGTGGCGATCATCGACGACAAGGGCGCCTACGGAAAGGGCCTCGCGGATGAAGCCCGCAAGGCGATGAATGCCGGCGGCCTCAAGGAAGTGATGAACGAGTCGATCAACGCCGGCGAGAAGGACTACTCGGCCCTGGTGTCGAAGCTCAAGGACGCGGGCGTCGAAGCCATCTACTTCGGCGGCTATCACCCCGAAGCTGGCCTCATCCTGAAGCAGATGTCGGAACAGGGCCTGAATGCCAAGATGTACTCCGCCGACGGCATGAACACGGCGGAGCTCTGGGCCATTGCCGGCCCGGCCGCCACCAACCTGTTCTTCACCTTCGCCCCCGACCCGCGCAAGAACCCCGCCGCCAACGCCATCGTCGAGGAGTTCAAGAAGGCCGGCTACGACCCGGAGGGCTTCACCCTCTACACCTACGCCACCTTCCAGGTTTACAAGGCTGCCGCCGAGGCGACCAAGTCGACCGACGGCGAGGCGATCTCCGAATGGCTGCGCGCCGGAAACCCGGTTCAGACCGTCATCGGCGAGATCAAGCTGGACAGCAAGGGCGACGTCGTGAACCCCAGCTACGTCTGGTACACCTTCAAGGACGGCATCTATACCGAAGCCGACATCAAGTAACATCGGCTCTTGCACCACCAGGACCCGCGCACCCGCTGCGCGGGTCTTTTCTTGCGCCCATGGGGCGAAGGCCCGATACTGCGGGCAACCGAAAGACCATGATGAAACGAGCCCGCTTCCCCCTCCTCCTGTTGCCCCTGCTGCTCTGCGCCTCGCCCGCCCTGGCCGACGTCCTGATCGGCGCGGCGGCACCGCTGTCAGGGCCCAACGCGGCATTGGGCGAGCAGCTGCGGCGCGGCGTGCAGGCGGCGGTCGACGACATCAACGCGACGGGCGGCATCCGGGGAGAGAAGCTCGCCGTGCAGTTCGCCGACGACGGCTGCGACCCGCGCAAGGCCATCGACGTTGCCACCGGCTTCGTCTCGGCGGGCGTCAAGGCGGTGATCGGGCACTACTGCTCCGGCGCCTCGATCCCGGCCTCGAAGGTCTACCAGAAGGCCGGCATCCTCGAGATCAGCCCGGCGTCCACCAATCCAAGATATACCGACGAGGGCGGCTGGAACGTCATCCGCCTCGTGCCGCGCGACGATGCGCAGGCCGGCGCGGCGGCCGCCCTGGTTCTCGACAGGTTCCCCGGGCAGAAGGTCGCCATCCTCAGCGACCAGTCGCCGGCCTTCGCCGCCCTGGCCGCGCGCTTCGCCACGGCCCTGCAGCAGAAGGGTGCGGCGCCCGCCTTGCAGCAGAGCTTCAAGGCCGGCACCAAGGATTTCGCGCCGCTCGCACAGCAGGTCGTGCAGTCCGGGGCCGGCGTGGTCTATCTCGCGGGCTCCTATGTGGAAGGTGGCCTCATCGCCCAGGCGCTGCGGGCTGCCGGCTCGCAGGCACAGATCGTGTCGCCGGACTCGCTCGTCACCGAAGACTACGGCAACCAGGCCAAGGATGCCGCCAACGGCACGCTGTCCAGCTTCACCTACGACGCCCGCAAGTTTCCTGCCGCCCAGGGCCTTGTCCAGCGCTTCCGCGGCCAGGACCAGAATGCCGAGGGCTTCACCCTCTATGCCTATGCCGCGGTGCAGGCGCTCGCCGCAGCCGCCGAGGCCACCGGCACGCTCGACAGCACGCGGCTGGCCGAATGGCTGCGCGGCGGCAACCGCTTCGACACGGTGGTGGGCCCCGTGTCGTTCGATGCGCGTGGCGATCTCGCGGCGCCGGCCATTGCCTGGTTCAAGTGGAGCGACGGGCGCTATGTCGAGGTCGACCCCAAGACGCTTCTTCCCCCCATCCTCGAGACCACACCCTGACGGAGCCTCCCCAATGCGTGCCTTCTTCGTCCAGATCAAATGCGAGCTCGGCAAGTCCTATGACGTCGCCACGGCCATTGCCGACGCTGAAATCGCGTCGGAAATCTATTCCACGGCAGGAGGTTGGGACCTTCTGGTGAAGTTCTACCTGAAGGAGGATGACGACGTCGGCCAGTTCGTCTCGCATCGCATCCAGACCATCCCGGGGATCCGCGACACCTACACGCTCATCACCTTCAAGGCCTTCTGAGCCATGCGCGCCCTCGCCCTGCTCGCCCTGATGATCTTCGGCGCGGCCCGAGCCCTGGCGGCGGACGGTGCGGCCTTCAACGCCATCGGCTATTCGCCCGACAGCCGCTACTTCGCCTTCGAGCAATATGGCGTGCAGGACGGATCGGGCTTCCCCTACTGGGACATCTTCGTCGTCGACCTCAAGTCCAACGAATGGGTGAAGGGCTCGCCCTACCGCGCCATGCTCGAGAGCGAGGAGGCCAGGCCCGCCGCCGCCCGCGATCAGGCCCGCGCCGCCGCGGCCACGACGCTGAAGGACCTCGACATCACCCAGCCCGCCGAACTGATCGCCGCCAACCCCGCGACCGAGGCGGTGCCGGACCGTGAACGTCTGACCTTCGACCGCTGGTACGAAAGCCTTGGGGCGCGATCGGCCGAGAAGAGCCAGCTCGGCGTGCGCTTCGAGCTCTCGGTCGAGAAGATCCCGCTCCCCCGCCCCGCCAAGTGCCCGGAGGGCGACGGCGACAGCTTCGGCGTCCGCGTCAGCCTCAAGGACCTGCAGACCGGAACGAGCCGGGTGATCCACGAGGACAAGGACATCCCCGACAGCCGCAACTGCCCGGCTGCCTATGACGTGGCGGCGGTGGTGGCCCAGACCGGCTTTCCCACCACCGACCGGCTGGTCGCCCTGATCGGCGTCTATGCCAGGGGTTTCGAGGGGATGAATCACCGCTTCATCGCCGTGCCCTTCACGATCAGCGACTGAGTCCGCCCCGGCCGGCGCGCGGCACACCGGAGGCCGTGTCCTCAGGCAACGTCAGGCCGCCCAGCACCGCGAGCCTGACGAGTGCCGCCGTGTTGGGCACGCCGAGCTTTCCCAGGAGGCGGGTCCGGCTGGTCTCGACGGTGCGCAGGCTCACCGCCACCGTCTCGGCAATCTCGCGGCTGGTGAGGCCCGCGACGATGCCTGCCACGATCTGCTGCTCGCGCAAGCTCAGCGCCGGCAAGACGCGACGGGCCTGCGCGATGTCCTGCAGCAGCTTCTGCGAGCGCACCGCCCGCATGATCGCCCCTTCGATCGCCGGGATGAGTTCGGCCGGGTCCGCGGGTTGTTCGAGGAGATCCGCGGCACCCTGCCTGAGGGCCTGGAGGGCTGAACGCAGATTGGCGGAACCTGCCAGGATGATGGCCGGAACCCTGCCGATCCTCTCCATCCGGGCCAGCATCGCATTGCCGAACGCATCCCCGGCATCCCAGTCGATCAGCGCGCAACCAGCGTTCCGGATGTCTTCGCCTGTCTCTCCCGGTTCCGCCACGGAGCGCGCGTGATAGCCTGCCTCCTCGATGGTGCTCGAGAGGGATCGCGCCCATTCCTCGGATCGCGTGGCGATCAGGATCGTCGTCGCAGGCATGTGGCTCCCTGTGCTGCGGCAGACGCCAGATTCGCCGGACGGACGGCCACTGTCTGTGGGAATTCCCACACCGATGGTTCTCCGCTGGTCGGGCGGCCAATTTCGCACTCGCACCCAAGCGGTGGATTTGTTAATCGGGCGGGCAGAAATTCCGCTTGCGAAAGGCTTCCCCATGATCCCGCGCTACACCCGCAAAGAGATGGCCCAGATCTGGGAGCCGCAGACCCGATTCCGCATCTGGTTCGAGATCGAGGCTCACGCCACGGATGCGCTGGCGGAGCTGGGCGTGGTGCCGAAGGAAGCTGCCGCCAGGATCTGGGAAATGGGGCGGGACGCCACCTTCGACGTCGCCCGCATCGACGAGATCGAGGCCGTCACCAAGCACGATGTCATCGCCTTCCTGACGCACCTGTCCGAGATCGTCGGCCCCGAGGCGCGCTTCGTGCATCAGGGCATGACCTCCTCCGACGTGCTGGACACCTGCTTCAACGTGCAGCTCGTCCGCGCCGCCGACCTGCTGATCCAAGACGTGGACGGCCTGCTCGCGGCGCTGAAGCGCCGCGCCTTCGAGCACAGGAACACCGTCTGCATCGGCCGCAGCCACGGCATCCATGCCGAGCCGACCACCTTCGGCATCAAGCTGGCCCAGGCGCACGCCGAATTCCAGCGCGCCCGCGAGCGGCTGGTGCTGGCGCGCAAGGAGGTGGCGACCTGCGCCATCTCGGGTGCCGTCGGCACCTTCGCCAACATCGACCCGCATGTGGAAGAATACGTGGCGAAGAAGATGGGACTGACGCCCGAGCCCGTCTCCACCCAGGTCATTCCGCGCGACCGCCATGCCATGTATTTCGCCGCACTTGCCGTCGTCGCCTCGTCGATCGAAAGGCTGGCCACCGAGATTCGCCATCTTCAGCGTACGGAAGTTCTGGAGGCCGAGGAATATTTCTCGCCCGGCCAGAAGGGCTCTTCCGCCATGCCGCACAAGAGGAACCCGGTCTTGACCGAGAACCTCACGGGCCTCGCCCGCCTCGTCCGCTCCGCCGTCGTGCCCGCGCTCGAGAACGTGGCGCTGTGGCACGAGCGCGACATCTCGCACTCCTCCGTCGAGCGCGGCATCGGGCCTGACGCGACGATCCACCTCGACTTCGCGCTGAAGCGCCTCACCGGCGTCATCGACAAGCTGCTGGTCTACCCTGAGAACATGCAGAGGAACCTCGACCGCCTCGGCGGCCTCGTCCATTCCCAGCGCGTGCTGCTGGCGCTCACCCAGAAGGGCATGAGCCGCGAGGACTCCTATGCGGCGGTGCAGAGGAACGCCATGCCGGTGTGGCGCGGCGAAGGAAACTTCCTCGACCTGCTCAAGAAGGACAAGGACGTCACTGCCCTGCTCACGGCGAAGGAACTCGAGAGCCTGTTCGACCTCGGCTATCACACCAAGCACGTCGACACGATCTTCCGCCGCGTCTTCGGCGAGGCCTAGCCCTCCGTCTTCTCCCGCTCCTACTGCGGGAGAAGAAGGGACCCGTTGCGAAGCAACGGGGAGATGAGGGGAAGTCAAGTAATGACACCCATTTCGTGGCCCCTCACCTACCCCGGCTTCGCCGGGGCCCCTTCCTCTCCCGCCGCGGCGGGAGAGGACGCGAGCGAGACCTCAGCCGATCGGCAGGAACCACAGCGCCAGGAACGGTTCGCCTCGTGAGCGCATCGCATGCAGGATGCCCGGCCGGTTGTAGATGACCCCGCCCGGTCCCGGTGTGGTCCAGTCCATGTCGGCGTTCCACCACTCGCCGGGCGACAGCGCGATGTAGACTTCCTCCGGCGGATGATCGTGGTCGGGATAGGTGATCCCCGGCGCCATCACCGTGGCACCCACCCAAACGTCCGCCCGCTCCTCGATCCCGCCAGGTCCGATCAGCATGGCGTTGCCATGACCGTCCGCGAAGGCCTGTCCCAGCCCTTCGGAATTCCTGCGGCGATACCAGTGCAGGCCAGCTTCGACGGCGGCGAAGGCACTGGCGAGTTCCGGCAGAGGTGACGGGCGCGCCGCAAGCCCGGCGAGTGCCGCCTCGATGTTGTGATGACATGCCGGCAGCCGTTCCGCCCCAACCGCCCCCAGCGATCCGTGGGCGGCGCCGAGCCGCCCGAACACGCGCTCGCCGGCCATCACGGCGCGGGGATCGGCGCTGGCGGCGATGATGCCGCGCGAGATGTCGATGAGCTGTTGAAGGTTCGTGTCGCGCATGGTCATGACACCTGGCTATCGCCTTCCCCGAAAGCGGTCAACAACACCGCGGCACACGAACAGCATGCGGCTACTTCGGGTGCTTTTCCAGCCACGCCTGCATCTCGACGATTTCCTTCGCCTGGGCGGCTCGCATCCTCTCGGCCATCTCGCGGATCTCGGGGTCGATGTCCTTCTGCGCCATCAGCGCGTCGATCATGTCGATCGCCGACTGGTGGTGCGTGATCATCATGCGAACGAAATCGCCGCTGGCATCACCCGTCATCTCGATCTTCATCAGCGTCTGCTGCATCGTCTGCATCGCCTTCATATAGCCGCGGTCGGCTTCCGACATTTCGGCGCCAGCCTTCATCGTCAGCATGCCGAGCATGCTGTCTTCGGCGGCATTCTGCTGCGCGGCGGGGTCCACCAGGTCGTCGGCTGCGGCGGGCCATGCCATGAGCATCAGCGACAAGGCCGTGACGGCAGGTCTGTTCATGTCTGCAACTCCCCTGAATCACGACAGGAATGCAGAACGGGGAGACGGTGTTCCATCTCCCCGTGAACAGGTCTGGCCCTGCGCGTCAGTTGCTGATGGTGATGCGCGTCGCAGACAGGCCGTGCTTCTGGACCAGCGAATAGAGCTTCGCGGCATTCTGCGGATGCAGCCTGATGCAGCCATGCGAGGCCGGCCGGCCCAGCTGGTTGATGTAATAGGTGGCGTGGATCGCATAGCCGCCGAGGAAGAAGATCGAGTTCGGCATTGGCGAATTGTCGTACTTCCTCGAGTAATGCATCTTCTTCAGCAGGAACGGCCGCCATGAGCCGCGCGGCGTGTGGTAACCGTCGCGTGCGGTCGAAACCTTCCAGCGGCCATAGGTCCAGCCGTCGACGTCAACCGTCATGGTCTGGTTCGAAATGTCGACATAGATCTCGACTTCTGGCGTGGGCCTTGCCTTGGCAGTCGCCTGGTTGATGCCGGCCGTGGCGCAGGCCAGCATGATCAGCCCCACGAACAGGGCAAGCAGCTTCTTCATCGCTCCGTCTCCGTCCCCTCGGGAGGTCCCTCTCCCGGACTTGGCTATGGCCTGGCGTTCAGTCGCCGTCCTCATGGAGGAATTCACGGCCAACCTTCACGCGGCGCAACCCATCATAGCGGATTATGTCCGCCGTGGCGTAAGTTTCGGTTAACGTGGCCGGGAGGAAGCTGCCTGTGCCCACCATGTCCAGCGGCGCCCTTGCAGCGCCCATGATCTGGCACTTCTGCGGATCGAAACCGGATGATCCTACAATCGTGGCTTGCCTGTAGCCGGCCCGGTCGAGGGCCCGGCGCACGTGGATGATCGCCGCCGCCGAAACGCCCTTGCCGAACAGGATGCGGCGCACCTTGTCGACCAGGATGTTGTTGGGGTCGAGCTGGAAGGCCCTGCCCCCCAGCACCTGCTCGACGATGTTGTATTCGCCGTGCACGCCCAGCCACTGCCCCACCGTATCCACCGAGCTCTCGTAGTCGAGGCCCTCGGCGAAGCGGCCGCCATGGGTGTCGAGCCGCACGCCGAAGCTCTTGCCCTGTCCGTCCAGTTTCGCCTCGTCGTAGAACCACTGCGCGCAGCGGATCGAATCCTTCACCTCATGGCCCGTGTAGTCGACGAGCGCGGTGAGGTTCTTCACCTCGGGCAGCGTCTCGGCGAACAGCTTCATGGCCTTCAGCACGTCGCCGTCGGTGTAGCCCACCAGCGCATGCGGCATGGTTCCCATGCCGGCACTGGCGCCGAAGAAGGGCGCCGTCAGGTCCTGCGAAGATCCGATGAACCCCTTGACCGATGGATCAGCCGCACGCGCGGCGGCCGAGCCCACCGCCGCGCCATAGGCCGCGAGGATGTTCATCTCTGCTCCCGAGCCGTGCCGGGCGTGCATGTCCATGAAGGCCGCCGAGGGAATCGCCCGGCACATTTCGTAGGCGTTGTTGGCGGAGACGCAGGGAAACCCGATTTTCTGCAGCATCAGCGTCTCGATTTCCGAGAGCTTCCGCATGGAGCCGGTGATCTCCAGCATCTTCGACTCGGAGGGAACGATGTCGCCTTCCGCATAGAAGCGCCTGATCTCGACGTCCGGCACGAAGTGGCGGATCAGCCGGATGGCGGGCTCGAGCGCTGCCACCACGCGGCGGCGCATGAACACCGCGAAGGTCACGCGCGAGTCACCATTGGCGCCGACGATGCGGCTGGTGTTGGTGAAATACTTGTCGGTCTGCGAGGCCACCGGGCCGGCACAGAGGGCAAGGGCGATGAGGCGGTCGAGAATTGCCTCGGCACCGGGAATGAGGGGGGCACGCTGATCCATGCCGGGCACTTTCGCGCGGAACGCCCGGGGCGTCAAATCAAGGCAGGCGCCAAGCGATTGTCACCTGCGCAACGGCGTTCCTCGTCACTTCTTGGTGCAGTCGGTTCCGGCTGCGCATTGGGTTGCGTCCTGCGGCTGCGCTTCGGTTCCGGGCTGATCCGTCGTGCTGCTGGCGTTGCCGTCCTGCTCCACCGGTTTCGCGTCCTTGCCGTCGCCGCCATCGGAACCGTGATCGCCGCCGTCGCCACCGCCGGAACTGTCCTTGGCCAGCGCCGGAACCACCATCGCGGGAACACACAGGGCGAGCAGCGCAATTCCGAGCATCGAAACAATGGTCCTGCGGTTCATCTCCATCACCATCACCTCCGGCCCCGGCGGGCTGCACCTTTCAACCACAGGATTATCCCGCCGATCCGGCCTTCGTGCAACCGGCGATGTTTCGGACCGTCAGGTCGCGAGCGCCTTGCGGAGTTCGGCTGCCCCCGCCTGCATCAGGTCGACGTCGACCGCCGCAGCGATGAAGGTGTAGCCGAGGCCGAGGTAGGTCTTGATCACGTCGGCGCTGCCGCCGAAGGCACCGGCCACGAGGCCGTTCTTTCCGGCCGCGGCAGCGACCTTCGTCATGGCGGACAACGTGTCCTTTCCGGTCTTGTCGATCGCGGCGCCCTTCGACAGCGTGATCGACAGGTCGGAAGGTCCCACGAACAGGCCGTCGAGTCCCGGGGTCGCAGCAATGGCCTCGACATTCTCCAGCGCTTCCACCGTCTCGATCATGGCGAAGACCATGGTCATGCGGTTGGCCTCGCGCAGGTAGTCGGCGGGCGCCAGGCCGCTGGCCTGGAGTGCCGTGTAGCCGCCCCAGCTTCTGGAACCCATCGGCGGATATTTTGCGGCCCGCACCAGTGCTTCAGCCTGGGCGCGCGTGTTGACCATGGGTGCGATCACGCAACTCGCGCCGGCGTCGAAGCACTGCCCCGGCGTGGCCGCATCGTTCCACAGCGTGCGCACCAGCGCGGGGCGTCCCGCGGCGTTGATGGCGGCGATCATGCCGACGGCATCGGGAAAGCCGATCATGCCATGCTGCATGTCGAGGCAGACGCCATCGAGCGGTAGCCGTGCCACCTGCGCCGCCAGCGCCGGCGAGGGCACCGACATCCAGGAGAACAGAAACGGCTCGCCCGAGGCGAGCCTGGACCTGAGGTCGAAATGCGGGGCGGCCACTTAACCGGCCGCCTTGATTTGCTCGACGGCCTTTGCCATCAGCTCATCCATGGTGCGGCGGATCTGGTGGTCGGACTGCTGCACCGCCTTGGCATCGAAGTCGGAGCGGATGCGCAGGAACACCTCCTCGTCGCCACCCTTGGCAACGTCGGCGATCACCAATGCCTTAGCGTAAGCTTCCGCGTCGGCGCCATACATGCCCAGTTTTTCGGCAGCCCACAGGCCCAGCAGCTTGTTGCGGCGCGCAGCCGCCTTGAACAGGAGCTCTTCGTCCAGGGCGAACTTCTTTTCGAAGGTGTCTTCGCGGTCCTCGAAGATCGTCACGGCTGCACTCCTTTACAGATCAAGGCCTTGAATTAGTCACGCCGCCCGGCCAAATCAACCGCCTCAGACGGGAGACATTGTGCGGCGCACCACGTTGCGTTATGGACCCCCGAAAGGATTGGGGAAATTGCGCCCCGAATCGTGAACAAAACTGGCGAAGACCGCCGTCCGGAGCTAAAGCACGGGGGGTGGATTAGGGATTTGATGAGGATATTTCAAATGAACAGCAGGCGCACCCGGATCTACGAAGGCAAGGCCAAGATCCTCTACGAGGGCCCTGAACCCGGCACCATCATCGTCCACTTCAAGGATGACGCCACCGCCTTCAACGCCCAGAAGAAGGCGGTGATCGAGGGCAAGGGCGTGCTCAACCAGCGCATTTCCGAGTTCATCTTCACCCGCCTCAACGAGCTTGGCATCCCCACCCATTTCCTGCGCTCGCTCAACATGCGCGAGCAGCTCGTCCGCGAGGTCGAGATCGTGCCGCTCGAGGTCGTCGTCCGCAACGTCGCCGCCGGCTCGCTGGCCAAGCGTCTCGGCATCGAGGAAGGCACCCAGCTCCCCCGCTCCATCATCGAGTTCTATTACAAGAACGACCAGCTCGGCGACCCGATGGTCTCCGAGGAGCACATCACCGCGTTCAACTGGGCCAGCCCCCAGGAGATCGACGACATGATGCACATGGCGATCCGCATCAACGATTTCATGTCGGGCCTCTTCTTGGGGATAGGCATCAAGCTCGTCGACTTCAAGATCGAGTTCGGCAGGCTTTACGAGAACGACATGATGAGGATCGTGCTTGCCGACGAGATCAGCCCCGATTCCTGCCGGCTGTGGGACATCAAGACCCAGGACAAGCTCGACAAGGACCGCTTCCGCCGCGACATGGGCGGCCTCGTCGAGGCTTACCAGGAAGTGGCCCGCCGCCTCGGCATCATCGCCGAGGGCGAGAAGCCCGAACGCTCCAAGCCCAAGCTCGTGAAGACGGATTTGAACTGATGAAGGCGAAGATCAAGGTCACGCTGAAGACCGGCGTGCTGGACCCCCAGGGCAAGGCCATCGAGGGGGCGCTCGGCCACCTCGGCTTCGGCGGCGTCGGCGAGGTCCGCCAGGGCAAGTATTTCGAGGTCGAACTGGCGGAGACCGACAAGGTCAAGGCGAAGGAACAGGTCAAGGCGATGTGCGAGAAGCTCATCGCCAACACCGTCATCGAAAACTACGACATCGAACTGGCCTGAGCCCATGAAATCCGCCGTCGTCGTCTTCCCCGGCATCAACCGCGAACGCGACATGCTGCTGGCCCTCGAGACCGTCACCGGGCAGAAGCCGGTGTCCGTCTGGCATACCGAGACGGAACTCCCGAAGGTTGACCTGGTGGTCGTTCCCGGCGGCTTCTCCTACGGCGACTACCTGCGCTGCGGGGCCATCGCCGCGCGCTCACCCATCATGCAAGATATCCGCGCCAAGGCGTTGAAGGGACTCAAGGTTCTCGGCGTCTGCAACGGCTTCCAGATCATCACCGAGGCAGGCCTGCTGCCGGGCGTGCTGGTGCGCAACAAGGACCTGCGCTTCGTCTGCCGCCAGGTGAAACTGAAGGTCGAGAACAACCAGACCTTCTTCACCAACAAGGTGGCGAAGGGCACGGTCGTCTCCTGCCCCGTCGCCCACGGCGAGGGCAACTACATCTGCGACCCCGAGACGCTCAGGAAGCTCGAGGCGGAGAACCGCGTGGTCTTCCGCTACGCCGAAAACACCAATCCGAACGGCGCCTTGAACGACATTGCCGGCATCATGAATGAAGCCGGCACGGTGATCGGCATGATGCCCCACCCCGAGAACATGATCGAACCCCTGCACGGCCGCACCGACTGCCGCCCCCTGTTCGAAAGCCTGCTGGCGGCGTAAAGCCTTCAAATTGCAACTATTCTTGCCGTCATCCCGGCGCAGGCCGGGATCCCGCTTCCTTTGCCCCCCCGCGGCCAGCGCCCTAAGCGGGACCCCGGCCTGCGCCGGGGTGACGGCAGAGTGGGTTAGAGAGCCGCAGGAAGCGTACAGAGCGCCCTTCCTGGCAAGTCAGCTAGGGGGATACCGGCCCTGTCTCCCACCCAAAAGCAATCGTTACGGACCGCACTAAAGCTGGGCCCCGGCTTGCGCTGGGGTGACGAATGCAAGGGCGGAGCCCGGTCACGTATTCGTGAACACATTACCCGCAGACGAACCCAACCACCATCCCCATCTGTAATCACATCAGTTACAGACAGGAGACAACAATGCCCTATACCGTCGCCGTTCTCATCGGCAGCCTCCGCAAGGAGTCGCTCACCCGCCAGTTCGTGGAAGCCCTGAAGGGCATTTCACCCGAGGGGCTGAAGCTGGAGGTGGTCGAGATCGGCGCCCTGCCCCTGTTCAACGCGGATTTCGAGGCCAACCCGCCGGCGGAGGTCACCGCCTTCAAGCAGGCCATCGAGAAATCCGATGCCGTGCTCTTCGCCACGCCGGAATACAACCGCTCGGTGCCGGGCGTGCTCAAGAACGCCATCGACTGGGGCTCAAGGCCCTATGGCAAGTCGTCGTGGAACGGCAAGCCGGCGGCGGTCATCTCGATCTCGCAGGGCGTGCTCTCGGGCTTCGGCGCCAATCACCATCTGCGCCAGTCGCTGGTCTTCCTCAACATGCCCACCCTGCAGCAGCCCGAGGCCTACATCGCCCAGGTCCAGACCCTGCTCGACGGCAAGGGCGGCTTCGTGAAGCCGGAGACGGCGAGCTTCCTCAAGGGTTTTCTGACGGCCTTTGAGAACTGGATCGCGAAGGTGAAAGCCTGACGAGGCCCTCCCCTCAGTGCCGTCATCCCGGCGAAGGCCGGGATCCCGCTTTCTGTCCACGTGGCCAGCACCCCAAGCGGGACCCCGGCCTTCGCCGGGGTGACGGCAAAAAATGCATGAAAAATGGGCGCGGACAGGGGCGAAAGGCTATTTGAGATTCGCCCCGCCGCGCGCTAAAGCCCGTGCCCATGACCCTCGCCAATGACACCAAGATCACCCCGGACCTCGTCAAGAGCCACGGCCTGAAGCCCGACGAATACGAGCGCTTCGTGAAGCTGCTGGGCCGCGAGCCCACGCTGACCGAGCTCGGCATCTGTTCGGCCATGTGGAACGAGCACTGTTCCTACAAGTCGTCGAAGAAGTGGCTCAAGACCATGCCCACCAAGGGGCCGAAGGTCATCCAGGGCCCGGGCGAGAACGCGGGCGTCATCGACATCGGCGACGGCGATGCCATCGTCTTCAAGATGGAGAGCCACAACCACCCCTCCTTCATCGAGCCCTACCAGGGGGCGGCGACCGGCGTGGGCGGCATCCTGCGCGACGTCTTCACCATGGGGGCGCGGCCCATCGCGGCGATGAACGCACTTCGCTTCGGCGAGCCGGCACATCCCAAGACGCGCCATCTCGTCTCCGGCGTCGTCCACGGCATCGGCGGCTACGGCAATTCCTTCGGCGTGCCCACCATCGGCGGCGAGGTGAACTTCCACGCCCGCTACAACGGCAACATCCTTGTCAACGCCATGGCGGTGGGCCTCGCCCGCGCCGACTCGATCTTTTACTCGAAAGCCAAGGGCGTCGGCCTGCCCGTCGTCTATCTCGGCGCCAAGACCGGGCGCGACGGCATCCACGGCGCCACCATGGCGTCGGCCGAATTCGACGACAAGGCCGAGGAGAAGCGCCCCACCGTTCAGGTCGGCGATCCCTTCACCGAGAAGTGCCTGCTCGAGGCCTGCCTCGAACTCATGGCATCGGGTGCCGTCATCGCCATCCAGGACATGGGCGCCGCGGGCCTCACCTCGTCGGCCGTCGAGATGGGTGCGAAGGGCGATCTCGGCATCGAGCTCGACCTCGACAAGGTGCCCTGTCGCGAATCCGGCATGACCGCCTACGAGATGATGCTGTCGGAAAGCCAGGAGCGCATGCTCATGGTGCTCGACCCCGCGAAGGAGAAACAGGCCGAGGCCATCTTCCACAAGTGGGGCCTCGACTTCGCCATCGTCGGCAAGACCACCGACACGCTGCGCTTCGTCATCAAGCACAAGGGCCAGGTGATGGCCGACCTCCCCATCAAGCAGATGGGCGACGAGGCGCCGGAATATGACCGTCCCTGGGTGCCCCCGAAGAAGCAGCCGGTGCTGAAGGACGTGCCCGCCCCCAACGACCTGAAGGCCGCGATCCTCAAGATCGTCGGCTCGCCCGACATGTGCTCCAGGCGCTGGGTGTGGGAGCAGTATGACAGCCTCATCGGCTCCAACACCGCACAGATCCCCGGCGGCGACGCCGGCGTCGTGAGGATCCGCGGCAAGAAGGCCATTGCGGTGTCGACCGATGTCACGCCGCGCTACGTCGAGGCCGATCCCTTCGAGGGCGGCAAGCAGGCCGTCGCCGAATGCTGGCGCAACCTCACCGCGGTGGGTGCCGATCCCATCGCCATCACCGACAACCTGAACTTCGGGAACCCTGAGCGCCCGGAGATCATGGGCCAGTTCGTGCATGCCATCAAAGGCCTGTCGGAGGCCTGTACCGTGCTCGCCTTCCCCATCGTCTCGGGCAATGTCTCGCTCTACAACGAGACCAACGGCCAGGGCATCCTGCCCACCCCGGCGATCGGCGGCATCGGCCTGATCCCCGACCTCGACACCATGGCGACCATCGCCTTCAAGCAGGCGGACGACGTGATCCTTCTGGTCGGCGGCCACGGCAGCCACCTCGGCCAGTCGGTCTATCTCCGCGAGGTTCTCGGCAAGGAGGAAGGCGCCCCGCCGCCGGTCGACCTGGCGCTCGAAAAGAAGAACGGCGACTTCGTGCGCCAGCTCATCCGCACCGGCCAGTTCAGCGCCGTGCATGACGTCTCCGACGGTGGCCTCGGCCTCGCGGTCATCGAGATGGCCATGGCCTCGGGCCTCGGCGCCGCGCTCTCCGCCCTCACCCACGAGCAGCTCTTCGGCGAGGACCAGGCCCGCTACGTGGTCACCACCTCCCCCAACAATGCCGCGGTGCTGCTGGCCGAGGCCAAGAAGGCCGGGGTTGCGGTGGCGCAAGTCGGAACCGTCACCTCCGGGGCTACATTGAAGATCGAAGCCGGCCCCTCTATATCTGTGGCTGATTTGCGCTCGGCACATGAAGGCTGGTTCCCGGCCTACATGTCGGGCGAGCTTTAAGGGGAACGAGCACATGGGCATGTCCGCCACCGACATCGAGCGCTTCATCAAGGAGGCGCTGCCCGATGCGCAGGTGACCATCCGCGACCTCGCCGGCGACGGCGACCACTATGCCGCCAACGTCGTTTCCGCCGCCTTCAAGGGCAAATCCCGCGTGCAGCAGCACCAGCTCGTCTATGCCGCCCTCAAGGGCCGCATGGGCGGCGAGCTGCACGCCCTCGCACTCCAGACCAGCACCCCAGAGGACTGACCAATGACCGACATCGCCAAAGAGATCGACAATGAAGTGAAGAGCAACGACGTCGTCCTGTTCATGAAGGGAACGCCCGACATGCCCATGTGCGGCTTCTCCGGCCGCTCGGTGCAGATCCTCCAGCACCTCGGCGTGCCCTTCAAGGGCGTCAACGTGCTCGACTCCGCCGAACTGCGCCAGGGCATCAAGGACTACACCAACTGGCCCACCATCCCGCAGCTCTACGTCAAGGGCGAGTTCGTCGGCGGCTCGGACATCATGATGGAGATGTTCCAGTCGGGCGAGCTGAAGCAGCTCATGGCCGACAAGGGCGTGGCGTAAGCCGTCCGAACCCACATCCCCCGGCCCCGCGGCCGGGGGAATTCTTGCCGAACCTCACTCGCTGGCATGGCCGGCCGTCTTCATCTCGCGCACTTGCTGCAGCACCTGGTCGAGATTGTAGCTCGCGGGGTTCTGCAGCGGCGGGAACTTCACGTAGGTTTCGAGTTCCCTGAGCCACAGCGCCTGCCCGAGCGGCAGGATGTTCCAGTCATAAACATAGGCCGTGACGGGCCCGGCAAGGGCGCCGCCCATTCCGAACAGCGTCTTGATCTGGTGGCCGATCGAGGTCTCGAACGGGTCGCGCTTGATGTTCACCACCTGCGTCCAGGAATAGGGCACCACGCCGTTGACGAAACCTGCGGGATCATCCGAGACCATGGCGAAATACATCTTCCAGTTCTTGTAGCGCACGGCCGAGGGGTTCTTGCCCGAATAGTAGAAGAAGTGGTCGCGCGGCGACTTCTCCACCTTGCCCTCGAGGTAGTCGCGCTGGTCGATGCCGTCGATGGTGGTGGTGACGAAACCCGGATATTTGCCCGCCTCGATCTCCTGCTTCAGCCCGTCGCCCTTCGGGCCGCCGGCGATGTCGGTCAGCGTCGGCATCCAGTCGAGTGCGGCGAAGATCTCGGTCTTGATGGTGCCGGGCTCGATGTGGCCCGGCCAGCGGACCACGAGCGGCGCGCGCATGCCGCCCTCCCAGGTCGAGAGCTTGCCGCCCTTGAACGGCGTGACACCGCCATCGGGGAAGGTGATCGTCTCGGCCCCATTGTCGGTGGTGAACACCACGAGCGTATTGTCGAGTTGCCCCATGTCGGAGAGCTTCTGCAGGACGACGCCGATGTTGTCGTCCATCTGCTTCATGCCCGCCTCGTTGACGCCCCAGTCCTTGCCGCCGGGCTCGCCCACCATGGCCATGTACTTGTCGGACAGCACGGTGGTGATGTGCATGCGCGCCGGATTGTACCACACGAAGAATGGCTTTCCGGTCTTCGCGGGATCGTTGCGGCCGAGGAAATCCACGACCCTGGCGGATATCTCTTCGTCGACCGTCTTCGACCTCTCGAGCGTCAGCGGCCCCTCGTCCTTGCATGACTGCTTCGCAGCGGAACCGTCGGCCGAGGCGCAGGCGATGACTGGCCGCGGCGGCGTGAGGCAAACCGTCGTCTTCGGATCGACGGCGCCGGGCGGATCGCTGAGCCCCGGAACCGGCGTGTTCATGCAGGGCGGCGCGATGCCCTGCTCGGTCGGTGTCCTGTTGATGTCGGGGAAGCTCACGCCCTGCATCGCGTCGAGGTGATAGAGATAGCCCCAGAACTCCTGGAAGCCATGGGCGGTGGGAAGCGACTCCGTCGTGTCGCCCAGGTGATTCTTGCCGAATTCGCCGGTGCTGTAGCCGAGATCGAGCAGCACCTTCGCGAGCGTCGGCGTACCCGCCCGCAGATAGGACGGGCTCCCCGGAATTTCCGGCAGCAGCATGCCGGCGCGGAGCGGGTTCATGCCGGTGATGAAGGCGGTGCGCCCGGCCGTGCAGCTCTGCTCGGCGTAGTAGTCCGTGAACAGAGCGCCTTCTCTGCCGATCCTGTCGATGTTGGGAGTCTCGCCCACCATCAGGCCGCGGTGATAGATGCTCGGCTGCATGTAGCCGATGTCGTCGCCCATGATGAACAGGATGTTGGGCTGGGCCGTCTGGGCCGAGGCGCAGGCCGCGCCGGCCGCCATCATGAGCAGCGAGGCAAGGCCCGCCCGGAGATGTTTCATCGACGTCATCGCACCCTCCGTCTGTTGAAAACCGCACACAGCATTCCTGCCGCCGGCCATCGGCCAGCGTCCCAGCGAGTGTGATTTTTCACCCCTCAGTCCTGTCTGCGGATGGTTCAGCCTTTAACCCACCGCTGGCAGCTGCGCCACTTGCAGAAAGTTGAAAGCGCGGGTTCCCGGCCCGGCATCGGCGCTTCGTCGAACATGGCATGGCCTCAACCTCTGCATGCCTTGGCAATTGACCGCTGCCTGAACATCGGGCACGCATGGAGTCCACCCGGATTCCCCATGAACAGCACCAAGACCCGCGCCATTCTCGCCCTGATCCTCGCCATGCTGTTCTGGGGCTGCGCGGCGGTGTTCATGCGTACGCTGGCGTTGGCCCTGAGCGCCGAGAACTCCATCGCGCTGCGCTACGTGCTTCTGAGCGTCATCAACCTCGCCGGCCTGCTGTGGCTCGGCACCTGGCGCATCCCGCGCGCCGACTGGCCGCGCTTCCTCGTCGCCGGCATCGCCGGGATGGCGGGCTACAACTGGTTCGTCAACGCGGGCTTCGAGCTCGTCCCCGCCGGCGTCGGCACGCTGGTCACCATGATCGAGCCGCTGATGATCGCCATCCTCGCCGCCATTGCGCTGGGCGAGAAGCTGACGCGCTACGTTCTGCTCGGCGTGGTTCTGGCGATCGCCGGGTCCGTCGTCCTGTTCTGGCCGGACCTCACGACCGAGACGCAGAACCCCGTCTCCGGCCGCGGCCTCGTCTTCCTGTTGCTCTGCTGCACGAGCTGGGCGGTCTATGCCATCGTCACCAAGCCGCTGCTCGGCCGCTATGACAGCTTCACCGTCACCGCAGTCACCATGCTGATAGCGGCGCCCATCATGGTAGGGGCCGCGAGCGAGCCCCTGCCGCAGCTGGCGGCCCGTCTCGATACGCGGCAGTGGCTGGAGGTCGCCTATCTCGTGCTCGCCTCCGGGCTCGGTGGCACCATGCTGTGGAACTATGGCGCCAAGCATCTCTCCAGCACGGCGGCGGGAACCTTCCTCTACCTGATTCCGGTCATCGCGGTCTCCGCAGGTGCACTGGTGCTGGGCGAGGAAGTGACCGTCTACGTGATCGCGGGCGGGCTCCTCATGCTGGCTGGTGTCGCCGCGGCGCAGTTCGGCCCCGCGCTGATGAGCCGGGAGTAGCGCCATGGAGTTGCGCGCCTTCGCGGCCATGATGTTCACCATCATCGTGTGGGGCATCGGACCCGTCTTCCTGCGCTCGCTCTCGGTCGACCTGGGGCCCGCCGATCACCTTGCCATCCGCTACACGATCGTCACCGCCATCTATGCAGTGAGTCTTGCGATCTTCGGCGGCTGGCGCATCGATCGCCAGGACTGGCCACGCCTGCTCGTCATCTCGCTCATCGGCATGATGGGCTACAACCTCGGCTCCGCCTTCGGTTTCGCGCATGTCTCGGCCGGCATCGGCAGCCTCATCATCGGTACGCAGCCGCTGTTGATCGCGCTGATGGGCACGCTGATCGCCAAGGAGCGCCTCACGGTCGCCGCCATCGTCGGGCTGATCATCGGCTTCCTCGGCATCGTGCTGCTCGTGTGGCGCGATCTCGGCATCGCCAGCGACGGCTGGGGCTTCCTCACGGGCTGTGCCATGATCTTCCTCTCGGGCACCGCCTGGGCGATCTATGTCGTCGTCAGCAAGCCGCTGATCCTGAAATACGGGTCCTTCTCGATCTCCGCCCTGTCGCTCTCGCTGTGCTCGGCTGTCATGGTGCCGATGCTGGCGCGTCCCTCGACGCTCACCACCGTGGCGCACATGACGCCGAGGAGCTGGGCCGAGCTCGGCTACATCGCCATCATTTCCACCATGGTGTGCTCCTTCACCTGGAACTATGCCGCCTCGCGCATGCGCGCCGCGGCCTCCGGCGCCTTCCTCTACCTCATCCCCATCATCGGCGTGGCAGCAGGCGCGCTGATCCTCTCCGAGCAGGTCACCTCCGGCATGGTGATGGGCGGTGCCCTCATCCTCATCGGCGTCGCCATCGCGCAGTTCGGCGACCGGATCGCGCCCTCGGGCGGGCTCGCGGCATTGGCCGCCGTGCTCTTCGCCGTCACCATGTGGGGGCTGATCCCGGTCGCCATGCGCTACCTCATCACCGAGCTGAACCCGCAGACGGCCATGGTGCTGCGCCTCTATCCCGCGGGCCTCCTCGCCATCATCGTCTGCCTGTTCACCGGTGTCAGGCAGATCGAATGGCGCGACTGGGGGCGCATCGCCACCGCCGCGCTCGCCGGCAATCTCGGCTACCAGATCCTCGCCGCCTTCGGCATGCAGTCGGTGCCTGCGAGCTGGACCGGGCTGATCTTCGGGCTCGAGCCGGTGTTCATCGCCCTCTTCGCCGTGGCCTTCGCCGGCGACAAGCTGACGAGCTGGCTCATCGGCGGCATCTTCGTATCGATGCTCGGCACCGCGGCGCTGATGCTGGGCAGCACCCTCGCACCCTCGGCCGATGTCTCGCTGTTCGGCCTCGTGCTCGTCACCCTCTCCACCATGGGCTGGGGCATCTACACAGTGATGATCAGGCCGGCCTCCCGGAAATACGGGGCGTTGCCGGTGGCCTGCCTCGCCATGGCGATCTCGGCGCTGCCCATGCCCCTGTTCGTCTCCATGGAGTTCCCGCGGACGCTGGCCTCGATGAACCTCACGGCGTGGATGGCGGTGGGCTTCGTCGTCGTCTTCGGCACCTTCCTTGCCACCTCCGCCTGGAACTATGCGCTGGGAGCCATGGACAGCTCCATCGCCGGAGTCTTCCTGTATGTGCAGCCTGTGGTGGCAGCGATCGGCGGCATCCTCCTGCTGGGCGAACGCCTGACCTGGCCGCTGCTCGTGGGCGGCGCCCTTATCATCCTCGGTGTCGCCATCGCCCAGTTCGGGCCACTCATCACGAAACGTGTTGCAGCCATCAGCAAAAGGCGTTTGAGCCCGGGGGCGGAGCCCCTTATGGAAGCCCCATGACCGCAGAAGCCACCCGCCCCGCCGACCATATCCCCTGGTACCACACCGTCACCGCGATGATCGTCGCGGGCTGCCTCGTCGCCATCGTCAACTTCGGCGTGAGGTCGACCTTCGGCTTCTTCACCGTGCCGGTGTCGGAGGCCCATGGCTGGGGCCGCGAGGTCTTCTCCTTCGCCATGGCGATGCAGAACCTGATCTGGGGCATCGCCACCCCCATCGCCGGCATGCTGGCCGACCGTTACGGCTCGGCCCGCGTGCTGATGGCGGGTGCCGTCATCTACTGCCTCGGCGTGCTGATGATGGCCTACACGTCCTCGGCCTCGATGTTCAACTTAGGGGGCGGCGTGCTGGTCGGCATCGGCATCGCCTTCTCGTCCTTCTCGATCGTCATGGCCGCGCTGGGCCGCATCGTGCCGCCGGACCGCAGGAGCTGGGCCTTCGGCATCGCCACCGCCTCGGGCTCGCTCGGCCAGTTCATCTTCGCGCCCCTGGGCGCCATGCTGGTCTCAGCCTATGGCTGGCAGCAGGCGCTGGTGATCCTCGCCTGCCTGTCGCTGCTCATCATCCTCTTCGCCGCACCGCTGCTGAAGCACAACACCAGCCACAGCCGCCCGACGCCGGGCGAGGCCGACCTCACCATGAAGGCGGCGATCGGGCTGGCCTTCGGCCACCGCTCCTACATCCTGCTGGTCTCGGGCTTCTTCGTCTGCGGCTTCCAGCTCGCCTTCATCACCGTGCACATGCCGGCCTATCTGGCCGAGCACGGCATCTCGAAGGAATTCGCGGGGCTGGCCATGGGACTCATCGGCCTGTTCAACGTGGTCGGGTCCTACGTCTCCGGCATCATCGGCGGGCGGGGCGAAAAGCACGTGCCGCTGGCCTTCATCTACCTGGTGCGTGCCGCCATCACGGCGGGCTTCGTGCTGCTGCCGGTTACCCAGACGACGACGCTGCTCTTCACCTGTTCGATGGGGCTCCTCTGGCTCTCCACCGTGCCGCTCACCATGGGCCTCGTCACCGTCATGTTCGGCACCCGCTACATGGCCACACTCTACGGTTTCGTCTTCGTCAGCCACCAGGTCGGCTCGTTCCTCGGCGTGTGGCTGGCGGGCCGCCTCTACGACCAGTTCGGCTCCTACGACATCGTGTGGTGGCTGAGCGTGGCGCTCGGCGTCTTCGCCTTCGTCGTCAACCTGCCGATCCGCGAGCAGCGCGTGCAGCGCTTCGCCAC
Organism: Hyphomicrobiales bacterium; assembly: GCA_046349235.1. Classification (GTDB taxonomy): domain Bacteria; phylum Pseudomonadota; class Alphaproteobacteria; order Rhizobiales; family Aestuariivirgaceae; genus Aestuariivirga. The sequence continues at coordinate 209,483 of JAXMCT010000013.1, forward strand.
CGCCTGATGAGGCTCACCGGGCACCGGCTGGCGCTGGCGCTCTTCGCGGGCGTCATCGCCGTCTGGCTCGTCGGAATGGCCATCGTCATGCGCCACGCAGCACTGCCGCCCGAAGCGAGCGGCACCATGCTCGCGGTGTTCGAACCGGGCACGCCGGAAGATCAGGTCTTCGCCTCGCTGACGCGCGCCGACGCGCGCATCGTGAAGCCCTCGGGGCTCGGCTTCATCTGGGTGGTGGCGAGCGACGAGCCGGGCCTCGCGGGGCGCCTCCACCGCGAAGGCGCGCTCGGCGCCTATCGTGAGCTTCCCGTCAGCCCGGTGATCGCCGGCTGCTTCGCCTTCGCCGATGCCAAGGTGGCGAGCCTCGCCCAGTGAGGCTGGCAGCACTCCCGGGAATAGGCTGCTAACACATTGATTTCATTCGCAAATGCGAAGCGTCAGTCTTGACCCGGGCAATCCTCCTTTGGCAGCATTGGTGAGTCTCAACGACCAGGAGGAACGACATGGGCGACCGGGACTTCGAACGTCAGATGCAGGGCTGGAGCCTCACCACCGCGGAAATCATGTACCGCCTGCCGGATTTCAGGAATGTGCTGCAAACCTACATCTGGCAGGACTACGACCTCGCCCCGAAATTCCCCCGCCTGATCAAGTTCCTGGAATTCTGGTCACATAACCTCGAAGGTCCGCTGGCCCAGGTGCGCGTCGCGCATGCGGGACTCGTGGGCCCCGTCGATCTCCGCCACGTCGGCGCCGAGTGGAGGCTGCACTAGTTCACGCCGGCACCAGCCGGTCCTCGATCCACCTGAGGATGGCGGCGCGGTTCACCAGCATGCCGCCATAGTCGAGGCGGTCATCGCTGTAGCTGCCGATCAGTTGCTTGAGCGCCGCGAGGCTGGCGCGGTCTTCCGCGATCGACGAGAGCGGATCGGAATAGGTGTGGATGCCGAAGGCCAGTGCCCCGGTCTCGGGAAGCCGCATGAATGTCTGATGCTCCACCCGCAGCCACAGCATCTCGCCCGCCTTGCGGTGATCTTCGGCAAGCTGCTGCGCCACTGCGGCGGCAGGACCCGCATAGTCCTCCTGCGTCGGCGGATAGAGCCTGCTGGATATCGGGGTCACGAACCAGTTGAAGCGAACCACCGGCTTGCCGGGCTGCACGTTGGCGATCACCCGGTCGATGCGCGGTCCCAGCTGCTCGTTGAGGCCGGGGACCGGCTCATGGGCAAAATGCATGTTCCGGCCCACGCAGGACACGATGCGGCCCGAACTCGTATAGGCATTGGAGGCGGCGATCACGATGTCGCGATCTTCCTCGCGGGCAAACAGCACGAAATCCTCTTCGACAAGGCCGCCCAGCACGTCGAGCGGTTCGCGACCACCGTCGCCGAGCTCGTGCCGGCTGCCGTCGATCTGGTCGACCAGCGTGTCGCCATCGGCCGAAAACGCCTCGCCATGATGGGCAAGCAGATGCTGCGCCGCCAGCCGCAGCAGCTCTGCCTGCGCCGGGCGCGAGCGCTCGAGCGAACGGTAGTAGAGCGGCGGGCGGCCTGCGAGCCGCGCCCGCTTGGCCGCCATGAACGCCGCGTGATCGGGGCCGATGTCGAGCCATTGTTCCGTCGCCAGCGGACGGAGACCGATCTCGAAAGCGGCACCGGAGGTGAGGTAGGGCTTGTGTCGGGGTGTCATGGCACGACTATCGCGCGGCGCGGGCCGCCTGCCAAGACGGCGTCAACCAGGGCCGGGCGATGCGGATTCGATCTGGTCGAGCACCTTTTCGGGGGCCACGTCCTGCTTCACGTCCTTGAGCTCGCTGTCGCCCGCGACCGGAACTCCCACGCGCCGCGCCACTGCGTCAAGCAGCACTGCCAGCTTGGTGATCTCGTGCTCGGTCAGCAGGCTGATCTGCAGGTCGAGGTCGGCACGCTTGTCGTCGGCTGCGGCCATGCGGTTCTGCGCGATCAGCATGAAGGTCGACAGGAAGATCGCCTCCACCGATGCGCCGATGGCGAGGATCATGAAGGAGGGGTCCCAGCGCGGCAGGCCCGCGATCAGGCCGAGATTGCCGGTGATCCACAGGCCGAGGACGATGATGTGCAGATAGACGAAGACCATGCTGCCGGCAAAGCGCGTCACCGTGGCGGCCAGTCGCGCCTCGCGCGAGGCTGCTTCATCTTCGCGCCGCCGCCGCTCGCTCAGCAGCCTGATGTTGCGCTCGAGCACGGGCGTGAGGCCCGCATGGCCCTTGCCTGACATGGCGCGGGAACGTCAGAGCCGCAGCCGATGTTCCCGGAGGCCCCGGAAAAAACATGAGGGGCTGCCCGTGAAAGACAGCCCCTCGTCTCAAGCGCGTTGCGGCGATCAGCGGTTCTTGAGTGCCCCGACGATGGCCGAAAGTACGGCGCCGCCCGCGCCGCCGCCGATCAGGCTCGACAGGATGGCGGCGATGTCGAGGCCCTGCGTTGCTGCTGCGGCCTGCTCGGCGGTGACCGCGCCACCGGTCAGACGCTCGACGATCTGGCCCAGCACCACGCCGCCGATGGCGCCGACGATGGAGTTGCCGGCACCGCCCATGTCGAATTTCGCATTCGCCTTGCCCGCCACGTTGCCGCCAACGGCACCGGCGATCAGCTGAATGATCAAGCCAACGATATCCATTGAAACCCCCATTTTCGGGCAGCCTGAGACAGGCTTCGACCCGCATACATCATGGGATCGAGATCTGTGCGCCGCAAATGCAACCATTGCTGATCCACAGCCCAAGCTGCGGATTTCACAGGTTCTGCGTGAAAACAGGCCGCGTGGCGGTCAGTCTTCCCGGGGCTCGCGCCCCGCCGATGCCTGATCGAATCGGCGCGCCTTAAGGTAGATCGAGGTCACCTCGATCACGGCATCGCCAAGGGTGAAGATCAGGAACCACAGCAGGGCCAGCCTCAGGTCCCCCGCTGCCCAGGCCAGCAGGGCGATCAGCGGCAGCAGCGTGTCGAGGCCCGAGAGGAAGCTGAAGGCGAGGTCTGAGGGTCGCCGCCGTGAAGGCGTCCCGTGCGTTTCCGTGCCTGGGAACAGTTTCCGTGCATACAGGCGGTTGACCCGCGCATATGTCACCAGCAGCCCGCAGACGAGTCCCACCGCCAGCCACGGGAAGGCTGCACCTGGCCACATGCGATCGGCGATCAGCCCGTAGCTGGCATAGGCGATGTTGCGATAGAGAACGTCCGCAGCGAAATCGAGGTAGCGGCCACTGAGGGAGCTCGTTCCGGTGGCGCGCGCCAGCGAGCCGTCGGCGCAGTCGAGCACGTTGAAAGCCAGCGCCAGCACGGTGACGACGGCCATTGCCGTGCCGGCAGGCAGGAACCATGCCGACAGTGCGATTGCCGGAATCACCGCCAGTCCGGCAAAGGTGAGCTGGTTGGGCGTGACGCCGAGCGGCAGCAGCGCCCAGGCAAGCGCGAAGGCCGGCAGGCGGTAGACAACCAGCGAGCCCCAGTCGGTGGCGAGTTCCTCATTCAGCTTGTGCGCGCGGTGGTCGGCCACGAAGGCGGAAAAAGGCACGCGTCTCATGTCGGGTTTGACTCCTCGTCTGGGCTGCACCACTATACAACCAAAAGGATTTTTTGCATGACAGTTTCGACGGCGATCATCCTCGCCGCGGGCCGCGGGATGCGCCTCGGAAACGACTGGCGCGACCGGCCCAAGGGTTTCATTCCATGCCAGGGCACCACCCTCGTCGAACGGTCTCTCCTGATCCTGCGGTCCTGCGGCATTCGCAAGGTCTTCATCGTGACCGGGCATTGCGCCACGTTCTACGAGGAGCTCGCCGCCCGCTCCGGCGGTTTCGTCACCACGCTGTTCAATGAGCGCTATGCCGACAACGGGTCACTCGTCAGCCTCACCGTGGCCCTCGCCGCGGTGGAGGCGCCCTGCCTCGTCCTCGATTCCGATATCGTCTACCAGCGCCGCGGCCTCGTGGCCCTGCTCGCCTGCCCGATGGAGAACGCCGCACTGGTGTCCGGCACCACCGACTCGGGTGATGAATATTATGCCTGGGCAGACGCCGTGCCGGGCGCGCCGCTGCCCCACGTCCGCCGGCTGTCGAAACACCTGTCGGAGGAGAAGGATGCCCCGGTGGGCGAACACGTCGGCATCGTGAAGATCGGCCGGAAGCTCGCCGACAGGATCCGCGGCGCGGCGGCGGCACGGGCCGCGGCACAGCCCATGGCCTTCTATGAGGACTGTCTCATCGAACAGCTTCCAGGCTGCCCGATGGGTGCGGTGCGCATCGACGACCTCGTCTGGTGCGAGATCGACGATCCGCGCATGCTCGCGCGCGCCCAGGCGCTGGTCTTCCCGCACCTCGATCCGCTGGAGACCATCGCGCATGAGGCAGAGATGCCCGCAGCCACTGCATCAGCGTGAAGCACGGCCAGGACATCGGCTCCGCCGTCATCGGCGTGATCGATCGCTTCTGACGTGCCGGGCCCAACCCCGCTCTCCGCACGAAAAAGGGCCCTGCCGGCGGCAGGGCCCTCGTTTGTATCGCTGGAAGGCCGAAGCCCTTAGCGCGAGTAGTATTCGACGACCAGGTTCGGCTGCATCTGGACGGGATAGGGAACGTCCGAAAGCGCCGGCACGCGGACGAGACGCGCGGTCATGCCCTTGTGATCGACCTCGATGTAGTCCGGCGTGTCACGCTCGGCGAGCTGCACCGACTCGAGCACGGTGGCAAGACCCTTGGCCTTGTCGGTCAGCTCGATGGTGTCACCGGCCTTGAGGCGGATCGACGAAATGGTGACGCGCTTGCCGTTGACCTTCACGTGGCCGTGCGAGACGAACTGGCGGGCGGCGAAGACGGTCGGCACGAACTTGGAACGATAGACGACCACGTCGAGGCGGCGCTCGAGCAGGCCGATGAGGTTTTCCGACGAGTCGCCCGTCATGCGCACGGCTTCGTCATAGACCTTGTGGAACTGGCGTTCCGAAAGATTGGCGTAATAGCCCTTGAGCTTCTGCTTGGCCTTCAGCTGGGTGCCGAAGTCCGACATCTTGCCCTTGCGGCGCTGGCCGTGCTGGCCCGGGCCATATTCACGCTTGTTGACGGGGCTCTTCGGGCGGCCCCAGATGTTCTCGCCCATGCGGCGATCGATCTTGTATTTCGCGTTTGCGCGCTTCGTCATTTACGGTCTCCTTGAGTGACGTTGAGAACCCACCCTCCTGGCACCGGTCTCCCGGCCGACAGCCCACAAGGGGCACGGGCAAGCAAACACGGAGCCCGAAAGCTCCGTGCTGCGGCGCATATAGGCGAAGCGGGGGGGGAGTGTCAAATCCGTACCTTCCCCCTGATGCCGTCACGCCACGCATGCCATCCCCCGAAACTCACCTTGCCCCAGCTTGACCGGGGCATCCTTTTCGGCGACCACAAAAAGGATGCGCGGGTCACGCCCGCGCAAGGTGACCCTCTTTCTCAATCTTTTTCTACACGCCATTGATTTTACAAGATAAACCTATCACTTCATGCCCCAGAACCCCGCCCTCCGCCTGTTCCGCGATCTTGCCGCCGTCGGCACGGTGGCGCTGTTCATGTTCCCGCTCTTCTGGTGGGGCCTCAACTCGATCAAACCGGCCCACGCCATTTTCGAGAATTTCAGCGTCACCTGGTTCGACTTCACTCCCACCTTGGACAACTACCGCGTGACGCTCGGCGGAGAGGGCCCCTCCTTCTTTGCCTCCCGCCAGGCCATTCTCGACACCATCCTCGTCGCCATGGGCGCTACGCTCCTCACCCTGCTCGCGGCCCTGCCCGCCGCCTTCGCGCTGTCGCTGATCCACTTCACGCGGAAACGCCTCGTCTTCCTGTGGGTGCTGTTCCACCGCATCCTGCCGCCCATCGCCGTGCTGGTGCCCCTCGTCTTCACCTACACGCAGGTCGGCCTGCGCGACACGCTCATCGGCATCATCTTCGCCCATGCTGCCGTCAACCTCCCCTTCGCCGTGCTGCTCCTCAAGTCCTTCCTTGACGACGTGCCGCGCGAGGTGGGCGAGGCCGCCACCATCGACGGCGCCACCCGCCTGCAAAGTTTCACCCGCATCTACGCACCGCTGGTGAAGGGCGGCATCGCCGCCTCCGCCGTGCTTTGCTTCATCTTCTCGTGGACCGAGTTCCTGATGGCGCTGTTCCTCACCAACACCATCCGCCTGCTCCCCGTCCAGCTGAGCCTCGTCGTCACCCAGACCTGGGGCTTCACCGCCGCCCTCAGCACGGCCTCGATCCTCCCTGCCTTCCTCTTCGTCCTCCTGGTCCAGCGCCACCTGGTGCGCGGCCTGACGATGGGATTGGCGAAGGGCTGAGAACCCATACCGCCAACTCACCTCACTCACCGCACCTCGCGCGGACTTGATCCGCGCATCAATTTCGCCGATACGAAAATGATGATGCTCGGTCAACCCGGCCACGGATAACCGTGGGCAGTTCGTCCCGGCTCCTGTCGAAAACCCAATATTGGAGAATGCGCCTTTCTATCTCAGCGAGCGCGCGCTGTCAAGGACTATTTTCCTTCACCGGCTTTCAGGTCGAGAAACTCCGGCAGATGGAAGCTCATCTTCGCATAGGCCGGCAACGCATCCGCCGCCGCAGCCTTGGTCGAGGTCAGCAGCACCGAGTTGTGGGGTGGCACCGGCTTCGTCGGCTCCCTCGGCACCACGTCCTTCAGCACGTCCGCTACCCTCCGCGCGATGGCCGGAGCGGGGTCGATGTAGCGCACCACCCAGGGCTCGACCTTCGCCATCTCGTCGACGAGCAACGGGTAGTGCGTGCAGCCCAGCACCACGACGTCGGTGCGCTTTCCCCCTTCCTCCACGAACACCGGCGCGATCTCCGCCTTCAGTTCCGCGAGGTCCACCGGCACGCCCTTCAGCTTCAGTTCGGCGATCTCCGCCATGCGCGGCGCGCCGTGCAGCGTGACATGGCAGTGCGAGGCGAAATCATGGATCAGCGTGTGCGTGTATTCGCGCCGCACCGTGCCCGGTGTCGCCAGCACCCCGATGATGTGCGATTTCGACTGCGCCGCGGCCGGCTTGATCGCCGGCACGGTTCCGACGAAGGGCACCTTGTAGGCCTCCCGCAACTGGGTGAGCGCGATGGTCGAGGCCGTGTTGCAGGCGATCACCACGATGTCGGGCTCCACCCGTTCGATGAGCTTCCCCATCACGAACAGGATGCGCTGAACCAGCGCCTGCTCTTCCCACGCACCATAAGGGAAGGCGGCGTTGTCCGCGGAATAGACGAGATGCGCGAAGGGCAGCTCGTGGCGCACCGAGCGCGCCACGGTGAGCCCGCCCATGCCGCTGTCGAACAGCAGGATGCGCGCCGTGCTCATCCCTCGCCGCGCTCCCTCTCGCGCTGTTCCTTGCGCTTCTCGTGCGCCCGGGTGAGCGAGGACACGATGCCCCTCAGCGAGCGCACCTCCTGCTCGGTCAGCTCGGCGCGCGCGAACAGGTTGCGGATGTTCCTCAGCATGCCCGGCTTCTTGTCCTCGGTCTTGAAGAAGCCCGCGATGTCGAGCTCGCGCTCGAGATGGTCGAAGAAGCCGTAGAGCTCCTCCTTGGTGGCGAGCCGCGTATCCGGCGTCTGCAGGCCCGGCCCTTCGAGGGCGGGAAGCTCCGGCGTCTTCTGGCCGAGGCTCTCGGCCTGGTCCTTGAACCACTCGTAGCCCATCAGCAGTACGGCCTGCGCAATGTTGATCGAGGCGAAGGCCGGGTTCACCGGTGCGGTGACGATCACGTCGGCCAGCGACACCTCGTCGTTCGACAGCCCGAAGCGCTCGCGCCCAAACAGCAGCGCCACCTTCTCGCCCCTCGCCACCCGGGCCCGCATGTCGTGGCCCGCCTGCTCCGGCGTGATCACTTCCTTGATCATGCCGCGCGGCCTGGCCGTGGTGGCATAGACGTAGTTCACGTCCTTCAGCGCCGCCTCGAGAGTCTCGTGCACCGCCGCGTTCTCGATGATCCAGTTGGCACCGGAGGACGAGGTCAGCGCCTTCTCGTTCGGCCAGCCGTCGCGCGGGTCGACGAGGCGGAGTTCATGCAACCCGAAATTCGCCATGGCGCGCGCCGCCGTGCCGATGTTCTCGCCCAGTTGCACGTTCACCAGCACCGCAATGGGGGCGGGCCCCAGCACCTGATTCTTCGTCTTGTCGGTTCCAGCCATGATGGGCTTGGAATAGCGGCGTCAGCCCCGCCCGTCCAGCCGCCTCGCGGTGCGCAGTTCCGGGAACCAGCGCGACCAGAAGAAGGCCACCCCCATGGTGCCGGCACCTCCCAGCGCCACCGCCGCAACCGCCCCGATCAGCCGCGCCACCACGCCGGCGCGGAACTCGCCCAGCTCATTCGAGGCGCCGATGAACACCCGGTTCACGGCATTGACCCGGCCCCTCACCTCGTCCGGCGTCCACAGCTGCAGCAGCGTCTCGCGGATATAGACGCTCACCATGTCGCAGGCTCCCATCAGCACCAGCGCGCCGATCGACAGCGGCACGGAGGTCGACAGCCCGAACACCATGGTGAAGAAACCGAACAGCGCGACGAAGACGAACAGGATGCGCCCGGCATGGTCCTTGATGCCATAGCGTGCCAGGTAAAGCGCCATGGTCACGGCACCCACGCCCGGCGCGGCGCGCAGCATGCCCAGTCCCCAGGGTCCCACGTCCAGGATGTCGCGCGCATAGACCGGCAGCAGCGCCACGGCGCCGCCCAGCAGCACCGCGAAGAGATCGAGCGAGATCGCTCCCAGCACCAGCTTCTCGCGGCGGATGAAATGGAAGCCGGCGAACAGCGAATTGAGCGTCGTCTCCTCCTTGTCGGCCTCGCGCTGCTGCGGCACCCGGCCGATCAGCAGCACCAGGACGGCGGCGGTGGCGACGAGCGCCAGAGCCACGCCATAGGCGACCTCGCCCGCGAGGCCATAGAGCAGCCCGCCCGCCACCGGCCCGGCAATGTTCGCCGTCTGCCAGATCATGGTGGTGAGCGAGATGGCATGGGCGATCGCGGCCTTCGGCACGAGGTTCGGGGCCAGCGCGTCCGACGCCGGGTTCATGAAGGCCCGCCCGATGCCCAGCAGCACGAGGATGCCGAAGACCGGGGTGACGTTGCTGGGGTGGTCCAGGGTGAACAGCAGCAGCCCCAGCGCGCACAGCGCCTCGAGCCCGAGGCAGGCTGCCATGATCAGGCGCCGGTTGAAGCGGTCGGCGGCAAGCCCCGTCACCAGCACCAGCAGCAGCGGCGGCAGGAACTGCACGAGGCCCACGTAGCCGAGGTACAGCGGGTCGCGCGTGATGTCGTAGATTTCCCAGCCCACCGACACCGACATGATCTGCACCGCAAACGAGGTGCAGCCGATGGCGACCCAGTAGAGCACGAACTTGGGATGGCGAAGCGCGTTGGTTTCGCCGGAGGCGCGAAGCGAGGTCATGAAGGGTGCCTTACGCCACCCTGCCCTGCCGTTCCACCACCCGCTTGAGCAGCCGCACATAGTGCCGGAAGTCCGGCGTCTTCACCCCCGGCATCTTGCCCTCGTCGTCCCAGATCCGCACCCGCACCGCTTCCCTGTGGAAGGGATTGGATTCGAACTCCGCCACCTCGGCCGCGCTCATCGCCCCGCCCTGCAGCATCAGCGTGTGCTTCGAGGCCTCGGAAAGCCGGTCGTAGTAGCCCTTGTCGGTGGCGCAGAGATAGCGCTTGGCCGGCACGTGCAGCCGCACGCATTCGGTGATGACCGGCGGGAAGAAGGGCGCGAGCACCTTTGCGCCCGATTCCTCGTGGTAGTTGTCGCGCTCGTCGCCCAGCGACATGGGGCCGAACTCGGAGGTGTAGTGCCCGATGTCGTGGAGCAGCGCCGCGGCCACCAGTTCTTCCGGCGCACCCTCCGCCTCGGCCAGCACCGCGCCCTGCAGCATGTGCTCCGACATCGAGACCTTCTCGCCCAGGTAGGACTCGGCTCCGCGCCGCTCGAAGATATCGGCGATGAACTCCACGATGTTGGAGCGGTCGAGCTGTGGCGCGGTCATTGCAGCAGTCCTTCTTCCTCTATTGCCGAGAGCGTCGAATAGAGCCCGTCCTTGTCGGCGTAGCAGCCCTGGAGCCAGCGCTTGCCGGTGCCGGAGAAGCTCTTCCTCGCATGCATCACGCGGGTGTTGTCGACGATGAACAGCTCGCCCGGCTTCAGCTTGAAGGTAACCTCCATGGCCGGGTCCTCGATCAGCTCGGCGAAGCGGCGGTAGGCGGCGTAGTAATCCGCCATGTCCTCGTAGGGAATGTCGGTCGCCGCCGCCAGCGAGCGGTTGTTGAAGCGCACGGCAATCAGCTCGCCATCCGGCCCCAGCTCGATCATCGGCCGCTTGGAGCGCAGCCGGACACCGGCCGAGCCCTCATAGGCAAAACGCGCCGCGTGGCCCGAGAGCAGTTCGAAGCCGCGCGGGTTCTCGGCCTTCAGCCGCTCCACCACCTTGAAGCCGTCGACCACGATCGAGTCGCCGCCCTCGACCGAGTTCTCGAGGCAGGCCAGGATCTGCAGCGTCGGGACGGGATCGCGGTACGGATTGTCGGTGTGGGCCTGGAGGCCGAGGTTCGTGTAGGCGAGGTTGTTGGGGTTGACCTCGGCCCTCACCTCGAACCAGCGGCCGTAATTGGTTTCGCGCACATAGCCGAAGAGCTCCGCCACCTTGCACAGCGTGCCGGGCTCGGTGGGGGTGCCGGTCATCACCGCGAAGCCGTAGCGGCGCACTGCCGCCAGCCAGCGGCCGAGCGCCTTGCGGTCGTTGGTGACGTCCGCCCAGCTTTCCGACGGCACGTCGTTCATCAGCCGCGAATCCCAGCGCTCGATATCGGCGGGCGTCCAGCCCGGCTCGCGCCATCCGTTGCGGTCATAGGCATGGCGGGCGAGCCAGCCGCCCTCATAGGCGATGGTCCGGCCCTCCGGTTCGAAGCGCAGCGACAGGGTGCCGTCGGCGGCCCTCGCCTCGGCGATCACTGTGTCTTTCGGAATGTCGAGGATGGTGATCAGCCGCTGGCCGTTGCCGGGGCTGCGGGTCTTCTCGTCACGGGCATTGTCGCGCAGCCACAGGGCATGGAAACGGTGGCGTTCGCCCCCAAGCACCAATTCGACGGCTTGTCCGCCGTCGATCACCCTCGCCTCGGAAACCTGCATGAATCCCTCCCCCGCCAGCTGCGCCCCCGTGGCAGAGTGGACCGCCCCGCCCCGCGATTTCAAGCCCTTAAACCGTGACGGAGGCATGACGTCTCCGCCTACAGTCTGATTTGCCGCCCCCCGGCCGGGCTGCTATAGGCGGTGCAGCATATTCCGCAGCGCAACAGAAGGCTTTTCCCCCATGGCGAAGATCAAGGTCCAGAACCCGGTTGTCGAACTGGACGGCGACGAGATGACCCGCATCATCTGGGACCTCATCAAGAAGAAGCTGATCCTGCCCTATCTCGACGTGGACCTGCACTATTACGATCTCTCGGTCGAGAACCGCGACCGCACCGACGATCAGGTGACTGTGGACTCGGCCAACGCCATCAAGAAATACGGCGTGGGCGTCAAGTGCGCCACCATCACCCCGGACGAGGCCCGCGTGAAGGAATTCCACCTCAAGCAGATGTGGAAGTCGCCCAACGGCACGATCCGCAACATATTGGGCGGCGTGATCTTCCGCGAGCCGATCATCTGCAAGAACGTGCCGCGCCTGGTTCCCGGCTGGACCCAGCCCATCGTCATCGGCCGCCACGCCTTCGGCGACCAGTACCGCGCCACCGACTTCACCTTCCCCGGCAAGGGCACGCTGACGGTGAAGTTCGTCGGCGAGGACGGCACGGTGATCGAGAAGGAAGTGTTCAAGGCTCCCGGCGCCGGCGTCGCCATGGCGATGTACAACCTCGACGAGTCGATCAAGGAATTCGCCCGCGCCTCGTTCAACTACGGCCTGATGCGCAACTACCCGGTCTATCTCTCGACCAAGAACACCATCCTCAAGGCCTATGATGGCCGCTTCAAGGACATCTTCCAGGAAATCTACGACGCCGAATTCAAGGCCGAGTTCGAGAAGCGCAAGCTGTTCTACGAGCACCGCCTGATCGACGACATGGTGGCCTCGGCCCTGAAGTGGACCGGCGGCTATGTCTGGGCCTGCAAGAACTATGACGGCGACGTGCAGTCCGACATCGTGGCCCAGGGCTTCGGCTCCTTGGGCCTGATGACCTCGGTGCTGATGACGCCCGACGGCAAGACGGTCGAGGCCGAGGCCGCGCACGGCACGGTAACCCGTCACTACCGCCTGCACCAGCAGGGCAAGCAGACCTCCACCAACTCGGCGGCCTCGATCTATGCCTGGACCGGCGGCCTCAAGCACCGCGCCAAGCTGGACGGCAACGAAAAGCTCGGAAAGTTCGCCGACGCGCTGGAGAAGGTCGTGGTGCAGACCATCGAGAGCGGCAAGATGACCAAGGACCTCGCCGTCCTCATCGGCCCGGACCAGAGCTGGCTCACCACCGAGGGCTTCCTCGACGCGGTCGACGCCAACCTGCAGAAGGCGATGGGCTGAGGTGGACTGGCACGGGATCGCGGTCTTCGCGATCGCCTATGCGCTGGTGGTGATTTCGCCCGGTCCCGGGCTGGCCTCCTTCGTCGGGCAGATCCTCGGGCACGGCATCAAGGCCGCGCCCGCCCAGGCGCTCGGCATCTATGCCGGCGACCTCGTCTGGTACACGCTCGCGGCGACGGGCCTCGCGGCCCTCGCCAACACCTTCGCCGGCGTCTTCATGGCGATGAAGTGGCTGGGTGCCGCCTACCTGCTCTATCTCGCTTACAAGATGTGGCGCAGCACGCCGCACCGGCTGGATGCGGTTGCCGACCGCGGACCCATGTCGCACTGGAACCTCTTCGTCAGCAGCCTGATGGTGACGCTGTCGAACCCCAAGGCGATCGTCTTCTACCTCGCCGTGCTGCCGGCCATTGTCGATCTCCGCCACCTGACCTTCGGCGATTATTCCATCGGCATCGCACTGATCGCCGTGATCCTGTTCACCATCCTCGGCGTCTATGCGGTTGCCGCGCATGCCGCGCGCGGCTTCTTCCGCAGCCCGCATGCCATGAAAATGCTGAACCGCGTCTCCGGCACCGCCATCGCGGGTGCGGCAGTGGTGATTGCGGCGCGCAGCTGACACCGCCCCCTTTGTTCAGGGAACCGTGGGCGTGACCGGGGGAGTGTAGGCAGAGGACCAGACGAACGGATCCGGGCTGCAGGACCCCACATCTTCGATGCGAGGATTGCCCACCTGGTTGGGGCCGTTGAAGGTCGGGCAATCGCAGCTCACCAGTGGCAAGCCGGTGCTGGGGTCTGTCCTGTCCGTGGCGTGGCATGGCGCCGTCATGCAACCGGCATAGAGGTTGCCCGTGCCGCTTGTCGGGCAAGCATAGCTGGTGACGCCCTTCGACTGGAACAGGATGGGCGTGAAGTCAGACACGACGTCCGCTCCTGGAAACAGCGTCTTGTTGCGGATGGCGGAGCAGACGGGTGCTTCCCGCAGGTTCGGGGTGGTCGATACATTCGCCCCGTTGAGGCACTTCGAGCCGTCCTTGCCACAGATCGCGACGGTGACCAGGTATACGCGCTTGTTCAGGATCGAATTGATGTCGACGTAGGAGTAGGTCGCTCCGGCCGGACTGTTCTGCGAGATCTTGTAGCAGTCGCACTGGGCGGTCTTCTTGTCGGCGGACAGAACGCAGCCGGGGGTGTCGATGCTGCCGCCGGGAACGCCCGAATAATAGCACAGCGCGATGGGCCCGGTGGTCTTCAGCTTGCAAGCGAGGAAGTTGGAAGCCTGCAACTCCACGTCTGCCCAGGCGCAGGCACTGCCGGACGTGTTGGTGGTCTTGCAGTCATTGATCTTCACCAGCCCGTTGAGCCCGGGAAACTTGAATTTGGGCTTGCAGGCGGGGGTGGTCACGCAGCCGTCGCTCATCGCGACGCCTGGACTGAAGAGGCACAGGCAGAACAGCGCCAATGCCAGCAACCATGTCCCATTGCCTGAACGTCTGCCCCAGCCACGAAAGCGCGTCATCACCGTCAGCCTTTCACGTCCACCCCACGACTCGCGAGTTTAGGCCGCGCCCGCGATTTGTCGATGCCGGAAACAATGCTCAGGCATCGGACGTTGTCTGGTCGCTTCCGGCCCGACGCACTGCCCGGTTGCCGAAGCGCCCGCAGCGTTCTTCGCCAGGGCAACCAGCGCCGGCACGGCGGTGGAGAGGGCGGCGCGAAGCTGATAGTCTTGTCTCATCGCCCTGGAGGACCCATGACCGAGACACTCGCCACCGGCGGCTGCCAATGCGGCGCCGTGCGCTACCGCATCACCGCCCCTTTCGAAAACCCGCACATCTGCCATTGCCGCATGTGCCAGAAGGCCTTCGGCAATTACTTTGCCGCCCTCGTAGGCACGAAGAAAACTGCCTTGCAGTGGAGCAAGGGCCAGCCTTCCTTCTTCCGCAGCTCCGAAGTCGTCCAGCGCGGCTTCTGCAAGGACTGCGGCACGCCGCTCACCTTCGCCTATGACACTTCGGAGCGCATCGCCGTCTCCATCGGCTCACTCGACCACCCGGAGGCCGTGACCCCCACCCGGCAATATGGCAGGGAATCCTGCCTCCCGGCCTTCGCGCTCCTCCACACCCTTCCCGGTTCAACAACCGAGAATGACATCCCGCCCGACTTCCGGGAGAAGCTGAAGAGCAGGCAGCATCCCGACTGGGAACACTGATCTCACACCGTCACCTGGCTCCCCACTTCGATTACGCGGCCCGGCGGGAGGCGGAAATAGCTGCTGGCGTCATTGGCGTTGCGCGCCATCATGATGAACAGCTTGTCCTGCCACACGGGCATGCCCTGGTACTTCGAGGCGCGCACGCTGCGGCGCGACAGGAAGAAAGAGGTATCCATCATCGAGAAGCTCATCTGGTCTTTCGGAATGGCCAGAAGCGTGGCGGGCACGTTGGGCGTCTCCATGAATCCGAAGGTTGCCTCGATGCGCCAGAAGCGTTCCGACAGCTGCTCGATCCGCAGGCGACGGGCAGGATCGATCACCGGAACGGTGGCGCTCTTCACGGTGAAGATCACATTCCTCTCATGCAGCACCTTGTAGTGCTTCAGGCTGTGCAGCAGGGCAGTGGGCGCACTCTGCGTGTCGCCGGTGAGGAACACCGCCGTGCCGGGCACGGTGGGCGGCTGGCGGCGAGTGAGCGAGCCGACGAGATCCTTGAGCGGCACCTCCGATAGCCGGGTCTTCTCCGCCAGCAGGCGCGAGCCCTCCCGCCATGTCCACATCAGCAGGAAGATCGCGGCGCCGAGGGCCAGCGGCATCCAGCCGCCATCGAGGATCTTCAGCGAGTTGGCGCCGAAGAACACCAGGTCGAGCGCCAGCAGCGGCAGCATGATGATGAGCACGAGCCACAGCGGCCAGCGCCAGTGCCGCCACATCACCGCGATCGCCATCACGGCGGTGACCACCATCGTGCCGGTCACGGCGATGCCATAGGCATGCGATAGCGCGCCCGAGGACTTGAAGGCCAGAACCAGCACGATGACGCCGGCGAGCAGCATCCAGTTCACCTGCGGCAGATAGGTCTGGCCGGCGTGGGATTCGGAGGTGTTGCGGATCTCCATGCGCGGCAGCAGGCCAAGCTGGATCGCCTGCTGGGTCAGTGAATAGGCGCCGGTGATGACGGCCTGCGACGCGATGATGGTTGCGGCGGTGGCCAGCACCACCATGGGCATCAGCCCCCAGTCCGGCACCATGCGGAAGAACGGATTGTCGATCGACTTTGGGTCGGCCAGCAGCAGCGCCCCCTGCCCCAGGTAGTTGAGAAGCAGCGCCGGCAGCACCACGACGAGCCAGGCCGACTGGATCGGCCGCTTGCCGAAATGACCGAGGTCGGCATAGAGCGCCTCCGCGCCGGTGACCGCAAGGAATACCGCGCCCAGCGTGACGAGCCCAATGACGCCATGATGCTCGAGGAAATGAATGGCCTTGAGCGGACTGAAGGCGATGAGCACGGTGGGGTTTCCCGCAATGTGCCAGAGCCCTACGGCTGCGAGGCAGAGGAACCAGACGAGCGTGATGGGCCCGAAGAAGGCGGCCACCCGTGCCGTGCCCTGCGCCTGCACGAGGAACAGGCCGAGAATGATGAGCAGCGTGAGCGGCAGGATGTAGGACTCGAAATCGGGCGTCACCACATTCAGGCCCTCGACCGCGGAGAGCACCGAGATGGCGGGCGTGATGATGGCGTCGCCATAGAACAGCGCCGCACCGATCATGCCGAGCACCGCAATCCAGGTGACTGAACGGCCGAAGGCGCGCTGCGCGAGCGCCATGAGGGACAGCGTGCCGCCCTCGCCCTTGTTGTCGGCGTTGAGCAGGATCAGCACATATTTGACGGTGACGACGAGGATGAGCGACCAGATGATGAGCGACAGGACGCCGTGGACCAACCCTTCGGTGATGGCGCCGTCCTGGCGCATGCCGGCGAGGATGGCCTCGCGCAGGGCATAGAGCGGGCTCGTTCCGATGTCGCCATAGACGACGCCGATGGAGCCGAGGGCGAGAATGGCAAAGGGCGGCCGGGGGCCGTGGCCCTCGATTGCGGCATCATCCGAAGCCTCCGCGTCCGGCATGGCGGTCATGATGACTCCGTTGTTGCAGCGCAGCAGGACCAACGGTATGCGCCTGCGGCACATCCTATGCTCGCGTCATTCCGGCAGGCAAGACTTGCAATATCCGAAATGTAAGCCTTACTTCCAGGCTGCGTGAGGAGAGGAAGATGAGCGAGTTTCACACCGGGGGCTGCCAGTGCGGCGCCGTCCGCTACCGCATCGACGGCCCGCTGGGTAATGCCGGCTTCTGCCATTGCCGCATGTGCCAGAAGGCCTTCGGCTCGTTCGGGGCGCCGCTGGTCAGCGTGCCGCCCGAGCGCTTCCGCTGGACCCGCGGCACGCCATCGACCTTTCGGTCCTCCCCCGTGGTGGCGCGCGGCTTCTGCCGGGACTGCGGCACGCCGCTGTTCATGCTGGAGGATGACTATGGCCCGATCGAACTTTCGATTGGTTCGCTCGACGATCCCAATGCCGCGGCACCCGACCACGTGGTCGGCGTGGAGAGCAAGCTTCACTGGGCGGACAGGTTGCCGGAACTCCCGGCCAAGCGCACCGAGGACGACCGGACGCCGGAAGACCTGACGAAGCTCCGCTCGCTGCAGCACCCCGACCACGATACGGCGGAGTGGCCGCCGAAGGGTTGAGGCGCGCATCGCGTCTCAATGGAATTCCGCCTGCCCCAGCCCGACCGTTGCATCTTCATCGGTCGGCTCGAAACGGGATCGCCGGGTCGAGCCCGGCGAAGGTGAGTGTGGCGTTCCGGGTGAGCCGCGGTGGCTGCCCAGGGCCTGTCAGCCGAGAGCCGCTTTCACCGCGGCGAGCGCCTCTTCTGCTTTGCCGCCGTCGGGGCCGCCGGCCTGCGCCATGTCGGGCCGGCCGCCGCCTCCCTTGCCGCCCAGCGCCGCGGCACCGGCACGCACGAGATCGATGGCGCTGAAGCGCGACACGAGATCGTTGGTGACGCCCACCACGAGGCCGGCGCGGCCTTCGTCGTTGAGACCAACCAGGGCAACGACGCCAGAGCCGAGCTTTGCCTTGCCTTCGTCGACGAGGCCCTTCATGTCGTTTGGCGAGATGCCCTTCACGACGCGCGCCATCAGCTTGATGCCGTTGACCTCGGAGATGCCCTCGTCGCCACTCTTTCCGCCGCCGCCCATGGCGAGCTGCTTCTTGGCCTCGGCCAGCTCGCGCTCGAGCTTGCGGCGTTCGTCGAGCAGCGTTTCGATGCGGGTGACGATCTCGGCCTGCGGCGCCTTCAACGCGGCGGCCGCAGCCTGCACGCGGCGGTCCTGCTCCTCCAGATAGGCGCGGGCAGCGGGGCCGGCAAGCGCCTCGATGCGCCGCACGCCCGCGGCAACAGCACTCTCCCCAACGACCTTGACGAGGCCGATGTCGCCGGTGCGCGCCACATGGGTACCGCCGCAGAGTTCGAGCGAATAGATCGGGCGGCCCGCGCCATGCTCGTTCTGCCCCATGGAAACGACGCGCACTTCCTCGCCATACTTCTCGCCGAACAGGGCCATGGCGCCCTCGGCGATGGCGGCGTCAACGGTCATCAGGCGGGTCGTCACCTTGTCGTTCTGCAGCACGATGGCGTTGGCGATCTGCTCCACCTGCGCCATCTCGTCCGGGCTGATCGCCTTGTTGTGCGAGATGTCGAAGCGCAGGCGGCTGGGCTCGACCAGCGAGCCCTTCTGCGCCACGTGGCTGCCGAGCGTCAGGCGCAGCGCTTCGTGCAGCAGGTGCGTGGCCGAATGATGGATGCGGTTGCCGGAGCGACGGGTGTGATCGACGGTGAGTTCCACCGCATTGCCGGGCTTCATGCTGCCGCGCACCAGCTCGCCGACGTGGACGAACACGTCGCCCACCCGCTTCTGCGTGTCGTTGACGACAAAGGAGGCGCCCTCGGCGGTGCGGATCACCCCCTTGTCGCCGGTCTGGCCGCCGGACTCGCCGTAGAACGGCGTCTGGTTGACGACGATCGAGGCCTTCTGGCCCTCGGCAAGGCTGTCGACCTCCTTGCCGTCGATCACGATGGCGCGGATGATGCCCTCCGCCATCTCGGTGTCGTAGCCGAGGAACTCGGTGGCGCCGAAACGCTCCTTGAGCTCGAACCAAATGGTCTCGGTCTTGGCCTCGCCCGAGCCCTTCCAGGCGCGCCGGGCCTCCTCGCGCTGGGCCTCCATCGCGGCCTCGAAGGCTGCGGTATCGACCGCGATGCCGCGCGGCTTCAGCGCGTCCTGCGTCAGGTCGAGCGGGAAGCCATAGGTGTCATAGAGCTTGAAGGCCGTCTCGCCGGAGAAGGTATCGCCCTTGCCCAGGCCAGCGGAGTCCTCGTCGAGCAGGCGGAGGCCGCGCTCGAGGGTCTTCTTGAAGCGGTTCTCCTCGAGGTACAGCGTCTCGGTGATCAGCGCCTCGGCGCGGACGAGTTCGCTGTAGGCCGCGCCCATCTCGCGCACCAGCGCGGGAACCAGGCGGTGCATCAGCGGCTCCTTGGCACCCAGCAGCTCGGCATGGCGCATGGCGCGGCGCATGATGCGGCGGAGCACGTAGCCGCGGCCCTCGTTCGACGGCAGCACGCCGTCAGCGATCAGGAAGGACGAGGCGCGCAGGTGATCGGCGATGACGCGGTTCGACGCCTTGGCATCGCCCACCGCCGGAACGCCGGTCTTCTCGACGATGGCCGAGATCAGCGCGCGGAACAGGTCGGTCTCGTAGTTGTCATGCGTGCCCTGCAGCACCGCGGCGATGCGCTCGAGGCCCATGCCGGTGTCGATCGACGGCTTGGGAAGACGCACACGCTCGTCCTTCGAGACCTGCTCGTACTGCATGAACACGAGGTTCCAGATCTCGATGAAGCGGTCGCCATCGGCTTCGGCCGAACCGGGAGGTCCACCCCAGATCTTGTCGCCATGGTCGTAGAAGATTTCCGAGCAGGGTCCACAGGGGCCGGTGTCACCCATCGACCAGAAATTATCGGATGTGGGGATGCGGATGATGCGGCTGTCGGGCAGCCCCGCGATCTTCTTCCACAGCGCATGTGCCTCGTCGTCCTCGGAGAAGACGGTGACGGTGAGTTTGTCCTTGGGCAGGTCTAGCTCGCCGGTGACCAGGGTCCAGGCCCATTCGATGGCGTCCGGCTTGAAATAGTCGCCGAAGGAGAAGTTGCCCAGCATCTCGAAGAAGGTGTGGTGGCGGGCAGTGTAACCCACATTGTCGAGGTCGTTGTGCTTGCCGCCGGCGCGCACGCATTTCTGCGCCGTGGTGGCGCGCGTATAGGGGCGCTTCTCCATGCCGGTGAACACGTTCTTGAACTGCACCATGCCGGAGTTGGCGAACATCAGCGTGGGGTCGTTGCGCGGCACCAGCGGCGAGGAGGCCACCACCTCGTGCCCCTGGCGCTTGAAGTAGTCGAGGAAGGTGGAACGGATCTGTGCAAGCCCTGTCATGTGACGCCCGGCGAATGAATGGTGGAGATTGGGGCGGTCTTAATGGGGGGAAGCCGCCCTGTCCAGAATAACCAAGCCAGACCGGGCCTTGGCCTCGGTCCAGCGCGGAAATCCGGGCCTGCCCCGCAAGGCTGCGGTGCCACGACGGAACAGAAGACGGAACGGCGCCTTCCGCGGGGTGACGGAAGGCGCCGGCCTCAAGCGGTGTGGGGCAAACACCGTGGGCGGCCGGATGCCCCTTGGGCAAGGCATCCGGTTTCTGGGGATTGGTGGAAGGAGGCGACGATCAGTCGTCCGAGTCGCCGTCATCCTTTTCGGCAGCGTTGCCGAGCGCCGCGGCGAGGATGCCGGCATTGGAGCGGATGGTGGCCTCGATGGCATTGGCCATGTCCGGATTTTGGCGCAGGAAGTTCTTGGCGTTCTCGCGGCCCTGGCCGATGCGCTCGCCATTGTAGGAGAACCAGGAGCCGGACTTCTCGACCACGCCGGCGGTGACGCCGAGGTCGACCAGCTCGCCGACCTTGGAAATGCCCTCGCCATACATGATGTCGAACTCGACCTGCTTGAACGGCGGGGCCACCTTGTTCTTGACCACCTTCACGCGGGTCTGGTTGCCCACCACCTCGTCGCGGTCCTTGATGGCGCCGATGCGGCGGATGTCGAGGCGGACCGAGGCATAGAACTTCAGCGCATTGCCGCCCGTCGTCGTTTCGGGTGAACCGAACATCACGCCGATCTTCATGCGGATCTGGTTGATGAAGATGACCATGCAGTTCGACTTGGAGATCGAGGCGGTGAGCTTGCGCAGCGCCTGGCTCATCAGGCGGGCCTGCAGGCCGGGAAGCTGGTCGCCCATCTCGCCCTCGAGCTCGGCGCGCGGCGTCAGCGCCGCCACCGAGTCGATCACCAGGATCTCGACGGCGCCGGAGCGCACCAGCGTGTCGGCGATCTCGAGCGCCTGCTCGCCGGTGTCGGGCTGGGAAATGAGAAGGTCGTCGACCTTGACGCCGAGCTTCCTTGCATAGACCGGGTCGAGCGCATGCTCGGCATCGACGAAGGCGCAGATGCCGCCCCGCTTCTGGGCCTCGGCGATGGTCTGCAGCGCCAGGGTGGTCTTGCCCGAGGATTCAGGGCCGTAGATCTCGATGACGCGGCCCTTCGGCAGGCCGCCGATGCCGAGCGCGATGTCGAGGCCGAGGGAGCCCGTCGAGATCGCCTCGATCTCGAGCGCGGTGGAGGCGCCGAGCTTCATGATGGAGCCCTTGCCGAACGCCCGTTCGATCTGACTCAGGGCCGCATCCAGTGCCTTGTTCTTGTCCATGGAATTCTCGACGACCCGCAGATTCGAAGACTGTGCCATTCGGTTTACTCCTTGATGTTCAGTGGGTCCACCGGAGGCCATTCCAGCCCCGCCGCGTTACCGTTGTTCGAACTATGTTCTATTTCCGTTCGTCACGCAAGGACAAAATGGACCAAGGCTAAGTGATTGTTATAACGGTTAACGTGGCGGACGAATGCGGAACATACCGGAACAACAGACCGTGTACTGACGAATGACTGAACAGGGTGGCCATTTCGCGCAGAACGCGAATCAGCTTGCCGCCGCCAGCACCGGTTCCAGGGCCGAGGCGACGCCCAGAAGGCTGCGGTCACGACCCCAGGGCGCCATGGCCATGAGGCCGCAAGGCGCCTCGCCCTTGCCCTGCATCGGCAGCGAGATGGCGCAGCCATCGAGGAAATTGCCGACATAGGTGTTACGCAGGCTCATGGCGTTGAACCGCACGTAGTCCTTGTCGTCGGCGAGTTCGGAGAGGGCGGGCGGCGTGTTGAGGGTGGTGGGCAGCAGCACCGCGTCGAAACCCTCGCAGCGTTGCGCGAAAAGCGCGATCATCTCGCGACGGCGCGCCACGTAGCCGAGATAGTCGGCCGCCGAGATCGCCTCGGCACCTTCGATGCGGAAGCGGACGCGCGGGTCATAGTCGGCCCCGGCCGCGGCAATGCGGGCGCGGTGGGTGGCCCAGGCCTCTGCCGCCACGATGCCGCCCCTGGCGTTGATCGCCGGAAGCTCGCGCAGCTCCGGGAACGCCATGTCCGAGATGATGGCACCGGCCGCCTGCAGCGCCGCCAGGGCGCGCCCGAAATCGCGCTCGACCTGGGGCTGGAGTCCGTCGAGCACGAAGTCCTTCAGCACGGCGAGCCGCAGCCCCCTCGCCTGCCGTCCGGGCAGCACGCCATCCCAGTCGCCGGCCATGATGGCGTCGGCCGCGGCACAGCAGGCCACGGATGTGGCCAGCGGCCCGATGGTATCGAAGCTTGAAGACAGCGGATTGCAGCCGGTGAGCGGCACCCGGCCGTGGCTCGACTTGTAGCCGACGATGCCGCAGTAGGAAGCGGGCACCCGGCAGGAGCCCCCCGTGTCGGTGCCGATGCCGAGCGCCACCATGCCGTCGGCCACCGAGACGGCAGCCCCGGAGGACGAGCCGCCGGGAATGCGGCCCGTCGCCCGGTCGAAGGGCGAGCGCGGCGTGCCGTAATGCGGGTTGAGGCCGACACCGGAATAGGCGAATTCCGTCATGTTGGTGCGGCCGATGACGATCATGCCCTTGCCCTTCAGCCGCGCGATGGCGGTGGCATCGGCGCTGGCGGGCGGTGCATTGCGCAGCACCCTGGAGCCGGCGGTCGTCACCTCGCCGGCGAGGTCGAAGATGTCCTTCGACGAGAAGGGAATGCCGGCAAGCGGCGAGACCTGGCGCCCACGCTTCCGCTGCAGGTCCACGACGTCGGCGGCGGCGCGGGCACCTTCGGCATCGACCTGGATGAAGGCGCGCGAACCCTCGCCTGCCGGATCGGCGATCGATGCCAGCGCATGTTCGACGAGGTCGCGGGAGGTGAGCTTGAATTCGGCCAGCTGGCGGGAAAGGTCGGCGAGTGTCGGCATGATGAAATCCTACGGACTTGCATGCTGGCTTAAGATGATTCAAAGACCCGCGCATCCGAAAAGCGTTGCGGGGCTGGCATGGAATACGACATCGGTTTTCTCGGCATGGAGGGCATCCGCACGGCCGTCGAATGGGCCAGGCGCGAGGGCTGGAACCCTGGCCTCGGCGATGCCGAAGCCTTCGCCGTGGAAGACCCGCAGGGCTTTCTCGGCCTCACGGTGGACGGCACGCTCGCCGCCACCATCTCGCTCGTCAGTTATGGTCAGTCCTTCGGCTTCCTCGGTTTCTACATCTGCCGCCCCGAATTCCGCGGCAAGGGGCTGGGCCTCGCGCTGTGGAACGAGGCGCTGAAGCTGAAGCCCGCCCGCACCATCGGTCTCGACGGCGTGAAGGCACAGCAGCCGAGCTACCGAAAATCGGGCTTCGTGCTGGCGCATGAGAACATCCGCCACGGCGGCCTGAAACCCGGCGGCTACGCGCAGACCGACCGCGCCCTGATCGCACTTGCCGCCGCCGACGCCGCTGCCGTCGACCGCTTCGAGCAGCACCATCGCCTGTTCCCCGCCCCGCGCGCGAAGTTCCTGGCAGAGTGGCTGCGCCGCGACGCGCTGGCGCTCCTGCGCGATGGCGAGATCGTTGGATATGGCGTCATCCGGCCGTGCCACGAAGGCTGGAAGGTGGGGCCGCTCTTCGCCGAGAACATGACGGATGCCGAAACCATCCTGCGCGGCCTGCTCACCCGGGTGCCGGACGGAATGATCTTCCTCGATACGCCGGGCACCAACCAGGCAGCGGTGGACCTCGCGGTGTCGCTCGGGCTGGCGCCGATGTTCGAAACGGCGCGCATGTATCGCGGGCCTGCCCCGCAGATCGACACCGCCAAGGTGTTCGGGATCACGACCTTCGAGCTGGGATGACGCCGGCAAAGGGAGGGAGCAAAATTCGCCGCTATCCCTCCATTGCCTCCTTCACCTTCTCGACAAGCTGTTTCAGCGAGAACGGCTTGGGCATGAAACTGTAGCCGGCGTGGCCTTCGAGGTCCTGCTCGAACTGCTCGCCGGGATAGCCCGAGACGAAGACGAACTTGGTCTCGATGCCGCGCTTCCTCAGTTCACGGAGCAAGGTGGGGCCGTCCATCTCCGGCATGACGACGTCGGAGATGATGAGGTCGAAGCCCTTCTCGTCCATGTCGATCTTCTCGATGGCGCTCTCGCCCGAGTCGGCCTCGACCACGGTGTAGCCACGCGAGGTGAGTGCACGCAGCGCGAAGGCGCGCACCGCGTCCTCGTCCTCGACCAGCAGGATGCGCTCCTTGCCGGTATAGTCGCGCTTCGGCGCCTCCGCCGGCTTCTCCTCGGCGGCGGCCTCCTCGGCCTTCTGCGGATAGTAGCGCGGCAGGTAGATGCGGAAGGTGGTTCCCTTGCCCATCTCGCTGTCGCAGAAGATGAAGCCGCCCGTCTGCTTGACGATGCCGTAGACGGTGGAGAGGCCAAGGCCGGTGCCCTTGCCAACGTCCTTGGTGGAGAAGAAGGGTTCCCAGATCTTGTCGCGGATCTCGGGCGGAATGCCGCTCCCCGTATCCTGCACCTCGCAGGCGACGTATTCGCCGGGCGGCATCAGCGAGGGCATGATGGAGCGCGACTCCTCCACCCCCACATTGTAGGTGCGCACCGTGAGCGAGCCGCCGTTCGGCATGGCGTCGCGGGCGTTGACCGCGAGGTTGATGATCACCTGCTCGAACTGGTGGATGTCGACCATCACGAGACCCAGTTCGCGGTCGTGATTGATCTTGAGCGACACCTTCTCGCCCAGCACGCGGCCCAGCAGGTTGCCGAGGTCGGAGAGCGCTTCGGTCAGCACGTGGACCTTGGGCTGCAGCGTCTGCTTCCGCGAGAAGGCGAGGAGCTGGCGCACCAGGTTCGCCGCGCGGTTGGCGTTCTGCTTGATGTTCATGACGTCGGCGAAGGCCGGGTCGGTTGGCCGCATCTTGGCCAGCAGCAGGTCGGCGAAGCCGATGATCGGGGTCAGCACGTTGTTGAAGTCATGCGCGATGCCCGACGCGAGCTGGCCCACCGCCATCAGCTTCTGGCTCTGGGCGAGCTGCACCTCGAGCGACTTGTTTTCGGTCTTGTCCACCGCGAAGACCACTGCCGTGTCGTCCTCCGGCGCAAGCCTGGTGAAGGTGAACAGCACGTTCCGCGGGCTGGTGCCCTCGACGTTGGCTTCGATCTGGTGGAGGCTGCCTTCGTTGCGCAGCGCGGTCGAGAGCGTCTGCAGCAGTGAGGCGCGCTCGGCGGCGACGATGGCGGCGGAAAGCTCCGAGCCCCGCCGCGCCTTGGGCGACAGCTCGATGAAGGCGCCGTTCGCCATGCGCACGATGCCGTCCTTGTCGATCTCGGCGATGCCGATGGGCGCGTTGTTGATGAAGCGCGACAGGCGCGGCGCGGAAATCTCGCCCCCCGCCGCGGAGGTGCCGGCGAGGTGGCGCGGCACCACGATGGTGCGCGACGGCGAGGCCTGGCCCTCGCCATCGAACTCGACATGGTGGATGAGCTGCACCGGGATCAGCTTGCCGGTCGCGGCGTTGCGCAGGTCGAGGCCGAAGCTCTCGGTCACCGCCGTACCGGCCTTGGGCGACACGCCCGAGACCAGCCGCGCCGCCTGCTCGCCCAACAGGTCGGCAAGCTTCATGCCGGCGTTCTGCGCATGCGACAGGTCGATCCCCAGCCACTGCGCCAGCGTGGCGTTGATGTAGTCCACCTGGCCATCGGCCAGGGTCGAGAAGAAGCCGGCGGGCGCGTTGTCGAGATAGGTGATGATGAACTGCAGGCGCGAGAAGGCCTGCTCCTGCCGGGCCCGGTCCTCGCTGATGTCCTCGATCTGCCACAGGCGGAGCGGCGTCGTGCCGCCCGCCACCGGCGTGGCCGAGAGCTTTACCCACACCGGGCGGTCGGACCTGGCGCAAGGAGCAGCCGCACCTTGCGCGACGCGCAGCTCGCGCGATTCGGCGCGGCCTTCGGCGACCGCCTGCGACAGCTGGTAGACGGGAGCGGAAAATTCCGGATAGGGCGCGAACAGCACGTCCATGCCGACGAGGCGCCCCGCCTTGCTGGCAAGCGCCGTGTAGGAAGCATTGGCGAAGACGGCGCGGCCGGCACCGTCGGTGACCACCAGCGGATGGCCGATGGCGGCGGCCAGCGCCTCGAGGAAGGCGCGGTCATTGCGCTCGCCGCCCAGCCGCAGCAGCCCCGACACGAGACCGAGCAGCGCCAGAAGGCCCAGGCCGGCGAGTGCCCCCCCCGCCCAGAGCTGCCAGCGCGGATAGGCTGCCGGGATGTGGCGGAGGGCATAGACCACCGTCGCGGCGATGATGACGGCAAGCGCAAGGGCGAGCACGGCACGCCCCGCCCCGCCGCCGCCCGTTGCCGCCGGTGCCGCGATGCCGCCTGTCACCGGTGCTTTCGTGTCCGTCATCAAATCCACCCCGAATCAAGGTCAGTATAGGGCAATCGGCGGGAGGCGGAATCGTCCGCAGCCGGGCGTTGATCTCCGCTTTACAAATGGTTGGCCTCCCGCCAGAGTCGCAATGAAGTCAATTACCGGTGGGGATGCGGCACCGGTAGCGGGCGGTGTTGCCGGTGAGTGGAGGGCAGTGGCGTGGAATTCCTGAACCAGAACATGCAAACGATCATTGCCGCGGCGGTGATCATCGCCCTTCTGCTGATCGTCGTTGCCGTGTGGCGCGCCTTCAGCCCGCGCGTGGCCGGCGGACGCCGCGGCCAGCGCATCGGCATCAGCGAATATTATGAAGTGGACAAGCTGCGCCGCCTGGTCCTGGTGCGGCGCGACAATGTCGAGCACCTGGTGCTGATCGGCGGCCCGCAGGACATCGTCATCGAGACAGGGATCGGCGCCGCGCCCGCCGTGCCGTCCTATGTTCCGAACTACGCGCCGGCGGGCAGCGAGGGGGTGCAGCCCGGCACCGCCCGGCCGGCGCCACGCGGGCCCGTGTTCAAGACCCAGCCCATCCGCGCGGGCGAGGCCCCGCCGCCTGCCGGCCGCACCCGCGAGGATCCGGAACTCTAGAACGAGAAGAAGCCCGGCCAATGGCCGGGCTTCGGTGTTCTCGGGTGGCGTGAACGGAGTTATTCGTTCACGGCAGGCGGTGTGGCGCGGCGTTCGGCCATGAAGCGGTCGAACTCGTCCTGATCCTTGGCGCGGCGCAGGCGCTCCACGAAGTCGCGGAAGGCCTTCTGCTCGTCCTCCAGCCTGCGGCGCTCCTCGTCGAGCCGCTTGAGCTGCTCGCGCTTGTAGTCGTCGAAGGCGGCGTTGCCGGAACCGGCAAAGCCATAGGACTGGCTCTTCCAGCTCCTGTTCCAGCCCGACAGGTCAGGCGCCTTGAAGCCTGCCCAGGGGGCGGCGGTGTCTGCCGAGCCCTTCCACATTTCGCCGTTCTTCCATTTCAGGAACAGGGCGATCAGGCCCAGCGGCCAGAACACCACGAAGCCGGCGACCATCGCGCCGATCTCCCAAGGCGACCAGCGGCCCATTGAGCGCAAACCGCAGCCCCGCTTGTGCGTGCTGCCGTTCTGCTCGAAACCAGCCGAAGCCGTATGTGTCATCTCCGATCCTCTCTCCAAAGTTGACGAATGTTCAGGTAGGAACAGCTGACCCCGCCTTCAATGAAAATCGGAACTGCCGCTCCGCCGTTTTGCCGGGTTTCGCCGAGCGCGCTCCGGTGCTAACCCTTTAATCGCTGATTTCCCGAGGAGTTACGTGACGATGACCCACAGGCACCACAAGATCGCGATGCTCACCGCGGGCGGCCTTGCCCCCTGCCTCTCCTCGGCGGTGGGCGGCTTGATCGAACGCTATTCCGAGATTGCCCCCGAGGCGCCGATGATCGGCTACCTCGCCGGCTACAAGGGCCTGCTGCAGGGCAACTCGATCCCCGTCACGCCGGAGGTGCGCCGCCGCGCCCACGTGCTGCACGGCCATGGCGGCTCGCCGCTCGGCAACAGCCGCGTCAAGCTCACCAACGTCGCCGACTGCGTGAAGCGCGGCCTGGTCAAGCAGGGCGAGGACCCGCTGACCGTGGCCGCGAACCAGCTGGTGAAGGACGGGATCACCATCCTCCACACCATCGGCGGGGACGACACCAACACCACCGCGGCCGACCTCGCGGCCTATCTTCATGCCAACGGCTACGAGCTCACCGTGGTGGGCCTGCCCAAGACCATCGACAACGACGTGATCCCCATCCGCCAGACGCTGGGCGCCTGGACCGCGGCCGAGCATGGCGCGATGTTTTTCGAGAACGTGGTCAACGAGCAGTCGACCTCGTCGCGCCAGCTGGTGATCCACGAGGTGATGGGCCGGCACTGCGGCTGGCTCACCGCCGCCACCGCCAAGGCCTGGCGCGACCGGCTCGACCATCTCGAGTTCCTGCCCGAGTTCAACCTCGACCGGAAGCACAAGGACATCGACGCCGTCTACATCCCCGAGATGCACATCGACATGGAGGCGGAGGCCGAGCGCCTGCGCAAGGTGATGGATGAATTCGACTCCGTCTCGATCTTCGTCAGCGAGGGCGCCTGCGTGCACGAGATCGTGGCCGAGCTCGAGGCCAGGGGCGAGCACGTCGAGCGCGATGCCTTCGGCCACGTGCGGCTCGACAACGTCAAGGTCGGCGACTGGTTCGGCAAGCAGTTCGGCAAGAAGATCGGCGCTGACAAGACGCTGGTGCAGAAATCGGGTTACTTCGGCCGCTCGGCGGCGGCCAACCAGGCCGACATCGAGCTGATCCGCGCCATGGTTCACGTGGCGGTCGATTCCGCGCTCGACGGCGTCTCGGGCGTC
This sequence comes from Hyphomicrobiales bacterium, assembly GCA_046349235.1. Taxonomy (GTDB): domain Bacteria; phylum Pseudomonadota; class Alphaproteobacteria; order Rhizobiales; family Aestuariivirgaceae; genus Aestuariivirga. The sequence continues at coordinate 238,421 of JAXMCT010000013.1, forward strand.
ATCGGCCATGACGAGGAGAGGCAAGACGAACTCCGCGCCATCGAGTTCCCGCGCATCAAGGGCGGCAAGCACTTCGACGTCCACACGCCGTGGTTTGCCGAAATGCTGAGGGACATCGGCCAGCTGACATGAACGCGCTCCCGGGCCTCCTGATCATGCTGACGCTGCTGGCCGGCCCAGTGCGCGCCGACGAGACGCTGAACCAGGGCAAGGCGGATTTCGACAGGCTGTGTGCCCCCTGCCACGGCGTGAGCGGCAAGGGCGATGGACCCCACGCCCCGCACCTCGCCAAGAAGCCAGCCGACCTCACCAGCGTCACCCGGAAATACGGCCGGTTCCCGGATCAGAAAGTGTTCGAGACTATCGCCGGCCTCGACATGCCCGACGGCCACGGCACGCGGGAAATGCCGATCTGGGGCGATGTTTTCGTGACCGAGGAAGTTGGCAAGAGCACGAAGGTTGAGGACGCCATGAAAGCCTCGGACGACGCCTCGCGGCGGATCGCCGGGCTGGTGGCCTATGTCCAGTCGATCCAGGCCACGCCGTGACGGGTTGTCACATCTGGCAATGTGCTATAGCCATATGGGAATGACGCGGAGGTGGCCTTGAACGATGACTTCACCCTGATTTCCCCCTGTGGCGAAACGGATGTCCGGGCTTGACCCGACGATCCTCTGCTGCCGGGCTCTGATCCCATGACCTTCTTCTCGCTGACACCCGAGGAATGGGAGGCGGTGCACCTCAGCCTCAAGGTGGCCACGGTGGCGATGATCGCCAGCCTGCCCGTGGCGCTGGCCATCGCCTGGCTGCTGGCGCGGCGGGAGTTCTGGGGAAAGTCGCTGCTGAACGGAGTGGTTCATCTTCCACTCGTCATGCCACCCGTCGTGACGGGCTACCTCCTCCTCCTCACCTTCGGCACCAAGGGCCCCATCGGCTCCCTCCTCGCCCAGGTCGGCATCGTCTTCGCCTTCCGCTGGACCGGTGCGGCGCTGGCCTGCGCGGTGATGGGCTTCCCCCTCATGGTTCGCGCAATCCGTCTCTCGATCGAGGCCGTGGACACGCGGCTCGAGGCCGCGTCATCGACACTCGGCGCCAATGCGGCGTGGGTGTTCCTCACCGTCACGCTGCCGCTCACGCTGCCGGGCATCATCGCCGGCATGATCCTGTGCTTCGCCAAGGCGATGGGCGAATTCGGCGCCACCATCACCTTCGTCTCCAACATCCCGGGCGAGACGCAGACGCTGCCCACGGCCATCTACACCCTCACGCAGGTGCCGGGCGGCGATGCCGGCGCACTGAAGCTCACAGCCATCTCGATCGCCATTTCGCTGGGCGCCCTGCTCGTGTCCGAAATCCTCGCCAAGCGCGCCGGCCAGCGGATCGCCGCATGAGCCTCGTCGTCGACGTCCGCCATCGGTTGGGAAGCCTGACGCTCGAAGCCGCTTTCGCGAGCACCGGCGGCATCACGGCGGTGTTCGGGGCGTCGGGCTGCGGCAAGACCAGCCTGGTCAACATCATTGCAGGCCTCATCCGCCCGGACTTCGCGCGGATCAGCGTCGGCGACACGGTGCTGGTCGATACCGTGAAGGGAACCGACATGCCGCCGCACAGGCGGCGCATCGGCTATGTCTTCCAGGAGGCCCGTCTCTTCCCGCACATGACGGTGGAGGCGAACCTCGCCTATGGCGAATGGTTCGCGCCGAGGGCGGAACGCTACGCCGCGAGGGCCCAGATCCTCGAGCTGCTGGGCATTGGCCACCTGCTGAAGCGCCGTCCGCGCGATCTCTCGGGCGGCGAGAAGCAGCGCGTGGCAATCGGGCGCGCGCTGCTTTCGTCACCTCGCCTGCTGCTGATGGACGAGCCGCTCGCCTCACTCGACTCGGCCCGCAAGGACGAGATCATGCCCTACCTCGAGCGCCTGCGCGACGAGGTGAAGATTCCCATCGTCTATGTCAGCCATTCGGTGGCGGAAGTGATGCGGCTGGCCACGGATGTCGCGGTGCTGGACCATGGCAGGCTCGTCGCCTTCGGGCCTGCCTCCGACATCGCCCAGCGCCTCGACCTGGTGCCGGCATCCGAGCGCGACGAAGGCGGCGTCATCATCGACATGCAGGTCGCAGCGCATGACGAGGGCTTCGAACTGACGCGCCTCACATCGACGGCAGGAGACATCTACGTGCCAGGCCGGATCGGGCCCGCCGGCACGCCGGCACGCGTGCGCATCCGGGCGCGCGACGTGATGCTGGCGCTCACGGAGCCGGAGAAGATCAGTGCACTGAACATTCTGCGCGGCAGGGTGGCGGAAATCACGCCTGCCGGCCCCTCCTCGGTGAACGTCAGGCTCGACTGCGGCGGATCGGCCGTGGTCTCGCGCATTACCAGGCGCTCGGCAGCGGCCCTGGGCCTCGCCCCGGGCACGCCCGCATTTGCCGTGGTGAAGACCGTGTCGGTCAGCGGCCCGGCGGCCGAACCGCACTGACCGGGCTGCAGAACCGCTATGTCCCGTTCAAGCCTTCGCAATTTCGGCCGCGAGGGCCTTCAGATGCGGCTCCGTCGCCGCCGCGGCGGCCCGCTCCATGGCGCGGTAGCGCGAGATCAGGGCGAGGCCCAGCGGCGTCAGCGTTGCGCCGCCGCCCTTCTTGCCGCCGCTGCGCGATTCGACGACCGGCTTGCCGAAAATGCCGTTGAGTTCCTCGATCAGTTCCCAGGCACGGCGATAGGACATGTCCATGGCGCGGCCCCCGGCCGAGATCGATCCCAGCGCGGCGATCTGCTCGAGGAGCGCGATCTTGCCCGGACCCACCCTCAGGTCTGGACCAAAATCGATGCGGATGCTGAGGTCTGCCATGGGATTCGCTCTTTCGTCACATCATGATGATCGAACAAGTTCCACGTCAACTCCAGTGCCAGAAGGAAGCTCGATGGCCGCCGTCCTGACAATCACACTGAACCCGA
>JAXMCT010000014.1:0-239175 GCA_046349235.1 Hyphomicrobiales bacterium
CCTTCGTCACCGCGCTCGTGCACATGCCGATCGCCAACCTCACCTCGGTGATGCAGGCGGTGCCGCTCGCCGTGGCGCTGCTCTCCATGATTTTCCTCGGCGAGGAAGTGGGCTGGCGGCGCATGCTGGCGATCATCGGCGGATTCATCGGTGTGCTGATGATCGTCAAGCCCTCGGTCGCCAATTTCTCGGTCTACGAGGTGCTGGCGCTGGCCATCGTGCTGTTCGTCGCGGTGCGCGACCTGCTCACCAAGACGATCCCCGCGCGCATCCCGGTCTTCGTCGTGGCGCTGGCCAATGCCGGCTTCGTCACCATCGGCGGCCTCGTCCTCATGGCCTTCCAGGGCGTGGTGAAGCCGGAAGCCTGGGAGGTGGGCCTCCTGGCGCTCGCCGCCTGCTTCCTGTCGTCGGGTTACCTGCTGATGGTGGCGACGCTGCGGGCGGGCGAACTCACCGCGACGGCGCCCTTCCGCTATTCGGTGATGGTCTTCGCCATCATTTCCGGCATCCTCGTGTTCGGCGAGTTCCCGGACTGGATCGCCATCCTCGGCATGGTGCTGATCGTCACCTGCGGGCTCTATGCCGCGCACCGCGAGGCGCTGCGCGCCAAGGCGCTCAGTGATAGCGCAGGAATGCCAGCGCCGTGAGGCACACGGCCCAGATGAGAATTCCCTTCCTCACATAGTGGTGCGGAATGCGCATCGCGACCTTCGCCGTGAAATAGCCCGAGATCATCGCCCCCGCCATCATCACCAGCGACGGCACCCAGCGGATCACGCCGGCATTGGCGAAGATCAGGATCGAGATCACCGTCATCAGCGTGATGGTGATGTTGCGGATGGCATTGGCCTGGTGAATCGTCATGTGGCTGAAGATCGCGTAGATCGCGAACATCACGATCCCCATGCCGAGCCCGAAATAACCGCCATAGACGAAGACGACGAACTCGAGCACGAAGGACAGCCACAGCCAGCGCGAACCGTCGAAGGCGAAGTCGCGCTCCAGCCTGTTCTTGAGCCACGGTCCGAAGGCGAAGGACGAGGTGGCGAAGAGCAGGAGCCACGGGATCACCTTCTCGAAGGCCGCCTGCCCGGTGTGGATCAGGATCCAAGAGCCCAGCACGCCGCCCGCCGCCGCGAGGCACAGCCTCAGCCACAGGTGCTGGCGCACCTTCTTCAGTTCATGGCGATAGACGACCGTTCCCACCACGTTGGCCGGCAGCACCGCGACGAAGTTCGAGGCATTGGCCTCGATCTCCGTCATGCCCGCCGCCAGCAGCAGCGGAAAGGTCATGAAGCCGGCCCCGCCCGCCATCACGTTGATGAAACCCGCCAGCAGGCCACCGGCAAAGAGAAGGATGATGTGGAGGATGTCCAAGGCGGCACTCGCGGAGTCGGATCAGCCGTTATGAAGTGTCGGCGGGCGGTTCGGCAATCCCCGCCGCCACATACGAGCCGTCATCCCGGCGCAGGCCGGGATCCCGCTTCCCGCCGGGTCGACGCCCGCGCCGGGGTGACGGCAATGTGGAGGGAACGCCGCCCCTTTCCCACGCCCCCGGAATCCCCCTAAGCTCCCCCCATGTGGCTCCATATCCTGATCCTCACCCTCGTCACCCTGCAGCGGGTGATCGAGCTCGTCATCGCCCACCGCAACACCAGGAAGATCGAGGCCCGTGGCGGCTTCGAGGTCGGCTCCAACCGCTGGGGCTTCGTGGTGGTGCTGCAGGTCGCGTGGCTCGCCGGGCTGTGGTACCTGGTGCTCGCGTACCTGCCGGTCATCGACCAGCCGTGGATCTATGCCTATGTGGTGCTGGAGGCGACGCGCGGCTGGATCGTCGCCGGACTGGGCAGCAGCTGGACGACGCGGCTGATGGTGGTGCCGGGCGAGAACCTGCCCGACGAGGGGTTCCGCAGCTGGATCCGCTATGCCAACTACTTCGTGGTGGCGGCGGAGGTCTTCATCCTGCCCATGGCCTTCGGCCTGATCTGGTATGCGCTGGCTTTCGGCATCCTCAACCTCATGCTGCTGTTCTGGCGCATGAAGTCGGAAGAGGCGGCGCTGAAGCCGCTGCGCGAGGCGCCCTCGCCGCCCGAAGAGCCGTCGGAAGCCTAGTTCGTGCCGGCGGCGACGCCGCCGACCTTGGCCTTCACCTTCACCTCGCCGGCCTTCTCGAAGGTGAGGGTCAGATCGATCTCCCCGCCCTCCTTCAGCGGCGCGGTGAGGCCCATCAGCATGATGTGATAGCCACCCGGCTTCATCTCCAGCATGCCGCTGGCCGGCACGTCGATGGCGTCCACGTGCTCCATCTTCATCACGCCGTTGTCCTCCACCGTCCGGTGCAGCGCCGCCATCTTCGCGGCAGGGGTCGAGACGGCGAGAAGCCTGTCGGGCCCGCCATGCACCATCAGGCTCACATAGGCGGCACCCGTATCGGCGGTGGCCGTGGCGGAGGCGCGGGCATAGGCCTTCATCACCATAACGCTACTGGCATTGGCCCCGCCGGCCAGTGCTAGGATGGCGCCAAGGGTGAGGGCGATGGCGGCGGCAATCTGGATCAGGCTCTTGCGCATGGGGTCCTCCGTGCGGGCGTTTTGGCGCGAAGGGCTCGTCGTGTCACGCGCCATGGCGTCGCGGTCCCTGCTGCTCGCCCTGCTGGCAACGCCTGCCCATGCACAGGATACGCCCGTCGCCGTCGAACTGGTGCTGGCGCTCGATGCCTCGGCCAGTGTCGACAAGCAGGAATTCGCCTTGCAGGTTCAGGGCCTCGCCGCCGCCTTCCGCGATCCCGACGTGCAGCGCGCGGTCGAGGACCTCGAGCCGCTGGGTGCGGCCGTCGCGGTGGTGCAATGGGGCGGCCCGGGCGAGACCCAGGTGGTGCTGCCCTTCACCGAGCTGCATGGCGGGCGCGACTCCAAGGCCTTCGGCTTCCGCATGAGCCTCATCCACCGCTTCATGTGGGCGAGCGCCACCTCGATCGCCACCGGCATCAGCGACAGCGCGGCGCTGATCGAGTCCAACGCCTTCGACGGCCAGCGCAAGGTGATCGATGTGGCGGGCGACGGCGAGGACAACGGCGCGGCGGACCTCGAGTCCGCCCGCCAGAGGGCACGCGCCATGGGCATCATCGTCAACGGCCTGCCGATCATGGCCGACAGCCCGGACCTCGCCGACTACTACAAGCGCCGCGTCATCATCGGCCCCGACAGCTTCGTCGAACCGGCGCGCGATTTCGAGGACTATGCCCGCGCCATCCGCGCCAAGCTGCTGAAGGAGCTCCGCCCGCTGGCGTCATGACCGGCGGCCATGGCCCGCCTTCGCACGCCTCGCACCTTGCGCGGGCCCGACCCGCGCATCCTTTCTGTCGCTGCGGGAAAGGACCCCCGGGTCAGGCTCGGGGGAGGTGAATTCGTGGGTGATCCCAAATGGACCGCAGGAAGCGGCGTAACGGCCATTGGGAGGGGCTACACGGGGTTCCTTCAGTTCTCGGCTAGGGGAGTACCGCTATCCCAAGATGCCCAAAAGCAATCGTTACGAACGTCACCATGACGCGAGGGATCATTCCCGCTCCATCGCCCTGTCCACCGCCGTCGCCGGAATCCACCATTCGCGGCCGCGCGGCGTCTCGACATATTCGGGCCACGGGAAGTCGACGGGCGGGGCATAGTCGCACCATGGGTCCGGGTCCTCCGCCTTCGCTCTGCGCTCGCCGAATTCAGCCTTTGCCCGCTCCAGTGCGGGTTTGTCGGTCATCAGGTCGATGATGGTGCCGGCGATGGTCTTGCCCGCCGTCGCCACCGTCGGGTCGATGGTGGCGGGAATGCCGCCGAGCGCGTTAAGCGCCCATTCCGGATAGGCGAAGCCCGGCGGCGCCTTCAGCACGGCGCGGCCGATGTAGAAGCGCACCGTGGGGGCGAACCATGTCATGTCGGTGTAGTCGTCCGAGGTGTAGTGCGTCTGCCAGGACGGCAGGTCGCGGCGCAGCCGGCGCTCGGCCTCCTGCGGCGGGACGAGTTGCGACAGCTCGTCGGCGAAGGGCTGCGCCATGGGATCGAGCCCCAGTTCCTTCTGCAGCGCCTGCGCCACCTTCACCGCGTCCTCGCCATAGCGTGGCGCCCCGGCGCGCTCGAGGTTGCGGAAGGTGATCTCCGCCATGGCATGGTTGGCAAGCCCCGGCTTCGACTTCGACACCCAGTGCCGCTTCAACGTGCAGTGCGCCGCCGCGGCTGCCGCCTCGGCGTTGCGGTCCAGCACGGCATAGATCTTCTTCAGCATGGCGACGTCGGGGCAGCGCGCGGCGAACATGATCATCGCCATCTGCGCCGCGAGGTTGTCGGCGGTGGCCTGGCCGCTGGCGAGGATCGTCTCGTTCAGCGTCCAGGTGCCGGAATGCGGCAGCATGTGATCGCGCATCATCTTGGACAGCGTGTACATGGCGACCACGGCATCATTGGCGCCGGGGGCGCGCGCCGCGGTGTGGGCCGCCGGGATGGGTGCCCCCGCCGCGTCGGTGACCGCACCCGCCAGCCAGGTTTCCGGCCGCTCGCACAGGAACTCGTAGATCGCCGCGTAATAGGGCCCGCAATGGGTGTCCCAGCGCGCCGTGTTGCACAGGGGCAGCATGTAAAAGGGGTGGAAGGAGATGATGGCGTCGAGGCCGTCGTAATAGCCCTTCGCGGCATGGATCGGCTTCGAGCCGCGCACCTTCTCGGCCGGCTCCCCCATGAAGCGGATGGTGCCGGTGATGCCGTGCTTCAGCATCGCCGCCTTGGCCGCCAGCGCGCCTACCAGCGAACCCATGCCGAGGGCCGAATGCGGGTCGGTGTGGCCGCCCGCGAAGCGCGAAAGACCCTTGCGCGGCTGGCGCCACGGAACCGCCGCCTGGCAGTTGCCGGGAACGGCATCGTATTCGGCATAGGCCATGACGGTGGGGCCTGGCCCGTTGCTCCAGGTGGCGGAGAAGGCGGTGGGCATGCCGCCCGAGCCTTCCTCAACGGTGAAGCCCTCGGCGCGGAGCCGCTTCACGTACCACTCGGCCGAGCGGTATTCGCGCCATGCCGTCTCGGCGAGGTGCCAGATCAAGCCGTTCCATGCCGACCAGTCGGCATGGCGCTCCTCGACCCAGCGGAAGGCATCGGCGCGTGCGACATCGTTCATGACAGAACTCCGATCAGTTTGGCAGCGGCCTGCTGCAGGTCGTCCTCGCTGAAGCCGGCGAAGCTCAGCAGCAATCCCTGCTCGCGTCTGCGGCCCGCATAGTGGCTCGACAGAGACTGCGTCTCGATGCCTTTCGCTTCGAGCCTCTCAACCATCGCCTCGTCACTCGTTCCGGCGGGAAACCGCAGCAGCAGCATCAGCCCGGCGGGCGAGGCATCGACGGTGAAGAGCCTGCCCTCCCCCGGCTTCAGCGCCTCGATCAGCGCGCGTCTTCGCGCGGCATAGATGCGGCGCATGCGGCGGATGTGGATGGCGAAGGCGCCGGAGCCCATGAACTCGGCGAGCGCCGGCTGCGCCATCAGCGAGGGGGGCGCGCCATGCGACACGCGCTCCTCGCGGAAGCGCTTCACCAGCGCTGCCGGCACCACGATGTAGCCGAGCCGCACGATGGGCGAGAACACCTTGGAGAAGGTGCCGGTGTAGATGACGCGCGCCCGCTTATCGAGGCTCATCAGCGCTGGCAGCGGCTTGCCGACGTAGCGGTATTCGCTGTCGTAGTCGTCCTCGATCACGATGGCGTCGGCCGCCGCGGCCCAGTCGAGCAGTTCGAGGCGGCGGGCGAGCGGCATGGTGACGCCGGTCGGGTATTGGCGGGCCGGCGTCACGAAGGCGGCGCGCGCATCACCTGCACGCTCGATGCCGCGCGTCACCATCAGCCCTTCGGCATCGACGGGCACCGGCACGGCCGTGACGCCGCCCAGCGAGAAAATGCGGCGCGCCGTGGGATAGCCCGGCTCCTCGAACCACACCTCGTCGCCCGGCTTCAGGATGGCGCGGCCGATCAGATCGAAGGCGTCGAGGCCACCCGCCGTCACGATCACCTGCTCGGCCGCGCAGTCGATGCCGCGCCATTCGAAGAGGTGGCGGGCGATCGCCTCGCGCAGCGGCAGCCAGCCGAAGGGGTCGTTGTGCTCGAGCAGCGTCACCGGCGGGTTGCGCCAGAAGCGGCCGAGCAGCCGGCCCCATTCGTCATGCGGGAAATTCTCCCAGTCGACAAGGCCGGAGCGGAAGGGCCGCGCCGGCTCGCGCTTGCCCGCCGCGCGCGACGCCTCGCGCGCGCGTGCCTTGGGCGGCGAGGTGAGGAGCGACTCCGGGAGTTCCGCCGCCACCCGCGTGCCGGAGCCGGAGCGGGTCTCGAGATAGCCCTCGCTGAGGAGCTGCTCATAGGCCTCCACCACCGTGGCGCGGGCGACGTTCAGCTCCTCGGAGAGCGCGCGCGTCGAGGGCAGCCGGGTCTGCGGCTTCAGCCGGCCGCTCAGCACCAGCGAGCGCAGCTGGCGCGCGATCTGGGCCTGGATCGGCTCGCGGTCGTCGCGGTCGATGCCGATCTCGCTGGCGGAGGTGCCGAGAAGTGGTCTGCTCATAAGCGCCGGACTTGGTCCTTTCCGGCAGACCATATCGCAGGCATCAGGGGCGCACAATGGAGTGAAGAGCATGGACGCCCCCAGCGAACGGACCCGCGTGAAGCGGATGAACAAGCGCGCCGCCTATGATGCCGAGACGGTGCACGGCATTCTCGACGCCATGCCGATCTGCAATGTCGGCTATGTCTTCGGCGGCGCCCCTTACGTGACGCCGACCTTGCAGTGGCGCGAGGGCGACCATGTCTACTGGCACGGCTCCTCCGCCAGCCGCATGCTGGAGGCCTGCACGGAGGCGCAGGTCTGCCTCACCGTGTCGATCATCGACGGCTTCGTCATGGCGCGCTCGGCCTACAACCACTCGTGCAACTATCGCTCGGTCATGGTGTTCGGTACCGCGCACAAGGTGACGGATGCGGCGGAGAAGGAGATGCGGCTGAAGACCTTCACCGACGGCCTGTGGCCCGGCCGCTGGGACATGCTGCGCCGGATGACGGCGCAGGAACTGAAGGCGACGACGGTGCTGAAGCTGTCGCTCGCCGAATCCTCCGCCAAGGTCCGCACCGGGGCTCCCGGCGACGACGAGGCGGATTATGCGCTGCCGATCTGGGCCGGTGTCATTCCGGTGCGCATGGAGGTTCTGGAACCGCAAGACGATCCGCGCCTCATCGCGGGGCTGACACCGCCCCGGCACATCACGGATTTCAGGATCGGTTGAACGCAGCATCTTCTCCCGTTGCGGAACGTAACGGGGAGATGAGGGGAAGTCAGTCCCCCTGTGTTGCAGGGCGGACTCCCCCTCACCTACCCCAGCTTCGCTGGGGACCCCTTCCTCTCCCGCTGAAGCGGGAGAGGACGAAGGGGAGACGACGACGCCCTACTGCGTCCTGCGCACCAGCTCCACCATGTAGGCGGTCGACCAGCCGAAGCTGAGGAGGCCGTTGGCCGCCGCGAGGCCGGAGAGCAGCCGCCACTTCTCGTCGAGGATGATGTCGCCGAAGCCCAGCGTCGAGAAGGTGACGAGCGAAAAATAGAGCGACGGCTCGAGCGACTGGAACACGCCGGTGAAATAGAAGGTGAGGCTCCAGACCCACACGTTCACCGTCTGCACGCTCATCACGAACAGCACGCAGATGACGATGGTCGCCGTGTTGGTGAAGCGCCGGAAGATGCGGCGAAGATGGATCACGACCTTCTCGAGCCGTCCCGAGAAGGCGGTGAACAGCTCCGCCTGCACGATCGCGTTGATCATGATGACGAGCGTGCCGAGGGCCAGTTGCTGCACGATCATGCGTCTCTGACCTCGACATGGGCGATGAGGCCCGCCGCATCGAAGGTGATGGTTTCGGTGCCGCGCCGCGTCACGCGCCTTCCCGTCGAGCGGGCGGTGGCATCGAGGCGCCACACCGATCGCACCGTGCCGGGCGCGACCAGCCTCACGGCCTCGTCGGTCGAATGCTGGTCGGGATGCTCGGTGAAATAGGCCGTGAAGGCCGCGATGATGGCGTCGCGCCCCGCGATCCGGCCGTTCACGCCGGGCGAAACATAAACCGCGTCCTGGGCGAACATCGCCGTCACCGTCCGCTCGTCATAGCCGTTCAGGGCATCGTGGTAGCGCCTGAGAAGCGCTACGGGGTCGATGCTCATTTACCGAATTCGCCCATGATGCGCACCCAGCTTCTGATGCCGCGCCGGTAGCTTTCGAGATCGTATTTCTCGTTGGGGCTGTGAATTGCATCGTCCGTCAGCGCGAAGCCGACGAGGATCGAATCCATTCCGAGGATGTCCTTGAAGAAGCGGCAGATGGGAATGGAGCCGCCCGAGCCCATCAGCACCGTGTCGCGGCGGAACTCGTCCTTCAGCGCCTTGGCCGACTTGGCGATGAAGGGGTTGTCCTCGGCGATCTCGGTGGCCGGGCTGCCGGAGCCACCGGCGAATTCGACCTTGCAGTCCTTGGGGATCAGGCCCTTCACGAATTTCTGGAAGGCCTTGAGGATCTTGTCCGGGTTCTGCCGGCCGACGAGGCGGAAGGTGAACTTGGCGTGCGCCTTGGACGGCAGCACGGTCTTGGTGCCCACGCCCGTGTAGCCGCCCCAGATGCCGTTGACCTCCGCCGTGGGCCTGGCCCAGATCTGCTCCAGCACCGACTTGCCCTTCTCGCCCGCCGGTTCCTTCAGTCCCACGTCCTTCAGGAACTTGGCCTCGGAGAACTTCAGCGACTGCCACTGCTTCTTCGTCTGCTTCGGCAGGTCGGCGACGCCGTCGTAGAAGCCGGGAATGGTCACCTTGCCGTTCCTGTCGTGGAGTGCGGCGATCACCTTGCTCAGCACACGGATCGGATTCATGGCAGGGCCGCCATACATGCCGGAATGGAGGTCGATCTTCGGCCCGGTGATGGTCACCTCCTCGCGCACCATGCCGCGCAGCCTCGTGGTGATGGCGGGCGTCTTTGCGTCCCACATGTTGGTGTCGCAGACGAAGGCCGCATCGCAGGACAGTTCCTTCGCATTGGCCTTGAGGAAGGGCACCAGCGAAGGCGAGCCACTCTCCTCCTCGCCCTCGATCAGGAAGGTGGCCCTGATGGGCAGCGTGCCGGTGGTGCGGATCCAGGCGCGCGCCGCCTCGACGAAGGTCATGAGCTGGCCCTTGTCGTCCGAGGTGCCGCGGCCATACATGCGGGTGACGGCGCCCTCCTTCTTCAGCGTGGGCTCGAAGGGCGGCGTCGTCCACAGCTCCAGCGGATCGGCCGGCTGCACGTCGTAGTGGCCGTAGAACAGGAGATGCGGCGTGTCCTTCGTCGCTTCCTTCGGGGTGTAATGCGCCACCACCATGGGCCGGCCAGGCGTCGGGTGCGCCTTGGCCTTGAAGCCCAGCGACTGCAGATCGTCGACGATGGCGTTGGCCGCCTTCTCGCAGTCGGCCGCATAGGCCGGGTCGGTCGAGATCGAGGGGATGCGCACCAGCTTGAACAGCCTTTCGAGGCTGTTGTCGAAATCCCTGGTGGCGGCGTCGAGAACGGCGTTCAGTTCGGTCATCTCGGTCACTCTTTTGCAAATTGCGCGATGATGCGGGCCCAGGCGCGGGTGCCTTGCCGGAAGCTCGCCACATCGTACTTCTCGTTCGGCGAATGGGCGTTGTCGTCGGACCCCGCGAATCCCACCAGCAGGCTGTCCACCTTCAGATGCGTCTTGAAGGATTCGACCACCGGAATGGAGAAGCCGCCGCCGACCAGCACGGCCTCGCGCCCGAACTCCTGCCTGAGGGCCGCCTTGGCCGCCCTGATCCACGGCGTGTCCTCCGACACGGCGATGCCACGCGAGTCGCCGCCATCCTCGATGAAGCGGGCCTTGCAGCCGGTGGGCAGGCGATCCTTCACGAAGGCCCGGAAGGCCTTCCGGATGTGGCGCGGCTCCTGGCCCTCGACGAGGCGGAAGGTGAGCTTGGCGGTGGCCTCCGCCGGCAGCACCGTCTTGCTGCCCACACCGCGATAGCCGCCGAAGATGCCGTTCACCTCTGCCGTGGGGCGGGCCCACATCTGCTCCAGGGCCGAATAGCCCTGTTCGCCCGCGGGTACGCTGAGGCCAACGTCGCCCAGGAACTTGCGCGCCGGGAACTTCAGCCCCGCCCATTGCCTGCGCAGCTTCGGCGGGATCGGCTTCACGCCATCGTAGAAGCCCGGAATGGTGATGCGGCCGCGCCTGTCGTGCATGGCCGCAAGGATTCGGCTCAGCACCTTGATGGGGTTGTGCACCGGGCCGCCGTATAGTCCGGAATGCAGGTCGATTTTTGGGCCTATCACGGTGACCTCGATGCCGATGCAGCCGCGCAGCCGGGTGTTGATGGCCGGGGTGCGGCGGTCCCACATCTCGGTGTCGCAAATGAAGGCCGCATCGACGGGAAATTCACGCGCGTGATCCTTGAGGAATGTATCGATGTGGCTGGTGTCGCCTTCCTCGTCGCCCTCGATCATCACGGTGAGGCGGAACGGCAGAGACCCATGCACCTTCAGCCAGCTGCGGCTGGCTTCCAGAAAGGTCATCAATTGGCCCTTGTCGTCGGCGGACCCACGCGCAAAAATTGCATCCTGGCCGCGCTTTCCCTTGCGGATCTGCGGGTCGAAGGGCGGCGAGGTCCAGAGTTCCAGCGGATCGGCGGGCTGCACATCGTAATGACCGTAGAACAGGATATGGGGCCGCTTGCCGCCCCCCGGAGGCTCATAGCTCGCCACCACGAGGGGCTGCCCCGTGGTCTTGCGCAGCCCCGCCTCGAAGCCCAGGCCCTGCAGTTGCCGCACCAGCCAGTTGGCAGTGGCCAGGCAATCCTTGTCATGGGCGGGGTCGGTGCCGACGCTCGGAAACCGCAGCAATTCGAACAGGCGCTCAAGGCTCTCAGGAAATTGTTGATCTATTTCTGCAAGAACAGTTGCGGGATGTACCAAGATTTCACCAGTCGCCTTCCTCGCCGCGACAATGTCACGGCGGCGCCCCTTGCGGCAAGGGGCGTGGCATGAGCGCTGCCCCCGACGAGTTCTCGCTGGCGCGTGACAGCCTGCAGGCGCAGGAGCCGGCGGCAGGTCTCAGGCGGATCCGCCGCCGCGGCTACCAGCGCTTCCTCGCCTTCATGGGCGATATCGATCTCGCCTTCGTCTGGAAACGCCGCTGGTTCGTCATCACCATGGTCGTCGGCTTCGCGCTGATGGCGCTGCCCACGCCGTCCGGTCTCACCCACGAGGGGCAGGTGGTGCTGATCATGTCGCTGATGGCCACCATGCTGTTCATCACCGAGCCCATCCCGCTTCCCACCGTGCCGCTGCTCATCATCGTCGGGCAGGTGGCGCTGCTCAGGGTCGATCCCACCAAGGTGGCGCAGAGCCTGATGACCGACTCGGTCCTCTTCATCATGGGCTCGCTGATGCTGGCGGTGGCCATCGTGCGCCAGCGCCTCGACAAGCGCATCGCCTGGTGGATCGTGCGCATGACGGGCACCAACATCTACTGGATCAGCCTCGGCATCACCACCGTGTGCGGCGTCATCGCGGCCTTCATCGGCGAACATACCGTGGCCGCCATGATGCTTCCCGTGGGCGTCACGCTGATCACGCTCACCTCGAACGATCCGAAGAAGGTGCACAACCTCGCGGCCGTTCTGCTGTTCTCGATCTCCTATGGCTGCTCGATCGCCGGCGTCGCCACGCCTTCGGGCGGTGCGCGCAACGCCATCATCATCAGCTACTGGAAGGACTTCTTCTACAATCCCGCCGATCCCGCCACGCGCCGCTTCCTCATGGATTACGTGACGTGGATCGTCTACGCCTTCCCGATGTTCGTGCTGCGGCTGCCGATCGTCACGGCGATCCTCATGCTCACCTTCAAGCCCGAAGTGACCGACATGTCGCGCGCCATCTCCCGGCTGCGCACCCAGGTCTCGATGCAGGGGCCGATGCGCGCCTCGGAGTGGCTCACCATCTTCATCTTCGCCCTCACCATCGTGGGCTGGGTGACGCTGTCCAACACGCTGGGCCTCGGCGTCATCGCCATCGGCGGCGCCTCGCTGTTCCTCATCCTCGGCCTGGTGCGCTGGGAGGACATCAACTCGGGCGTCAACTGGGGCGTGGTGCTGCTCTATGCGGCGGCGATCTCGCTCGGCGTCGAGATGAAGGCGACGGGGGCTGCCTCGTGGGTCGCCGACAACGTGTTCACCGCCATGCGCGAGATCGGCGCATCGGACGCGCTGGGCTTCAACGCCGTCATCTCGCTGCTCACCATCGGCGTTTCCAACACCATGACGGCGGGCGCCGCCGTCGCCGTGCTGGCGCCCATCGTGCTGAAGACCGCCGTCACCGCCCACCAGGATCCGATCGACGCCGGCTTCATCACCGCCATCTCCTCGGCCTTCGGCTACCTGACGCCCGCCGCCCAGCCGGCCTTCACCATCATCTATGCCTCGGGCTTCCTGCGCGGCAGCGACTTCTTCAAGGTCGGCATCCGCATGATGATCCTGTCCTTCATCGTGCTGATGGCCATATCAGTGCTGTACTGGCCACTTCTGGCTCCCTAGAGTGAAGCCATGCTGTTCAGGCGGTCCACATTATCCGATCGGCAGGAAGCGGCGGTCAACAAGACCCTGCAGAACCTCCGCGCGCAGCGCCGCAACCGCTTTCGCATCCTGGCGTGCATCGACGGCACGGAGGAGTCGCTCGTCACGGTGCGCTTTGCCGCGCGCTTTTCGGTGCAGGACAATTGCGACCTGATCGTTCTGTTCGTCAGGCCGATCGATTCAGGCCTGCATTCGGGAGGACTGCAGGTCAGGCTGGCGCGCGAGAACCTGCTCGACGCCGGTTTCGAGATTCCGGGCGTCACCCATCTCAAGAGCGCACTCGAGGTCCTGAAGCAGGAAGGACTCGACGTCGAGGGCTGGCCCAAGGAGGCCCAGCGCAGCGAAGCCTGGGGCGATCCGGCGGGCGACAACAAGCTGGAGTTCCGCAGCCCGGAGGGGCGCGCCGTTGTCCTCAAGCTCAAGACCGCGCCGGATGTCGCCAACGGCATCCTCGACCAGTATGAACTCGGGCCCTACAACCTCATCATCATGGGCCAGCCGTCGCGCTGGCATGGCGAGGTCATGGCCTTCTTCCGCTCCGGCGTCGTGCAGACGGTCACCACCATGGCGCCCTGCTCCGTGCTGGTGGCGCGTGACAGCCTCGACAGGAAAGGCTTCTTCATCTGCACCGACGGATCCTCGCGGTCGATGCAGGCGGTGCGCCGCGCCGCCGTGCTGGCGCAGGTGACGGGAGAGCCGATCACCCTGTTCTCGGTTGCCGACACCGCAGCCGGCAGGCCCGCCGCCGAAGAGGCGGTGGCCAATGCCCGGGCGCTGCTCAAGGCGATGAAGATCCAGGTGGCGGAAACCCGCATCGCCACCGGCAGTCCGGTCGAGGAGATCGTGGAGAGCGGATCGCTCTACAAGGTCATCGTGGTCACCGACGAGGGTCGCTCGCGCCTCGAGAGGCTGGCCCGCGGGTCCACGGCAACCGAGGTCGTACGCAAGGCGCGCACTAGCGTGCTGGACGTGCGGTGATGGCATAGGGAGGACAGGAATGGCGGACTACAGGCTCTGGTGCATGGCGGAATCGGGCAATTCCTACAAGGTGGCGCTGATGCTCGAACTCTGCCGGCTGCCATGGGAGCCGGTGTGGGTCGATTTCTTTCATGGCGAGACGCGCACTCCCGACTACCGTGCGAAGTTCAACGAGATGGGCGAGGTGCCGGTGCTGGAACATGCCGGGCTCCGCCTCACCCAGTCCGGCGTGATCCTCGACTACCTTGCCACGGCCACCGGCCAGTTCGGCGCCACCAACGAGGAGGAACGGCGCGAAATCTGGCGCTGGATCCTCTTCGACAACCACAAGTTCACGGCAAGCCTTGCCACGCTGCGCTACCTCGTGCAGTTCGCCAGGACCGGCGAAACACCGGTGACGGAGTTCCTGCGGGCCCGCACCGTCAATGCCATGAAGATCGTCGATCACCACCTCGAGGACAAACCCTTCGTCACCGGGCAGCGGGCGACCATCGCCGACCTGTCGATGGTCGGCTATCTCTACTACGGAGATGAACTCACCGTGCCGCTGGAAGACTTCGTCCACATCGGAAGATGGATGGAGCGCGTGAAGGCGCTGCCCGGCTGGAAGCACCCCTATGAGCTGATGCCGCGGGGTCCGGGCCTGGCGCGCTGAGGATCAGCTGCGCACCGGCTCCATGGCGTCGAGATATTCATCGAGGTGTTCGAGGTTCTCGAAGCGCATCCAGCCTTCCGAGGTTTCGGCTTCCACCGTGCCATCGGACAGGATGCGCGCCGGGTGGCGGCGGATGACACGCTCCTCGACGACATAAAGCAGGCCATCGTCGGCCACTTCTTCCTCGGTGACGGTCTCTTCCTCGACAACCTCTTCCTCGGCCTCGGCCTCGGCCTCTGCCTCTGCCTCGGCCTCTGCTTCCGCTTCGGACACGGCGTCTTCCGCGGGGGACTCGGTTGCGGCGGGCGACGTGCTGCGCTCGTCGAAGGCCTGCTCGATCTTCTGGCGGGCCTGCTCGAGAGCCTTGATGGTGTCACGCGTCGGGCGGGAGACCTCTTCCTCGATGGCCGGAGCCTCGGCAGCGGCTTCGGTGGAGGCGGCCTTGACGCCGCGCGGATCGAATTCGGGGATGGCCGCAGGCGCCGCCGGGATGACCGGCTCCGGCAGCAGCGAGCGAATGGGGTGCTGCAATGCGGTCAGGCCGTCGATCACGCTGCCGAGGCCGAGCGCCAGCACGCCACCGACGAGGAGCAGCACGGCGCTGTGGATGTCGATGCCGGCCGGGCGGGCCGCCGAGACGAGCAGGACAATGCCGAGGGCCAGGCCTGCCGCGATCAGCAGGACGCCGAAGATCCACATCAGCTTTGCCATCATACCCTCCCCGGGCTCAATCGATTCGCCCGCAGTGAAACCATTGGCATAAACAGCGCAGTCTTGGTTAATTTTCCATCAATCGGGGGCTGGTGCAACGGCTAGCCGTCGACCACGATCCGGGGGGCCGGGCGGCCCAGCTTGCCGCCTTCGAGGCTGGCCCAGACCTGGCGCGCCACGTCGCGGTAGAGCGCGGTGTGGGCACTGTCGGGTTGTGTCGCAACCACCGGCTCGCCGGAATCGGAGCGCAGCCGCACCTCCTTGTCGAGCGGGATTTCGCCGAGGAAGGGAACCCCGATGCGCGCTGCCTCCTCCTTCGCCCCGCCATGGCCGAAGATCTCGTGGCGCTCGCCGCACTTGGTGCACACGAAATAGCTCATGTTCTCGACGATGCCGATCACCGGCACGTTCACCTTGCGGAACATGTTGAGGCCCTTGCGCGCATCGATGAGGGCCAGGTCCTGCGGGGTGGAGACGATCACCGCACCCGACAGCGGCGTCTGCTGGGCCAGGGTGAGCTGCACGTCGCCGGTGCCCGGCGGCATGTCGATCACCATCACGTCGGCCTCGCCCCACTCGGTCTCGCGCAGGAGCTGCGTCAGCGCCGACATCACCATGGGCCCGCGCCAGATCATCGGGGTGTCTTCCGGCACGAGGAAGCCGATGGACATGACCTCGACGCCATAGCGCGTCATCGGCTTCATCTTCTTGCCCGCCGCATCCGACGGTTCCGGCTTTCCCGCGAGACCGAAGAGCTTGGGGATGGAGGGGCCGTAGACGTCGGCATCGAGCACCGCGACCTTGAGGCCGAGCGACTTCAGCGCCAGCGCCAGGTTCACCGCGGTGGTCGACTTGCCCACACCGCCCTTGCCCGAGGCGACGGCGATCAGGTGCCGGATGCCGGGAACGCCGGTGCCGCGCTGGCCCTGCGCCTGCGGCTGGCCCGGCGGCGGCGGGGCGCGCTCGGCGGTGAGCGCCACCATCGCCTTGTCCACACCCTCAATGCCCAGCACGGCCTTCTCCACGGCACCGCGCAGCGCCTCCATGGACTTCACGTGCTGCGGGCTGGTGGTGAGCGCGAACATCACCGTGCCGCCCTGGATGGCGATGTCGGACACGAGGCCGGCCGAAACCACATTGCCCCGGCCGTCAGGAGCCGCGATGCGCTTCAGAACCGAGAGGACGTCGTCCTGCGTGACAGTGGCCATGTGCTTCAGTTTCCTTCGTGTTGCGGGTCATCTAGACCGCGGGGTGCAGCGCTTCAAGCCACGTGCTGCGCAACCCGGGCCCGCAGTTCCGGCAAAAGCTCCGCCGCGAACCACGGGTTGCGCTTCAGCCATCCGCTGTTGCGCCAGGAAGGATGCGGCAGCGGGATCACGGGCGGGACCAGCCCCAGCCCTGCCCGCCAGTTCTTCACAGCCCCCTCGACCGAGCCGGGCCAGGCGGCGCGCATGTGCCAGCGCATGGCGTGGGCGCCGAGGCAGACGACGAGTTCGACCCGCTTCATCTCCGCCATCAGCTGGCTGCGCCAGGCGGGCGCGCATTCGGGCCGCGGCGGCAGGTCGCTGCCCCGGGCGTCGAGGCCGGGAAAGCAGAAGCCCATGGGCAGGATGGCGAAATGGCGCGGATCGTAGAAGGCCGCCTCGTCCACCCCCAGCCATTGGCGCAGCCTGACGCCCGAGGGATCGGTGAAGGGCCGGCCCGAGGCATGGACCCTGACGCCGGGCGCCTGCCCGGCGATCAGGATGCGCGCCTGCGGACCCGGCTGCAGCACCGGGCGCGGTGCATGCGGCAGGGGCCTTGCCGCGCCGGCACAGATGCGGCAGGCGCGGATCGGCTCGAGCAGCTGGTCGCGGCCCATCCGCCTCCCTATTCGTCCCTGTTGCTCACCCCGGCCGAGGCGAAGGTGGCCATGCCGTTGTGCAGGCTGGCAGCCGTCTTCACGATGCCCGCGGCCAGCGCGGCGCCCGAGCCCTCACCCAGCCGCATGCCGAGCTCGAGGATCGGCTTCAGACCCAGCTTCTCGAGCAGCCGGCGGTGGGCGGGTTCGGCCGAGAGGTGGCCCGCCACGCAATGGTCCAGCGCATCGGGCCGCAGGGCGAAGAGCACCGCCGCCGCCGCGGTCGCCACGTAGCCGTCGAGGATCACCGGAATGCGCTGCAGGCGGGCGGCCAGCACCGCTCCGGCCATCGCCGCCAGCTCGCGCCCGCCCAGGCGGCGCAGCACTTCCAGCGGGTCGCCGAGATGGGGCTTGTGCAATGCCACGGCGCGGCGCACCGCATCCGCCTTGCGCTTCAGGCCCTCGGAATCGACACCGGTGCCCGGCCCCACCCAATCCTCCGCTTCACCGCCGAACAGTCCGTGGCAGATGGCGGCGGCGATCGTGGTGTTGCCGATGCCCATCTCGCCGATGCAAAGGATATCGGCGCCCTCGGTCGCCTCCATGCCATAGGCCATGGTGGCGGCGCATTCCGCCTCGTCGAGGGCGGCATCCCGGGTAATGTCGCGGGTCGGCTTCTCGAGGGCGAGCTCGAACACCTTGAGACCCAGGTCGAAGCTCTTGCAGATCTGGTTCACCGCAGCACCGTCGTTCTGGAAATTGGCGACCATCTGCATGGTCACTTCCTGCGGGTAGGCAGCAACACCCTGTGCAACGACACCATGGTTTCCGGCGAAGACAGCAACCACGACCCGCTCGCCCTTCGGCGGATGCTGCGCCTGCCAGGCGCACAGCCATTCCGAGAGGTTTTCCAGCCGGCCGAGGGCACCCGGCGGCTTGGTCAGTTGCCCCTCGCGGGCCCGGCAGGCGGCCACGGCATCAAGGTCGGGGCCGGGGACATCCTTCACAAGGTTGCGTATATCGTCGAAGGGCAATCCCGTGGCAGCATTTGTCATTTGGAATGAAGGCTCCTATTTTCAAGCTCACTTCACTACAGGATTCGGGACTGCCATAGACCATGAGCGACGCGTTCGAGCCTCGCAGCGTACACCGGGGGCGGTTCCGGCCATTTGCGTCATTTCTCATGGCGCTGCGCTTTCTCACCCGCATGCCGGTGCCGTTCGTGAGAACGGTCGACCCGCCGCCGCTGCGCGATTCCATGTGGATGTTTCCGGTTGTGGGCGTGGTGGTGGGCAGCGTCACCGGTCTGGCCCTTGTCCTGGCGCACCTCGCGCGCCTGCCGGAACTGTTCTGCGGGCTGTTCGCCCTGGCCATCGCCGCGATGATTACGGGCGCCTTCCACGAGGATGGCCTCGCCGACGTGGCCGACGGTTTCGGCGGCGGCAATAACCGCGAGGAACGCCTTGAAATCATGAAGGACAGCCGTATCGGCGCCTATGGCACGCTGACCCTCATCCTCGCGGTGCTGGGGCGCGCCACGCTGCTGGCGGCCCTGCTGGCCCTGAAGCCGCTGGCGGCCATCGTGCTGGTGGCAGGTGCTGCCGCCTTCTCGCGCGCCCTGATGGTCGACCTGCTGTGGGCCACCCGCCCGGCGCGCAGCAACGGCCTGTCGGCGATGGCGGGCCAGCCGAGCCGCAACACCACCTTGCTGGCGCTTGCCATCGGCGGGCTGTGTGCCGGCATCGGCGGCAGCATGGTGCTGACGCCGGAGGCCGGCGTGCTGGGCCTGGTGGCGGGCGGCCTGGCGCTCGCCATGGTGCGCGCCCTCGCCATGCGCAAGATCGGCGGCCAGACCGGAGACGTCTGCGGCGCCGGCCAGATCATGGCCGAGACCGCCATGCTGGCGGTCTATGCCGCCGCGGTTGCGTTCCGATGAGCTGCGGCGGTTGAGGAGGTCTCTCATGCGGCGCGCAGGTCTTACCCTTGTTGTATTGTTCTCGATGATGATTGCACCGGCGCTGGCGGGTTCGGCGGAACTCAAGGCCGGATCGGGAGGCCACTTCCAGACGACGGCCTACATCAACGGAACTCCCTTGAACATCATGATCGACACCGGGGCCACCACCGTCGCGCTCAGCTACGAGGATGCCGGCAAGGCGGGAATCCGCTTGAACGACAGGGACTTCACCCGCCAGGTGACAACGGCAAACGGCCTCACGAAGGCAGCCACGGTGGAACTCCGGCGCATCCAACTGGACGGCGTCCGGGTCTACGACGTCGAGGCCATCGTCATGCCGCAGGGCGCCATGACCGGCTCGGTGCTGGGCATGAGCTTCCTCTCGAAGCTGCGCAGCTTCAAGATCGAGGATGGCGTGCTCTATCTGCGCGACTAGCCGTTTTCGGCCCATGGAGCGGCGCTTAAGCGCGTCGCAACGTGTTGATCGCCATTATCTTTGTCACCATGAACGCGATGAACCAGCCCGCCATCGAGACACCCTGCATCAAGATCTGCGTCGTCGATCCCGAGACGGGCTATTGCATCGGCTGCGGCCGCACGCGCGGCGAGATCGGCGGATGGCTGGGCATGTCGCCCGACGAGCGGCGCGTCGTAATGGCGGAACTTCCCGAGCGAGTGGAAGGACTTACGCGGCGCAAGACGCGGCGCGGGGGCCGGGCGGGACGGCTTCAGGCATCGTGAGCCGCGAGGCTACCTCCCGGGCGGCCTTTTCAAGCACTTCGAGGCCAGCGCCGGGCCTTGGCGCCTCCTCCGACAGCACGCGGCGCCACAGCCGTCCGCCGGGCAACCCATGGAACAGGCCGAGCATGTGGCGGGTGATGTTCTGCAGCCAGACGCCCTGTTGCAACTGCCGTGAAACATAGGGCTTCATGCGCTCGACCACATCCAGCGGATGGGCGAGCTCGCGGGCCTCGCCGAAGATGCGGGAATCGACCTCCGACAACAGCCACGGCGTGTTGTAGGCGGCGCGGCCGAGCATGACGCCGTCGACATGCCGGAGATGCTCCATCGCTTCGTCGATCGTGTTGATGCCGCCGTTGATAATCACGTTGATGTCGGAGCGTTTCTGCTTGATGCGGTAGACACGCCCGTAGTTGAGCGGCGGCACCTCGCGGTTCTCCTTCGGCGACAGCCCGTTGAGCCAGGCCTTGCGCGCATGGACGACGAAGGTGGTGATGCCCGACTGCGCAACGGTGTCGACGAAGCGCGCGAAATCGTCTTCTTCGTCCTGGTCGTCAATGCCGATGCGGCACTTGATGGTGACCGGAACGCGCACAGCATCGCGCATCGCGCCAAGGCAATCGCGCACCAGTTCCGGCTCGGCCATCAGGCAGGCGCCGAAACGGCCGGTCTGCACCCGGTCCGACGGGCAACCGACATTGAGGTTGATTTCGCGGTAGCCGAAATCCTCGCCCCAGCGGGCGGCCTCGGCGAGGAGTTTGGGCTCGCTGCCGCCAAGCTGCAGCGCGACGGGCTGTTCCAGCGGGTCGAAGCCGAGGAGCCGCTGACGGTCGCCGTGGCGGATGGCAAGCGCCGTGACCATTTCGGAATAGAGCAGCGCATGGCGAGACAACTGGCGGTGGAAGACACGGCAATGCCGGTCTGTCCAGTCCATCATGGGCGCCACGGAGAATATCTTGTCTTTATGATCCAATAAGATACCACGGTTCAATCGCATGGAAGCGGCTTCGGTGCGCGGTTCATTACCCCGCTTTGCGGCGCACTTCTATCGCCTTCTTCCGCAACGTGCTCAACCCGGGAATGCCCTGTGCCGACGTGCTGCCCCTCGCAGCGATCGTCAGAGCATTACGAGGGCATGCATGTCCTCGCAGTGCCGCGAGAGATGCGGGTGTTCCATCACGTATCTGCGCAGCGGCGTTTCGATGGGGTAGAAGTAGATGTTGGCGATGAAGCCATAGACCGCGGCATCGGCACTGGTCGGACGCTCGCCGAACAGGAAACCCTTCTCCGGAACGAGGTTCGCGATGGCCTCGAGATCGGCAAGGCCGCGGGCATAGGCGTCATGGGGTTCAAACCTGCCAATGCCCTGGAAGTAGTATCGGTTGGCATTGAAGCTGCGGGCCTTCTCGAGACCCTCCACCGTCAGCGATGGATGTTGCGCCAGAAGTGCGGCGCAGAAGGCGGGCCAGAACGCTTCATCCTTCCAGCGCGAGTAGGACATCACCCAGTAGAGGTCATCGAGTGTCCGGCGCAGCATGAGACCGAGCTGCCGCTGTGCTGCGCTCAGCCCGGAATCGAGATCGGCACCATGACGTCTCGCGACATGTGCGATGATGGCGTCGCTGTCACCGACCACCTCGTCTCCGTCGACGATGTATGGAAGCTGGCCGCGCGGTGCCGTCGACGCATCGAAGATGTGACGATGCTCGAAGGCGAGACGGACGATCTTCAGATAGGCGAAGACCTTGAGGCCGTAGCCGTTGTTGTCGGCGACGCCGAAGAGCTCGGGATACGAGAACAGGATGAGCATGGCGTAACTCGGGAGGTGGGCGATCGCTGATCAGGAGGACAGGATCCAGAAGTGTCTCCTTATCGCTCCCAAGTCAACCGCGTTCGGACTGACGAATGCGGACGGAAGACGCGCTGAAGCCGAAGTCCGTGATCCCTCCGTGGCGTTGTGGCCAGATGGACATGCACCGGTGAACCGGCTAAACAGACTCACGCATCGACCGATCCCTTCCGAGAGCGCCTCATGATCAGCGTCGCTATCCAGGATTGCAGAAAATGGCTTGGGGACTCGCTCCAGGCGCTCAGGCTGCGTGCTCATCCGATTTCGCATGCCGCCGTCGATGCGTCGCTGGAAGCCAGGAGCACTGAAATCCTGAAGGCATTCTGCGATGCCGACCTGCAACGGGCAGAGGCGATCCTCAGCTCTTCCGGATCGACCCCCGGGGATCCAATCCAGCTTTCCTTTTCAATGATCCTGCCGGTCATTCATCAGCTCGAGACGGAATGGCAGACCGGCCAGCGCAGCTACGTCGACACGCTGTTCGCGTTCTGGAACATCGAACGGCTGATGAGCCATCTCGCAAGCCAGCGGCCGCGCCAAGTTGGACACAACGGGTCGGCATGGGGCCGGGTGCTGCTGGCCGCCGCACCGAACACGCATCACGTCTTCGGGCTGGCGATCGTCGAGGAGAGCTTTCGCGCGGCCGGCTGGGACACACAGACCTTCACCAACGAACATCCTGACGGCATCCTGCACGCGGCACGCAGCTCATCGGTTGACTTCATCGGCCTTTCGGTGGGCCACGACGAGGCGTTCTGCGAACTCGCGCGGTTCATATCTCTCCTGCGCCAGGAGAGCCGCAATCCCGAGGTGAAGATCATGCTGGGCGGCAACGTCTTCTCCTCTCCCGCGTCCCAGTATGACTGGCTGGACGCAGACCTCGTCGCACTCAGCGTTGAAGACGCGCTGGCATTCTGTTCCGGCATGGCGTCCATGGAATTTTCGAGAAACTGAAGAATGACCGTAGTTCATCCCTCCCAGCCCATGAAACTGCCCGAGTTGTCTTCCGACTGGGTGCGGCTCTTCCTCGAGAAGACGCAGGACCTGACGCTGTTCATCGATGACCATGCCACCGTGATCGATGTGCTGCATTCCGGCAATTTTTCCACCGACGAGGTGGGGCACTTGATTGGTCATCCGCTCAGATCGAGGGTCGGGCCGGAGTCGCTCGGCAAGATCGATCTGCTCCTGGCGAACGATGCGGGCGAAAACGCCTCCGATGCGCGCTGGCGGCACATCAACCTCGTGAGTGCGACGGGTGCCTTCATTCCCGTACTGGCGCGTTACCTGGTTCTCAGGAGCGACACGCAGGAAGCCCACATGGTGATCCTGCGGGACCTGCGGGCGGTTCAGGCCGCAAACAACCGCCTGGCGGCCGCGCAGCGCGAAATGGAATATGAGTACAACGAAATTCTGGGGAAGCTGGAAAGCCAGGCGCGGGGACGCAAGGGCCCGGTGACAGACGAGGCCCCGGTCGAGCAGGTCCTGGCGCAGATCGAACGCTCATCGCTCGACAAGGTCATCGCCGCAACGACTGCGACGCTGGAGAAGCGATGCCTGGCCGCGATCCTGCAGGACTCCGGCGGCAAGCATGATGTCGCTGCCCGGGTGGCACGAATGCCGCTGGACGCCTGGATGGACAAGGTCAGAAAGCACAAGCTGGCTTGATCCGCCGGGCTGCCGGGACCTCCGCCGAGGCGAGTCGTTCTCGACAATTGAGTAGGCCCGCCAGAATTTGCGCGAGTGAAGTGAATTCTTTACCGGTCATGCCGTAGCGTCAGGTTGCGAATTGCCCGCGAGGTGGACGTGATGAGCCTATCCGAACCCCCCGGCAAGCTGCGCCGCAGCGTCAATCGGGCAACTCCCCAGTCCCGGGGGAGCGAACGTCAGCGCGATGTCGTGGAATACATCGCCGGGATGCTCGCCTCGCTCCGGGAACTTGCCCTGAAGGTGGGCCACGAGAAGCTCGTGGCGTCGCTGGAGGCTGCCTACTATCAGGCCAGTGCGCCGGGGAGCCCGCCCCCATCATCGACGACAACGGGCACCGGCCGCTGAGCGCACCCCGCGAGGCCGAGATTCACCGCTAGATCAGATATGCGGCAAAGCACAGCGACGCCGTGAGTGAGGCGATGCCGCCAAAGAAGGTGAGGTCGGCCGTCGCATTGAGGGCCCCGTTCTCGATGCCGCCGCGAATGGCCCAGTACGAGACGCTGATGCAGACGATGAACAGGAAGATGGCGCTCCAGGCACATTCGTCCGCATAGGACTTGGCGCCCACGTTCGTGAACTTCACGGCTCCCACGATCACGAGGGCGAAGCCCAGGAGATTGGTCGCTGCATTGAGCAGGTGGGGATGCCGATGCATGTCGCAACACTCCGGTTCAGGATGCCGGAATGAAGGCCCCGTATTCGAGCCAAAGTGTGACCGCACCATGCCCCGCGCGCAAAGCCCTTGGCAGCCGTCCGCCACCTTGTTTGGTTTGCCGGGCGTGCCGGGAGGGTTCATATTGCCGCGCGATTTCCACAATCAGGACAAGCTTCGATGAGTGCGCCCTACTCAGCCCATTGCGCCTGCGGCGCGGTCTCCGCAACCATTTCGGGAGAGCCCGTGGCCTTGCGCGAATGCTGGTGCCGGCAGTGCCAGCAGATTGCCGCGGGCGGCCCCACCCGCAATGCCATGTTCCGCGTCGAGGACATTGCGCTGACGGGCAAGCTCACGACACATGAATATGTCGCGGCGAGCGGCAACCGCCTGACGCAGTCCTTCTGCCCGATCTGCGGATCGGATGTCATGGGGCAGTCCTCCGCACGGCCACAGTTCCGGACGCTGCGTCTCGGCTTTCTCGATGCCGGGCATGGACTGGCCCCCACCATGGCGATCTGGGTGAGCGATGCGCCCGACAAGGCGTGGATCAACCCCGCGCTGGAGCAGTTTGCGCATCAACCCCCGCCGCCCGGCGCGCAAGCGACCCCGCCGACAAAGGTCTGAATGCGACACCTGGCGACCGGGCAAGTGGCCGATAATTCAGGACGTGAATTGTCTGCCGGAGAACAAATCAATTCGGAAATTGGGCGTAAGCGGAACATCCGCGCTTCGGTGCGGACCTCTATCATCAAGAACTTGCCCCCTTCCGCTTGCCGGTCGGGGGCATTTTTGTCGGAGCCCCCGGCGCGCGTCAGGCCGTGCCCTGCCGTTCGAGCGAACCCAGCGGTGCGGGGAAGGGACGGAACAGCATGGCGATGAGAAAGGCGCCGAGCCCCATGCCGAAGCTGGCGATGTAGAGCCAGCCGTAATTGCCGGTGTGATCGAAGATCCAGCCCCCGAAGATGGGGCCGGTGGCCATGCCGAGACTGCCGGCCATTGCGGTGCCGCCGATGATGGTGCCCATCATGCGAAGCGGGAAGTTCTCGCGGGCGAGCACCGCATAGAGCGGCATCGTTCCGGCATAGACGAAGCCGAAGAGCGCGGCCACCGAATAGAAGGCCGCAAGGTCATGCGCGAAGAAATAGCCGAGCGCGCCGAAGGCCTGGACGAGCAGCCCGACAACCAGCAGCAGCTTGGCGCCGAAGCGGTCGGCGAGCACGCCGAAGCCGAGCCGCCCGGCCATGCCGGCAAGCCCCTCGACGCTGTAGATGGTGACCGCCGTCATCGCCGGTATGCCGCAGGAGATGGCATAGCTCACCGTGTGGAAGATGGGCCCCGAATGGGTGGCGCAGCAGAAGAAGTTGGTGAGCGCGAGCACGATGAAGGGCGCCGAGGTGAGGGCTACCCGCGTGGTCATGGCCTGCTGCCCCGGTGGATCGCCTGCAGGGGCAGCCGCACCCGCCACGAGCGCCGGCGGGCGGCGCAGCAAGAACGACAGCGGCACGAGAACCAGTGCCGCGATGACGGCGATGATCTGATAGGAGGTGCGCCAGTCATGATGCGCGATGAGCCAGGCGGCCAGCGGCGACATGGTGACCGGCGCCATGCCCATGCCCGCCGAGACCAGCGACACCGCAAGGCTGCGGTGGGTGTCGAACCAGCCGGTGACGGTGGCCATCATCGGCGCGAAGAAGGCCGCCATGGAGCCGCCGATCAGCACACCGTAGATCGCCTGATAGGCGGCGAGCGAGGTGACACGGCTGAGGCCATAGAGGCTCAGGCTGAGAATGATGGCGCCGGCCAGCACGACGGCGCGCGGACCGTAGCGGTCCGACAGCATGCCCCACACCATGCTGCCCACCGCCATGGTGAGGAAGGCGATGGTCATGGCCGCCGAGATGCCGGTGCGTGACCAGCCCGTGTCCTCGGCAATGGGGATGATGAAAACCGGAAGCGAGAACAGGCAGCCGATCGCCACGCAGCCGATGACACCGCCCGCCGCCACGATGATCCAGCGATAGGATTGACTGGTCATGTCCTCACTCCCTTTCACCAACAGTCTGGCGCCGCCCGCGGCGCCGGTTCAACGCATCCCCGATTGCAGCGGGGCCGGCTAGGCACCGGCCGCGAAGTGCTGCGGGAAGCTGTCCATGAAGAAGGTCCAGCCCTTGCGGTGGGCAAGGCCGTTGTCATTGTCGGGAAGACCGGTGTGGACGAGCACCATCAGCGTGTCGCTGCCGGCCCTGCTGAAGGTGACCGTGACGAGCGATTCCCGGCCTTCGGTATAAGGCGACATCCAGGTGTGCCGGATCTCCTTGCCGCGCTCGAGAACGGTGAACATCCCGTAATGCGGCGTGTCCTTCATGCGGCTGAAGAACAGGCCATCGACCTTGCAATCGAGGACGAGCTTCGCGGCCGCGTTCCACGGCGTTCCGGGCACGCGGGGGTCGAGCCATGCGTCATAGGCCCTTTCCGGCGAGGCCTGGATGGTGCGTTCGATCCGGATCTCGAGATTGCTTGCTGCGCGGTCCATCAGTGCTTCTCCCTTTGTGACTTGAAATGCTGCTGGAACAGGTCGAGCCGCTCGGTCCAGAACCGCTCGTAGCGGTGGAGCCACGAGGCAACCTCGCGCATCGGCTCCGGCCGGAGCGAAATGAACACCTCGCGGCCCTTGCGGGTGCGCTCGATCAGCCCTGCCCGCTCCATCACCTTGAGGTGCTTGGTCACGGCGTTGAGGGCAGTATCGAAGGCCCCCGCGACGTCGGAGAATCGGGCTGGCCCCTGCGCCAGGCGCTCGATGATGATGCGCCGGGAAGGATGAGCCATGGCGGTGAAGACGTCGGTGAGATGATCCATTCTTATATTACACCATATGGTGTAATGTTTGGCAAGCAACGCCTGCGCGAAAACCGCCAACAGGGGAATTGGGTGCTGCTGCGCCAGCACACTGCAGAAGGAGGCCTGTTTCGACAGCGACCAGCTGCGACGGGAGGATGGCCGGGTTGCCCGCCCCTGCCGCGCCCATGGTGCGGCTAGGCAGGCGCTACCTTCATACGAAGACGTCGACTTTCTGGAAGGTGGTGACGTCGATCAGGCCTTCGTCGGAGATGCGCAGTTCGGGGATGACGACGAGGGCGAGGAGGGAATGCTGCATGTTGGCGTTGTTGAGATTGCAGCCGCAGGCCTTCATGGCGGCGACGAGCCTTCCCGCCTTCTGCGCCACGACCTCGGCGCGCTCATCCGACATCAGGCCGGCGATCGGCATTTCGACGCGCGCCAGTTCGCGGCCCTCCGACACCAGCACCAGGCCGCCGCCGATGTCCTTCAGGATGTTGGCCGCCTGCGCCATGTCCTCCTTGTTGGTGCCGACGACGATCATGTGGTGGCTGTCATGCGCCACGGTGGAGGCGAGCGCGCAGTCCTTCGTGTAGCCGAAGCCCGAAACGAAGGCGTTGACAACCTTGCCCGTGGCCTTGTGGCGCTCGACCAGCGCGATCTGACAGACATCGCCGGCGCGATCCATCTCGACGAGCCCGGACTCGACCTTGAGCGTCTTCTGCAGCGCCCTCGTCGGTGCCTGGTTCTCGATCACGCCGATGACGCGCACATCCACCTGGTTGCGGCCCGCGGGTGCACTGATGTCGAAATCCCTGGCGGTGAGATTGCGCTTCATGTGCATCGTCTGGCGGGCCGCCGGGGGATAGGTGAAGGCCGGAATGTCGGCGATGAGCCTGCCCTGCTCCGCCAGCACCACCCCGCGCGCGATGACGAGATCGACGGGAAGCGACGTGATGTCCGGTGTGAGAATCAGGTCGGCGCGGCGGCCAGGCGTGATCGATCCCAGTTCCCGCTCCAGACCGAAGTGCTGGGCGGTGTTGAGCGTGGCCATCTGGATCGCGGTGACGGGCCGCAGGCCCTGCGCGATGGCGTGGCGCACCACGCGGTTCATGTGCCCCTCGTCGACCAGCGTGCCGGAGTGGCTGTCGTCCGTGCACAGGATGAAACCGCGCGGGTCGAGCCCATGTTCGGTGACGGCCTTGATCTGTGCCGCAACGTCATACCAGGCAGAGCCCAGCCGCAGCATGGCGCGCATGCCCTGGCGCACGCGGGCGATGGCATCCTCGGCGCGCGTGCCTTCATGATCATCCGCGGGGCCGCCCGCCACATAGGCGTGGAAGGGATTGCCGAGATCGGGCGATGCGTAGTGTCCGCCCACCGTCTTGCCGGCGCGCTGCGTGGCGGCGATCTCGGCGAGCATCTTGTCATCTCCGGCGATCACGCCGGGGAAGTTCATCATCTCGCCCAGCCCGATGATGTTGGGCCATGCCATCGCCTCGCGCACCTCCGCGGGACCCAGCGTGGCACCGGGATTTTCGAGGCCGGGCGCACTCGGCACGCAAGACGGCATCTGCACGAAGACGTTGACCGGCATGGCCATCGCCTCGTCGTGCATCAGCCTGACACCGGGAAGACCCAGCACATTGGCGATCTCGTGCGGATCGATGAACATCGAGGTGGTGCCGTGCGGGATCACGGCGCGGGTGAACTCGGTGACCGTCACCATGCCGCTCTCGACATGCATGTGCGCATCGCAGAGGCCCGGCACCATGTAGCGGCCGGCGGCGTCGATGACCTGTGTGTGCTTGCCGACGCAATGCGCGGCACTCGGTCCCACATAGGCAAAGCGACCATCGGCGATGGCGATGTCGATCGCCGGGATGATCTCGCCCGAATGGACGTTCACCCAGCGCCCGCCGCGGATCACCATGTCGGCCTTGTCGCGGCCCATGGCGACGGCGATCAGGCGGGCGGCGGTGTCCGGCCAGGAATTCAGCATGGGTGTCTCCATCGGTTCATGTCTGGCGGTTGCGTCCCGGACAATCCGTCCCGGCAGCAGACAGGATGACCCGATCGATGACGGGACAATATTCGCCACCCGCAAGATCGCGCAAGGGCCGTGGCACGGCAGGCGATTGGGAGCCGGCTTGTGGAGGGCTGCTACTCGCCACTGGAACGGCGCCGCCCATTTGCGCCACGATCTCGCGGTCGTCAGGTGCAGTGCGGTGATTTCACGACGCCGAGCGCATGCGGCCAGGAGCCCAGCGGAGTTCCGACCTTGCCTGCACCAGCCTTCCGGCTCGGCCAAGTCCGAAGGCGGGCATGTTGACGTAGACATTTTCGTAACTGCCCGGCGCGATGACATAGGTCTCGTGCCATATGCCGAGAACATCGGTTCCGGCGTTGTCACGGTTGAAGGCCTTCCAGGCCGGCAGGTGCTCCGAGTCCTTGGCGGCGGCATAATTCATCAACGCCTCGAAACTGCGCCAGTACTGCACCACGATGACGTTGCGCGAGAACCACATCTCGTGACTGAGGAGCCCGTACTCCGGATGCGCATAGAGCTCCTTCAGCATGCGCGGCATGGCCATCAGCGCCGGAAGCCAGCGGTGAACATGCAGGGGCCGGTTGACGCGCATGCCGATCAGAAAGACGGCAAACGGGGTCTCCATCCGGCTGGTCATGGGTTCGGTGTGGATCATCGGAATTTCCTGACACTGTCTAATTTCTGAATAGCAGCAAACTAGACAATGTCAAGTGCGCGTGTTACTGCGCTCCGATGTCACCCAAGAGACGGGCTGTCGGGCGGCCCAGGAGCGAGCCCGGCCGCGACCTGAAGGCGGACATCCTGCGGATCAGCCTGGAGCTGCTGGACGAGGGTGGCCTGGCGGCGCTGAGCATGAGGGAGGTCGCCCGCCGTGCAGGCTGCACCCACCAGGCGCCCTACCACTACTTCGCCGACCGGGAAAGCATCCTGGCAGCGCTCATCACCGGCGGCTTCGAGGAGCTGGCGAAGGCGCTTCGCGACGCGAACGACATGTCCGCCGACAGTGGCGTGCGGGCCGCCGTCGCGGCATCGGGGCGGGCCTATGTGCAATTCGCGGTCACTCACGCCAGCGTCTTCCGCCTGATGTTCAGGCCGGAACTCTGCGACGAAACGCGCCATCCGGACGTCAGGACCGCAGGCCGGGCGGCACAGGCCGAACTCGAGCGCCTGAACAGCATCGTCTTCGGAAACCGCGCCAACGCCGCCCTTGCGGCCCTTCTCTGGTCGGAGGTTCACGGACTGTCCTGCCTGCTCGTCGACGGGCCGCTGGCCACGCGTTTCTCAGACCCGCGCGCCCGGGACCAGCACCTTGGCGAGGTCATCGATGCGTTCTGCGACATGGTCCTGCACAGTGGCCTGGGCAGCGGGCAGCCCGGCCGGAAGACATGACGCAGGATCATGCCGCGCGCCATTTGGCGCGACCGGCTTCCATCGGCTGTCGAATGGCGCCAGAGAGCACTGGAACAGCGCCCGCATTTGCGCCATACACGCTGGAAATTCCGAGCTTTTCCGGGTGCAGGGGATGACACATCTGTGGGTCAGGGCCGAACAGCGGCCGAACGAGGAACGCGTCGGGCTGACGCCCGAGGGGGCTGCCGCGTTGGTCAAGGCGGGGATCGAGGTCACCGTCGAGGAAAGCTCGGTGCGGGCCATTCCCATCGATGGCTACAAGGCGGCGGGCTGCGTCATCGCGGCGGAGAACCTGTGGCCCAAGGCGCCTTCCGACGCCATCATCTTCGGCCTCAAGGAATTGCCGGAAGACGGAACACCGCTCACCCACCGCCACATCATGTTCGGCCATGCCTACAAGGGCCAGCCGGCGGGACAGGTGCTGCTCAAGCGCTTCAAGGCCGGCGGCGGCACGCTCTATGACCTCGAATACCTCGTCGACGAGACCGGCCGGCGAGTCGCCGCCTTCGGCTACTGGGCGGGCTTCGCGGGGGCCGCCATCTCGCTCAAGGCCTGGGCGGCGCAGAAGAAGGGCTTCCTGTGCGGCGCGGTCGAGAAATATCCGAGCAAGCAGGCGCTGCTCGACGCGCTGAAGGCGGAACTGCCCGCGGAGGAGCGGCCGCGCGCCATCATCATCGGCGCACTGGGGCGCGTCGGCAGCGGCGCGGCCGACCTGTGCACGGCGATGAATGTGCCGGTGACGAAGTGGGACATGGCGGAGACGGCCTCGGGCGGCCCCTTCCCCGAAATCCTGCAGCACGAGATCTTCCTCAACTGCATCCTGGCGCGGCCGGGCTGCCCGGTCTTCGTGCCGGAGTCGGCCAAGAAGGCGCAGCGCACGCTCACCGTCATCGGCGACATCGCCTGCGACCCCACCTCGGACTTCTCGCCGATCAAGGTCTATGACCGCGCGACGGACTGGCTGCTCCCCGCCCTCAGGGTGTGGGACTCGCCGCCGCTCGACGTGATGGCGATCGACAACCTGCCCTCGCTTCTCCCCGTGGAGAGCAGCGAGGACTATGCCAAGCAACTGCTGCCCTCGCTGCTGACCCTCGAAAACTTGAACGCCGGCGTGTGGGCCCGCGCGTTCGCCGACTTCACCCGCCACACGGCGACACTCTGACGGAGATTTTCATGACGACGATTCACTGGTGCGGCACGGGCCTGTCCTCCGGTCCCGGCCTGAGACGGCTGCTCGAGAACGGCCACAAGGTGGTGGTGTGGAACCGCACCGTGGCCAAGGCGCAGGACGTGGTGGGCAACCTGACCAAGGACGTGCGCCCCTACTCGCTCGAGGCCCTGACCGCGGCACTCGAGCCGGGCGACATCGCCATCTCGATGCTGCCCGCCGACCAGCACGTGGCGATCGCCAAGGCGTGCCTCGCCAAGAACGCCAATTTCGTCTCGTCGTCCTACATCGCGCCGGAGATGCGCGCACTCGATCCCGAGTTCAAGGCCAAGGGCCTCGTCTCGGTGAACGAGGTGGGCCTCGACCCCGGCATCGACCACCTGATGGCGCATGACCTGGTGGCGCGCTACCGCGCCTCGCCCGCCTACAACGTCGACAACGTGCTGAGCTTCACCTCCTACTGCGGTGGCGTGCCGAAGATCGCCAACCCGTTCAAGTACAAGTTCAGCTGGGCGCCGGTGGGCGTGCTGAAGGCGCTGCGTTCGCCGTCGCGCAGCCTGCGCGACTTCAAGGAACTGAAGGTCGACCGGCCGTGGAACGCCATCACCGGCTATGACGCGCCGCTGCCGACGCCGGAGAGCTTCGAGGTCTATCCGAACCGCGACAGCTATCCCTTCATGGAAGACTACCGCTTCGACAAGGCGTGGAAGGTGAAGGACTTCGTGCGCGGCACCATCCGCCTCAACGGCTGGGCCAAGGCTTGGGACCCGGTCTTCAAGGAAATCGAGACGCTGTCCGGCCCCGCGGGCGATGCGCGCCTCGCCGAGATGGCAGAGGGCTTCCTGAAGGACAACAGCTATGCTCCGGGCGAGCCCGACCGGGTGATCCTGTTCGTGTCGCTCAAGGCCGAGCGTGACGGCAAGGCGGTGTTCCACGAGACCTGGGCGATGGACGCCTGGGGCGACGAGAAGGGCACCGCCATGGGCCGCCTCGTGTCGATGCCGGTGTCATTCGCGGTCGAGTCGGTGCTGAAGAAGGAATTCTCCCCCGGCGTCCATGCCGCGCCGTCCGACCCGAAAATCCTCAAGAGCTGGCTCGCCCAGGTGAAGGGCCTCGCGCAGTACATGGAACTGGTGAAGCAGGCCTGAACGAAGCCCGTTCCTCTCCCCTGCGGGGGAGAGGAATCACCGCCCCGAGACCCGCAGGCGCGCCGGACACGCTTGCCCAAGCATGTGACAGACGCCGCCGTTCCCCGGCAACATCGTGAAGCGTTAAACTTAACGTCAACGAGGGATCGCAAAATGCAATCCTTTGCGTATGGTTTGGCCACGACGCCATGCGGCGGGGTCTGAAACGCTCCGCCGACAACCTCGACATCCATAATCGACAGACACCGGTCGGCCCGGCGCCGAGCGGCTTGGGGGAACACGTCCATGACAAAGTCCACGATCCGCACACGCACGCTTCTTGCCCTGATTTCCGGTGTCTGCTGCGCGACGCTGGCAGCCTCGACGCCTGCCGTTTCCGACTCATCGACGGCAACATTCACCCTGAAGAACAGGTCTGGCCTGCTGTCGAGCGAAGCCAAGTTCTATTATCTGGCGTTCGGCACCGACACCGTCTCCGGCGATTTCCTCGTCATGAAGCAGGACGGATCATGGGCAACCGGCGGCTCGCCCGGCACGGGATGGAACGCGGCCGGCTGGAACGGAACCGCCTTCAGCGGCGCCGGCGTCGTTCCCTGCTTCCCGGTGGACGCGAACTCCATCGTCACGATCCCGCCGAACATCAGCGGGCGCTTCTATGTCTTCCAGGTGAGAAGCACGCAAAAGAAGCTGTTCAACGTTCCCTGTGCCAACACGCCCTCGACTTCGGCAGAGCAGATCAACGGCATCTTCGGCAACGCCAACAGTTCCTCCGGCGGTTACGCACCATTCGGATATTTCGCGGGCGGCATGGTGGAACCGGTCCCCGCGTGGCTGAGCAGCAAGACCATCCCCATCTGGTCCATCGGCGAAATCGGCTCCGGCACCGGCGCGGGCACCATCGACACCTCGCAAGTGGACTTCATCGGCCTGCCGATGAACGTGACCGCCAAGATGACGGCCTCGCCCGGTGCGACCTATCCTGTCTGGAACAAGGGCGTGGGCTTCTCCTTCAGCCCGACCGGCAAGGTGAACATGGCCGCCGCCACGACGTCCTATGCCAATTTCGTCAACAGGCTGCCGGTCGTCGCCAGGAACGGCGGCTATACGATCAATGTGCGCAGCAACTTTGCGAAGCTGAAGACCACGATCGGCCCGGACACCGTGCTGTTCAATCCCGGCAACTACATCTCGAGTTTCAACAGCGCGGCCTTCCGCAACTTCTTCCTCAATCTCATCAACAATTACATGTGGTATCCGGGCGCACCGAGCGTCGGCGGCCTGCCGGCCGTGCTGCCGTGGACAGGAAACATCAACACCGGCGGCGTGATCCCGCCCACCACCGGCCTTCCGCAGACGACATTCGAAGGAACGGCCGTCACCCTGCCCGCGGCCGGAACCACCGATCCCAACAAGCCGCCCTATCCCAACTACAGCGGCACGACCCCGCTGCAGGCCATCAGGTTCGTCAGTTCGGACACCGGCACGGTCGCCTACGTGCTCAGCCCGGTGTCCTACCAGGTCCTGTGCAAGGCAGGAGCGGCGACCTCGGGATGCGGTTCGCCGGCCGCGCAGGTGTTCGCCGGAAACGGCGCGCTGGCACAACCCGGCGACGCCAACCAGTTCGCCCTGCTGTCGCCGAGCGAGCAGGACGCCTGGACGCAGTATGGGGGCCAACCCACCTACAACCTGATCGTCGCCCGCCTGGGACTGGTCATATCCGCAGCCTTCAACCGCGGCGTGGCCGGTGGACTGACCACCCCGGGCGGCCTCTGCCAGGGTGCGGCAACGCTGAACGACTGCTGGGGCAACCAGACCTTCTGGTATCCCACGCCCAGAACGGCGAGCGAGCGGAAGAAGTACTTCCAGGGCGACACGACCCAGAACCACTTCTCGCGCTGGCTGCACACCGCCCAGATCGCCGGCATCCCGATGATGACGCAGCCGATCAACCCGACGACGCTGAGCAGCGGGGCCACGATGGGCATGGGCTACGGCTTCTCCAACGACGAGAACCCCACGCCGCAGCCGCCGGGCGCTTCGCAGACCCCATCAAAGTTCGACGGCAACGTGTCGATGGCACCGTCGACGGACTGCAACTTCATCACCATCATGCCGTGGAAGGGCAAGGTCGCCAACCTGTCGCCGGTGGCGCTGACGGGCTGCAGCCCGGACGACTGACTGCGGCACGAGACATGACGGCGGCCGAGGCCCTTCGGGGGCCCGGCCGTCAGGCGTGAAGCCCCGGCGCCTCGTGGCCGGTGCTGGCGACGTATTCGGTATAACCCCCGCCATATTGGTGGATGCCCTCGGGGGTGAGTTCCAGCACGCGGTTGGAGAGTGCGGCGAGGAAGTGACGGTCATGCGAGACGAAGAGCATGGTGCCTTCATAATCCGCCAGCGCCTTGATGAGCATTTCCTTGGTCAGGAGATCGAGGTGGTTGGTGGGCTCGTCGAGCACCAGGAAATTCGGCGGGTCATAAAGCATGCGCGCCATGACGAGGCGCGCCTTCTCGCCGCCCGACAGCACGCGGCAGCGCTTCTCGACGTCGTCGCCCGAGAAGCCGAAGCAGCCGGCAAGAGCGCGCAGCGAGCCCTGCCCCGCCTGCGGAAAGGCGTGTTCCAGCGACTCGAACACCGTGTGTTCGCCGTCGATCAGTTCCATGGCGTGCTGTGCGAAGTAGCCCATCTTCACGCTGGCGCCGAGCGAGACGCGGCCGTCATCGGGTTCCGACGCGCCGGCGACGAGCTTGAGCAGCGTCGACTTGCCGGCACCGTTCACCCCCATCACGCACCAGCGCTCCCTGCGGCGGACCTGGAAGTCGAGGCCGTCGTAAATGCTGCGGCTGCCATAGCGCTTCGACACGCCCTTGAGCGACACGACGTCTTCGCCGGAGCGCGGGGCGGCGGGAAAATCGAACAAGATGGTCTCCCGGCGGCGCGGCGGGTCGACGCGGTCGATCTTCTCGAGCTTCTTCACCCGGCTCTGCACCTGGGCAGCATGCGAGGCGCGCGCCTTGAAGCGCTCGATGAACTTGATCTCCTTCGCAAGCATCGACTGCTGGCGCTCGAACTGCGCCTGCTGCTGGCGCTCGTTGAGGGCGCGCTGCTGCTCGTAGAATTCATAGTCGCCGGAATAGGTATTGAGCTCGCCGCCGTCGATCTCGACGATCTTGGAGACGATGCGGTTCATGAACTCGCGGTCGTGCGAGGTCATCATCAGCATGCCGTCATAGTCCTTGAGGAACTGCTCGAGCCAGATCAGGCTCTCGAGGTCGAGGTGGTTCGACGGTTCGTCGAGCAGCATGGCATCAGGCTTCATCAGCAGGATGCGGGCCAGAGCCACGCGCATCTTCCAGCCGCCGGAGAGATTGCCGACGTCGCCGTCCATCATGTCCTGCGAGAAGCTCAGGCCCGCCAGCACCTCGCGCGCCTTGCTCTCGAGCGCGTATCCGCCCAGCTCCTCGAAGCGCGCCTGCACCTCGCCATAGCGTTCGATGAGCTCATCCATCTCGCCGGCACGGTCAGGATCGCCCATGGCGTGTTCGAGTTCCTTCAGCTCGGTGGCAATTGCGCTGACCGGCCCTGCCCCATCCATCACCTCGGACACCGCGCTGCGGCAAGCCATCTCGCCCACGTCCTGGCTGAAATAGCCGATGGTGATGCCGCGGTCGGCCGAGACCTGGCCTTCGTCAGGCTCCTCCTGGCCGGTGATCATGCGGAACAGCGTGGTCTTGCCCGCGCCGTTGGGGCCGACGAGGCCCACCTTCTCCCCCCGGTGCAGGGCGGCCGAGGCCTCGATGAAGAGGATCTGATGGCCGTTCTGCTTGCTGACGTTGTCGATGCGAATCATGAGTCCTGGAAAACCTGCGAAACCGTGCTGGCCGCAGCCCATAGGGCATGTGCCGTGCCGGCGAAAGGGCAGGATGTCAGGTGCGCTGGCGGGCCGCGGCGGACAGCAGGATGGGCAACAGGATCATCTCGGCAAGGGTGACGGCCAGCAGGAGGCCGAAATTGTTGGGGGCGAAGTTCCCCGCCATGGCATCACGAATGTGCCCGACGGCGACGCCGAGGTTGAAGAGCACGATATAGAGCACCACTGCGGCCTTGTATGGCAGGGTGCGCCAGAACGAGACGATCCCCGCCACGCCGATGGCGGCATCCGCCACGCCGATCTCGAACTGGAAGGGACTGGGCTGCCAGCCGATGGACTGCGCCGCCATCTGCGGAAACGTGATGTGGAAGAAACCGGCCCAGACGCCGCCCACACCGACCGGCAGCAACAACAACCAGTCGAGCAGCCGAGCCGCGAAGCTTTGCCCATCATGCCGAAGCAGCGCGACGACTATGGCGAGCGCAAAGCACACCGCGGGAATGTTGGACAGGACGAAGCTGATGATCTGGGCCATGAAACCTTCCTTGCTGTCCGAGAGTTAAATCCGCAGTGGCGGCAGGGCAAGCAACCCACAGTGCACATTGTGCCGCCACCGATAGCCGCTAAGCTGTGCCCTGGCCGGCGCCGGAAATGGGAGTGAGGATGATGGTGAAGCCGAAGAACATGGTGTGCCTGTGGTTCGACAAGGACGCCGAGGCTGCAGCGAACTTCTATGCGAAGACCTTTCCCGAGAGCGCGGTGCATGAGGTCTTCCGGGCGCCGGGCGACTATCCATCCGGAAAGACGGGCGACGTGCTGACCGTTCAGTTCACAGTCGCCGGCATTCCCTGCATCGGCCTCAACGGCGGCCCGGCCTTCAGCCAGAGCGAAGCCTTCTCGTTTCAGATCGCCACCGACAGCCAGGAGGAGACAGACCGCTACTGGAATGCCATCGTCGGCAATGGCGGGCAGGAAAGTGCCTGCGGCTGGTGCAAGGATCGCTGGGGCGTGTCCTGGCAGATCACTCCCCGGGTGCTGACCGACGCGCTGATGGCGGGAGGCGCCGAAGCGAGCCGCGCCTTCGCAGCCATGCTGGAGATGCGCAAGATCGACGTGGCGGCGATCGAGGCGGCGCGGCGGGGCCAGGGCTGAGCGGCCGAGCTTGGGGTCGACTGGCCAGTTCAAATTAGGCAAAGGTCTTTCGGACAATCTTGTGTCCTGCGGCGAGACGGGAGTAGCGTGAGGCAGGCGGGGGCGGAATCGTGCCCGCAGGAAACGCGAACCCGGGATGGCGAGGCCGATCGACTTGAGCGCAATTACGGAAATTCCTGCGCCCGCCGTGGCCGAGACCTGTGCCGCCTTCGGCAATGACCGGCACCGCCTGCTGGACATCCTGCTCTGCATCCAGAACAGCTGGCGCTGGATTTCACCCGGCGCCATCGGCCAGGTGGCGGCGGCCGTGGGCCTCACGCCGGTCGCCGTCCGGGGGGTCGTCAGCTTCTATGCCTTCCTGTCACTCGAGCCGAAGGGCAAGGTCAGCATCAGGCTCTGCGACGACATCATCGACCGGCATGCCGGCTACGCCGATGTTCTGGCCGCCTTCGAGGACGAACTCGGAATCAAGCTGGGGCAGACTTCGGCCGACCTCGCCTTCTCGCTGGACAGCACGCCGTGCATCGGACTGTGCGACCAGGCGCCGGGTGCGATGGTCAACGACATCGTCCTCACCCGGCTGACGCCCGAAACGGCGCGCCAGGCGGCCCGCGACCTGAAAGGGGGCAAGCACCCCGAGGACCTCGTGTGCCCCGGCTTCGACGCGCTGGGCACACATGAGCGCCTGCTTGCCATGGTTGCGAACAATATCCGGCACCCGGGCGACAGCCTGCTGGGCGACGTCCCGCGCGAGGCGGGGTTGCGCCGTGCCGTGGGGATGGAGGCGGCGGAGATCATTTCATGCATCGCGGCGAGCGGCCTGAGGGGCTGTGGCGGCGCGGGCTTTCCGACCGGGCGAAAGTGGGACGCGGCGGCCCGCGAGCCCGAGACCCGCCGCTTCATCATCTGCAACGCCGACGAGGGCGAGCCCGGCACCTTCAAGGACCGCGTGCTGCTGACGGAGCGGCCACACCTCGTGTTTGAAGGCATGACCATCGCGGCACGTGCCGTGGGCGCGCGTGAAGGCATCATCTACCTGCGCGGCGAATATGCATTCCTGCGAGACCATCTCGAGGCGGTGCTGGCCGAGCGGCGCGCCACAGGGCTGCTCGGTACATCGATTCTGGGCGTCGCGGGCTTCGACTTCAACATTCGCCTGCAGCTCGGTGCCGGGGCCTATATCTGCGGCGAGGAAGGTGCGCTCATCAGCTCCTGCGAGGGGCTGCGCGGCGAGCCGAAGACGCGCCCGCCCTTTCCGGTGCAGCGCGGCTACCTAGGGTTTCCAACCGTGGTCGACAACGTCGAGACCCTGTGCCATGCGGCGCGAATCCTCGAGAAGGGTCCGGAATGGTTCTTCGCCATGGGTACGGAAGGGAGCCACGGGACCAAGCTGTTCAGTGTCTCGGGCGACTGCCGCGCGCCGGGCCTCTACGAGTTGCCGTATGGCGTGAGCGTGCGCGAACTCCTGGCGCTGGCGGGAGCGGAAGATGCCGCAGCCGTGCAGATGGGCGGTCCGAGCGGCACGATGATCGGGCGCGACAGCTTCGACCGCCGCCTGACCTTCGACGACCTGGCGACCGGCGGCGCGGTCATCGTCTTCTCCGGCGCCCGCAACATTCTCGAGATCGTCGAATACTACCTGTCGTTCTTCGTGCACGAGAGCTGCGGCTACTGCACGCCGTGCCGGGTGGGCAACGTGTTCCTGCGCGAGACCATCGCAAAATTCCGCCGTGGCCACGCAAATGCCCAGGACATCGAGGA
The DNA here is from genome assembly GCA_046349235.1 of Hyphomicrobiales bacterium. GTDB lineage: Bacteria > Pseudomonadota > Alphaproteobacteria > Rhizobiales > Aestuariivirgaceae > Aestuariivirga. The sequence goes on from JAXMCT010000014.1 coordinate 39,163, forward strand.
CCTGAAGAGCCTCGCCGCAACCATCATCGAGACGAGCCGCTGCGGACTGGGCACGACGTCGCCGAACCCCATCCTCTCCACGCTGGCGAATTTTCCGCTGGTATATTCGGCCGTGACAAAGCCCGCGGAAGACGGCATGCAGGCCACCTTCGACATTCAGTCGGCGATCGAAAATGCCCGCGGCATCGCCAAGCGTCGCTCCTTTGTCTTTGACCGGGATTTCAGCCAATGACGGATGACAGATTCTCCTTCACCATCGATGGCGTCGCGGTCGAAGCGCGGCACGGCCAGACCATCATGGAGGCCGCCGACGCGGCCGGGCTCTACATTCCGCGCCTGTGCGACCACGAAGGCCTGCGCCACCAGGGGGGGTGCCGCGTCTGCACCGTCAAGGCGGCCGGCCGCAGCGTTGCCGCCTGCACCCAGCCTGCCGCGCCCGGCCTCACGGTCGAGAACGAGACGCCGCATCTCCAGGCGCTGCGGAGGAGTCTCGTCGAGATGCTGTTCCACGAAGGCAACCACCTGTGCCCGGTGTGCGAAGCAAGCGGCAATTGCGAGCTGCAGGCGATGGCCTACCGCCTGGGCATGACCGAGCCCACCAAGTATCCCTATCTCGAGCCCACACGCGCAGTGGATGCCACCCACCCGGACATCGCGCTGGACACCAACCGCTGCATAAGCTGCGGACGCTGTATCCGCGCCTCGGAAGATGTGGATGGCAAGGGCGTGTTCGGCTATGTCGGGCGCGGCATCCACCGACGCGTCGGGGTCAACGGGACCGACCTCGCCCACAGCAATGCGGCGGTGACCGACCACGCGATCTCCGCCGATGTCTGTCCGGTGGGTTGCATCATCCGCAAGCGGGCAGGCTTCAGCGTGCCCATTGGCGACCGCGACTTCGACCGCAAGCTGATCGGCGAGGACATCGAGGACCGGCGGCGATGAGCGAACAGCGCAAGGCACGCGTTGCCACCGTTTCACTGGCAGGCTGCTTCGGCTGCCACATGGCCCTTCTCGACATGGACCTGCGGCTGGTCGAGTTGATGAAGCTGGTCGAGTTCGACCGATCGCCGCTCAACGACCTCAAGCGCTTCACCCGCCGCTGCGACATCGGCATCATCGAGGGCGGCTGCTGCAACGAAGAGAACGTGCATGTGCTGCAGGATTTCCGCGAAAATTGCGACGTGCTGATCGCGCTCGGCCAATGCGCCATTACCGGTGGGCTTCCGGCCATGCGCAACGCCATCATGCATTCCGACGACCCGCTGCGCGAATGTCTCGAGGAGGCCTATATCGCCAGCCCCTACATCCGCAACGCCACCCACGTGATTCCAAACGATCCCGCATTGCCGCTGATCCTGGACAAGGTCTATCCGTGTTCGGCGGTGGTGAAGATCGACTATCAGATTCCAGGCTGTGCGCCTTCAGGCGACATCATCTACGAAACGCTGGCGCAGCTGCTGGCCGGACGCTTCCACGGCTTCGACCCGCATACGATCCACTTCGACTGACTCATGTTGAGACATGCCGCATGACCGAACCGCGCCTGATCGAGATCTCCCCGGTGACCCGTGTCGAGGGCCACGGCAAGGTGACCATTCACCTCAACCGTGACAACCAGGTGGACGAGGCGCGGCTGCACGTCGTCGAGTTCCGCGGCTTCGAGCGTTTCATCCGGGGGCGGCTCTACTGGGAGGTGCCGGTCATCGTCCAGCGCCTGTGCGGCATCTGCCCCGTCAGCCACCACCTCGCGGGCGCCAAGGCAATGGACCAGATCGTCGGTGTCGACGTGCTGCCGCCGACGGCGGAGAAGATGCGCCGGCTGATGCATTATGGACAGGTGATGCAGAGCCACGTGCTGCACTTCTTCCATCTTGCCGCACCCGACTTGCTGTTCGGCTTCGAGGCGACGGCCGAGCGGCGCAATGTCTTCGAGATCCTGCGCGAGAAGCCCGAACTCGGGCGGCGCGCCATTCTCATGCGCCAGTTCGGCCAGGAAATCATCGAGGCGACGGCCGGCAAGAAGATCCATGGCACGGGCGCCATTCCCGGCGGCATCAACCGCAACCTGCCCGTCGGAACCCGCGACCGCTTCCTGGCGCGCATCGACGAGATGCAGCGCTGGGCCCTTGACGCGCTGGCCATAGCCCGTGACTACACCCTGGCGAATGCCGGGCTCGTCGCTGGCTTCGGCAGTTTTTCGTCGAATCACATGTCGCTGGTGCGCGACGACGGGGCACTCGATCTCTACCATGGCAGGCTGCGCGCCATCACGGCGGACGGCGGCACGATCTTCGATGGCCTGAACTACAACGACTACCACAAGGTCCTGGTGGAAGACGTCCGCAGCTGGTCCTATATGAAGTTCCCCTTCATCCGCGCCCTGGGTCCGGAGGCGGGCTGGTATCGCGTCGGGCCGCTGTCGCGGATGAACACGGCGCGCTTCATCGACACGCCGCTGGCCGATGCCGCTCACCGCGAGCTGCGCGCCGTGACCGGGGGCGCACCGAACAACTCCACACTGACCGCTCACTGGGCCCGCATGATCGAGGTGGTGCACTGCGTCGAAAAAATCCATGCCCTGCTGCTGGATCCGGACCTGCAGGGCAGCGATCTGGTGGCGAAGGGCGAGCGGCGCTTCGAGGGCGTTGGGGTGATCGAGGCGCCGCGCGGCAACCTCATCCATCACTACCGGGTGGATGAGAACGACCAGATAACGTTCTGCAACCTGATCGTCTCCACCACCCACAACAACGAGGGCATGAACCGTGCCGTCAAGGACGTGGCGGTCAAGCACCTGTCGGGCAAGGACAAGATCACCGAGGGCATGCTGAACCAGGTGGAGGTCGCCATTCGCGCCTATGACCCCTGTCTCTCCTGCGCCACCCATGCGCTGGGGCAGATGCCGCTGCAGATCGACCTCATCGATGCGTCGGGCCGGCTGATCGACCAGGCAAGCCGCGACGCGTGATGCATGGCAGCACACTCCTGATCGGCTACGGCAATCCGGGCCGCGGGGACGATGGGCTGGGGCCGGCCTTTGCCCGCCGTATCGACTCGCACCGGCTGCCGGACCTCACCGTCGAGATCGACTACCAGCTGACGGTCGATCACGCGCTGATGATCGCCTCGGCGGAGACCGTGATCTTCGCCGATGCAGCAGTTGATGCCGATTCGCCATTCTATTTCCGGCTACTGGGCGAGACCGCAGCCTGCTCGCTCGACAGCCATTCGCTGAGCCCGCAATCCGCACTGTCGCTCTCGCGGCTGCTGTTCGGGACGGCGGCGCGCGGCTTCATCATGGGCCTGCGCGGCGAGACCTTCGGGGAGATGGCAGAGGGTCTCAGCGAGGCTGCACTGGCAAGCCTCACGTGCGCCGAAGCCTACTTTCTCGAGTGGTATGCGCAGGGCCGGCCTTACTCCGCCTAGGCAAACTTGTGCTTTTTGCGTTGTGAGGCCCCTCGGCAGCCCTATACTCGCCACGGGTTTTGCCACACCGGGACAGGCGACGTGCCGAACGACAGGACGACGATGATCGATGCCCTCCTCGCCCGCATGAGCCTGCGCGAGAAGGTGGGTCAGCTGAACTATCCCCATGCCGACGGGTTGCCGACGACGGGCGCGGCCGCCGGTGCCGACACGCGGACGCTGATCCTGCGCGGCGAGTTGTGTGGCACCTCGGCAGGCCATGACGCCGCCGACCGCCGTGGGCTGCAGCGGCTGGCGCTCGAGAAGGGCCCCAACGGCATTCCACTGTTCTTCGCCAAGGATTGCGTGCAACGCTATATCACCGGTGCGCCGATTCCGCTGGCCCAGTCCTGCGCATGGGAGCCGGATCTCGTGAGACGCATCGCCGAGATGACCGCGCGGGAGGCACGTGCCGACGGCATCAACCTCAACTGGGCGCCGATGCTCGACATCAGCCACGATGCGCGCTGGGGCCGTGTGGCCGAGGGCCATGGCGAACTTCCCTATCTCTGCGCCAGGCTGGCCGAGGCGGCCGTACGAGGCTACCAGGGCATCGACGGTGATGTGGCAAAGCCGCACCGCATGATGGCGACGCTGAAGCACTTCGCCGGCTATGGCCTGGCGCTCGCCGGGCGTGACTATGCCGCAGTCGAGGCGAGCCCCGCCACGCTGATGCGCATCATGGAACCGTTCCGTGCCGGCATCGCGGCCGGTGCCGGCGCCGTGATGGTGGCGTTCAACACGCTCAACGACATGCCCGCCACAGCGCACCGCGTGCTGCTGCATGACGTGCTGCGCGAGCGGTTCGGGTTCGAGGGCATGGTGGTGACCGATTTCACCGCCATCGACCCGGAACTGGTCAACCACGGCATCGCCGCTGACGCACGCGAGGCGGCCTACCTCGCTTTCCGGGCCGGCGTGACGGTTGATCTCGTATCCTGCGCATATCTCAACCACCTCGAGGCGCTGGTGGCGGAGGGTCGCATCAGCGAGGCGGAGGTGACGGCACGCTGCCGCCTCGTGCTGGAAGCGAAGGCCAGACTCGGGCTGTTCGACGACCCCTTTCTGGGCCTCGAGGATGGCGCGCGCAGCGTGCGGCGGCCGGAACACGTGGCGCTCGCCCGCGAGGCGGCGGTGAAGGGCCTCGTGCTGCTGAAGAATGACGGCGCGCTGCCGTTGCGCCATGGAGGGAGTCTGGCGGTGATCGGGCCTCTCGCCGATGACCGCATCGACATGCAGGGCACCTGGGCGATCGATGTCGACCCTCACAGCAATGTGACGGTGCTGGAGGGTCTGCAGGCGGCGGCCGGCAACCGCCGCGTTCTGCACGCCAGGGGCTGCAATCTCGTCGAGGACGCCAACGTGGCGGCGCGCCTCAACATTCACAATCGCCAGATGCCTTCGGCGGTGATCGACCCGCGCCCGTTGTCGCAGTTGATGAGCGAGGCACGCGCAGTGGCTGAACAGGCCGATGCCATCCTGCTCTGCCTCGGCGAGGCCAAGGAACACGCCGGCGAATCTTCGACCAGGCTCGACATCGCGCTTCCCGGCGCGCAGCAGGCGTTGTTCGACGCGATGCAGGCTGTTGCCGCACGGCGCGGCGTGCCGCTGGTTGTCGTCGCCATCGCGGGACGGCCACTGGCGCTTACCGGAGTCATGACGGCAGACGCGTTGATCTGGACGGGGCACCCGGGCTCGCAAGGTGGACACGCCATTGCCGCGGTGCTGCTGGGCGACGAGAGCCCCTCGGGGCGACTCAGCATGGCCCTGCCCCGCCACGTTGGCCAGCTGCCGCTGGCCACCGAGGAACTACCCACTGGCAGGCCGAAGGACGCCATCGGCATCGACGTTCCGGGTGACCACGAAGTCGACGAGGCCGGCCGTCACGTGTTCCGCAAGTTCACCACGGCCTGCATCATCGAGGGGCCGCACACGCCGCTATTTCCGGCGGGTTTCGGACTCACCTACACGAGCTTCAGCCATGGCGCGGCGACAGCGAGCGCCCGGCTGCTGAAGGGCGAGGATGCCGTGCTGGAGGTGAGTGTTCCCGTCACCAACACGGGAAGCCGTCCGGGCACGGAGGTGGTGCAGCTGTGGCTGCGCGATCCCGTCGCCGAGATCTCGCGGCCGGTGCGCGAACTCCGGGGTTTCGTGCGGCTGGCACTGGCGCCCGGAGACAGGGCGGTGGCGCGCTTCCGCCTCACCACCGCGGACCTTTGCTATCATCATGGACCGGCGCTCGGGAACATGGCGTGCGGCTGGGAACCCGGCGACTTCATCATCATGGTCGGCCCCAATGCCCGCGATACGCAGTGCCTGACGGTGACATGGGAGCGGTGAGCACCAACCTGCTGCTCGACCGGGTGCAACGGGAAACGCTGCGCTATTTCACCGATTTCGCCCATTCGGCCTGCGGCATGGCGCGCGAGCGGTCCGGCAGTGGTAACATGATGGACACGGTGACGACCGGCGGCACCGGCTTCGGCATCATGGCGATGATCGCGGGTGCAGAGCGAGGTTTCCTGGCGCGAAGCGACCTGGTGCAGCGCGTTGCCGCGATCTGCCGCTTCCTCGAGGCAGCACCCCGCCACCGTGGCGCCTTTGCGCACTGGATGAACGGCAGCAGCGGCGCCACCGTCGCCTTCTCGACGCGCGACGATGGCGGCGACATCGTCGAGACCGCCTTCCTGATGATGGGCCTCATCACGGCCCGGCAATATCTGCAGGCAAGCGCGCCGGCGCTGGCGCGGCGGATCGACGAGTTGTGGCGGGGCGTCGACTGGGCCGGCTACTGTCCGGAACCCAACCGCTTTCTGTGGCACTGGAGTGAAACGCAGGGCTTCGGCATGGCGCTGCAGCTCCGCGGCTGGCACGAGGCACTGGTGGCCTTCGTGCTCGGCGCGGGTTCGCCCACCCACCCGATCGACGTGCGGGCCTACAGCGAAGGCTGGAAAGACAGCCCGACGTTTCGCAACGGGCAGGTCTATTATCGCATTCGCTTGCCGCTCGGACCTCCAATGGGCGGACCGCTGTTCTTCGCGCATTACTCCTTCATGGGAATCGACCCGCGCGGCCTGGGCGAGGGCGGCATCGACTACTGGGCGCAGAACCGCGCGCAGGTGCGGATCAACCGGGCGCACTGCATCGCCAATCCCCACGGCTTCGCGGGCTATGGCGCGGATTGCTGGGGGCTCACGGCATCGGACGGCCCGCACGGCTACGAGGCGTTCTCACCCGGCAATGACAAGGGCGTCATCGCCCCCACCGCCGCTCTCGCCTCCATGCCCTATGCGCCGGCGGCGGCGCTTGCGGCCCTGCGCCGTTTCGACAGCTACCAGGGTGGTGCGCTGTGGGGAGATTTTGGCTTCCGCGATGCCTTCTGTGCGCAGGAGGGCTGGATCGCAACGAGCCACCTCGCCATCAACCAGGGCCCGATCGTGGCGATGATCGAGAACCACCGTAGCGGCCTGCTGTGGCGGCTGTTCATGTCGGCACCGGAGGTGAGGCTAGGCCTGGGCCGGCTGGGCTTCACGCGCGGAGGCGTCACGGCCTGACGCCTGAAGCACCGGCACACCCGGCTCTGACACAATGGTGACGCTGCGCCGATAAAGCCGCGATGGCTCCGTGCCGGCGCCATTGCCGATGCCGAGCAGGCCGACATGGGCGAGCGAACTGTTGAGCAGCACGATGATCCTGGCCTGGGCCTCGGGATCGATCTGCGCCAGAGTGTCGTCCATCACCAGCCAGTCCGGCTTCTGCAGGAGGGCACGGGCGAATGCGATGCACTGGCGCTCGCTGGCGGTGAGCTGCTGGTCCCAGCGCTGCACCTCGGCAAGATCCTCCGCGAGATGACCGAGTCCGACCGCCTCAAGCGCCGTGGCGATGGCCCCTGGCGGATAGTCCTCCGGGCGGTGCGGATAGCAGACCGACTGCGCAAGAGGGCCAGGCGGCACATAGGCCTCGGTCGGCATATAGAGGGCGCGGCCCTGCTCCGGCATCGTGATGTGGCCTTCGCCAACCCCCCACAGCCCGGCAAGGGCGCGGAACAGCATCGTCTTGCCAGAGCCGGACAGCCCGTGCAGCAGCACCCGCTCGCCAGACCCCGCGACCACCGGCTCGGGGTCGAGCCGCACGCAGAGATAGGGCGTCATCACCCGCAAGCCGGAAATCTCGATCCCCGTGCCCTGTTCGCGACGCTCGATGTGGGGCGCATCGGATACTCGCATGCTTTCCAGCGCCGCCAGTGCACGATGGAAGCTCGTCACCCGGTACAGCGTGGCGCGCCAGCTGGCGATGGCGGGGAAGTTGTTGACATACCAGCGCAGCGAACTCTGGACCTGATTGAAGGCGCCGACGATGAGCATCAGCTCGCCGATGGTCATGCGGCCGGTGAAATAGAAGGGCGAGGCTGCCAGGATGGGCGCCACCAGCGCGAACCAGCCATATCCCGCCGTGACCCAGGTGAGCCCGACCGTGGCGCGGATCGCCGCGCGGATGATATCCACCACGCTGGCGAAAGTTCCCTCGATGCGCGATGCCTCGGCGGCCTCGCCATGCTGCAGGGCAATGGCGTCCCGCGCCTCGTTGACGCGCACCAGCTCGAAACGGAATGACGCCTCGCGCGCCGAGCGTTCAGCGTTCATCTCGACGAGCTTGCGCCCCACCCGCCAGCTGAGCCACGAGGCGGTGGCGGCATAGAGCAGTGCGCACCACACCATGAATCCCGGGATCTCGTGCTCGCGCCCGGCAAATGGAATTGTCACGGTTCCGGATTGGCCCCACAGCACGCCGATGAAGGAGAGAAGCAGCAGTGTCGACTGGAACAGGCCGATGCCAAGGGCACCGGTGAGGTCTGCCAGGGTATCGGTATCGATCTGCAGCCGCTGGTCGGGATTCTCGCCGATGATGCCGGAGCGGGCGATGCCGTCGGCACGGCCGGGCTTCATCCATGCGTCGAGAAGGGCGCCGAATAGCCCGCGCCGCAAATTGAGTTTCAGCGTCTGGTCGAGCCAGAGCTGTCCGACATTGAGGGCGAGGAGGACGAGGGCAAGCTCGGCGAAGACCTTGAGCTGCAGCAGGAAGCCCGGAAAATCCTTGCGGGTGAGCGCGTCGTAGAAGGGCTTGTTCCAGGCATTGAGCAGGATCTGGTACCAGGCCGTGGCGGCAATCACCACGACGAGGGCGGCGATCAGCAGCAGCAGGCGGCTTCCGCAGCGGCCCGCGCGCAGCAAACCCACCATGTCGCGGAGCTGCTCGCCGAGGCTCTCTTCGGATATGACGCCGTTGCCGGGCAACTGCTTCTGCATGACGGCCGCAGTCTATTCCCAAGCCGCCCGCGGCGCCAGCAGCGGAAATACGAAAGGCCCCGGCGCGAGGCCGGGGCCTTCAGGCAATCTGCAACCTTGATCAGAGCGGCGTGACGCCCGTGATGTTGCCAGCGCTGTTGACACGCACCTTGTACTTGTTGCCGCCCTGCCAGGCGATGAACTTGAAGGTCGGGGCAGAGCAGTCGATGGCGCTGACCTTGTAGAAGCCGCTGCCCTTCACGATGCTGCGGGCCTGACCGCAGCTGACACCGTAATAGGGCTCGTAGTAGGCGCCGGGGGCGTAGTAACCGCCGTAGCCGGGGTAGAAACCGCCGACCCCGATGCCGACGCCGACGTTGAAGTCGACGTTGGAGTGGGCTTCGGCATTTCCGGCCGGCAGGATGCTGACCGAGGCAAGCACGGCGGCGATGGCAATCATGGACTTGGTAAGCATTGGGTGGTTCCTCCGTTTCAATGAGGTCACCCTAACCCCGTGCTGCGCCCCGTGCTGTGGCGCGCATCACAGGTGATGCGGCGGCGAAGATTTTTTCGCCGTCTCTACCTGTTGCGGTTCCGCTGGGGTTCCGGAATGTCGAAGTTCAGCGGGTCACCCGGTTGGCCGAAGCCGTTGTTGCGGCCGATCTGCGAAATGCCCGCGCAGGACGACCCGGCAAGGAAGCCGCGCGGAAGGCGGGCGCCGCCGGTCAGGAAAGGAAAGGCCTCGTTGGCGGGAACGCCGAGCCCGATGCTGCGGGTGATGCCGCGCGGCGCACTGACCGCGCCTCCCGGTCGGGCCACGATGAACTCGCAGCGGCTCTTGAGCGTCTGGCAACCGTTGGCGCCACAGAACTGCGCCGAACCGTTGAGCAGCGTCACCGCGGTGACGCCATTGCGTCCGACATAGATGTCGAAGGCAGTGCCGCGCACGCCGAGGGTGCCGGACGGCGTGGTGATCTTGTAGGCGGAGTGATCCGACTTGCCGCTGATCCAGCGCAATGTGCCCTTGGTGGCGCCGAGCGCCAGCTGCTTCACCGTGCTGCCACCGCCATAAACATACTTGTCGATGACGACGCTGGAATTGGGGCCCACGGCAAGCTTGGTGCCATCGTCGAACAGGAAGGCGCCGACGCCCGAGGCGTTGGTGCTGATCCGCTCGTCGCGATGGATGGCGCCGCCCTTGGCGATGGCGCCATCCTGCCCGGAGACGCGCACCGTGACCGCGATGGCCTCGCCAACCTTGACGGCCGCCTGCGCCGACGCCGCGAACCCCGCCACGCCAACGAGGCCGAGGAACAGTTTCAGGGAAAGACCGGGAGCCGCCATGCCGTTACACTCCAAACGACGCCGCCAATCCGCAACTCTACGCACAGCGCCGCCCGGCGTTCAAGAGAGATCGTTTTCGGAGGGTCGTTCGCTTGCCAGTGGGAGACTGACTTCAGCGGCCCGGCCGTCGAGAAAAAACACTTCATCGGCGTGGCTCTTGCCGCGCAGATGGACCTCGCCCGCCAACCGGGTGCGGAACTGCGGCAGCAGGCGCGCCGTGTTGCCCGACACAAGGATGTCGGTGGCGAAATCCTTGCAGGCGGCCTCGATGCGGGCGGCGGTGTTCACCGTATCGCCCACCGCCGAGTAGTTGAGGCGGCTCTGGGTACCGACATTGCCGACACAGGCAATGCCGGTGTGGATGCCGATGCCGATCCGGACCTGCTGGCCATCGGGAAGGCCAAAGGCGTTCGCCGCGTTCAGCTCGAGCAGGGCGCCGCGCATCCGAAGTGCCGCCTCGGCAGCCTTGGCGGCATGCTCGCCGACGTCGAGCGGTGCATTCCAGAAGGCCATGAGACTGTCGCCGATATACTTGTCGAGGGTACCGTCCAGCGCCACGACAGGCACGCTGAGCGCGCCGTGCACGGTATTGAGAAAGCGGATCGTCTCCTGCGGCGACAGTGCTTCACTCAGGCTGGTGAAGCCCCGCACATCCATGAAAAGGACGGTGATCTCGCGGTTGACGCCGCCCAGCCTGAGCGCCTCCGGGCTCTGCTCGATCCTGGCGAGCAAGGCCGGCGACACATAGCGGCCGAAAGCCTGCCGGATGTAGCGCCGCTCGCGCTCGATGACGATGTACCAGAAGGCAGTGGTGGCGAACACGGTGAGCAGCGCACCGCCCAGCGGCGACACGGGGTCGATGAGCAGGCCCAGCGCGGTGAAGAGATACCAGCACAGGCCGGCGATCACGGCCATCAGCAGCCCCGCCGCGACGAGGCCCGCCAGCGGCCCGACGAAGGTGGCGATGGCAACGAGCAGCAACGACAGCGCGGCGATCGCCAGCAACTCCGCCCCATCGACCCATGCGGGACGGTTGAGGAACTGACCGGTTATGATCTGGCTGATGATCTGGGCATGGATGTTGACGCCCGGCACCGCTTCGCCCAGCGGTGTAACACGGATGTCCTGCAGGCCGGCCGCCGAGACACCGACGAGGACGATGGCACCCGCCACCTGCGCCAGATCCGCCTTGCCGGACAGGACATCGCCGGCCGAGAGGGTCGGGGTGGAGCTTCCAGGGGCGGCATAGAAGCGGATCTGGCCGCGCTCGTCGGTCGGCACTTCGAAATCCGCGATGCGCAGGGATTGCATCTGGCCGGCGTAGAGCCGGTCACCGACCACCAGATAGGTCGAGGCACCGGCACCCAGCCTCAGGGCCTCGAGCAGGAAGGCAGGGTAGAGATTGCCACTGCCGGCGAGGAGCAGAGGCACCTGGCGCACCGTGGAGCCCGCCTGCTCTCCGCTCAGGCTGATGTGGCCAAGTCCCGCCGCAGCCTCCGCCAGGTCGGGAAGGGGCAGGATGGCCGCATCGAACTGCGTCAACCCGCCCGCCACGGCCTCGCCCGACACGGCGAAGCCCGCTTTGACGGGTGGCAGGGCGCCGGTGCCCGGCCTATCGGCAAAAGCCAGGGCCACGGGCCTGCCTGCGAAGGCAGCGGCGAGTTCGGCATCGCCATCTGGAAGTGCCGCGAGAAGAACCGGATCGCTGACGCCAAGATCATGCCGGACGACGGCGGGCGAAAGCCGGTCCGGCTCGGCGAACAGGATGTCGAAACCCACCGAGGCGGCTCCTGCAGAGATGAGACGGTCGGTGAGCTCGGCAATCTTGTGGCGCGGCCATGGCCACTGGCCCTCCTGCCGGAGGGAGGCCTCGTCGACGGCGACGACGGTGACCGGCGTCTCCACGGCGGCCCGTGGCTTCAGCCGCTGGTAGATGTCGAGCGAAGCGGCACGCAGATCCTGCAACGGCTGCGGGTCGAGCCAGCGCAGCAGCGTGAGGAGGGCCGCAATGGCGATGCCGATGATGAAGCCGCCGCGCCTTGCCTTCTTCATCGGCGGCGCGCTCCGGCCTCAGTACATCGACTTGATGTCGGACAGCTCGCGGGCGAGGCCCGCCTCGTCATGTGCTTCGATGAAGCGGGCGATGGCAGGCAGGCGCGGACCGATGAGAGCGCCGGTGACGGTGAAGAACTCATCCTCGTCGATGGCCTCGGTAGGCTTGCCATCCTCGGCGAACATCAGCGCCACGCAGGCGATGGCGAAGACCGCCACATTGGGCTCGACCTGGGCGAAGAAACGGTTCTTTTCCGACACCGCGCCGATGCGGGCGACCGGGCCCTGCTCCACCAGCGCGATGAGAATGCGGGCCATCATCTCGTCTTCCGACGCGGCCTCGTGGACGCGTGGCGCAAGGCTGCGCCGCGCGGCGTCCACCCGATGCTCGAGGATCAGCCAGGGCGGCGAGGAGTAACGCCCGGCGACATGGATCGCGGCGCGGTAGAAATAGGCGTTGAAAGTGGGGTTGTGGGTGAGACTGTCGTTCCTGATGTCGCGCGCCACCTCGTGCATGAGGCCTTGCGTGAAGGGTGACGGAAGTTTGCGCCAGGAGGGCAGAAACAGCGAGATCGACAGGTCGGCCCCGCAGCTCATCACCCCGTCCACCAACCGAGCTCCCCGCGCCACGACGCGGGAGAGGAAGGGAACGCGGGCCGGTTCGCCTTTTCCGAAGCGGTCGGCATTGGCGAGGTCCCGGATGTAGTATTGGGCCGCCCGCAGGCCATCGCGCACGCCAGCTGCGGCGCAGGTGGCATGGGCGGCAAAGGGAACGGTCTCGGCACGCGAAGCGGTTGTCATGACCTCATTTGACCCCCGGCGGGCCCCTGCCGTCAAGTTTTCCTACGTTTTCAACGACGCGCTACGGATATCGGTCAGGCTGCGGGCCGGGGTAATGGCTTCGGGGTCGATCAGGCAATGGATGATGGCTGCCTTGCCGCATTTCCGGGCCCGCGCCAGCGCCGGGCCGAACTCCGCCGTGGTGCGTACCGTCTCGCCATGGCCGCCGTAAGCGCGGGCCAGCGCCGCGAAATCCGGGTTCTTCAACTCCGTAGCGGAGATGCGGCCCGGGTATTCGCGCTCCTGGTGCATGCGGATGGTGCCATACATGCCGTTGTCGACCACCACGACGATGACCGGCAGGCCATGCTGCAGCATTGTCGCGAATTCCTGGCCGTTCATCATGAAGCAGCCGTCGCCGGCAAAGGCAACGATCTCGCGCTGTGGCTGCAACGCCTTGGCGGCGACAGCAGCCGGCACACCATAGCCCATGGTGCCGGAGGTGGGAGCCAGCTGTGAGGCGAAGGCACGGAAGGGCCAGAAGCGGTGCACCCAGGTGGCATAATTGCCGGCCCCGTTGCAGTAGACGGTGTCGGCCGGCATGACCTCGCGCAGATGCGACATGACTTCGCTCATCTGCAGGTCGCCTGCCGTTCTGATCTTCGAGGGGTCGCTCCACGCCAGGTAGTCGGCATGGGCGGCCTTCGGCGCGCCCGCCCAGCGGACTGCGTTGGGCTTCGGGAGTTCCGCCGCCGCGGCGGCGAAGGCGTGCGGTGTTGCCAGCATGCCGAGGCCCGCCCGGTAGACCTTGTTCAGTTCCTCCGCACCCGGATGAATGTGGACGAGCTTCGCGCCGTCACCCGGTATGTCGAGCAGCGTGTAGCTCTGCGACGGCATTTCGGAGAGGCGGCCGCCGACCAGCAGCACGAGATCGGCACTCCGGACGCGTTCGAGGAGCTTCGGGTTGGGGCCGATGCCGAGATCACCGGCGAAATTCGGATGGTCTGCCGGGAACAGCATCTGGCGGCGGAAGGAGACGGCGACAGGCAGATCGAAATTCTCGGCGAAGCGCACGAGGTCCTTCACCCCCTGCTCGTTCCAGCCGGAGCCGCCGGCGATCAGGATGGGGCGCTCGGCTTCGAGCAGGCGGCGCTGCAGCGCCTCCATGTCGGCGGGGCCTGGCTTCATCACGGCAGGGGCGAAGGGCAGCGCATCGGCCACCTCCACCGTGTCGGTGAGCATATCCTCCGGCAGCGCGATGACCACCGGGCCGGGGCGGCCTTGCGTTGCCACGTGGAAGGCGCGGCTGACGATCTCCGGGATGCGCTCGGCGCGATCGATCTCGACCACCCACTTGGCCATCGAGCCGAACACCGCCCTGTAGTCGATTTCCTGGAAGGCCTCGCGTTCCTTCATGTCGCGTGCCACTTGGCCGACGAACATGATGAGCGGGGTCGAATCCTGCGAGGCCACGTGGACGCCGCAGGAGCCGTTGGTGGCGCCTGGACCGCGTGTGACCATGACGATGCCGGGCTGCCCCGTCATCTTGCCGACCGCCTCCGCCATGTATGCGGCCCCACCTTCCTGACGGCATACAATGGTCTTGATGTCCGCGTCGTGGAGCGCGTCGAGCACGGCGAGATAGCTTTCGCCCGGCACGCAGAACACGTGGCTGGTGCCGTGGATCTTCAACTGGTCGACGAGGATCTGGCCTCCGGTGCGGCTGGTCATCGATTGGTCCTCAGAAGGCGGGCGCGGGTTTCGGACACGGCATTGGCGTGACCGTCGAAGCCCTCGTAGGTGGCGATGACTTCGGCATGCTTCGCGAGTTCGGGATAGCCCTTGGCCGTCACATAGGCGACCGAAGTGCGCTTCATGAAGTCATGGACGGTGAGGGGCGAACCGGTCCGGGCCCAGCCGCTGGTCGGCAGCACGTGGTTCACGCCGATGACGAAATTGCCCAGTGTCGGCGGCGTGTGGCGGCCGAGCAGGATTTCGCCCGCATTGGCAAGACGCCCCAGATACTGGAACGGCTCGTCGGAGTGGACGCCCAGATGCTCCGGTGCGTAATCGTTGCAGAAGGCGATCGCCTCCTCCTCGTCGCGCGCCAGCACTATGCCGCCCATCGAGCCGCCGAGAACGGTGGCGGAATAGACGACGCGCTGCTCCCCCATCTGCTTCCAGAACTCCGGGATGGCGGTCATCGCGTCCTGCGCAACCTTGGCAGACCAGGTGACGAGGAAGGCAGAGGAGTCCGCGCCGTGCTCCGACTCGATGATGAGGTCGAGCCCGGCGAGACGGCCGTCGGCCGTGTCATCGGCGAAAACAATCAATTCGCTGGGGCCGGCGGGCGTGCCGACGTCGATCAGATGCGAGACGAGGCGCTTGGCTGCGCCGACCCAGGGGCTGCCCGGGCCCACGACCTTCGAACACTGCGGAACCGTCGCGGTGCCATAGGCCACTGCCGCGATGCCCTGGGCACCACCCGCCTTGAAGACCTTCGAGACACCAGCCATGCGGGCGGCGACAAGCGTCGCGTCATCGATGTTCCCATCGGGACCGGGCGGAGTGATGATGCAGATCTCCTTCACCCCCGCCACATGTGCCGGGATGGCCTGCATCAGCACCGAGGAAGGGAAGGCACCCTTGCCGCGCGGAATGTAGCAGGCGACCGAGGGAATGGCCGTCGTCCGGTCGCCGGCGAAGACGCCGGGACGGATTTCGTGGAACCACATTTCCTCCGGCTTCTGGTCCTCGTGAAACTTGCGGATGGAGCCCGCCATGAAGTCCAGCGCGTCCCTGACCTTCGGGTCCAGCGTCTTTTCCGCGCGGGCGAAGTCCCGTTCCGTGGCGGCGATGGCATCGGCCTCGACCGGCGCCTTGTCGAACTGCCGCGCGAAACGGGCGAGAGCCTCGTCGCCCTCGTGGCGCACCGCCCAGATGATGGGCTTCACCTTTTCCTCGAATTCGGCGAGGTCCTGCTCGCTGCGCTTCAGCAATTGGTCGCGTGCCGGTCGCGTCATCTTGGAGAGGTCATGAAAGGAGATGGTCATGGGATTATCCGAATGTCTGGAGCCAGTGACGGGCAATGTCGATGCGGCGGGGAATCCACACCTTGTCGTGTGAGAGGACATAGTCGATGAAGCGGGCAAGACCGACGGCCCGCCCCGGACGCCCGGCGAGACGGCAGTGCAGGCCCACCGACATCATCTTGGGGCTGCCACGCCGCCCTTCTTCGAAGAGACAGTCGAAGCTGTCCTTCAGATAGGAGAAGAAGTGCTCGCCGGTGTTGAAACCCTGCGGCGTGGCGAAGCGCATGTCGTTGGCGTCGAGCGTATAGGGGATGATCAAGTGCCGGCCGCCATCGGGCTTCCTATGGAAATAGGGAAGGTCGTCGGAATAATCGTCGGAAGAGTAGAGGAAACCACCCTCCTCGATGACGAGCTTCGTCGTATTCATCGAACAGCGGCCGGTGTACCAGCCGAGGGGCCGCTCACCCGTCACCTCCGTGTGGAGCCGGATCGCCTCGGCGATCTGCAGGCGCTCGTCCGCTTCCGGCATGTCCTTGTGCTCGACCCACTTGAGGCCATGGCTGGCGATCTCCCAGCCTGCCTCCTTCATGGCCTGGACCTGATCCGGCGAGCGGGCCAGTGCCGTGGCAACGCCATAGATGGTGAGCGGCACACCGCGCCCGGTGAACATGCGCCACAGCCGCCAGAAACCGGCACGCGCGCCATATTCATAGATCGACTCCATGTTCCAGTGGCGCTGGCCTACCCATGGCTGGGCCCCGACGATCTCCGAAAGGAAGGCCTCCGAGGCAGCATCGCCGTGAAGGATGTTGTTCTCGCCCCCCTCCTCGTAGTTCAGCACGAACTGCACGGCGATATGGGCGCCGCCCGGCCATTTGGGATCCGGGATGGCGCGGCCATAGCCCTTCATGTCACGCGGATACGGGGTAGTCATGCCGTGCTCCTCAGTAGGACACCTTCTTGTAATAGCGGCGCGTGGTAAGCGGATGGTTGCGCTTCACCTCGAGATGCGCCGAAAGGCGCTCGAGGATGGTGGCGAGAATGACGGGCGAAATCAATGCGCGCGTCTCCGCCGAGACGCCGGGCATCTGGAAGGTAGCCGCATCGAGCAGCGTCACCTTGTCGGTGTACTGGCGGGCAAAGGTTTCGACGCGGTCAGTGAGCGGGCGGCAGGAATCCTCGCCCTTGAGGATGATGACGCTGACGCCCTTCTCGACGAGTTCCAGCGTGCCATGGAAGAAGTCGGCCGCGTGCACGGGGCGTGTCCTGATCCACTGCATCTCCTCAAGGATGCACATGCCATAGTACCAAGCCTCGGCCCAGCTGCCACCGGCAGCGGTGATGATGTGATAAGGCTCGGTCCGGAACGCCTCCGCGAGGCGCCCGGCTTCCGGCTCGAATGTCTGCTTGGCGGCGAGCAGGTGCTTCGGCAGCGTCACGAGTTCGGCCACCGTCCGCTCATAGCTTGGAAACTCGCTGCGATGCGCCATGACGGACAATGCGATGAGCAGCGACTGCAGGTAGAACGACTCTGAGGACGTGTCGTCCTCGGCGAAGTTGACGAGGGCGTGGTCGGCCTTCTGGCCCAATGGCGTGTCTCTGTGGCCGACCAGCGTGATGATGGTGGCGCCACGTGCCTTGCAATAGTCGAACGTTGCCACCGACTCTCTTGTGGTGCCCGAGAGCGAGGGGATGACGACGATCGAGTCCGGGCCGAGCGCGTGATGGCCGGCGGCGACGAGTTCAGCGGCGATTTCCATGAAGGCCGGAAAGCCCGAGCGGCGCTGCAGCAGCAGGGCCGCAGGCTGCATGAGAATCGCGGCGCCGCCGGTGCCGAGAAAGAAGATGTTGCGCGCACCCCTGTCGAGCGCCGCGCCGACGGCGGCGTGAATCGGGCCCGCCAGCGCCAGCGCGCCGGCCTCGATCCTCAGGAAGCGGTCGGCATCGAAGTTCAGCATCAGGTCACCACGGGATAAAGTTCGAGGAAGCCGCGCCAGATCATGTGCAGCGCGACATAGAGGATGATAGCCAGACCGACATAGGCGATCCAGCGATAGCGGTTGAGGAGCCGGGCAATGAACGAGGCAGCAAGCCCCATCAGCGCTACCGAGAGGACGAGGCCGATCACCAGCACGCCTGGATGCTCATGCGCCGCACCGGCCACGGCGAGCACGTTATCGAGCGACATGGAGACATCCGCGACGATGATCTGTCCCGCCGCCTGCAGGAAGGTCTTGCGCGGCGGGGCTGTGCCGAGCGGCGTTCCCGCATCGAGGCCTTCGCCGACGGTGCCATCAAGCCCCTCCTCCGTTCCCCTGTCGCTCTCGCGCAGCTCGCGCCACATCTTCCAGCACACCCAGAGAAGAAGGACGCCGCCGATCAGGATGAGGCCGAGCAGTTGCAGGAGCTGGGTCGCGATGGTGGCAAACGCAATACGGAGCACCGTGGCCGCAAGGATGCCGACGAGGATGGCCTTGTTGCGCTGGTCCCTGGGCAGGCCGGCCGCGGCAAGCCCGATCACCACCGCGTTGTCGCCGGCCAGCACCAGGTCGATCACGATGACCTGACCGAGCGTCCACAGCGCTTCGGCCGACAGCAATGACTGCACGAATTCCGGCATCACGAACTCCTCGCGGCTTTCAGCACCAACGGGGCGGAAAGCGCAAGGGTTTCCTGCGGGATAGGCCTATGTGCTCAGGTGATGCGGCGAATCGAGGCAGCGATTTCGTCGGGCTCGAAGACACGCTTCCAGTCGTCCCGCATCAGCATCGGCTTGCCGAACTGGATGGCCTTGTTGCAGGCGTCCGAGAACACGCCGGGCTGTTCCTTGAAGATCACCGCGCCCAAAATGTTCATGTGGCCGAGCAGGAAGTCGCGCGCCGCCTCGGCAGGCACGCCGCGCGCCACCACCTCGTCCATCGCCTCGCGCATGACGTCGAGCAACGAGGCCACGACGGTTTCGGAAAGGCCCGGCTCCAGCAGCGCCATCTGCTCGACGGTGACGCGGTGCGAGCGCATCACCGGGGCCCAGATGGTGCGCGCCACCTCCTCGCCCAGCGCATAGTCCTTTTCTGGGCCCTGCATAAGGGCGGACACGATGTGCTGCTTCGCCGCGATGCCGCCGAAACGGTCGAGCTTCGCATCCATGACCGTCTCGTCGTTGAAGATCGGCGGGTGGCAGGGATGGGTGACGAAATAGGTGAGGTCCGGCCGGTCCGGCAGGTGGCCGGCGAAAGGGGCCGCGGCGTCGAGCACGACAACCATGGTGCCGGGCTTCAGCAGGTGGTTGATGGACTGCGCCACCTTGCCGATGTGGGTGTCGGGCACGGCGAGGATCGCCACCTCGGCGTCGGCCAGCGCCGTCTCGGGCGAGACGCATTGCACCCCGAAATCCTGGGCGAGGCGGGCCCGGCCCTGCTCGCTCACCTCGACATGGCGCACCGTGAAGCGCGAGTCCTTGAGATTGCGCGAGAGGCGGTGGCCCATTTTGCCACCAGCCCCGAAGAGAGCGATTGACGTCATGCAAAAACCTCGGATAGCGTTGCGATCTGCTTACATGCTACTGGTATGACAAGTCAATCAGTGTGACCCGGGGCAAACCGGGCGGTTTGGGAGGACGACCCCGATGGGGCTCAAGGAACTCGCGCGCGCGCCCGGGCCGAAGATCGGCAATTTCATCGTCGAGTTCGCGACGCCGGGCATCGGCCACATCCTGAAAGCCGCGGGGCTCGACTTCGCCTTCTTCGACATGGAGCATTCGGGCTTCTCCTTCGAGACGCTGAAGAGCGCCATCCGCTATTTCGAGGCCGCCCAGGTGCCGCTCATCGTGCGGGTGCCCGCCCAGGAGAACGACATGCTCGCCCGGGCCTGCGACATGGGGGCCGAGGGTCTCATCGCGCCGATGATCTCCACCGCCGCCCAGGCCCAGGCCATGGTCGACTCGGTGAAGTACTTCCCCCAAGGCAAGCGTGGCGTCGGCCTGCAGATGGCGCATGACAATTACCGCGCCGCCCCGGTGGCCGAGGCGCTGCAGGCGGCGAACGACCGCACCGCCGTAATCTGCCTCATCGAGACGGCGGAAGGCGCGGAGAACGTCGATGCCATCGCCGAGGTGAAGGGTGTCGACGGGCTGTGGGTCGGGCACTTCGACCTGTCGGTGTCGCTCGGCATTCCCGGCGAGTTCACCCATCCGAAATTCACCGCCGCCATCGACCGCACCATCGCGGCGGCCAAGAAGCATGGCAAGTTCCTCGGCCGCCTGGTGCCGAGTGCCGAAGCCGGCGTCGCCTTCTACAAGCAGGGCTTCGAGTTCATCTGCTACTCGGGCGACATCTGGGTGCTGCGCGATGGCCTCGCTGCGGCCAGCAAGGCGATCCGCGAGGGAGCCAAGGCATGAGCGTGTTCCGCGTGGCGCTGTCGGGCGACTTCCGCAAGGCGGATGGGTCTCCCACCTTTCCCGACTTCGACCTCGCACCGCTCATGCAGGCGAAACACGTCGAGGCGGTGTTCCTCGACAATGCCTCGCCGCTCAAGGCGGAGCAGCTCGAGGATTTTGATGCGCTGATTCTGCTGGCGCACCGCTTCGACGCGACGAGCGTGCCGAAGTCGGGCCGCCTCGCAGTCGTCGCGCGCTTCGGCGTGGGTTACGACACGGTGGATGTTCCGGCCTGCACGGCAAACGACATCGCCCTCGTCATCACGCCCGATGGCGTGCGCCGCCCGGTGGCGGTGTCGATCATCACCTTCATCCTCGCCCTGACGGGAAAACTGATGGTGAAGGACCGTCTCGCCCGCTCGGGCCCGCCCGGCTTCGCGGCGCGCGGCGAGCACATGGGCGTGGGCCTCGTCGGCAAGGTGCTCGGCTCGCTGGGCGTGGGCAACATCGGTGCCGAGATGTTCAGGCTCGCCAGGCCCTTCGACATGAATTTCATCGCGCATGATCCCTTTGCCGACAGGAAGGTCGCCGCCGAACTCGGCATCGAACTCGTGCCGCTGGAGGAGCTGTTCCGGCGCTCCGACATCCTCTGCGTCAACTGCCCGCTCACCCCCGAAACGCATCACATCGTCAATGCCGAGCGGCTCGCCCTGATGAAGCCCACCGCCTATTTCATCAACACGGCGCGCGGGCCCATCGTCGACCAGAAGGCACTGACCAGGGTGCTGCAGGAGCGCCGCATCGCCGGTGCAGGCCTCGACGTGTTCGAGGTAGAGCCGACGGACCCGGACGACCCGCTGCTCACGCTCGACAATATCATCGCCGCCCCACACGCCCTGTGCTGGACCGACCAGTGCTTCGCCGGCAATGGTGCCGCCGACGTGAGGGCGGTGCTCGACGTCATGATGGGCCAGGTGCCGCGCGGCGTCGTCAACCGGGAGGTTCTGGAGAGGCAGGGATTCAAGGCCAAGCTCGCGGGCTTCGCGAAGCGTTTCGGCTGAATGAGAATTCCCCGGCCAACGGGGAAAACCGAATGGCTGCCGCAAACGGCCGTTCACAACGGGAGGAAGAACGATGGTTACAAGACGTGACGTGGGCAAGATCGGCCTTGCGGCCGGGCTTGCCGGATCGACCAGCTTCGCGGCCCGCCAGGCCGCGGCGGCGGACGCGGCGCAGACCGCCGTCGACGCAGCCAAGCAGTATTCCGGCCAGACGATCTCCATCGTCTGGGAAGCCGGCCTGCAGGCGCTCGACCCGCTGAACTTCTCCGGCCCCAAGTGGAAGGAACTGACCGGCATCGAGGTGAAGGTCGTCGAAGTCGCCACCGCCGAGATGTTCACCAAGATCATGCAGGACTACAAATCGGGTGCCGGCGCCTATGACGCGCTGAACGTCATCCCATCCTGGATGCCCGACCTCGTCAACGCCGGCGCGCTCGAGGACCTCGACCCCTACGTCGACAAGTATGGTTATCGCGAGGAACTGCAGAAGATCGCCTCCACCTACCGTGACAACCAGATGATGGTGAACGGCAAGATCTACGGCTTCCCGGACGATGGCGACATCTTCGTTATGTACTACCGCAAGGACCTGTTCGACGACCCGGCGGTGCAGAAGGCGTTCAAGGACAAGACCGGCAAGGACCTCGCCGTGCCGAAGACCTGGGCCGAGTTCGACGCCACGGGCCCGGTGCTTACCGAGATCCTGAAGGACAAGGGCACCTATGGCGCCGGCTTCTTCCGCCAGCCGCCCTACACCATGTTCATGTTCCAGGAGCGCTTCCGCAACGAGGGCGGCAAGTTCTTCGACGCCGACACGATGAAGGCGACGATCAACTCCGACGTCGGCGTGAAGGTGCTGACCGACATGCGCGCCGAGAATGCGTGGATGCCGCCGGGCGTCGAGCAGTGGGGCTTCGTCGAGAACCTCGCCGCCTTCCTGCAGGGCCAGACGGCGATGACCATCTCGTGGCCGCCATATGGCCGGTGGGCCGCCGGCTACGGCACCGACCAGGAGGTGCTGAGCTGGGTTCCGAAATCCACCATCGCCGGCAAGGTGGGCTATGCCATGCCGCCGGGCGGTCACCCGGAACTGGCGGCGGGCTTCTGCCTCTCCGTCGCGTCCACCTCGAAGAACAAGGACGCGGCCTACCTGTTCATCCAGTGGCTGAACAGCGAGGCGATCTCGCTGCAGCGGGTGCAGCTGCCCTACGCGCTGCGCGATCCGTTCCGCGACTCGCATTTCGTCTCGGCCGAGTATCTGTCGCGCTGGCCGGATGCGAAGGACTACCTCGCCACCCTGCAGGAAGGCGCGCAGAACGGCCTTCTCGACCTCTCGGTGCTGCAGACCGACAAGTACGAGGAAGTGCTGCGCCAGATGATCTCGAAGCTGTGGGCGGGCGATGACCCCAAGGCCATCGCAGACGCGGCGGCGGCCGACTGGGACGCCATCACCGACAAGATCGGCGTCGACAAGCAGAAGGCGGTCTACGCCAACTGGGCCTCGAAGTCGGGTGCCTATCCGAAGATGTGACCTGATATCCGCACACTCAAATCCTCTCCCCCAAGTATGTGGGGGAGGGGCCCTTCCAGGCCACCCCTGACTCGGACCGCATGCCCGCCATCGCCCACCAGCCGGACCGGAACTTCAAGTACTGGATCATCGCACCCGCTGTGTTCCTTCTGCTGGCGGTCGGCCTGTTCCCGCTGATCTACTCGCTCGTCGTCTCCTTCATGCGCATCGACATGATGGACACCGACACCTCGTTTGCGGGGCTCTATAACTACAAGCAGCTGTTCAAGGACGCGCGGCTCTGGCAGTCGCTGCTGCACACGCTGATCATCACCGCGGTCGCCCTGCCGCTGGAACTGATGTTCGGCCTCGCCATGGCCTATCTCTTCCTCGAGCGCATGCCGGGGCGGCAGATCTTCGTGTCGCTGCTGGTGCTGCCCACCATCATATCGCCCATCGTGGCGGGCGCCACGTGGCGGCTGCTGCTGGACAACCAGTATGGGCCGATCAACCAGATCCTCGGCTGGTTCGCCGGCCACCGCGTCAACCTGCTGTGGACGATCAATCCCTATCTCGTCTACCCCGCCATCATCTTCTGCGAGATCTGGCAGTGGACGCCCTTCATGTTCCTGATCCTGCTGGCGGCCCTTTCGAACGTCGACAAATCGCAGACGGAAGCGGCCGAGATCGACGGCGCCTCGTTCCTGCGCAGCTTCCGCTACATCGTGCTGCCGGCGATCTGGCCCGTCATGGCCATCGCCATCCTGATCCGCGGCCTCGACCTGTTCCGCATCTTCGACATCATCTGGGCGCTCACCATGGGCGGCCCCGGCACCATGACCGAGACGATCTCGATCTACACCTACACCGAGGGCTTCAAGCAGTTCGAGACGAGCTACACGGCGGCCATCGCCTTCCTCGTCATCGCCATCCTCACCGTCATCGTCACCTGGGCCATCCGCCGCATGGGGCTTGCGAAATGAGCGCCGCACTTCCCTTCCATCGCCGCCCCGGCACGCGCCTGGCACTCCGCTACCTGGTGGCCGCGGTGCTGACGGTGATCTTCGTCTTCCCTGTCTACTGGCTGTTCATCATCTCGTTCAAGACGCCGGACGAGATCTTCGCCTTCCCACCGGTATGGTATCCGAAGTCGCTGCAGTTTGCCAACTACCACGTGCTGTTCAAGGACGGTGACGCGGCCACGGTGGGCAACAGCCTGATCCTCGCCTCGGTGTCGACCTTCTTCGCCATGATCCTCGGCACCATAGCAGCCTACAGCCTGGTGCGCTTCAAGACCGGCGGCGAGAACCTCGCGGTGTGGATCATCTCGCAGCGCATGATGCCGCCCGTCGCCATCGTGTTCCCGATCTTCCTCGTCTATGTCTGGCTCGGCTGGGTCGACACTTACATCGGCCTCATCGTCCTCTACACCGCCTTCTCGCTGCCCTATGTCATCTGGATGATGCGCGGCTACATCGAGGACATTCCGCTGGAGCTCGAAGAGTCGGCCCTGGTCGACGGCTGCACCCGCTGGGAGGTGCTGTGGAAGGTGGTGTTTCCGATGGCGCGCACCGGGCTCTTCGCCACCGCCGTCTTCACCTTCGTGTTCTCGTGGAACGACTTCCTCTTCGCGCTGGTGCTGACGCGCACCGAGGTCACCACCTACACCGTGCAGGTGACGCATTACTTCGGCGGCCAGTCGAATTTCTGGGCCAAGATCGCCGCCATGTCGGTGCTCGGCACCATTCCCGTCTTCTTCACCGTCGCCGTCATGCAGCGCTACCTGGTGCGCGGCATCTCGATGGGCGCAGTCAAGGGCTGATCATGTCGGATCTCAAGATCACCAACCTCAACAAGCACTACGGCGCCTTCCACGCGGTGAAAGGCATCGACCTCGAGGTGCCGTCGGGCGAGTTTACCGTGCTGGTCGGCCCCTCGGGCTGCGGCAAGTCCACGCTGCTCCGCACCATCGCGGGGCTCGAAGAAGCAAGCTCGGGTTCGATCGAGATCGGCGGGCAGGACGTCACCTGGGCGCGGCCCCGGGACCGCAACATCGCCATGGTGTTCCAGAACTATGCGCTCTACCCCTATCTCAACGTGAAGGACAACGTCGCCTTCGGCCTGCGGTCGCGAAAAGTGCCCGAGGCGGAGGTCGAGAAGCGGGTCAAGCGTGCCGCCGAGATGCTGGGTATCGGCCACCTGCTGGCGCGCTTCCCGCGCGAGCTGTCGGGCGGCCAGCGCCAGCGCGTCGCCATTGGCCGAGCCATCGTGCGCGATGCCATCCTCTATCTCTTCGACGAGCCGCTCTCCAACCTCGATGCCCAGCTACGCGACGACATGCGCGTCGAGATCAAGCGCCTGCACCAGGAGCTGGGGCGCACCATGATTTATGTGACGCATGACCAGATCGAGGCCATGACGCTCGCTGACCGCATCGTGCTGTTGCGGGACGGGCTGGTGGAGCAGCAGGGCTCGCCCTTGGACCTGTTCGAGCGCCCGCGCACCCGCTTCGTGGCGGGCTTCCTCGGCAGCCCCAAGATGAATTTCATCCCCGCCACCCTCACCGACACGGGGGTGGCGCTGAACGACGGCACGCGGCTCGATCTGCCCGGCCGCTCCGGCCTCAAGCCCGGCCAGGCCGTGGTGCTGGGGCTTCGCCCGCAATACATCGCCATGGCGCGGCAGACGCTGGCGCCGGGCCATGCCCGCGTGCCGGTCACCATCGAGCTCGTCCAGCCCACGGGCTCGCGCGTCCAGGCCACCATGCCGCTAGGTGGGGCGACGATCATCGCCGAGCTCGCGGCGCATGACGTCTCGCGCCCCGGCGAGCGGACGGAGATTGACATCGACATGACGCGTGCGGTCATTATCGATCCCCAGAGCGAACAGGTCATTTGAGGCATCCCATGGCGAAGAGCACTCTCACCCGCGCAGTGAAGCTGACCGGCACCGATGTTGCCGAAGGCAAGCGCCGCACGCTGACCGCGGGTCCGATCACCGCCATGTTCGACAATGGCGCGCTGCGCTACATCCGCTACCGCGGGGCGGAAGTGCTGCGCGGCATCGCCTACCTGGTGCGCGACAAGGACTGGGGCACCTATGCCCCGGCCATCGCCAACCTCAAGGTGAAGCAGGGGAAGGACGGCTTCTCCATCAGCTACTCCGCCACCACGAAGGACAAGACGCAGGGCTTGGACTACGTGGCCAGGATCGAGGCGAGTGCCAAGGGCACGCTCAGCTTCACCGTCACCGGCACGCCGTCGACCGACTTCCTCACCAACCGCACCGGCTTCACCATCCTGCACCCGCTCATCGGCGTGGTGGGCGAACCCGTCGAGATCGTCCACACCGATGGCAGGAAGAAGAAGGGCCGCTTCCCGAAATTCATCAGTCCCGGCCAGCCGGTGTTCGAGATCCGCTCGCTGAAGCATCAGGTGGTGCCGGGCGTAACCGCCACGGTGCTGATGGAGGGCAACAAGTTCGAGATGGAGGACCACCGCAACTGGATGGACGCCTCCTACAAGACCTATGTGTGCTCGCTGCTCGACCCCTGGCCCTACACGCTGAAGAAGGGCCAGCCCTTCACCCAGACCATCACCGTCACCATCGAGGGCAAGCCAAAGGCGACGAAGGCCGGCAAGGCTGGCGCCGGCCTCAGCGTCGATGTCGGCGGCGTCAAGGGCATGATCCCGGCCATCGGCGTCGGCGTGCCCATGGCCGAGGCGCAGCATGCGCTCGACAAGGCCGACCTCATCGCGGCGATGGACGCGAACCATCTCGTCTGCCAGATCGACGGCCGCCAGAAGGGCCAGCGCGAGGCCGCCGCCGCCTTCCGCGAACTGCGCGAGCGCACCGGGGCGCTGTCCTTCCTCGAGATCGTGCTGCCAGCGAAGAAACCCGCCGCCGAAGAGGTCGCGGCCATCGCCAATGAGATGCGCGCGGCGGACTACAGGCCCGATGCCATCGTGGTCACGCAGATGCATGACCTCAAGTCGTTCCAGCCCAACACGCCGCGGCCCTGGGGCCCGTCCTACGAGGAGATGGCGGCGGCGGTGCGCAACGAATTCCCCGACATCACGCTGGGCGGCGGCATGCTGTCGTTCTTCACCGAGCTGAACCGCAAGCCCGTTCCGAAAGGCGTCTTCGACTTCGTCACCCACACCGTGTGTCCCATCGTGCATGCGGCGGACGACATCTCGGTGATGGAGACACTGGAGTCGCTGCCCTCGATCATCGCCTCCACCCGCAACATGATCGGCAAGGACACGCCCTATCTGCTGGGCCCCTCCTCCATCCCCTGCCGCGACAACCCGTACGGCGCCGTGGTCTCGGCCAATCCGAACAACGCCCGCGTCTGCCTCGCCGACATGGACCCGCGGCAGCGCGGCCTGTTCGCCGCGGCGTGGAACGTCGGCCTGCTGTCCGCCTTCGCCAAGGGCGGCCTCGATGCGGTGTCGCTCGGCGCCGTCACCGGGCCGCAGGGGGCGATCTACCGCAAGACTGGCTACGTCCAGCCGTGGTTCGATGGGGCGAAGGCCGAGGTCTATCCCACCTACCACGTGCTGGCGGGCCTTTGCGCCGCGAGCGGCAACCGCCGGCGCGAGGCGGTGTCGAGTGCCCCCTCCACCATCGCGGCGCTGGCGCATTCTTCGCCCGAAGGAACGGAGCTTTGGCTCGCCAACCTGACGCCCGAGGCGCAGAAGGTGAAGCTCACGGGGCTCAAGGGGGCCGCCGAGATCCACCGCCTGTCGGACGGCAATTTCCAGAAGCTCGCGACGCAGCCGGATTTCCTGTGGCAAGCGGGCGAGGCTGTGAAGAAGCTGTCAAGCGTCGAACTTGGCCCCTATGGCGTGGTCCGCATCCGCACGGCCTAGACCATGATCCTGGGCTGCATCGCCGACGACTTCACCGGGGCCACCGACCTCGCCAACACGCTGACCCGCCGCGGCATGCACACGGTGCAGACCATCGGCATCCCGCAGGGCGCGGCGTCTCAGGCTGATGCCATCGTGGTGGCGCTGAAGTCACGCACCATCCCGGCGGCCGAGGCCGTGACGCAGTCGCTCGCCGCCTGCCGCTGGCTCAAGGCGCATGGCGCAAAGCAGATCTTCTTCAAGTACTGCTCGACCTTCGACTCGACCGATGCCGGCAACATCGGCCCGGTGGCGGATGCGCTGCTCGACGAGCTGAAGGCGGATTTCACCATCGCCTGCCCGGCCTTCCCGGAGAACGGGCGGACGATCTATCTCGGCCACCTCTTCGTCGGCAACGAGTTGCTCTCCGACTCCTCGATGAAGAACCACCCGCTCACCCCGATGCGCGATGCCAACCTGGTGCGCGTGCTGGGGCGGCAGACGCGGCACAAGGCGGGGTTGGTGCCCTACAGGACGGTCAAGCAGGGTGCTCCCGCCATCGCCGAAGCCTTCGCGGCGCTGCAGGCGGACGGCATCCGCCATGCCATCGTCGACGCGGTGGAGGATCGCGACCTCGAGAACATCGGCGCCGCCTCCTCCGCCCTGGCGCTGATCACCGGCGGCTCCGGCGTGGCCATTGGTCTTCCCCAGAACTATCGCGCCGCGCGGCTGATCCCGCGGCGCGACGGCGCTGCCGCACTCGAGAAAGTCGGCGGCCCCGGCGTGGTGCTGTCGGGCTCCTGCTCCGCCGCGACGCTGGCGCAGGTCGAGCGTTTCGCGGCGAAGCACCCCGCACAGGCCATCGACATCGCGGCGCTTGCCGCCGATCCGGAGAAAGCCATGGCCGACCTGCTCGCTTGGACCACGGGCAAGCTCAAGGACGGCCCTGCCCTGATCTACGCCTCGGCCCCGCCCGACAAGGTGGCCGCGGTGCAGGCGCAGTTCGGGCGCGACAAGGCGGGTGCCATGATCGAGCACGCCATCGCGCGGCTGGCGGAGGGGCTGGCAGCAAAGGGCGTGCGGCGCTTCGTCATCGCCGGTGGTGAGACCTCGGGCGCCGTGGTCTCGGCACTGAAGGTCGAGGCCCTCGAGATCGGGCCGCAGATCGCGCCCGGCGTTCCGGCCTGCCTGTCCTATGGCAGCCCGCGCTATGCGCTGGCGCTGAAGTCGGGCAATTTCGGCGGGCCTGACTTCTTCACGCAGGCATTGGAGGCACTGGCATGACCGAAGCCGAGGCCCGCGACTTCATCTGCGAGATGGGCCGCTCGATGTTCGAGCGGCGGCTGACCTTCGGCAGTTCCGGCAACATCTCGCTGCGCGTAGCCGATGGCTGGCTGATGACGCCCACTGGCTCCTCGCTTGGCCGGCTCGACCCCGCGCGACTATCGAAGCTCGACGACTCGGGCAAGCTGGTGGGCGGCGATGCACCCACCAAGGAAAGTTTCCTGCACCTCGCCATGTACGCCAAGCGCGCGAAGGCCGGTGCGGTGGTGCATCTCCATTCCACCCATTCGGTGGCCGTCTCCTGCCTCGACGGCATCGACCACGAGGACGTGCTGCCGCCGATCACCGCCTACTACGTGATGCGCGTCGGCAAGCTGCCGCTGATCCCCTATTACGCGCCGGGCGACCAAGCGCTGGGCGAGGCGGTGGGCCGCGCCGCCGCCCGGCACAATGCCGTGCTGCTGGCCAACCACGGCCCGGTCGTGGCGGGGACCAGCCTCTCTGCCGCGGTCGATGCCATCGAGGAACTGGAAGAGACGGCGCGCCTCTACCTGCTGCTGCACGGACGGCCGACCCGGTATCTCACGCCTGAGCAGGTCGAGGATCTCAAGCGCCGCTTCCCGCAAGCGTGACGTCAATGCTCCTTGCCGCAACTGCAGGTCTCAGCCAGGATTCACGGACATTCGCACCAGATCGAGAAGCGAGGTCGGAAAGAGCCCTGTGCCGAGGATGATGAGGGAACAGAGAAGCAGAACCGCAGCATCGGTCCAGCACAGTTCATGAGGCGGCCAGTCCGGTCCCTGCCGAAACACAGCGGCCGCGAAGCGAGCGTAGAAATAAAGCCCCAGGGCCGATCCGACAGCCGCGACAATCAGCAGACCCCAGGCTTCCCTGCTGATCAGCGCCGTAAAGAGATAAAACTTGCCAAAGAAGCCGACGGATGCCGGAAGGCCGGCAAGCGAAAGCAATGAAACTGCCAGGGCCCCACCCACCAAGGGCCGTGACCAGACCAAGCCGCGCAGATTGCCCAGATGGCTGTCCCGGCCGGTATCGGCGGCAGCACACATCGCCGCGATCAGGGCCAGCGCATAGCCGGAGAGATAGAACAGCGCGGCTTCGGGAACCAGGGCCGAGCCGGCCGCGACGATCGCGATGATATAGCCGGAATGGGCGATCGAGGAGTAACCGAGCATGCGCGTCACCGAGGTCTGGCGCAGCGCCTGAAGGTTCCCCAGCAAGATTGATGCCCCTGCGAGCAACGCCAGCCCGACGCTCCACAGGGGTTCGGGAGGGCCCGCTGCATCGAGACGCAGCAGCAGGATGGTGACACCGATCTTGGATCCGGTGCCTGCGAAGGCCGCCGCCGCCGCCGGAGCACCCGAAAAGGCGTCTGGTGTCCACATGTGGAAGGGTACGAGAGCCAACTTGAACGCCAGTCCCGCCAGGAGCAGTGCCGTACCTAGGCTCACCAGCGGCCCCCGCCCCGACCACGCATCGAGACTCAGCACACCTGTCGCCGCATAGCTCAGCGCCACGGCGAGCAACAGCGTAGCCGCCCCGATCCCGCCGAGGATGAGCAGCTTGTAGCCAGCCTCCAGCGCCGGCCGCGACATCGGCAGCACGAACATCGCGACCAGCGACAAGGTCACCAGTTCGAGTCCTAGGAACAGTGTCGCCGCATGGACCGCGCCACATAGCAGCACGGCACCCAGCGCGGCCAGAAGCAACAGCGCCGGAGCCTCGCGCGCAGCTGCACCGGGACGCAAGAAGGCCAGCGCACCCAGGGCGGTCAGGCACACCAGGGCCTGGCCAAGCCGGTTCATCCCGTCGTCGACCAGCATGTTGCCCGGCACGACCGACGCATGGAAGCGCAGAATCGCTGCGACAAGCGCCGCGGCGAGGCTGAGGGCGGCGGCAGCCCGGGCGGCCCCGGGCCTCGCGCGCGGTGCGAGCAGCATCGCCACCACTGCGCCCAGACCAAGCAAGATAAGCGGCAGGCCGGGAACACTTGTCGCCATCATGGCGCTCCCGCCGCAAGCGGAAGGACGGCGGCATCCACGGCCGGTTCGAGCGCCACCATCAGGATCTGCGGCAACAGGCCGAACAGCAGCGTTCCAGTAGCCAGCACGATGACCGGGCCCAGTTCCGCCGGCCTCAGGTCCTCCTTGACTTCCGCCTTGCGCGACGTGCCGAACACCACGTGCTTGAACAGCCGGGTGGCATAGACGACCGACACCACGAGCGAGACCAGTGTGATCGCGGCATAGATCCAGGAGACCTGGAACATTCCGGTGATCACCAGCGCCTCGCCGAGGAAGTTCGACGTGCCCGGCATGGCAAGCGTTGCCGAAAAGAACAGCGCGAAAGCGACCGCGAAACGTGGTGCACTTCGCTGCAGCCCGCCGAGCTCGCGCAGGTCGCGGGTGCCGACGCGGTCGTAGATCGCACCCAGCAGCAGGAACAGGGCGGACGCCGAGAAGGCGTGGGCCACCATGATGATCCCGGCCCCCATCATGGAGAAATCCACCCCGCCGGAAATACCCATCAGCACCACGCTCATGTGGGCGACCGAGGTATAGGCCACGAGCCGCTTGGCGTCGGTCTGCCCGCAAGCGATCAGTGCGGCGTAGATGGTTCCGAAACCGCCCAGTACCAGGCCGTAGGGTGCCAGCACCGGCACGGCCTCGGGAAACAACATGGCAGGAAAGCGGAACAGGCCATAGGCGCCTGTCTTCAACAGCACGCCAGCCAGCAGGATGGAGCCTGCAGTAGGGGCCTGGGTGTGGGCATCCGGCAACCAGGCATGAAGCGGCGGAACCGGCAGCTTGACCATGAAGGCGAGCGCGAATCCCAGCAGCAGCCAGACCTGCACCGTGCGCGGAATGTGCATGGCCGAGATGCTGAAGGCGTCGAAGGTAACCGGGTTGGCCGTGGCGCCGATGTAGAAGACCGACGCCAGCAGTCCAAGCCCCGCAATGGCATTGAACACCAAAAACTTCATCGCTGCCGCCTCGCGGTCGCCATGACCCCACAGCGAGATCAGCAGGAAGCTTGGAACCAGCATCAGTTCCCAGAAGAAGGCCAGCACCAGAATGTCGAAGGACAGGAAGACGCCGTTCGAGGCTGCCACAGTCCAGCACAGTGTGGCATTGAGCAGCGGAACGTTGCTCGTGGTGTTCCACGACACGACGACGGAGACGATGCCGAGGCCCAGCGATACGGCCAGCAGCGAAGCTGAAAGCCCATCCAGTGCGAAGATGACGCTGACACCCAGCGCGGGTGCCCAGTCGTAGCGGTATTCGGCATACCAGCGTCCACTGCCTCCGCCCACGATTGCTTCCGCCAGCGCCACCAGCGCCAGCGTCAGCGACAGGATGGCGACCCAGCGCGGCGCGTCATCACCCAGGCGTCCGACGACAAGGGCAATGAAGCCGCCGAGGAGCGGCAACAGGACAAGTGCAGGCAAGATCATGTCAGTCCCCATGCAAGCAGCAGTAGTGCGGCAATGCCTCCCGCCATCGCCAGTCCGTAGTCCCTCGTGCGCCCTGTCTGGATCCGCCGCGCCACCGACCACAGCGTGACGATGCCACCGGCAAGGCGCATCCACATCCGGTCCACCTCGTCGTGCGCGAGTGGACCGACGACCACTTCCTTCAGGCGCACCGCGGCCAGAACAGGCAGGTTGCCGACCGGATCGGCCACGCCTCCGCGGTAGCCATTGAGCCAGCGGACGAGATGGACGAAGGGCCAGACGAAGAGCACCTGATAGACGTGATCGACCCTGGCACCCCTGCTCAACCACAGTGCAATCCGCACGAAGGGCCCCACCTGCTTGCCGTGAAGGGTGACTCCCCCATTGGAGCGGTGGCCGATCTGGCGCACGACGGACAGTCCATTGGCCAGTTCCGGAACGGTGACAAGCGCAACAGCCAAGCTGGCGCCGATGAGTGGTGCCATCGCCGCCATCAACATGGTGGCCGCCGGAGCATGAGGCGCCTCGCCGCCAAGGAAGCGGATGATCGGATCGACCAGCACACCCCCGGCAAGCGAGGCGATGCCAAGAAGCGCGAGAGGAAACCCGGCGAAGATGCTGCCGAGGGCAGAGACGCCGTGCGTATGAGGAGACGCAGCTCGGGTCGCTGACCGGACCGGCTCCTGTTCGAGTCCAGTCAGCACCGGCCGGAAGGCATAGGTGCCCGTCACCACAGCCGACATCAGCGCCACGGCCCACAACACATGACCTAGCGAACCGGACCCGTAGACGGAGGCCAGCACGGCCTCCTTCGACCACCAGCCGGCGGTGATCAGCGGCAGCCCGGCGAGCGATGCGGCGCCGGCGGTGAAAGCCGCGAAGGCGAGCGGCCGTCGCTGGCGGCCGCCACGCATCGCCGACAGGTCGGTGCCGTGTGCCGAGCCATGCGTGATGTCGCCGGCCGCAAGGAAGAGCAGCGACTTGAAGATCGCGTGAACGACGAAATGCGCCGCCGCTGCCGCAGGCGCCCCAACACCGATCGACAGCATCATGAATCCGATCTGGCTGATCGAAGAATAGGCGAGCAGCCGCTTCACGTCCTGCTGGAACACTGCCGACAGCGCGCCAAACGCCGCCGTCAGCACGCCGAGCACGGCGGCAACCGTCTGTACCGAAGGCACCAGCTCCATCAGGGGCGCAAAGCGCATCAGCAGGAAGGCGCCCGCCGCCACCATGGTTGCTGAATGCAGCAGCGCCGACACCGGCGTCGGGCCAGCCATGGCGGAGGGCAGCCAAGTGTGGAACGGCACCTGCGCCGACTTGCCCAGCGCTCCGCCGAACAGCAGCCAGGCGATGATTGCACGGTGGCTCTCGTCCATCGTGAGACCGGCATGGATCAACGCATCCAAGCGCACCGAACCTGCCTCGAGAAACAGCAGCAGCAAGGCGGCCAGGAGGAATGCATCCGCCAGGCGCGTCATGATGAAGGCCTTGCGGCCGGCCCGGATCGCCTGCGGCGAGACGGTGTTGATGGCGATCAGGAAATAGCTGCAAAGGCCCATCATCTCCCAGCCGAGGAAGAACACGATGCTGTCGCCAGCCAGCACCATGGTGAGCATGGCCGCCATGAATAGGTTCATGAGCGCGAAGTAGCGCCGCAGATCGGCTAGCGCGCTGTCTGCCATGTAATTGATGGAGAAGAACATGACGCAGCTGCCGATGACCGACACGGTCATGGCGAAGACGGCACTCAGCGGATTGAGCACCAGCGCCAGGGAGACGGTCGACGTGCCGACGACGAGGTTGAAGATCGGTGCCGTTCCACTGCACGTGCCCCGCACGCAATGAACAAGCAACGGCAGCATGATCGCCATGGCTGCCACGCCACCCAGAAGCGCGATGACGTAGACAAGACGCCGTGCCAGGTGAAGGGGAAGCAGGGCGAGAACCACGAATGCGGCCAGCGCGACCGAAGGCACGAGCAGCAGAACCGCATAGGGGGTGTACAGGTTCGACAGCATTCTAGTGCCTCAATCCGCTGACGGAATCGCTGTCCAGCACGTCCACGCAACGCCGCAGCCGCAGATAGAGCGTGAGGCCCAGGGCCACTTCGGCAGCGGCCAGCACAAGCACAAAGACGAACATGCCCTGACCTCCAGCGTCGCCATGCCAAGTGCCCGCCGCGACGAAGGCCAGCGCGGGCCCGCTCAGCATGACCTCCAGTGACAGAAGCTGGAAGAGGATGGCACGGCGCGCCAGGACACCGAACAGCCCGACGGCGAACAGTCCTGCCGCAAGCAGCAATGCGAGTATCAGCGTTGTCTGTGTCAATGCGGCTTCCCCTCCCCGGATCGGTGATCCCGGCGGCTCAGCCGCCGCGCGCCGAGCAGCGCTGCCATCAGCAGAAAGCCGGCCGCCTCCACCGCAATCGACCAGGGCCCGAACAACATTGTACCAAGCTGCTGCACTGTGACCGTGCCCGGCGTCCCTGCGCTCACCAGGCTTCCGGAAAGACCGAGCATGAGAGGCAGTAGCACCAGCACGATCACCAGGGTCGGCAGCCGCCAGGCTGCCCTGAGACGCCGTCGTTCCAGCGCCATCGCTTCGCGGGAGGCGTCCACCGTCATGACCACAAAGACGAAGACGGCAAGGATCGCGCCGGCATAGATCAGGACCTGCACCGCACCCGCGAAGTCGGCGCCAAAGGCGAAGAAGGCGGCTGCGATCGACACCAGCGCCGCCACCAGCCACATCAGCGCGTGCACGACATTGGGCCGGGTGACCGCCAGGGTGGCCGAGATCAGCCCGAGCGAAGCGGCCCAGATGGCAGGCATTCCGCTCATGGCCGCAGGTCCTTGGGATCGACGCGGAGAGAAGCGCCAGTTCCTTCGCCTTGCCGGTGGGCCGCTGTCGCCTTGCCAGCGACGGACCAGTAGCGATAGGTCGGGTCCTTGCCGGGTCCGGAAATCAGCAGGTCCCGCTTGTCGTAAACCAGCGAACTGCGCGCATAGTCGGCCAGTTCGAAATCCGCCGTCAACTGGATGGCCGATGTCGGGCAAGCCTCCTCGCAGAATCCGCAGAAGATGCAGCGCGCGAAGTTGATACGGAAAGTTTCGGCGTACCAGCGACCGTCTGCCGTCTCTGCCTTGACGACATCGATGCAGTCAGACGGGCAGACGGCGGCACAAAGGTTGCAGGCAACGCAGCGCTCGAGGCCATCGGGATCGCGGGTCAGCACGATGCGCGCGCGGTAACGCGACGGCAGTACCGGCTTTTCCTCCGGATATTGCCGGGTCTGCGTCTTCGCCCCGAGCATACGCCCGACCCGCAGCAGCGATTCAACGATGCCCTTCATGATGCATGATTTCCCGTGACGATCCATCCGGTGACGAGCAGGTTGAGCAGCGCCAGCGGAAGGGCGAACTTCCAAGCGAAGGCAATGAGCTGGTCGTAGCGCGGACGCGGCAATGTGGCGCGCAACCAGATGAAGACGAAGGCGATGAATCCAACCTTCAGTCCGAACCATACCGGGCCAGGCAGGACCGGGCCCAGCCAGCCACCGAGGAACAGGGTCGTACCCAGCGCCGCCACCAGAAGCACCGCGAGATATTCGCCGAGGAAGAACAGCGCGAAGCTCATGCCGGAGTACTCGGTCATGAATCCGGCGACGAGGTCGTTCTCCGATTCCGGCAGATCGAACGGCAGCCGGTGCGCCGCGGCGACACCCGCGACGAAAAACAGCGCGGCTCCGACGGGCTGCAGGACGATGAACCACAGGCCCTTCTGCGCGGCGACGATCTCGCCGAGCGAAAAGCTGCCTGACAGCAACACCACTCCCATGAGTGACAGGCCGAGGAAGGATTCATAGGCCAGCATCTGCGCCGCCGCGCGAAGCCCGCCCAGAATCGAATAGCGGTTGCGCGACGCCCAGGCGCCCAGAACCATGGCCCAGACAGTCAGCGCCAACATGCCGATCACGAAGATCACGCCCACGTCGAGCGTTGAGACAGTCAGGTCCCTGCCGAAAGCCACGACGCCGAAGCCGGCAAGGACCGGAGCGGCCGCAAGCAGCGGCGCGAGCCGGTAGGCCGGCACATCGGCGCCGTGCGGCGCGGCATCTTCCTTGCTGATCAGCTTCACCGTGTCGGCGATCCATTGAAAGAATCCGAAAGGCCCGACGCGGTTGGGTCCGAGGCGTTCCTGGAAGAAGCCGAGCACACGGCGCTCCGCCCAGGTGAATACGCCCGCCGCAACCAGCAGGGCGGCGATCAGCAGCGCAGACGCGAGAAGAACCATCGCGAGACCTGCCATCATGGCCTCCTCAGTGCGACAGTGCGCGGCCGGCCGCGCGGCGCGGCGGAACCAAGCGACAGCCCGGCACAGCCACGGCACTGCCGTGGATCGAGAGACAACGGTGCCGGGAACACGCAGCCATCGACCACGATCAGCGCTCCCTCGGTAAGGCCCTGGGCTTGTGCATCCGCAGGATGCAGCACAATCCGCGGTCTCCCTGCCCGCGCCGCAAGCACCGGACTGGCGCGGTCAGTTTCGGTGGCGGCAAAGGGATCATGAAGCGGCAAGAATTCGAGCCCCGCCGATGACGCAATCGGCGGATCAGCGATCGGCGTTTCAAGTTCCCCTTCGGTGCGGGTGGCCAGCAACGCGATCCCCGGATCGCCGCCCTTCAGCGCGCCGCCGATGTTCTCCTGCGCGTGATAGGCGGCGCTCACCGAATGGAGCCCCGTGACGGAGGGCCCGGTTCCCATGGC
Source organism: Hyphomicrobiales bacterium (assembly GCA_046349235.1). Lineage (GTDB taxonomy): Bacteria > Pseudomonadota > Alphaproteobacteria > Rhizobiales > Aestuariivirgaceae > Aestuariivirga. The sequence goes on from JAXMCT010000014.1 coordinate 76,448, forward strand.
AGGATGCACACGGTCGCCACGGACGCCCTCCATGCTCCAGCCAAGTCCCGAATCTGGATCCGGCAACGGCGGCGTGCCGCTGCTGTCGCGCCCGGCGTGATCCGATGCGGTGCGCCCTGAAAAAGCCTCCGGGGCCCGGGCGACAGGGCCGAGCGGGTGACGTTCATCGGCCCGCGGCGCGGCCCCACGCGCGCCAGCGAGCGCTGGGCATGCGATGGCAAGCGCCGCGAGCACGTCGTCCAGCACTTCGTCACCGCCGCCGAAAAGTTTGCCCCCAAGGTTTGACAGCAGCCGCCAGGCCGGGGGCGCCTGCGCCGGCCGCGCGGCGAAGCTGCGCTGGGCGCGGCCTTCATGATTCACAACCGTTCCCGTGGCCTCGTCAGGGCTGGCCACCGGAAGCACGAGAGTGGCGCGGGCCGTGGTCCCTGTCTCGAGGCAATCAAGTACGACGACCGACGTCGCCGCCGCCATCACGCGTTCGACCGTGCACGCATCGCCACGTTCGAGCAGGTCGTTCTCCAGGATGATGACCGGGCGTGGCTCGGCTTCGAGGGCAGCCGCCGCGGTTTCGAGGCCGTCGCCACCTAGCAGCGCCAGGCCGAGGCTGTTCACCTCGGGAGGAAATAGTGCCAGACGGGCGCGCCGACCGAGCGCCGCCGCAACCTCGGCCGCCGCCTCGACCGGTCCGGCAAGCCCGAGGCCCACACCGGCAATGATCAATGGTGCCTCGGCTACGGCGAGAGCCTGGGCGGCGAGGGCAACCTCCTCGTCATCCGTCGTGCCGCCGCGCAGCACGGCCGCCACGGCATGGCCGAAGACGGCAACTTCTGCCGGGCTCCGCTGCACCCTGAGGCTCGCGACGTCGTCCAGCGCATCGGCGGCGGGCGTGACCAACGTGATTGGCGACTTTCGGCCCTCACCGGCAACCCGCACGGCGGGATCGAGCCAGTCAGGAACCTGCTTCTGCCTGGCAAGCGCCCTCTCGGCCATGCGCGAAGCCTGACGCAGCGCCAATGCGGCGCGTGGCGCCGTGCCTGTCAGGTCTTCGCCGAGCACAAGGGCCGCATCCGCGGTCTCCATCTCCTTGAGTGGCACGATCCGCGCCGGGCCGGCGCGCAGTATTGCTGCCATGCGCCGGACCAGCACGGCCTCGGCATCGCCGACACCGGCGAAGAATCGTTCTGGCCCGACCAGACGCGCCAGTGCGAAGTTCGCTTCCAGCGAGGCGCGCGGCGAACCGATGCCGATGGCGCCCCCCGCCACCGCTGCCCGGGCGATGTCCAGCGCAACCTCACCCGAAATGGCCATGCCGTGATGCCGTGGCGCGACAATTCGTCGGTCGCCATCGGCGAACAGCGGGCCAAAGCGGCCACGGTCGCAGAGGAAGAAACCATTGATCGCTCCGTGATAGCGGTTCTGCACCTGCCGCAGCGTGCCATGACGCTCGAACAGCATGATGTTGCAACCGACTGCGCAGTGCGAACAGATGGCCGGCGTCGCCGTCATGTCCCAGCGGCGGGCATAGTGCTGTGACCAGTAGCGGTCGTTGAACACGCCGGTTGGGCAGATCTCGGCGAGGTTACCTGCAAAAGGGCTTTCCAGATCACCATCGGCCACACGTCCGAAATAGACGCGGTCATGGGTGCCGAAGACCTCGAGATCGCGGCCCCCGGCATAGTCGCGGTAGAAACGCACACATCGGTAGCAGGCGATGCAGCGGTTCATCTCGTGCGTCAGCAGCGGCCCGAGATACTGGTTGCGGTAAATGCGCTTGGGGCCGGCGAAGTGCCGGACATGGTGACCGGTAGCGACCGTCATGTCCTGCAGGTGGCAGGCGCCGCCCTCCTCGCAGACCGCGCAGTCGTGCGGGTGATTGAGCATCAGCCATTCGATGACATGAGCGCGGAAGTGACCGGCCGCGGGATCGCCCACCACGACGCGCTGGCCCGCCTTCACCGGCGTGGTGCAGGCCATCTCGATCCTTCCAACACGATCCTCCGGTCCATCGAACAGCTTCACCGCGCAGAGACGGCAGGCCCCGGCGGAGCCGAGCGCGCCGTGCCAGCAGAAGTGCGGAACATCCACGCCTTGTTCGAGGCAAGTGGTCAGCAGGTCTCGGCCGGATTCGACCTCGACCTCGCGGCCATCGATCTCGATCTTCACCTTCATGGCCGCGCTCCATGCAACGGACATCCACCCTCGAGATGGGCCTCGAAAAGATCTTCGAAGCGTGTCAGGGCCGAGGCGAGCGGCGCGATGGCGCCGCCCATCAGGTCGCAGAAGCTGCGACCGCGCGGACCCGCTTCGCCAGCCGTCATGCGCAATACGTCGAGGTCGCCGCGCCGCGCCGTCCCGGCCTCCAGCGCGTCCAGGATGCGCGCGGCCCAGGGCAGCCCCTCGCGGCAGGGCGTGCACCAGCCGCAGCTCTCGCGGGCATAGAAGCGCATGTGCCGGGCGGTGACGCCGATCGGGCAGACGGTCTGGTCGAGCACGATGAGCGTACCCGTGCCGAACGTTGAGCCCGCCCTTTCCATGTGACTGAAGTCGAGTGGCGTATCGAGATCATTCGCCTCGAGAAATCCGGTGGCACCGCCGCCAGGCTGGAAGGCGCGCAGCACGCCACTTCCGGACACCCCGCCGCACCTGTCGATGAGTTCGCGCGCCGTGGTTCCCATCGGCGCCTCGATGAGTTGTGGACGCTTCACGCGGCCCGAGACACCATAGAGCTTGGTCCCCCCCTCGGTAGTGCGCGACTGCGCGCGGAACCATTGCGCGCCGTTCGCCAGAATGTGCGGGACCAGCGAGATCGTCTCGACGTTGTTGACTGTCGTCGGCCGGCCCCACAGACCTGACTGGGCCGGAAACGGCGGACGCTTTCGCGGCACGGCACGCTTGCCTTCGAGGGCCTCGATCAGCGCCGTTTCCTCGCCGACGATGTAGCGCCCCGCCGAGGGATGGACCCTCATCGTGAGTTCGATGCCCAAACCCAGGATGTTGTCGCCAAGCAGCCCGGCTTCCCGGGCCTCGGCAATGGCGCGCTCCATCGCAGCGATGCCCGGGCGATAGGCATCACGGATGAGCACGATGGCCTCGCTCACATGCATCGCATGAGCGGCGATGATCGCGCCCTCGATCACCTGGTGCGGAAGCGCCTCGAGCAGGAAGCGATCCTTGAAGGCTCCCGGTTCCATCTCGTCGCCGTTGACGATCAGGTAGCGCGGCCCCTCGCCCGGTGCCGGCGCGTGGGGCGGCATGAAGCGCCACTTGCGCGCGGCCGGAAAGCCGGCGCCGCCGCGCCCGTTCAGGTGCGCCTGGTCGACGAGATTGACGACGTCCGCAGGCGCCATGCGCAGCGCGCGCTCCACCGCAGCATATCCGCCCAGCGCACGCCACTCCGCCAGGCTGTGCGGTCGCCGGTCGGGACGGGCATGACCGGTGAGAGGACGCTCCGTCATGGTGCATTCCCCGGCAGCTGCGCTAGACCCTCGGGCGTGAGCGGGCCGACGAGGCGACGGTCGCGCCCGATGACGGCGGCAGGTGCCCGGTCGCAGCCGCCGACGCAGGCCATGTTGATCAACGTGTACTTGCCGTCGGCGGTGGTCTCGCCATAGCCGATTCCGAGGCGTGCCATCAACGCCTCGCGCACCGCGTCGGCATTGTTCATCCAGCAGCTTGCCCCGTCACACAGCAGGATCACCGTCTCGCCCACAGGGTAGCGAAAGATGAGGCTGTAGAAGGTGGCGATGCTCTCGAGCTCCGCGATTTCGACGCCCAGGGCGTCGGCGGCCTCGCGTAGCCGCTCGTCTGATACCCAGCCTTCCTCCTGCTGGATCATGCGCAGGGTGTCGAGCATGGCGGCGCGCGAGCCGCCATGCTCGGCGATGGCATGCCGGATGCGGACCAGGAGTTCTGCGGGAAGGCTCATCGATCAACGTCCGACATGACGAAATCGATGCTTGCGACATGCGCGACGAGATCGGCCACGGTCATGCCCGGCGCGATCGACGCAAGCATCTGCAGATGGGTGAAAGAGGGTGTGCGGATGCGGGTGCGATAGCTGATCGGTCCGCCGTCCGACACCAGCGCATACTGAACCAGTCCGCGATGCCCCTCGATCTGGCCGGTTGCTTCGCCCGCCGGCACTACATTGCCCCAGCTCATCGCCATGAAGTGATGGATCAGTGTCTCAATGTCGCTCTGCATGGCATGGCGTGGTGGAGGCGTCGCAAGCGGATGTTCCGCCCTGATGGCGCCGCCGGGAATGTTGTCGAGACACTGGCGGATGATCTTCAGCGACTCGCGAATCTCGTCGGCACGCACCCGTGTCCGGTCGAAGCAATCGCCGCGCTCGCCGGTCGGTACATCGAAAGTGAAACTTTCATAGCCGGAATAGGGTCGCGTCTTGCGCAGGTCCCAGTCACAGCCGGTCGCACGGAGTCCCGGTCCCGTCGTTCCCCACTCCAGCGCCGTGCGCGTGTCATAGGAGCCCACCCCGACGGTGCGGGCACGGAATAGTTCGGACCGCAGCACCATGCCTTCATATTCGTCAAGCCTCTTCGGCATCCAATCAAGGAATCCGCGCACCAGGTCCTGCCAGCCGGCCGGCAGGTCCATCGCCACGCCGCCGATCCGGAAGAAGGCCGGATGCATGCGGGCGCCGGTGATGGTCTCGATCACCCGATGCGCCTTCTCTCGGTCGGTGAACATGTAGAACACCGGCGACATGATGCCGACATCCTGCGCCATGGTGCCGTAGAAGAGCAGATGGCTGGTGATGCGGAAGAACTCGCACAGCATCACCCGCATGATCTTCGCCCGGTCCGGCACGGTGATGCCACACAGCCGCTCAACCGCCATCAGGTAGGGCAGTTCACTGATCACCCCGCCGAGGTAGTCGATGCGGTCGGTGTAGGGGATGAAGCCGTGCCACGTCTGCCGCTCGGCCATCTTCTCGGCACCACGGTGGTGATAGCCGATGTCAGGCCATGCCCACACGACCTCCTCGCCCGCGAGGCCCAGCAGAATGCGGAACACGCCATGCGTCGAGGGGTGGTGCGGGCCAAAGTTCAGCACCATCACGCGCTCGCCGTCATGGGTCGCGGGCAGGCCGAGTTCTTCGGGGTCCGAGGGCTGCGCGCGTTCCTCGCGCGCGAAGTATGCCTCAGTCATGCGGAACGGTGGCCGCTCGGTGGCGCGGCTGAAGTGGCTCTTGCGCAGCGGGTGGCCGTCCCAGGTCGGCGGCATCAGGATGCGGCGCGTGGCGGAGCGACCCTTGAAGGCCACGCCGAACATGTCGTAGGCCTCGCGCTCATACCAATCGGCATTGGAGAATACTTCCACGGCGGACGGCGCCTGCGGGCTGGTGCCGTCGCATGCTACCTTCAGCCGGATATCGGCATTGCGTTCGAGTGACGTGAGATGCGTGGCAAGCGTCACGCCGGATGCCGGCTGACCGACGCGGTGCTCGCGAGCGGTCTCGTCGATGGCCCAGAGGTCGGTCAGCAGCGTGAAAGGCCTTTCGATCTCCTCGCGCAGGAAACGATGAATGGCCGGGCTGGCCTCGGACGCCACCCACAGCACGGGGAAATCTTCTTCCGTGTCCTGTCGGCACAGGATGGCGCCGCCGAACCGGGCCGTGAGCACGCCTGGCACGTCATCCCTCTCGTTGACCTGAAGGCTCATGACACCTCCGGGTCAGGCAGCTTCGTCATGGCCATGCGCTCAGCGCGCAGTGCATCACGGCGAGGTTCTGGCGAAAATGGGTGCGCGGCTTCGCCCATGCGGATCGCCAGCGGGCGGCGCTCCGCGCCGATCTTCTGCTGAAGCAGTACCAAGGCATCCATGAGCGCCTCGGGCCGCGGAGGGCAACCGGGAACATACACATCGACGGGAAGGAAACTGTCCACGCCCTGAACCACCGAATAGATGTCGTACATGCCGCCGGAGTTGGCGCAGGCCCCCATGGAAATCACCCAGCGCGGTTCTCGCATCTGCTCGTAGAGACGCTTGAGTGGCACGGCCATCTTGCGGAACACCGTACCGGACACGATCAGCAGGTCGGCCTGGCGCGGCGTCGAGCGGATGACCTCGGCCCCGAACCTCGCCTGGTCATGGACGGGCGTCAAAGCCGTCGCCATCTCGACGTAGCAGCATGACAGGCCGAAGTTGAACGGCCAGAGGCTGTTCTTGCGTGACCAGGCGAGAAGATCGTCAAGGCGCGTGAACAGCTGGCCCAGCGCCATCCGGTGGCCCGCAGCGCGCTCTTCGCCGGGGGATGAAAGGTCATGGGTCATTGGCCGGGTCCTTCCAGCTGAGGCGCCGACCCATGCGCCCCGGGACCCGTGTCCAGCGCGCCGTCCATCCACAGATAGGCCAGTGCCGCGAGAAGGACGCCGATCAGCACCGCCGCCGCCACGAGTCCGTCGCGCCCGCTGCCTGCTGCTGCGACGGCCCATGCGAAGAGCAGTGCGACCTCGACATCAAAGATCATGAACGCAACGGCGATCATGAAATAAGGTGCCTCGACAAGCCCGCGCATCGGCGTACCAGGCGCGGCGCCGCTTTCGTAAACGCCGAAGCCATCATGCCCTGGTTCACGCAGCCATGAAGCCAGAAGGAGAATCCCCACCACCGCCGCCAGCACCGCCGCGACATACACTGCCAGTGCTGCACGCGGGTCGACCTGCTTCATGATGTCAAGCATGGTTCAGGCTCCTCTTCGCTGCAGGCTTCGGCAGGGCTCCTCCTGCAGCGCCGCTGAACCTACGTCGCGTGTATTGGACCCAAGTGACGATGGGTCGCTTTGATATCGATCATATTGCTCGCATGAAATTGATAAGTTCACCGCGGCGAGGTGATGCATCGACGTACTTCGGGAATCCTGGGCGATCTGGCCGGGTCGGGTGCTGCGGCCTGCTATGCCACTCCCCGTGATGAAGCCAGGTCCAGCAGTCGCTGCGCGAAACCGAGTGAGTCGAAGGTTGGACGGTCGCCATCTGCAACCAATGGCTCAAGAGCCGCGGCCGTAAAGAAGTGCTCCCTGCGAATTCCGCAGTTTTGACTGCTCGCCGCCTTCTCCCAGGCTTGCAGCAAGGCGTTTTCCTGCTGCTGCAGCCTGTCCAGTGCCTCCAGCCTGTATGTTATCGCCGTGAAGGTGTCGGAAATCCGCTGTTCGCAAACCTGTGCGTCCTCGACAACCGAAAGCATCGCCATCGCCCTCGTCGTTATATCCGAACATCCGTAGTTTGCGACCTCGTTGCATGCCGATTTCGATTGAATCAAAAGCGTCGCCGACACCGGGACCTGGCTGATCCTTCTCATGAAGTCCTCAGGCATGACTTGCGGATCCATATTGCAAACCTCCAGACCGTAATCGTCGCCCCACGTCCGCAGCAGACTCGCGTTTCAGAGTTCTCGCGTGCCACCCAGACCCCGACTGCTGCCCCAGATCAAACCCCTCACAAACATCGGCAAAAATCCACAATCCCTCGATTGGAACAGGCAACACGCTCGGCGTCGGTAAGCTATGACAAAGTCGGTGATCGTCATTGACTCAAGTCAAGCCAGTCGGTGTCACGCACAGTCGCTCGCCGACTCTGGATACGTCACGAGAGAGACGAAAATTTCTGCAGGTAATGTTTTTTTCCTAGCGGGAACGGCCGGACCTGCCCAGCGCGATTCGCGATCAACCGTTTCCCGTCAGCTGCGGCAGGTAGGCACCACCCAGATTCTCGATCGCCTGCGCCACCCTGAGGGTTGCCGCGTCGGGAGCAGTCTCGGCGGGTCGAACCAGATACCAGTGGCCCATCACCGGCAGGCCTAAGCCGCGCAGCGCCACCAGTCGACCCGATTGCAATTCATCACGGCAGGTATGCAGCGAGAGAAAGGCGATCCCGAGCTCCGCCATGACTGCCTGCTTGATCGTCTCGTTCGATGCCATGGGGATCAGACGTGGTTCGATCACTTCTGCAAGCCGGTCGAAGTAGCGCAGCATGAGGCTACGCGTTCCTGACCCCTCCTCGCGACTCATGAACGTTTCTTCCAGCAAGTCCGCAGGGTCGAACCCATCCCGTCCGGCCAGGCGGTGATTGGGGGGCAGGATGATTCCATGTGGGTGGGGCCCGAGCGGCGTGGCAGTGACCACCTGGGTTCGTGGCGGCCGGCCCATCACAGCCAGATCGGTGGCACGCTGGTCGAGATCAGCGATCACTTCCTTGCGATTGCCGAACCGCAGGCTGACCTCGATCTCGGGCACCAATTCATGGAGATGCCGGACCAACCTTGGCGCGAAGTACTTGCCGGTTGAGACGACACTGAGGCGGACATGGCCCATGTAGCCGCGAGTCATCGCCGCGATCTCGGCCTCAGCCTGCGACAGATTCGCCTCGATGCGACGCGCGGCCTTCGCCAGGGCTGCTCCGGCGGGCGTTAGCCTGAACCCGGTCTGGGCATCGGTGCGCATCACCAGCGGCCGTCCGACAATCTCCTCAAGTGTCCGAATTTGGCTGTGAATCGTGGGGGTTGTCTGGTGCAGCGCTTCCGCGGCCGCGGTCATCGAACGATGCTCCGCCACCGCTATGAGCCCGCGCAACTGTTTCAGCGTGATCGATGATTTCTGCATTTTCGATTTTGTCGAATGATTATGTCGTAGCTTTTTATTTCATCGAATTGATGACTGTGCAAGCTTGCAAGTCGTGATCGGAGGAGATGGCATGCCACAGCACGTCGACCGCCTGCCAGAGGAAGCGGACTTCGCGCTTGCCGAAGCGCTGGACCGCATGGCTGGAACCGGTGTGGCCCTTGCCGGGCGAATTGCCCGCGGAGGGTTGGCTGAGACGCTCGGTGCGGCGCATGGCGAGACCAACGCCGACGGCGACGCGAAGAAGGCGCTCGACGTCATCGCCGACGACATGGCTCGAGGGGCCCTGGCGGGGTCTGCCGTCCGCTTCTTCGCGTCCGAGGAACAGGATGACGTTATCGAGATCAATGCCGGAGGCTCTCTCGCCCTGGTGATCGACCCGCTGGACGGATCCTCCAACATCGACACCAACGTATCGATCGGCACAATCTTCGGCGTCTATCCGGCCGCCGAGACGGGTGCGGCCAGCGTGTTGCGACCGGGCGCGGAGCTCCTCGCCTCGGGCTACGTTATCTATGGCCCGCAGACCTGCCTCATGCTGCGTGTCGGGAAGGGCGCGACCCGCAAATACATATTGGATCCCGATACCCGCCGCTTCCGCGACCTGGGGAGCGTGCCGCCGATCCCGTCCGAATCCACCGAATATGCGATCAACGCCTCGAACTATCGCCACTGGCCCGCGTCGATCCGAGCCTACATCGATGATCGGCTGGCGGGGGCGGAGGGGCCCATGGGGCGGGACTTCAACATGCGCTGGATCGCCTCGCTGGTGGCCGAGACCCACCGCATTCTCAACCGCGGCGGCATCTTCCTCTATCCCGGCGACAAGCGGAAGGGCTACGAGAGGGGCCGCCTCCGGCTGGTCTATGAATGTGCTCCCATTGCCCATCTGGTCGAGGGTGCCGGCGGCCAGGCCAGCGACGGAGCGCGGCCGATCCTCACCATCATGCCAGACAGCCTGCATGCCAGAACGCCCCTCGTGTTCGGCAGTGCCGGCAAGGTCGCGCGCGTGGCGAACTACTACAGCTTGCCGGAGAGCGAAACATCCGCGCTCTTTGGCGCCCGCGGCCTGTTTCGAAGCTGAATGCCTGGAGGAGTGACATGAGCAACAAATTCCCGATCATTTCGGTCGTCGGTTCGTCAGGCGCAGGCACATCGACCGTCAAGGGCACGTTCGAGCAGATCTTCCGACGCGAGGGCGTCAAGGCCGTATCGATCGAGGGCGACGCCTTTCACCGCTACAACCGCGCCGAGATGAAGGCCGAACTGCAACGCCGCTACGCCGCCGACGATCGCACCTTCAGCCACTTTTCCTACGAGGCCAATGAACTGGGAGAGCTGGAACGGGTCTTCCGCGACTTCGGCGAAACCGGCAAGGGTCGCACGCGCGTCTATGTCCACGATGCCGTCGAAGCGGAACGTCACGGCGTGCCGCCGGGCGAGTTCACCGCATGGGCACCCTTCGGGGAGGGTGCCGACGTACTGTTCTACGAGGGGCTGCATGGCTGCGTCGTCAATGACGAAGTCAATCTCGCCGCACTCGCCGACCTCAAGATCGGCGTGGTGCCCGTCGTCAACTTGGAATGGATCCAGAAGATCCACCGTGACCGGGCGGCGCGCGGCTACTCCACCGAGGCAGTAACCGACACCATCCTGCGAAGGATGCATGCCTATGTGCACTGCATTTGCCCGCAGTTCACCGAGACTGACATCAACTTCCAGCGCGTGCCGGTGGTCGACACGTCGAATCCGTTCATCGCGCGCTGGATTCCAACGGCAGACGAAAGCCTTGTGGTGATCCGCTTCCGCAACCCGCGCGGCATCGACTTTCCGTACCTGATCTCGATGATCCACGGCTCCTGGATGAGCCGTGCCAACTCCGTCGTCGTGCCTGGAAACAAGCTCGATCTGGCGATGCAACTGATCCTGACCCCGCTGATCGTCCGGCTGGTCACGACCGCGCGCAAGCTGCGCTGAGGAGACAAGCATGAACACCCAGATCAAGGCGGCCGACGAACGCATGATGGCAAACGCCATCCGCGCCCTGGCGATGGATGCAGTTCAGGCTGCGAACTCAGGCCACCCCGGCATGCCGATGGGCATGGCCGACGTGGCGGCTGTTCTCTTCAGCCGCTTCATCACGCTGGACCCCGCCGATCACCGCTGGGCGAACCGCGACCGCTTCGTGCTCTCGGCCGGCCACGGCTCGATGCTGATCTATGCCGTCCATCACCTGCTTGGCTATGACGACATGGGCATGGACCAGCTCCGTGCCTTCCGTCAGCTCGGAAGCCGCACTGCCGGCCACCCGGAATACGGCCATGCAAAGGGCATCGAGATGACCACCGGGCCACTCGGCCAGGGCATCGCCACCGCCGTCGGCATGGCCCTGTCGGAGCGACTCGGCAACGCCCGCTTCCCCGACCTTGTCGACCACTTCACCTATGTCATCGCCGGTGACGGCTGCCTGATGGAGGGGATCAGTCACGAGGCGATCGACCTCGCGGGCCATCTGGGCCTCGGTCATCTCATTGTGCTCTGGGACGACAATCAGATCAGCATCGACGGGGACACCAGCCTTGCCACCTCGATGGACCAGCAAGCCCGCTTCGCCGCCGCCGGCTGGCATGTCCAAGCCTGCGACGGGCATGACGGCGAGGCGGTGGCCGCGGCCATCGCGGGCGCGCGCCAGGACTCACGCCCCAGCATGATCGCCTGCCGCACGGTGATCGGCTTCGGCGCACCGAACAAGCAGGGCAGCCATGATGCTCATGGCGCGCCCCTCGGCGCGGCCGAGGTCCAGGCCGCGCGCCAGACGCTCGGCTGGCCTCACGCCGCCTTCGAAATTCCCGGCGATGTCTATGGTGCATGGGCCAAGGCCGCGGCGCGCGGCGCGGCAGCGCGCGCCGACTGGAACGCCCGGTTTGCCGCTTCGCCGAACCGTGCAGCGCTCGCGGCGCACCTTGCGCAGGACCTTGCCCCGCTGGTACCCGCCATGGCGGCCTACAAGGCGCAGCTCCTGGCAGACAAGCCCAAGGTCGCCACCCGCAAGGCCAGCGAGATGGCACTTTCGGTGATCAACGCCGCCCTTCCCTTCACGGTCGGTGGTTCGGCCGACCTGACAGGCTCCAACCTCACGAGGACGAAGGGCCAGCGTTCGGTCACCCGCGGCGATTTCACCGGCAGTTACCTGCATTTCGGCGTGCGCGAACACGGCATGGCGGCGGCGATGAACGGCATTGCACTGTCGGGGCTGTTCCGGCCCTATGGCGGCACCTTCCTGGTGTTTGCGGACTATTGCCGCCCGGCGATCCGGTTGGCCGCGCTCATGGGCGTGCCATCGGTGTTCGTGATGACCCACGACAGCATCGGGCTCGGCGAGGATGGCCCGACGCACCAGCCGGTGGAAGTGCTCGCCTCGCTGCGCAGCATTCCGAATCTCACGGTGTTGCGTCCAGCCGACGCGGTGGAAACCGCCGAGGCCTGGGAGATCGCCCTGTCAACCACCGGCGGGCCGGTCCTCCTCGCTCTCAGCCGCCAGAACCTGCCGACCCTGCGCAGCGCGGCGAACGAGAACCTGACCGCGAAAGGTGCCTATGTGCTGCACGGCGGAGATGACCGGCAGGTGACACTGATTGCCACCGGTTCGGAGGTGGAGATCGCCATGAACGCCGCCGCCCTGCTGGCCGATGGCGGCATCCGCGCTGCCGTGGTTTCGGCCCCATCGTTTGAGCTCTTTGCGACGCAGGACGAAGCCTATCGCCGTGCCACCCTCGGCAACGCGCCCCGCATTGGCATCGAGGCGGCCATCCGCCAGGGCTGGGACGCCGTGTTGCGCACGGACGACGGTTTCGTCGGGATGACCGGTTTTGGCGCCTCGGCTCCGGCGCCCGCACTCTACGACCACTTCGGCATCACGGCCAAGGCCATCGCCGACAGGGCAACATCACTCATCGGCTCCGCCGGAAAGAAGACTGAAAGGGTCTGACGCATGGCACTCATCACGCTCCGCCAACTTCTCGATGACGCCGCCGAACATGGCTATGGCGTGCCGGCCTTCAACATCAACAACATGGAACAGGGTCTGGCGATAATGCGGGCGGCCAAGAAGGCCGATGCGCCGGTAATCCTGCAGGCCAGCCGCGGAGCGCGGTCCTATGCCGGCGACATCATGCTCCGGCACATGATTCAGGCCCTGGCGGAGATGTGGCCTGGCATCCCTCTCTGCATGCACCAGGACCACGGCAATGACGAGGCGACCTGCCTGAGTGCCATCCGCAACGGCTTCACCAGCGTGATGATGGACGGCTCGCTGAAGGCGGACATGAAGACCCCAGCGTCATGGGAATACAACGTGGCAATCACCGAACGGGTGGCCCGCATGGCTCACTGGGTCGGCGCCTCGGTCGAGGGCGAACTCGGCGTTCTGGGTTCGCTCGAAACCGGCAAGGCCGCCGAGGAGGATGGCTCCGGTGCGGCGGGAGCGCTCAGTCATGACCAGCTCCTGACCGATCCCGACGAGGCAGCCGAGTTCGTGAAGCTCACGAAGGTGGATGCGCTGGCGATTGCCTGCGGCACCAGCCACGGCGCCTACAAGTTCAGCAAGAAGCCCACCGGCGAAACGCTGGCGATTTCAAGGATCGAGGCGATTCACGCCAAGATCCCGCACGTGCACCTCGTGATGCACGGCTCGTCGAGCGTGCCGCAGTACCTGCAGGACCTGATCAACGCCAATGGCGGAGAGATGCCGCAGACCTATGGCGTGCCGGTGGAGGAGATCGCCCGCGGCATCAAATCGGGCGTGCGCAAGGTCAACATCGACACCGATAACCGCATGGCCATCACCGGGCAGTTCCGGCGCGTGGCAACGCAGAAGAAGACCGAGTTCGATCCGCGCAAGTTCATGATCCCTGCCATGGAGGAAATGGAAAGGCTCTGCCTCGACCGCTTCGAACGCTTCGGCACAGCCGGCAATGCATCCCGGATCAAGGTCATCGCGCAGGAAGACATGGCCCGGCGCTACGCCGACGGAACACTTTGACAAGAGCAACCGGGCGCGTGCCCAGGCCGCGCTCGCCCACGGGAAACTGCGGAGCGCAATTCCGCACAGAAGGAGTGACAACATGGACCAGTCTGGCCGCTATGCCGACCTCAGCCTCACGGAAAAGGACCTGATCGCCGGGGGGCGTCATGTTCTCGTCGCCTACATCATGAAGCCCAAGGCTGGATATGGCTATCTCCAGACCGCCGCCCATTTCGCCGCTGAAAGTTCGACCGGCACCAACGTCGAGGTGTCCACCACCGACGACTTCACGCGTGGCGTCGACGCCCTGGTCTACGAGATCGACGAAGCCAAGGAATTGATGAAGATCGCCTACCCGATCGACCTGTTCGACCGCAACATCATCGACGGGCGGGCGATGATCGCCTCGTTCCTGACACTGGCGATCGGCAACAACCAGGGCATGGGCGACGTCGCCTATGCCAAGATGCATGACTTCTATGTACCACCCGCCTACCTGCGGCTGTTCGACGGTCCCTCGACGACCATCTCCGACCTGTGGCGCATTCTCGGCAGGCCTGTGGTGAACGGCGGCTTCATCGTCGGCACCATCATCAAGCCGAAGCTCGGCCTGCGGCCGCAGCCCTTCGCCGATGCCTGTTATCAGTTCTGGCTGGGCGGCGACTTCATCAAGAACGACGAACCCCAGGGCAACCAGGTCTTCGCGCCGCTGAAGGATACCGTGCAGCGCGTGCATGACGCGATGAAGCGCGCCCAGGACAAGACCGGACAGGCCAAGCTGTTCTCCTGGAACATCACCGCCGACGACTATCGCGAAACCATCGCGCGCGGCGAATACATCCTCGAGACCTTCGGACCCGATGCTGATCACTGCGCTTTCCTCGTCGATGGCTACGTCGCGGGTCCGCAAGCCATCACCACCGCCCGCCGGCACTTTCCGAAGCAATACCTCCATTACCACCGCGCCGGCCACGGCGCCGTCACCAGTCCGAGCGCCAAGCGCGGTTACACGGCCCTGGTCCTGGCCAAGATGTCGCGGCTCCAGGGTGCCAGCGGCATCCATGTCGGCACCATGGGCTACGGCAAGATGGAGGGCGAGAAGGATGACACCATGATCGCCCATATGATTACGCGCGACAGCGTGGACGGCCCCTATTTCCACCAGGAATGGCTGGGCATGAACCCCACGACGCCGATCATCTCCGGCGGCATGAACGCACTCCGCATGCCGGCCTTCTTCGCCAACCTCGGCCATTCCAATCTGATCCTCACGGCGGGCGGCGGTTCGTTCGGCCACATCGACGGAGCGGCAGCGGGCGCCATCTCGCTGCGCCAGGCCGAGCAATGCTGGAAGGCCGGTGCGGACCCGCTCGAGTTCGCCAAGGAGCACAAGGAGTTCGCCCGCGCCTTCGAGAGCTTCACGCATGACTCGGACGCGCTCTACCCGCACTGGCGCCAGGCTCTCCGGATCAATTCCGCCGCCTGACAAAAGGGCGCGCGCGTCGCCGCACGCGCCCGTTCCGCTCAAGGAGACCACCATGACCTTCGACCGCTCCATCAAGATCGCGCCGTCGATCTTGTCAGCCGATTTCGCCAATTTCGGCGCCGAGATTCGCGCCATCGAGGCCGAGGGTGCCGACTGGGTCCATGTCGACGTGATGGATGGCCACTTTGTTCCGAACCTCACCTTCGGCCCCCCGGCGGTGAAGGCCTTTCGCCCGCATGTGAAGACCTTCATGGACGTACACCTGATGATTGCACCGGTCGATCCCTACATCGAAGCCTATGTCGAGGCGGGTGCCGACCTGATCTCGGCCCATGTCGAGGCCGGGCCGCACATTCACCGCACGCTTCAGGCGATCCGCGCGCAGGGCGTGAAGGCCGGTGTCGTCATCAATCCTGGCACCCCGGTGGAGGCGGTAGCCGACGTGCTCGACATCTGCGACCTCGTGCTGCTGATGACGGTCAATCCCGGTTTTGGCGGCCAGAAGTTCATCTCATCGGGCGTCGCGAAGACGCGGAAGCTCCGCAGCATGATCGGCGACCGCCCAATCCACATCCAGATCGACGGCGGGGTGACGACCGATACCGCACCTCTGCTGGCGGCAGCCGGCGCGGACGTGCTGGTCGCTGGCTCGGCCGTGTTCAAGGGGGGGGTCGGTGGACGAGTCCCGTGTCTATGGCGAGAACATCCGTGCCATCCGCGCCGCCGCCGAGGCCGCCCGTGGCTGAGCAGGCCGTGCCCCCCGTGCCGCCCCAACCGCGGGCGCTGATCTTCGACGTCGATGGTACGCTGGCCGAAACCGAGGAGCTGCACCGCCGCGCCTTCAACGAGACTTTCGCGGCGCATGGACTCGACTGGCACTGGACGAAGGCCGACTACAGGCGTCTGCTGAAGGTCACCGGCGGCAAGGAGCGGATCGCGGCCCATGCCACAGCCATCGGCGGCGATCTCGCCGGGCTGGACATCCCCGCGCTGCACCTTGCAAAGACTGCGCGCTACGGCGCGTTGATGGCGGCGGGGGAGATCACCCTGCGCCCCGGCGTGCAGGCACTGATCGACGCCGCGCGCGCCAGCGGCCTGCGCCTCGCCATTGCCACCACCACCAGCCGACCCAATGTCGAGGCCCTGGCGCAGACAGTATGGGGCGCATCAGCCGGCGCGGTGTTCGACGTGATCGCCTGCGGCGACGAGGTGGCGGCAAAGAAGCCCGCGCCCGACATCTATGTGCTGGCGCTCCACCGCCTCGGCCTGCCGCCCGGCCGCGCCATCGCCTTCGAGGACAGCCGCAACGGTCTCCAGTCGGCGCGCAGTGCCGGGCTCACGGTGATCGTCACGCCCTCGGCCTATACCGGCGACGAAGACTTCACCGGCGCCTTCCGGGTACTCGACAACCTCAGCCAGCTTCCGGCCATTGCCGGACTGCCATTCATGCCGGAGGCCTAAATGGCTGCAATTGTATTCGATCTGGACGGCACGCTGGTGGACAGCGCTCCCGACATCGCTGACGCCGCCAACCTGGCCTTGGCCGAATTCGGGCTTGCTCCATTGCCGCTTGCGCAACTCACGTCCTTCATCGGCCATGGCATCCCGAGCCTGGTGGGCCAGGTGATCGCGGTCTGTGAAATCGACCCGGCTCGCACGCCGGAGATGAACGCGAGCGTTCTGGCGCACTACAGCAGGCAGCCTGCACGGTTGACCCGGCCCTATGCCGGTGTAAGCGAGACCCTCGCCGCGCTGCAGGGGGCTGGTCATACACTGGGCGTCTGCACCAACAAGTTCCGCGACCTGTCGACACAGATCCTCGATGCGCTGGACCTGTCGCCCTACTTCGACGTGGTCATCGGCGGCGACAGCCTGCCCGTGAAGAAACCCGATCCCGCCCCCCTCCTCGCCGCTTTCGCCGCGCTGCCCGGCACGCCGCTCTGCTACGTCGGTGACAGCGAGGTCGATGCCCAGACCGCCGACGCGGCCCGGCTTGACTTCGCGCTGTTCACGCAAGGATACCGGAAGGCACCCATTCACGCCTTGCGCCACAGCTTTGCCTTTGACCGGTTTGATGAATTGCTCGCCTATGTCGCGAGTCACGACTAATACCCCCGCCGGCCAATCAGACCAAAGAAATCACCAAAAGAAACAATCCGGGGAATGCTCGTTCCCTTCGGCGCGCCAGCGCCCTATGATCCGGTCATGGACATTCTCAGTTACTTCGACTTCGAGGACGCAGGGCGTCGGCTCGAGGACCTTGAAACGCCAGTTCCCATCATCGACATCGACGTGGTGGAGCGCAATCTCCGCCGCTGGCAGGAACGCTGCGAGGCGGCAGGCCTGGCCAACCGCCCACACATCAAGACCCACAAGCTGGTGCCGCTCGCCCGCGCCCAGATCGACCTCGGCGCCAAGGGCATCACGGTGCAAAAACTCGGCGAAGCGGAGGTGATGGCCGCCGCCGGCATCACCGACCTGCTGCTGACCTTCAACGTGGTGGGCGAACACAAGCTGGGCCGCCTCGCCGACCTGGCGAAGCGCACGGCCATCAAGGTCGTGGCGGATAACGAGGCGATACTGGATGGCCTGTCCCATGCCGCGAAGCTGGCGGGCCGCGATATCGACGTGCTGGTCGAGTGCGACACGGGTGCTGCGCGTAACGGTGTGCAGAGCCCGCAGGCGGCGATCGCGCTCGCCCAGGCCATCGACCGTACGCCCGGCTTGCGCTTCGGTGGGCTGATGACGCTGCCGAAGAATGGCGCCCGCGGCCAGATGGCGGGCTTCCTCGACGCGGCACGCGAAGGCCTCGCGAAGGCGGGGCTCAAGACGCCTGCCGTCTCCGCCGGGGGCTCGCCCGACATGTGGAAGGACGAGGGGCTGGAGCATGTCAGCGAATACCGCGCCGGCACCTACATCTACATGGACCGCATGCAGATCGCTGCCGGCTCCGCCACGCCCGATGACTGCGCGCTCACGGTGCTATCCACCGTGGTCAGCGTGCCGACGGCCGACCGCGCGATGATCGACGCGGGGTCCAAGTCGCTGACCAGTGACCTCGTCGGCCTGGAGGGCTTCGGCGAGGTGCGGTCGTTGTCCGGCGCGCGCGTCTACAACATGTCGGAGGAACATGGTTTCCTCGACATCTCGAAGCTCAACGACAAGCCCAAGGTCGGCGACCTGGTGCGCATTACGCCCAACCACGTGTGCCCGGTGACGAATTTGTTCGACAAGGTAGTGTTCGTGCGGGGGTCCGAGGTGCTTGGTGCCGTGAACGTGGATGCGCGCGGGACGGTGCAGTAGGCTTCAAGCTTTCAATCTGCTCACCTCCCCACTCTGCCGTCACCCCAGGACAAACCGCCCCTTCGCCTCTGCCACCGCGCTGGTGATCGCCGCATAGACCTCCGCCACGCGGCGCGTGTCGTGAGTGTCGGGGTGAGACATCAGCCAATAGGTGCGCGTGAAGCGCAGCTCCGGCAGCAGCCGCCGCAGCTCGGGATACTGAACAGCCGCATAGTCGTGCAGGATGCCGATGCCGTGGCCGGCGCGCACCGCTTCCATCTGGGCCACGACGCTTCCGCACTCGTAATGCCGCTTCATGCGCTTGCCCAGTTCCGCCGCATAATCCAGCGCACGCGAGTAGACGAAGTCCTCGACGTGGGTGACGAAGAGATGGCCGTCCAGATCGTCGACGGAGCGGAGCCGCCCCTGACGCTCGACGTAGGACACCGAGGCATAGACGCTGAGCGAATAGTCGGTGAGCTTCCGCACGATCAGCCGCCCTTGCTTCGGGCGGTCGAGCGTCACCACGATATCCGCTTCGCGGCGCGACAGCGAGAAGGTGCGCGGCAGCGGGACGAGCTGGATGGTGAGGTCCGGATGAAGTTCCGCGAGTGCCCCCAGCGTCCGCGACAGGAAATAGTTGCCGAGCCCGTCCGGCGCACCGACGCGCACCGTGCCCGTCAGCGCCTCTGTCGCCCCCGACAGCTGGGTACCGGCCTGCAGGAGCTCCGACTCGACCTTCTCGGCGGCGCGCATCAGCACCTCGCCGGCCTGGGTCAGCACGCAGCCGTTGGTCTGACGCTCGACGAGGACTGTGCCCAGCTCCTCCTCCAGCGCCGTAAGCTGCCGGCCGACCGTTGCGTGGTTCAGCCCCAAGTGTCTGGCAGCGCCCGAGATTTGCCCCGAGCGGGCAACGGCGAGGAAGATGCGGATGCGGTCCCAGTCCATGGGGTGTACTTTAATTTTTGCACATCGAAAGCGCAATCCTGATCATTGCTGTGCATAATTCGAAGGTGCATAGACCCTCCATCTATTCAGGAGGACTCCCCATATGGCGAAGACAATTCCTTTCTACATCGGCGGCCACGAAGTGGCAGGCTCGGGCCGCACCGCAGCGGTGTTCAACCCCGCGACCGGCGAGCAGACCGGCTCGGTCTCTCTTGGGTCGACGGCCGAGGTGAACGAGGCCATCGCGGTGGCCAAGAAGGCGTTCCCGGCCTGGGCGGCGACGCCGCCGCTGCGCCGCGCCCGCATCCTCAACAAGTTCCTGCGCATTCTCGAGGAGCGCACCGACGAACTCGCCGCCGTCATCACCGCCGAGCACGGCAAGGTGCTGTCGGACGCCAAGGGCGAGATCCAGCGCGGCGCCGAGGTGGTCGAATTCGCCACCGCCGCGCCCCAGCTCCTCAAGGGCGAGGTGACGGAGAATGTGGGCACCCGCGTCGACAGCCATTCGCTGCGCCAGCCCTTGGGCGTGGTCGCCGGCATCACCCCGTTCAACTTCCCGGCCATGGTGCCGATGTGGATGTTCCCCGTGGCGCTCGCCGCCGGCAACTGCTTCATCCTCAAGCCGTCGGAGCGTGACCCTTCCGCCTCGCTGCTGCTGGCGAAGTGGCTCAGCGAGGCCGGCCTGCCGGACGGCGTGTTCAACGTCGTGCACGGCGACAAGGAGGCGGTCGACGCGCTGCTGCATTCGCCCGACATCCAGGCGGTGAGCTTCGTCGGTTCCACCCCCATCGCCCGCTACATCTATGAAACCGCCGCCCGCACCGGCAAGCGCTGCCAGGCGCTGGGTGGGGCCAAGAACCACATGATCATCATGCCGGACGCCGACATGGACCAGGCGGTCGACGCGCTGATGGGCGCTGCCTATGGCTCCGCCGGCGAGCGCTGCATGGCGATCTCGGTCGCGGTGCCGATCGGCCAGAAGACGGCGGACGCGCTGATCGCCAAGCTCCAGCCCAAGGTGCGTGCACTGAAGGTCGGCCCCGGCACCGATCCGGAAGCCGAGATGGGCCCGCTGGTGACGAAGCAGCACCAGGACAAGGTCAAGGGCTACATCGACTCCGGCGTCGCCGAGGGCGCGAAGCTGGTGGTCGACGGCCGCGGCCTGAAGCTGCAGGGCTACGAGAACGGCTATTTCGTCGGCGGCACGCTGTTCGACAATGTGACGCCCGAGATGAAGATCTACAAGGAAGAGATCTTCGGCCCAGTGCTCTCGGTCGTCCGCGCCAATGACTACGAACAGGCCGCCAAGATGATCAACGAGCACGAATACGGCAACGGCACCGCAATCTTCACCCGCGACGGCGACGCGGCGCGCGAATTTGCGCACCAGATCCAGGTCGGCATGGTGGGCATCAACGTGCCGATCCCGGTGCCGATGGCCTTCCACTCCTTCGGCGGCTGGAAGTCCTCGCTGTTCGGCGACCACCACATGCACGGGCCGGAAGGCATCCGCTTCTACACGCGACTCAAGACCATCACCTCGCGCTGGCCGACCGGCATCCGTGCGGGTGCCGACTTCGTCATGCCGACGATGAAGTAATCTCTCACCCTCAGGGGAGCCAA
Source organism: Hyphomicrobiales bacterium (assembly GCA_046349235.1). Taxonomy (GTDB): domain Bacteria; phylum Pseudomonadota; class Alphaproteobacteria; order Rhizobiales; family Aestuariivirgaceae; genus Aestuariivirga. Next base: position 97,448 of record JAXMCT010000014.1, read on the forward strand.
CGGCGGATGCGGACGGAACGGGCAGATGGCCGGTCCGCCCGCATCCTGTCGCTAATGCGAGACGGTGAATGCCTCAGGTCCGTCGGGCTCGCAGCCATCGCCTCAAGAGGTATTCGGCAAGCGCCAGCACCAGCACGACACCGATTGCCATCAGCACAAGCGGCCGCGCGATGTTCTGGCCAAGCTGGTCGCCCGACAGAAAGGCGGAGTGGAGGAAGTCCCAGCCCACCGGGTTGGCCACGAGCGCCAACGCCAGCAGTGCACTGATCCAGGGCAGAGGGGTCACGGAGCGCGTCATCGCTCTGCCCCATCAGGCAACACGGGTGTCATTCCTGCTCCATGCAGTCGACGAGGCGTCGGACCTCGTCACCGATCAATCCCTGGAGCGTCTCGGACGGCCGATCCTCGATCTTGTAGCTGAAGGTCGGGGCCGTTGCCAGTTCGCCTACGGTTGAGAGAGGAATGAGGAAGCCTGGAATATTGGTCGTATCCTCGGTGCCGCCGAGAAATGCGTCCGTCGTGTCCTTGTCGACTGTGATCTCCAGACGAAGTTCGTACTCCGAAGAGAAGGATTTGTCCCGGTCTGCCATGAATTCGACCCACACCTCTCCGGTTGCTCCCTTTGCCCTCTCGGCGCTAATCCGCATCCTGTCTGGCCCCTGAAGATCCAGCGAGCAGTAGTCCTCGCCGTCTTCCTGATAAGTGTCGAAACGCGCTGCCAAAGAGGGGCCGGTGGCGACGACGAAGGCAAGTGAGGCAAGAGCAACGCAAGTTCTCATGTCACGGCTCCTCGACGGCGTGCAGTTGGCCGGGCGTTTCATCGCTCCTCCTTGCGGAAGGGCCGGAGCAAGGCCGGCGGCGCGGCCGCATCGCGCGACATGACGGCCATGGCCAGGATGGTGAACACGAATGGCAGGGCGAGAAAAACCTCATAGGGGACATGACTGATCCCCGCTGCCGCCTGCAACCGCAGCTGCAGGGCATCCACGCAGGCAAACAGCAGGGCAGCCCCGGCGCAGCGCCATGGATCCCAGCGGCCGAACACAACCAGCGCAATGGCGATCCAGCCACGGCCCGAGATGACGCCGAAGGTGAAGGTATTGAACTGGGCCATGGTGAGGAACGCGCCGGCCACGCCCATCAGTACGCCACCGAGTGTCACGGCCCAGAAACGCGTCGCCATCACGCTGACCCCCGCAGCATCGGCCGCACGCGGGTTTTCGCCCACCATCCGCACATTCAGCCCCCAAGGTGTGCGATAGAGCACGAAGCTGATGAGCGGAATGAGAAGTATGGTCAGATAGGTGAGGGCGAACTGGTTGAACAGCGCGGGCCCCAGAACGGGAATGTCGGACAGATAGGGAATGGAAATCGTCTGGAAGGACTGGACGGTCGCCGGGTGAGAGGAATCGGTGAAGGACAGGCGGAAGAAGAAATAGGCCAGTCCCGTGCACAGGAGCGTAATTCCGATGCCGCACACGTGCTGGCTCACGCCGAGCATCACGGTCAGTATCGCGTGCAGCGCGGCGAAGGCGGCTCCCGTCAGCGCGGCCACCAGAATGCCGATCCACAGGTTACCGCCGTAATAGGCCCCCATGAAGCCGGTCATGGCGGAGATCAGCATGATGCCTTCGATGCCGAGGTTCAGCACGCCGGATCGCTCGGAGATCATTTCCCCGAGCGTCGCCAGCGTCAGCGGCGTGGCAATGCGGATGATGGCCGCGAGAAAACCCACCTGGAAGATCTGCTCGAGGATTGCGTTCATGCCGTCGCCTGCCGGAACTGAATCCGATATTGCGTAAGAAGGAGTGCAACCAGCATGGAGAGCAGAGCCACGCCCTGCACCACCTGCCCGATGAAGGCGGGAACGCCGGTGGCGCGCGACATGGCGTCCGCCCCCACCATGACGGCGCTCAGGAATATTGCAGCCGGAACGACGCCCAGGGGATTGAGCCTTGCCAGCATGGCGATGACGATGCCGGAGTAGCCGTAGCCGGGAGATATCTCGGCCATCACCTGGTAGTGCACCCCGCCGACCTGGCAGACACCCGCCAGGCCCGCGAGTCCTCCGGACAGCAGCGCTGTCGTGAAGATGACGCGGCGCGTATCGATACCGCCGTAGCGGGCCGCCTCGGGGTTCTCGCCGGTTGCGCGGATCTTGAAGCCGAACACGGTGCGGGCGATGACGAACCACACGAGAGGCGCGGCGAGGAAGGCCGCAAGAACGCCAAGATGGAGCCGCGTCCCCTCGATGAACACGGGGAAATTGGCACTGTCCTCGATCGGTGGCGAAATCGGATAGCCGCTCAGACTGTCCTTCCACGGCCCCTCGATGAGCGCCATGAGACCATAGAGAATGACGGAGTTGAGCAGAAGCGAACTCACCACGTCGTCCACCTTGAACTTCAGCCGGAGGACGGCTGGAACGAGTGCCGTGAGGGCGCCGCCGATGCTGCCGGCCACGAACATGAGGAAAATGGCGAGCGCGCCCGGCATGCTGATCGCGCCCACCATGCAGCTGAGGACGGCCCCGGACAGGAGCTGGCCTTCGGCGCCGATGTTCCAGAACTTGGCCCGGAAGGCGACGGCGACGGCGAGCCCTGTGAAGATCATCGGGGTGGCCCGCACCAGGGTTTCGGTGACCGCGTAGGTGTCGCCGAAGGCGGCGGTCAGCATCACGCCATAAGCCGTGACGACGGGGGCTCCCGCGATGATGATGAGCGTGCTGCACAGCGCCATGGTGAAAGCCACTGCCGCCAGCGGCATTCCGATGTTCAGCGCTGGCGAGACGTCCGGGCGGAGTTGCAGACGCATCATCAGGCAGCCTTCTCGAATGCGCCGTTCATCAGCATGCCGAGCCGCGTGACCGTTGCCTCCTCGGCGTCGAGGACGCCAGCGATGCGGCCCTCGTAAATCACCGCGATGCGGTCGCTCAGCGCCATGAGTTCGTCAAGGTCCTCGCTGATCACCAGCACGGCCCGCCCGGCAGCCCGCAATGCCAGGAACTTCTCGTGGACGAAACGGGTGGCGGCGATGTCGAGACCGCGCGTCGGCTGCGCGACGATCACCGCCTTCGGATCGAAGGCAAGCTCGCGCGCGAGCAATGCCTTCTGCAGGTTGCCGCCCGACAGCGTCCCGGTGCGGGCCTCGGGGCCGCTGCAGCGAATGTCGTATTCCTTGATCTGGCGCTCGGCGAACTCCATCATTCCGCGGCGGTCGAGCAGGTCGGCCCTGCTGAACGGCGCCTCGCCGATGCGCGGCAGCGCCATGCTTTCTGCCAGCGACATGTTGCTGACGAGGCCTGAGGCCAGGCGATCCTCGGGAACGCGCCCGAGCCCAAGCCGCTGCACCTCCGCCGCCGTGAAACTGCGCACCCTGTGCGAGGCGATCGTCAGCTGTCCCGAGAGCGGCTTCAGCATCCCAAACACCACATCGGCCAGGGCCTTCTGGCCGTTGCCCGAAACACCGGCGAGCCCCAGAATCTCGCCGCCGCGCACGACGATCGAGACATCCTTGAGCGTAGTGCCCGGATGGCCGGCGGTGGACACCTGGTCGAGCACCAGCAAAGGCGCGCCCTTGGCTACCGGCGGACGGAGTGTCGGCTTGATGTCCTGGCCGCACATCATCTCGGCGATCTCGCGCGTGCTGGCTCGCCGGGGATCGGCAATCTCGCCCGAAACCCTGCCGTGACGCAGGATCACGCAGCGTGAGGTGATGTCGCGCACTTCGTTGAGCTTGTGCGAGATGAAGACGATGCCCAACTTGCGCGCCGCGATGGCCCTGAGTGCCGCGAACAGGCCTTCGACGTCCGGCGGGGCCAGCACGGCGGTGGGTTCGTCGAGGATCAGCACCCTGGCCCCGCGAAACAGTGCCTTGATGATTTCGAGCCGCTGCTGCTCGCCCACGGAGAGAGATGACACCCGCTTGTCTGGATCGAGCCTGAGCCCGAACTCGCGGGCAATTTCATCCAGCCGCCGCCGGGCTCCGGAGATATCGAGCCCCAGCCCCTGGCGCGGCATGCCGACCAGCAGGTTCTCCATGACGGTGAGCCGCGGCGCCAGCAGGAAGTGCTGATGCACCATGCCGATACCGGCCGCCAGCGCTTCCGCCGAATTGTGGATGCGGGCCGGTCTGCCCTCCACCCTGATCGTTCCTTCATCCGCCGCATAGGCGCCGAAGAGGATGTTCATCAGCGTCGTCTTGCCGGCGCCGTTCTCGCCCAGGAGGCCGACGATCTCGCCGGGCAGGACGCTGAGATTCACATGGTCGTTGGCCACCAGCGGACCGAACCGCTTGGTGATGCCGATCATTTCGATGAGAGGTGTTGGCATGGATCTCATCCGGGGAACAGGGCTTGTGCGCTCACGGGCCTTCGCCGTCCCGCGCCGGCACAGGGCGGGGAACGGGAGCGGCGAAGGCTGACCGCTGCGTCAGGTCAGTCCGATACCGGCGTGTTCTCGTCCACGTCGACCCGGAAGTTGCCGTCGATGATCTCGGCCTGGCGCTTGGCCACCATGTCCTTCACCTCGGCGGGCAGTATCTTTTCGAAGTTGTGATAGGGAGCGAGATAGGATCCGCCCTTCGCCATGCGCGAGAAATCGCCATAGTCCTGGGCCGTGAAGACACCGGCGTTGACCAGCTTGATCGCCTGCTGAACGGTGGGATACATGTCCCACACGGGCCCGGTGATCACCGTGTCGGGGCCGAGTTCGGACTGGTCCGACATGTTGGAAATAGCCAGCTTGCCCTTCTCCTTGCATGCCTCGATGACACCGAAGCGCTCGGCGTAGATCACGTCGGCGCCGGCATCGATCTGCGCGAGGGCTGCCTCCTTGGCTTTTGGCGGATCGAAGAACGAGCCGATGAAGGCCACCTTCTTCTTGACCTGCGGATTGGATTCGGCAGCGCCCTTGAAGAAGGCATTGACCAGCCGGTTGACCTCCGGAATTCCCATGGCCGCAACGGCTCCCACGGTGCCTGACTTCGACATCTTGCCGGCGATGAGGCCGGAGAGATAAGCCGGCTCGTGAATCCAGTTGTCGAAGACGCCGAAGTTTGGTTCCGCCGGGCCCGATCCCGAGCCGAACAGGAAGGCCGTCTGCGGAAACTGCTTGGCAGTCTTGCGTGACTCGCGCTCGGCAGCAAAAGCGTCACCCAGGACGAGGCCGTAACCGCCCTTGGCATATTCGGTCATGACGCGGCTGAAATCTGCCGTCTCGACTTTTTCGGACCACTTGTAGTCGATGCCGAGTTCCTTTTGGGCCCTGAGCAGCGCCACGTGGATCTGATTGTCCCAGGGCTCCTCGATCGGCGTGGCAAAGATGGCGGCCACCTTGAGTTGGTCGCCGGCGAAAGCTGCGCGGGCCATTGCACTTGCGGACAGTCCGGCAGCCGCCATTGCAAGCACCTTGCGGCGCGAATGCAGCCGCGGCGGCATCGAGAGCTTCGACATCGTCTCCTCCGAAGTTTGTTGTTGTTGTTCGGGCTGGGTGGATCCCCGCTTCGAAATCTGGACCAGCCGGTCAAGGTTGTCCAGCGATCCATGAACGTCGACCGGGCCCAGGGCCATGTGGCCTCTTGCTGCTGAAAACGCCAAAGACCGGCTTCGCAATCGATCTGCGAAATGGCAATCTCCGGTATCAGGCCGTCATTCTTGAACAGGGAACAGCATTCATGTCCGATAGCGCACCACCCGGCTGGATCTATAACGAGACCGTCCGCATGTTCGCGACCGCGGGCGATCCGCCTTTCGAGGACCATGACGAACTCGTCCGCCACTGGGGCCGCGCCTGGGGCGTGGACAATGACGTGGGCAGGATCCGCTCCATTCTCATGCACCGCCCGGGGGCCGAGATGAGCATCGTCGATCCGGGCAAACGGATCGAGAGCATCGGTTCCTTCGGCGACATCGAAAAGGGCTGGTACTTCCAGAGCGACAGCGTTCCGCCGCTGGCCGAAATGCAGTCGCAGCATGATGCCTTCAGTGCCGCGCTCAGGGCCCGCGGCGTCGAGGTTCATGTGGTCGATGGCGTGGACGGCGGACGGCTGAAGTCATGCTACACGCGCGACCCGCTCATCATGGTGAAGGGCGGCGCCATCATCTGCCGGATGGGCACGCGCATCCGCCGTGGCGAGGAACTGGCGATCACCCGGACGCTGGCGCGGCTCGGTATTCCCATCCTGCGCACCTTATCTGGCTCCGCGCTGATGGAAGGCGGCAGTTTCGCCTGGATCAATCCGCGCACGGCGGTGATCGGCTGCGGCATCCGCGTCAACCGCGAGGGTGCCGAACAGGTGGCCGAGGTGCTGAAGCGGCAGGGCGTCGAGCTCATCGTCACCGACCTCGTCGGCTACGACATCCACATCGACGGCTCCTTCCTGATGATCGACCGCGACCTGGCGCTGGTCGATCCCTTCGGCCTGCCCTTTTCCTTCCTCGAGAAACTGAAGGAGCTGAAGGTGCGAACGATCGAGATCACGCCCGCCGACAACAAGTGGATCATCAATTCGCTGGCGGTGGCCCCGGGTGAGCTGATCATGCCCGAAGGAGCTACCAACCGGACGCTCGACAGGCTGGCTGCCCACGGGGTCCGATGGACCGTCCTGCCTTATGCGGCCATGCAGCTGAACGGCGGCGGCCTCCACTGTTCCACGACGCCACTGCTTCGCGATCCGGCCTGACCCCCATCATGGAGAAGCACAGGAGCATCGGAGTCGGCATCATCGGGGCGGGCATCATGGGGGCAGACCATGCCCGCATCTTCGCGGGTTCGGTGGCCGGCGCGTATCTGGTGGCGATCTCCGACGCCGACGCCGCGCGCGCCAAGTCAGTCGCGCAGGAGACCGGCGCCGCTCACGCAACCAGTGACCCTTACGCCATCATCGATGATCCCAAGGTGCAGGCCGTGCTCATCGCCTCGCCCGACGCCACGCATCCCGACTTCGCCATCGCCTGCATCAAGGCCGGCAAGCCCGTGCTGTGCGAAAAGCCCCTCGCCCCCACAGCCGCGGAAGGCCTGCGCGTCATCGAGGCGGAACTCGCGGCGGGCCGGCGCCTCGTCCAGCTCGGCTACATGCGCCGCTTCGACCCCGGCTATGTCGAGATGAAGGGCCTGCTCGATTCAGGGCGCTATGGCGAGGCGCTGGCCTTCCACTGCGTGCACCGCAACGCCTCCGCCCCACCGCATTTCGATGCGCCCGCCGCCATTGTCAGCTCCTGCGGCCACGAGGTCGACGTGGCGCGCTTCGTACTCTCCGCGGAGATCGCATCGGTCAAGGTGTTCAGGGCCAAGCGCTCACGCCATGCGACATTCGACGACCCCATGCTGGTCGTGTTCGAGACCGACAGGGGCCAGCTCGTCGACGTCGAGATCTTCATCAACGCGCAGTACGGCTATGACGTGAAGGGCGAACTCGTCTGCGAGGCGGGCGCCATCTCTTTCGGGCCGACGCTCAACACCGAGGTCCGGGCGAACGGCGTCCACGCCACCGCGCTCGCCCCCGACTGGCGCCCGCGCTTCGCCGCCGCCTATCGCCTGCAGAACCAGGCGTGGATCAACTCCATCGCATCGGGCAAGCCCGTCGGCTCCAGCGCCTGGGACGGCTACGTGGCGACGACGGTGACGGATGCGGGCGTCAAATCGCTGAAGACCGGCGAGACGGTGGCGATCGCCTACGAGAAGCGGCCGGCTCTTTACGTCTGACTCCACCCCATTGTTCCGTCACCCCGGCGAAAGCCGGGATGACGGCCTCACAGAGAGTGACGGCAGTGCGTCACGGCAAATTATCCCTGAGGAAGATATCGATCCTGATCCGCTCCTGGCTTTCGATCAGCGGCACGTTGTCGGCCTTGGCGATCAGCACGCGGATGGCGCTGCGCACCTCGTGGCCGGGGTCCTGGTTGATCACCGCGTCGATGGTGCCGCGGATCAGCGCCTTGCGGTTGGCATCGCTCAGGTCATGGCCGAGCAGAACCACGTCGCGGGCGCGGCCCGCGGCCTCCAGCGCCGAGACGATGCCGCGCGTGCCGCCGCCGACGTTATAGATGCCGACGAGGTCGTCATGCTCGGCGAGCAGCTGCGCCGTCATCTCCTCGAGCTTGCGCCAGTCGTCGCGCGACTCGCGCACGGGGAGCACCTGCAGGTTCGGGTACTCATGCGTCAGCACCTGCTCGAAGCCGAACTGCCGTTCGATGTGGTCGCGCAGCGCCAGCGACCCTGCGATGAGCCCCACCTTGCCGGTCAGCCCGCGCAGGAAGCGGCCCATCAAGCTCGCCGCGGTGCGGCCGGCGGAAGAATTGTCGATGCCGGCATAATGCATGCGCTTCGAGCCCGGCACGTCGGAAACCAGCGTCACCACGGTGACGCCGCGCGCCGCCAGCGCATTGATCGCCTCGCGCACCGCCGGGTGGTCCAGTGCAGCCACGGCAACACCATCATGAACGTCACCGATCGAATCGAGGGTGGAGGCCAAGAGCTCGCCGTCGAACACGTCGACGCGTTTCACGGTGATCGCCACGCGTTCGCCCGCCATGCGCTCCGCCATGGTGCGCACTTCCTCGTTGATGCGCTCCCAGAAATCGCCGGCGCGATCCGGCAGCACGAAGCAGAAGCGGTACTCGCGCGACCGGGCGAGACGCGCCGCGATGCGGTCCGGCTGGTAGTTGAGGTCGCGGATCGCGGTCTCGACCTTGTTGACGGTGACGCTCCGCACGCCCGGCCGGCGGTTCAGCACCCGGTCGACGGTCGCGACGCTCACACCCGCCACGCGGGCCACATCCTGGATGGTCACCTTTGCCATGAGGGGATTGATAGAGGGATGCCGAGGTTTCTGCAACACGCCCCTCAGATTCAGGATGCGAATGCCTCTTGGACGGGCTAACCATGCCCTCATGGCAAAGACTGCAAAGCTGGCTGCGGACATCGGCGGCACCTTCACCGACATCGTGCTGGAGGACGGCGCCAGGCGCTGGTCCGGCAAGGTGCTGACCACCACCCACGCGCCCGAACTGGGCGTCATCGAGGGCATCCGCGTGGTGCTTGAGGCCTCCGGCCTGAAGCCGCAGGACATCGGCGTGTTCATCCACGGCACCACGCTTGCCACCAACGCGCTGATCGAGCGCAAGGGGGCGAAGACCGCCTTCATCACCACCGAAGGTTTCCGCGACATCATCGAGCAGGGCTACGAGAAGCGCTTCGACCATTACGACCTGATGATCGACCGCCCGGTGCCGCTGGTGCCGCGTACGCTCCGCTTCGAGATCACCGAACGCCTCGCCGCCGATGGCCGCGTGCTGCTGCCCTTGGACGAAGGCGCGGTGGCTGGCCTCGCCCGGCGCATCGTGGCGGAGGACGTGAAGTCGGTGGCCATCGGCTTCCTCCACGCCTATGCCCATGACGCGCACGAGAAGCGCGTGCGCGAGCTGCTGGCGCGGCAACTGCCCGCCGACGTCACCATCTGCATCTCCTCCGAGGTGGCCCCCGAGATCCGCGAATACGAGCGCTTCTCCACCACCGTCGCCAATGCCTATGTGCGGCCGCTGATGGCGAGCTACCTCTATCGCCTGCGCGACCAACTGAAGAAGATGAGGCTCTCCGCACCCTTGTTCCTGATGATGTCGGGCGGCGGGCTGACGACGCTGGAGACGGCGGCGCGCTTCCCCATCCGTCTCGTCGAATCGGGCCCTGCCGGCGGCGCCATCCTCGCCAGCCAGATCGCGGCGGAATGCGCCCTGCCCCACGTTCTCTCCTTCGACATGGGTGGCACCACGGCAAAGATCTGCCTGTTGACCGACGGCGAGCCGGAGCGCGCCCGCAAGTTCGAGATCGCGCGCGCCTACCGCGACATGAAGGGCTCCGGCATCCCCGTCCGCATCCCGGTGATCGAGATGGTGGAGATCGGCGCCGGCGGCGGCTCCATCGCGCGTGTCGACAAGCTGTCGCGCATCACCGTAGGGCCGGACAGCGCCGGTTCGACGCCGGGCCCGGTCTGCTACGGCCGCGGCGGCACCGAGCCCGCGGTGACGGATGCCAACCTGGCGCTGGGCAAGATCGACCCCGCCTATTTCGCCGGCGGCAAGATCCCCCTCGACGAGGCGGCGGCGAAGGCGGCACTGCAGAAGAACATCGGCGCGAAGCTGGGGCTCAAGGAATTCTGGCCGGCGGCCGGCGTCACCGAGATCGTGGAAGAGAACATGGCCAACGCGGCGCGCGTCCATGCCATCGAGCGCGGCCACGACATCGCCGCCTGCACCATGATCGCCTTCGGCGGCGGCGCACCGCTGCATGCCTGCCGCCTTGCCGAAAAGGTGGGCGTCGACACCATCATCGTGCCGAAAGGCGCGGGTGTGGGCTCCGCCATCGGCTTCCTCCGGGCCCCCGTGGCCTACGAGATCACCAAGAGTGCGGTCATCTCGCTCGAGAGCTTCGATGCGGGCCGTGTGAACCGGCTCATTGCCGCCATGACCGCCGACGCGCGCGCCGTGGTGCAACCGGCCCTGGGCAAGACCAAGCCCACGATCCAGGTCATCGCCGACTGCCGCTATGTCGGCCAGGGCCACGAGATCCGCGTGCCGGTGCCGGTCAGGAAGCTCACCCCCGCCGATGGCGCCAAGCTCAAGGCCGAGTTCGAGCGTCTCTACGAGCAGGTCTATGGCCTGCGCATCCCCAACCAGGAGGCGGAAGCCATCACCTGGTCGGTCACCGTGTCGTCGAAAGCCGCGAAGCCGAAGCGCGCCGCCAAGGCCGCGAAGAAGGCGGCGCCCAAACCACGCTCGAAGCGCACCATCTATGATCCCGCCCTCGGCAGGCAGGTGCAGGTGCCGGTCTACTGGCGCTTCGACATGAAGCCGGGGGCCGCCATCAGGGGTCCCGCTATCATCGCCGAGGACGAGACCTCCACCATCGTCGGCGCCAATTTCAGCGCCGCCGTCAACTCGCTGGGCTACATCGTTCTGGAGCGCCGCCGATGAGCAAGGATGCACTCGCCGCCATCCGCACGCAGGTCATGTGGAACCGCCTGATCGCGGTGGTCGAGGAACAGGCGCAGTCGCTGCTGCGCACCGCCTTCGGCACCATCACCCGCGAGGCGGGCGATCTCTCGGCCGGCGTCTATGACGTCCATGGCAACATGATCGCCCAGGCGATGACCGGCACGCCCGGCCACGTCAACACCATGGCCACCGCCGTCGGCCACTTCTTCAAGCACTACCCGCAGGCGACGATGAAGCCCGGCGACGTGTTCATCACCAACGACCCGTGGCTCGGCACCGGGCATCTCTTCGACTACGTGATGATGACGCCGGTGTTCCTCGGCAAGACGCTCGTCGCCTTCTTCGCCTCCACCTGCCACGTCATCGACGTCGGCGGCGTCGGCATGACGGCCAAGGCCAACTCCTCCTTCGAGGAAGGAACCCTCATTCCGCACCTGAAGATCAGGAAGGAAGGCAAGCTCAACGAGGAACTGCTCTCCGTCATCCTCGCCAATTCGCGCTCGCCGGTCGAAGTGCGCGGCGACATCCTCTCGCTGGTCAGCGCCAACGACACGGGTGCGCGCCGCCTCGTCGACATGATGAAGGAGTTCAAGCTCACATCGCTCGATGCGCTGGCGAAGCACATCCTCAAGCAGTCCGAGAAGGGCGCGCGCGAGGCGATCAAGGCCCTGCCAGAGGGCGAATGGTCCTACGAGATGCCGCTCGACGGCTACGAGCGCGAGTTGATGCTCAAGTCGAAGCTCACCATCAGGGGCGGCAAGATCACGGTCGATTTCTCGGGCTCCTCGCCCGCCTCGCTGTTCGGCATCAACAGCCCCCGCACCTACACCCACGCCTATGCGGTGTTCGGGCTGAAGGCGGTGATTGCGCCGCATGTGCCCAACAACATCGGCTCGCTGTCCTGCTTCGATCTCGTCACCGAGCCCGGCACCATCGTCGATCCGATCCGCCCCTCGCCCGTCACGGCGCGCCACGTCATCGGCCAGATGCTGGCCGACAGTGTCTTCGGTTGTCTCGCCCAGGCGCTGCCCGGCACGGTGCAGGCGGAAAGTGCGGGGCCCATCTGGATCCTGTCGCTTTACTCCGCCCACGGACGGGTTCCGCCGGAGCAGACGGCGAAGGCCAAGAGCTTCGCCGTCATCAACATGGGCCTCGGCGGCATCGGCGGGAGGCCCGGCAAGGACGGGCTCGCCACCACCGCCTTCCCCTCGGGCGTCGGAACGATCCCCATCGAGGTCACAGAAACCCAGTGCCCGCTGTATTTCCGCCGCAAGCACTACCTCGCCGATTCCGGCGGTGCCGGCCAGTGGCGCGGCGGCGTCTCGCAGCGGATCGAGATCGCCAACACCGAGGATGCTCCGTTTGCGATTTCCGCGGCGACCTTCGATCGCATCATCCACCCCGCACAGGGCCGCGAGGGCGGTTCGCCCGGCTGCGTCGGCGCAGCGGCGCGCGGCTCGGGCAGCAAGCTCCCCGACAAGGGCATCCACATCATCGACCGCGGCGATTCACTGGTGCTCGAGCTGCCGGGCGGCGGCGGCTTTGGCCTTCCGGACAAGCGCGACCGCGCGGCTCTGGAAGCGGACATCAAGGCGGGATTGGTGACACCCGAGGCGGCACGGCGGGACTACGGCTGGGAGGGGTGAGCGTGACGTGCCCCGTGTTACATTCCTAAGTGCCGTCATCCCGGCGAAAGCCGGGATCCCGCTTTCTCGCAGCACGCTCTACCGTTTCACCTTCCCCGGGCCTGACCCGGGGGTCCTTTTCGTGGCCACCAAAAAGGATGCGCGGATCAAGTCCGCGCAAGGTGAGTTCAGAAACTGTTGAACCAAAGCGGGGTCTGGGCTTTCGTCGGGATGACGGACCTTTGGCGATCAGCGCCGCAACACCGCCCGCACGGGGCTCGCATCGAGGTTCTCGAACTTCAGTGGCAAAGCGATCAGCTCGTAGTCCCCCGGCTCCACATCCGCCAGCGCGAGGTTCTCCAATATCCGCATGTCGGCCCGCCGGCAGGCATGGTGCGCCGCCAGCGTCTTCGACGTCTCGGGATCGACCGACGGCGTGTCGATGCCCACCAGCGTCACGCCCCTCGCGGCCAGCAGTTCCACTGTCTCCGGCGCCAGCGCGCGGAAGCCCGTGGGCCATGTCCGGGGATCGAGCCTGTCCATCAAGCGCAGCAGAATGCGCGGTGGTGCACTGTCCAGTGCACGGATGATCTCGTTTGGTTCACACAATAGGCTCGCTCCACGTGCATCGATGACGCGACAGGGGCCGATATAGGGCTCGAGCGGCAGCGCCGCGGCAGCCGCACCCAGCGCATCGTAATGCAATGGCGCATCGGCATGCGTGCCGCAATGGACCGAGAAGCTGACGCGCGAGACGTTCACCGGGCAGTCGGGACCGAGCCGGAAGGTCCAGTCCTCCGCATAAGGCGCATCGCCGGGAAACCCAGCCATGCCGGGCGCCAGCCCCTGCGTGATGTCGATGATCACGTCACGGCCTTCTTCGCCAGGAACTGCGGCTGGTTCCACTCTTCCCTGTCGAGAATGCGGGCGAGGATGTCGACCGCGTCCCACACCTCCGCAAAGCTAGTGTAGAGCGGCGTGAAGCCGAAGCGCATCATGTCCGGTGCGCGGAAGTCGCCCACCACGTTGGCGGCGATCAGCGCCTGCATCACGGCATAGCCCTGCGGGTGATGGATGGACACATGCGAGCCGCGCTGGTTCATGTCGCGCGGGCCCTCGACCGTCACGCCATGTGCGGCGAGGCGGCTCTCGACGAGGTCGATGAAGGTCTTGCAGAGCGCCAGCGACTTCTTGCGCAGCACGGCCATGTCGACGTCGTCCCACACGTCCAGCGCCGCATCGAGGGCCGCCATGGAGAGCATCGGCTGCGTGCCGCACTGGTTGCGGATGATGCCGGACGCCGGGCGATAGTCGAGGTCGAAGGCGAAGGGGGCGGCATGGCCCCACCAGCCGGCGAGCGGCGGCTGCACCTTGTTCTGCAGTTCGGGCTTCACATAGAGGAAGGCCGGCGCGCCGGGGCCGCCGTTCAGGTACTTGTAAGTGCAGCCCAGCGCGAAGTCGGCATCCGACGCCTGCAGCTGCACCGGCGTCGCACCCGCCGAATGGGCGAGGTCCCAGATGGTCAAAGCACCCCTGTCATGCGCCCGCTGCGTCACCGTCTTCATGTCGTGGAGCCGCGCCGAGCGGTAATCGACCTCGGTGATCATGGTGAAGGCCACCGTCTCGTCGATCGCCGCCATCACCTGCTCGGGGTCGACCACCTTCAGCACGTAGCCGTCGTCCATCAGGTCGCGGAAGCCCTGCGCCACGTAGAGGTCGGAGGGGAAGTTGCCGTTGTCGGAGAGGATCACCCGGCGCGACGGGTTGAGCTTCGCCGCAGCGCCCAGCAGCTTGAACAGGTTGACCGAGATGGTGTCCCCCGCGATCACGCTGCCCGCCGGCGCGCCGATGAGCCTGGCGATGCGGTCGCCGATCTTCTGCGGCAGATGGAACCAGCCATGCTCGTTCCACGACTTGATCAGCGTCTCGCCCCACTGCTTCTCCGCCACCTGCGCCACCCGTGCCGGCACGTTCTTCGGCAGCACGCCCAACGAATTGCCGTCGAGATAGATCATCCCCTCGGGGATCACGAAGGCGGCGCGCTTGTGCTTGAGCGGGTCGTCGCGGTCGAGGGCTTCGCAGTCGCTGCGCTTCATCAATCAGGCTCCGTAACGCTTCACGTAATCGGCATGAACCGCCTCGAAGCGGCCCAGATATTCCTTGGCATAGGCGATATAATCGACGCCGGGGGCGGCGAGGAAGAGTTCCGAGATCATGCCCCACACCGCCTCGCGCAAGGCGCTCGCCGCCTTCATGGCGTGGAAAGCGCGCCACAGCGCCTCCGTCGGCTCCGTCTCGAAATAGCGCTCGAGGATCAGCTTCTCGCCCGCCGCATCGAAGGAATTGTTGGCGGCGATCGAGGCCAGGTCGAACATCGCCGTGCCGAAGGCGCCATATTCCCAGTCGATCAGCCACAGGCGCTGGCCGTCATCCATGAAATTGGTGGGCAATATGTCATGGTGGCCGAAGACGATGGGCAGCGGCAGCTGGGCCGCCTCAAGCCGGTCGACGATGGCGAGCCAGCCCGGCACCTGCGGCGCCAGGCGGTGGCCGTGGCGCTCGAGCGTGCGGCCATAGTCGCGCAGGATCTGGAACACCCAGAAGATTGCCCCCTGGCCGGTGATGCGCTTGCCCATCTCGCCATGGCAGCGTTTGAGGATGTCGACGCAGGCGCCCGCATTGGCGCGCACGTCGGCCTCGGCATAGGTCCGTGCCTCGATGAAGCGCAGCACCATGAGCCCATCCCCGGCGTGAACCAGTTCGGGCGACAGCCCGGCCTCGAAGGCCGCCCGCGATGCAATCGCCTCACGCTGGCGCGAAACCTGGTGGAACGGGTAGTCGCCGCCCAGCCTCGCGACATAGGTGCCGGTCGAATCAGTGACCTGGAAGCTCGCATTGCTCACCCCGCCCTTCAACGGCGTGACCGTGATGGGGCCTTTCCACAGGGAAAGCCCCCTGACCCTGGCCTCGTCTGCGCCGCCGCCGGTTGTGCCGCTTGCCGCTCCCATCGCCTGAATCCCGCCGTTTCCCTCTTTGCCAGCGACATTCCACCGCGCCGCCCGCACCGTCAATCGGGCAGCGCACAATCGATGACGGCACGCGTGCAAGCAGAACATGCCGGATTCGCGCCACGGTGGTTGACCTTTAGGGCCCGGCTGGCCCAAAATGCGGAGCGATTTTCCAAACAGGTGGCACAATGCAATATGAAGCACCAGAAACGACCAAGGCGGCAGTCGGCCTGCTCGCCAAGGCAAAGGGGAGCGCCTATGTGCTCGCGGGAGGTTCCGACCTGCTCGTGCGCATGAAGGGCGGTTTCGTCGAACCCGACCTCGTGGTCGACATCAAGCGCATCAAGGCGATGCGCGAAGTGAAGAAGACGGCTTCCGGCTTCGTGATCGGCGCCGCCGTGTCCTGCGCCGAGCTGAACGAGAACAAGGCCCTCATCAAGGCCTGGCCGGGCGTGGTCGAGGCCGCGGGCCTGATCGGCTCGAAGCAGGTGCAGAGCCGCTGCACCATGGCCGGCAACCTGTGCAACGCCTCGCCCGCCGCCGACAGCGTCCCGGCCCTCGTCGCCGCCGGCGCCAAGGCCGTGGTGCAGGGCCCCAAGGGCAAGCGCAAGGTCGCGGTCGAGGACATTCCGGTCGGCCCCGGACGCAATTCGCTGAAGAAGGGCGAACTCATCGAGGCGATCGAGCTTCCGGCCCGCAAGGGCAAGTCGGGTGATGCCTACCTGCGCTTCATCCCGCGCACCGAGATGGACATCGCGGTGGTCTCGGCCGGCGTCAGCCTGACGCTCGGCGACAAGGGCGTGATCAAGGACGCCCGCGTGGCGCTGGGCGCCGTCGCCCCCACCGTCCGCCTCGTCAAGGAGGCCGCCAAGGCGATCATCGGCACCAAGCTCGATGAGGCCGCACTCGAGAAGCTGGGCAAGGCCGCATCCGCTGCCTGCAGCCCGATCGATGACAAGCGCGGCACCATCGAGTTCCGCACCAAGGTTGCCGCCGTGCTGGCCAAGCGCGCAGCGCAGATCGCGTACAAGCGCGCAGGAGGTAAGTAACATGGCCGTTCTCGTCACCACCACCATCAACGGCGACCGCGTCGAGTTCGCCTGCGAGCCGAACGAGCCGCTGCTCGACGTGCTGCGCAACCGCCTTGGCCTTTCGGGCGCCAAGGAAGGCTGCGGCACGGGTGACTGCGGCGCCTGCTCGATCCAGGTCGATGGCCGCGTCGTGTGCTCGTGCCTCGTGCTCGGCGTCGAGGCCGAGGGCCGCGAGATCGAGACGGTCGAGGGCCTGGCCCACGGCACCGAGCTCCATCCGCTGCAGACCAAGTTCCTCGAGCATGCGGCCCTGCAGTGCGGCGTGTGCACCCCGGGCTTCCTGATGGCGGCCAAGGCGCTGCTCGAGAAGAACCCGGATCCGTCGGAAGAGGAAATTCGCTTCGGCCTCGCCGGCAATCTCTGCCGCTGCACCGGCTATGACAAGATCGTGCGCGCCGTCCAGGACGCCGCCAAGGTAATGAGGGGTTAAGACAATGGCTTCTGAAAGCACCATGGCCCATCCCTTCGAGGATGCGCCGAACCACGTGACGCCGACCGTCATCCATGACCCGATCCTGACCAAGTCCGACTTCAAGCGCGTCGGCACCCGTCCGCTGCGCCCCGACGGTCTCGACAAGGTCACCGGCCGGGCGCGCTACGGCGCCGACTTCAACCTGCCGGGCCAGCTCGTCGGCCTGGTGCTGCGCTCGCCGCATGCCCACGCCAAGATCAAGAAGATCGACACGTCGAAGGCCGAGAAGCTGGCCGGCGTGAAGGCGGTCATCACCGCGGCCGATCTCCCCGATCACACCGGCGGCGACCAGTCGATGTACGACATCCTCGAGAACTGCATGGCGCGCGGTGTGGCCAAGTATGACGGCCACGCGGTGGCCGCCGTGGCGGCCGTCGATGCGGCAACGGCGCGGGCCGCGCTGAAGCTGATCAAGGTCGACTACGAGGTGCTGAAGCACGTCACCGACGTGGACGAGGCCTTCAAGCCCGGCGCCCCGCTGGTGAATCCCAAGAACTTCACGGAAGGGGTCGAGCCCAAGCCGTCGAAGCCCTCCAACATCGCCAAGCGCACCGAGTTCGGCCATGGTGACGTCGACGCGGGCTTCAAGGAGGCCGACGTCATCGTCGAGCGGTCCTTCCGCACCGAGCAGACTCACCAGGGCTACATCGAGCCGCATGCCTGCGTGGCCTCGGTGTCGCCCGACGGCACGGGCGAACTCTGGGTCTGCACCCAGGGCCACTTCGTCTACCGCAACCACTGCGCCATGCTGCTCGGCATGGACGTGTCGAAGCTGCGCGTCACCTCGTCGGAAATCGGCGGCGGCTTCGGCGGCAAGACCCATGTGTGGGCCGAGCCGGTGGCGCTTGCGCTGTCGCGCAAGGCCAACCGCCCGGTGAAGCTCACCATGACGCGCGACGAGGTGTTCCGCGCCTCCGGCCCGACCTCGGCCACGTCGATCGACGTCCGTATCGGCGCCAAGAAGGACGGCACCATCGTGGCGGCCGATGCCACGCTGCGCTTCACCTGCGGCCCCTATTACGGCATGTGGGCCGAGCTCGGCGCCATGACGGCCTTCGCCTGCTACGACCTCAAGAACGTCCGCACGGTGGGCTACGAAGTGCTGGTGAACCGCCCGAAGACGGCGGCCTACCGCGCCCCCTCGGCTCCCATGGCGGCCTTCGCGGTCGAGAGCGTCGTCGACGAGCTCGCCCACAAGATCGGCATGAACGAGGTCGACTTCCGCATCAAGAACGCGGCGAAGCAGGGCACAAGGGCTTCCTACGGCCCGGTCTATGGCCCGATCGGCATCGGCGCCACGCTGGAAGCGGCCAAGAAGCACCCGCACATGAAGGCGCCCCTGGGCAAGAACCAGGGCCGCGGCATGGCCTGCGGCTTCTGGTTCAACTTCGGCGGCCAGACCTGCACCGACATCAACGTCTCGCCCGACGGCTCGGTGACGCTGACGGTCGGCACGGTCGACGTCGGCGGCTCGCGCGCCTCGCTGGCGCTGTGTGTCGCCGAGGAGCTGGGTGTCCCCTACGAGCAGGTCAAGTGCCTCGTCGCCGACACCGGCACGCTCGGCCACAACGACATGACCGACGGCAGCCGCGGCACCTTCTCGTCCTCGATGGCCGGCATCTTCGCCGCCCGCAACGCGATCACCGTGCTGCGTGAGCGCGCTGCCAAGATGTGGGAAATCCCGGTCGATGACGTGAAGTGGGAAGACGGCCACGCCAAGGCGGTCGGCTCGAAGTACGGCAACCTCGCACCCCTCTCCATCAAGGAGATCGCGGCGGCGGCCGGCAACACCGGCGGGCCGATTGCCGGCCACTCCGAGATCGTCGCCGACGGTGCGGGCGTCTCCTTCGCCACGCACATCGCCGACGTCGAGGTCGATCCCGAAACCGGCCGCTCCAAGATCGTGCGCTACACGGTCGTCCAGGACGCCGGCAAGGCGGTGCACCCGACCTATGTCGAGGGCCAGTACCAGGGCGGTGCCGCACAGGGCATCGGCTGGGCGCTGAACGAGGAGTACATCTACGGCAAGGACGGTCGCCTGCAGAACCCGGGCTTCCTCGACTACCGCATCCCGGTGTGCTCCGACCTGCCGATGATCGACACGCAGATCCTCGAGATCCCCAACCCCAACCACCCCTATGGCGTGCGCGGCGTCGGCGAAACCTCGATCGTTCCGCCGCTCGCCGCCATCGCCAACGCCATGTCGAACGCCTTCGGCGTCCGCATGACGCATGTTCCCATGTCGCCTCCGCGCGTCCTCAAGGCGCTCGAGGCGGCGAAGAAGGCGTAATTGGCCGAGATACACCTCTGGGGGGCGCTCCGTCCGGCAGCGGGCGGAGCGTCCGTCGTTTCAGTGGAGGCGAAAACCATCCGCGAGCTGTTCCGCAAGCTCGAGGAGATCTACCCCGGCATGGCGCCCCACATCGCCCGCGGCATCGCTGTCTCGATCGACGGCAAGATCTACCGTGACGACTGGGGGCGGGACTTGCCGGAGGGTGCGGAGGTTTATCTCCTGCCGCGCATTCAGGGCGGTTGAGCCGCGCCGCACCTCCAACGTTCATCATGGCCGGGCTTGTCCCGGCCATCGCTCTTGGTGTGATCACCGCCGCGGGCGGTCGAGAATTTCGCGCCGCTCCCGTGCCAGGCGGTGCAGCGCGCTGGTGTCGAGGTCGCCGCGATAGAGGCCGATGTCCTTCAGCATCCGCGCGTCGAGCCGGCTGAGACGTGCCACCGCGCGCCGCTGGCGGAAATGATCGCGCAGTGCCGCGGCGAAGCGCGGGACCAGCCGCCACAGCGCTGATAGGGGGGCACCCGGGCGGGCGCGACAGCCTTCGGCCAGTTCGTCAATGTCGGTCATGGCGGGTTCGATATCCTGTCAAATGGTGCGGCGGGGTGTGGACGCACCCCGCCGCATCGTCTCAGCCTTCGGCGGTGAGCGGATCGATCACCGTGACGATCTCGTTCACGCGGGTGATTGGAAAGCCCGCGAGACGCGAGTGCTCGCGCACCTTCTCCTCGCTGTCGCCGAGATAGACGCAGAACGTATTGTCGGCGGCGACGTGCGAATGCACCCACTGCACCGCGCCATCCAGCTTGCGCACGGCGGCGTTGGAGGCCTGGGCCAGGCCCTTCAGTTCGGCCGCACCCAGGCTCCCGATGCCCGGAATGTGGCGTTCAATGACAAATCTCTTCATCGTGATGTTCCATTGCTTCGTATTGCAGGAAGCGTCCTGCGCCGGGCGGCGCAGGACGCCGGTGTCAGCCCTTCGGCAGGTAGCTGATGGTGCCGGCCGCGTCGGTGTCGTCGACCAGCTGCAGCCGGCTTTCGCTGCCCTTGCGGCGCGCTTCGGCATAGGGCGCGTAGTGCGGATCCCCGACGAAGGCATTCGCCGCTGCCGCCGTGGGGAATTCGATCAGCGCCTTGAGGCCGGCCTCCGAAGACTTGCCCTCCAGCGTGACCAGGTTGCCGCTGCGCGACAGGTAGCGCCCGCCATGCTTGTGCACGAGCTCGTGCACATGCTTGGCATAGTCCGGAATCCAGGATGGGTCGGTGACCTTGATGTCGGCGACGAGATAGACAGTCATGTTCGTGTCTCCTTTCTGGGTTGCGGGGTCAGCGCCGCGTGATGATGGCCTCGAGGTATTCCGAGGGCACCACCATGGTGGCATCGCCGGAGCGGTTGAACTTGCCGATGAGGTCGAGGATGTCCTGCGTCAGGGCCTTGCCGCCCTCCGCGCCCAGCGCCTCGAAGGCCTTCAGCATCGGGCCGTAATAGGTGCGGAACACCTCGAGGAAATGCTGCGGCGTGCGGTAGCGGAAGGTGAAGTGCCGCGTCTGCGCGACAACCGCACTGGCCCCGGCGCGGAACGCCGTCTCGGTCCAGTCCTGCGTGCCCCACAGCGCGGGAGACCTGGCACCCGCGGGCGGCGGCAGGTGCTTGCCGATCGTCTTGAACATCTGGCCGATGAAGCCATCGGGCGTCCAGTTGGCGAGGCCGATGCGGCCGCCGTGCTTGCACACCCGCAGCATCTCGCTGGCGGTGCGGCCATGGTCCGGCGTGAACATCGCCCCGAATGTCGAGGCCACTGCATCGAATGATGCGTCGTCGAAGGGCAGGTCTTCGGCATCCGCGACCTGGAAGCCGACGGACAGTCCGTCGGCGGCAGCCCTTTGGTGCCCGTGCTTCAGAAGGCTCTCCACATAGTCGGTCGAGGTCACGGCGCATCCACGCCGGGCCGCTGCCAGCGTGAAATTGCCGTTGCCGGCGGCGACGTCGAGGACGCTCTGCCCGGCGCGCAGGTCCATCGCCTCGGCCAGCGTCTCGCCGACGATCTGCAGCGTCACGCCGACCACCGCATAGTCGCCTGATGACCAGGCGATCTGCTGCTTGGCCTTCATGGCCTTCAGGTCCGGCGCTGCGGCCTGCGGGCGGGAAGACGTCGTCAAGGTGCTCATGGGTATCTCCAGAAGTTTCAATTGCTGTTCCCTGGCCCCCTGCGGTTGTGCCGGGGCCGTGTGCGGGCACTTGCTACTCCGCAGCCTCCGCCACGCGAATGACCGGGCTGCCGCAGTTCTTGCTCGTGCGTCCAAACTTGCTAAGTTCATGGACCGCGCAGCGCCGCATGGGCGGCCGGCGCCATCATCGACATCGTATTGCAAGGTCTGCCATGACGACCGACGTGCTATCGGAGGTGCTGTCCGCCATCCGCCTCACGGGCTCCGTGTTTTTCGACGTGGAAGCGGCCTCGCCGTGGGTGGCGGAGGCGCCGCCTTCGGCGGCGATTGCCCAGGCCGTCATGCCCGGCGCGCAGCATGCGATCGAGTATCACGTCGTGGTCAGCGGCAGCTGCTGGATCTCGCTGATCGGTGGCGAACCCTTTGAGCCCGTGCAGCTGCGCGAGGGCGACATCGCCGTCATCCCGCATGGCGAACCTCATGCCGTGTCGAGCGCGCCCGCCATGCGGGCGGAACCCGACATCGAGGCTCACCGCCGTCCGCCCGACGAGAGCTGCCTGCCCTTCAAGATGATGACGGGATCGGACGCGGCGCGCGATGCGCGCCTGCTGTGCGGCTTCTTCGCCTGCGATGTGCGGCCGTTCAACCCGCTGGTCGGTTCGCTGCCGCGCCTGCTGCGGATCGGGCGCAGCTCGTCTGCCACGGCGGATGCGCTGCTGGGGCAGATCATCACGCTCGCATCGGAAGAGGCGCGCGAGACGCACGCCGGCGCCCAGGGCTTTCTCAACAAGCTGTCCGAGCTGCTGTTCATCGAGGCCATCCGCTGCCACATGCAGACATTGGATGCACAGGACACGGGGTGGCTCGGCGGCCTGCGTGATCCGCTGGTGGGCCGCGCCATCGCCCTCATGCATGCGGCCCCCGCGCGCGCCTGGACGCTCGAGGCGCTTGCCGCCGAAGCCGGCGCATCGCGCTCCGGCCTCGCCGGCCGCTTCAGCCAACTGATCGGCTATCCGCCGATGCAGTATCTCACGCGCTGGCGCATGCAGCTCGCCGCCAGGCACCTCGCCGAGCGTGGCGCCAAGGTCTCCGCCGTGGCGCAGCTGGTGGGCTACGAGTCGGAGGCGGCCTTCAGCCGGGCCTTCAAGAAGTTCTCCGGCCAGTCGCCCAGCGACTGGCGCTCGGCCTGACGAGCTGGGCCGGACGCGGGCATTGAACGCCCGGTCACCCTTGTGCCACCCTGTACGTGACTCACACGGGCAGCGCCACGCGCAATGCCCATGGAGTGACGGCGGCAGACGGGGGGACGGCATGGAACTGATGCAGCGCATCGAACTGGGCGAGCTCGCCACCGTGCTCGTTGGCCTCGTCGCGCTCTTCGTCGGGCGCTGGGTGCGCCAGTCGGTGCCGCTGCTCGCCCGCCTCGACATGCCGAATGCCGTGGTGGGCGCCATGATCGTCGCGGTGCTGATCCTGCTGTTGCAGGTCATGGCGCATGTGGACATCGCCTTCGGCCAGCGCACGCGCGATGCGCTGCTGCTGGTGTTCTTCACCTCCATCGGTCTTTCCGCCAAGCTCTCCACGCTGAAGAGCGGTGGCAGGCCGCTCGTCATCCTCTGCGCCGTCACGGTGCTGGCGCTGGTGATGCAGAACGTCTCGGGCGCGCTCCTCGCCGCGGCCTGGGGCGCGCATCCCGCCTATGGCATCCTGGCGGGCTCGCTGTCCTTCGTCGGCGGTCCGGGAACCGCCGTGGCCTGGGCGCGGGAACTCGATTCCCAGGGCCTCGCCAATGCCCATGTGGTGGCCATTGGCGCCGCCACGCTTGCCACCATCGCCGGCGCGCTGGTGTCGGGCCCGATCACAGGCTGGATCGTGCGCCGCCACAAGCTGCAAGGCACCGGCAATCCCGACGGCGTCACCTTCGCGCCGCCGCCGCCGCCCTACAAGCCCGAGGGCAACCGCACCGATACGCTGCTCACCACCGTGTTCCTCATCCTGCTCGCCGTCAGCATCGGCGAGAAGCTCAATGGCTATGCCGCTCAGGCGGGCCTGCTGCTGCCCGGCTTCCTCTCCGCCATGATCGCCGGCGTCATCATCACCAACCTCGCCGATGCCGTGGGCTACAAGCTCGATTTCGCCCCGATCGAGCAGGGCGGCGCCCTGGCGCTGCAGCTGTTCCTGGTCATGGCGCTGATGTCGACGCCGCTGATCTCGGTCGCCGCCATCCTCGTGCCGCTCATGCTGAACGTGGTGATCCAGGTCGTGGTCACCGTGCTCATCGCCTATTTCATCCTGTTCCGCCTGCTCGGCCGCGACTATGACGCAGCGGTGGCTTCCGGCGGCTTCCTCGGCTTCGGGCTGGCGTCCATGCCGGTGGCCATGGCGACGATGGACGAGGTGGGGCGGCGCTACGGCCCCTCGCCCAAGGCCTTCCTGCTGATCACCATGGCCGGCTCCTTCTTCGTCGACCTCGCCAATGCCTTCGTCGCCAAGAGCTTCCTGGCGCTACCCTGGTTTGCCATCCCCTGATCCGTAACACGTTCGACTACTATTGAAATCCGGTTGCAAAAGCCCGATATGCGGGGTCGCCGGAGCACACCCGCTCCCCAACAGGATCACCGCCACCTTCTGGCGTGCCGGACCACCCCCATGAACCTCAAGGGCTTTCACCACCTCACCGCCGTCACCGCTGACGCGCCCGGCAATCACAAGTTTTACACCGACACGCTGGGCCTGCGCCTGGTCAAGAAGACCGTGAACCAGGACGACACCTCGGCCTACCACCTGTTCTACGCCGATGGCGTGGGCTCGCCCGGAACCGACATCACCTTCTTCGACTGGCCGGTCGGCAAGGAGCGCCGCGGCACCCATTCGGTCACCCGCACCGGCTTCCGCGTCGGTTCCGAGGAGGCGCTCAAGTGGTGGCAGCACCGCCTCACCATGGCCGGCGTGAAGCAGGACAAGATCGCCGATGTCGCCGGCCGCCCGACGCTCGCCTTCGAGGACCATGAGGGCCAGCGCCTGTCCTTCACGGTGGACGCCGAGGGCGAGGCCCACCCGTGGGACAAGAGCCCGGTTCCCGCCGAGCACCAGATCCGCGGCCTCGGTCCCATCACCATGAGCGTTCCCGACATCCGCCACACCGACATGGTGCTGACCAAGCTGATGAACATGACCCCCACTGGCAGCTTCGCCGGCACCCATGTCTACAAGATGGGTGCGCCGGGTGCCGTGGGCGAGCTGCACGTCACCGTCGATCCGACGTTGCCGCCGGCCCAGCAGGGTGCGGGTGCGGTGCATCACGTCGCCTTCAACATCCCCTACGCCGATTACGAGGCCTGGGCCGACCGGCTGCGCTCCATGCACGTGCCGAACTCCGGTCCCGTCGACCGCTTCTGGTTCAAGAGCCTGTATTTCCGCGAACCGAACGGCGTGCTCTTCGAACTCGCCACCGACGCGCCGGGCTTCGCCACCGACGAGCCGATGGACAAGCTCGGTACCACGCTCTCGCTGCCCCCCTTCCTCGAAACCCGCCGCGAGCAGATCGAGGCCGGGCTGAAGAAGCTGTAAGAGCAGCAGAAGCAGCAACATTCGACCTCCAGAACGCAAAATCGCCGGGCTCGTCCCGGCGATGTTCCCCCTGAAGTCCGTCATCCCGGCGAAAGCCGGGACCCCGTTTTCTTTCATCCCGTGCCGATGCAAAGCGGGGCCCCGGCTTTCGCCGGGGTGACGGTCAGTGGAGGAATGCAAAAACGCAAAAAGGCCAGCTTCCACCGGCCTTCTCATCACTCACACTTTCCGAGTATGCGCCTTCCTAGCACATCGAGCGCGCGCTGTCAAGGACTTCTTTCCGATATTAGGAACCACTCATGCGAGGCGGCGTACCTACCCCTTCACCGCATCCCAGTCCGCCGCGGCCTCGTCATAGGCGTGCAGTTCGCCCAGCGAGATATCGAACCACACGCCATGCAGCGACAGGTCCTTCCGGTTCTCCTTCATCCGGATCCACGGGAAGGTGCGCAGGTTGGCCAGCGAGTGCTCGATCGAGGCGCGCTCGATGTGGCGTTCGTGCAGGGCGTCGTCCGAGCCCTGCTCGCGCGGCACGATGCGGGTCACGTCCTTGATCGCGCGCATCCAGGAGCCGATGAAGTCCGTGTGGGTCAGCGGCGAAGCGTCCGACACCGCGGCGCGGATGCCGCCGCAGCGGCCATGCCCCATCACCACGATGTGCCGGACCCCCAGCGACATCACCGCGAACTCGAGCGCCGCCGAGGTCGAGTGATGGCCGCCGTCCGGCGTGTAGGGCGGCACGAGATTGGCCACGTTCCTCACCACGAACATCTCGCCCGGCCCGGCGTCGAAGATCGTCTCCGGTGCGGCCCGCGAGTCGCAGCAGGCGATGATCATCACCTTCGGCCGCTGCGTTCCCTCGCCCAGCTTCTGGTAACGCTCCGATTCCGAGGCATAGCGCCCGGCACGGAAATTCGCATAGCCGTTGAGCAGCGTGTCAGGCAGGCTCATGCGCTCACTCCACCACGCGCACCGCGCCCTTCGAGGCCGAGGTGGTGAGTGCGGCATAGGCCTTGAGCGCCGTGGTGATCTTGCGCTTGCGGTTCTCGGTCGGCTTCCAGGCCTTGTCGCCCCTGGCCAGCATCGCGGCGCGGCGCCTGGCCAGCACCTCGTCCGGCACGGCGAGGCGGATCGAGCGGTTCGGGATGTCGATCTCGATCGTGTCGCCCTGCTCGACCAGCGCGATCAGCCCGCCTTCCGCCGCTTCCGGCGAGACGTGGCCGATGGACAGGCCCGAGGTGCCGCCGGAGAAGCGCCCGTCGGTGATCAGCGCGCAGGCCTTGCCGAGGCCCTTCGACTTCAGGTAGCTCGTCGGGTACAGCATCTCCTGCATGCCAGGGCCGCCGCGCGGGCCTTCATAGCGGATCACCACCACGTCGCCCGCTTCCACGCCGCGGTTCAATATTCCGTGCACGGCCGAATCCTGGCTCTCGAACACCTTGGCCTTGCCGGTGAACTTGAGGATCGATTCATCCACGCCCGCCGTCTTCACGATGCAGCCCTCTTCCGCCAGGTTGCCGTAGAGCACGGCGAGGCCGCCGTCCTTCGAGAAGGGGTGGTTCACGTCGCGGATCACGCCGGTCTTGCGGTCGAGGTCGAGTTCGTCCCAGCGGCTGGACTGGCTGAAGGCCACCTGGGTGGGCACGCCGCCCGGTGCTGCGCGATAGAATTCGCGCACCGACTCGGAATTGGTGCGGCCGATGTCCCAGCGGTCCAGCGCTTCGCCCAGGCTGCGGGTGTGGACGGTGGGAAGGTCGCGGTTGATCAGCCCGCCCTTGTCCAGTTCGCCGAGGATGGCGAAGATGCCGCCGGCTCGATGCACGTCTTCCATGTGCACGTCGGACTTCGCCGGAGCGACCTTCGAGAGAACCGGCACGCGGCGCGACAGGCGGTCGATGTCCTTCTGGGTGAAATCCACCTCCGCCTCATGCGCAGCGGCGAGGATGTGCAGCACGGTGTTGGTGGAGCCGCCCATGGCGATGTCGAGCGTCATGGCGTTCTCGAAGGCGCCGAAGCTGGCGATCTTGCGTGGCAGCACGGACTCGTCGTTCTGCTCGTAGTAGCGCCGGGCGAGATCGACCACCAGGTGGCCGGCCTCGACGAACAGCCGCTTGCGGTCCGAATGCGTGGCCAGCGTCGAGCCGTTGCCAGGGAGCGACAGGCCGAGCGCCTCGGTGAGGCAGTTCATCGAGTTCGCGGTGAACATGCCCGAGCACGAGCCGCAGGTGGGGCAGGCCGCCTTCTCGATCGCCTGAACATCGGTGTCGGTCACATTGTCGTCCGCTGCCGCGACCATCGCGTCGACGAGGTCGAGCGCCTTGGTGACGCCCGAGAGCACCACCTTGCCCGCTTCCATCGGCCCGCCCGAAACGAAGACGGCGGGGATGTTGAGGCGCAGCGCCGCCATCAGCATGCCGGGGGTGATCTTGTCGCAGTTCGAGATGCAGACCATCGCGTCGGCGCAATGGGCGTTGACCATGTATTCGACCGAGTCGGCGATGATCTCGCGCGACGGCAGCGAATAGAGCATGCCGTCATGGCCCATGGCGATGCCGTCGTCGACGGCGATGGTGTTGAACTCCTTGGCCACGCCGCCCGCCTTCTCGACCTCGCGGGCCACCAGCTGCCCTAAGTCCTTCAGGTGCACGTGGCCCGGCACGAATTGGGTGAAGGAGTTGACGATGGCGATGATCGGCTTGCCGAAATCCTCGTCCTTCATGCCGGTGGCGCGCCACAGGCCGCGGGCGCCGGCCATGTTGCGGCCATGGGTGGTGGTGCGGGAACGGTACTGGGGCATGGTCATGGACCTCGATTTCCGTAAGAGCCGAAAGCAATTGCCCCATGGGGCGGCGGGAATCAAGCCCGGGCTCCGTGAGGCCTTCTTTGGGCCAATTGCATGGCTCGGCGGGGGGCGGCTAAGAGCTTCCCACGGATTGCAGATAAGGACCCGCCCCCATGAGCTTCAAGACCATCGAACAGGCCCCCGCCCGCCTCAACCGCAGCGAACTGGCAGTGCCCGGCAGCCAGCCCAAGCTGTTCGAGAAGGCGGCCGCCTCCGCCGCCGACGTGATCTTCCTCGACCTCGAGGACGCCGTGGCGCCGGACGACAAGGAACAGGCCCGGAAGAACATCATCCAGGCCATCGGCGACATCGACTGGGGGAAGAAGACCCTCTCGGTGCGGATCAACGGGCTCGACACCCACTACATGTACCGCGACGTGGTCGACGTGCTTGAGCAGGCGGGGGACCGGCTGGACCTGATCATGATCCCCAAGGTCGGCACTGCGGCCGACGTCTATGCAGTGGACATGCTGGTGACCCAGGTCGAGGCCGCCAGGAACCGGAAAAAGCGGGTGGGCTTCGAGCTCATCATCGAGACCGCGCTCGGCATGCAGAACATCAACGAGATCGCCGCCGCCTCGCGGCGCAATGAATCCCTGCATTTCGGCGTGGCCGATTACGCCGCCTCAACCAAGGCGCGCACCACCTCGATCGGCGGCCCGCACCCCGACTACGTGGTGCTGACCGATGCGCTGGCCGACGGCGCCCGCGCCACGCACTGGGGCGACATGTGGCACTACGCGGTCTCCCGCATGGTGGTGGCGGCCCGCGCCAATGGGCTCCGCCCCATCGACGGCCCGTTCGGTGACTTCTCCGACGCCGAAGGCTTCAAGGCCCAGGCGCGCCGCGCTGCGGTGCTGGGTTGCGAAGGCAAGTGGGCCATCCACCCCTCGCAGATCACGCTGGCCAACGAGGTGATGAGCCCGTCCGAGGCCGACGTCACCAAGGCCCGCCGCATCATCGCCGCGATGGAGGAGGCGGAGGCGCAGGGCAAGGGTGCGGTCTCGCTCGACGGCCGCCTCATCGACTACGCCTCGATCCGCCAGGCCGAGGTGCTGGTGAAGAAGGCGGAGATGATCGCGGCGTCCTGAGGCAGCTCTGCAGTCCTCTCCCGCGGCGCGGGAGAGGAAGGGGCCCCAACGCAGTTGGGGGAGGTGAGGGAGGCCGGGCTCCGTCCGAATGACCGCGCCCATCTCCCCTCATCTTCCCGTTGCGTGCCGCAACGGGCCCCTTCTTCTCCCGCTGAAGGAGCGGGAGAAGACACCAGGCCTGACGAGATCTGAGGAAAACCAAAGGGACGTGTGAGCAAGAGTCGCACGCGAAGCAGACCGAAATTCTGTACAGTGCCCCGGTTGCAGCGACGAGAGCATCTGGGTTAGCTTGGCATGGTGAAGGAATACTCCCGCGAAATCGAATGGCCGACCGTGACGCTGATCGGCGCCACCTATGTGGTACTCGCCCTCCTCGTGTGGTTTCATGCCAGCCTGCCGTGGTGGATCATTCTTCCAGTCGGCGCCTATTGTGCGGCGCTGCACGCCTCGCTTCAGCACGAGGTGCTGCACGGCCACCCGACGGGCAACCGGCTCCTGAACGAGGCGATGATCTTCCCGACGCCCACCCTGTGGCTGCCCTATCACCGCTACAAGCAGACGCACCTTCAGCACCACAACGACCAGCACCTGACCGACCCGCGGCTCGATCCTGAATCCTATTACCTGCTGCCCGAGGACTGGGCCCATGTGCAGGGCATCCGCCGCGTGCTCTACGAGATCAACAACACGCTGGCCGGCCGCATGCTGATCGGCCCGGCCATCTCGATCATCCGCTTCTGGTCGGCGGAGTTCCGCGACGTCCTGGCCGGCAACCGGCGCACGCTGCGCGCCTGGGCGTGGTTCGCGGGCGCCTGTGCCATCACGCTGTGGTACGTCGTGCATGTCTGCGGCATGCCGTTCTGGCAGTACTACCTGCTCATCGCCTATCCCGGCATCTCGCTCGCCCTGGTGCGCTCCTACTGCGAGCACCAGGCGGCAGAGGCGGTCGAGCACCGCACCATCATCGTCGAGGCCTCGCCCTTCTGGTCTCTGCTGTTCCTCTACAACAACCTGCACGTGGCGCATCACACCGTGCCGGCGCTGGCCTGGTACAAGATCCCCGCCTTCTACCGCGCCGAGCGCGAGCGCCTGATTGCCCAGAACAACGGATACACCATGAAGGGCTATGGCGAGATCTTCGCGCGGTTTTTCCTGAAGGCGAAGGAGCCCGTGCCCTACCCCAACATGGACTGGCTGAAAAAGCCGTGATGGTCTAAGCCTCCCCCGACCGACCAAGAGGGGATGAAGCGTTGACCAACCGGATCGAGATCGCGGGCCTGCGTGTGGCGGGCGACCTCTTCACCTTCGTGGGCGACGAGGCCCTGCCGGGCACCGGCATTTCCGAGACCGAATTCTGGCACCGCTTCGCCGCCATCCTGCACGACCTGGCGCCGAAGAACCGCGCGCTGCTGGCCCGCCGCGACGAGCTGCAGGCCAAGCTCGACGACTGGTACCGTGCCAACGGCGCCCCCGCCGACCTCCAGGCCTACAAGGCCTTCCTCACCGAGATCGGCTACCTCGTTCCCGAAGGCCCCGACTTCAAGGTGACGACGAAACACGTCGACCCCGAGATCGCCCAGGTGGCCGGCCCGCAGCTCGTCGTGCCGGTGATGAACGCGCGCTATGCGCTAAATGCGGCCAATGCGCGCTGGGGCTCGCTCTACGACGCGCTCTACGGCACCGATGCGATCCCCGAGCAGGACGGGGCGGAGAAGGGCAAGGCCTATAACCCGGTGCGCGGTGGCCGCGTCATCGGCTGGGCGCGGAACTTCCTCGACCTGTCGGTGCCGCTCGCCAAGGCCAAGTGCAAGTGGGCGGACGTCTCCAAGGTGTTCGTCGAGGGCAGCGTGCTGATGACCGATCTGGGCGGCCTCAGGGCACCGACGCATTTCAAGGGCTGGCGCGGGCCGAAGGACAACCCTTCAGCCGTGCTGCTCGCCACCAACGGGCTGCACATCGAGATCGCCTTCGACCGCACGCACCTCATCGGCAGCCAAGACAAGGCCGGGATTTCCGACATCATCATCGAGTCGGCGCTCACCACCATCATGGACTGCGAGGACTCGGTCGCCGCGGTCGACGCCGCCGACAAGGTGACGGTCTATCGCAACTGGCTCGGCCTGATGAAGGGCGACCTCGCCGAGGAGATAGAGAAGGCTGGCCGGACCATCACCCGCCGCCTCAACCCGGACCGGACCTACGAGTCGCCTGCGGGCGGCACGCTGACGCTGCCCGGACGCTCGCTGATGCTGGTGCGCAATGTCGGCCACCTGATGACCACCCCGGCGATCCTCGACTCGCAGGGCCGCGAGATCCCCGAAGGCATCATGGACGCGATGATGACGGCGCTCATCGCCATGCACGACATCAACGGCCCGCGAATGAACTCGCGCGCCGGCTCAATCTACATCGTCAAGCCCAAGATGCACGGGCCGGAGGAGGTGGCTTTCGCCGTCGAGCTCTTCGGGCGCGTCGAGCAGGCGCTGGGGCTTCCGCCCAGCACTCTGAAGATCGGCATCATGGACGAGGAGCGGCGCACCACCATCAACCTCAAGGAATGCATCCGCCAGGCGAAGGACCGGATCGTCTTCATCAACACCGGCTTCCTCGACCGCACCGGCGACGAGATCCACAGCGCCATGGAAGCGGGCCCGATGATCCGCAAGGGCGACATGAAGCAGGCGCCGTGGATCAAGGCCTATGAGGACTGGAACGTCGACATTGGCCTGCTCTGCGGCCTTCCCGGCCACGCCCAGATCGGCAAGGGCATGTGGGCGATCCCCGACCACATGGCCATCATGCTGTCGATGAAGCTCGCCCACCCGCAGGCCGGCGCCAACACGGCCTGGGTGCCCTCGCCCACCGCCGCGACGCTGCATGCCACGCATTATCACAAGGTGAACGTCAAGGCGGTGCAGGAGAAGCTGAAGAGCCGCCCGCGCGCGAGCCTCGACGACATCCTGACGATCCCCGTCACCCCGCGGCCGAACTGGACGGCGGAGGACATCCAGAAGGAACTCGACAACAATGCGCAGGGCATCCTCGGCTACGTGGTGCGCTGGATCGACTTCGGCATCGGCTGCTCCAAGGTGCCGGACATCGACAACGTGGGCCTGATGGAAGACCGCGCCACGCTGCGCATCTCGTCGCAGCACATCGCCAACTGGCTGCGCCACGGCGTGGTGAGCGAGAAGCAGGTGATGGACACCATGAAGCGCATGGCGGCGGTGGTGGACCGGCAGAACGCCGGCGACCCGGCCTATCGTCCGATGGCGGAGGATCTCGACGGGTCGATCGCCTTCCAGGCGGCGTGTGATCTGGTATTCAAGGGGCGCGAGCAGCCCAATGGGTATACGGAGCCGCTGCTGCACAGGCACCGGCTGGCGGTGAAGGAAAGGGAATAGTTGTCTTCTCCCGCTTCTTCTGCGGGAGAAGAAGGGACCCGTTGCGGCACGCAACGGAGAGATGAGGGGATGCACGCACTGACCCTCGTCACTCGCGGCCCCTCACCTACCCCAGCTGCGCTGGGGCCCCCTCCTCTCCCGCCTGGCGGGAGAGGACGGCCACTAGGCTTCACTCCCCGTAAGGCACCCAGATGTTCTTCACCTGCACTGCGCGGCGCAGATACTCAGCGCCCTGCCCCTGCACCCCCGACTGCCAGTCGCGCGGCTTGGCCGAGGCCCAGGTGGCTTTCACGTTTCCGGCGCTTGCGGCTTCCACCGCCTTCACGCCCGGGCCGAAATACCACAGCGCTGCCACCTCGTCGTGCTCGGCCAGCGTCTTCGCCAGCTCGTCGCGCTCGCCGGTGACGATGTTGACCACACCACCCGGCAGGTCGGAGGTATCGAAGACCTGGTAGAGGTCTGTCGCCGCCAGGGGGCTGCGCGGCGAAGGCACCGCCACCACGCGGTTGCCCATGGCGATCGCCGGCATCACCAGCGAGACGAAGCCCAAAAGCGGCATCTCGTCCGGGCAGACCACGCCCATCACGCCCCACGGCTCGTTCATGGCCAGCGTCACGTGGCGCGACTTGGTGGCGTGCACGCGGCCGTCATGCTTGTCGGCCTGCGCGGCGTACCAGAAGATGCGGGCGAGCGAGGCCTCGACCTCGGCCTTGGCGTCGCGTGCGCCTTGACCCATGGATTTCAGCCGCGCCGTGAATTCCTCGGCGCGCGCGGCGAGGTTCTCGGCGATGTAATAGAGCACCTGTGCGCGGTTATGCGCCGTGGCGGAAGACCAGCCCGAGGCCTTGGCCGCGGCTTCCACCGCGTTGCGGATGTCCTTGCGGTTTCCGAGGCCTGCCTGGCCGATGGATTTGCCCTTCGCTCCGTGTACGGAATAGCTATAGCCCGAATCCGGCCGCGCCTGCTTGCCGCCGATGTAGAGCTTCGCCGTTCGGTCGATGGCGGAGGCTTCGCTGCTCTCCGCCGGCAGCGCCGTGAGCGGGGCGGCCTTGACTTCTGCCACCGGCTTCAGCGCCGCTTCCCAGGACGGCACGAGATATTCATGCATGCCCTCGCGCCCGCCCTCGCGGCCGAAGCCCGATTCCTTGTATCCGCCGAAGCCGGCGGCGGCGTCGAACAGGTTGGTGGAGTTGATCCACACCACGCCCGCCTTGACGCGCGCCGCGGTGTCGAGCGCCAGGTTGATGTTCTCCGACCACACCGTGGCGGCGAGGCCATAGCGCGTGTGGTTGGCGATCTGCACCGCCTCTTCCGGCGTGCGGAAGGTCATGACGGCGGCGACGGGGCCGAAGATCTCGACGTCCATCACGGTCGATGACGGCTCGACATCGGTGAAGATCGACGGCGCGAACCAGTTGCCCGCGGCCGGCAATTCGCAGGAGGCCTGCAGCAGCGTGCCGCCTTCGGCCTTGCCCTTCGCGACGATCTCGGTGACGCGGGTGAGCTGGACCGGATCGACGATGGCGCCCATGTCGATCGATTTGTCGAGCGGGTCGCCGACGCGCAGGCTCTGCATGCGGCGGCGCAGCTTGGCGAGGAACTTTGGTGCCACGCCTTCCTGCACCAGGATGCGCGAGCCCGCACAGCACACCTGGCCCTGGTTGAACCAGATCGCGTCGACCACACCTTCCACCGCCGCGTCGAGATCGGCATCCTCGTGCACGATGAAGGGCGACTTGCCGCCCAGTTCGAGCGACAGCTTCTTGGCGCTGCCAGCCGTGGCCTTGCGGATGAGGCGGCCCACCTCGGTCGAGCCGGTGAAGGCGATCTTGTCGACCTGCGGATGATCGACGAGGGCCGCACCGGTGGCGCCATCACCCGTGACGATGTTGACGACGCCCGGCGGCAGGCCCGCCTCGCGGCAGATCTCGGCGAAGGCGAGTGCGGTGAGCGGCGTGAACTCGGCGGGCTTCAGCACCACGGTGTTGCCGGCGGCCAGCGCCGGGGCGATCTTCCAGGCCAGCATGAGCAGCGGGAAATTCCACGGGATGATCTGGCCGCAGACGCCCACCGGCTGATAGCCGGGGAACTCGTCGGCGATGAGTTCGGCCCAGCCGGCATGGTGGTAGAAGTGGCGGGCCACCAGCGGAATGTCGATGTCGCGCGACTCGCGGATCGGCTTGCCGTTGTCCATCGTCTCGAGCACGGCGAGGAAGCGCTCGCGCTTCTGGATGAGGCGGGCGATGGCATAGAGATGTTTCGCGCGTGCGTGGCCCGGGAGTTTGGACCAGCTAGCAAAGGCCTTGCGCGCCGCCTTCACCGCCGCATCGACATCGGCCGCGGAGCCTTGCGAGACACGCGCCAGTGTCTGCCCGGTGGCGGGGTTGGCGACGTCGAGGTGCCTGGCTGACGCCTTGGTGAAGCTGCCGTTGATGAAGTGGCCGAAGCCGCGCTCATGCTCCTTCAGCCACGCCACCGCATGGGCGTTGCTCTCCGGGGCCGTGCCATAGTCCATGGTGTCGAGTATGTCGCTGACGCTGGGCATGATGATCTCAGGCGAGGGGCTGGTGGGAGGCTGCGGCGTAGCGGCCGGTGACGTGGTGCTCGAGCTGGCGCTCGATGTCAGCGAGCATGGAGGAGGCGCCGATGCGGAACAGGTCGGGCTCGAGCCAGCGGCGGCCGAGCTCCTCCTTCATCAGGATCAGCCAGTTCATCGCGTCCTTCGCCGTCTTGAGGCCGCCGGCCGGCTTGAAGCCGATCTCGTGGCCGGTGAGCTCGCCGTAATCCCTCAGTGCACGGACCATGGTGAGGCTGACCGGCAGCGTGGCGTTGACGTCTTCCTTGCCGGTCGAGGTCTTGATGAAGTCCGCACCCGCCTGCATCGCCACCATCGAGGCCTTGTAGACGTTGCGCAGGGTCTTGAGGTCACCCGTGGCGAGAATGGCCTTCATGTGCGCGTCACCACAGGCTTCGCGCATCGCGGCGATCTCGTCGTAGAGGGCGGCCCAGTCCTGCAGCAACACCTGGGCGCGGTGGATGACGATGTCGATCTCCTTGGCGCCCTGATCGACCGCATAGCGGATCTCGGCGAGGCGCTGCGGCAGCGGCGTGAGGCCCGCCGGGAAGCCGGTGGCCACCGAGGCAACGGGAATGCCGGAGCCCTCAAGCGCCTTCACCGCCGACGGCACCATGGACGGATAGACGCAGACGGCGCCGACGGTCGGCATCTCGGCAAGGCCGAGCGCGGTCACGATATCGTCGCGCAGCGGCCGCCTCGCCTTGGCGCAGAGGCGGTGCACGCGGCCCGGCGTGTCGTCGCCGGCCAGCGTGGTCAGGTCGATGCATTGCAGCGCCTTCACCAGCCAGGCGGCCTGGTAGTTCTTCTTCACCGAGCGGCGCGCCGGGATGGTGGCGGCGCGGCGTTCCGCGGCGGAGAGGTTCACCTGCACGTCCTCGAACCATTCGAGGGTGAGCGGCGTCCCCGGATTGCGCGCGACGGGCGCGAAACGGGACGCGGCGCCCACGGGGCGAAGTTCATTCATCATCGGGTCTCCCGAAGCTCATGGAGGGTGTCATAGAGCATCTCGCGATGGCTTCCAAATCTCACCCCATTGCGGCCGTCACTCCGGCGAAGGCCGGGGTCCAGCTTCGGGCAGCGGTCCCGGGGAAAGCTGGATCCCGGCCTGCGCCGGGATGACTTCGCGATCATTGTTAGAAATGAAGCGCCTTGAAGGCCTTCGTCTGCTCCACCAGCGCCACCTCGGTCGGCAGCCGCTCCATCGAGGAGGCGCCGTAGAAGCCGTGGCAGTTCTTCGTGTTGGACAGGATGAACTGCGCATCCGCCGGCATCGAGACGGGGCCGCCATGGACGATGATGATGGCATCCTTGTTGACCTTCAGCGCGGCCTCGGCCCATTCGTCGACGAGGGCCGGGCAGTCCTTCAGCTTGAGCGATGTCTGCGAACCGATGGAGCCGCCGGTGGTGAGGCCCAGATGGCAAACGATGATGTCCGCCCCCGCCTTGGCCATGGCCTCCGCCTCGGCCGCGTTGAAGACGTAAGGGGTGGTCAGCATGTCCTTGGAGCGGGCGAGGCGAATGAGGTCGACCTCGAGGCCGTAGGACATGCCGGTCTCCTCGAGATTGGCGCGGAACACGCCGTCGATGAGGCCCACGGTCGGGAAATTCTGGATGCCCGAGAAGCCCATGGCCTTCAACTGGTCGAGGAAAGGATCGAACAGGCAGAACGGATCGGTGCCGTTGACGCCCGCCAGCACCGGCGTGCGCTTCGTGACGGGAAGCACCTCGCGCGCCATCTCGACCACGATCTCGTTGGCGTTGCCATAGGCGAGCACGCCCGACAGCGAGCCGCGGCCCGCCATGCGGTAGCGCCCGGAATTGTAGATGACGATGAGGTCGATGCCACCCTCTTCCTCGCATTTGGCGGAAAGCCCGGTGCCGGCCCCGCCGCCCACGATGGGGATGCGGCGGCGCTTCATGTCCTGGAACTTCTCCATCAGCTCTTTGCGTTCGAAGCGCGGCACGTCCGTCCTCCCCTTGTTTCAGTAACTATGCGGCAAGCCCGTCGCGCAGGGCAACGAAGTAATCGTCGCCCCCCACCTGCCCGCCCTTCATGGCGATCTCCAGCCCGTCGAGACGCTGGTCGTCGCTCGCCGCCGTGCACAGCGGCGAACCGGGCGTTGCATGAAGCGGGAAGCGCGTGGTGAGGGCGAAGACGTCGAGCTCGCCCAGCGCGTGGCTGGACGTATCGCCACCCGCGAGAATGGCGCGCCTCAGGCCGAAGCCCTCGATGCAGGCGCGCGCGATGCGGCCCAGCCCCTGCCCGACGCGGTGGCGGCCTCCGTCTATGGAGTCCAGTGGCCCGCCGCGGTCGGTCTCGGGGTCGAGCGCGGTGTAGACGAGCACGCTTCGGCCCTCGCCCATCAGGCGCTGCGCCTCGGCCGAGATGCGCGCCACGGTGGCCTGCGACTCGCGTGCGAGGTCGAGCGGGTCGACGTGAAGTCCGATGAAGCCGTTGGCCAGCGCATGGCGGATCTGCCGCGCCGTGGTCGGCGAGCAGCTGCCGGAGACGGCGACGATGCGCTCGACTTTCGGCAGGGCTGGAAAGCTGGCGCGGCCCGCGATCTCGCCCGCAGCGGCGAGCGCCTTCACCAGCGCATAGTTGACACCAGACGACCCGGCGACGAAGGGGCCGACGCGACCGGCGATGCGCAAGAGCTGGCGGCCCACCTCGATCTGCGTTGCGCTGTCGAAGACGTCGAACAGCACGATGCCGCGCGCCGCAGCGATCACCCTGTCGACGGCGGCATTGTCGAGCGTCGTGGCGGGCACGAGGTCGATGGGGAGCGCTGTCTGCTTCGCCAGGTGCAGCCGCAGGTCGGCCTCGTCCATCGGCGTCACCGGGTGGCGGCTCATCACGGGGTGGCGGTCGATGCGGTAGGTCTGGCCCTGGTAGCCGGCGAAGAGATGTCCGAAGGCGGTGTAGCGCTTCAGCTGCGGCGCGCCGACGACCAGGGGCGTCACCTGCTGGCCGAACACGCCGCGCGCGATCTCGATGGCGCGGCCGATGTTGCCGACGTGGGGCGCGGAATCGAAGGTTGAGCAGACCTTGTAATGGCAGAAGTGCGCGCCGAGCTGCTTGAGCCACTCGAAATACGGCGGCAGCTCGGCATCCATCCACGCCGGCGTCTGGCTGCGGCTGGTGCCGGCGATGCCCACCGCATCGAAGCCCGCGAAGCGCGCCTGCTGCCCGGCCGAGGGGATGCGGGTGAACAGCACCGTGTTCACGCCGTGCAGCGCCATCGACTCCATCACGTCGGTCGAGCCAGTGAAGTCGTCGCCGTAATAGGAGAGAAACATCAGCCCGCCTTCCCGTCGCCGAAGAAGGCGATAGACTCCGCGAGTTCGCGGTGCTCCTTGGCATAGGTCTCCAGCGCGATGCCCGCCACCGCCGCCTCCCACGCCTGCGTCACGGCGCGCACGCCGGCGGCGGGGCCGGACGGGTGGCTGACGATGCCGCCGCCGCAGAGATAGAGCAGGTCTTGCGTCCTGCCCGTGCGCTCATAGGTTTCCGGCGCCTGGCCGCCCCACTGGCCGGAGCCAGCAACGGGCAGCGGGCGGTCGGCGGGCGAGAACAGCGGCTGCTGCAGCGCCTTGAACGAGGCGACGAAGCTTCCGTCCGGCTCCCAGTATTTCACCTTGATGCCGTTGATCTGGAACTGGTCGACGCCGAGCAGGCGCCAGTATTGCTGGTAGACGGAAAAATCCATGCCGATGCCGGGGTGCCTGGTCAGCAGGTCCCAGCCGTTGCGGTGGGCGTGCAGCACGAGGCCGGAGCGCTTCCGGAGGAAGCTCATGCCGCCGAAGCCGATGGAGTTGATGTTGACCACCGCGCAATTGCCGCCGGCCTTCAGCACGAGATCATGGTTGCGCATCATCTCGTCCGGGTCGGCATGGCTGATGCCGAAGGCATACATCACCTTCTTGCCGGTCTTCTGCTCATGCTCGAGGACGAGCGGCATGATCGCCTTCACGCGTTCGGCCAGCGGCGAGTAGCTGGGGCTCGCCAGTTTCTCGTCGTCCTTGATGAAGTCGACGCCGGCCTCGATCAGCTCCTTCACCAGCGCCGCCGTCTCGTTGGGGCGGAGGCCCAGCGCCGGCTTGACGATGGTGCCGATGATCGGGCGGCCGGTGACACCGGTGAGGCGCCGGCTGCCGGGAATACCGAACTGCGGGCCGGGATGCGCGCCGCGGAATTCCTCGGGCAACTGCATGCCCACGACGCGGATGCCGGAGAAGCCGCGGATCGACCAGACGCCGCCCATGGTGATGGTCATCAGTGCTGCGAGATCGGTGCCGATGGCGTCGAAGGGAAAATCGATGTCGGCCTCGGCGCGGTTGAAGGGGCCGCTGCTGTCCGCCGGGAAGGACGGGATCCGGCTGGGAGCCAAAGGCCGGACGTCCGCCACCCGCGCCGCCACCCGGGCCTTCAGTTCCTCGGTTTCGCCAGGCACGGCGACGAAGGTGCCGGTCGACTGGTCGGACGCGATCTTGGCCGCTAGCTTTTCGGGACTGCCTTCCGTTTCAATGAGATAGGTAAGGCGGATCATGT
Organism: Hyphomicrobiales bacterium; assembly: GCA_046349235.1. Classification (GTDB taxonomy): domain Bacteria; phylum Pseudomonadota; class Alphaproteobacteria; order Rhizobiales; family Aestuariivirgaceae; genus Aestuariivirga. The sequence continues at coordinate 137,127 of JAXMCT010000014.1, forward strand.
GGGGCGGCGGATTGCGCATTGGTGGACAACTGGTATGATGACCTGAACTCACCTCAAACTAGCAGCCCAGACCCCGACCATGCAAACCGAGCGTATCATCCGCCGCAAATTATCCGATGAGGTGCTGGAGCGCCTGCTGCGGCTGATCTCCGACGGCAACCTGAAGCCGGGCGACGCCATGCCCTCCGAGCGTGAGCTGATGGAGCGCTTCGGCGTGGGCCGTCCGGCGATCCGCGAGGCGATGCAGTCGCTCGCCAACATGGGGCTGGTGTCGATCAGCCACGGCGAACGGGCGCGGGTGCAGGAGCTGACGGCGCAGTCGATCATCCGCCAGGTCGATCTTTCCGCCCACATCATGCTGCAGCGCTCGTCCTCATCGCTTGAGCACCTCAAGGCGGCGCGGCTGTTCTTCGAGCGCGGCATGGTGCGCGAGGCGGCGGCGAAGGCGACGGCAGAGGACGTGGCGAGGTTGCGCACCATCGTGGCGGAGCAGCGCGCGGCGCTGGGCGATGCCGTGGCGTTCATGTCGGCCGACATGCGGCTCCACACCGAGATCGCGGCGATCTCCGGCAACCCGATCTTCGTTTCGGTGAGCGAGGCGATGCTCGGCTGGCTCAAGGCCTATCACACCGAGCTGCTCATGTGGTCGGGCAAAGAGAATTACACGCTGGCGGAACACGCGGTGATCATCGATGCGATCGAGAAGGGTGACGGCGATGCCGCCGAGGCCGCGATGGTGAAGCACCTGCAGCGGTCGAGCGGACTGTATGGGCTGAAGGGGTAGGCCTCTCGTCTTCTCCCGCTTCTTCAGCGGGACAAGAAGGGACCCGTTGCGCAGCAACGGGGAGATGAGGGGCAGTGAGCACTGCGGGCGGGGCCCGGCTCCCCTCACTTCCCCCAACTGCGTTGGGGCCCCCTTCCTCTCCCGCTTTGCGGGAGAGGACGTTCAGGTGAGTCCCAAAATCTTCCTCGCCTCCGCCGCACTTGCCGCGTGCCTTCCATACGCCCCGCACATCTCCGCCACGCGCTGAACCAGCTCCGCGTTCGATGCAGCGAGCCGCGTCTCGTCCCAGCGGATGTTGTCCTCGAGCCCGGTGCGGCAATGGCCGCCGCGTTCGAGGCACCAGCGGTTGACCTCGAGCTGGTGCCGGCCGATGCCGGCGGCGACCCAGGTCGCATCGGGCGCGAGCCTCGTCACCTCGTCGACCATGAAGTCGAAGGCCTGGCGCACCACCGGCATGGCGTTCTTCACGCCCATCACGAACTGCACATGCAGCGGCTTCTTCAGCACGCCCTCGTCGGCGAGCCGCAGGGCCTGGTAGAGCATCGAGAGATCGAACACCTCGATCTCCGGCTTCACCCTGTACTCCAGCATCTTCGCCGCCAGTTCGCGGATCAGGTCAGGGTGGTTCTCGTAGATGATGGTGGGGAAGTTGCACGAGCCGGTCGACAGCGAGGCCATGTCGCAGCCCAGATGCAGCATGCCACCGCGTTCCGAGCCCTTGCCGGAGCGGCCGCCGGTCGAGAACTGCACGATCATGCCGGGGCAATGCTTGCGGAGCCCTGCCAGCAACTGCGCGAAACGCTCGGGATCCGACGTCGGCGTCTGGTCGTCCTTGCGCACATGCACGTGCGCGATGGTGGCGCCCGCCTCGAAGGCGGCCTGGGTCGATTCCACCTGCTCGGCGATGGTGATGGGAACGGCCGGGTTATGCTCCTTGCGCGGAACGGACCCGGTGATGGCGACGGTGATGATGCACGGCTTGGTCATGGCCTGTCTTACGTCAATCCCAGCCCTGCGTCATCCACGAGGGATTGATGAGCCTCAAATTCCGGGAGGATAGGGCCGAGATGGCAGCCATCTCCTCGGCCGACAGCGCGAAGTCCGCGGCGCGCAAGTTCGATGCCGCGTTCTCCCGCTTCCGCGTCATGGGGATCGCTGCCACCCCTGCTGGATGATCCAGCGCAGCACCACTTCAGAGGCAGGCCAGCCGTGGCGGGCCGCGATGTCCTTCACCGCCTGTTCCTCCATGCAGCGGCCGCGCGCCAGCGGGCTGTAGGCGGTGAGCACCATGTTGAGCTCGCGCGCCGCAACGAGCAGTTTCGACTGGTCGAGCAGCGGATGGAATTCAACCTGGTTGCAGATGAGACTGCCGCCCGCCAGATCCTGGGCACGGCGCATCTGGCGCGGGCTGAAGTTGCTGACGCCGAGCGACCTGGCCATGCCGCGCTCGCCCTCGCGCAACAACCGCTCCAGCGGTCCATCGATGTCGCCGTCGGAAGGCGGCCAGTGAATGAGAAGGAGATCGGGCACCGTGCCGAGATCGTCAACCGAGCGCTTAACCGAGTCCGCGAAGCGCGTGGCTCCGAGGTTGGACGGATCGACCTTGGTGACGAGGAAAACCTCGCCCCGCGGCACGCCCGAGGCCACGATGCCGCGGCCGATCGGCTTCTCGTTACCATACATCTGGGCGGTATCGACGTGGCGGATGCCAATCTCGAGCGCCGCAGCCACGCAGCGCTCTGCCTCCACCCCCGTGAGCGGATAGGTGCCGAAGCCGATGGCTGGCATGCCATTGAAACGGTCCATGGGGTACATCTCCTGTTGCCGCCAGACACGTAAGGCCAGGCGCGGGAACCGGCAAGGGCGGACGGGCGTTGTGCGCGTGTTGCCGCAATTCTTGCCTTGCGGCGATCCACGGCGCCCCGACAGTTCAAAGGAATCCCTTGCCATGCGGCCGCTTCCCGCCACGGTCTACCGCGAGAACAGCTTCGGACCGGCACCCGGTCAGGGGCTGGTGAACGGCCTCATCATCTTCCTCGCCATCTGCGCCATTCTCTATGCGGGGGCGGAAATCCTCATCCCCGTGGCGCTTGCCATCCTGCTGGCGATCCTGCTGGCGCCGGTGGTCAGTGGGCTGCAGCGGTTGCACCTTCCCAAGACGCTGGCGGCCATCCTGACGGTCATCATGGCGGCCCTCGTGGTGGCGGTGCTGGCGGGCTTCGTTGCTTCCGCCGTCACCAACCTGGCGGCGGACCTGCCCTCCTACCAGTCCAGCCTGCGCGAGAAGGCGCATAACCTGAAGTCGTTCACCACCGGGGGCGGCACGCTGGAACGCGCCGCAGGCGTGCTGGAAAGCCTGCGCAAGGAACTCGAACGTCCGGACCAGGCAAAGCCTGCCGCGGCGACAGACACGGTGAAGCCGGTGCCGGTGGAAATCCAGGAGAACACCAGCCCCTTCGCCTCGTTGCAGTCGATACTCAGCCTGCTCGTGCACCCGCTCACCCAGTTCGGCATCATGGCGCTGATGCTGACCTTCTTCCTCATCTATCGCGAGGACCTGCGCAACCGCCTGATCCGGCTGGCCGGCACCGGCGACATCCACCGCACCACCACCGCCATCGACGAGGCAGGCCGGCGGTTGAGCCGGCTGTTCGCCACGCAGATGATGATCAATGCCGCGACCGGCCTGTTCATCGGCGTGGCGTTGTTCGTGATCGGCGTGCCAGGCGCGCCGCTGTGGGGAACGCTGACGCTGATCCTGCGCTTCGTGCCCTATGTCGGCACCATGCTTTCGGCTGTGTTCCCGATCCTCATCGCGGCGGCCGTGGGCGATGGCTGGACACTGGCGCTCATGACGCTGGGACTGATGGTGGTGACGGAAACCCTGGTCGGTCAGGTGCTGGAGCCCCTGTTCTTCGGCAAGACGACCGGCCTTTCGCCGGTGGCCGTGGTGGTCGCCGCCGCCTTCTGGACCGCCCTCTGGGGACCGGTGGGGCTGGTGCTGTCGACGCCCATGACCATCGTGCTGCTGGTGGTGGGCCGCAACATCGAGGCGCTGCAGTTCCTCGAGGTGTTGCTCGGCTCGAAACCCGTGCTGACGCCGGACCACGCCTTCTACCAGCGCATGCTGGCCAATGATCCGTCCGAGGCGGCCGACAACGCCGCCCCCTATGTGAAGGACGGTGAACTCGACAAGTATCTCGCCGACGTGGCGGTGCCGGGCCTTCTGCTGGCGCAGAACGACAAGACCCGACATGTGCTGACCGAGGAACGCGAGGTCACGGTGGTCAGTGCCTATTCCGAACTCCTCGACGAAATCTGGCCCGAGGCCAATTCCGCGCATGATGCGGTTTCGCCCGTCATCGTCATGGCTGCCCATGGCGCGCTCAATTTCGCCGCGGCGCTTTCGTTCTCCGCCTTGCTGCGCCTCAAGGGCGTGCCCCATCGCCTGCTGCCGCCGGATGCGGTGCAGCCCGGTAAGTTCCCCGACGATCAGGCGGGCAAGGCGGACTTCGCCTGCCTGTGCTATCTGAGCGCGCCCTCCGAGGCGCGCTATGCCTATATCGAGAAGCGCATCGCTGCCCGATTGCCCGGGGCGCGTGTGCTGGGCGTGGCGTGGCGCGACGTCGAGGGTGCTCGCCCCATGCTCGCACCCGACCATGCGCTGGCGCTGCTGCCTGTGCCGGAGGTTGCGGAAAAGCCTGTGGCCACACCCGAACTGACAGTTGCAACACGCTGAATCACAAGACATTTACCGAAAATCCGGAACTCACCCGCAGGCCATCCGTTGTGCTTGCGCCGGTGCATGAGTGCGCCACGCAATGTCAACCAACCCAGGAGAGAATCACATGGATTGGGATCGGATCGAAGGGAACTGGAAGTCGTTCAAGGGTCAGGCCAAGCAGCAGTGGGGCAAGCTCACGGATGACGACCTCAACATGATCGAGGGCCGCCGCGAGGAGCTCGAAGGCCGTCTGCAGGCCCAGTATGGCTATGCCAAGGACCGCGCCCGCACCGAAATCGACACCTGGCTGAGCAAGCTCTAGGCCGGACAGCGATGATGAAGAACCTGATCGCGGTGGCCGTGCTGACTGTCAGCCAGTTCACGGCCTTCCCCTTCCTCGCCATGGTCGCTGCCAACACGGCGCGACATGAGGAGGTGCAAAGGACGGAGCCCGCCAATGTCACCGTCGTCTACAAGACGGACCGCGGCAGGGTCTTCGAAACACTCTAACATCACGAGAAGGCCCGGGTCAGAGACCCGGGCCTTGTTCGAATCCAGATCAGCCGTGGCCGGTCTTCGGCATGAGTGCTGCCTTCACCCCGGGCTCGGGACCGTATTCGGAAGCCTCCTTGAGGTGCAGCAGCTCGGCGAGCCTCGCACGCGCGCGGTTGACGCGGCTCTTGATGGTGCCAACTGCCACGCCGCAGATCACGGCGGCTTCCTCGTAGGACATGTCGCTGGCACTGACGAGCAACAGCGCCTCGCGCTGGTCGATGGGCAGACGGGCGAGCGCATTCTGCATGTCCGTCAGGTCCATGTGGCTGTCCTGTTCGGGATGCACGCCGACATTGGCGGCGATGATGCCGTCGGCATCTTCCACCTCGCGCTTGCGCTTGCGGAACACCGTGTAGAACTCGTTGCGCAGGATGGTGAACAGCCAGGCCTTGAGCTTGGTGCCGGGCTCGAAGCTCTCGCGGTTGGCCCAGGCCTTGAGCAGGGTTTCCTGCACCAGGTCGTCAGCGCGATCGACCTTGCCGGTCAACGAGATCGCGAAGGCGCGCAACGGCGGAATGAACGAAATCAGGTCATTCCTGAATGCATGATCATCCATCGCCGGTTTACCCTGCGGCACCTGGGGCTGGCGGGTGTTCACTCGGACTTCCCGCCGCCGGCCTTGTCGAGATCGGCCAACAGATCGAGGAAGCGCTGTGGCACCTCCTGTCTGGCAATGTCATCGTAATAGGCCTTGAGCTTGCTGCTCACCGCCTCCTTGACCACCTGTTGACTGGAGGTCTTGCCCTTCTTGCCCGTCTTGTCGTTCATGGTCCGAATTTCGCCCGTCCCCTCCCGCGGCATAGCGGCGGTTCAGTATTGCACAATGCGGAAAACCGCGGTTAGTTCCAAAGAAATCAGAAGATCGTGGAACCAGGGGGCCGGGAGCGCGTTAGGCTCGTGACGATCACCGAGGGAGGGCCGTGGCGTCAAGCCATGCCGAATGTCCGTATGACACTGTCTGCCACCGTTGCACCGAACCTGCCCTATCTCCGACGCTATGCCAGGGCCCTGACCGGGAGCCAGGCGAGCGGAGATACCTATGTCGCCGCCGTACTCGAGGCGCTGATCGCCGATCCGGCCATTCTCACCTCCGCCGCCACGCCGCGCATCGCCCTCTACAGGACGCTGTGCCGGCTGTGGGGTTCCATCCCCGTGAACGGCAAGACGGATAGCGCCCAACCGAGCTGGGAGATGACGGTTCAGGGCCGGCTTTCGAACATCCCGGGCCCTGCCCGACAGGTCTTCCTGCTCGCCGCCGTCGAAGGCTTCGAACGCCGCGAGATAGCCGACATCCTGCAGCGGCCCGACGCCGACATCGAGCACCTCTTCGAAGAGGCCAACCAGCAGATTTCCGAGATGATCGCCAGCGATATCCTGATCATCGAGGACGAGCCGCTGATCGCCCTCGACATCGAGGACACCATCACGTCCCTCGGTCATCGCTCCGTCGGCATCGCGCGGACCCACAAGGAGGCCGTGAAGCTGGCACGCGAGAAGCGGCCGCAACTCGTGCTGTCCGACATCCAGCTTGCCGACGGAAGCTCCGGCATCGACGCGGTGAACGACATTCTCGGCAGCTTCGACGTGCCGGTGATCTTCATCACCGCCTTCCCGGAACGCCTGCTCACCGGCGAACGGCCCGAGCCCGCCTTCCTGATCACCAAGCCCTTCTCGCCAGAGATGGTGAAGGCGCTGATCGCGCAGGCGCTGTTTTTCGACTTGCGCTCGCGCAAGGCCGCCTGAGGCAATCACGCAGTCACCAGCGCAAGGCCGGCATTCCGCCGGCCTTTCAGCTGCCCTCGGGGGAGCCTCGATCCGGCATGACGAACATGGCCAAGCCGAAAACCGCGGTCGTGATCAACCGCCACGCCGGTACCGTGCGCAGCATGGGCGAGGAAGCCGTGCGCAAGCTGGTCGCCGATGCCTTGGGCGAGGAGGCAAGCCTGGCCTTGCTGGAAGGCCCCGCCATCGAGGACCACATCAAGACCCTGCTGCGCGACGGCGTCGCGCGCGTGATCGTGGGTGGCGGCGATGGCACCGTGGCATCGGCCGCCGGGCTCGTTGCGGGATCGCCCGTGGCCCTCGGCATCCTGCCACTCGGCACCATGAACCTGATGGCTCAGACCATCGGAATGGCGCCAGCACCCGCCGCAGCGCTGGCGCAACTGCGTGATGCCGGGGTGAAGCAGGTCGACGCGGCCAGCGCCAATGGCCGGCTGTTCCTGCATCACGTGTCCTTCGGCCTGCAGCCGCGCATGGTGCGGATCCGCGAACGCATGGGCTATTCTTCGCGCTTCACCAAGATGCTGGCGGCGGCACGGGCGACGGTTGCGGTGCTGCTCAACCCGCGATCGGAGCGGCTCGGGCTGCGCATCGGTGGCGAGCCCATCGAACTGAGAACGCCGGGACTCATCATCAGCAACAATGTCTATGAAAATGCCATGATGCTGAAGCAGTCGCGGCTCGACGAGGGCGTGCTCGGCATATATGCACTGGAACCCATGACGCTGGCAGCCTACCTGCGCCTCGCCTTCGACGTGCTGCGCGGCCGCTGGCGAGACAATGTCAACGTCACGGAACGCCGGAGCAGCACCGTCCAGCTCACGCGGCACCGCCGCCTGCGCCGCGACAGCCGCAGCATCAAGGCCACCGTCGACGGCGAGCTGACGCTGTTCGACCTGCCGCTCGTCATCGAAAGCCGGCCAGCGGCACTCAAGCTTCTCGTGCCGCGCGAGGGCGGCTTGTAGCAGCGCGGTCCAACGGGAACTTCACGCCATGGCGCGGCGTTTTGCTGCCATCGCACGCAATCGTCGTGCAAATCCATGATCGGAGACCGCAATGGCAGACAACATCGAGAATCACTACCATCAGAGGCCTCAGCGCGTGGAATCCTCGCGGAACGGATGGGTGCTGGGCGTCGTCGTCGCAGTGCTCGCCATTCTTGCCCTGTGGTATTACGGCACGCACCGCGACATGGTCTCCACCACCAGCACCACCAACAACGTGATGACCACTACGCCGCCGGCGACCACGCCGCCCGCGGCACCGGCGCCCGATACGCAGTCGACGACGGCACCTGCGGCCCCCGCGACGGACACGACCGGCACCGCGCCTGCTCCCGCCACGGATACGACCGGCACGACGCCCGCTCCTGCACCTGCCCCTGCTCCTGCCAATCCGTAGTCACCTCGCGGCACGACAAGGCCCGATTCGGCACCGCCGAACCGGGCCTTTCTGCATCCTGGACCGCACACTCACGTCTCGGGATAGACGCCCTTCAGCACGGCGTGGAAATGCTCCTTCACCACCTCGTGGCAGCTGCAGGCGCGGGCCCTGAGCTGGTCCTCGTTCTTCACCACGAGGTGGCCGCGCCGAACCGCCAGCGTGCCGTCGCGCTTGAAGGTGCCGATGACACGGCTGATGTAGCTCCGACCAACGCCCAGCATGGCCGCGAGCCGCTCCTGGGTGAGCGGCACCTCGCGGGATCCGGAGCGCTCGATGGCGGCGCTGATCCATTTGGCCGTGCGCTGCTCGATGCTGTGCGCCGCATTGCAGGCCGCGGTCTGGAACATCTGGGCGACCAGACAATCGGCGTAACGCGAGAACAGGTTGTTGATGGCGCGCGAGCGCAGCTTGCACTCGTCCAGCACATTCACCGGAATCGACAGGAGGTCGCCACCTGTCTGAATGGCGATCTTGGCGAAGGCCGGCAAGTTGCCCTGGCTGACAATACCCCCGACTGCGCCCTCGCGCCCCACGAGCAAAGCCTCCACGGCGCTGCCGTCTTCTGTCGAAACGAGGAAGGAGACGAGCGTGCGGTGACAGGGAAAATAGACCGTCTGCACGCTCTGGCCGGGATCGTAGAGCACCGAGTTGGATGGCGCCTGCAGCGCCCGGAGATGGGGCTTCAGCATGTCGAGGTCGGGGCCACGCAACGACAGGAGGAGATTGTTTCCGGAAAGCAGCGTGTCGATCAGCGTGGAAGTTTCATAATGCGCCATGAAAAGTTCACTTCTGCACAGACAACGCGGCCAAAATCCGCTAACACTCCAAGTCCGGACTTGATGGTGGAAGCGCTCGGCGCTTTGCCTTCTCTGCAGGCCTCAGACGGCTGCAGAATCCCGGATATCGGAAATTGGAACGCGCCCGCCTTGGGTTTGTTCCAGAGCCCCATCAGTCTCCGGATCACATTGAAGGACCTCCATGGAACGAAGCCTGCGCTCGGCCCGCGTCGAGTTGCTCGACCAGTGTCTCGTCGTCGAGGATGATTCCATCATCCGCCTCGACCTCGAGGAGACGCTGAGGGGCTTCGGTCTGAAGAATGTGCATGGCGCGTCGACGCTGGAGGTGGCGACCGCCATCATTGCCTCCTCGCCCATCCGCTTCGCAGTGCTCGACTATGTCATTGGCTCGTCGAACACAGTGGCGGTTGCCGAGGTCCTCGCGGCGCGCGGCGTGCCCACACTGTTCCTCACGGCCCATGGCAAGTCCGTCGAACTACCTGCGGGCCTCGCTCATCTGCAGGTGCTGTCCAAGCCGTTCTCTTCCGACCTGCTGGCCGCGGCCATCCTGAAGGAGTTGGCCGCCCTCACACCGCCGCCCGACGGCGATGCTTGCGAAGGCCGCTGCTGCGTCTAGTCTCGCCGGAAGCCGCCTTTGTGAGTCGCCCCGGGGAAACGTCCATGCCGAAATTCGCCGCCAACCTCTCCATGATGTTCAACGAGTGGCCGTTCCTCGATCGTTTCGCTGCGGCGGCGGACAACGGCTTCTCCGCCGTCGAATTCCTCTTCCCCTATGCGTGGCCCGCCGACGAGATTGCGCGCCGCCTCGAACGCGCCGGGCTTACGCAGGCCCTGTTCAACCTGCCGCCAGGCGACTGGGACAAGGGCGAGCGTGGCATCGCCTCGGTGCCGGGCCGCGAGGCCGAGTTCAGGGCCTCGGTGGCAACGGCCCTGCCCTATGCCGCCGCAACGGGCGTGAAGCGATTGCACCTGATGAGCGGCCATGGCAACCGCCGCAACCCGCTCGCCCTGGAGGCCTATCGCGGTGCCATCCGCCACGCCTGTGAGGCGGCCATGCCGCTCGGCATCGACATCCTCATCGAGCCGATCAACGGGCGCGACATGCCGGGCTACTTCCTCGACGATTTCGCCTTCGCGGCCGATCTCATTGCCGAGATGAGGCTCGCCAACCTGCGCCTGCAGTTCGACATCTACCATCGGCAGATCCTGCATGGCGACGTGATGAAAGGCCTGGCGGCGCTGCTGCCCATCACCGGGCATGTGCAGGTGGCATCGGTTCCGTTGCGCAACGAACCGGGAACCGGAGAACTCGACGACTGGCGCATCTTCCGCCATCTCGACGCTCTCGGATACGAGGGCTACGTGGGTTGTGAGTACCGCCCGGCGGGCGGGACGCTCGAAGGCCTCGGCTGGATGGCCGGTCCCTAGCCCAGACGCGTACTGATCGCCGCGGTGGCGACGAGTTCGTCGAGCAGCGCCATGGTGGCGGAGCCGGAGCTGGCGAAGGGATTGAGCACGGCGCGCTCGTGATACTTGAGCAGCAGCCCTGGATTGACCTTCGACAGGTCGACGTGGCCCATGGTCCAGTTGCAGAATTTGCGCTCGCGAATCTCCTCGAAGATGAGAAGGCGGACATTGCTGTGCCGCGCATCGCGCACGATCGAATTGTAGAGTTCGCACACCTCGTCGCGCCCGCCCTCGAGTACCTGGATGAACACGTCGCCGCTGTAGCACAGTATGCCGGTGATGCCGCTCGCCGGGTTGTGGCTGCGCGACGTCTCGAGAATGTCCTCCACCATGGCGCCGGTGAGGCTCGATGCGGCACGACTGGCATAGACACAGCGAACGATCATGTGGGCAATCAATCCTTGAGGTTGACGAGGGCGAGGAATTCACGGCGCAGCGAGGCGTTCTTCAGGAAGGCACCGCGCATCACGCTGTTGATCATCTTGGTGGCGTTGTCCTTCACGCCGCGCCAGTGCATGCAGAAGTGATCGGCCTCCATCACCACGGCCAGGCCATCGGGCGCCACCTTGTTCATCAGCAGGTCCGCCACCTGGGCGATCGCCTCCTCCTGGATCTGCGGACGCGACATGATCCACTCGGTGAGCCGCGAATACTTCGACAGGCCGATGAGGTTCGAATGCTCGTTGGGCAACAGCCCGATCCACAGCCGGCCCATGATCGGGCAGAGATGATGGCTGCAGGCGCTGCGTACCGTGATCGGCCCGATGATCATCAGTTCGTTGAGATATTCGGCGTTGGGAAATTCGGTGACCGGAGGCTGGCCCACGTAGCGCCCGCGGAACACTTCATTCAGATACATCTTGGCGACGCGGCGCGCCGTGTCCTGGGTGTTGTGGTCATGGTCGACGTCGATGACCAGGCTCTCGAGCACGCCGCGCATTTTCGCCGCCACCTCATCGAGCAATGCCTCGAGTTCGCCCGGCTCGATGAAAGCGGAGATGTTGTCGTTGGCGAAATAGCGCTTGTTGGCCCTCTCGACCCGGCCGCGGATCCTCGCGGAGACGGGCTCGGCCTGTCCGTCATGCGTTGCCTTGGGCGGTTTGTCCATTGCCATCCGATCCATGGTGCCGATCCTCGCGTTGTAGCAGCCTGTTCTGCCCGAAACAACCGAAGGGCATGCCCGCTGCTTACGCAGGACTCGCCAGGCCGGACCATTCACGCAGAATGAACCGGCCCGGAATGGGTCCGGGCCGGTTCATGGATGCTCAGGCGGGAGAGGTTTAACGTCCGCGGCCGCGGCTCCCGTGGCCGGTCATGGAAGACAGCGTACCGGGAAGCATCAGACCGATCATCGCGCCGATGCCGAGGCCGATGGCACCCAGCATGTAGGGGCGTTCGTCGACGAGGCGCTGAACCATGCGCTGATCGGGCAGGCTGCGGGCGGCAAGTGGAATGGCCCTTCCGGCGCTGGCCAGCAGACGCGCGCCGATGCCGGCGCTAGACGAGGACGACCCGCTCCGCCGCGAACTGCGCCGGCTGCGGGTCGTCTTCGTTGCCGTGCCGCCCGTGGCCGGCGTCCGACGGGATGCGATCGTTCGCCCGCGCTTGGCCGCGGCGCTGCTCTTGCGTGCGGTCTTTCGCGCGCGTGACTTTGCGCCCTGCTCCAGGGCCGGGCCGGTGGTTTCGTTGCTGTTGTCCGCTGTCATGGGTCTTCTCCTTGTGTTTGGCCCGCGGCCGTTCTTGCGCCGCCGGCGGTTTGCCGTCGAGGTAACGGGACAATCCCGTCAGCCAGGCTGCTCCTGCCAGAACGGCGAAAGAGAGCAGTTTGTTGCGCCGCATGCGGCCGCGGATGTGCCCGATGTAGGTGAGATCCGGATCAAGCAGGATCAGCAGCTCTTCGGCGACCTGCGCAGGCTTGGCCCTGCTGCGCAGCGCGGCGAGTGTCGCACGTAGTGCTAGGCGTTGCCTGCGCGCTTCTTCGACGGCCGCATCGAAGCGCCCGTTCATGAGCGACCGTGATGCTGACTTGACCCCAGCCATCGGAAGAACACACTCTCGGTACGCCAGGCGATAGTGCGCCAGGCCGCCAATCCGCAGGCCAAGGCACACAGCGCCAACCCCGTCGCAACGATCAGCCCCGCCAGTCCGGGAGCCGGCACGTGAGCCGAAAGTGCGGTAATCGCCGCCTGGGTGAGCGCCAGCAAACCGCACAGCAGTGAACCGAGTCCGATTGCAGCAAGCCCCGCCGCCTTCAGCGCCTGGCTCTTCAACTCCGCCAGTTCGAGCCGGGCGAGCTTCACCTCCGCTTCGGCCCAGGCGCGACCGTCCCGCGCCAGGTGCTCAAAGAGATGACCGATGAGCGGCCGTTCGCCCGAAGTATCGTCGCTGGAATTTTGCATACGCCACTCACCACCTGCGCACTGGCGCGAAGCAAGGTTGTGCATCATTCCGATGCAACGCAGTGCGCCCAGCTTGGTTCCAGAAGCTGCATGTGTGGTGCATCTCAAAAAAAGGCCCCGCATGGGCGGGGCCGGAGGTACAGGCAGTTTCAAAGGGGGAGGGAGACACTGCCCGGGTAACATCGCCATCATGGCGCATCACCAGCCTGCGGCGGGCGTGAACGACCACGGCGACCGGCAGCCCGCCGCATGCGGCCTGCGTACCTTGCGGCGCCAGCGCGGTTCTGAACCAATTGCGTGATCACGAGGCCTGCCAAGATGCTGCCGCCGAGGGTGGCGAGCGGATGCCGCCGCGCGATCTCCCGCGCGTCGGAGACCATGTCCGGGAGATCGCTGTCGAGAACATAGCCTGCGAGGTCTTCGAGGCTGTCCGCTGCGGTCTCGGCATAGGTGCTGACGGCGGGCAGAGCCGGCAGCGACACGCTGAACTGGCGGATCGTGTCGGCAAGTGTTTCCAACTGGCCAGAGGCATATTCGCGGCGGCTTTCGGCCAGGCTTCCCGCCATCGTCAGAAGGTCGTCGAACAGGGCACGGCCCTCGCTTCGCCGGTTACCCTGATTACCCTGACCGCGCGTGCGGGCGCGGGATCGCGATCCGGCCATGGAGTACCTCCCGTTGTGTTGCGTCGGTGTTGCGGCGTTAACTGGCGCCCTTGCGAAATGTTCCCGCAGTGGAACTTCACGCCGCGCGCCACCGCCGCAAGGAGGAACCGCTCGCCGCGACGGCGCGTTCACGCCGCTCAGTATCCCCATCACATGCATGGAAGGTGACGTGACATGAGACTTCGCATGATACTTGCCGGAACGGCTCTCGGCGCGCTGATGATCGGCGGCGTCCCGCTTCCCGGTGCGTCCTCGCTTGTCCCGCAGGCCGAGGCCGCGGTCGATGTCAGCATCGGCGTTTTCTACGACCAGATCGCCCAGTATGGCGACTGGGTGAGCTATAGGGGTGGTTATGTGTTCATTCCCGGCCGCGTCGGCCCCGGCTGGCGTCCCTACACGCTGGGCCACTGGGTCTACACCAACCGCTACGGCTGGACCTGGGCGTCGGACGAGCCCTTCGGCTGGGCCACCTATCACTATGGCCGCTGGGGCTATGGCGACGACATCGGCTGGTACTGGGTTCCGGGCAATCGCTGGGCGCCAGCCTGGGTGAGCTGGCGGCGCAGCAACGACTACGTGGTCTGGGCGCCGCTGCCGCCATCACGCCGCGGTGGATCAGACATCTCCATCAACATCACGGTCGGCGATATTCCGGATTACTACTGGGTGGCGGTGCCCACGCGGCGCTTCCTCGCGCCCGATCTTCGCGCCGACATCGTGCACGACGACCGCGAAGCCCGACGTGTGGTCCGGGAAACGAGGTTCCTCGGCACGCCGCGCGTCAACAGCGATATCGTGGTCAACAACGTGATCGACGTCGACGTGATCTCGCGCGAGACGGGCAAGCGCGTGCGCCCGGTCGAGGTCCGGCGCACCGACAATCCTGTCGAGGCGCGGGCCGGCGCCGGCGAAGTGACGGTGTTCGAGGGCAAGCTCTCGACCGACACGAAGGACCGTCCGCAGAAGCTGAGCGATGTCAGCCGGATCAAGAAGATCAAGCGCGTCGACAAGGCCAACGCGACCGGCGCGACCGCCCCGGCCGACACGGGCGCGACTCCGGCTGTGGCCCAGCCGCCAGCCAGCGGTGCGGCCGCCACGACGCCTGCCGAAAGCGACACCACGACGAATGCCAAGGACAACGTCCAGCCTGCGGGCAAGAAGAAGATGCAGGACCAGAATGCATCGACGCCCGACGTCTCCAGTCAAAAGCCCGCGAAGCAGGTGCAGGACCAACAGACCGGCAAGAAGCGCAAGAAGACCACGGGCAATGCTGCATCCTCGCCCGATGCCATGGGGCAGCAGCCGGCCACCCAGGCTCAGGACCAGCCGACGGGCAAGCGGAAGAAGAAGCAGCCCGCAATGGACGACACGTCCACCGGCTCAACCACGCCGGCACCGGACCTGACGAAGGGCAATGGCAATCCGCGCAAGAACAAGGCGTCGCAGCCGGCGCAGGATGGCAACGCCAATGCACCGGCCAGCGACAATGGCCAGGGCAAGCGCCAAAAGAACCAGGTGCCTTGCGACGCCGCCACGGACCCGAGTTGCGCGCCCGCGCAGTGATGCGCCAGTACGGCACCGGCAGCCGGCCCCCTCGCGGGGCCGGTTCCGTTTCAGAGCTTGAGTTTCTGCCGCAGCTTCGGCATCTCCGCCCATGGATCGGCCTTGAGCTTCGAGAGCCTCGCCAAGGCGTTCTTCAGCGTGAAATGGCTGGCCGAGGGCAGCGCTTTCAGTTCACTCCAATCAAGCGGCATGGCCACGGGGGCTCCGGTCCGCGCCCGCGTCGAATAGGGTGCCACCGCCGTGGCACCGCGGCCATTGCGCAGGTAGTCGATGAAGATGCGTCCCTTGCGCCGCGCCTTGGACATCGTGGCGATGTAGCGCGCGGGATCATCGGCAGCCATCTGCTGTGCCACCAGCCTGGTGAAGGTCTTGGCAGCTTCCCAGTCGAGTTCGGGCAGCAAGGGTACGGTGACGTGGAGGCCCTTGCCGCCGGTGGTCTTGAGGAAGGACCGCAGCTTCAGCTGATCGAGCCTGGCGCGGAGGTCCAGCGCCGCGGACTTCACATCGTCCCAACCCACGCCATCGCCCGGATCGAGATCGAAGATCAGACGGTCAGGGCGCTCGAGATCGGTGATTCGCGATCCCCAGACGTGGATTTCGAGCACGCTCATCTGCACAAGGCCCATCAGGCCCGCAACATCGCGGACCGCCATCATCGGCTTGGCGTCGCCGGTGTCGACGAGCTGAATCGCCGGATCGAGCCCCATCCAAGCATGCTTGGCGAAGAAGCACTGGGCCGCCGCACCGTCCGGGCAGCGCACCAGGCTCAGCACGCGCGCACCTACATGCGGCAGAATCCAATCCGCCACGGCCGTGTAGTATTCGCCGAGGTCCTGTTTGCTGACCCCGGCATCCGGCCATAGCAGGCGCTCCGGATGGGTGAAGCCACGGGCGGAGGGAGCCGCCGCAGTCGCCGCAGGCCGCGGAGACACGCTGGGTGCATCGTGCCGCGGAATCGCGCGCGGATCCGTCTCGAGCGTGATTTCGGAGGCGGGCTTGTCTTCTCGCACGCCGATGTAGGCAGCCTGGCGCAGCAGCCCGTCCTCGGTGCGGCCACGATACTGGATTTCCGCCACCACCTGCGGCTTCACCCAGACGACACCCTTGGCCGCGGCCCGTGACAGAGCGTTGCCGAGAGCCGGCGGCTTCGCGATCTTCAGCCGTGCCAACTGCTTGAACAGCGAGCGAGCTTCATCCACCGAGAACCCCGTGCCCGCCCGTCCGACATGCATCAGCTTGCCATCGGCGTTATAGCCCAGCACCAGCGAGCCCACAGCGTTCGGCACGTCGCTGGCCGGCAGATAGCCGAGGACGATGAATTCCTGGCGCAACATGCATTTCGACTTCAGCCAGTGTTCTCCGCGCCCCGAGATGTAAGGCCGGTCGATCCGCTTCGAGACGATGCCCTCGAGCCCCATGCTGCAGGCCTGCGGCAGGATATCGTCACCTGCCTGCTCGAGATGGTCGTTGTAGCGCAGCGCGAAGGCGGTGGGGGAACCGGCGACGAGATCGGCCAGAAGCCGTTTGCGCTCCAGCAGCGGCGCGCCGCGCAGGTCGTAGCCATCGAGATGAAGAAGATCGAAGACATAATAGACCATGCGGTCGTCGCGGTCCGCCTTGAGGTCGGACTGCAGGCCGCTGAAGCTGCCGTGGCCGTTCGCATCCTGCACGATGACTTCGCCATCGAGCAGCGCAGTCCTGGCGGCGAGGCCCTTTACCGCCGTGGCGACCGCCGGGAAGCGCCTGGTCCAGTCGAGGCCCTTGCGGGTGAGAAGCTTGACCTTGCCGGCATCGAGACGCGCCTGGATGCGATATCCGTCATGCTTGATTTCGTGAATCCAGCCGGGGGTTTCGGGCGGCCTTGGCACCTGCAATGCCAGGCTCGGTTCCACGAAGGCTGGCAATATGCCCTTCTTGGCGCCCGTCACCCTGGCGAGCGCGGCGGGCGCTGTCACACCGGCCGATTTGGCCCTCGCCTTGTGGTCGGGGCGCAGATTCCCCTGGCTGGCGAGTTCGGCATTGCTCTTGCCGGATATGACGGAGGCCATGTCGGTATCCACCGGTTCGGCGCTGCCGGGGGCGAGGGCGTGATCGTCGCTGCGCTTGATGAGCAGCCAGTTGTGGCGCTTGCCCTCGTCCTTCATGCGCACCAGCGACCATGTTCCCTTCAGCCGCTCGCCGTCAAGCCTGAAGGTCATGTGGCCCTCCTTCAGGCCCCTGCGCGCATCGCCCTCCGGCTGCCATGTGCCGCGGTCCCAGACGATCATGGTGCCGCCGCCATATTCGCCCTGCGGGATCACGCCTTCCCAGGCCTTGTAGGCCATGGGGTGGTCCTCCGTCTCAACCGCGAGACGGCGTACGCCCGGCGTCATGCTCGGGCCACGCGTCACCGCCCAGCTCTTCAGCACGCCGTCGAGTTCGAGTCGAAGGTCGAAATGCAGGCGCCGCGCATCATGCTTCTGCACCACGAAGGCGAGCTTGCCGCGGCTGCCCTTCGCCGGCTCCGGCGCAGGCTCGGAGGTCTTCGAGAAGTCTCGCTTGGCGGAATATTCCCGCAGCGGCACATGGGCCGCCTTCTTCGGTTTCCTGTCCGGCTTCGCACGCTTCGTCGCCGCCTTCTTCACCGCCATGCTACTTCGCCCGGGCGCGCGACTTGGCCGGCTTGCGCGGCGCAGGCTTGCGCTTGGCCGCAGCCTTGCGGGCCGGGACCGCCTTCCCCGCCACCCCGCCCTTCTTGAGGCTGTCGCGTAGCGCGTCCATCAGGTTGATGACGTTGCCGCGAGTGGGCTCGGGTTCCGGCTCCGCCTTGATCTTCTCGCCCTTGGCCTTGCGCTGGATAAGCTTTTTCAGTTCCGTCTCGTAGTGGTCCTCGAAGGCCTCGGGGCGGAAGCGGCCCTGCTTGCGCTCGATCAGCTCGGTGGCGAGGTCCACCATCTCGCGGTCGAGCTTGAGATGCGGAAGGTCCGAGAAATACTGCTTGTCCGGCCTCACTTCGTCGGCATAGCGCAGCCGGTTGAGCATCAGGCCCTGTTCGAGCGGCGCCACACCGATCAGGTGCTCGCGCCCGCCTGCGGTGAGCTGGCCGATACCGATGGTGCCCGTCTTTCGCAGCGCCTCGCGGATAACGAGATAGCCCTCGGCGGCATATTTGTCGCCCGGCGTCACGTAGAAGGGTTGCTCGAAGTAGCGTGGATCGACGTCCGCCACCTGAACGAATTTCGAGAGTTCGATGGTTCGCTTGCTCTCGAGCTTCACGGCGTCGATTTCCGCGGGATCCATCAGCACATACTCCCCCTTGTCGATCTCGTAACCGCTGACGATGTCCTTCGCCTCGACCTCGCCGACACCCTCCACCGTCTTCGTATGGCGCACCCGCTTGCCGCTGGGCTTGTGGATCTGGTGGAAGGACACATCTGCCTTGCGATCCTCCGCGTTGAACACTTCGACCGCGATCGACACGAGCGACAGTCTCAGAAACCCCTTCCAATATGCTCTCGTGGCCATGATGTCTCCTCCCCTGCCCGAAATGCGGCGCAGCGGTGGCCGGTTCCTTTGCGCCACGGCTGCGGGAACAATCACGGGCCTCCGGCTGTTTCGCCCGCAGACATTACATCAACCCGCATCACGGAGAAGGCTCATGGCAACCACACCGGGTACACGGCGGCGCGAAGCACGGACCGGCGCCGGAGATGACCGCGACCTGATCGATCCCACGCAAGAGCCCCTGGGCAGCACGGAGCGTCCGCTCCCGCGCGGCAGCGACATCGACGATCTGAACCTCGCTCACTCGGAAGCGGTTCGCCGCCCCGGCGATCCAGATCTTGCCGCCATGCCGCGCAGCGTCGCAGGCCGCAGCAGCGGCAGCGCCACCTCGATCTTTGCCATCGTGGCTGTCATCCTGGTGGCAGCCTTCCTTGTAGCACTCTATCTCGGCAGCAACCGCAGCAATGTGGCGACGGGCGTGGGAACGACCCAGGCCCCCATCGCCGACAGCACAGGTGGCAGCGCCACCGGCACCGACACCACAGGCAGCACCACCACGCCCCCGCCGCCGCCAGAGTCAGCGCCCGCATCCGGCAACGCCAACGCCCCGGCCAGTGGCACCACGACCCCGCCAGCCAACCCATAGGTCCCACAGCATGTGCGGGGGCGGTGATCTGCAACACGCCAGACAGGCTTCGACATGAAAGTGGAAAAGCAGACGCTGCCCCCGCAGCACCAGGACCACCAGCCGGGCATCGAGTCACGCATGAACCCGCGGCCCGACTTCATGCCACGCTTTAGGGGTTCCAGCCGGCTGCGCGACAAGGTCGCCCTTGTCACCGGCGGCGACAGCGGCATCGGGCGCGCCGTGGCTGTCGCCATGGCGCGCGAGGGCGCCCGCATTGCCCTTCTCTACCTCGAAGAAGAGGGCGATGCGCAGGAAACGGCCGATGCCATCACGCTGGAGGGAAGCCAGGTCGAGCTTTTTGCCGGCGACATCGGCTCGGAGCAGTTCTGCCGCGAAGCGGTGGCACAGGCCGTGGCCCGCTTCGGCCGAATCGACATTCTCGTCAACAATGCCGGCGAGCAGCATGCAGTGAAGGACCTTGACGAACTGACGGAAGAACGGATCACCCGAACCTTCCGCACCAATGTCTTCAGCATGTTCTTCCTCGCCAAGGCCGTGGTGCCGCACATGCCGCCCGGCTCTGCCATCATCAACACCACATCGATCACCGCTTACCGCGGCCACACACAGCTCATCGACTATTCGGCCACCAAGGGCGCCATCGTGACCCTGACGCGCAGCCTGTCGCAGTTGCTCGCCCCGCGCGGCATCAGGGTGAACGCCGTGGCGCCGGGACCCATATGGACACCTCTCATTCCTGCATCCTTCGACGCGAAGAAGGTCTCGACCCACGGCGGCGACACTCCGCTCGGTCGTCCGGGCCAGCCCAATGAAGTTGCGAGTTCATTCGTTTTCCTGGCCAGCGACGACGCGTCCTACATGACGGGACAGGTGCTGCACCCGAACGGTGGCGAGATGGTCGGCTCGTGAGGGGAACCGCCTGACGTGCAGGCGGGTTGTTGCCACATCACGGACGACACAGGTGCGAGAAGAGAAACGAGAGCGCCGAAGTCTTCCGCGCACATACCCCATATCACACAAGGCAAGGAGGCCGAGATGACCGTCAAGACCCTCAATGATCTCTTCGTCGAGACGTTGCGCGATCTCTACTATGTCGAGAAGAAGCTGGTGAAGACCCTGCCGAAGATGGCTGACAAGGCATCATCGGACGAGCTGCGCCAGGCGATCCAGGACCACCTCGCCGAGACCGAGACGCATGTCCAGCGGCTCGAGCAGGTCTTCGAGCTGCTGGAGCTGAAGCCGTCCGCCAAGACCTGCGACGCGCTGGAAGGCCTGCTGAAGGAGGCTGAGGAGACCATGGGCGAGATCGAAGACGAGGACGCCCTCGACGCCGCGATCATCTCTTCCGCCCAGACGGTCGAGCACTATGAAATCGCCCGCTACGGCACACTGGCCTGCTGGGCCGCGGAGCTCGACAACGAGGATATCGCCGAGTTGCTCGAGCAGACGCTGGACGAGGAGAAGGCCGCCGACGAGAAACTCTCCTCCATCGCGGAAGATGCGGTGAACGAGCGGGCGGCGGCATAAGCCTGCGGGCAGGTTACCGCACCACACCACATGTCGCCGGGCTCTTCCCGGCGATCCTCTTTTGGGAGCCATGGAGAATGCGCGGAACGAGCTTCGCATTGACGGGACGTTGAGCGCGAACCCTAGTACCCCGTCATCTCCACGTAGCCCTGCCCCGGATGTGTCCCTGTGATGCTCACCGGGCCTTCCCAGTAGGACACCTGCGTCGTCATCCATGCTTCATCGTTCACGGCCCCGGTTTCGACGTCGAGCCGCTTCGTGGGCAGCGTCACCTTCCACTGCACCGGTACGCGGTGGCCTTCGATGTCCCTCCAGGCGAGCGGAGTCACCTTGAGCGCGCCGGGCTGTTGCGGTTCCGCAGTGCCATCGGCAGCGATCCACGTGGCGGAGGTGAAGCCCTCTCCCGCGTCGCGCAGGCGAAAGCCCATCAGCTTTTCACCGCTTGCGAAGTGGAAGGAGAACCAGTCCCATCCTGTCTGATCTGCCGACAACGGCTGCGACGACCATTCATGATCGAACCATGCTTGTCCCGTGACGGCAATGTCCTTGTCATTGACCGTGATCGACCCACGCACGTCGTAGAAGGGCTGCGAATAGTAGTAGCTCGCCTGCCCCTGCGCCGACTTCACCGAATAGCCCCTGTCCCCCTGCAGCACGATGGGCCCCCGGGCATCGAGATCGAGCCGGTAGGCGAAATCATCCCCCGCAGCATTGACCGTGAGGGCGGAGAGCGCATCGGCGGGCGGCGCGCCGCGGCCTGCCATGCGCCAGCCGTCGATCCAGGCATCGAACGGCGCCAGCATCACACCCGCCTGACCGACACCGCCACGTCCGACGCGCTCCGCGGAGTGATGCCGCTCCGACGTGGTGAGTGCTGCGTGGCCCATCCACAGTTGCGGGCTTTGCCAGCCCGGCTTTTCTTCCGGCGCGAGGGCGGAGCGGAACAGCGTCCACTGCGCACCATAGTCCTTGCCGTCGGCGCCCTTGAGATTGGCGGTCAGGTACCACCATTCGATGCGATAGTCGGGATGCGCGCCATGATCCCGCGGGAAGACCAGTGCCGTGCCGCGATGTGGCACCGCGAAGCCCTGAGCATCCCCGCCAAGCCCGGCGAAGCCCTGCGCCAGGACGGGCGATGCCAATGTCAGCAACAGCAGGAGGATCAGCCTAGCGTTCATTGGCGAAGACCTTCACGAGATCGGCGGGCTGGCGGCGCGTCAACCACACGGCGGGGAGCACTGCGGCGAGCACCGCGCTCACCACCGCGAGCAGGAGGAGCCGCAGCCATTCGAGCGGGAAGACATGCATCGGCAGCCGCCAGCCGAAAGCCTCGACATTCACGACGGCGAGGAGCAGCCATGCCAGAGCCAGCCCCACCGGCACGGCCGCCAGCATGGTGAAGGCCGCGAGCGCCGCACTGCGCAGGATCTCGAGCAGCGCAAGGCGCTTCAGCGTCAACCCCATGACCCAGGCGGGAGCGAGCTGCGCCAGCCGCATGTCGGAGAGCGTGAGCAGGCTGGCGAAGATCGCGAGCCCCGCGACGCCGAGCGTCAGCACGTTGAGCGCCGCCGTCACCGCGAAGGTGCGCTCGAAGATCCCGAGCGAGAAGGCCTTTATCTTTGCCTGGTTGACGACATTCTCCTCC
The DNA here is from genome assembly GCA_046349235.1 of Hyphomicrobiales bacterium. Taxonomy (GTDB): domain Bacteria; phylum Pseudomonadota; class Alphaproteobacteria; order Rhizobiales; family Aestuariivirgaceae; genus Aestuariivirga. The sequence continues at coordinate 159,607 of JAXMCT010000014.1, forward strand.
GGCAGATCGAAGGCGGCGCGCAGATCCCCGGCGAGCTTCGGCGCCTTGTCGTGCGCGATGCGCACCGCGTAGCGCAGACGGCTCGCCTCCGGATACAACGACTCCAGCAGACTGATGGAGATGAGCAGCTGCCCCTTCGGATTGCCGTAGTCGGAGAAGACGCCGACCAGCGGCAGCACGCGCCCGCCCTCGAGCGTGATCGCATCGCCGAGCGACAGGTGCTCGCGCCGTGCCAGCTGCTCGTTGGCAAGAACGCCCGCGCCGCGGGCAATGCTGTCCCAGGCATCGGGCTTTGCGTCCAGCATGGGCCAGTTGAGGCGATAGGTGGGGTGATCGGCAATGCCATAGACCTGCACCGGCTGACCGAACATCCGTACCTCGGTGTTCCAGATCGGAAGCACCGCGTCGCTGCGCGGAGTGAGCCAGTCCTGAACCTTGCGCGACTCGTCGACGGAGCGCGCCGTGACGTAGAGTTCGGACGGGAGTCGCTGGTCCAGCCAGCCCGTAAAGGTGAGGCGGAAGCTCTGCACCATGGTGCCCACCCCGGCATTGGCGGCGAGCGCCAGCAGCAGCGCCATCAGCGCCAGTGAAAGGCCGGGCAACTGCTGGCGCGTATCGGCCCAGAACCACTGCGGCACCACGTTGCGCGACAACAGCCCGCCGAGCGTGAGCAGACTGGAGAGAATGAGCGGCAGGATCAGCGCGGCCCCCAGCAGCATCGCGCCAAGCGACGCGAAGCCCGCCGCCAGCCCGGTGCCCACCTGCACGATCAGCCAGGCCGCGGCGAGCAACACGAGGCCGCCCGCTGCCTGCAGCCGAAGTGAGCGCGCAGAGGCGAGACCCCATGCACGCGGCCGCGACGGGGCAAGCAGCGGCATGGACGCTATGCGCCACAGCCGCGAGGTAGCGGAGACCAGCGTGCCTGTTACCGCGATGGCAAGCCCCAGCCCCCATACCGAGGGCCGGAGCGCCAGCGTGCCGGGCACCTCTGCGCCATAGAGCCCCCGCAGGCTCGCCGCTACGTCGGGCAGCAGCAGCGAGGCCACGCCATAGCCCAGTGCCACTCCGATCAGGCCCGCCACGGTGGAAAGCACCAGCAGCTCCGCTACCATCAGGAGAATCAGCGTGCGAAGCGGTAGGCCCACGGCGCGCAGCGTTCGGATCACCGGGCGGCGCTGCTCGAAGGCAAGCCCGATCGCCGAGTGCACGATGAACAGCCCCACTGCGAAGGCAAGGAAACCGAAGGCCGTGAGATTCAGGTGAAAGCTGTCGGTGAGGCGCGAGAGATCGCTCTCAACCGCCGGCGCACGCCGCACCAGATGCGGCGCCACCTCGGACAATGGCCTTGCTTCTGCGGGCTGCTTCGGCGCGACCAACAGCCGCGTCAGCTGGCCCGGCGCATCGAGCAATGTCTGTGCGATGCCGATGTCAGTCAGGACCGTGCCGGGGGGCAGGGCATCGCTGACGCGCAGGGGCGGCGTATCGAGGCCCTTCAGGCGTTCCGCCGTCTCGCGCGACACGATGAACACGCCAGGTGGCGTAATGAAACGTTGCATCCCGATGTCGGCGCCGCCCACATCCACCTGGGCGGCTTCCACAGGCAGCGTCAACGGGTCGATGCCGAGGATGCGCAGGCGCTCGCCGCCGAAGCGCTTGTCGCCTTCCAGCACCGGCGACACCAGCCATCCCGCCCGGCGCAGCGCGATGTAATCGGATTGCGGGATGCGCGTGCCATCTGCCGCGCCGAGCTGCTCCAACCGGTCCTGTCCCACCACGGCGGCGGCACGCGCATAGCTCGCCCGCGCCTCGCCGTTGATCGCCTGCACCGCAGACCACAGCGCCGTGGCCAGCGCCAAGCCCAGCAACAGCATGGCGAACTGCAGCTTATGCCGCCACCAGTGCGAGAGAAGAACGGCGAAGCCCTGGGCGATCATTCGGAGAGTCTTCCCGCGGCAAGGTGCAGGCGGCGGCCGAGCCGCGAGGCCAGACGCATGGAATGCGTCACCAGCAGCAGTGCGGCACCGGTTTCCGCCATCAGCGCAAGGATCAGGTCGAGCACCCTGTCACCGGTCGCCTCGTCGAGGTTGCCGGTGGGCTCGTCCGCGAGGATCAGCTGTGGCCTGCCCGCCAGCGCCCGGCCGATGGCGACGCGCTGCTGCTGTCCGCCCGAAAGCTGCTCGGGATAGCGGTCGAGGAGCCCGGCCAACCCCAGCCGCTCGGTGAGCCGGGCCGTCCATGTCGCATCGTAGCGCCCGCCAAGCCGTGCCTGAAAGGCAAGATTGGCGGCAACATCGAGCGACGGGATCAGGTTGAACTGCTGGAACACCAGCCCGACGCTCTCGCGACGGAAAGCGGCAAGCTCCCGGTCACCCTGCCCCGCGATGTCGGTTCCCGCGAAACGGATGGCGCCCGCATCCGGTCGGTCGAGTCCGCCCGCGAGATGCAGCAGCGTGCTCTTGCCGCTGCCGGACTCGCCGGTCAGCGCCAGGCTCTCACCCGCGTCGAGCGCCAGGCTCACGCCGCGCAGCACTTCGAGCACGCCTTCGCCGGTCGGATAGGACTTGCTCACGTCCTGAAGTTCGAGAAGCATCGTCATTCCTGTGGTCACACGCCAATTCTACGCAGTGGAGCCTCCGCCGGACCCGTGGTGCCTTGCCGCAAGCGGGGCTCCGCCTCACTTCCTCGGCCCACCGGCATGGTCTAGTCTGGTGAAATCGACAAGGGAGAAGTCAAATGCCCGCCGCGCCGGACGAACATGCACGCATGCCCTACCAGCTGCCATTCCCGCAGGATGCGCTGGCCGAGATCGTGGTGCCGGATGCCGTGCCGGAGGACGAGCGGCTGTGGGTGCCGCAGGCCGAAAACGTGTGGTTCCGCCCGCTCTGCCTCAACCGCAGCCAGGGCTACTGGATGAACCTCCTCAAGGTGAGGAAGGCCGGCATCGTGTCGCGCCATCGCCATCCTCAGGCGGTGCATGGCCTCGTGCTGAAGGGCCGCTGGCACTATCTCGAGCATGACTGGGAGGCCGTTGCGGGCTCCTATGTCTTCGAGCCGCCGGGCGAGACGCACACGCTGGTGGTGCCCGACGACGTCGAGGAGATGATCACCTTCTTCCAGGTCAACGGCATCATGTACTACGTCGACCCGTGGGGGAAAAATCTTGGCTACGAGGATGTCTTCACCAAGATCGACATGTGCCGGGCGCATTTCGCGAAGGTGGGGCTGGGGGCGGATTACGTCACCCGCTTCATCCGATGAGCCTCTGGCCCAACGGCTGCTTTGCGGGAAAGCACGTGCTGGTGACCGGCGGCACCTCCGGCATTGGCCTGGGGGTGGCGAAGGCCTTCGTCGCGGAGGGCGCCATCGTCACCGCGACAGGCGTGTCGCTGGCGGAAGTGGGCGACACCGCGGAAGCGGTGCCGGGGCTGCGCACCGCCCTTCTCGACGTGCGCAACGCGGCGGAGATCGAGAGCCTCCTCGCCTCGCTGCCATCACTTTCCCATGTGGTGAATTGCGCCGGCGTCATCAGGCGCGGCGCGGAGCATGATCCGGACGTCTTCGCCGACGTGATCGACATCAACCTCACCGGTACCATGCGCATCTGTGCTGCGGCGCGAGCGAAGTTGAAGGAGGCAAGAGGCACTATCGTCAACACCGCCTCGGTGCTCAGCTTCTTCGGCGGCGGCCTGGTGCCGGGCTATGCGGCATCCAAAGGCGGCGTGGCGCAGCTCACCAAGTCGCTGGCCATCGCCTATGCGCCCGACGGCATCCGCGTCAACGCCGTTGCGCCGGGCTGGATCGAGACGCCACTCACCGCGGCGCTGCGAGAAAATGCCGATCGCAACGCGGCCATCCTCGCGCGCACCCCGCTGGGCCGCTGGGGCAATCCTGACGACATCGCGGGCGGCGTTCTCTACCTGTCCTCACCGCTCGCAAGCTTCGTCACCGGAGCGGTGCTCGCCATCGACGGCGGCTACATGGCAGTGTGAGCTCAATGCAGTCTGTGGCCGCCCTCGTCGAGCAGCAGCACGTCGGCAGGGGAGATGGCGATTGATACCTCCTCGCCCTCGCGCCACACGCGGTCGTCGATGGTGGCGATGGATTGCAGCGTGATGCCGCTCATGTCGACGAAATAGGCGGCCGAGCCGCCGAGATAGGACGTCGAGATGATGCGGCCCTTCAGCCCGCCGCGCTCCGGCGGTCCCAGCACCACCTTCTGGGCGCGAACGATGGCGGTAACGGCGGCGCCATCCCTGAGGCTCCCAGGGGCCGCCGCGGCGAGTTCATGCCCCTTGTCGAGGCGCACGCCGGCGATGCCACCCGAAATTCCCGAGACACGCCCCGGAAGAAGGTTGGACTGGCCGAGGAAGCTTGCGACGAAGCGCGATTCCGGGCGGCGGTAGACCTCTTCCGGCGTTCCCACCTGCTCGATCAGGCCCTTGTTCATCACCACGATGCGGTCGGACATGGCCAGCGCCTCGTCCTGGTCGTGGGTCACGAAGATCGTCGTGATGCCGACCTCGCGCTGGATGAACTTCAGCTCGGTGCGCATTTCCTCGCGCAGGTTGGCGTCGAGTGCGGAGAGCGGCTCGTCGAGCAGCAGCACGTCGGGCTCGATGACGATGGCACGGGCGAGCGCGATGCGTTGCTGCTGACCGCCGGACATTTCCGACGGAAGCTTCTTCTCGACGCCAGGCAGGCGCACCATCTCGAGAGCGCGCGTCACCTTGCTCGCAATGAGCGATTTCTCCACATTGCGATGCTTCAGGCCGAAGGCAATGTTGTCGAAGATGGTCTTGTGCGGGAAGAGCGCATAGTTCTGGAAGACGAGGCCGATGTTGCGCTTGTGAATGGGGATGTTGTCGATGCGCCGCCCGGCCACATTGATCTCGCCGCCGGTGGGCTGCACGAGACCGGCGATCGAGCGCAGGATCGTCGTCTTGCCGCAACCCGAGGGCCCAAGCAGGGTCACGAATTCGCCCTTGGCGATCGACAGGCTCACATCTTTCACCGCGACGAACTCGCCATAGGCGAGCGTCACGTGGCGAAGGTCGACTGCGGCTGCAACGGTCATATGGTCTCTCTCAATCATGTGCCTCTCCCCCGCAAATGCGGAGGAGAGGAAGCTTGCGACGTCGGCCGGATCAGCCGCCCTTCGAGATGCGATCCCACTGCTTGGTCCAGGCATCGAGGTTCGAGGCCCAGTAGTTGGGATCGGCGAAGGTCAGGCTCTTCATGGTGCCAGTCGGGTCGAAGGCCGGAAGCTTGGCGATCTTCTCGGTGAGCTTCACCTTGTTGGGGTCGAGCGAGGGCGGATAGTTCTGGCCCTCGGCCACCGCGATCGCGGTTGCCGGATCGAGCATGAAGTTCACCAGTTCCTCGCACTCGGTCATGGGCGAGCCCTTGAGGATCAGCATGTCCTCCATCCAGGCATAGGAACCCGGCGGGTCGAGATAGCCGATGGGGTGGCCCTGCTGCTGCAGCGCCGCCACGCGGCCCGACCAGGCATCCGTCACCACGATCTCGCCCTTGGCCAGAAGATCCATGAGTTCGGCACCCGACGACCAGTACTTCTTCACCAGGTCGCGGTTCTCGCGCACCTTCGCCCAGACGGCATCGATATCCTTGATGTCGTTCGGGTTCTGGCCGGATGCCAGCGCGCCGTACCAGACGCGGGTGACCATGTCGCCATAGCCGCCGATCTTGCCCTGATACTTCGGGTCGACGAGCAGTGCCGCGCCCTTCTCCTTGGCTTCCGCCTCGGATATCACGGTGGTGTTATAGGCGAGGCCAGTGGTGCCATAGTCATAGGGCACGCCGGACAGCTTCGGTGTGATCTTGAGGAACGGGTCGATCATCGCCTGCATCACGAACTTGATGTTCGGGATGTTGGCCTCGTTGATCTCGCTGTTGAAGCCGCCGTCGACGTAGCGCTTGTAGTACTCGACGCCGGAGGAATGGATGACCTGGAATTCGCCCGGAGTAGCGGTCTTCACCTTGGTGATGATCTCGCTTTCGTCACCGAAGGTTCCTTGCGTCACCTTGATTCCGGTCTTGGCTGTGTAGGGCTGGAAGGCATACTTGTCGATTGCCTCCTGCACCACGCCGCCCCAGCCATCGAAGCGCACTTCGGTGACGGCAGCCAGGGCCTGCGGCGACCAGCGCAGGCCAACTCCGGCGGCAGCGGCAGCCGCCGCGGCGAGCCCCAAGAAGGTGCGGCGGTCCATTCCGCCGTTCATGTAGCGCTCGGTCAGGCGCTCTAGGCGTTTCGTTGTCGACATTTTCATGTTCGTTATCTCCCTGTTTGTGGTTCAACGCGCGCTTCGTGCCAGGTAGCGGGCAAGCCCGCCGCCAAGCAGTGGAAGTCCCACGGTTACGACGATCATCAAGGTGCCCAGGGCGTTGATCTCCGGGCTGATGGAGATTTTCAGCATCGACAGGATCTCGGTCGGCATGGTCTCGACGCCCGACGGGCGCCAGAACATCGAGGCCGTGATGTTGTCGAAGGAAATGGTGAAGACCAGAAGCAGGCTGGCGACGATCGCCGGCATGATCAGCGGCAACGTGATCTCGCGGAAGGTCTGGAAGCGATTGGCGCCCAGCGACATCGCGGCCTCTTCGTAGACACGCTTCACGCCGATGAGCCGAGCCTGCACCACGAGAACGACGTAGGGCAGCGCCAGCATGATGTGGCCGAGAACCAGAAGCCACAGGGTACGCGGCTGGTGTGCGAAGCGGATGAGCAGCAGGAGCCCGACGCCCAGCACCGTCTCGGGCACCAGCGCGGGGGCAATGAGGATGGTGTTCACCCATTCCTTGCCGGGGAAATCATAGCGCACGAGCGCCACTGCGGCGAGGATGCCCAGCACCGAGCAGACGACAGATGTGACAAGCGCTACCCACAGCGAGGTCTGGAAGGCGCGCAGCACCGAGTCGTTCTGCAGCAGCTTCGCATACCAGTGCAGTGAGAAGCCGGTCATCGGGAAGCCGCCGAACTGCGATGCGTTGAACGACAGCACGATGACGACGAGGATCGGTGCGAACATGAAGATGTAGACCAGCACGGTGAAGAGCTGTACCGCGCGCCAGCCGAAGCCTTTGGTTGAGGTGTCGAGGCTCATCCGCCCAACCCCTTGAACACACGCGACAGGCCCATGTAGCGGCTGTAGACCGCCGCCACCGCGCCAAGGAAGATCAGCAGCACCAGAGACAGCGTCGAGCCCATCGGCCAGTTGAGTTCGCCCATGATGGTGTCGAATATGATGTTGCCGAACAGCGCATCGCGGGTGGAGCCGAGGATCTGCGGCGTGACGTAGCTGCCCGCAGCCAGCACGAAGCACAGCAGCAGGCCGGCCATGAGGCCGGGCAGCGACAGCGGCAGCACCACCTCGTAGAAGGCCTGCCACGCGGTGCAGCCCAGCGTGCGCGCCGCCGAGATCAGGTTCCGGTCGATACCCTCGATCGCGACGTAGACATTGAGGATCATGTAAGGCAGCAGGAAGTGGATCATGCCCATGATCACCGCGCCCTCGGTGTAAAGCATGCGGATCGGTTCGTTGACGATGCCGAGCCTGATGAGGCCGACGTTGATCACGCCCTGCTCGCCGAGAATGTGGATCCACGAGAAGGTGCGGATGGTGAAGCTGATCCAGAACGGCACGATCAGCAGTAGCAGCAGCAGCCACTTGTGCTTGTAGGTGGTCATGGCGATGCAATAGGCCGCCGGATACCCCATCACCGCGCACAGGATGGAGGTGATCCCCGCCACCCGGATCGTCTTCCACAGGAACATGTGGTAGAAGGGATCGGTCAGGAAGTCATGCCAGTTCTGGGTGGTGAAGACCTCCTTTTCCACGCCCGCCGTGACGAATTCGTAGAACGAGAAAATCGTCATGATGCCGATGGGCAGGATCATCAGCACGAACAGGGTGATCAGCGACGGCGCCAGCAGGATCCACGGCCGACGGCGTTCCGCCGCCGAGAGCATGGACGCGCTCATGATCCGGACCCCTCGATCGGGGCAGCAGTCGCGGGGCGGCGGGTGGGGGTTCTCTTCACGTCAACTCGTCACTGTTTGACGTGCATGCTCCAAGCTTTGGCAGGAGGTGTCAACCCCGCGCCCCTGCATGCCTCGCGCAATTCCATGCAGGTGTTGACAAGCGGGGGGCGCCGCCGTCTCCTCGGCCCATGCCGGTCACCGAATTCCTCACGCTCCCTCCGCCCCGCCAGCAGCCCTTCGCACGGCCCTTCATCAAGATGCAGGGGCTTCGCAACAACTTCGTTTTTCTCGACTGCCGCAGCGCTCCCTTGCCCTCCCCGTCAGACGTCATCCGCATTTGTGACGTGCACGAGGGCGTGGGTGCCGAACAGGTCATCACCATCGAACCGCCGCGGACACCCGGTGCCGTCGCCTTCATGGGAATCCACAATACCGACGGGAGCGAGGCCCAGGCCTGCGGCAACGCCACCCGCTGCCTGGCCTGGCTGCTGTTCGAGGAGACCGGCAAGCCCGACGTGCTGATCGACAGCCTCGGCGGCCTGCTGCACTGCCACAAGGACGGAGCGTGGGAGGTGAGCGTCACGCTCGGCCCCATCACCACCGCGTGGAACCAGGTGCCTCTGGCGCGCGCTGTCGACACCGCTCACCTGCCGCTTTCCAGCGGACCGCTGAAGGATGGCGTGGCCTTGTCCATCGGCAACCCGCACGCGGTGTTCTTCGTCGACTGCGACGTGGACATACCGGCTGCCGCGCCTGCGATCGCACGCGATCCGCTGTTTCCCGAAAGCGTCAATGTCGGCGTGGCGCGCGTGATCGACGAGACGACGCTGAAACTCGCCGTGTGGGAGCGCCCCGGCATGCTGACCGAAGCCTGCGGCACCGGCGCCTGTGTGGCGGCCTATGCCGGCCGCCTGCGCGGATTTCTGAAGGGGAACGACATCGCCGTGCATCTGCCCGGCGGCACGCTGCAGATCCGCCTGCTCGAGGATGGCCGCGCCGTGATGTCGGGGCCCGTGGCGTTCTGCTGCGTGGGATTTGTCTAGCCGCCGCCTCACGTCTCGAGCAGCAGTTCCGCCATCGTCTCGTTGGTGATCAGGCCATTGATCAGCTTGCCGCGCAGCGCGCCCTTCACCGCGCGCAGCCGAGCCGTGGCCATGGCCACACCGATCACCTTCTTCTGCGCCGGCTGTTCCAGCGGCACGCTCAGCACGCGGTCGTTGGTCAGGCCGTCGATGAGATTGCCCTGGCCGTCGAAGGCCCAGCCGGTGATCTCGCCAACCGCACCGGCGCGCATGAGAGCGCGGATCTCGTCGTGGCGCACGAAGCCGTCGCGCAGCAGGGCCGCCGTTTCGTCCACCGTGCCGATGCCGATGAAGGTCACATCCGCCTGCCGGGCGAGCTCGATCACGTTGCGCAACGTCTTCTGCGACAGCAGCAGCGTCTTCTCGTGCACCGTGGGCGCGATGACGGGTAGCGGCATGGGATAATGCGGCGCCTTAACCCGGTCGCCGATGCGGCTTACCACGTCGAACAGCGAGGCCGAACCATCGGGCGCAATGTTGCCGACGAGCGAAACCATCTTGTGCTGCGGGCAATCCATGGGGCTCACCTGCTCGACCATGGCGCGCAGCATGCGGCCGGTGCCCATGGCGCAGATCACCGGGTGTTGCGAGACCAGGTAACGCTCGAGTTCCGCCGCCGCCGCCTCGGCAACGCCCAGCGAGTCCGAGGTCGAGGCCGGATCGGCGGGCACCACTTCGCACATGTTGAGACCATAGGCCTCCTGCAGGCGGCCGGAGAGCTCGATGCAATGGCCGATCGGATGGTCGAGCCTGACCTTGATCAGCTTCTCGCTCACCGCCAGCGACACCAGGCGCTGCGCCGTCTGGCGCGACACGCCGAGCTTCCTGGCAATCTCGTCCTGGGTGTTGCCGGCGATGTAATAGAGCCAGCCGGCGCGTGCCGCATCGTCGAGCCTGTCGCTGTCCGGGTCCGTCTTCCGGGTCATGCCGTCACCTTTCAGGGGCTACAACTAAGGTGAGTGGGCCAAAGAGGAAAGCCCCAATTCGCGGAAGGCCGCCGCCATCCCGGGCATGTCCGCGATCACGCGGTGGGCGGCGAGCCCCTCGGGCAGGCGATAGCCCGCCAGCACATGGCAGCCTCCCGCGAAATGCCAGACCGCCATGCCCGCGGCCAGCCCCGCCCTGACGCCCAGTTCGCTGTCCTCGATCACCAGGCAGCGCGCAGGGTCTGCTCCCATCTTCGCGGCAGCATGCAGGAACAGGTCAGGCGCAGGCTTTCCCCGCGAAACCTCGGAAGCGGTGAAGCAACGTCCCGCGAAGTAACCCGCAAGGCCCGAGGCGCCGAGTGACAGCGCCAGCCGCCGCGGACTCGAGCTGGTCGCCAGGCAATAGGGAACCCGAAGCGCCGCCAGCATCTCGGCCACGCCCGCCATGGGCTTCAGCTCGGCCTCGAGCGTGGCAAAGAGGCGGACGCGGTAGCGGCTCTCGAAATCTTCCGGCAGCGGCCGGCCGAAGCGCTCCTTCACACGCAGCGTCGCCGCGGCGAAGCTGCGGCCGAGGAAGTCGCTGCGGAAGGCCTCTTCGGAAAGTGGGAAGCCCGCCTCGTTCATCATGCTCATCAGCACACCGGCGCTCAGCATTTCGCTGTCGACCAGCACGCCGTCGCAATCGAAGATGACGAGGTCAAATGCCATGGGTTCTGAGTAGGCCAGCCGCACGGCGCTTGTCCAGAGTTGCAGGGAACAGCCGGCCCATCGGTGCGTTCACCACCAAGCGCGATCCACGTGTCAACCAGACGCGATGGTCATGGGGAATGCGGATGGTTTTTCTGGTTTCCCGCCGCAGCCGACGAATTGGCAGCCGAGCCCCTGTCCCATCCGTGGAGCGCGCGTCCTCAGCCCGTGGCGATGCCCCGCGTCACGCCGATCACCGCCCTCACCGGCAGGTGATCGGAGGCGATGCGCGAGAGTTCCGTCTCCACCGCCTGCATTTCATATACCGTCACGTGGCGATTGGTGAGCACGCGGTCGAGCGGCCACAGCGGGAATCGCGAGGGGAAACTGGCGATCGTCATGTCGACGTCGCTCAGGTGCGGGTCGAAGGGCCGGAGCGCCGAGCGACCCCCGGTGCGCCATTCGTTGGTGTCGCCAAGCAAGATCACCGCGCGATCGTCCACCGGGTGTGCGGCGTTGAGGATCGCTTCCGCCTGCCGCGCGCGGGATGACTTGAGCAAGCCCAGATGCGCGCCGATGATGCGCAGCGGCAGGCCAGAGAACTCAAAGTCGACGAGCACCGCGCCCCGCGGTTCGAAGCCCGGCAGCGTCATCTTGTGGACATTGGCGACGTTGCCGCTGTCTTCGCGGTAGAGGATCACGTTGCCGTGCCAGCCGTGGCTCAACCTGCGCGAGCCTACGTCCAGCACCGAGCGGTAGCCGCCCTTCTCATAAAGCGCCTTGAGGTCGAGCAGGCCCCTGCGGCTGCCGAAGCGCTGGTCGGCCTCCTGCAGCGCCACGATGTCGGCACCCAGTTCCAGCACCACGCTGAGAATGCGACCAGGGTCGAACACGCCATCGGTGCCCACGCATTTGTGAACATTGTAGGAGGCCACCGAAATGGTGAGCGAGGGGTCGTGCCCGTCGTGGGTGGGGCGCTTCTGGCCAACGGGCGCCGGCTCCTTGCCGGGCCCCCGGGCGAGGTTCCGGCGCAGCGCGGGAACGATATGTCTCATAGTGCATTTACCCTCGCCATCCGGGCCTTGCTCCACCCCGGATGACTCATGCTCTCCGGCATGACAAGGTGCCCACTTGACGGCCAAGGATCAAGAGGTTCTTGACGCAAACATGGCGGACTGACCATTGCTCTCCTCCACCCAGACATGGGCCCTGCTGGCGCTCGCCGCCGCCGTGCTGCTCATCTTCGGACTCGCCGCCGTCGCCACCTTCGGCCGCGTGGCGCAGCGCCGCCACGGGCCACCCACCCTGTCGTTGCCCCTGGCCTCCGACCAGACCGCGCTCGACCGCGCCATCCAGCCCCTGCTGACGCAGCACCCGGGCGAGAGCGGCCTGATGCTGATGACGTCGAGTCTGGCGGCATTCCGGGCACGGCTCGAGACGGCACGGCTGGCGGGCCGCAGCCTTGACCTGCAATATTACTTCTGGAAGGGCGACCTCACCGGGCAGATCCTGCTGCGCGAGGTGGTGGCGGCGGCGGCGCGCGGCGTGCGGGTGAGGCTGCTGCTCGACGACATCAATTCCTTCGGCTTCGATCCCTCGCTCCTCGCCCTCGACAGCCACCCCAACATCGAAGTCCGGCTGTTCAACCCCAGCCGCAGCCGCACCGACACCTTCCGCCGCGGCCTCGAACTCATCTTCAAATATTTCACGGCGACGCGGCGCATGCACAACAAGTGCTGGCTGGCCGATGGCCGGGTGCTGATCGCCGGCGGACGCAACATCGGCGATGAATATTTCGACGCCTCGCATGAGGCCAATTTCCAGGACATCGACGTGCTCGCCGTGGGCCATTGCCTGGAAGCGGCACAGGCCAATTTCGACCGCTACTGGAACAGCGAACCGGCCCTTCCCATCCGAAGCCTGCACAAGCTGCGGCGGATGCGCCGACCACGCTTCAATCGCCTGGCGGCACGGCTCGATGCCCACGCCCGGTCGGAACGCGCCATCGCCATGCTGCGCCACGCCACCACCCTGGCCCGGGCGCCGGATTTCGCCAACCCCCAGTTCCTCAGCTGGTCCACGGGAGTCGAGGTGGTGTCCGACCCGCCGGAGAAGGCTGCCGGCCTGTCACGCGAGACCTGGATGGGTGAACGCATCAACGCGCTCATTGCGGCGGCGACACAGAGCCTCCTCGTCAGCTCGCCGTATTTCATCCCGGGGACGGCGGGTGCGCGCACCCTCGGCGGCCTCGCCGCCGCCGGGCGTCGCATCCGCGTCCTGACCAATTCGCTGGCGGCCACCGATGTCATCGCGGTGCATGGCGCCTATGCGCGTTATCGCCGTGCGCTGCTCGCGGCCGGGGTGGAGCTTCATGAGATGAAGCCGGAGCCGAAGCGCCACCGTGCCTCGCTGTTCGGCTCGCGCACCGCGAGCCTCCACACCAAGGCCTTCCTCATCGATGGCGTCACCGGCTTCGTCGGTTCCTTCAATCTCGATCCGCGCTCGGCCTCGATCAACACCGAGATGGGCCTGCTGTTCTCCTGCCCGTACATCATGCAGCAGCTGCATTCCGCCATCGAGAAGCAGATGGGCCCCGAATTCAGCTATGCGCTTGCGCTGCGCCATGGCCGCCTCGTGTGGAGCGAACACCGGGACGGCAACGATCTCGACCATTCCTCGGAGCCCGAAGCGCCGCTGCGGCGCTACCTCCCAGCATGGTTCATTTCCTGGCTGCCAATCGAGTCTCAGCTGTGATCATCAGCTCGCAACCCTGCTCATCCCACTCTCTCGATCGCCTTCGTCGGGCTTGACCCGGCGATCCTTTTCCCGCCACACGAACGCGGATGTTCGGGACTTTCCGCGGCAATTTGAAATGAAGGACTGGCACTAGGAAATCGCCGGCGCCCCCAGCAGCCACAGGCCGAAGCCGGTGTAGGCGACCATGCACAGCGCCAGCGGCAGCTCCAGCCGCAGGACGTCGGCCGGCGGCAGCCCCTCCTCGACCGCCATGGAATGTGCCACCGCCACGCCGACGACATGGCCCATGACGAGCGCGGCAGTCTGCGCGGCATAGATGGTCAGTGCGCCCGACGCGGTGTTCTGGAACGACGTCATGACATGCGCGTGCCCGATACCGAGGTAGTCGGCCCCGCCCTGCAACGGGTCGTTCAGTGCCAGCAGCAGATATTGCGATTTCACCAGCGTGTCGCTCAGGTAATGCGCGAAGTGATAGGCAATCGAAATCGGGATCAGCGAATAGACCAGCCGCCCGCAGAGCCGCGAGAGCGAGTCCGGTTTTCCGGCCCACAGCCACCCCACCCCCACTGCCGCGAAGAAGCCCGACGCCAGCACCCCGCTCACCAGCAGGATGCCGAGCGTGTTGGCGCCCATCACCTCGGAGCGCCCGGGAAAGTCCAGCGGGTTGATGCCGATCGTCGAGAGCCAGGCGAAGGTATTGGCGAAACCGTCGAAGGTGATGGTGCCGAGCGTCAGCAGCACGAAGATCGCGCCGCTCGGTGGCAGTGCCGGCAGTGACAGCAACCCCGCCCCCGGCCAGCGTGGTCCGCCGCGCCCCAAAGGGGCAGCCGCGCCGAGCTGCGCCAGGAACACCGCGAAGGGATCGGCCTTGCCCAGCCAGTCGCGGAGGCCGAAGGCCAGCACGCCCGCAGCGCTCACCAAAAGATAGCTCAGCACGGCCGCCGCGAGGATCGCCGGGTCCTCCGGTGCTGGGTAGACCAGCTGGAACCACGCGAAGCCGAAGAAGATGGCGACGGCTGGCCACAGGGCGAGCCACGGGGGATATTGCAGCGGCGGATCGGCCTCCACGTGCCCCAACCGGCCCGTCAGGAGAGCATAGGGCCCGGTGAAGGGGTTGAGTGCCTCCCACAGGTTTCCAAACAGCGGGTGCAGCATCACGATTTCCACCCACCACAGCGTCCAGATCGCGAGCGGAAGCAGGTTCTCGACGGGATCGCGCGGGCCGATGAAACCCAGAACGACGAGACCCGCGAGGACGAGGGCGGAGGCAAGGCTCGCGACCTGCGCCACGACCGGTGCCAGCGGCGGCACGGTCCGGGGCGCCGTCATCGCAAGGCGCGGCAGCAGCGACACAGCGGCGAAGGAGACGAACACCGCCAGTGCGCCACCGGCGATCACCCAGCCCGTCGGCAGCAGCATCACGAAGCCGCGCCCTGCGGCATGCGCGAGGGCCGGGCCTGTCAGGAGGCAGAGCGCAGCGTAGGCAAGGGCCAGCCGCTTCATGATCAGATTCCCACGTAGCGGTCGATCAGCGCGCGGTCCTTGGCAAGCTCGGCGGCGCTTTCGAGGCCGGTCACCCGTCCGTTCTCGACGAAGGCCACCCGGTCCGCCACCGGCAGCACGGCGTCGACGCGCTGCTCGACCAGAAGCGTCGTCACGCCGTGTTCCTTCAGGTCCAGCACCGACTGGCGGATGCGCGCGATCATTGCCGGCATCAGCCCTTCGGTGGGCTCGTCGAGCAGCAGGAGCTTCGGACCGATGCAGAGCGCCCGCGCCATCGCCAGCATCTGCTGCTCGCCGCCGCTCATCGTGCCGGAGCGCTGGGTGAGGCGGTCCTTCAGCAGCGGGAACAGCGTCAGCACATGCTCAAGCACCTCGGGGCCTGAGTTGCGCGTCATCAGCCCGACACGCAGGTTCTCCATGACGGTGAGTTCCGCGAATAACCGCCGTCCCTGCGGCACGTAGCCTACGCCATGGCGCGGCACCTCGTGGGCCGGCAGCTTCGAGAGCTCCACGCCATCGAGCGTGATCGATCCGCCTCGCACCGGGACCAGCCCCATGATTGCCTTCAGCGCCGTGGTCTTGCCCGCGCCGTTGCGCCCAAGCAGGCACAGGATCTCGCCCCTCTCCGCGGTGAGCGAGAAGGAACGCAGCACCTGCGCTTGCGCATAGAAGCAGTCGACACCGCGCATCGCGAACATCAGCCCGTCCCCAGATAGGCGGCCTGCACGGCGGCGTTGGCGTGGATCTGCTCGGGGGTTCCCTCGGCGAGGATGGCGCCGCGATCCATCACGGTGATGCGGTGCGCAAGTTCCATCACCAGCGGCATGTTGTGCTCGATGAGCAGTACCGTCGCATCCTGCGCCACACCGCGGACGAGGCCGATGAAGTTGTCGATCTCGGCATCGGACAGGCCTTGAGTCGGCTCATCGAGGATGAGGAGCTTCGGTTTCAGCGCCAGGCCCATCGCAACCTCGAGCAGCCGCTGGTGCCCGTAGGCGAGCGTCCCTGCGATCTGCGAGGCGCGGCCGGCGAGCCCCACCCGCTCCAGCGGCTCGAGGCTGGCGCGGCCGCCCGGCTGGTGTGCGGCCAGCGCCACGTTCTCGGCGACCGAGAGATTGGCGTAGATCGAGGTGATCTGGAAGGTATAGGCAATGCCCTTCTGCACGCGGGCGAAGGCCGGTAGAGCGGTGACGTCCGCGCCCTCGAACAGGATCGTTCCGTCACTCGGCGCGATGCGACCGGAGATCAGGCTGACGAAGGTTGTCTTGCCCGCGCCATTGGGCCCGATCACCGCCCGTACCTCGCCCTTGTCGACGGCGAAGCTCACGTCCTTCACCGCCTTGAGGCCACCGAAGCTCTTCGACAGTCCGCGGGTTTCCAGCAGCGCCGTCATGGAAGCCACCGCCAGAAGCGCTGGCGCAGCGTGCCGAGGATCCCCTTGGGGAAAAACAGCACGAGCAGGATCAGCACGACGCCAACGAAGAGCAGGCTCGCCGAGGTGAAGCCTGAAGCGAAGTCGACAAGCACGAACATCAGCCCGGTGCCAAGCACCGGCCCCAGCACGGTACCGGCGCCGCCCAGGAGCGTCCACAGCAGCGGGTTGATCGAATACTGGATCGAGGCCAGCGTCGAGCCGGCATAGGCGAAGAGCAGCGCATAGGCCGCCCCCGAAAAGGCTGCAAAAGACCCCGACAGCACGAAGGCCAGGAGCTTGTAGCGCCTCACGTCATAGCCCAGCATCGCCGTGCGGGTCTCGTTCTCGCGGATCGCCACCAGCACATGCCCGATGCGCGAGCGCACGACGATCAGGCACAGCGCGATCGCCAGAGCCAGAAAGGCCAGCGCGATGTTGTAGCGCAAAGCCGGGTCGGCGAGGTTCACCGGCGTCCCGAACAACGAGAACAGACGCTGGTCGTCCTTGATGACGATACCTTCGTCGCCGCGCGTCACGTCACCGAAGTAGAGCACGGTGAGGAAGGCGGCCTGCGAGAACATCAACGTCACGATCATGAAGGCCACGCCGCTGACCCTGAGCACGATGAGTCCGACAAGAAAGGAGATGGTGACGCCGCAGAGCAGCGCGAAGAGCAGAGCCTCCGGCACCCCAAGCCCGAGCCTCGTTACGCCGAGGGCCGCCGCATAAAGCCCGGTGGCGAAGAACATGGCGTGGCCGAGGCTGAGGAGTCCTGCGTAGCCGAACAGGATATTGTAGCCCAGCGCATAGATCGCCAGCACCATGACACGGGTGAGGGTCAGCACCGCGTAATCCGAGGCCACGAATTGCGCCAGAAACAGCGCCAGGATCACCCCGCCATGCAACACCACGATGCGTGCCGTCATCGCGCCGGAACCCCGAACAGGCCCTGCGGCCGGAACACCAGAACCAGCGCCACCGCAAGCGTTGCGATGATCGAGGCAAGCGTGGGCGAGAAGAACATCGAGATCACGCCGTCGGCCAGCCCGATGATCATCGCGGCGATGACGCTGCCCTTGATCGAGCCCAGGCCGCCGATGATGACGACGATGAAGCTCATCAGCAGCGGATCGAGCCCCATCAGGTAATGCGCCTGCTGGATCGGCACGATCAGCACCGCGGCGATGGCGACCAGCGCCGCGCCCGCCACGAATACCGCGGAATAGACCTGGTTCACCGGAATGCCGAAGGCGGTCGCCGTCTCGCGGTCGAACTGGGTGACGCGCATGACGAGGCCCCACTTCGTCTTCGCCAGCACCCACCACACGGCAAGCAGGATGAGGCCGGAGGCCACCACCACGAACAGCTTGTAACCCGAGAAACCGAACCACGGCAGCGCGATGCGATAGGAGAAGGGCGCCGAGACCGCCTTGGCGTCTGCCCCGAAGACGGTCAGTGCGAGTTGCTGGATCACGAACATCAACCCGATGGTGGCGACGATTGTCGCCTCCGGGTCATAGTTGATGCGCCGAAGCAGCAGCCGTTCGGTGACGAAGGCCAGTGCCCCCACCGCGATGGGCGCAAGGACAAGCGCGGCGACGAAGCCTGCGGCAGGGCCGCCGGGCACCAGCTTCGCCACCCACCAGGCCAGCATTGCGCCGAGCATGAAGAATTCGCCATGCGCCACGTTGACGACGCGCATGACGCCGAACACCAGCGACAGGCCAAGGGCCGAGAGCGCCAGAACGGCCGCGGCCACCGTGCCTTCGAGCAATGCCAGCAGGAGATGCGGGAAGAACGCCAAATCGCGAAGCCGTCACCGAAGGAAGGGGATGGCCGGGACGAAGCCCGGCCATGATGGAGGGGTGAAGGCGTTCAGAGCGCCATCTTGGTGTAGTCGTCCTCGGGGTCGTACATGCCTTCCTCGATCGTGGTGCGATAGACCAGCTCGCCCACGCCGTTCTTCACCTGGGTGATGTTCTGATGGCCGAACACCTGGTGGATCTTGCCGTTGAAGATCTTGTCGCCCTGCGGGTGCTCGTTGCCCTCGGGGATGGTGGTGATGGCCTCCACCGACTCGATCAGCTTGCCGCGGTCGGCCGGCGACTTGTAGCCCGCCGCTTCCATCGCCTGCTTGATGATGTAGAGCGTCTCCCAGCAGCCGAACATGTGCGAATAGGTCGAGACGTCGTTGGGGTCAGAGACGCTGGCACCATACTGGTCCACACCTACCTTGCCACGGTAGAAGGTGTCCGCGTCGGTGGGCTTCGCACCGGCGTAGCGCGGATAGGCCTCCCAGAAATACGAGCCCTCGAGGAACTCGAGGCCGGGGCTCTTGAGGCTCACCGCCTCGAGGCTGTCGATGAAACCGAACAGCGGCGGGTGGTTCGAGCCATAGAACTCACCCAGTTCCTTGACGAAGGTCAGCACCGCCGGGCCTACCATCACGTGGTAGATCACTTCCGTGTCGGCCGGGATCTGCGGGAAGTAGCGCGAGAACGAGGTCTCGGTCGGCGGGATGGGGATCAGCGCATTGACCTCGCCGCCCTGCGCCTTGATCGCGGCGGAGAAATAGTCGCGGTGGTCATAGCCGAAGGCGAAGTCCGGGAAGATCATCGCGACCTTCTTGCCGAGGTTCTTGGCGATCCACGGCGCCATGGAGATGACCTGGCTTCGGACGTCGGTGATGCCCGGCTGGAAGGTGTAGCGGTTGAGCTTGCCGGAGGCCACATGATGGCCCTCGGAGACGACGAAATAGGGAATCTTGAGTTCACCGGCGCGCGGGGCGGAGCCCATCACCACGTGGCTGAACAACGTGCCGAAGGCCACATCGCACTTGTGCTGTGTGGCGAATTTCTCGACCACCTCAGCGCCGCGGCCGGGATCCGTCGCATCGTCCTCGGCGATGATCTCGATGGGCCGCCCGGCGATGCCGCCGGACTCGTTGATGAGCTTCACCGCGGCGTTGGTGGTCTGCTCGTACCACTTGCCATAGGCGGCGCCGATGCCGGTGCGGTGCACCTGGAAACCGATGCGGATGGGTTCGGAGGACTGCGCCTGGGCATAACGCACGAAGCCTGGCCCGGCGAACATCGAGGCAGCGCCCACACCCGCCAACCTGAGGGCGGAACGGCGTGAAATGCGGGTCTTGTCAGGCACGATCAGCTTCGGCTTCGACATGATATCCTCCAGTTATGTTTGCCCCGGCTCGGGGTTCCGGTCTGACGCCGGGGCGGATCATATCAAAACGGGAGCGTGCGGATAGGGGCGGTCGATCGCCCGCCGCGGGGGCCAAGTTGGGTCGCCTTCATCGGTGTATTCCGGCAGCATCCTCGGACGCCAATTGATTGTATCCCTACAGTGTGGGACGCTGGGGTTGTATATCCGTCATCGGCAGGTTGCGACCCCCGCAACGACAAACAGGAGGCATGGACACATGGATCTTTCAAGCATCGGCCGTCAGTACGGTCTCGACCCGGCGCAGACCGAGGCGGCCGTCGCCGCCCTCGCCCCCGTCATCGCGGCGGGCTTCAAGAGCAAGTCCAGCTCGGGCGACGGCCTCGGTTCGATCTTCGCCGCCTTGCAGCAGGACGAGGAGCGCGGCCAGATCGCCTCGCCCACCGATGCCGGCAACGTGGTGCTGAGCCAGATCTTCGGCTCGAAGGACGTCAGCCGCGGCGTGGCGCAGCAACTCTCGGCCAATTCCGGCATCAGCTCGGCCATCCTGAAGCAGCTGCTCCCCGTGATCGCGGCCTATTTCGTCAGCCAGATGATGAGTGGCAAGGGGGCGGCGGCCGCGACCGGCTCGGGCGGCGGCCTCGGCGACATCCTGGGCCAGGTGCTCGGTGGCGGCCAGGGCAGCGGGGGGCTGGGCGACCTGCTTGGCGGCGTGCTTGGTGGCGCGGGTGCACCGGCCGGGCGCTCGGGCGGACAGGGCGGTGGCCTCGCCGACGTGCTCGGCGGCATGCTGGGGGGCGGCCAGGCGCAAGGCGGCGGTGCCGGCCTCGGCGACATTCTGGGCCAGGTACTCGGTGGCGCCGGCGGTGCCCAGCAGGCGAGCTCCGCCGACGATCTTCTCGCCAGCGTGCAGGCCGCATTGCGCGGGCGCTGAGCCACATCACCTTCCGACGTGAGACGGCGCCGCAGGGCGCCGTCTTCATTTCATGCGCGGCAGCTCGGAATCAGGCGATGCGGCGCAGCAGCTCCAGCAGTTGGCGACGTTCGGCAGCATCGAGCGGCTTCAGCGTGTCAGCGGTGATCGACGTTGCCGCGGCAACACCACGCGCCACCGCAGCACGGCCCTCGCGGGTGATCGATACACGCATGCGGCGGCCATCCCCGGGATCTGGCGCAGTGGCGACGAAGCCGCGCTTCAGCAGGCGGTCGACGACGCCCTTGATGGTGGCGGCATCCATCGCCGTCTCGCGGCCCAGCAGGTTCTGCGACAGCGAGTCGAACTCGACAAGCTTGACGAGTGCGGCCCATTGCGTGGGCGTGAGCTGGTCGGTGATGCGGTCGGCGAAGATCGCGGCATGGCGCTGGCCGGCGCGGCGCAGGAAAAAGCCCACCTGGTCTTCGAGGCGGTAGCCGCCGGCGACCGGCGCTGTATCAGCCGCCCCGGCCATGGCTCATTTCTCCACGAAGGCTTTTTCGATGACGTAGCTGCCCGGCTCATTGCTCGAGCCTTCCGAGAAGGACATGCCCTTGAGCAGCGCCACGATGTCGGCAAGGAAGGCGGGCGAACCGCAGATCATCACCCGGTCCTGCGCCGCATCGACCGGCGGCAGTCCGAGATCCTGCGCCATCCTGCCATTGCCCATCAGCAGCGTGATGCGACCGCGGTTCCTGAACTCCTCGCGCGTCACGGTCGGGTAGTAGAGCAGCTTGGCGCGAATCTCCTCGCCGATGAGCTCGTCGTTCGGCAGCTGGTTCTCGATCTCGTCGGCATAGGCAAGTTCGGCGGCGGTGCGGCAGCCGTGGACGAGGATCACCTTCTCGAAGCGTTCGTAGACGGCGGGGTCCTTGACCAGGCTCATGAAGGGAGCGAGCCCGGTGCCGGTGCCGAGCAGGTAGAGATTGCGGCCGGGCAGCAGGTTGTCGAGCAGCAACGTGCCGGTCGGCTTCTTGCCGACGAGGATCTTGTCGCCCACCTGGATGTGCTGGAGCTTCGAGGTCAGCGGACCGTCCTGCACCTTGATCGACAGAAATTCGAGCTCGTCGGCATAGTTCGGGCTCACCAGCGAATAGGCGCGCAGCAGCGGCTTGCCGTTGACCTCGAGGCCGATCATGGTGAACTGCCCGTTCTCGTAGCGGAAGGCCGGCGAGCGCGTGGTCTTGAAGCTGAACAGCCGGTCGGTCCAGTGGTGAACGCTCAGCACTTCTTCCTCGTACAACGCACTCATGGCCGCTCCTGCCGGGCTGGAATTTGTTTGTATACATATAAAAAATATGGGATCATCCAGCCCCTGTCAACAGCCATTTCGCACTTGCGAAGACGCTTGCGGAGCCTGCCATGGATGAACAGCCCGGAAAGATCCGCTGCGACGCCTGCCCGGTGCTCTGCTACATCCGCGAGGGCATGCTCGGGGCCTGTGACCGCTACGCCAATCGCGGCGGTGTGCTGACCCGGGTTGACCCCCATGTGCTGCTGGACCGGACGGTGCAGACTGGGGGCGACGTCGTCCCGTTCCTGCCCACCGGGCACGACTGGGATGGCCGGCTGGTGCGCGGACCCGAGACCTTCGTCACCGCCATCGGCGCCGGTACCACCTACCCCGACTACAAGCCTGCCCCCTTCATTGTCTCCTCGGAGGTCGACGGTGTCGACATCGTCACCGTCGTCACCGAGGGCATCTTCAGCTACTGCGGCCTCAAGGTGAAGGTCGACACGGATCGGCACCTCGGCCCGGAGACTGCCCCAGTGCGTATCGACGGCGAGCAGATCGGCCATGTCACCACCGCCGAATACGGTTCGCAGATGCTGTCGCTCGGCGGCGTTCGACACCTCACCGGTGGATCGAAGAAGGAGGGCCGCGTCACCTGCGAGGCGATGCTGGCGCTGGCCAACTGCAAGCCGGTGGAAGTCACGGTTGACGGCGGCGTCAGGCTCGTCATCGAGGCGGGCAAGGCGCCCGTCATCAACGGCGTTGCGGAACAGCGCATGCGGGTGGGCTGCGGCTCTGCCACCATCGGCATGTTCGCCAAGCAGTGGATGGGCCTCGTCGACGAGGTCGTGGTGGTCGACGACCACATCACCGGCGTGCTTTCCGAACACCAGGCGGGCAAGTTCCTCGGCGTGCCCGACACCGGCATCAAGATGAAGGGACACCGCTCGACGCCGGGCCGCTACTTCAAGGTGGCACAGCCCGGCACCGGCTGGGGCGGCACCGACCTCACCGATCCGCTCTCGATCCTCAAGCCTTTCGACCCGAAGGAGGCCTGGGCGGGCCTGCGCCTGCTGATGGTCTCCACCACCGGCGAGCATGCTGCCTATTTCGAACTGGATGAGGCGCTGAGGCCCGTGGAGAAGGAACTGCCGCCGGCGCTGAAGCTCTCGGTCGAGCGCATCCAGGAGAATTGCGAGCCCGCGCAGTCCTCGGTGATCTTCATGGCCGGCGCGGGAGGCTCGCTGCGCGCCGGCGTGACCGAGAACCCGGTGCGTCTCACCCAGTCGGTGAAGCAGGCCGTCACCCGCGTCACGGCCGGCGGGGCACCGTGCTACGTCTGGCCCGGTGGGGGCATCACCTACATGGTGGACGTGACTGCCCTTCCCGAGAATGCCTTCGGTTCGGTGCCCACCCCCGCCCTCGTCGCCCCCATTGAATTCACCATGCGCCAGGACGACTATGCAACCCTCGGCGGCCACATGGATCAGGTCCGGCCGCTGACCGAGGTGAAGCGAGAGGGCGCAAAGAAGCGCGTCACGTTCTGAGGAGCGCCGTAATGGACTGGACGATCGTCTCGCCGATCCGCGATCGGCTCGCCGAAAGCCCCATGTGGCACCCGGGCGAGGAGGCGCTCTACTGGACAGACTGGTATGGCCCCACCCTGCACCGCAAGCTGTGGGGTCAAGAGAAGGTCGAGAGCTGGACCATCCCCGGCGAGACAGTGCTGGGCTGCCTGGTCTTCGCCGGCGGCGGGCGCCTGCTACTGGCGGTCGACTCCGGCCTGGTGATCTTCGATCCCGGCACGGGCCGGACCACGCCCTTCGCCCATCCGGACGGCGGGCGCGAAGGCATGGTCTACAATGACGGCAAGCTCGACCGTTTCGGCCGCTTGTGGATCGGCACCTACGAACTCACCGAGACCGACCCACGCGGCATCCTCTATTGCGTGACGCCGGATGGAACGTCGAGCATCGGCGATGCGGGCTTTGCCTCCTGCAACGGTCCCGCCTTCTCGCCCGACGGCCGCGTCCTCTACTTCAGTGACAGCGTGGGCCGCCGCATCCTCGCCTATGACGTCTCGCCCGCAACGCGCAGGCTCTCGAACCGCCGCGTCTTCGCCAGCTTCACGCCGCAGGAGGGCCTGCCCGACGGCCTCACCGTCGACAGCGAGGGCGGGGTGTGGTGCGCACTCTACGGCGGTGGCTGCGTCGTCCGCTTCTCGTCCGATGGCAGCCTCCACAGCCGTCACGCGCTCACCTGCCCCGTCACCGCCGCCGTTGCCTTCGGTGGGCCAGACCTCACGACACTGTTCGTCGCCACCGGCTGGAGCCCCGGCGTGGAGCGGGCTTCGGACGAGCGCCTGGGCGGCGGTGCGCTCTATGCGCTTGAAACAAGGTTCCGCGGCCTGCCGGAACCGGTCTTCGCCATCTGACGGCGGGCGGCCTGATGCCGGGGCGTCGCCGCACGTTGGAGCCCTGCAAACATCCTTGCGGTTAACAATGACTGTCTTTCTTGCCCATGCTGGCAACAGGCTCGCCCTGTGCTCGGTACTAGTACTTACTTATCAATCATGTTGACATAAGCAATGTGAGAACGACTATATAAAGGTTAACAGGGCTGTAAACCTTACTAGCTTTTTTCCATTATTTTTCATGGGTTTCTACCGGCTTCTGTCAAGAAGTAGACAGCTTTTCCGGCATATGAAACATCCCAAGTACTTTCTACGCCCTGGATAGCTCACTCATTCCGGCACGTGCCGAAATGTTTTCCGGGTCAACGCCGTGGCGTTTCGCGCGGCAGGCGGGAAGGTGCGCAGGGAAGCAGGAAGGAAAGGACACTGCCCATGGCTCAAGTCTCGTTCACGCTCAATGGCGTTGCAAAGACCATCACGGTCGACAGCATCGAAACGCCGCTGTTGTGGGTGCTGCGCGATCAGCTCGGATTGACCGGCACGAAATACGGCTGTGGCGTCGAGATCTGCGGCGCCTGCACCGTGATGGTGAACGGCGAGCCTGAAAAATCCTGCGACAAGTCGATCGGCGAGGTGGCGGGCAAGTCCGTCATGACCGTCGAGGGGCTCAAGAACGATCCGCTCGGCGCCAGGCTGCAGAAGGCCTGGGTGCAGTACCAGGTGCCGCAGTGCGGCTTCTGCCAGTCGGGCATGCTGATGTCGGCGTATGGCCGCCTCAAGGCAGGCGAGTCCGTGTCTTCCACCGCGACGGGCATACCCAACCTCTGCCAATGCGGCACGTTCCAGCGCGTCAAGGAAGCGATCCTCGCGCTGCCCACCATCGCCTGACCTTCCATCCGGCACAGGCCACCGCCCCTCCCAGCCGACAACAGCAGGAATCTCATCATGCGTGCCACGTCCGCCAAATCCGAAAGCCTCGTTCTCGACCGTCGTAGCTTCCTTGCGGGAGCAGCCGCCGCCTTCCTGATGCCCGTCACCGTCACCCTGTCCTCCCGGCCGGCAGCAGCCGCGACCACGGGTGTCGGCGCCTACATTCGCATCGATGATACCAACACCGTCACGCTGATCACCGGCCAGACCGAAATGGGCCAGGGCATCGGCAGCGGCCTTGCCCAGATCATGGCGGAAGAGCTGATGCTGGACTGGAACCAGGTTCGCTTCGAGCATGCGCCGGTCAATCCGGCGGCCTATGGCCTGCCGGGCTGGGGCGTGCAGCTCACCGGCGGCAGCACCTCCACCATGATGTGGTACACGCCGCTGCGCACCGCCTCGGCGAAGGCCGCCGCGCGGCTCAAGGCTGCGGCGGCGCTGACCCATGGCGGCTCGGCGGACCAGTGGTCACTGGTGGTTGGCGGCAAGCTGAAGCACGCCACATACGGCGAAAAGACCTTTGCCTCGGTGCTCGGCAAGATCGGCAACACCAGCGAGCCGGCAAGCGTGTCCTTCATCGGCACCAAGCGCATCGTCGGCCAGCCAGTGCGCCGCCTCGACCTCGCAGCCAAGGTCGACGGTTCCGCCATCTTCGGCATGGACGTCATGCTGCCGGGCATGGTCTTCGCCAGCGTCGTGCACTGCCCCACCATCACCGGCACGGTGAAGAGTTGCCCCACCAGCGCCTCGGGTGCGCTTGCCGTCGTCAACCTCGGCGATGCGGTTGCAGCGGTTGCCAAGAACACATGGTCGGCCATGCGCATCGCCAATTCGCTGCAGTCTAAGGTCACCTGGACCATTCCCGCGGATCTCGCGCAGCTCGATTCCACGGCGCTGGCCGCCGCGGCGCAGGCCCTTCAGGACGCCTCCGCTCCCGCGAATCTCAAGGCCTACGAGACGGCCGGCACGCCCGACGACAAGCTGGGTCAGCTCGACGTCACCTACAAGACGCCCTTCCTCGCCCACGCCTGCATGGAGGTGCTGAACGCCACGGTGTCGGTGACCAAGACCAACAATGTCGTCAGCTTCGTTGAACTGTGGCTGCCCACCCAGGGCCAGAGCTTCGTGCCGGCCACGGTGCGCAGCGTGCCGGGACTCGGCACGCTCACCGACAGCCAGATCAAGGTCAACTCCATGCTGTGCGGTGGCGGCTTCGGCCGCAAGATCGAGCAGGACTACGTGCTGCAGGCCGTCAAGATCGCGGTCGCCGTGGGCAAGCCGGTGAAGCTCACCTGGTCACGCCCGCAGGACTTCAAGAACGACAAGTACCGCCCCTATGCCTCGATGCATGTGCGCATGGGCGGCGACGTCAACGGCATCAAGGCCATGGTCTATCGCAACGTCTCGGCATCGATCAACTTCCAGCACGGTTCCAATCCGGAAGACACCGGTGCCGTGGCGGGTGCCGTGAAGCTTCCCTACGCGATTCCCAACAGGCGCGTCGAGTTCACGCCGCTGCCCACCGGCGTGCCGCTGGGCTACTGGCGCTCGGTGGGTGAATCCTACAACACCTTCGCCGTCGAGAGCGCCATCGACGAGATGGCGCTGGCGCTGAAGCAGGATCCCATCGACTATCGCCTCCGCATGCTATCTGGCGACCAGCGCGCCACGGCACTGCTCCAGAAGCTCAAGGCCTCATCCAACTACACCGGCATGAAGTCCGGGCAGCGTGGCGTCGCCTTCCTCAAGGGCTTCAACAGCTACGTGGCGGTGGCGCTGGAGATTGCACTGGACTCATCCTCGAGGATCAAGGTCACCAAGGCGCACTACGTCATCGACTGCGGCGTGGTGATCAACCCGAACGCCGTCGAGGCTCAGATGCAGGGCGGCCTCGCCCATGGCATCTATTCGGCGCTCTACAGTCGCGTGACCTTCGCCAAGGGCGTGCCCGACGTGAAGAACTTCTCCAACTATCGCGTGCTGCGGCCCCGCGAGATGCCGAAGGTGACGGTCGACATCCTGCAGGGTGCGCCCGACACCGCCATGCCCGGCGGCGTGGGCGAGGCGGGCGTGCCCTGCGTGGCCCCTGCCATCGCCAATGCCTACGCCAGGCTGACCGGCACCCGTGTGCGGGAACTGCCCTTCCACCCAGGCATGACGATGTCCGATTGAGACGGGTGCGTCCGGCCGTTCGCCCCCGTGTCACGTCCGCCAGCGCATGAGCCAGTAAGTCCCGGGCTCAGGCGCTGGCGGCATATCATCAGGAGCTGCGGCCGCCGGTCACGGGCCGGTGAGCGAGGTCGCCGTTGCCGCAACCGGTGGAAGCGACTCGATCGGCGCGCCCTGCGGAAAAACCTCGGCCGTGACCCACGCAATCTCCACCGCCCCGGCCGACGTCTCCGGATCCGGAAGGATGCCGATGAAGTCGCCATTGCCCTTTTCCATCTTCGGCACCGCGTAGGTGAAGGAGTAGGCGGCAAGCTGGTCGGTCAGGGTGAAGCGCTTCCAGCCGGAATTGCCGACGTCGCTTGTCGAATAATCGACGGCGAAGGATTGGTGCGGATCATCCGCGGGACGTCGCGCCGCCACAGTCACTCTCACGGTCTGCCCGCTCGCGGCATTCTCGAACGCCTCCGGCAGCTTGAGGTAGATGCCGGGGCTGCCTGTCGGTGGCGCATTCGATTGCACGCCCGATAGCCGCACGACCGGCGTTTCCCCGCGCGAAACCGTCACGAAGTCGGCCGTGGTGCCCTCGGGTGACGTGAAGTCGGGCGTCCCGTCTCCATCCGCGACATACTGGAAGCTGGCCAAGGCGCCGCCGGGGGATGACCCGGACGGGTTCGGCAAATAGGGCCGCGCCATGAGGATGACAGCTCCCGCGCCCGCTGCCGAAACGCCGACCACACACAGGGTCGCGAGCCAGCCCCACCTCAATGTCCCGTCCTCCCCCCGTCCCGCGCAGGTATCGGCGGCGCCGGACCTGCCGCCGGCCGTGACCCATCCTGCGCAACGCAATGCCTTGAAATCCGCTGATTTCGCAAGCGCCGTCCCGACCTCAGCCTAGCGGCCGGGCAATTCGGCTGCAAGTCCAACGGCGGCTGCCCCCCGGGGGCTTGCCAATCCTTGCAATCACAGGCATTTGGCCTGGTGCAGCCAACCGGAGTCGCTTGAGACATGCTCACCACCGTTCCCGGCCTCATGGATGCTGTCCGTGCCCGTTTCGCGCATGTCGATGCCTGCCCCTTCACGGGCCCGCGGGTGTTCTTCGAGAATGCCGGCGGCGCGCTGACGCTGAAGTCGGTGGTCGAGACCTCCGCCGCCTTTGCCGCGATCCCCGACAATCAGGGGCGCGACAACCCGGCCTCAAGTGCCCTCATGCGGGTGATCGACACCGCGAAGGCAGACATGCGCCTGTTCTTCAACGCGCCAACGGGACAGGTCTTCGTCGGCGAGAGTGGCACGGAGGTGCTGTTCCGCCTGATCCGCACCGCCGCACTGGGGGCGGCACCAGGCGGCATCCTGCTCTCGACCACGCTCGAGCATCCGGCCTCGCGCAGCGCCATGGCACGCTGGGCCGAGGTGACGGGCCGCCGCCACGCGCTGGTGCCGCATGACGATGCGACGGGTACGGTCGGGGCCGAGGCCTGGCTGCCCTTCCTCACGCCGGAGGTGCGGGTGGCCAGCCTCATCCACACCTCGCCCGTCACCGGCATGGCGGTCGATGTCGGCGCCATCGCCGCGGCGATCCGCAAGGTGGCACCCGATTGCTACATCATCGTCGACGGCATCCAGCACGCCAGCCACGGCGCGGTCGACATCGCGGCGCTCGGCATTGATGGCTATGCCATCTCGCCCTACAAGGTTTTCTCGCGCCACGGCTATGGCATCGGCTGGGCCTCAGACCGGCTCACGGCGCTCCCCAAGGAAACCGTCATCGGAGGCCCTGCGAGCAACTGGGAAATGGGAACGCGCGACACCGGCAGCTATGCCACATTTTCCAATGTCGTCGAGTATCTGGTCTGGCTGGGAAGCCACTTCACGCGCAGCGACGACCGGCGCACCCGGCTCGAGGCGGCCACGCGGGCGATCCACGGCCAGGAACAGGCGCTGGCGGAGGCCATGGTCGGCGGCACCGGCAACCTGCGGGGGCTGAAGGACATTCCCGGCCTCCACATCATCGGCGGTCCGGACAATGCCCGCCGCGAGGGTGTTATCTCGGTATGGCTGGAGGGCACACCCAGCGAGGCGCTCGTCAGCTTCCTCAACGCCCGCGGCATCCGCACCCATACCCGCAAGGCCGACCACTACAGTGGCAACGTGCTGGCGCCGCTGGGTCTCGCGGACTGCGTCCGCGTGTCGTTCAGCCACTACAATTCGCTGGCCGAAGTGGCGCAGTTCCTCACCGCCATGAACGAGTTCACCTCCGCCGGCTGATGGGCTAGCCTGACGCGAGACCAGGACGGAGCGCCATGATCGATTTCCCCATCACCGACACCCATGTCCACCTGCTGGACACCTCGAAGTTCAAGTACAGCTGGGCGTCGGGGGCGCCCAAGCTGGGGCGGGACTGGACCATCCACGACCTCGACCAGGCGGCGAAGCCCTATGTCATCGAGAACATCGTCTTCGCCGAGGTCGATGTCGACTACCCCCAGCACATGGAGGAGGCGCAGTGGGTGCAGGAACTCGCCAATGGCGATTCGCGCCTCAAGGGCTGCGTGGCCTCCCTGCCCCTCGAGCAGGGCCCGGCGCTCGAGGCGGATCTCGAGCGGTTGTCGCAGTTGCCGGTGGTGCGCGGCATCCGGCGCCTGATCCAGAACCAGGCCGACCCGGAATACGTGTTGCGCCCGGATTTCATTGCGGCAATCAAGCTGCTGCCGAAATTCGACTACAGCTTCGACATCTGCATCTACCATCACCAGTTCGGCAACGTCATCGAGTTCGTGAGGCGCTGCCCGGAGGTGTCGTTCATCCTCGATCACATCGGCAAGCCGGGCATCAAGGCCGGGCTGATGGAGCCATGGAAGCGCCACATCCGCGAACTTGCCGAACTTCCAAACGTCACGTGCAAGCTTTCCGGCGTAACCACCGAGGCGGACCACGAAAACTGGACGAGGGAACAGCTCCGCCCTTACATCGACCACGTCATCGACAGCTTCGGATTCGACCGCATCATGTATGGCGGCGACTGGCCGGTGGCGGAGCTCGCAGGAAAATATACCGACTGGATCGGCGTGCTCGACTGGGCGACTTCGGGCTGCACGCCAGAAGAAAAGCGCAAGCTGTTCCGCGACAACGGAATTCGCGCCTACCGGCTGTAGCTCAGGTGGGCGGCAGTGCCGCCTGCTTGCCGGTGCAGATCGGCGGCAGGTCCTTGTCGCCGAACCAGATTTCGAAGGTGTTGGGGCGCACCTGCCTCGCCCCTGACCAGACGTTGGTGAGGTTCACCACGTTGATGTCGAAGCCGATGTTGCGGAGCCAGTTGGCGATGGCTTCGGCCTTGGGCACGTCGTCATCGTTCATGGCGCGGATTTCATTCACCTTTCCGTCCCACTTGGCGAGCGAGATGGAGGGTACGGTGATGGCGGCGCCATCGCTGTCCTTGAGGCCGGTGAGGAGCTTCGAGAAGCAGGCGCGCTGCTGCTCGTTGAGGACGTTAACGAAGACGCGCGACGGCAATCGATCCACCGCCTCCTTGAACACCGCCTGCACATTGGCATTGGACTGCGCCGCCTTGGTGAGGGCGCGCTCCATGGCGCCCAGGAGCTGCGGGTCGGAGGCGTTGTTGGCGTAGTCGAGCTGGGCGGCGACGAACTCGACCGGCACCTTGTCGTTCTTCAACAGGTACTCGAACATCGCGATGCCGTATTTCTGGCGCTCCGGCTTGTCGTCCGAGACGAGGTCGATCATCGTCTTGAGATCGTTCACGTTCTGCTGCCAGCGCGTGTAGTAGAGGCCCATCCCCGCAATGGTCAGCGGGATCATGATGGTGGCCGTCATCTGCAGCATGATGTCGCGCCAGGCGCGGGCACGCTCGCGGATTTCGACAGCCTTCTGCGATTCAGCCATGGGGGTCCCCGATGTTCACGCCCTGCTCACACCAAGGGAATGCAGCAAAAGCGTGACGGAGCCCCGGAAAGCGGGGCTCCGGCAGAGGCTTACACCTTTTGCGGGCGCATGTCCTTGGCGTCGATCCCGGCCACAGCAACCGGCTTCTTCATGGCGTCGCGGCGGAACGGCTCGCCCAGTTCCTGGTTGATCATCGCCTCGATGAGGGTGGTCTTGCCATGCTTCATCTGGTCGTCGATCGCCTTGGTGAGCGCATCGCGCAGCTCGTCCATGGTGCGCGCCACAACGCCTTGAAGTCCGCAGGCTTTCGCGATGGCGGCGTAGCTCACTTGCGTGTCGAGCTCGGTGCCGACGAAGTTGTCGTCGTACCAGAGCGTCGAGTTGCGCTTTTCGGCACCCCACTGATAGTTGCGGAAGACGACCTGGGTGATGGCCGGCCATTCCTTGCGGCCGATGGCGGTGAGTTCGGTGACCGCGATGCCGAAGGCGCCGTCTCCGGAGAAGCCGACGACCGGCACGTCCGGGCACGCGATCTTGGCGCCGACAACCGAAGGAAGACCGTAGCCGCAGGGGCCAAACAGGCCCGGCGCAAGGTATTTCCGGCCCTGCTCGAAGGTCGGGTAGGCGTTGCCGATGGCGCAGTTGTTGCCGATGTCGGAGGAGATGATGGCCTCCTTCGGCAGCGCCGCCTGGATGGCGCGCCACGCCATGCGGGGGCTCATCCAGTCCGGCTTGGCCTTGCGGGCGCGCTCGTTCCAGGTGGTGCCCGGATCGTCGTCCTCGTGGTCCATGGAGGAGAGCTGCTGGGCCCAGCGCGACTTGGTCTGGGCGATCAGGTTCTTCCTCTCCTCGCGGCCCTGGTCGCCGGCGGAGGGGGCAAGCTTAGCCAGGATGGCCTCCGCTACCTTCCTGGAATCGCCCACGATTCCGACGCTGACCTTCTTGGTGAGGCCGATGCGGTTGGGGTTGATGTCGACCTGGATGACCTTGGCCTCCTTCGGCCAGTAGTCGAGGCCGTAGCCCGGGAGCGTCGAGAACGGATTGAGGCGGGTGCCGAGCGCCAGCACCACGTCGGCCTGCTTGATCAGTTCCATGGCGGCCTTCGAGCCGTTGTAGCCCAAGGGACCGGCGAACAGCGGGTGCGAACCGGGGAAGGCGTCATTGTGCTGGTAGCCGACGCAGACCGGGGCGGAGAGCCGCTCGGCCAGCGCCTTCGACGCCGGGATGGCGCCGCCAATGACCACGCCGGCGCCGTTGAGGATGACCGGGAACTTGGCTTCCGACAGCAGCTTCGCCGCGGCGGCGATCGCATCCTCGCCGCCCGAGGGGCGCTCGAAGCCGACGGCGGCGGGAAGCTCGATGTCGATGACCTGGGTCCAGAAATCGCGCGGCATGTTGATCTGGGCAGGCGCCGAGAGGCGCTTGGCGTTCATGATGACGCGGTTGAGGACTTCGGCGACGCGCGAGGCATCGCGCACCTCTTCCTGGTAACCGACCATGTCCTTGAAAAGAGCCATTTGTTCGACTTCCTGGAAGCCGCCCTGGCCGATGGTCTTGTTGGCTGCCTGAGGCGTGATGAGGAGCAGCGGCGTGTGGTTCCAGTAGGCGGTTTTCACCGCGGTGACGAAGTTGGTGATGCCCGGTCCGTTCTGGGCGATCATCATGCACATCTTGCCCGAGGCGCGGGTGAAGCCGTCGGCCATCATGCCGCCCGAGCCCTCGTGGGCGCAGTCCCAGAAGGTGATGCCGGCCTTGGGGAAGAGGTCGGAAATCGGCATGAAGGCCGAGCCGATGATGCCGAAGGCATGCTCGATGCCGTGCATCTGGAGAACCTTGACGAAAGCCTCTTCAGTGGTCATGCGCATGGGGGTCTGTCCTCGCGTAAATCAGTTGCCTTGGGGCGGTGGCGGGTTTCTAGGCTGGCACGGCCGCGGGTCCTAGAACCAGAGGCACGGGACACCGCGGTCCACAACCCCAAGATTGGTGCAAGACGGATGCTGCGCGTTGCCCCGCAGATGCGTTTTCGGATGCAAAAGCGATGCTGTTGTTGACAGGGGTTGGCTGAAGACATGGCAACCGCGAAAGCTTGCGAAATTTTATTGCGCAACATGCGGCGATTCAAGCAGGGGGCATTGCGAAATCTTGTTGCGCAATGGAAACATGTTCAACTGGTGGCAGCGACGGCCAAGTTGTGGCACGACCCCATGGCTTTCGCGGGGTGAGCGACCTCCGGAGGGGTGAGAGTTGGGGCCTATTGCCCTGCCCTGCACCCTGCCGTAGAGGAGGAGTTGAATTGACACCCGGAGCACGGCCCTTGGGGCCCGGCCGGTCTTTCACAGGAGTTTTCGATGAAGTTCGATCTTCGCGCCGGAGCCCTTGCCCTGGCCATCATGGCCGCCGCCAGCGGAACGGCCTGGGCCGATGCCTATCAGGACGGCATGAAGGCCTTCCAGAGCGAGGACTACGCCAAGGCGCTGAACCTGCTGCTGCCCTATGCCAAGGAGGGCAATTCGCAAGCCGCCTACCTCATCGGCGAGATGTATGGCCCGCGCAGCTGGGGCCAGAAGGGCGAGAACCGCAACGGCGTGGAACAGGACAACAAGCAGGCCATCTACTGGTGGGGCGAAGCGGCCAAGCAGGGCAATGTCGACGCCCAGCTGAAGCTCGGCTGGTGGCTGATGAAGGGCAAGGACGTGGTGAAGCAGGACGAGGCCGCCGGCATGAACTGGCTGCTGATGGCCGCGAACCAGGGCGAGCCGCAGGCCCAGTACGAGGTGGGGCTGGCCTACTGGAAGGGTCGCGGCGTGAAGCCCGATCCCATCGCCGCCTACATGTGGCTCGAGCTGTGCGCCAACGAGCCGGGCTTCGACAATGCCGCGAGCTACCTCGACCAGATCGCCAAGGGCATGAGCGAGGACCAGGTGAAGCAGGCCAAGCTGATGGTGCAGGCCTTCACCCCGAAACTCGCCAAGTAAGGACGGCCGCCATGATCATGCATCAGTTCACGGCCAAGCACTGGATCATCACCTGCATCATCATCCTGGTGGCGGTGGGCGCCTTCGCGGCGAGCTGGTCGTAAGTCAGGCCAGCACGGCCGTCCGGTGCAGCGTGACCCGCAGGCCACCGTGCAGGACGGGCGGCAGGGGGTCAACGAAATGCAGGCCGGTGGCCCGCGCCAATGACCCATCACTGGTGACGAGCCCGACGCGCCAGCCGGAGAACCTGGTCTTCAGCACCTGGCCCAGCGCGCCGTAAAGCGCGAAGAGCGGCTTCCTGTCGCCGATGCGGGTGCCGTAGGGCGGGTTGACGATGACCAGTCCCGCCGGACCCTCCGGCGGCGCGAGCTCGCTGACGGACTGCTGCCGGAACTGCGTGAAGGCCGAGACTCCGGCCCGTTCGGCATTCTGCTTCGCCATGCGGATGGCGCCGGCGTCACGATCGCTGCCGTGGAAGGCGACGGCGGGAACGCGCGGTTCGACGGCGGACTTCATCGCAGCCCAGGCGTTCGCATCGAAACTCGCGAGCTTCTCGAAGGCGAAGTGGCGGGTGCGGCCGGGCGCGAGGCCGGCGGCGATCTCCGCCGCCTCGATCACGAAGGTGCCGGAACCGCACATGGGGTCGACAACCGGCTCATCGCCGGTGAAGCCGCACTGGCGCAGGAAGAGTGCGGCCAGCGTTTCGCGCAGCGGGGCCTTGCCGACGCCTTCCTTGTGGCCGCGCTTGTGCAGCGACTCGCCCGAACTGTCGATGCTGAGCGTGCAGAGATCGTCCTCGATGCGCGCCTTGATCACGACCTCGGCGTCATCGCTCAGCGGGCAGCCGAATTCTTCCGCGATGGCCCGCGCGATGCGCTGGGCGGCGGCACCGGAGTGATAGATGCGGGAGCGCGAGCAGCTGGCCTCGACATGCACGGGCACGTTCCTGCGCAACAGGGAATGCCATGGAACGCCACGGGACAGGCGGTCGAGTTCGGCGAGATGACGGACGCGAAATGACGCGATGCGGGCCAGCACATGGCCGCAGCCCCTGAGCTGGAGATTGGCGCGCCACACGTCGCGCCAGGTGCCCTTGGCGGCAACCCCGCCCTGCACCTGGCGGACCGCCTTGAAGCGGTGGGCCCGCACCTCGGCATGAAGCGCAGACTCGAGACCGGGCGCGGCCATGAAGAAGATATCGAAATCGGGGGTGCTCGCCATCACCTCCGCTTAACGCGAAAGCCGCGGGCGAGCGACCCCCTTTTCAGGCAGTGCGCGTCAATTCGGCCGGTTGGCCGTGCCGCGGTTCACTTCCTCGACGGCGGCGGAGGCCAAGTCCTTCGCCTGCTCCGCGGCCTCGCCGAGCTTGCCGCGCACCGCCTCGTTGGCCTTGCCGAGCGTCTCGCGTTCGGTGGAGGTGAGCGGCAGCGAGGCCGCGATGGCGGCGCCGAGGGCAAGCCCCGCGGCACCCAGCGCCACGGGGTGACGGTCGAACATGTCGTGCAGGCTGCCGGCGACGTCGCTGGTCATGCCGCTCACCGTGGAGCGGAACGAACCGCCCGGGCTGGTGAAGTTCGGGTTGCGATACTCCGCCTGCGCGTCGACGCCGTGCAGCCCCTGGCTCACATAATCGCCGACACGGCCTGCCGTGTCGCTGACCGACCCGGCGAGACCGCCGACGGTGGAGGATATGCCGGAGGCGATGGAACTGCCCATGCGGCCGGCGGACCGCGCCGCATCATGGGCGAAGCCGCCCGCCCCCTGGGCAAGGCTTTCGGCGCCGTGGGCGGCGGTGCCGAGAATGGACTTGCGGCCGCGGCCGCCGAGCAGCGACATGGTGCTGCCGCCGGTGAACAGCCACAGCGCGCCCATGCCGATCAGCGCGGCGGAGACCGGGTTGTCGCGCACGGCCTCGGAGAGCGACGACATGAAGTCGTTGCCGCCGGACCGCGGGCCGCGCATGGCGGGAGCAGTGCCCAGCTGCACGGTGCGGTCACGGATGATGTCGGTGTCCTGGATGCTCATGATCATGTCCTCAGATGTGCTGCTTCATCGTGGCGGCGTCGCGATGCAACTGGTTGATGGTGCGGTTGGGGACCAGCCCCTCCGCCTTGAGGCGGTTCAGGCCCAGCATGGCGAGAAGCCCGGCGATGACGAAGCCCACCACCGCGGTGATGAGACAGGAGAGCGACCATGCCAGGTGGAGCTCATGCAGCCCGGCGGCCAGCGCCATCATCAGGATGAACAGCGCGGGCAACGCCACGAAGGCGGCGATACCCAGCATGGCGCCGCCGCGCGCCACCTGCCTCGCCTTGTCGGTCATCTCGGCGCGGGCCAGGGCAACCTCGTTGCGGACGAGGCGGGAGAACTGGGCCAGCGCGTCGGAGATCAGCTCCGCGACGGGTTTCGTGCCGGGCGGGCGGTCTTCATATGCGGATGCCATGGCGCGCCTCAGAGGCCCGATCCGGGCATTCTGCCCGATGACGCCGAGCCGAAGCGATCGTCGGCTGCCGCCTGGCCGCTGCCCGGCCAGGAGCCGGATGCCGCGCCATAGCGGCCATCATCCACCGGCTCGCGATCCTGCCAGTTTCCGCCGCCCGAGAGCGCGGACGGGGAGGATCCGCTGCGCAGGAAGCGCACGGCGGCGAAGCCCGCGAGGAAGCTGAGACCCAGGAAGGCGGTGGGCTGGCGGCGGGCGAAGGACTGCACGTCGGACATCATCTGCGAGATGTCGCGGCGGCGGAAGGACTCCGTCATGGTTTCCATCTGGTCGGCGGCATAGCGGATGTACTCCGCGGCCTGCGGCACCTGCTCCTCGAAGCCGTCGGCCGCGCGGCGGACGGCGCCGGCAATGCCGTCGACATAATCCGCGCCGATGGCCTTCTGATGTTCGGCGGTGTCCATGATCTTCTCGCCGGCCCTGGACGCCATGCCGCGCACGCTGCCCGGAATGCCGCCGAGATCCTGATGCGCCTCCGCCATGCCATCGAAGGAGGACGAGGACTGCGGGCCGATGCCCTTGTTGATGTCGCTGTTCATGTTCATCTCCTGTCTGTGAAGCCGTGTCAGGAACGGCCGGGGCCGTTGGTGGTGTTTTCGAGGGCGCTGCGGGCAGTCTCGACGGCGGAACGCGCGGTCCTGCGCGCCACTTCGGGCGTCAGGCCCTCCGCGCGAACATCCTCGCTGGCGCTGTCATAGACCTGGCGGGCCACGTCCTGGGCCTGGCGCAGGCCGTCCATCGCGAGGTCCTGCGAGCGGCGGCGCAGCTCGCCCGCCGCCTCGCCCATGATCCGGCCTTCCTGCCGCGACACGGGAACGGCGGAGGCGATGATGCTGCCCGCCGCGAAGGCAACACCGCCCACCAGCAGCGGGTGGCGCTCCATCATGTCGGCAAGCGTGTCGCCGGCGCGGGAATAGGTCTCGCTGGCGCGGTCCGTGACCTGGTGCAGGGTGTCGGACGCGACCTGCTTGCCGCTCTCGATGGTGCTGGACACGGTTTCGGCGGCGCGCGCCGCGGTGCCGGACGCCATGCTGCGCAGGTTTTCGACGGTGTCCTGCGCCTTGCCGGTGATCTGCGAGGTGATGTCGGAGGCCTTGTCCTTGATGGACCCGATGACGCCGGTGCCAGTGCCGGCCCATGCGCCATCGTCACCCGATCGCGCCGGGCCGCCGCGGCGCGCCAACGCGAGGCCTGCGCCGATGAGCAGGACGGGCGCCGGGATGGCCCCCATCATGCGAAAGACGGGATAGGCCGCGCCGACGGCGATGGCCGCCACCTGCAACGGGTTGTCACGCATGTAGGCCTTCATGTCGGCCTTCAGCGCGCGCGGCGAGACGCGCTCGTGCAGCGCATCGACAGTCTGCGCCAGTTCGGCGCGGGTGCGCTCGGAGCGGCGCTCAAGTTCGCTGAGGGAGTCGTTGGTGATGGTCGCCATTCTGTTCC
This sequence comes from Hyphomicrobiales bacterium, assembly GCA_046349235.1. Classification (GTDB taxonomy): domain Bacteria; phylum Pseudomonadota; class Alphaproteobacteria; order Rhizobiales; family Aestuariivirgaceae; genus Aestuariivirga. Next base: position 197,689 of record JAXMCT010000014.1, read on the forward strand.
CCAATGCTGGTCATAGCTGATGGGGCAGAAACTCCGGGCGGTGCGGTTCGTTCCACGGCAGCACGCGCAACCCTTCGCGCGTGGCGGCATCAGCCAGTTGCAGCCTCGGGCAGGCCGAGCACGCGGCGCATGTGGGCGAGGATCAGGTCGCGGCCGCGGGCCCCCGTGGCGGCCGTCGCCTCGCGGGCACTCTGTGTGTACCAGCGCTCCTCCGAGATCAGGCTCATGTCCACCGCTTCCGGGCACATGGCGAGCATCAGCGAGGTTTCGCCCTCGCCCGCATGGTCGAACGGATATTGCCCGATGGTCTCGCGCGTCATCAGCGGGTGGATCTTGATCCAGTTGAAGGGATCGCCGCCGCCGGCCTGCTGGGCATAGTAATCCGCCATCTTCGCATCGCCCCACCAGCCCTCGCCGCGCGTCTTCTCGAGGAAGGCGAAGATCGCCTGCCTGGCGCCGAACTTGAAGGCGAGGTCGGTCGGCATGCCGGTGGCGAAGTTCTCGGTCTGGTGATGGATGAAGGCGTGGATGTTGCGGAAGCCCACGCGCAGGAGGCCGGTGAAGAGTTCGCGCGCGAAGGGGTGAAGGGCGGTCGAGTCGACCTGCAGGGAGCCCGTGCCCTCGGGCGGTTCCACCGCGTAGCTCGCGGCGCCGTAGTAGAAGGGCGGCAGGATGACGAGCTCGGCCTCCTTCTCCAGCAGGTCAAGCGCGCGGGTGACGGCGAGCGTGTCCATGCCGACGCCCAAGTGCTCGCCGTGATACTCGAGCACGCCGAGCGGCAGCACCACGGGCGTGTTGGCCGCGATGGCCGCACGGATCTGGCGGGGGAGCATCATCTCGTAGCGCATGGGCGGCAGTCCTCACGAGACCCTCGACGGGGTCGAAAAGCTGCCCTAGTCTCCGCCGTCGATCAGCGGGGCGCAAGACCCCGGGCAGCAAGGGGGACGTGCGTGGCTTCTGTCGAAATCGTTGACGTGCGCAAGAGCTATGGCGAGCAGGCGGTGATCCATGGCGTGTCGATCCCCATCGCCGATGGCGCGTTCGTGGCGCTCGTCGGCCCCTCGGGCTGCGGCAAGTCCACCCTGCTGCGCATGATCGCGGGGCTCGAGGAGATCACCGGCGGCGACATCAGGATCGGCGACAAGGTGGTGAACGCGCTGCCGCCGAAGGACCGCGACATCGCCATGGTGTTCCAGAACTACGCGCTCTACCCGCACAAGACGGTGGCCGAGAACATGGGCTTCGCGCTGAAGCTGCGAAAGACCCCGAAGGCGGAGATCGACGCGCGGGTGAAGCGCGCCGCCGAGATCCTCGACCTCATGCCCTATCTCAGCCGCTATCCGCGCCAGCTTTCGGGCGGGCAGCGCCAGCGCGTGGCCATGGGACGCGCCATCGTGCGCGCCCCGCAGGTGTTCCTGTTCGACGAGCCGCTCTCCAACCTCGACGCCAAGCTGCGCGTGCAGATGCGCGCCGAGATCAAGGAACTGCACCAGCGGCTGAAGACGACGACCATCTACGTCACCCACGACCAGGTCGAGGCGATGACCATGGCCGATCGCATCGTGGTGCTGCATGACGGCATCGTGGAGCAGATGGGTTCGCCCCTCGAACTCTATGACCGTCCGGCCAACCTGTTCGTCGCGGGCTTCATCGGCTCTCCCGCCATGAACATGTTCAAGGGTACGATCCGCGGCGGTGCTGCGCCGCATTTCGAGGCAGCGGACGGGACGAAGCTGCCGCTGGCGTCAGCGCCTGCCGGATCGGATGGGATCGAGGCCGTCTATGGCATCCGGCCCGAACACCTCGTGCTGGGCGGCGAGCTGCGCCCGCAGGTGACGGTGATCGAGCCCACGGGATCGGAGACGCAGGTGGTGGCGAAGCTGGCGGGCGAAAAGATCACCGGCGTGTTCCGCGAGCGCGTGAACGTGGCCCCGGGCGAGGCGATTGCCATGTCGCCCGATGTTTCGCTGGTTCACTTGTTTGATGCGAAAACAGGCAAGCGCATTTCCTGACGCGGAAACTTGTGCGCCGCATATATTGCGATGCACGACAAGTTGCCGTTGCCGCGCGCCTTTCGCGCATCCCCTTCGTTGACATTGCAAATCGGTGTTGCATAGTCGGCGCAGCGTTCCATGAAGACCCTGCAAGCCTCTTCAAAAAAGCGAGGCAGCCGGGAGAGATACCGCGACAACCTGCAACGGACGCTCTCAGGGAGGACCCAAGGACATGAAGATCGAACTCTATAACTACATGATGAGCCGCCGTGCCATGCTGAAGGGCGCGGCCGGTGCCGCCGCCATGGCGGCCGTGGGCGGCCCGGCGCTGAACGTCGCCACCGCCTTCGCGCAGGACGACCTGCGCGCCGCGATCCTGAAGATCCCCGGCGTGGGCAAGGGCCAGCCGACGGATGCCGACTGGCAGAAGGTCGGCGAGATGTGCCTGGGGCCGACCAAGCAGAACGTGCAGGAAGGCGAGTTCAAGGGCGTCGAGCTGTCGTTCATGGGGCTCAACAACCAGAACGTCCACAACGTGCTGTTCCGCGGCCTGTCCAAGGCCTGGGCGGACTACACCGGCGCCACCATCAACTGGATCGACCTCGCGCAGGCCGACTACAATGCCCGCCTGCAGCAGTCGATCGCCACCGGCACGGTGGACTTCGACGTGATCGAGATGGGCGCGCCCTTCGAGGGCGACGTGTGCGGCAAGGGCCTCGCCTCGGTGATGCCGGACTGGGTGGCGAAGCAGATCGACATGGACGACTATGTCGGCTACCTCAAGGCGCCCGTCGGCACCTGGGACGGCAAGACCTATCGCGTGTCGTGCGACGGCGACTGCCATAACTTCAACTACCGCTCCGACGTGTTCGGCAATGCCGGCCTCGCCGAGGAATGGAAGAAGGCCGGCGGCGAAGGCGACTGGGCGGAGCCGCGCACCTGGCAGCAGGTCAATGCCGCGACCAAGTTCCTGAAGGGAAAGCAGCTCGACGGCCAGGACCTCTATGGCTATCTCGACCCGTGCAAGGGCTGGGGCGGCTTCGGCTTCTACTTCCTGGGCTCGCGCGCCACGGCCTATGTGAAGCACCCCGACTCCAAGGCCTTCCTGTTCGAACCGGACACAATGAAGCCGATGGTCAACAATCCGGGCTGGGTGCGCGCCATCCAGGACGTGCTGGATTGCCTGCCGTCGGAACCCGCCGACCAGCTCAACGCCGACCCCGGCACCACGGGCTTCCAGCAGTTCCTCGCCGGAACGGGCTCGATGCTGTCGTGGTGGGGCGACATCGGCTCCAACGTCAACACCAACGATAGTTCCGTCATCCAGGGCAAGACGGCCTTCGACATCCTGCCCGGCTCGCCGGACGTCTACAACCACGCCGCCGGCAAGTGGGAGACGCTCGCCTCGGGCCCGAACTTCGCGCCGAACATGGCCTATATCGGCTGGGGCATCTACGTGATGGCCCGCGTCGACGCCGACCCGAAGAAGCAGAAGGCGGCCTGGTCGCTCGCTGCGCACCTCGGCGGCAAGGACATCTCGCTGTGGATGGCGGCCTATCCCTCGGGCTTCCAGCCCTACCGCCAGAGCCACTTCAACATCCCGGAATGGGTGGGTGCGGGCTACGACGAGAAGTTCATCTCGAACTACCTCGCCTCGCAGGCCAACTCCTACAACCACCCCAACGCTGCGATCGAGCCGCGCATCCCCGGCATCTTCCAGTACTACTCGGAGGCCGAGGACATCCTCTCCAACATCTACGCCGGCAAGATGACGGCGCAGGAGGGTGCCGACGCCATCGCCGCCGCCTGGGAGAAGCGCACCGACCAGCTCGGCCGCGACAACCAGATCAAGCTCTACAAGGCTTCTCTGGGCATGTAAGCCACGATTCCGGGCCGGCAGCCACGCGCTGCCGGCCCTTTTCGTTTCTGGAAGGGGCGCGGTTTCCGCAGCATGAGTTCCGTTTCATCCGCAGCATCGGGCCATGAGGCCGTGACCAGCCATGTCTCGCCGGAGCGGCAACGGCTTGGCCGGCTGCTGATCCGCGGCGCCACGCTGTTCCTCTGCCTGATCGGCCTGGTGCAGCTCCTCTACGTGATGGGCTACCTGCCCTGGGGTTTTGCCAACTGGCAGCCGGTGTTCATCGCCTATGTGCTGTGGAGTGCGGCTTTCTGCTGGGGCCTGGTGCTGCGCGACGGTGAGGCGGGCTGGCGCGCGGTGTTCGTGCTGCCGGCAGTGTTCTTCACCCTCGCCCTCGTCATCTTTCCCACCTTCTTCGGGCTCTACATCGCCTTCTCCGACTGGAACCTGCAGTCGGCGGGCGGGCGGCAGTTCAACGGGCTGGCGAATTTCTGGCAGCTGATCGCCGACCCCTATTTCTGGAACGCGCTCGGCAACATGGTGTTCTACGTGGCCACCGTGATCGTGCAGTATGCCATCGCCTTCGGGCTGGCCATGCTGCTCAACGCCGACATCAAGGCGCAGAAATTCTTCCGCGTCGCCTTCCTGCTGCCCTTCATGCTGTCGCCCGTGGCGGTGAGCTGGATGATCGGCAAGTCGATGCTGGAATACCGCTTCGGCCCTGTCACCCACCTGCTGCGCGAACTGGGCTGGAGCCAGCCGACGCTGCTGACCACGCCGTGGCTCGCCAAGACGACGATCGCGCTGATGGATGCCTGGGTGTGGATCCCCTTCATGATGATCATGATCCTCGCGGGGCTGCAGGCGCTGCCCAAGGACGTGCAGGAAGCGGCCAAGGTCGACGGCGCCACCGGCTGGCAGGGCTTCTGGCAGATCACCTTCCCGCTGATGCTGCCGGTTTCGGTCACCACCGTGGTGCTGCGCATCATCTTCCAGCTGAAGCTGGCCGACATCGTGATCAACACCACGGCGGGAGGTCCTGGCGGGGCCACCGACACGATCTCGAGCTATATCTTCCGCGTCTACAAGGACCGCTCCAACGTCGGCTACGGCACGATGATCGCCGAGGTCTACCTGATCCTGATCATCATCTTCGTGGCGCTGCTGCTGAAATTCACCAGCCGCTACATGCAGCGGGCGGTGTGACATGCCGCATGGCCTGAAGCGCACCCTGATCTACGCCGCCTTGATCATCTGGACGATCATTGCGCTGTTCCCGATCTTCTGGACCTTCTCGACCACCTTCAAGGTGGCGAAGGACGTGCAGATGGGCAACATCATCCCGTGGGTGGACTACACGCCCAACTGGCTGGGCCTGCGCGCCATCGGCCTTTCGCCCGACACGATCTTCACCGAGTCCACCCCGCGCACCGAATTCCTCAAGCGCTTCTGGAACTCGATCCAGGCCTCGGTGGGCGCCTCGATCCTCGCCCTGATCCTGGGCTCGATGGCCGCCTATGGGCTGAGCCGCTTCTCCTACCGGTGGAAGATCTGGCGCAACCGCGACATCTCGTTCTTCTTCCTGTCGCAGCTCATCCTGCCGCCCGTCGTGCTGGCGATGCCGTTCCTCGTGCTCTACAAGGAACTGGCCCTGCTCGACTCGATGATCGGGCTCATCCTGATCTACACGCTGTCGGTGCTGCCCATCGTCATCTGGATCATGAAGGACCAGTTCGACACCATCCCGCAGGAACTGGAGCAGGCTGCCCTCGTCGACGGCTGCTCGACTTGGGGGGCCTTCTTCCGCATCATCCTGCCGATCGCGCTGCCCGGCATGGTGGCGGCCTTCATTCTCTCCGTCATCCTGTGCTGGAACGAGTATTTCTTCGCAGCCCTGCTGACCTCGAGCTACGCCAAGACGCTTCCCGTGATGGTGGCGAGCCAGACCGGCTCGCAGGGCATCTCGTGGTGGTCGATGGCGGCACTGTCGTCTGCCGCCATCCTGCCGCTCATCATCATCGGCATCTTCCTCGAGCGCTACATCGTGAAGGGGCTGACGTCGGGGTCGGTGAAGTAGGGCACGCGTCTTCTCCCGCTCCTTCAGCGGAAGAAGAAGAGACCCGTTGCGGCACGCAACGGGGAGATGAGGGGATGCCAGGGGACGGTGCGGAGTTCCCTTCCCCTCACCTCCCCCAACTTCGTTGGGCCCCCTTCCTCTCCCGCGCGGCGGGAGAGGACGAGTCAGAGAAATTGTTTCGTCGCCGGATAGAGGCCGCGGAACACCGCGTGCTGGCGGTCATACATCGGCTTGAGCTCCGGCTTCGGCGTGATCGAGGAGGCCACCGGGTTCCAGCGGTCGAGGTCGGCGGGCGTCACGTCGCCGAGCGCCAGGGCGGCGAGGAAGGCGTCGCCGTAGGAGGCGCCGATGGTTTTCTGGCGCAGCACCTGACTCAAGCCGCTGATGTCGGAGGTGGCTTGCGACCACACGCGGTTCTTCGTTCCGCCGCCCACCGCGTAGACGGTGCGCGGGGCGTGGCCGGCCTCCGCATAGGTTTCGAAGACGTGGCGGGTGCCGTGGGCGATGCCTTCCAGCACGGCGCGGAACATGTCGCCGCGGGTGTGGGTGAGGTCAAGGCCGAAGAGGATGCCCTTGGCTTTCGTGTCGTGGATGGGCGTGCGCTCGCCGGAGAAATAAGGAAGCAGCACGAGGCCCTTGGCGCCAGGCGGCGAGGCTTCGGCTTCCTTCGCAAGCTCGATCACCGCCGTTTCCGCCGGAAGCTCCTTCGCGAAATTCTCGCGGAACCAGTGGGTGAGCGTGCCGCTGGTGGAGAGGCCGGCCATGGCGCCGTGCTGGCCGGGGAACAGCCAGGGCGCATACCACAGCCGCGCATCGCGCACGCGCTCCGGCGTGATGAGGATGATGAAGATGGTCGAGCCATACATCAGCATCAGGTCGCCCGCGTTCAGCACACCGACGCTGATGGCTTCCGCTGCCGCGTCGATGGTGCCGGCGATGACGGGCGTGCCCTCGGCGAGGCCGGTCTCGGCCGCGGCCTTCGCGGTGACGTGACCTGCGATGTCGGTGGTCCACAGGAGCTCGGGCAGCTTGTCCATCGTGATGATGCCCGGGGCAAGTTCGTCGCTCCACGCCTGCCTGTCGGCCAGATAGAAGGGGCTGAAGTTGCCCGCAGAATAGTGATCGATGGTGAAGCGCCCGGTGAGGCGGTGGACGAGGAAGGAGCTGGAGTTCAGGATCTTGTGGGTGCGGGCGAAGATCTCGGGCCGGTTGCGCTTCAGCCACAGGATCTTGGGGCCGACGGCCTGCGAGGTGAGCGCATTGCCGCAACGCTCGAGGATGACGTCGGCTCCGATCTCGCGGGTGAGGTCGTCGATCTCCTGCGCGGCGCGGGTGTCGACGCCATAGAGCACGGCGTTCATCAGCGGCGTGCCGGCCTCGTCGACGGGAAGCATGCAGGGGCCGATGCCGCTGGCGCCGATGGCGGCGATGGAGGACGGCGCGATGCCACTCTCGGCCAGCATCTTCTTCGTCACGAAGACGAAGTCGCCCCACCAGTCCTGCTCGGCATCGTGCTCGGCCCAGCCGGGCTCCGGCACCTGCATTCTGTGGGCGCGCGCCGCCTGCGCCACGATCTCGCCGGTGGCGGAGACGATCACGCCCTTGGTTTCGAAGGTGCCGATGTCGACGCCGAGATAGTGCTTCATTCGAAATACTCGTCCCGGTCCAGCGACAACCCGCCCTCGATGCGCTTCAGCGCGGCGACCAGTAACTTGGTCAGTCCCTCGAGATCGGCGAGGTCGCAGACCTCCAGCGCCGAATGCGTGTAACGGGCGGGGAAGCCCATGTCGATCGAGGCCACACCCTTGCCGACGAGCTGCACATAGGAGGTTTCGGTGAGCGCGCCGATGTGGGCGGAGCGCTGCAGATTGATCTTCTCCTCGTCCGCCGTGCCCTGGAACAGCTGCACCAGTGCGGGATGCGGAATGCAGCCGTTGAGCGTGCCGCGGCCGTGGAAGCTGAACATGCTCATCACCGGACCGGCGCCGAGGCGCACGTCGCCGCGCTGGCCCATGTCGGGCGTGTCGGTGGCGAGCGCCAAATCGAGCTGGATGCAGATGTCGGGCTGCAGCACCTGGGCCGCGGTGACGGCGCCGCGCAGGTTGAACTCCTCCTGCACCGAGAAGACGAGGTGGATGGTGGGCAGCGTGAAGATCTCGCGCGTCGCCTTGGCCAGTTCCAGCATCACCGCGCAGGCGGCGCGGTCATCGACCGAGGTGCCGCCGATGCGGCCACCCTGCAGCTCCACCACGTTGGGGGCATAGACGATGGGGGTTCCGACATTGACGCCGGCCTTCAGCGCCTCCGCGGCGCTGGAGAAGCCGCAGTCGATGTAGAGTTCCTGATAGGGCACCACGCGGTACTTCTCTTCCGGCGTCGTGGCATGGTGGCTCTTGTTGGCGATGATGCCGGGGATATTGAAGCCCTGCCCCACCGACAGCAGCACCTCCTGTGCCGCAAGCGCGCGCTCCGGCACGCCGCCGACGCGCTCGGCGCGGATCATCCCCGAGGCCTCGATCTTGCGGACGATCAGGCCGAGCTGGTCCATGTGGGCGATGAGCATGACGGTGGGCAGCTCGACATTGCCCTCGATGGTGGCGATGAGGTTGCCCAGCATGTCGGTGCGGGACTCGATCCCCATCTCCTTGAGCTCGGCGCGGATGTAGCGCCGCACGCTGCCCTCGAAGCCCGAAAGCCCGGGGATCATCATCAGCTCTTCCGTCCAGCGCCTGATCCGATCCTGCATGGCCACTGCGTTCCCTTTCAATTTTGTTCTCGAATTGGTAACGGAAGGACAGACCAGCCGCAAGCCAAGAGGCCCCGCCGTGACCGCAGAGAAGACCCGCTTCGCCTATGCCACGAGGCTCAACGGTTTCAAGGCAGATGCCGCGAAAGTCTGGCCCGGGCGCAACCGCATCACGGCATTGGACCTGATCGAGCGCGCCGCGACGGTGCCGGGGCTTTCGGCCGTCGACTTCAATTTCCCGGACCACCTGGAGGGAACGACCGCGAAGGACATCCGCGCCAAGCTGGACAGCCTGGGGATCAGCCTCAACGGCTTCGCCATGCGCTATTACTCCGACCCCGGTTTCAAGAAGGGGGCGCTGTGCCACCCGGACAAGGCGATGCGCGCCAAGGCGCTGGACCTGACCTTGCGCGGCATCGACGCGCTGGCCGAGGCCGGCGGCGACCTGATGACGCTGTGGCTGGGGCAGGACGGTTTCGACTATGCCTTCCAGGCCGATTACCTGCGCCTGTGGGACGAGGTGGCGGAGGCGCTCAGGGTGATCGCAGCGCATAATCCATCAATCGCCATCTCGATCGAATACAAGCCCAACGAGCCGCGCGCCTTCTCGCTGTTGCCCGACGTGGCGACGACGCTGCTGATGGTGTCCGACGTCGACGCCAAGAACATGGGCGTGACGCTCGACTTCGCGCATGTGCTCTATGCCGACGAGATGCCGGCCTATGCGGCAGCACTGATCCACCGCCGCAGCCGGCTGCTGGGCGTGCACCTGAACGACGGCTACGCCAAGCGCGACGACGGCCTCGTTGCGGGCAGCGTGCACGTGATCCAGACGCTGGAACTGCTCTACACGCTGGAGAAGCTCGGCTATCGCAACGCCATCTATTTCGACACCTTCCCCGATGCGGTGGGGCTCGATCCCGTGGCCGAATGTTCGGCCAACATTTCCGCCGTCGAGGGCATGTGCCGGGTGCTCGACCGGCTGCGCGACAACGCGGCGCTGGATGCGGCCATCGCCGCGCAGGACGCGGTGGCGAGCCAGCGCATTCTCCAGTCGGCGCTTTATGGTGCGGCATGATCGACGTCGCCGTCGTCGGCAGCCTGCATCTCGACATCATGGTGGCCGCACCGCGGCTGCCGGGGCGTGACGAGACGCTGATCGGCTCTGCCTGGCACTACAAGTGCGGCGGCAAGGGCGGCAACCAGGCGGTGGCCGCTGCGCGATACGGCGCGCGCACGGGTTTCGGCGGGCAGACGGGGCAGGATGATTTCGGCGAGAGGCTGCGGGCCAACCTCGTGGCGGCGGGCGTCGACATCGCGCATGTCGGCATCGACCCCACGCAGGGCAGCGGCATGAGCGTCGCCATCAGCGAGGCCGGCGGGGAATATGGCGCCGTCGTGGTGTCGGGGGCAAATCTCACCATCGATGCGGCGCGTGTCGCGAGGGACTGGGCGGCGCTCTTCGCGGCGAGGGTTCTGCTGCTGCAGAACGAGGTCCCCGAGGCGGTGAGCCTCGCTGCGGCAAAGGCCGCGAAGGCGCAGGGCGCGCTGATCGTGCTCAACGCCGCTCCGGCGCGGAAGATGTCGGACGCATTCCTGGCGCTGGTGGATGTGCTGGTCGTCAACCGCGTCGAGGCGGCGATGCTGTCGGGCGTGGACGACATGGCGAAGGCGCTCGCCGTGCTTCATTCGGGAACGCGCGACGTGGTGCTGACGCGCGGCGGCGACGGGCTGATGCTGATGACGCGGGATGGACAGCGCAGCGACATTCCTGCCCTGCCGGTGAAACTCGTCTCCAGCCATGGCGCGGGCGACTGCTTCTGCGGCGCGCTGGCGGCCCGGCTCGCGGCGGGAGACGCGATCGAGGCTGCGTGCCGCTTCGCCACCGAGGCCGCGGGACGATTCGTGTCGACGCCGCAGGCTGGCTGACCTAGCGCCGGTCGAAGATCACGCCCATGGTGAAGAGGAAGCAGCCATAGGGCCGGAACTCCGACGTCCGCACCACGCAGAAGCCTTTTTTCGCCGCCTCGTAGAAGGCGAAGCGCTCGAGCGCCTCCATGCCGACATCGCGGCCCTCGGCCTCGCGCGCGATCTGATGGACCTCGGCCTGCATCGGCAGCAGCTTGCCCGGTTCGCCCACCACCTGCATGCGCGAGACAGGCGCGGGGATGAAATCGTCGAGCGGCATGACGGAGAGGATGGCGCGCGCCGCCTGCGGGATGTCGAGGCCCGGAAGCTCGATCAATTTGCCCGTGGAGGTATGCTTCGCCACCTCATGGGCGGGGAAGTTACGGTCCACCAGCACCAGCCGCTCGCCATGGCCCATGGAGGCGAGGCACCAGAGAAGATCGGGGCTCAGGGTGGCGGGAATGTTCTTCAGCATGGCGAGCGCCTTTTTCACGGCTTCATGCCAGTCTTGCAGCCATGTCGCGCATTGGCAATGGCGGGTTTGACCTATATCACTCCGGCCAGCCCCACATTGCTCTAGCACCGCCGGACATGACAGAGACCACGCCCCGCCACTACGAAGCCCTCGACCGGGCACAGCGCGCAGCGCTTGCCCATGTCACGCAGGGCATCTCGCCCTATGCGCTGTGGTCGGCCTATCTCGACTGGGCGACGCATTATGCCATGTCGCCGGGGACCCAGATGGACGTGGCGGAGCGCGCGGTGGAGAACGCATCCCAGCTGTGGCTCTATGCGGCGGCGAAGATGAGCGGGCAGAACCCGCAGCCGCCCTTCCCGGCCAATGGCTGGTCGAGCTTCCAGGAAGACCCGGCCTGGCAGGTGCCGCCGCTCGACCTGATGCGGCAGTGGTATCTCGGCCTCAGCCACCTCGCCGTATTCGCGGCGCAGGCGCCGCGCGGCATGGAGAGCATCGACCAGAAGCGCGTGAGCTTCATGACGCGCCACCTGATGGATGCCATGGCGCCGTGGAGCAACCCGTTCATCAACCCCGATATCTGGAAGAAGGCGCTGGCCGATGGCGGCACGAGCCTGTTCAGGGGCTTCCAGAACTTTCTCGAGGACCGGCAGCGCGAGGCGAGCGGCCAGCCGCCGGTCGGAGCGGAGTCCTTCACCGTGGGCGAGACCCTCGCCGCCACGCCGGGCCAGGTGGTGTTCCGCAACGAGCTGATGGAGCTGATCTGCTATCGGCCCACGACCGAGGCGGTGCATGCCGAGCCGGTGCTGCTGGTGCCGGCGTGGATCATGAAATACTACATCCTCGATCTCTCGCCGGAGAACTCGCTGGTGAAGTTCCTCGTGTCGCGCGGTCACAGCGTGTTCATGATCAGCTGGCGCAACCCGACGGCGGAAGACCGCGACCTCGCCCTCGACGACTATCGCACCAAGGGCGTGATGGCGGCGCTGGACGAAATCACGCGGCTCCTGCCCGGCCGCTCCATCCATGCCTGCGGCTATTGCCTCGGCGGCACGATCCTTTCCATCGCCGCCGCCACCATGGCGCGCGACGGCGACAGGCGGCTGGCCTCGCTGTCACTTCTCGCCGCGCAGACGGATTTCTCGGAAGCGGGCGAACTGATGCTGTTCGTCGACGACAGCCAGGTCGCCTTTCTCGAGGACATGATGTGGGACCAGGGGGTGCTGGACACCAAGCAGATGGCCGGCGCCTTCCGCATCCTGCGCTCCAACGAGCTCATCCTGTCGCGCATCATCCACGACTATGTGCTGGGCGAGCGCGAGAAGATGACGGACCTGATGGCATGGAACGCCGACCAGACACGCATGCCCTATCTCATGCATGCGCAATACCTGCGCGGGCTGTTCCTCGAGAACCGGCTCACGGCAGGGCGCTATGCCGTCGATGGCCGGGTGATCGCGTTGCGCGACATCGATGCGCCGGTGTTCCTCGTGGGCACCGAGAAGGACCACATCGCGCCGTGGCAGTCGGTCTACAAGTTCCGGCTCTTCGCCGACACCGAGGTGACCTTCGTGCTCACCACCGGCGGCCACAATGCCGGCATCGTGAGCGAGCCGGGGCACAATCATCGCTCCTACCGCATCGGCACCGCGGCGCATGACGCCAAGTATACCGATCCCGAGACCTGGTCGGCCTCCGCCGAGAAGCACGAGGGCTCGTGGTGGCTGGCCTGGGCCGACTGGCTGGCTGCGAAGGGTTCGAGCGACATGGTGGCACCGCCGGACATGGGCAAGCTGTCCGATCTCGGCCCGGCACCGGGGCGCTATGTGTTCACCTGAGCGGCTTCAGGCCTTCGCCAAGGCGAGGGCGACGCCCTGCCCCACGCCGACGCACATGGTGGCGAGCGCCAGCTTGCCGCCGCCGAGGCTGAGGTCCAAAGCGGCCGTGCCAGCGAGACGCGCGCCCGACATGCCGAGCGGATGGCCGAGTGCGATCGCCCCGCCATTGGGGTTCACCTGCGGCGCATCATCGGCGAGGCCGAGCTGGCGGTGCACGGCGAGGCCCTGCGCCGCGAAGGCCTCGTTGAGCTCGATAATGTCGAACTGCCCGACCTTCAGCCCGAGGCGGGCGCAGAGCTTGTTGGTGGCGGGCACCGGTCCCAGTCCCATGACGCGCGGCGCGAGGCCGGCCGAGGCGGCGCCGAGGATGCGCGCCAGCGGCGTGAGGCCGTGCCGCTTCATCGCGGCTTCCGAGGCGACGATGAGTGCGGCCGCACCGTCGTTGACGCCCGAGGCGTTGCCCGCCGTCACGCTGCCGCCGGGGCGGAAGGGCGTGGGAAGCTTGCCAAGCTGTTCGAGCGTGGTGGCGCGCGGATGCTCGTCCTTGTCGACGATGACCGGATCGCCCTTGCGCTGCGGGATGGTGACGGGCGTGATCTCGCGGGCGAGGCGGCCACTGGCCTGGGCGGCGAGGGCGCGGGTCTGCGAGCGCAGCGCGAAGGCATCCTGGTCGGCACGCGAGATGTTGCACTCGGCGGCGACGTTCTCCGCCGTCTCCGGCATGGAGTCGATGCCATACTGCTTCTGGATCACCGGGTTGACGAAGCGCCAGCCGATGGTGGTGTCGTGGATTTCGGCATTGCGCGAGAAGGCCTCCGTCGCCTTGGGCATGACGAAGGGGGCGCGCGACATGGATTCGACTCCGCCGGCGATGGCGAGGTCCATCTCGCCGGCGCGGATGGCGCGCGCGGCAAAGGCCACCGCATCCATGCCCGAGCCGCAGAGGCGGTTGACGGTGAGGCCGGGCACGCTCTCCGGCAGGCCCGAGAGCAGCACCGCCATGCGCGCCACGTTGCGGTTGTCCTCGCCCGCCTGGTTGGCGCAGCCGAGGATCACCTCGTCGATGGCCGCGAAGTCGAGCGCGGCGTGCCGCTGCAGCAGCGCCTTGATCGGGATGGCCGCGAGATCGTCGGTGCGTACCGAGGAGAGCGACCCGCCGAAGCGGCCGATGGGCGTGCGGATGAAGTCGCAGATGAAGGCGTCCATCAGGTGTCCTTTCACGCGGCCGTCAGTGCGGCGAGCGCCGGGCTGGGAGTGTAGCGGCCCTTGAGGTGAGCGGGGGCCGCGGCTTCGAGGGCTTCGAGCGTTGCGATGACCTTGCCGCTGCCGTGCAGGCGCGCCGACTCGAAGGGGCCGCGCGGGAAGTTGAGGCCGAGCTTCAGGGCGGTGTCGATGTCCTGCGGGGTGAGCCCGCTTTGGGCGGCAAGGAAAGCGGCCTCGTTGGCGAGTGTCGCCTCGATGCGCAGTGCGATGTCCTGCCAGTCCGCCGGAGCCTCGCCCGGCGTGGCCGGATGCAGGAAGCCCTGCCCGGACTTGCGGCCGAGATGGCCCTGCTCGACCTGTACCGCGAGCGCGCGAAACACGTGGTAGCGCGGGTGGCCGGCCATGGCCTGCGACAGGCCGCGCGTGGCGGCGAGGTTGATGTCGGCGCCGATCAGGTCGACGAGGCTGAAGGGGCCGAGCCTGTAGCCCGCCTTCAGCATGGCGGCGTCGATGTCGGAAGCGCTGCGGCCTTCTTCCAGCATCGCCAGCGCCTCGCCGTAGTAGGGCCGCGCACAGCGGTTGACGATGAAGCCCGGCGTGTCGCGGCAGGCGATCACCGTCTTGCCCGCCGCTTCGGTGACGTGTCGCGCGAGTTCCACCGCGGCGGCGGATGCGCCGTCGGGCACCACCAGTTCGACGAGCTTCATCACCGGGGCGGGATTGAAGAAGTGGAGCCCGATGCCGCGCGCGGGATGGGCGAGCCTGGCCATGATGGCCGCGACGGAGAGCGAGGAGGTGTTGGTGGCCAGCACCGCATCCGCCGCCACGTGGCGCTCCACCTCGGCGAAGAGTGCCTGCTTGATGGCGAGATCTTCGATCACCGCCTCGATCACCAGTCTTGCGTCTTTCAGCGACGACAGGTCGGCGGTGACGGTGAGATTCGCCAGCGTGGCGTTGCGCTCCGCCTGTGCCAGCTTGCCGGCCTTCACGCGTGCGTCGAGTCCCGCCGCCAGGCGATCCTTCGCCGAGTCACGTGCGGCGGCCATCGCATCGGAGGCGATGACTTCGTGACCCGCCTGCGCGTAGAGCTGCGCGATGCCGAGGCCCATGGTGCCGAGGCCCAGCACGGCGATCACCGGCGTGGTCATTTGCCCTTGAACTCCGGCTTCCGCTTGTCGCGGAAGGCGGCGATGCCTTCCGTCTTGTCGGCGCTGTCGAGCAGCTTCTCGAACAGGCTGCGCTCCAGCGTGAGGGCGGCGGGATTGTCGTCGCCCGCCACCAGCGCGCGCTTCGCCGCCTGCAGCGCCAGCGGTGCGCGGGCGGCGAGCTTTGCCGCCATCTTCTCACCCTCCGGGATCGCCGAGCCTTCGCAGCGCCACGCGGCGATGCCCCAGGCTTCCGCCGTGGCAGCGTCGATGATTTCGCCGGTCAGCACCATGCGGCTCGCCCGCGCCCGGCCGACGAGCGACAGCAGGCGCTGGCCGCCGCCGGCACCGGGGATGAGGCCGAGGCTGGTTTCCGGCAGACCGAAACGCGCCGTCTCGCCGGCGATGATGAGATCCGCCATGAGGGCAAGCTCGAAGCCGCCGCCCAGCGCGAAGCCGTCCACCGCCGCGACCAGCGGCTTGCGGAAGTCGCGGATGGTCTGCCAGTAGCCCTTGCGCGGGTCGGTGGCACCCTCGGCCTGGGTCTTCTCCGCGATCTCGCCGATGTCCGCCCCGGCGGCGAAATTGCCCTCCGCCCCGCACAGCAGCACGGCCCGGCAGCTGGCATTCGCTGCCGCACCCATCAGCGCGGCGGCCAGATGGGACAGGAGATGGGTGTTCAGCGCATTGCGGGCGGAGGGGCGGTTGATGGTCAGCCGCAGCCAGCCGTCCTGGCGATCGATCAGCAGGTCATCCATCGCCGCATGATGCCCGGGCGCGAAGAAATTTCAAGTTCGAATATTTTGAACTTGAAATGGTTTCGGGGCCATGCCAGCCTTGACCCATCCTGCAGCCCGGGAGTCTTTCGCATGCGCATCCTCTGTCTCGGCGGCGGCCCTGCCGGCCTCTATTTCGCGATCTCGATGAAGCTGCGAAATCCGGGCCACGAGGTGACGGTGCTGGAGCGCAACCGCGCCAACGACACCTTCGGCTGGGGCGTGGTGCTCTCCGACGACGCGTTGTCGCGCATGCAGAAGAACGACCCCAAGAGCACCGAGGCGATCCGCAGCCATTTCGCCTACTGGGATGACATCGCGGTGGTGCACAACGGCCAGCGCACGGTATCGGGCGGCCACGGCTTCGCCGGCATCGGGCGGAGGCAGATGCTGATCCTGCTGCAGGAGCGGGCGCGCGAGCTGGGCGTCGACCTCAAGTTCCAGACCGAGTTCAAGTCGGCGGAGGATTACGCGAAGGACTATGACCTGGTGGTCGCCTGCGACGGCATCAATTCGGTGGTGCGCAAGGAGTTCGCCGAGGTCTTCAAGCCCGACATCGACATGCGGCTGTGCAAGTTCATCTGGCTCGGCACGCACCAGAAATTCGACGACGCCTTCACCTTCATCTTCGAGAACACCGCGCACGGCTGGGTGTGGGCGCATGTCTACCAGTTCGATGCCGATACCGCGACTTTCATCGTCGAGTGCCTGCCCGAGACGTGGAACCGCTGGGGCTTCGAGCACATGTCGAAGGAAGAGACCATCGCCACCTGCGAGAGGATCTTCGCGGCGCACCTCGGCGGCCACGCACTGATGTCGAACGCGGCGCACCTGAGGGGCTCCGCGGTGTGGATGCAGTTCCCGCGGGTCATCTGCGAGCGCTGGTACCACGACAACATCGTGCTGATGGGCGACGCCGCGGCGACCGGGCATTTCTCCATCGGCTCCGGCTCGCGGCTGGCCTTCGACAGCGCCATCGCGCTGGCCGAGTACCTGCACTCCGAACCCACCATGGAACAGGCCTTCCAGCGCTACCAGGAGGAGCGCCGCGTCGAGGTTTTGCGGCTGCAGTCCGCGGCGCGCAACAGCCTCGAATGGTTCGAGCAGGTGGAGCGCTACCTCGACCTGCCGCCGCTGCAGTTCGCCTATTCGCTGCTCACCCGCAGCCAGCGCATCAGCCACGAAAACCTGCGCCTGCGCGACCCCGAATGGCTGCGCAATGCCGAGGACTGGTTCCAGCAGCAGGCCGGCGGCACGCCAGGCCGCGCGCCGATGTTCGCGCCCTTCAGGCTGCGCGACATGGACCTCAAGAACCGCATCGTCGTCTCGCCCATGGCGCAGTACAAGGCGGTGGACGGCTGCCCGACTGACTGGCACTTCGTGCATTATGCCGAGCGCGCCAAGGGTGGTGCTGCACTGGTCTATACCGAGATGGCCTGCGTCTCGCCGGAAGGCCGCATCACGCCGGGCTGCCCCGGCCTCTATGCGAAGGAGCAGGAAGCGCAGTGGAAGCGCCTCGTCGATTTCGTCCATGCCGAGACCACGGCGAAGATCTGCTGCCAGATCGGCCATGCCGGGCGCAAGGGCTCGGTGCAGGTGCCGTGGGAGGATGACGAGATGCCGCTCGCCAAGGGTGGGTGGGAGACCATCGGCCCCTCGGCCATCGCGTGGTCGCCGAAGCACAAGCCGCCGCGCGAGATGACGCGCGCCGACATGGAGAAGGTGACGGCGGAATTTGTTGCCGCCACGGCGATGGCGAAGCGCGCCGGCTTCGACATGGTGGAACTCCACGCCGCGCACGGCTACCTGGTCTCGAGCTTCATCTCGCCCACCTCCAACCAGCGCACGGACGACTATGGCGGCAGCCTCGAGAACCGCATGCGCTGGCCGCTCGAGGTGTTCCGCGCCATGCGCAAGGCCTGGGGCGAGGACAAGCCCATGGCGGTGCGCATATCGGCGACCGACTGGGTGGGAGCGGACGGCATCACGCCGGAAGACGCGGTCGAGGTCGCCAGGATGTTCCACGCGGCCGGCGCCGACATCATCGACGTTTCTGCCGGGCAGACGACCCTCGAGGCGAAGCCCGTCTATGGCCGCATGTTCCAGACGCCGTTCAGCGACCGCATCCGCAACGAGGCGGAAATCGCCACCATGGCGGTGGGCAACATCACCGATGCCGACCAGGTGAACTCGATCCTGCTCGCGGGCCGCGCCGACCTCGTGTGTCTCGCCCGCCCGCATCTCGCCGATCCCTACTGGACGCTGCATGCCGCGGTGCAGATGGGCGACGCGGCCAGCGACTGGCCGCTCCCCTACCTGCGTGGCCGCGACCAGGCCTTCCGCTTGCGCGCCAAGACCGCCGAGGCGATCCGCGCATGAACGCACCCGACATCGATCCGCTGTCGAAGCGCCGCCTGAAGATGTGGATCAGGCTGCTGGGTGTGGCCCGCGCCGCCGAGAGCCAGTTGCGCGAATATCTCCGCGTCGCGCACGGCACCACGCTGCCGCGCTTCGACGTGATGGCGGCGCTGTATCGCCGCCGCGACGGCGCCACCATGTCGGAACTGAGCCGCATGCTGCTCGTCTCCAACGGCAACGCCACCGCCGTCGTCGACCGCCTCGAGAAGGACGGGCTGGTGCGGCGCACGGCTTCCGAGACCGACCGGCGCACCGTCTACGTGGCGCTGACGCCCGAGGGCCTGCGCCAGTTCGAACGCCTCGCGGCAGATCACGAGCGCGAGGTGAACACGCTATTCTCGGACCTGAGCGATGCCGACGTCGAGCAGGTCACCGCGCTGCTGAAGCGCATGAGCAAGGGAGACAAGGCATGACGTCGCTTGCCGCATTGAAGCCGCAGCATTTCCTGTGGGAGGTGCGCGAACGCGTCGCCACCATCCGGCTCAACCGGCCCGACCGCAAGAACCCGCTGACCTTCGAGAGTTATGCCGAGCTGCGCGACACCTTCCGCAACCTGGCCTATGCAACCGATGTGGACGTCGTGGTCTTCGCCTCGAACGGCGGCAATTTCTGCTCGGGCGGCGACGTGCACGACATCATCGGGCCGCTGGTCGGCCTCGACATGAAGGGCCTGCTGGCCTTCACCCGGATGACCGGCGATCTCGTCAAGGCGATGATCGCCTGCGGCAGGCCGATCATCGCGGCGGTGGATGGCGTCTGCGTCGGCGCCGGCGCCATCGTCGCCATGGCGTCCGACCTGCGGCTGGCAACTCCGGAAGCGAAGGCCGCCTTCCTGTTCACCCGCGTCGGGCTCGCGGGCTGCGACATGGGCGCCTGCGCGATGCTGCCGCGCATCATCGGCCAGGGCCGCGCCGCGGAACTGCTCTACACCGGCCGCGTCATGACGGCAGCGGAGGGCGAGCGCTGGGGCTTCTGGAACGCGCTGCACGATGCAGGTTCGCTCGAGACGGAAGCGATGACGCTGGCGCGCGCCATCGCCGCGGGCCCGACCTTCGCCCATGGCATGACCAAGACGCAGCTGAACCAGGAATGGAACATGGGGCTCGAGCAGGCGATCGAGGCCGAGGCACAGGCCCAGGCGATCTGCATGCAGACCAAGGATTTCGAGCGCGCCTACCGCGCCTTCGTGGCCAAGCAGAAACCGGTGTTCGAGGGGAACTGACATGGCAGACACGAGCTACCTCGACTGGCCCTTCTTCGAACCGCGCCACCGCGAACTGGCCGTGGAACTGCACGGCTGGTGCAAGGAGAACCTCACCGGCCACCACGCCGACGTCGATGCCGCCTGCCGTTCGCACGTGGCGAAGCTCGGGGCCTCCGGCTGGCTCAGATACACGGGTGCGGACGATGGCGAGAAGCTCGACGTGCGCACGCTCTGCCTGATCCGCGAGACAATTGCGCAGTATGATGGCCTCGCCGAGTTCTGCTTCGCCATGCAGGGCCTCGGCATGGGGGCTGTCACGCTGTTCGGCACGCCGGAGCAGAAGCAGTGGCTCGCCCGCACGCGCAAGGGCGAGGCGATTGCCGGCTTCGCCATTACCGAGCCGGAAGCGGGTTCCGATGCAGCGGCGGCGAAGATGACGGCGACCCGCGTGCAGGGCGGCTTCGTGCTCAATGGCGAGAAGACCTACATCTCCAACGGCGGCATCGCCAATGTCTATGTCGTCTTCGCCCGCACCGGCGAGGCGCCGGGGGCCAAGGGGCTCTCCGCCTTCCTCGTTCCCGCCGACAGCAAGGGACTGAAGGTAGCCGAGCGGATCGACGTGATGGCGCCGCATCCCCTCGCCCTGCTGCGCTTCGACAATGTCGAGATTCCCGAGGGCGCGCTGATCGGCAAGCCCGGCGATGGCTTCAAGATCGCCATGTCGGTGCTCGACGTGTTCCGCTCCACCGTCGGCGCCGCGGCGCTGGGCTTCGCGCGGCGCGCGCTGGACGAGACGCTGGCGCGCGTGAAGATGCGCAAGGTTGGCGGGGCGCCGCTGGCCGACCTGCAGATGGTGCAGGGCCATATCGCCGACATGGCGCTCGACATCGACGCCGCGGCGCTGCTCGTCTATCGCGCTGCATGGACCAAGGACATGGGCCAGCCGCGCATCACCCGCGAGGCCTCGATGGCCAAGCTCAACGCCACGGAGGCCGCACAACGCGTCATCGACATGGCGGTGCAGCTGCATGGCGGCGACGGCGTGCGGAGTGGCTCGGTCGTCGAGCGGCTGTATCGCGAGATCCGGGCGCTGCGGATCTATGAGGGTGCAAGCGACGTGCAGCGCGTGATCATTGCCCGCGCCGTGCTAGGCTGAACGGATAACAGAGGAGGAAACGTGCATGAGCGATCTCAAGGGCGGCATCACCCGCGACGGAGCCGGCTTCGACGGTGTCGAATGGAACATCCTCGGCCAGCGCTACTTTCCCAAGGCCAGCTGCGACTCCACCTTCGCTTTCGAAACCAATTCGGACCCCGGCCAGTTCGTGCCGGTGCACGTCCACCCGACGCAGGATGAGTTCATCCTGGTGCAGGAAGGACAGCTCGAACTGAAGCTCGATGGACAGTGGCACACGGCCAGGGCGGGCGATCTCGTGCGCATGCCGCGCGGCGTGCCGCATGGCTATTTCAACAAGTCCGACAAGCCAGCCCGCGCGCTGTTCTGGGTGTCTCCCGCCGGCAAGCTGGAGGCGCTGTTCAAGACGCTGCACAACATGAGCGACATTCCGGCGGTGCTCAAGGCCTCGGCCGAACACGAGGTCGACTTCCTGCCGGAAAGCGCCAACGCCTGATCCTGAAACACCGCCGCGGAAGATGCCATGACCACATCCCCCCATCAGTTCCTTCACCCGCGCTCCTGGAAGCCCGCCCTGGGCTACGCCAATGGCGTTGCGGCGTCGGGCCGGATGATCTTCTGCGGCGGGCTCATCGGCTGGAACGCCGAGCAGCAGTTCGAGTCGGACGACTTCATCGACCAGGTGGCGCAGACGCTGCGCAACATCGTGGCCGTGCTGGCGGAAGGAGGTGCCGGGCCGGAGCACATCGTGCGCCTCACCTGGTACGTCACCGACAAGCGGGAATATCTGGCACGGCTGAAGGAGCTCGGCCGCGTCTACCGCGAGATCATCGGCAAGCACTTCCCCGCCATGGCGCTGGTGCAGGTGGTGGCCCTCGTCGAGGACCGCGCCAAGGTGGAGATCGAGGCGACCGCCGTGGTGCCGGTGGCGTAGACTGTTCGAGGCTCATGCCGGTTCGTCGCAGCGGCTGCGACCTCGCACGCGGGCAAGTTGCTGCGGCAGCTTCTTGAAGATGGTCCCAACGAGTGCTCAAGTGGAGCGAGGGTCACGCACCGCGAGGAGCCATCGAAGATGCCGATCGATTCCCGCCTCCTTCTCGACCGACGCAGCTTCATCGTTTCGCCCGTTGCCGTGGCAGCCGCAGTCACCGCGGACGCTTCGGCGGGCCCATCCGGCGGAACGGTCCATACCGGCGACGTGGTCGACGGGAAGAAGGTGGTCAGCGCCCTCGACATCGCCGATCTTGAGCCGGGGCGAAAGCACATTCTCTATTTCCGTGGCGTCGAGGGAACGACCGGTCAGCCATGGCACGTCTCGGTGATGGTGGCGAAGGGAACGGCTGCCGGCAAGCGCGTGACCTTGACCAGCGGCGTTCACGGCGACGAGATGAGTTCGATCCGCACCGTGCAGATGGTGATGGACAGGCTCGACCCTTCAGCCATGGCCGGCAGCGTGATGGCCGTATTCGACATTGCGCGGCCGGCCATCGAAGGCATGCAGCGGCGCTGGCCCAACCAGGGGCGCGGCATCGACCTCGTGGACATGAACCGCGAATGGCCCGGCAACGAGTCTGGCGCCACCGCATCGAGCCGCCATGCGGGCCTGCTGTTCAACCGGTTGCTCAAGCCGAACTCCGATGTAGCCATCGACTTCCACACCGGCACGACCGGGCTCGCATGCAGCGATTTCATCATCGGCAACCGCGCGCTGGCGGAGGTGAAGACGCTGGTCGACCTCTATCCGGTGCGCCTGGTGTGGGATTCGCCGGCCTATCCCGGTGTGCTGCACAATGCCTTCACCGACGCCGGCATACCCAGCATCTGTGCCGAAGTGGGTGCAGCCCGCGTCCTCGACCCGGCGCTCATCGCGGTCTTCGTCGAGGGAACCCTGAACGTGCTGAAGCACCATGGCGTGATCAGTGGTTCGATCGGCCGCACGGCCGCGGATTCGAACATGTTCATCGGAAACGCGGCCTTCCCCGTCATCGCGACCGCGGGCGGCTTCATCGAACACCTGGTGAAGCTGAACGACAAGGTCACCGCAGGCCAGACGGTCATCGTGCAACGCAATGCCTTCGGCGAGGTGGTGGCGGAATATGCGAGTGCGGTCGACGGCGACGTCGGCGCCATCCGCAGCGATGCCAGCACCGAGCCCGGCAATGTGCTGATGTTCATCCTGTTCCACCAGCCGGCCGACGGCCCGGATGAAGATTACCCGGAGTGAGCCGTTCGGTGATGATGCGGCTGCTTGGATGCCCGGGATGCGGATAGCTACTGCTGCGCGGACGCGGCCAGCGTGTCGGCGAGCCGCAGCGCCAGAGCCGCGATTGTGAGCGTCGGATTGGCCGTCGCCGAAGTCGGGAACACTGCCGAGCCGGAGACGAAGAGATTGGGATGGTCGTGGCTGCGCAGGTCGCCATCGACCACGGAGGTCTTCGCATCGGAGCCCATGCGCAGCGTTCCGATGATGTGCCCGGCGCCCTGCACCTGCGTGCTGTGGTGCATCTCGCTCACGCCCAGCCGCGTGAAGATCTCCTCATGCGCGGTGCGGGCCGCCGCGAGACCCGCCTGGACATAGCCGTCGATGCGATAGGAGAGACGCGGGAGCGGCACCCCGTAGACGTCGCGCTTGGCGGTGTCGAGCGTCACGCGGTTGCCGGCGTCGGGCAGTTGCTCGACGAGCGAGGCAAGGCGCACATGGCGCGACGTCTGCTGGCGCAGGGCCTGATCGAGTTCCTTGCCGCGCAGCCCCTGGTTGGCGAGGTCGGCTGCCGTCGCGATCGGCGCTCCGGTCGGCCATGACCATCCGTCATTGCCGATCTCGATGCGGAAGGCGCCGCGCGTGCGCCGGAAGTCGCCGTCGCGCAGGTTCTCGATGCCGGAGGTGGAGAGCGGGCCGCGGTAGGGATAGACCGGCTTCACGGCAAGCGCCCAGGAGAGCTGCGTCGGATGGTCCATCAGGTTGCGGCCAACCTGGTCGGAGCTGTTCGCCACGCCGTTCGGCCGGCGCTCGCTTGCCGAGTTGAGGAGCAGCCTCGGGCTTTCGATCGCATGCGCCGCCAGCACGAACTGGCGCGCCTGAAGCGACCCCGTGCTGCCATCCCAGCGGATGAACCTGGCTGCGGTGATCTTGTTGTCGTCGCCGGCTTCGAGGGCCACCACGTTGCACTTGTTGAGCAGAACGGCGCCGGCCTTGGTGGCACGGGCGACATGCACCGTGGCGTCGTATTTCGCCTGGACCGGACAGACCGGGATGCAGCTCGCGTTGCCGCAGCAGGCGGGGCGGTCCGGCTGATCCTTCGAGTTCCGCGCCTGGGGCGTGGAGCGCACGTCATAGATCGATCCCTGAAGCGCCGATGCGAAGGCCTTGTCCAGGTAGGTCTGCGGAATCGCCGGCATCGGGTAGTCGGCCGAGCGGGGCGAACCGAAGTCCGACGTCCCGTCGCCCGAGACGCCAAGCTCCGTCTCTGCCTTGTCGTAATAGGGCGAGAGCGCGGCATAATCGATCGGCCAGTCCTCGCCCTGGCCGAAGCGCCTGTGCAACTCGAAATCGGCAGGCACCAGTCTCAGCGCCGTGCCCAGCCAATGCCACGTGGTTCCCCCGACGGTCTTGACATAGGTGCTCGCAAACTTGTCGGGACCTGTCTGCTGATACCAGAAATCGAGATTGTCCGAGACCGGATGCATCGCCTGCGGCACCGGCGGATAAGGACACTCCGGCACCTTGATCGCGGCAGACCAGTAGCGGTCGACCGCCGTCGGCCGGTCCACCACGTCTCCGGCCTCGAGGATGGTCACCTTGAAGCCGCGCTCCGCGAGATGTGCGGCGATCAACGCACCTGCGACACCCGAGCCAATGATGGCGACGTCCGTCGTCAATGTGTCGCTCATGAGACTCAGGGCTCCTCGCCGGCCGGTAGTTCGCTCCAGTATCCCGTCTCACCGCCACAGGATCCCCAGGGCTTGGTGTAGGTCAGGGCGTTCCAGACCAGCGCTTCGTTGAACCCCGTCACCTCGCGCGCGCCGGGCAGCGGCGACAGGCCGCTGTACCAGGCCGCGACGATGGCGCTGGCGATCTTCGTCTGGCTGAGCTCGGGGGCAGGATCCGCGATGAGTGCGGCAATGTCCCCGCCCTGCCCGGCCGAGAGGAATGCCGCGAGGATGTTCTTGCCCATGCCGGCATCGAGCGAGGATTGCCCGGTCACCTTCTGCGATACGGCGATGAACTCATCCAGCGACGGCGATGCGGAGGCAAGTGCCGGCGCAGCGAACGGCGCAGCAAGGATAACCAGCGAGGCTGCCGATGTGCCGCTTCTCAGCAGATCACGACGCGAGACAATTCCGATCATGACGACACTGCACTCCAACTGCGTGCCACGCTAGCACGCAGTGACCTCGGCACCAACACGCATCGACCGAACGCCGTCGCTGCAGCCTCGGGCACACGCAAGTTGCATGGCTGGTGAAGGACAGCCTGTCAGCGAGGCTGATTGCAAGCTCGAGCGCAGCTATCCGCGCTGCACGGGCTGATGCGGGTTCACACCTTCATCCTTGGGCAGGAAGCTCGTCAGCTTGGCGCGCACGTCGTCGGGCCAGGTCATCGAGGTGTGCTTGTCGAGCCAGCTTGCGGCCAGCACCTGGTTCACCGTCCAGCGCAGCTCGTCGCCGCACCAGATCTCGTGGTCGAGCGCCACCGAGGAGCGCCCCACCTTGGTGACGGTGACGCGGAAGGTGAGCTTGTCGCCGAAGAAGGACGGCTTGGAGAAATTGCAGGTGAGATGCACCGTCGGCGTGCCCCAGCGTTCCTTCCAGATGATCTCGTGCCAGGGATAGCCGATCCAGGTCCAGAACTCCTCGACCACGCCGTTGAGCAGGTTGAGATAGGACGGATAATAGGCGGTGCCCGAGATGTCGCAGTCGCCGAAGCGGAGCATGCGGTCGGTGGTGAAGCTGACGGCCATGGAACGATCCTGAAGTGAAGACCGGTGAAGGCTATCATGTGGCCCCGGACGCGTCATCCATCCGCTTTCCGGGCGTTGACCGCGCATGTCGAGTGGGTGAAGCTGACCTGCAGCAGGGGAGTTCACGTGCATGACGGGCACAACATTCGACGCGGTCATCATCGGCGCGGGCCACAATGGCCTGGCGGCCGCGGTGCACCTCGCCAAGCGCGGCTGGAGTGTGGGCGTGTTCGAGGCCAAGGGGGAGGCCGGTGGTGCCGTCAAGACGCGCGAGGTGACGCTGCCTGGCTTCCGGCACGACCTCGCGGCGATGAACCTCTCGATGTTCGCGGGCTCGCCCTTCCTGCGCGAGCATGGCGAGGGGCTGGGCCGGCACGGCCTCGGCTTCGCGCCGGCCGCCCACTGCTTCGCCTCGGTGTTCCCCGATCGCACGTGGTTCGGCGTGTCGAAGGACCCTGCCCTCACCATGGCGCGGCTCAATGCGCTGAACCCCGCCGATGCCGAGGCCTGGGACGCGATGATGCAGCGCTTCGGCAAGGATGCGCCGCACATCTTCGGCCTGCTCGGCAATGTCATGCCGTCCTGGGCGACGGCAAAGCTGATCTGGAAGGCATGGCGGCAGAACGGCACGGCCTGGACGCTCGACATGCTGCGCTTCCTCACCATGCCGACGCGGACATGGGCCGATGCGCATTTCCAGGACGACAAGGTGAAGGCGACGCTCGCCGCCTGGGGCATGCATCTCGACTTCCCGCCGGACGTCTCGGGCGGAGCACTTTTCCCCTATCTCGAATCCATGGCCGACCAGGCCTTCGGCATGGTGATCGGCCAGGGCGGTGCGGACACCATGATCAAGGCGCTGACGGGCTACCTGAAGGAGCTGGGCGGCGAGGTTCACCTCGATGCGCCGGTGGCCGAGGTCATCCATTCCGCCGGCAGCGCCAGCGGCATCCGCCTCGCTGACGGGCGCAGCATCACGGCGCGCCGCGCGGTGATCGCCAATGTCACGCCGCGCCTGCTGTTCGGCAAGCTGCTGCCGGGCGGTTCGGGCAACCCGGCGGCGGACGAGAAGTTCCGCGCCTTCCGCCCCGGACCCGGTACCATGATGATCCACCTCGCGATGGACGGGCTGCCGCAATGGGCGGCGGGCGGCGAGCTCTCGGATTTCGCCTATGTCCACATCGCGCCCGACTTCGCCTACATGAACCGCGCCTATGGCCAGGCGATGGACGGGCTGCTGCCCGAGGCGCCGGTGCTGGTAGTGGGCCAGCCGACGGCGGTCGATCCATCGCGTGCGCCGGACGGCAAGCACATCCTGTGGGTCCAGGTGCGGGTTCTGCCGAAGCATGTGAAGGCCGATGCCGCGGGAACAATCGGCGGCACGCAGTGGCACGCCATCAAGGACGCCTATGCCGACCGCGTTGTCTCCATTATCGAGACCTACGCACCCGGCACGCGCGACAGGATCCTGGCGCGCGCGGTGTTCTCGCCCGACGATCTCGAGTACGAGAACCCCTGCCTCGTCGGCGGCGACAATCTTTCCGGCAGCCACCAGCTCGACCAGAACTTCCTGTTCCGCCCCGTCGCCGGCTATTCGCGCTACAGGATGCCGATGGGCCGGCTCTACATGTGCGGGGCCGCCACGTGGCCGGGCGCTGGAACCGGTGCGGGCTCCGGCTACCTGCTCGGCAAGATGCTTGCGGGCGCATAGGAA
This sequence comes from Hyphomicrobiales bacterium, assembly GCA_046349235.1. Lineage (GTDB taxonomy): Bacteria > Pseudomonadota > Alphaproteobacteria > Rhizobiales > Aestuariivirgaceae > Aestuariivirga. Next base: position 225,141 of record JAXMCT010000014.1, read on the forward strand.
CTATTGCTGCACCTGCGAAAACGCCTGCATTTCCGCTGTTCCGGATGCTTGCGTTTTCATGGGAATGAAATACGCTTTCGCCATCCAACCAACGAGGAAACGTCATGTCGAACGCCGTTACCGAACTTGCCTCCGCCCTGCTCTCGGGCCGCGTCGAGGTCGTCGATCTCACCGCCGTGCTCGGGCCCGAGACGCCGCTGATCAAGCTGCCGCCGCAGATCGGCCTCAACACGCCGCAGGTCGAGATCCACACCATCTCGCATTATGACGACAAGGGTCCGTTCTGGGCGTGGAACTGGCTGAAGCTCGGCGAGCATTCGGGCACGCATTTCGACGCGCCGCAGCACTGGATCACCGGCAAGGACTATCCGGACGGCGCCACCGACACCATTCCGGCGCAGAACTTCGTCGGCCCCGTCAACGTCATCGACTGCAGCGCCGAGGTGGCGAAGAACCCGGACTTCCTGCTCACCGTCGACCACATCAAGGCGTGGGAGGCCAAGCACGGCCAGATCGAGAAGGGCTCGTGGGTGGTGATGCGCACCGACTGGTACAAGCGCAATGGCAACGAGAAGGACTTCCTCAATGCCGACGAGAACGGGCCGCACTCGCCGGGCCCGACGGCGGAGGCGATCCAGTACCTGATCGACAAGGGCATCACCGGCTGGGGTTCCGAGACGGTGGGCACCGACGCGGGCTCGGCCGGTGGCATGACGCCGCCCTTCCCGGCGCATAACCTGATGCACAAGAACAACCGCTACGGCCTCGCCTCGCTGTGCAACCTCGACAAGCTGCCGCCGAAGGGTGCGGTCATCATCGCAGCACCGCTCAAGATCAAGCACGGCACGGGCAGCCCGCTGCGCGTGCTGGCACTGGTCGCCAAGTAAGCGAGACGCAGCAGGAAGGAACGCGGCATGGCCGACTACGTGATCGCCGGCAGCGGCATCAACGCGCTCGTCGCCGCGTCCCTCCTGGCGCTCAAGGGCCGCAAGGTGCTGGTGCTGGAGCGCAACGCCGTCATCGGCGGCTGTATGCGCACGGAAGAGGCGACGGTGCCGGGCTTCACCCATGACGTGATGGCCACCACCTTCGTGCTCTTCCTGCTGTCGCCCGCCTATGCCGCGCTCGGCAAGGAACTGGAGGCGAGAGGGCTGTCCTTCGCGCATCCCGAAATTCCCACGGGCGTGCTGCGCCCCGACGGCTCGCATCTCGTGCTCACCCGCGACCGCGCCAAAAACATCGCCGCCTTCGAAGCGCTGGCCGAGGGCGATGGTGCGCAATATGCCGCCGACATGGAGAAGCTCGGCGCCAATGCGCCCTTCCTGTTCGCGCTGCTCGGCGGAAAGCTGTGGTCGTGGGACATGGCGAAGCTGGTGGCGAAGGAGGCCTGGAAGCGCGGGCCGCTGGCGCTCTCCGCCTTCTTCGGCGAGGCGCTGGTCTCGGCGCGGCACTGGCTGCAGCCCTATTACCGCTCGACGGAGTTCCATGCCCTCATGGCGCCCTGGGTGCTGCATTGCGGGCTCGGCCCAGAGAGCACCTATTCCGGCCAGATGGCCAAGGTCATCGCTTTCGCGCTGGAAGCCGCCGGTGCGCCCATCGTCAAGGGCGGGGCGCAGAACATCATCGCCGCCTTCGAGCGGCTGATCCGCGACCATGGCGGCGAGATCCGCACCAATGCGGACGTCGCCGAGGTGACGGTGGATGACGCCGGCCGCGCCACCGGCGTGGTGCTGGGCTCGGGCGAGCGCATCGCCGCGGCCGAAGGCGTCATCTGCTCGGTGACGCCGAACCAGCTCTATGGCCGGTTGCTGAAGAACTGGCCCGGCGCCGAGGCGATGCGTGGCGAGGCCCGGGGCTTCGTTTATGGCAAGGGCAACATGCAGATCCACTACGCGCTGAAATCGGCGCCGCAGTGGAAGGACCCCGAGCTCGGCAAGGTGGCACTGCTGCATCTCACGCCCGGGCTCGACGGCGTGTCGAAGGCGGTGAACGAGGCCGAACGCGGCATGCTGCCGGTGGAGCCCACCATCTGCCTCGGCCAGCCGACGAGCTTCGATGCCTCGCGCGCGCCCGAGGGCAAGGCCATCCTGTGGCTGCAGCTTCCCGAGGCGCCGCGCCACATCAAGGGCGATGCGGCAGGCGAGATCACGGTGCCCGCCGATGGCCGCTGGACGGAAGCCGTGCGCGAGGCCTATGCCGACCGCATCGAGGCGATCCTCAGCCGCCACATTCCGGACTTCAAGTCGCTCGTGCTGGCGCGGCGCTGCTATTCGCCCGCCGACCTCGAGGCGATGAACGTCAACCTCGTCGGCGGCGACCCTTACGGCGGCGCCTGCACCATCGACCAGTTCTTCCTGTGGCGGCCCTTGCGCGGCACGAAGAACCACGAGACGCCGGTGAAGCGGCTGTGGCAGATCGGCGCCTCCACCCATCCGGGCCCGGGCCTCGGCGGCGGCTCCGGCTTCCTGCTCGCCTCGGGCCTCACATGACGCGCGACCTCGCCTTCCTCAGCGGCGTGCTGCATCGCGAGGCCGATGCAGAGACCTCGCTGCCGTCGCTCGCGGAGATCGGGCTCAATTATTTCGTTCCTTATCTCCTCAATCGCATCGCCGCCACGTGGAACGCCGATCTGGCGGGCGAATTGCGCAAGTATGACCTCACCACGCCGCAGATGCGGGCGCTCGCCGTGCTCGGCATCAACTCGGGCCTCACCATCAACGAGCTCTCGACGCTCACGGTGACCGAGCAGTCGACCATGAGCCGCACCCTCGACACGCTGGAGGCCCGCGGCTTCGTCGGCCGCCGCCCGCGTGCCAGCGACCTCCGCGTGCGCGAGGTGGAGATCACGGCAGCCGGCCGCGAGGCCTTCGACGCCTTCTGGCCCGTCATGTTCCAGCACTACGAGCAGATGTTCCGCGGCATCGGCGAGGAGGAGTTCTCGCAGTTCGTGGCGATCCTGCAGAAGGTGCTCCGCAACATCCGGCTGTCGGACGCGGAATAGCCGGACTAGAGTTCCCGCACCGTCTTCAGCGCGCCGTCGAGCGCGTCGCCGTTCTCGTCCTTCAAAGCTGCCGAGATGAGGCGGTCGAGCCAGGCGCCGCCATCGGGGCGCGCTTCGAGGAGCGGCACGGCGGAGAGCACGCGGTCGAACTTCGAGAGGCCGCGCGCATGGGTGTCGGAATAGCCCTTGATGAGCCGCCTTGTGGCGATGACGGCGCGGGCGAGATCGTAGTTGATGGGGAGCGTGCGTGTGGCCAGTGCCAGCCACGCCGCCATGTGCCGCATCTCGTTTTCATGCCGCAGCAGCTTGCGGCGGAAGCGCCGGAGTCCGGCCGCCATGTAGAACTGCAGGAAGCCGCGGACCGTGGCGGTCTGGATGCGGCGGTCGCGATTCACCCAGCGGTCGATGCGCGCCGACCATGCCGGGCTGGCGGAAACCTTGCGGCCCCAGGCAGCGGGCAACAGGCTCACCACCTCCTCGCCGCGCGGGTGCACGAACTCGGTGAGTTGCAGGGGATCGTCGCCGGCCTTCATCTCCCCGGCGATGCGGGCGAAGCGGGCGGAGCGGATCTTGAGATCGGCGACGCCGATCACGTCGTCATAGGCCATGGCATTGGCGACGTGCTTGGCCGCCGCCGCGGTGAAGGCGAAGCCGTGGTTCGCGCCGCTATGCCGGCGGTCGAGTGCGTTCAAGGCTTCGATGCGAGAAAGATACTCGTCGCCATAAGTGAGGTCTTGATAGTCGATGCAGCGCTTGAGGCCGGCGAGTGCGGCCACCTGGGCGCTTTCCGGCAAGGCCTTCACCCGCGCTAGCCGCTGGTCGAGATCGGGCGCGCCGAGGCTGGCGGGGATGTCTGCAGGTTTCGGCCTGGCGATGCGCGTTTCGGGAAGAGCGTTCTCCGTGGCCCGCTCAAAGCCCGCGGCAAAGCCCTTGAGCGAGGCCGCGACGCCGCGGCCGCCCTGCCCGATCACCGCCTCGAAGCTCTCGCGGCTGAAGGGGAGCGCGCCCGAACCCGCCAGCGCGCCGAACAGCGGAGCGGAGATGACGGTGCCGGAGAGGCGTGCCGCCTCGTCCTTGTCGAAGGCGATGACGCGGCGGGCGGCGATGCCGGCAGCGGCATTCACCGCCTGCGGGTCGGCGATGGATTCGCCCGGCTTCTCCTTTTCCGCCACGGCATAGGCACGGTGCGTGGAGGTGATGAGCGTGGTGCGGTCCGGCGTCACCAATCCGCGCAGGATGGAGCGGCCGGCCTCCATCAGTTCCGCCGCGATCACGACGTCGACGTCGCCCGGCGTCGGCATCAGCGCCAGCACGGGGGCGTGGCCGTCCTTCGGCGGCAGCATCTCGATGTAGTAGAGCGTGGCCCCGGTGCGCTGGGCGACGCCGGGCACCGAGGTCGACTGCGCATACCAGCCATTGGCCTCGGCCACCGCCACGATCCAGTCGGCGAGCACGCCGCCGCCCTGCCCGCCCATGGCGAGGATGGCGAGCGACAGCGGCTTGTCACGCTGAATGTTGGCGTCGAACATCAGCCCGCCCGCGCGAAGAGATGGCGGCCCGACTCTCGCCGCCGCTGCAGGAAGGAAATCACGGAGGTGCGGAGCTTGGCCTTGAAGCGCTCCCACCCGCTCGCGTTGCGCAACACGTCGGCACGGTAGAAGGACGGGCAGAGCACCGCCGCCTCGGCCACCTCGCCGCAGTTGCCGCAGGCCACACAGCTGTTGTCGATCGCCGCCACGGGGTCATCGCGCAGCGGGTCGTCGATGTGTTTCACCGAAAGCGACGGGCAGCCGGAGAGCCGGATGCAGGCATGGTCGCCGGTGCAGATGTCCTCGTCGACACCGAAGCGCTGGCGCACCACCGGAGCACCACCCTGCTCCGCCTTGTCGATCAGCGGCTTCACCCGGCGCTGCTTGTTGAGCATGCATTCCGAGGAGGCGACGATGATCTTCGGGCCCGTCTCCTCCGTCGTCAGCGCCTCGCGCAGCGTGTCGCGCATCTTCGTCACGTCATAGGTGTGGTCGATCTGGCGCACCCACCTGGCGCCGACGCCCTTCACCGCATCGACAATGGAGTTGTTGGTGGCGCGCTTCTTGTTCTCGGCCCGCGACGACAGTATGTCCTGCCCGCCGGTGGCGGAGGAGTAATAGTTGTCGACGATCAGCATGACGCCGTCATGCTTGTTGAACACCGCGTTGCCGACCGAGGAGGCGAGGCCATTGTGCCAGAAGCCGCCGTCGCCCATCACCGAGATGACGCGCTTGTCGGCCTTGACGTTGAAGGCCGAGGCGGCGGCGGGGCCGAGGCCGTAGCCCATGGTGGTGGCGCCGATGTTGAAGGGCGGCAGGATCGAGAACAGGTGGCAGCCGATGTCGGCCGAGACGTGGTGCTGGCCGAGTTCCTGTTCCACCAGCTTCATCGCCGCGAAGATCGGGCGCTCGGGGCAGCCGGTGCAGAAGCCGGGCGGGCGCGGCGGCACAACACTGGCCAGCGCCTGGACTTCCTTGCTGTTGAGCACTGGAGCGGCATCAGGCAGCGGCGGGCGGTTGCCAAGCAGCCGTGGCGCATGCTGCTCGAGGAAGCCCATCAGGCCCTTCTGCATCACCGTGGCGGTGTATTCACCCGCCATCGGGAAGACATCCTTCCCCGAGATGCGGGTGTTGATGTCGCGCCGCCGCAGCAGGGTGTTCAGCGCCTGCTCGATGAATTCAGGCTGGCCCTCCTCCACCACGACGATCGCGGACTTCCCCGCGCAGAACGACACCACCTCCTCGTCGACCAGCGGATAGGTGACGTTCAGCACGTAGAGCGGCACGCGGGTGTTGCCATAGGCGTCCGACAGGCCGAGCTGCTGCAGGGCGCGGATCACGCCATTGTACATGCCGCCCTGCAGGATGATGCCGACGTCTGCATCCTTGGGGCCGAAATGTTCGTTGAGCCGGTGCTCGCGGATGAAGTTCACGGCGGCGGGCCAGCGCTTCTCGATCTTCAGCTTCTCGTGGATGAAGGAGGCGGGCGGCAGGACGATGCGGTTGACGTCGCGCACCGGGTTCTCCAGTGCCTGCTTCAGGGTGTAATCCGGCTTCCGGTTGTCCTTGGTCTTGAAGCGGCCATGCACGTGGCAGCCGCGGATGCGCACCTCGACCATGACGGGGGTGTTGGAGGCCTCCGACAGCTCGAAGGCCTTCTCGACCATGTTGACCATGGTGGGCAGGTCCGGGCGCGGGTCCATGAGCCAGATCTGCGACTTCATCGCATAGGCGTGGCTGCGCTCCTGCATGATCGAGGAGCCCTCGCCGTAATCCTCGCCGATGATGATGACAGCGCCGCCGTTGACGCCGCCCGAGGCTAGGTTGGACAGCGCATCGCTCGCCACGTTGGTGCCGGCGGTCGACTTCCACGTCACGGCGCCGCGGATCGGATACATGACCGAGGCCGACAGCATGGCGGCGGCGGTGGCCTCGGAGGCGGAAGATTCGAAATGCACGCCGAGTTCGGCCATGTAGTCGGAGGCATCGGCCAGCACGTCCATCAGGTGCGAGATCGGCGAGCCCTGGTAGCCGCCGACATAGGACACGCCCGACTGCAGCAGCGCCTTGGTGATGGCGAGAATGCCCTCGCCGCGGAATTCCTCGCCCTCGCCGAGCCGCAGGTCCTCCACCTCACGTGCAAATGACCGTTCGGCCATCTTTCGCCTCGCCCTATATTACATTCATTTGCATATAACTTGCCGCTTGTGCACCGACGCCGCGCAGGGCCCAAGAGCGCTGAATACTGACGCCCCCCATCCTGTTTATCAAGCAGTATTGCATTTCTTGTGCAGCGCATCATGAAACTGCAACGGCTGTCCCGCCGATCACGGTTCCCGGCCAAAAAATGCACTTGAATATTTCCCCCCGTGGTCCACAAAATGCTGTTCAATCCGGCGTGGAGAACGCACGGCATAACAGGGAGGAAGACATGATCGACGTTTCACGCCGCCAGCTGCTGCAGGGCGGCCTTGCCAGCCTGCTGCTGGGACAGGGTCTGATGGTCACCGCGGCGCATGCCGAGGGCAGCACCGTCACCATCGCATACAACGTGAACCTGCCGTCATGGGATCCGACCACCGGGGTCTCCGCCGTCAACCCCACCATCCAGGCCATCTACCGTTCGGTGTTCGACCAGTTCATCGGCCAGAAGCCCGACCTCGAATTCCAGCCGGGCCTGCTCACCGAGTGGGGCTGGTCGGATGACAAGAAGCAGGTGCACATGACGGTGCGCGACGGCGTGAAGTGGCATGACGGCACACCCTTCACCGCCGAGGACGTGGTCTGGTCGCTGGAGCGCGCCGGCAAGATGGACGGCGGCAACCCGATCGCCTTCATCTGGTCGAAGATCGGCAACTTCAAGGTCGATGGCAACAAGATCACCGCCGACGTGCTGCAGTTCGAGCCCACCCTGTTCAAGTGGATGGCCTTCCTCACCGGCTACGTGATGCCCAAGGCCTACTACGAGAAGGTGGGGGCTGAAGGTTTCGAAGCCAAGCCCATCGGCACCGGCCCCTACATGGTCGACCAGTTCGAGCGCAACGCCTTCGTGCGCCTCAAGGCCAACCCGGACTACTGGGGCGGCAAGCCGGCCTTCGACACCGTGGTGTTCAAGTTCGTGCCGGATGCGACGAGCCGCGTCGCCGAGATCGAGTCCGGTTCCTCCGACGTGACGGTGGACGTGCCCTTCGAGGAATATGACCGCCTCAAGGCCAAGGACGGGCTTGCCGGCGTCGTCACCCCGGTCTCCGACATCGGCATGATCTTCCTCAACAACGAAGGCCCGATGCTCGACAAGAACGTGCGCATGGCGGCCGCCATCTCGATCGACAAGAAGGCCATCGTCGACAAGCTGCTGCGCGGCTACGCAACGCCGATCAGCACGCTGGAGGCGCCGGAATACGTGGCCTTCGATCCCTCGATCGTGGTGCCCTACGATCCGGAAAAGGCCAAGGAGCTGCTCAAGGCCTCGGGCTTCGGCCCCGACAACCCGGTGAAGTTCACCATCCAGACGACGCGCGGCCTTAAGCCCAAGGACTACGAGATGGTGCAGGCCATCGTCGGCATGTGGCGCAAGGTCGGCATCGAGGCCGAGATCGAGGTCTACGAGATCGCCAAGCACTACGAACTCCGCGCCGCCGACAAGCTTGCGCCCGCCGCCTTCTACAACTGGGGCAACGCCATCGGCGACCCGACCACCTCGACGGGCTTTGCCATGTTCGGCCCCAGCCCGCACTCGGTGTGGAACACCGACGATCTCGACGCGATGATCGGCCCGCTGTGGGGCGAGGCTGACGAGAAGAAGCGCATCGACGGCTGGAAGGCGGTCGACAAGTACATCGCCGAGAACGCCTATGTGATCCCGCTGATCCAGTACCAGCAGCCGATCCTGTTCAAGAAGTCGGTGAAGGTCACGCCGAACGTCGCGGGTTCGCCCGAGCCGTCCGAAATGTCCCCGGCCTGATCGGCCATCGAGTTGGCGCGAGGCCCGGCTCCGGCCGGGCCTCGTCGCTTGAGTGACCCCCAATGCCGCTCAGCCTCATCCTGTCCCGCGCGCTTTCCGCCCTCGTCACGCTCATCGGCGTGATGGTGGTGGTCTTCGTGCTGGTGCGCGTGGTGCCGGGCGATCCCATCGCCATGATGATCGCACCGGGTGCGTCTGATGCCGACATCGCGGCGCTGCGCGCCCATTACGGCCTCGACCTTTCCATCTGGCAGCAGTTCTGGATCTGGTTCGGCCAGGTGCTGCACGGCAATCTCGGCACCTCGATCTCGATGAAGCAGAACGTGCTGACCATCATCGGCCAGCGCCTGCCGGCGACGCTGGAACTTGCCATCTTCGCGCTCACCATGGCCGTCGTCTGGGGTGGCTTCATCGCGCTCGTCTCCACCGCCTGGCGCGGCACCTGGGTGGAGCGCGCCATCGACAATTTCAACGGCGTCATGCTGGCGGTGCCCGACTTCATCTGGGGCCTCACCTTCGTGTTGGTTCTCGGCGTGATCGTGCCGCTGCTGCCGATCTCGGGCCGCAGCGATCCCTCCATCGATGCCGGCCTCGCCTCCCAGTTCTACGTGCTCGAGGGCCTGCTCCGGGGCAAGTTCGGCTTCGTGTGGGACGTGCTGAAGCACATGCTGCTGCCGGCCTGCGCGCTGGCCTTCCCGCTCGCCGCGGTCATCGGCCGGGTGCTGAAGAACACCATGATGGACGTGATGGTGCAGGACTACATCCTGCTCGCCCGCATCAAGGGCCTGTCCAGCCTGCGCATCCTGCTGCAGGAGGCGCTGCGCAACGCCGCCGTGCCGGCCCTCGCCCTGACCGGCGTGCAGTTCACCTTCCTGATCGGCGGCACCGTCATCACCGAGCGCATCTTCTCCTATCCCGGCATCGGCAACCTTGCGATCGACGCGGTGATCAACCGCGACCTGCCGCTGATCCAGGGCCTTGTCCTCACCTTCGGCATCATCTTCATCGCCGTGAACATGCTCGTCGATGCCCTGACCGTGTGGCTGAACCCGAGGCTCCGCCATGCCTAGGGACCTGCGCATCTGGCTTGGCGGCGGCTTCATCATGTTCCTCGTGCTCGTCGCGATCTTCGCGCCGCTGCTCGCCCCGTTCGATCCGCTGGAGCAGGACCTGATGGCGGCGACCGCCGCACCCGGCGTCGAGCCTGGCCACTGGCTCGGCACCGACAGCCTCGGCCGCGACGTGCTCTCGCGCCTCATCTACGGCACGCGCATCGCGCTGACCGTGGCCTTCGTCGCCGCAACGCTCGCCTGCCTGCTCGGCACCACGCTCGGTCTGCTGGCGGGCTATTACCGCCGCTGGGTCGATGCCGCGGTGAGCCGCCTCGTCGACATCTGGATGGCCTTTCCGCCGGTGCTGCTGTCGATCCTGCTCGTCGCCGTGCTGGGGGCGGGACTCACTTCGGTGATCGTCGCCATCGTCGTCATCGACTGGACGCGCTTTGCCCGCGTGGTGCGCGCCGAGACGCTGCAGCAGGCCCGCCTCGAATATGCCGAGGCCGCCTCGGCGCTCGGCATGGGCCGCGGCGCCATCCTGTGGCGCGAGGTGCTGCCCAACGTGCTGCCCGTGGTGCTGGTGCTGCTGTCGCTCGAGATGGGAATCGCCGTCATCGTCGAGGCCATCCTGTCCTTCGTCGGGCTCTCGGTCGCGACCGACACGCCCACCTGGGGCGGCATGATCGCGGAAGGCCGCCAGATCATCTACCAGGCGTGGTGGGTGCTGGTGTTCCCGCTCGCCTCGCTGTTCCTCACCGTGCTCGCCTTCAACCAGCTGGGAGACGGATTGCGCCAGTGGCTCGATCCGATGCTGAAGCGATGAGCCCGGTGATCGACATTCGCAATCTTTCGGCACGCACCATCGCGAGCCCTATCCTGCGCGATGTCTCGCTCAGCGTGAACGCCGGCGAGGTGTTGGCGCTGGTGGGCGAGAGCGGGGCCGGCAAGTCGACCATCGCCAAGGCGGTGCTCGGCATCCTGCCGGCGGGCATCAAGGTCACCGCGGGCAATATCTTCTTCGAGGGGACCGATCTCCTCACGCTGGCACCGGCGAAGCTGCGCGAGCTGCTCGGCGTCCGGATCGCGCTCATCCCGCAGGATCCGCTGACCTCGCTCAACCCCGCGCGCCGCATCGGCGACCAGTTGACCGATGGCTTGCGCCGGCGCGCCGGGATGAACCGCAGGCAGGCCTTCGACAAGGCGCTGGCGCTGCTCAACGACGTCCACATCCGCGACCCGGAGCGGGTGCTGAAGCGCTATCCGCACGAACTTTCGGGCGGCATGCGCCAGCGCGTGCTCATCGCCCAGGCCTTCTCGCTCAATCCGCATGTGATCATCGCCGACGAGCCGACGACCGCGCTCGACGTGACGGTGCAGAAGCAGGTGCTGCGCCTGATCCGCGACATGCAGCGCGAGCACCGGACCACGCTGCTCTTCGTCACCCATGACCTCGGCGTCGTGGCGCAGATTTCCGACGCGATGACGGTGCTCTATGGCGGCAAGGTGCTCGAGCAGGGCCGCACGGCCGATATTCTCGCAAACCCGCAAAGTCCCTATACCCGTGCCCTGCTCGCCGCGAGCCCGCGCTACGACCAGCCGGAGCAGGCCCTGAAGCCGGTGCCGGAAGCTCTCATCGCCGAACTGAAGCGGGAGATCGGCGCGTGATGCTGATCGAGGCCCGCAACATCTCGCTCGACGTGCCCGACATGGGCCACCAGGTGCTGATCGGCCAGCGCCGCAAGCTGCGCATCCTGAACAACGTCTCGATCTCGCTGGCCAAGGGCGAGACCGTGGGCCTCGTCGGCGAATCCGGCTCCGGCAAGACATCGCTCGGCCGCTGCCTGCTGCGACTCTACGAGCCGAGCGAGGGTACGCTCACGTTCGATGGTCAGGACATCACCCATGCTTCGCCCGCCGAGTTGAAGCCGCTGCGCCGGCGCATGCAGATGATCTTCCAGGACCCGCAATCCTCGCTCAACCCGCGCCACACCATCGGCCACATTCTCGGCACCGCGCTGAGGCTCAACGGGATGGATGCGGGCGAAAGATCCATTGCCGCCATCCTCGACCGGGTCGGCCTGCCGTCGACGTCGATGCGCCGCTATCCGCATCAGCTTTCGGGCGGCCAGCGCCAGCGCGTCGGCATTGCCCGGGCCGTGGCGCTGAAGCCCGATTTCGTGGTGGCCGACGAGATCGTCTCCGGCCTCGACGTTTCCACCCAGGCGCAGGTGCTCGACCTCCTGAAGGGCCTGCGCACCGAGATGGGGCTGGCGCTGGCCTTCATCAGCCACGACCTTTCGGTGGTGCGTTATCTCTGCGAGCGCGTGGTGATCATGAAGGGGGGCGAGATCGTTGAGGAAGGTGCCACCGCCGATGTCTTCGCCAGTCCGCGCACCGACTTCACGCGCACCCTCATCGCCTCGATCCCGCTGCCCGAGGTGCAGCCGGGCTGGCTGGATGAAACGTCCGCTATTCGTACCTGAGCGTCGCGCCGGTCTTGATGCCGTGCTGGGTGCGCCGGTCGAAGGCGCGCTCGGTGGCGATCCACTTGCGCAGCACTCTCACAGGGTCTGCGGAGCAACCCATCGCGTCGATCTCGGCTGCGGCGCTGCGCGCGAACTGCAGGTGCCGGGCCTCATGCGCCAGCAGTGCGGCGTGAAAGCCGTTCCATTTGCGGCGCAGAACGGCCGGTGCCCTGCCGCTGTCCTGCCAGACCGGCAAGGTCTGGCGTATTGTGAGGGTGGTGCGGCAACCGACGCGCGTAACCTTCCAGTAGGTGAAGGCCCAGCTGCCCTGGGTGCGGTGCTTGTTGAGACTGGCGATCAGCTGGTTCGCGGTCGTTCCCGTCACGCTCTTGTAGATGACGGCGTAGCTCTCGGCGGGCCTGGCGAACGCCGTCGCCGGCGGCACGATGGCAGCCAGCAGCAGTGCGAGAATGGCGAGCCTGCCCACGACGCGACAGCGGCGCCGGCTATTCTGTCCGGCATCAGCGCTTCTGAGACAGATTGGATGACTTGAGGAAGGGAGGATTTCTGGCTCATCGTAGCTCATAGGAGAAGCGCAGATGAGACAGAAATCCGAGACGCGGGCGACGCCCGAGCAGATTGTGAAGGACATACGCCGGGCGACCCGGAAGCACCATTCGGCCGAGGAGAAGATCCGTATCGTGCTGGAAGGGCTCCGCGGCGAATACAGCATTGCCGAGCTATGCCGGCGGGAGGGCATTGCCGAGAGCCTGTATTACAGCTGGTCGAAGGAGTTCCTGGAGGCCGGGAAGAAGCGCCTGGCGGGGGATACGGCCCGGGCGGCGACCAGCGGCGAGGTCAAGGATCTTCGCCGCGAGGTGCGGGACATGAAGGTCCTGGTGGCCGACCTCACGCTGGAAAACCGCCTGCTCAAAAAAAGCATGATCGCGGATGGGGGAGACGAGGAATGAGATACCCCGCCTCCGAGAAGCTGGAGATTATCCGGCTGGTTGAGCAGTCGCACCTCCCGGTAGTGCGGACGCTGGAGAAGCTCGGCGTTCCCCGGCAGACCTTCTACCGCTGGTATGACCGTTACCTCACCGGCGGACTTGAGGCTCTGGAGGACCGAAGCCCCCGGCCAAGGAAGGTCTGGAACCGCATTCCGGACGAGGTTCGGGAAAAGGTCAAGGACCTGGCCCTCGACGAGCCCGACCTGTCGCCCCGGGAGCTGGCCGTGCGCTTCACGGACACGGAAAAGTACTTCGTGTCAGAGGCTTCAGCCTACCGCATCCTCAAGGCCCATGACCTCATCACCAGCCCCGCATTCATCGTTGTGAAGGCTGCGGACGAGTTCAAGGACAAGACGACGGCACCCAACCAGCTGTGGCAGACCGACTTCACCTACCTGAAGGTCACCGGCTGGGGATGGTTCTACCTGTCCACAGTACTCGATGACTTCTCCCGCTACATCGTGGCCTGGAAGCTCTGCACCACGATGAAGGCCAGCGATGTGACCGACACGCTGACCATGGCGCTGGAAGCTTCAGTCCTCGACGGCATGAAGGTCGCACACCGGCCACGGCTGTTGAGCGATAATGGCTCGTCCTACATCGCCGGTGACCTGGCAGACTGGCTCGAAGAGAAGGGCATGGACCATGTCAGGGGTGCACCGCTTCATCCCCAGACGCAGGGCAAGATCGAGCGCTGGCATCAGACGCTCAAAAACCGCATCCTGCTCGAAAACTACTACCTACCCGGCGATCTCGAGCAGAGGGTCGGCGACTTCGTCGCCTACTACAACCATCTCCGGTACCACGAGAGCATCGGTAATCTAACGCCTGCCGACGTCTACTTTGGACGGGGACAGACCATCCTGCTGGAACGAGAAAGGATCAAGCGCGACACCATCAAAACCAGACGCTTGCAACATCGCGGCAAGGCCGCATAACATCAAAACCAGATGTGCCAGATCCTCTCTTCGATCACGCACCCAATTGTCTCAAATTATCTGACGACGGACA
>JAXMCT010000015.1:0-180737 GCA_046349235.1 Hyphomicrobiales bacterium
GCATCTCGCGGATAGTCCGAAAGGCGGGCTTCGCGCCGTGGTGCAGATACCTGTATAGGGACCCATGATGGATTATCGCCTCGATCCGCTCTGGCTGAAGCTCAACCTGATGAATGCCGATGGCCTGCAGGCCTTCGCTCCGCTGATGGACATGATGCAGAAGCAGATGGGCCAGAATGCCGAGATGGCGCAGCGCGTCATCGAGGAGTACCGCAAGTTCCTGTTCCTCGCCATGCGCGCCGGCCACCAGGTCATCCCGCCGGGCCCGGTCAACGACGCCTGGATGATGCATCTCCAGAACGCCCAGAACTACTGGGAGAACCTCGGCCAGATGATCACCGAACGCCCCGCCACCCAGGGCGTCGATGCGAAGCAGTTCGCCACCATGGCCGACGCCTGGAAGATGACGCTCGAATCCTACGAGAAGATCTTCGGCACCAAGCCCCCCATGGACATCTGGGGCCAGGGCCCCGCCGCCGAGAACCCCTGGATGCAGGCCATGAACAGCTGGAAGAAGATGTGGGGCATGGGCTGAGGCCCGCTCACCGCCCCCTTCGGCATCGCCATTTCCTCCCTTGACGTCACCCCGGCGAAGGCCGGGGCCCCGCTTTGCAGCAACAAGCGCAGTCCGGGCAAGAAGCGCAAGAAACGCAAGAAACGCCATCAACATCAAAGCGCCTATCCCGCTTCCTCCCTTTCCCCCGCCATCCGGGAACACCACACCCACCGCCGTCAGTCCGGCGAATGCGAAGCCGGCTGTGGCTCTGCATGCAGGGACAACAAGCGGTGTCCCGGCTTTCGCCAGGATGACGCCGCTATTCAGATTTCTGGATGATGCGCCTTCCTAGCCCATCGAGCGCGCGCTGTCAAGGATTAAATTCCGAAGTGGATATTTTTCCTGTTCATTGAGCGACCCTGATCAAGCCGCCACGGTAAGGGGGAAATTCCTCACGACCCAAACAAGCGATGCCGAATGGCCTCAGGCCGAACATCGATTGTCAGCGCCTCGGCAGGCTCCACCCAGCGGAAATCAAGCGTTTTGTCGATTACGCTCAGCGGCCCATCACAGGTCACTTCAAAGCAGACCTCAGTTTGGCGAATCATTCTGCCATCATGGGAAAACGCATTCTCGATCGTCCATAAGCGCCGCCCCACCGCCACCTCCCAGCCGAGTTCTTCCCTGAACTCGCGGACCAAAGCGAACTCCGGTGTCTCGCCTGCCTCGACCCGCCCGCCGGGAAGTGCCCAGATCACGTCGTGAATCTTGCGCTGCAGCAGCACCTTGCCGCCACGGTGAACGAGGCCGCAGGCCCGCATGCGCATCCGCTAATACAGCCGCCCGCCATTCGGCACCGGGCGCTCCACGGCCACCAGCACCACATCGCCTTCGCCATCGGGGAATCCGAGGGTGAGCACTTCCGACATGAACTTGCCGATCTGGCGCGGCGGGAAGTTCACCACCGCCGCCACCTGCCGGCCCATCAGTGTTTCCGGCGTGTAGTACTTCGTCACCTGGGCGGAGGATTTCTTCACCCCGATCTCCGGGCCGAAGTCGATCTTCAGCTTGAAGGCCGGCTTCCGCGCCTCGGGAAAGGCCTCGACGCCGACGATGGTGCCCACCCGGACATCCACTTTCAGGAAATCGTCGAAGGAAATCGTCATGGCGTCCTCAGCTGGCCAGTTCGCGCGAGCGGCGGGTGGCGGCGGCGATGGCCTTGTCGAACAGCGGTGCCATGCCGTCCGCCGCCATCAGCACCTGCAGAGCCTCGTAGGTAGTGCCCTTGGGCGAGGTCACGTTCTGGCGCAGCGTGGCGGCATCGGTGCCGGACTGGCGCATCAGCTCGCCCGCGCCCGCCACCGTGGCGCGCGCCAGCTGCACCGCGAGCTCCCTCGGCAGCCCCACCTTCTCGCCCGCGGCGGCAAGGCATTCGGTGAGGTAGAACACGTAAGCCGGGCCAGAGCCCGAGACGGCGGTCACGGCATCGATCATCGCCTCGTTGTCCACCGTCACCACCTCGCCCACCGCCTCGAGCAGGGTGCGGGCCAGCGCAAGCTGCGCGGGCGAGACGTTGGCATTCGACGCCATGGCGGTGATGCCGCGGCCTACCGCCGCGGGCGTGTTGGGAATAGTGCGGATCACCGCCGCATCGGAACCGAAGTGCCGCTCGAAGGAGGCGATGGTCTTGCCGGCCGCGACGGAGAGCACCAGCGGCTTCGAGGCCTTCAGCGCAGCGACACCGGGAAGAACCTCCTCCATCAGCTGCGGCTTCACCGCGATCACCACCACTTCCGCATCCCTGATGCCCGCCACGTCGGGGTTGAGGCGAATGTCGTGCCGCGCGATCAGCTCCCTCATCTCGGGCGGCGGCGAAGGGTCCATCGCCACGATGCGGGCAGGGTCAGCCCCGCCGGCGAGCCAGCCTTCGAGCATGGCGCCGCCCATCTTGCCGGCACCCACCAGCACCAGTGTTCCGGCGAGCTTCACCATCAGGCTTCACCCCATGTGTCGATCATTGCGGCCTCCAGGGCCTCATCCGCCGGCTGGCCGGCCCAGACGACGAACTGCACGGCCGGAAAATAGCGCTCGCAGGTATCCACGGCAAAGCGGATCAGTGCCTCGCACTGCGCGTCATTGGCCTCGGCATTGCCGGCGAGCAGCAGATTGTTGCGGAACAGCAGGCTCCCGTCCGAGTGCCAGAGGTCGAAGTGGCCGACCAGCAGCTGCTCGTTGATGCGCGCAAGCAGCTTCGCAACCTCGTCGCGGCGGGCTGCAGGTACCTTCATGTCGAGGTTCACGGCCACGTGCAGGATTTCGAACTCGTCGCGCCAGTTGAGCGAGACCGTCATGTCGCTCCAGCCGCCGGCGACCTCCATCGTCACCTCGCGGGCATCGGTGCGCGAGAACGCCCACTCATAGGCCTCGGCGATGCGTTCGACCCGGTCGAGCGGATTCGAAAGGTCGTCGTCGCTTTCAAGGGCCTCGAGGGCCATCGTCAATCCTCCGCTGGCTGACGATTGATTCGCCGCCACACGAAGGAAACTGCCCAACACATTGAGTCGCTTCAAGAGTCAGGGCCAAATTCCCGGTGATTCCTCCACAGGGGAATGATTTTTTTCCGCAGCGGTTGCAGGAACGTTTGCGCTGCGTCCGGGTGACCAAGAGTCAGAAATGGCGGTGCTAGTCAGCGCGCGAATCGGAGGCGCCGCTGGTGCCGAGCTTCGCTTCGAGAGCGGCCAGGCGGGCATGAAGCGCCTCGTTTTCCTCGCGGGCCTTGGCGGCCATGGCCTTCACGGCCTCGAATTCCTCGCGCTTCACCAGGTCCATGTTGTTGAGGACGCGTTCCATCTGCGACTGGACCAGGGTGTCGATCTCGCGGCGCACGCCCTGGGCTGCCCCGGCCGCGTTGGTCATCAGCTTGGCCAGTTCGTCGAAGAAGCGGGTCTGCGTCGTGGTCATGGCGGTATTCCTTTCTCGAAAGCCCTAGCTATGGGGTTTGGTCCCCAACTTCAAGATGGGGTCTTGCCGCGCCCCCCACGCTGCTTGACGGGGCAGGGTCCAGCGCCCAGTGTCCGCCGCCATGACTCTCCCGGCCGCGAATCCAGCCGTCATTGCCTATCCGGCCATCGACCCGGTCATCGTCCAGTTCGGCCCCTTCGCGGTGCGCTGGTATGCGGTGGCCTATATCGTCGGCCTCGTCTTCGCCACCTGGTACATGAAGCGGCTGGTCTCGACCCCGCGGCTGTGGGGCGGCCGGAAACCCTCGATGACCGTGGCCCAGGTCGACGATTTCTTCATTTGGTCGGTGCTCGGCGTCGTGCTGGGGGGCCGGCTCGGCTACGTGCTGTTCTACAAGCCGCTGTTCTACCTCTCCCATCCCCTCGAGATCGCGAAGATGTGGGATGGCGGCATGTCGTTCCATGGCGGCTTCCTCGGGGTGGTGGTGGCCTGCATCCTCTACGGGCGCTCGATCGGCTGCAGCCTCGATCGGATGCTGGACCTCGGCGCCGCCTCGGTGCCGGTCGGCCTCGGGCTGGGCCGCCTCGCCAATTTCATCAACGGCGAGCTGTGGGGCCGACCGACGGATTTGCCTTGGGGCATGGTCTTCCCGCATGACGCGCTCCTGCTGCCCCGCCACCCCAGCCAGCTCTACGAAGCGCTGCTCGAGGGCCTCGTCCTGTTCCTCGCGGTCCGGATCGGCACGCATCGCTATGGTGCGCTGCAGCATCCGGGTCGGGCGTCGGGTATCTTCGCGCTGGTCTATGGGCTGTCCCGCATAACGGCCGAATGCTTCCGGGAGCCCGATGCCTTCCTTGGCTATTTCGGAGGCTTCCTCACCATGGGCATGATCCTCTCCCTGCCGCTCTGCGCGGTGGGCATATGGCTGCTCATCAGGTCGCGCCATGAGCCCACTTGAACAGTTCCTCGCCGACCTGATCGCCACCGAGGGCCCGCTGCGGATCGACCGCTACATGGCGCTTTGCCTCGGCCACCCCCGGCACGGCTATTACATCACGCGCGACCCGCTGGGCGAGAAGGGCGATTTCGTCACTGCACCGGAGGTCAGCCAGGTCTTCGGCGAGTTGATCGGCGTCTGGGCTGTGGGAGCGTGGGGCGCCATGGGCCAGCCCGACGCCTTCAACCTCGTCGAACTCGGCCCCGGACGCGGCACGCTGATGGCCGACGTGCTGCGCACCGTGCGCAAGGCTGCGCCTGGCTTTGCCGCCGCGGCCAGCGTCCACCTCGTCGAGACCAGCCCGGTGCTCCGCGCCTGGCAGCGGCGCGCTGTGGGTGAGGGTGCACGCTGGCATGACCGGCTGGAGGACGTGCCCGAGGGTCCGATGATCCTCCTCGCCAACGAGTTCTTCGATGCCATTCCCATCCGCCAGTTCGAGCGGCGCGAGGGCGTGTGGCGCGAGCGGGTGATCGGCCTCGCCGAGGGCAGGCTCTCCCTGGGCGTGGGCGGCATCGTGCCTGGCACCATGGGCAAGGACGGCGACATCCTCGAATTCGCTCCGGCGCGGGAGGAGATCGCGCGCCACATCGGTGCGCGCCTCGCCGCCCACGTGGGCGCCGCACTCATCATCGACTATGGCCACCTTCACACGGCAGCGGGCGACACGCTGCAGGCGATGCGCGCGCACCGGTTCGTCCCCGTCACCGAAGCGCCGGGCGAGGCCGACCTCACGTCGCACGTCGATTTCGAGAAGCTGGCCCATGCCATTGCCGAAGCTGGCGCAATCGCGCACCGCGCCGTCACCCAGCGCGACTTCCTTCTCGCCATGGGTCTCGAGCAACGCTTCGCACAACTTTCAGGCAAGGCGGATGATGCAACTCGCGCGACGCTGCTCCGGCAGATGGCGCGGCTTGCGGATGAGGCCCAAATGGGTAACCTGTTCAAGATGCTCTGCGCCACCGCGCCGGGCATGGGTACGCCCTATCCCTTCGGATGACCATGATCGCTGCTGACGCACTGGACCTCGACGGCATTTCGCACGGCTTCTTCACGCGCCAGGGCGGGCATTCCACGGGCCTGTTCGATTCGCTCAACTGCGGCATGGGCTCGGGCGACGACAAGGAGACGGTGACGAAGAACCGCGCCGTGGTGGCCGAGAGGCTCGGCGTCGCGCCGGACAGCCTGCTCTCGGCCTGGCAGATCCACAGCCCCGACGCAGTGGTGGTCTCGGCTCCGTGGGCCGGCGAGGAACGCCCGCGCGTCGACGCGCTGGTGACGAAGGCGCCGGGGGTGGCGCTCGGCGTTCTCACCGCCGACTGTGGCCCCGTGCTTTTCGCCGACCCGCGGTCGAGGGTGATCGGCGCTGCCCATGCCGGGTGGAAGGGTGCGCTCACCGGCGTCACGACGCGCACACTCGACGTGATGGAAGAGCAGGGGGCCGACCGCGCGAACATCATCGCGGTGATCGGCCCGATGATCTCGAAAGCGGCCTACGAAGTCGGCCCTGAATTTCCCGGCCGCTTCACCGAGGCGGATCCCGCCAACGCGCGCTACTTCACGCCGTCCAGCCGTGCGGGCCATTTCATGTTCGATCTTCCGGGCTACCTCGCGGACCGCCTGCAGGGCGAGGGCGTTGGCACCGTCGTCAACCTGTCGCTCTGCACCTTCAGTGACGAACGGCGCTTCTTCAGCTACCGCCGCGCCACGCATCGCAACGAAAGGGACTATGGCCGCCTCATCTCGGCCATCGCGATTTCCTAGGAACCTCTCATGGCATTGCACTTCGACCGCGCCGAATATGACCGCCGCATCAAGGCCACCATCGCCGCGATGCAGAAACAGGGCCTCGACGGCCTGCTGATGTTCCAGCAGGAGTCGATGTATTACCTGACGGGGTACGACACTTTCGGCTTCTGCTTCTTCCAGTGCCTCTATCTCGGCGCCGATGGCAGGCTTGCGCTGCTCACCCGCTCCGCCGACCTGCGCCAGGCGCAGCACACTTCGATCATCGCCGACATCCGCATCTGGACCGATGCGGCGGGCGCCCGGCCCGCGACGCAGCTGCGCGACATGCTGCAGAGCCTTGGCGCCAGGGGAAAGCGGCTCGGCGTCGAGAACCAGTCCTATGGCTTGACCCATGCCAACGGCAAGGAGCTCGATGCAGCACTCGACGGCTTCGCCAAGCTCAGCGACGTGAGCGACCTCGTCAACATGATCCGCGTGGTGAAGTCGCCCGCCGAACTGCGCTTCGTGCGCAAGGCGGGCGCGCTCGGCGATGCAGCGCTGAAAGCCGCGGTGCGCAGGACCAGGGCCGGTGCGGACGAGGGTGAAATCCTCGCCGCGCAGCAGGGCGCGGTGTTTGCCGGCGGCGGCGACTATCCTGCCAACGAGTTCATCATCGGCTCCGGCCGTGACGCTCTGCTCTGCCGCTACAAGTCGGGCCGCCGCAAGCTCGCGAAGAAAGACCAGCTCACGCTGGAATGGGCCGGCGTCTACCGCCACTACCACGCGGCCTTCATGCGCACCCTCATCATCGGCAAGCCGACGAAGCAGCACCTTGCCATGGACGAGGCCTGCCGCGCCGCGCTCGCCGCGGTAGAGGAGCAGATGGTGCCCGGCCGCACGGCAGGAGAGGTGTTCGCCGCGCACGCGCGGGTGATGGACGAACATGGCATGAAGGACCACCGGCTCAATGCCTGCGGCTATTCGCTGGGCGCCAAGTTCACCCCGTCGTGGATGGACAGCCCGATGTTCTACAAGGACAATCCGGTGGTGATCGGGCCTGGCATGGTGTTCTTCGCGCACATGATCCTGATGAATTCCGAGGCCGGGGCGGCCTATTGCCTTGGCCGCACCTACATCATTGGGGAAAAGAGGCCGGAGCCGGTTTCAAAGGCGTCGCTCGGGATGATAATTCGGTAAGCCATGGGTGAGTTGGGTGCAATCCGCGGGGCGGCGTGGTGCCGGGGCTGGTTGGCCACGGCGCTTGTGGCTGTCTTCGCCGTGCTGCTCACCGCCTGCTCGGCGGGTTCGATCCTCACCGATTCCGGCCCCTCGGCCAACACGAACCCCAAGGGCAAGACGGTTCCGCCCGTCGCCTACCAGCAGATCGCCGGCATCCCGCCCGACAAGCTGGCGGCCTTCAAGCAGTCGCTGGCGACCGCCGGCGGCCAGCATGACATCGGCTTCGTCGAAGGCAATCTCGGCTCGGGCATGTTCAGCCTCGGGGGCAGCATCCGCGCCATACCGGGCAACGCCGGTGTGCGCGTGGTCTATGAATGGCAGTTCCGCGATGCCGACGGCGTTCTGATCGACACGCTGACCGGCGAAGACAATGCCGGCGTCTATTCCGGGCCGGACCCGTGGGGCGCCGTGACGCCCGACGTTCTCGACCGCGTCGCCCGCCGCACGGCGGACCTGATGGCCCAGAAGCTCGCGGCCATGGGCTATGCCGCACGCCTCGCCAGCCTGACCGCCCCGCCGCCCGAGCTGTTCGCCAGGGCCGGACCCACCGCAGGACGGCAGATCGACTTCGAGACGGTGCACGGCCCCGGCCTCGCCGAGATCGGCACCACCGAACTCGCCAATGCCGACCAGGTGGTCGAACACGAAGATATCAAGCCCTGGGTCGCCGCGGTCTCGCCCCTTCCGGGCGAGGAGCTGATGCCGAAGATCGCCGTCTCCGACGATGGTCGCGCGGCGGAGCCTCCCGCCACCGACGACACCGGGGAGACGGTGCTCGCAGCCGCCGAACCCGTCGACACGCCGGCAGAACCCGCGAAGCAGGCAACCCCCGTGCCCGCCACGGCCAAGCCCGGCCAGCAGGCGATCCGCGCCGTCGCGGTGGTGCCGGTCAGTGGCTCTCCCGGCAACGGCGACGACGAACTGACCGCCGCCATGCGTGCCACCCTTTCGGAAGCCGGCTGGCCGGTGGTCAGCAAGCCGCAGGCCGATGCCATCACCATCGAGGGCCATGTGAAAATGGCCGCGAAGGACGGCAAGACCCAGTCCGTGTCGCTGCGCTGGGTTGTGAAATCGCCGACGGGCAAGGTGCTGGGTGACGTGAAGCAGGCCAATGACGTTCCGGCAGGCTCGCTCGATGGCGGCTGGGGCGGGGCGGCCACGGCGGTGGCGCAAGCTGCGGCGACCGGCATCTTCGACGTCGTGAAGCGCTATCGCTGAGCGCGGTCCTCCACATGGGCCGGCCCCAACGGCATGAACGAATTGCCTCTTTGCATTGCGTCATGCGGTTGTTATAGAGCCACGCAACCGGGGCGGATCAGGGGATTTCGGGCATGATGAAGATCGTGGCAGGCAACAGCAACCGGCCACTCGCCGAGGCCATCTGCTCCTACCTGAGCACCCCCATGACGAAAGCGGTCGTCAAACGCTTCAACGACATGGAGATCTTCGTCGAGATCCAGGAGAACGTCCGCGGCCAGGACATGTTCGTGGTGCAGTCCACCTCCTTTCCGGCCAACGACCACCTGATGGAACTCCTGATCATCATCGACGCCCTGAAGCGTGCTTCCGCCAAGCGCGTCACCGCGGTGATCCCCTACTTCGGCTATGCCCGCCAGGACCGCAAGACCGGTTCGCGCACGCCGATCTCGGCGAAGCTCGTCGCCAACCTCATCACCCGTGCGGGTGCCGATCGCGTGCTGACCATGGATCTTCACGCCAACCAGATTCAGGGGTTCTTCGATATCCCCACCGACAATCTCTTCGCCGGTCCCGTCATGGTGCGGGACATCAAGAACCACCTCGATGTCGCCAACACGGTCATCGTTTCGCCGGACGTCGGAGGTGTTGTCCGTGCCCGCGCACTGGCCAAGCGCCTCGACACGCCGCTCGCCATCGTCGACAAGCGCCGCGAGCGCGCCGGTGAATCGGAAGTGATGAACATCATCGGCGCCGTGAAGGGCAAGTCCTGCATCCTGATCGACGACATCGTGGACTCGGGTGGCACGCTGGTGAACGCGGCGGAGGCCTTGCTCGCACAGGGGGCGAAGGACGTGACCGCCTACATCACCCACGGCGTGCTCTCGGGCGGTGCCGTCTCGCGCATCACCAATTCCAAGCTCAAGGAACTGGTCATCACCGACTCGATCCAACCCACCGAAGCCGTGAAGGTTGCCCGCAACATTCGGACCATGCCTGTCGCCTCGCTGATCGGCGAAGCGATCGGCCGCACCAACCGCGAAGAGAGCGTCTCGAGCCTGTTCGAGTAAGTTCCGTCTACCAACCTTGGCCGAGCTCACCCGGCGATCCCTGCGGCCGCCGGGCAAGGAATGGCCGCGCGAATACGGGCAAGGGTAGATATTTATTCTATTTCAATAACTTAACTCCAGCCGCCATCTCCATCTTGCCCCCGCGTGCCCCTTCCGCTATAGGCCCCCGGTCCGAACGGCATCGTTCACCCCTGGAGGAAGGCCGCCGGACGCATTCAATCAGGAGGCTAACATGTCCAAGATCGTGCAGCTCAAGGCCGCCACGCGCGCCCGGGCAGGCAAGGGGGCCTCTCGTGCAGTCCGCCGTACCGGCCTCATTCCCGGTGTCGTCTATGGCGACAAGCAGGAGCCCCAGCTTATCTCGCTCACCTACGGTGACGTTCTCCCCCACATCGAGACCGGCCGTTTCCTCTCGACGCTGATCGACCTCGACGTCGACGGCAAGACCGTGCGCGCCATTCCGCGCGACGTGCAGTTCGAGCCGGTGCGCGACTTCATCGTCCACGTCGACTTCCTGCGCCTCGGCAAGGATGCCCGCGTGCGCGTGAACGTTCCCGTCCACTTCAAGGGCCAGGAAGTGTCCCCCGGCATCAAGCAGGGCGGTGCGCTCAACATCGTGTCGCACACGGTGGCGCTGTCGTGCTCGGCGAATCTCATCCCGGACGAGATCAACGTCGACGTCTCGGCGATGCAGATCGGCCAGTCGGTCCACCTGTCCGACATCAAGCTCCCCGAGGGCGTGAAGTCGGCACTGACCGATGACGTCACGCTGTGCGCCATCACCGCCCAGGCCAAGGAAGAGGAAGCCCCGGCGGAAGCCGCTGCGGCCGAAGTCCCGGCGACCAACCAGAAGGCTCCGGCCGCTGGTGCTGCTCCGGCGGCGGGTGCCAAGGGTGCTGCTCCGGCCAAGGGCGCAGCGCCTGCCGCTGCCGCCGCTCCGGCCAAGAAGAAGTAATCCTCTCACGCGCAAGAGGGCCAGATGCACCTCATCGTGGGGCTCGGCAACCCGGGCTCCAAATATCAGGGCAACCGGCACAATATCGGCTTCATGGCGGTGGACGAGATCGTCCGCCGCCATGGCTTTTCGCCGTGGCGCAAGCGCTTCCAGGGCGAGACCTCGGAAGGCCTGATGGGCGGCGACAAGGTGCTGCTTCTCAAGCCCCAGACCTACATGAACGAAAGCGGCCGCTCGGTCGGCGAGGCCATGCGCTTCTTCGACATCGATCCGTCGCAGGTCATCGTGTTCTATGACGAGCTCGACCTCGAACCCGGCAAGGTGAGAGTAAAGCTCGGCGGCGGTGCGGCGGGCCATAACGGCATCCGCTCGATGATCGCGCATTGTGGGCCGCATTTCGTCCGTGTGCGGATGGGCATCGGCCACCCGGGCCACAAGGAGCTGGTGCACGGCTACGTGCTGAGCGACTTCGCCAAGGCCGACCGCGAGTGGCTCGAGCCGCTGCTGACCGCGGTCGCCGACAATTCGGACCTCCTCGTCAAGGGCGAGGAAGGTTCATTCCAGAACAAGGTGCATCTGGCGCTCAATCCCGCGCCGGAAAAACCCGCAAAGAAGGCAGAGAACTGATGGGTTTCAAGTGCGGCATCGTGGGTCTTCCGAACGTCGGCAAGTCCACCCTCTTCAACGCGCTGACGCAGACCGCGGCGGCGCAGGCGGCGAACTATCCGTTCTGCACCATCGAGCCCAATGTCGGCGACGTGGCGGTGCCCGATCCGCGCCTCGACGTGCTGGCGAAGATCGCCGGCTCGCAGCAGATCATCCCGACGAGGCTCACCTTCGTCGACATCGCCGGCCTCGTGCGCGGCGCCTCGCAGGGTGAGGGCCTGGGCAACCAGTTCCTCGCCAACATCCGCGAGACCGACGCCATCGCGCATGTGGTGCGCTGCTTCGAGGATGGCGACATCACCCATGTCGAGGGCAAGATCGACCCCATCGCCGACATCGAGACCATCGAGACTGAGCTGATGCTCGCCGACCTCGACTCGCTCGAGAAGCGCATCGTCAACATCGAGAAGAAGGCCAAGCAGGGCGACAAGGAATCGAAGGAACTGGCCGACCTGATGAGCCGCGCGCTCACCTTGCTGCGCGACGGCAAACCCGCCCGCCTCGTCGAGCGTACGCCTGAGGAGGAGAAGGCCTTCCGTGGCCTGGGCCTCCTCTCCTCGAAACCGGTGCTCTATGTCTGTAACGTCGAGGAAGCCTCGGCCGACAAGGGCAATGAATTCTCGGCCAAGGTGTTCAAGCGCGCCGAGGAGGAGAATGCGGTGGCCGTCGTCGTCTCCGCCAAGATCGAATCCGAGATCGCCGTCATGGCGCTGGCAGACCAGAAGGACTTCCTCGATGCCGTGGGGCTCGAGGAGCCGGGCCTCAACCGCGTGATCCGCGCCGGTTACGACCTTCTCCATCTCGTCACCTATTTCACCGTCGGTCCCAAGGAAGCCCGCGCCTGGACCATCACCAAGGGCACCAGGGGCCCGGCGGCGGCCGGCGTGATCCACACCGATTTCGAGAAGGGCTACATCCGCGCCGAAACCATCGCCTATGACGACTATGTGGCGAACGAGGGCGAGGCGGGTGCGCGCGAGGCGGGCAAGTTCCGGCTGGAAGGCAAGGACTACATCGTCAAGGACGGCGACGTCATGCATTTCCGGTTCAACACCTAGTCCAATGTTTCACCTTCGCCGAGCTTGACCCAACGACCCTTTTTCGCGACCAAGGAAAAAGTTGCGCGGGTGGGTTCTGCGCAAGGTGAGACTGAGAAGGGCTGACCACGTGTCCGATCTGCTGCACTACGAGGACTTCCCCGAGGGCCACGTCATTCCCTTCGGCACCTTCCACCTGTCGAAGGAACAGGTGGTGGACTATGCCCGCGAGTGGGATCCGCAGCCTTTCCACATCGACGAGGCGGCCGGAGAACGCTCCGTGCTCGGAGGACTGGCGGCGTCCGGATGGCAGACGAGCGCCATTCTCGTGCGCCTCGCGGTCGAGGCCTATGCCAACAAATCGGCTGCCATGGCCTCCAACTCGATGGAAGAGTGCCGCTGGCTGAAGCCGGTCTTCGCCGGCGAGACGCTCACCGGCCGCGCCACCGTGCTGTCGCGCCGCGTTTCCGCCAAGCGCCCGGAGATGGGCGTGCTCAAGATGAAGTTCGAACTGTTCAACACGCAGGGCGAGCTCAAGGCCGAGATCGTTGGTGTGCAGTTCATGAAGGTGCGCCATCCATGATCGGGCTGTGGCTGGAGGAAATCGAGACAGGGCAGGTAGTGGATCTCGGCACGCATCATTTCACCGCCGAGGCGATCATCGACTTCGCGCGGCAATATGACCCGCAGCCGTTTCACCTGAGCGAGGAGGGGGGCCGCAAGGGCCCCTTCGGCGTGCTTTCGGCCTCGGGATGGCATACCGGTGCCGCCTGGATGAAGTGCTACGTCGCGACCAACCAGAAGGCCGAGGCAGCGATCCGCGCCGAGGGTCGCGAACCGGCGGTGCTGGGGCCTTCTCCCGGGTTCAACAACCTGCGCTGGCTCAAGCCGGTGACGCCGGGCGACACGATTTCCTACCGCACCACGGTGACGGGCAAGCGGGACCTGAATTCGCGGCCCGGCTGGGGCCTGGTCTTCGCCATGAACGAGGGCTTCAACCAGAAGGGCGAACTGGTGTTCTCCTTCGAGGGCAAGGTGCTGACGCCGAAGCGGCCGGCCTAAGTCCCGGGGCTCAGTGCCCCTCGAAGCTCACCAGCGTGTGGACCTTCACGCCCTTGGCCTTGAGCTTCGCCGCACCGCCAAGTTCCGGCAGGTCGATCACGAAGGCGGCCGAGACGACTTCGCCCCCGGACTTGCGGATCAGGTCGATGGCCGCACCGGCCGTGCCGCCGGTGGCGATCAGGTCGTCGATCAGCAGAACGCGGTCACCCTGGGAAATTGCATCGGCATGCATCTCGATGGTGTCGACGCCGTATTCCAGCGCATATTCCTGCCCGATCACGCGCGACGGCAGCTTGCCCTTCTTGCGGATGGGGATGAAGCCGCGGCCGAGATTATGCGCCACCGCGCCGCCGAGGATGAAGCCGCGCGCCTCGATCCCCGCGACATAGTCGATCTCTCCTTTCAGGAAGGGCCAGGCGAGTTCGTCTACCGCGGCACGGAAGCCATGCAGATTGGAGAGCAGGGTAGTAATGTCGCGGAACATCACGCCGGGCTTGGGATAGTCCGGGATGGTGCGGATGTAGCGCTTGATGTCGAAGCCGTTGCGCAGGTCCATGGTGTTTCCTCGCTTCAGGGCCACTTCACCACGGGCGGCATGGAGGAGAGGATCGACTCGACGTTGCCTCCCGTCTTCAGCCCGAAGATGGTGCCCCGGTCATAGAGCAGGTTGTATTCGACGTAGCGGCCGCGGCGGACAAGCTGTTCCTCGCGGTCATCATCCGTATACGGAGTGTCCATGTTCCGCCGCACCAGCTTGGGGTAGATGTCGAGGAAGGCGAGGCCGACATCCCTGGTAAAGGCGAAGTCCTTCTCCCAGTCGCCCGAGTTGAAGTGATCGTAGAAGATGCCGCCGATGCCGCGCGGCTCGTTGCGGTGGGGCAGGAAAAAGTATTCGTCGCACCACTTCCTGAACTTTGCATAGTCGGCCACCGTATGGGCATCGC
This sequence comes from Hyphomicrobiales bacterium, assembly GCA_046349235.1. Lineage (GTDB taxonomy): Bacteria > Pseudomonadota > Alphaproteobacteria > Rhizobiales > Aestuariivirgaceae > Aestuariivirga. Next base: position 14,350 of record JAXMCT010000015.1, read on the forward strand.
AGGCGCCCTTCATGGCGGCGTGGAAGTCCTGGGAGTCGGGGTGGTCCTGCACCCGGCGGCGGTCCAGCACCGGGGTCAGGTCGGCGCCGCCGCCGAACCATGTCTTGGTCGTCACGATGAAGCGGGTGTTCATGTGAACGGCGGGCACGAAAGGGTTCGATGGGTGGATGATGAGCGAGATGCCGGACGCCCAGAAGCGCGGGTCCTCCTCGGCGCCGGGGATCTGCTTGCGGAACTCGGGCGAGAATTCGCCATGCACGGTCGAGGTGTGGACGCCAGCCTTCTCGAAGACCCGGCCGTGCAGCATCGACATCACGCCGCCGCCGCCATCCGGGCGTTGCCAGGCCTGTCTCTCGAAACGGGTACTCCCCTCAATGGCCTCCAGCGCCGCGCAAGTCTGGTCGCGCAGGCTTTCGAACCAGCGCCGGGCGGCGTCCTGGCGGGCGGGAAGACTGTCAGTCATCAGGTGATCCTGCACTTTCGTTTTCCGCGAATCCTAGCATCGGCCCCGATCGCTTGAACAGCCTCCAGGCGCAGCGGTCATGGAGGAAAAAGAAACCATTGCGAGAAAATACCTGTTTGAATGCGGCCAGATGTTCTACCTTAGCGGGAAATTCAGATCAGAGGACGGCGATTTAGGTCCATGATGAATCGGTCAGCCTTGCGTCGGGGCGAGAGAGGAGCGGTCGCCGTCATGGTGGCGGTGTGCATGGTCATGCTGGTCATCGTGGCGGGCGCTGCCATCGATTTCGGCCGGGCCTATTACGTGCGGAGCTCACTGCAGGGCATCCTCGATGCGGCGGCCCTGGCGGCGGCCGTGACGCCCCTTCCCGCCAGCAATGAGCAAGCCGATATCGACGCCGCCCTGAACAGGGTGGCAGCAGCCTACATCTCAGCCAACGTCGCCCAGTCGTCCGCACTGGTGAATGCGGAAAGCGTGACGACCTCCTATTCCCCGCCTGATCAGAATGGTGGCGACACGGTCAACATTTCACTCTCCGCGGCCATACCCACCGGCTTTCTTTCCTTGGTGGGTATCAATCAGGTGAGCTTTTCCCTGACCTCTCAGGCAGAGCGCCGGCAGCAAGGTCCAGTCGACCTGGCCCTTGTCATCGATACGACGCAATCCATGGCGTCGGCACCCAGCGGGGGTGGCGATGCGAAGATCAAGTCTCTCAAGGCGGCCGCGACGGCCCTCGTCAACCAGGTCATGGCGAGTGGCAGTCCCAACATCAGGGTGGCCGTCGTGCCCTACTCGAAATACGTGAACACGGGTGTGTTGTCGCCCGTTCCCAACTGGGTTCTGCCCATCGAGAGAAGTGCCTATGAATGCCAAACCTGGGCCTATCCCAATCCTGACGGCGTCTGCAAGACGACGGTCTATGACTGTCTGATCGACGGCGTTCTGAAGAAGGATGGCTGCACGGCCAATGATTGCAGCGACAAAGGCACTCTTACCTGCGTCAAGGGCAAGAACGCGTATTACCGGTGGAATGGCTGCATCGGCGTGCGCTCGGTCATTCCTCCGATCAATGTGGCGGATCCGCCCAAGAACAAGTCCACCGACCTCTATCTCGACACGATCGACGATCCCACTTCGCAGAAATACGCAGGAATGACAATCTTCGACACCACATGCGGCGTCCAGGAGATTCTTCCGCTGACCAGCAACAAGCAGGATGTGCTGGACAAGATCGACAAGCTGACCACATGGGCGGACACCTACATTCCCTCCGGACTGATCTGGGGGTGGAACGTGCTGACTCCCGAGGAACCATACACGGCACGAACCGGCGCCGAACTTGAAGCCGTCGGCGGCATGAAGGCCCTTGTCCTGATGACCGACGGCGTGAACTCCATGTCTCCGCGGCTCTATGACGGAACGTCCCTCACCAACGGCGATGGCTCCCTCAGCGCCAAGTGGCGAGACGGCAGCGAGTCCAAGAAGCTGATCTCCAAGATTTGCACGAACATCAAGGCCGACACCGCAAACAAGATCAAGATCTTCACCGTCGCATTCGACGTGACCGATGCAAACATCAAGACGATCCTCAGGGACTGCGCCAGTTCCAGTGACGGCAGCACAGCCAACAAGCTGTTCTTCGATGCCTCGAGCAATGCCAGCCTGCTCCAGGCCTTCCAGAACATCGGCGAGGCTCTGAAAACGCTCAGGCTCGTCCAGTAACGCCAAGCCGTGTCCTCCCCGCAGAGATGACATATGATGACATTGCGTAAACCTTAAGATGTAGACTCATGTTGCAAAACCGGGTGCGACCGTCTATCAAAGGTTTAGTACCTCGGTTGTGCAATGACCATCTGGCACCATATTTTCTGCAGGTTCGGGCGCAACGAACGCGGCGCAACCGCAGTGATCGTCGCGCTGATGATCACCGTCCTGGTAGGTGCCGCCGGGGTGGCTGTGGATTTCATCAATCTCTACCAGGCCAAAGCCAATCTGCAGATCGCGCTGGACAACGCGGTGCTGGCTGCCGCTTCGGGCGCATCCACAAAGAGTTCGGACCTGAACACCCTGGGCAACAAGTTCGTGGCGGCCAATGTCAACAAGTCGCCCTCGGTTTCACAGCTCACATCCACCATCAGCTACAACGCCACCACCAACTTGATTGAAGGAAAGGCGAGCGCCAGCTTCAAGACGAGCTTCGTTGCCCTTCTCGGCCTCACGAATGTGACATTCAAGGCGGCTTCGGCTGCAGCGCGGGCCCAGGGCGGACCGCTCGACCTCGTCCTGGTGCTCGACAAGACGTCCTCGATGGATGAGAAGGTGGACGGCATCAAGAAAATCCAGACGCTCAGGGACGCTGCCAATTCGCTCGTCAAGTCGCTCATGGGGCCGGACACCAGGGTGGGTGTCGTGAAGTTTGCCGAGCAGATGGGGGTGAATGCATCGACCTACATCAATGCCAGCTGGATCGATGTGGGCCAGCCGGTGTGGGTGGATGGGGGGTGCGGTTGGGCCGGCACCGATTGCCGAACAACCTACTATGACTGCATCATCGATGGCGTCAAGAAGAGCTGTCCATACGTCGACCAGTGCAAGACCCAGAAGTATGTTTGCAATGGTGGCAATTGGAACTACTGGATGGGCTGTCTCGCCTACCGGCCTGGTTATGAAACCGTGATCTCCAACCCACAGAAACCGAAATACCGGGGCATCGTCATGGATTGGGGAAACCGCTGCAATTCGTCTTTCCTGGACATGAGCAGTTCGCTGACCGATGTCACGACCTACATCACGAACATTTACCCATCAGGCGAGACCTATATTCCCGGCGGTCTCCTCTGGGGCTGGAACATGCTGGACCCGGAAGAGCCCTTGACCGGAGCCCGCACTGCCAGCGATCTGGAGAGCCGCGGTGGCGAGAAGGTGATGGTGCTGATGACCGACGGGTACAATACGCGCTACGTTCAGTCTGACGGCACCGTCAACTCGATCACGACTGCGGCTCAGCGGACCGCCACCAACTCCGATACATCTTCTCTCTGCACGAAGATCAAGGACGACAACATAAAACTCTTCACCGTCGCATTCGACGTGACAGACCAGACCATCATCGGGATACTCAGAAACTGTGCGACGACGCCGGAGATGGCCTTCACCGCCAGCAACACTTCGGCGCTCAAGGATGCCTTCAGCAGCATCGGTTCGCAGCTGAAGCGGGTTCACCTCACCAACTAGGCTTCCGGCGTCCCCTGCAGCTGTCGCAGCGCCTCGCCAGTCACCATGGCGCAGGCAAGTGCCACGTTGAGGGAGCGGAAACCCGGGCGCATGGCGATGGTGATCCGGGCTTCCACCTCTTCATGCACCTGCGGTGGAACACCGGAACTTTCCCGTCCCATCAGGATCACGTCGTCGTCGTGGAAGGCAAACCGGGTGTAGGGCAGGCTGGCCCTGGTGGTGAGCAGCACGCTCCGGCGCCCCGCCGTGGCGGCGCGGAAGGCGCTCCAGGAATCATCGCGGACCAAGGACGCCCGGTCGAGGTAGTCCATGCCTGCCCGGCGGAAGGCCGCTTCCGTCATGACAAAACCGGCGGGTTCGATAATGCGGCAGGAAAGGCCCAGACAGGCAGACATCCGGAGGATGGTGGCGGCATTGGGGGCGATGTCCGGCTGGTATAGAGCAATTTCAAGCATTTCCGGTCCTTTCCGGCCGCTTCGGGGGCGACCAAATTCCCTGCGAACTGCGACACTTGATGGCTAGACTTATTTTGGGCGCAATGCCAAAAGGTCGCGGGTTTGAGCGCCGGGGAACGCCGGCCCGTAGCTATTTCTACGGTTCGGCGCGGCAACAAAAGGGAAGAAGAGACGTGTCCACAGCGGAACATGCGGAAACCAACCGGCGCGATTTTCTCTATATCGCCACCGGTGCCGTGGCTGCGGTCGGCGCCGCGCTGACGGCCTGGCCATTCATCAACCAGATGAACCCTGACGCCTCGGTGCTGGCGCTTGCATCGGTCGAAGTCGACCTCGCGCCCATCGCCGAAGGCCAGGAAATCACCATCAAGTGGCGCGGCAACCCGGTATTCATCCGCCATCGCCTAGCAGCCGAGATCGAGGCCGCCAGCAAGGTGGCCATCAGCGACCTCAAGGACCCGCTGGCGCGCAATGCCAACCTTCCCGAATCCGACCAGGCGACCGACGAGAACCGTGTTGTCGGCGGCAAGGAACAATACCTCGTCATGATGGGCGTCTGCACCCACCTCGGCTGCGTGCCGATCGGCAACGAGGGCGAATATGCTGTGGTCGAGGGCAACCAGAAGCATGGTGGCTGGTTCTGCCCCTGCCACGGCTCGCAGTACGACACCGCGGGCCGCATCCGCAAGGGCCCCGCTCCGGAGAACCTGGCGATCCCGCAATACGCCTACCTCTCCGACACCAAGATCCGCATCGGTTAAAAGGACTTTATTCCAATGAGCGGACACGCATCGAATTACCAGCCCAAGTCGGCTTTCGCGAAGTGGTTCCACGAGCGCCTTCCCGTCATGGACATGGTGCAGGGCCAGGCGCTTGATTTCCCGACCCCGAAGAACCTGAACTACTGGTGGACCTTCGGCGGCATTCTCGCCGTCATGCTGGTTGTCCAGATCGTCACCGGCGTCGTGCTGGTGATGCACTACACCCCGCACGTCGACATGGCCTTCAACTCCGTCGAGCACATCATGCGCGACGTGAACTCCGGCTGGATGCTGCGATACATGCATGCCAACGGCGCGTCGATGTTCTTCATCGCAGTCTACATCCACATGTTCCGCGGCATGTACTACGGCTCCTACAAGGCGCCTCGCGAAGTGCTCTGGATGATCGGCGTGCTGATCTATCTCATCATGATGGCCACCGCCTTCATGGGCTACGTGCTGCCGTGGGGCCAGATGTCGTTCTGGGGCGCCAAGGTCATCACCAACCTGTTCTCGGCCATTCCGTGGGTCGGCGACTCGATCACCACCCTTCTGTGGGGCGGCTACTCGGTCGACAACCCGACTCTGAACCGCTTCTTCTCGCTGCACTACCTGCTGCCCTTCGTGCTCGCCGCGCTCGTCGGCCTGCACATCTGGGCGCTGCACGTCGTGGGCAACAACAACCCGACCGGCGTGTCGGTGAAGAGCGCGCAGGACACCATCCCCTTCAGCCCCTACTACACGGTGAAGGATGCCTTCGCGATCGTCGTCTTCCTGATGTTCTACGCGGCCTGGGTGTTCTTCTCTCCGAACTACCTCGGCCATGCCATCAACTACCAGGAAGCCAACCCGCTGGTGACGCCCGCGCACATCGTTCCTGAATGGTACTACCTGCCGTTCTACGCGATTCTGCGCGCCATCCCCGACAAGCTGGGTGGCGTCATCGCCATGTTCGGCTCGATCCTGATCCTGTTCGCGCTGCCGTGGCTCGACACCTCGAAGGTCCGTTCCGGCACCTACCGGCCGATCTTCAAGCAGTTCTTCTGGCTGTTCGTGATCAACTGCATCATCCTTGGCTTCGCTGGCTCGGGCGCTCCGGACAACTACTTCCTGAGCCATGAAGCCGCGCCGCCGGATCAGTGGGCCCTGACCTACAAGCTCGTGGGCCAGATCTGCACTGCCTACTACTTCCTGCACTTCCTGGTGATCCTGCCGCTGCTCGGCCTTCTCGAGACGCCGAAGCCGCTGCCTGCGTCGATTTCCGACGCGGTGCTCGCCAAGAGCCATCCGTCCACGGCCCACGTGCCTGCCGAGTGATCTGGGGGAAATGACAATGAACGTGCTCAAGACACTCGCCATCGCTGCCGCCGGCCTGGTGCTGTCCCTCGGGGCGGCGCAGGCGGAAGGCCAGAAGACGGCCAAGGACATCAGCTACAGCTTCGAATGGCCCTTCGGCCACTTCGACCGCGCGCAGCTGCAGCGTGGCTACAAGGTCTACAAGGAAGTCTGCTCCAACTGCCATGCCATGCACCAGATGAGTTTCCGCAACCTGTCCCAACCGGGCGGGCCGGAGTTCTCGGAAGAGCAGGTGAAGGCGGTTGCCGCCGGCTACCAGGTCAAGGATGGCCCGAACAACGATGGCGACATGTTCGAGCGGCCGGGCCTTCCTTCCGATCGCTTCCCCTCGCCGTTCGCCAACGAACAGGCGGCGCGCGCGGCCAACGGTGGCGCCTATCCGCCGGATCTCTCGCTCATCACCAAGTCGCGCCCCGGCTGGTATGGCACCATCAACCAGCTGATCAACGGCATCGGCGGCCCTCAGTATGTCTACTCGGTGCTGACCGGCTACACGCCCGATGATCAGCTGTCCGAAGAACTCAAGAAGGAACAGCCCGAGGGCAAGTACCACAATCCGTACTTCGCCAACGGCGCATGGATCGGCATGCCGCCTCCGCTGTCGGAAGGTGCTGTCACCTTCGACGACGGCACGCCCGCCACCGTCGACCAGATGGCGCGCGACGTTTCCGCCTTCCTCGCCTGGACGGCGGAACCGAAGATGGAGGAACGCAAGCGCACCGGCTTCATGGTCATGATCTTCCTCGGCGTGCTGGCGTTGCTGCTGTATCTCTCGAAGAAGAAGGTGTGGGCGAAGGTTCACTGATCGCCGCAGTCAATCGAACCGAGAAGGCCCGGACCGTAGTTCCGGGCCTTTTCGTTTGCTCCGGTCTCGGGCATGTTCTGATCATCTGGAGGAGGGGAACATGGCGTCATCGGTTCTGGGCATCATCGGTGGGTCGGGCATCTATGATATCCCGATGGACAATGCCCGCTGGGAGAAGCTCGCCTCGCCGTGGGGCGAGCCGTCGGACGCGGTGAGGCGTGGGGAGATCGATGGCCTTCCCGTCGTGTTCATGCCGCGCCATGGACGGGGTCACGTCTATTCGCCGAGTTCGATCAACTACCGCGCCAACATCGACGTCCTGAAGCGGACCGGTGTGACCGACCTTTATTCCCTCTCGGCCGTCGGTTCGCTGCATGAGGATCTGGCACCCGGGACATTCGTGCTCGTCGACCAGTTCATCGATCGCACCTTCGCCCGCGAGAAGAGCTTCTTCGGGACCGGCTGCGTGGGGCACGTCGCCTTCTCGCATCCCGTCTCGCCGGTCCTGCAGGATATTGCCGAGGCGGCGCTGAAGTCAGAGGGCATCACCCATGCGCGCGGTGGCACATACATGGTGATGGAGGGTCCCCAGTTCTCCACGCTTGCCGAATCTCAACTCTACCGCAGCTGGGGCGCCAAGGTGATTGGCATGACCAACATGCCCGAGGCGAAGCTCGCGCGTGAAGCGGAGATCAGCTATTGCACCATCGCCATGGTCACCGACTATGATTGCTGGCACGAGGACCACGGCTCGGTCGACGTCGCCAAGGTCATCGAGGTTCTGAAGGCCAATTCAGGCAATGCGACGCGCCTCGTTCAGCGCATCGCGAAGGATTTTCCGCGTCAGCACCCGCCATGCCCCGCGGGATCGGACCGGGCGCTCGACTTCGCCATCATGACGGCGCCCGAGAAGCGCGACCCCCGGCTCGTCGCCATGCTCGATGCCGTCGCGGGACGCGTGTTGCAGGCCCGCTAGTCTGTGCCGCTGCGCGCCTTTCGCATGAAAGGCAGCTGCTGCAACTGCCAGGACTGCACGCTGTCGAATTCGCGTTGCCGCCTGTCGCAAGCGAGCAGCATCTGCTTCCACATGAACTCGCCCTTAGCCGCGAGCTGAGCGCAATTTGGCGCACTCATGGCTGTGAGGTGTCGATCCAGGGCCGCTGCGCAGTCCAGCCAGTTCTGCTTGTGCCGGTTTTCGTGTGCGATGATGAAGGCGTTCAGCTGGCTCCACTTCGCCCTGTCATCGACCTTCAATACGCCCGGTCGGGCAATGCGTGGCCGAGTGATCAGGAAGGTCATCCTGATCCTGTATCCACTCATCCGGCAGTTTCCACCGGTGTCCTTCAGGCTTCCGTCCTGGACTGCACGCGTGGCGATGGAGGCGATTGCATCTGCGCCGCTTACCTGTGGTCCGCGACCCAGAATGTTCCTGAAGATTGTGCGCGGAGTGCTGCCAGCGACTGTGTAGTAGGTGACCTTCGCAGTGGAAACGACGTCGGCCTGTGCCGGTCCCGGGAAAAGGTCGGCAAGTGCGGCAATTGCGACGAGCCATCGTGGCGCCATCAATCGGATCATCCGCCGGGGATTGTATGAACCACTATCTCCAGAAAGTGCGTCACAGATCAAGCGGTAGAAACACCACCCACGATCAAGGTGCTAGTTGCCGCGCATGACCCGTTGCATGAACGGCTGTGCCAACAGTTCCGCGCGCTGCTCCCGATCGAAATTCGCCTGCAACTTGTCGCAGTTTGTCTTCAGCTTGCGCCACAGGGCCTCAGCCTGGCTCTTGGCGTCCTGGCAGCTGCGTGCCTTGATGGCGAGGACCTTGCGTTCGAGGTCGGCGGCGCAGCCCAGCCACAGCCGCGTGTGCTGCAGTTCGTGTGCTTTCAGGAAGACGCTGAACTGCTGCCACAGAACACGGTCGCGAGGGGTGAGGGCCGACACGTAGATCGGGCGCGGCAGCATGATGTTGAAGCTGAAGCTGAGGCGATGATCCGTGACCCGGCAGGAGGATGGCTCCTGCGCCATGCCGTAGTTCTGCACGCCCTCGGCTGTGGTAGAGGCGATAGCCCTGGCGCCGTTGACGGTGGGGCCACGGTTGAGGATCGAGCGGTAGACTTCAGAGGGTGTTCGTCCGGTGACCGGATAGTAGCTGTAATTGATGCTCTGGACGGTTCCGGCCGCCATCAGCGGTGAACATGAAAGCAGCAGGGCGGTCAGGGCACCTGCGAGTGTCAGCATGCGAATCATTTCTCTCTCATATCCCATCCGGGGAAGCTCCGCCTGCCGGGAAGACCCCTCTTGCCCTGAACGCATAGGTAGATCATAATAAAACCTGTCCGGGCGGAAGACCGGATGTCGGCTGTGCTGTTCAACTGGTCAAGACCCGTATCCTCATCTGGGGAAAGTGCCTTTCCATTGGGACGCGGCTGAGGCAGGTCTGGCGCCGCCTCGCAGGCGGTGGCGCCGGGCATTGAAGACAAGACTGGATGAGGGACGCCCTTTCGATGCGCCAGAACGGCACTGTGAAGTTTTTCAATCAAGCCAAGGGATACGGGTTCATTTCTCCGGAAGGTGGCGGCAAGGATGTGTTCGTGCATATCACGGCCGTTCAACGCTCTGGAATCCCTGAGCTTTCGGAAAACATGAAGATCAGCTTCGAGGTTCAGCCGGACAAGAAGGGCCGTGGCCCACAGGCCGTGAACCTGCAGATCGACTGACTTAGTCGGGGGTCAATCTTCTCCCCGCTGCCATGGCCGCTCCCGTCCGCCCCGGGGCGTGTCTGCAATGCACTCGAGTCTCGCCTCCGAGTCTCGACAGAGGGCTGATTTTCCGCCATTCCGCTTCATCACCCGGCCATGCCGCCGCGGGTCCACCAGGGTCACCGAATGAAGCGCGCACTCGTCTTCCAGCACATGGATCATGACCATCCCGGTCGGTTCGTCGATTTCTTTGCCGAAGACGGCATCGTTCCAGAGGCCGTGCGCCTTTTCGAGGGCCAGCAGATTCCGTCCCTCGCTCCCTATGATTTTCTCTTCGTGCTCGGGGGTGCGCAGGATACGTGGCAGGAAGACCAATACACCTGGCTTGTTGCCGAGAAGCAGGCGATCCGGGAATGGGTGATGGAACGGGCACGGCCGTATTTTGGCGTCTGCCTCGGCCACCAGCTTCTCGCGACGGCACTGGGCGGTGAAGTGGCGCCGGCCGAGACGGGGGAAGTGGGCGTTTTCGACGTGACGCTGACCGAAGAGGCACGATCACACCGCCTCATGCAGGGGCTGGCACCTGATCACAAGGTCATGCAATGGCACCTGGCGGAAGTGAAGCGGGTTCCCGAAGAGGCGCGGGTTCTTGCGTCCTCGGCACTGACCCCCGTGCAGGCGCTTGCGGTGGGCGATCATGCGCTGAGCACGCAGTTCCACTGCGAGTTCTCCCCCCAGACCGTCGCATCATGGTCGTCGTTGCCAGCCTATGTCGCCAATCTCGAGAAGCACCGCGGTGCGGGGGCCTATACTGACATTGTACGCGAATCATTCCCCCTGATGGCGCAGATGGCGCGGATGACGAAACGCATGTACGACAACCTCGCGATTGCGTCGGGTCTCAGGAAGTGATCAGAGTTCCGTTTCGAGCAGCTGCTCGCGGGTGATCCAGAAGACCTCGCCTTCGGATTGCTCTGTGTCGAGCCACAGGAAGTCGAGCTGCGGATAATCATCCACAAGCCGCTCGCGGCCCGTGCCGATCTCGCAAAGCAGGCCGCCACCGGGGTTCAGGTGGTCCGCTGCCTCCGCGAGGATCCGCCGCACCAGATCGAGGCCGTCCTCGCCGCCGAGATGCGCCATCACCGGCTCATGGCCGTATTCCGGCGGGAAGGCCTGCACTTCGCCGCCTGCGACATAGGGCGGGTTGGAGATGATGATGTCGTAGGTGCGGCCTTCGACCGCCTCGAAGAGGTTGCCTTCGAGCAGGTTCACGCGGTCGGCGAGGTCATGCTCGTCGACATTGATGCGCGCCACCTCCAGCGCATCGGCCGAAAGGTCGGCCGCATCCACCTCGGCATCGGGAAAAATGCCCGCGGCGATGATGGCGAGGCAACCGGAGCCGGTGCAAAGATCGAGGACGCTCGTGACATTTGCAACGTCTTCGACCAGTGGCGCTTCGTCGCCGCCGAAGATGCCGGAGAACATCAGTTCGCCGATATAGGAGCGCGGTACGATCACCCGCTCGTCGACATAGAAGGGGATGCCGTGGATGTAGGCGCGCTTAACAAGATAGGCAGCCGGCATGCGGGTGTCGATCCGTGCACGGATGAGCGCGGCGAGCTTCTGTTTCTCTGTGTCGAGCAGCTTCGCGTCAAGCCAGGGGTTGATGTCTTCGACGGGTAGATGCAGTGCCTCGAGGATCAGGAAGGCGGCCTCGTCGATGGCGGAGGTCGTGCCATGCCCGTGAACGATCTTGGCTGCGCGGAACTCCGACAGCGCCCAGCGCAGGAAATCACGGATGGTCGAAAGCTGGCTGGCCGCCGCGCTTGAGGCTGGCTTTTCTGGCATGGCGTTTTATCCTCGAGGCGAAGAGGGCCTGAATCACGATGGCTGCCACAATCACCGCACCGCCGATGAAAGTCCAGACGGGCGGTAGCTCGCCACTGGCGAGCCATGCCCAGAGTGGCGACAAGGTTGGCTCGACCAGGGCGATGAGGGCCAGCTGCGCCGCTGGTACGCTGCGCGAACCGATGGTGAAGAGGATGAGGCCCAAAGTCAGCTGCACTGCACCCATCACGAAGCACAGGCCGAAGTTCTGCCAGCCGATTGCGAAATCGGCAACGCCATGGGTAGCCCGCAGGGGGGTGGGAAGCAGGATCACGAGGCCCACGACCAGGACGAGATAGACGGCGTTCCAGATCAGGGCCACCGACATGTCGGTCTTCTGCCCCCAGCGTAGCATCACGGCGTAGCACGAGAAGCAGAAGGCGGAATAGAGCGCGAGCAGGGTTCCGACGAAGGCCCCGCCTCCGGCATTGCCATAGAAAATGATGCCCATGCCGAACATCGCCACGCACATGGCAGTCCAGGTGATGGCCGGAATGCGCTCCCGCAGAATCCACAGCCCGAGGATGGCGGAGAGGAAGGGCGAGACGCCGGTCATGAACACCGCGTCGGCCACCGTCGTGTAGAACATTGCGATGATGAACACGAGGCCAGCCGTGCCGATGGCCACGCCGGCGATGACGGCATTGACGCCCGCCTCGCGTGCCCGCCAACCCAGCTCGCCACGGAAGCGCAGGCCAAGCCACACCAGCATGCAGAACAGTACCACGGCAGAGCGATAGAACACGATCTGCCAGGCGTCGATGCCGTGGGTGAGCCGGACAAGCCCGCCTGCCATGCTCCAGCACGCGGCACCGGCCGCCGCGAAGAGGACGCCCGCGCCGTAGCTGAAAGCCTTCTGGTTCATGCGAGCTGCCGCCGCTCCCTCGTGGCACTGACGATGGCCGAGACGATGAACACCAGGAACACCGCCGCCATGGTGAAGGGTAGCCCGTCCGGGCCGAAGCCCGCAATGGACCAGCCGGCAGCAAGCGAGCCCAACAGTGCCCCCAGCCCCCACATGGTGGAGAAGGAGGCCGTGCCCGTCACCAGTTCATGGCCGGAGAAGCGCTCGCCCAGCTCCGCCAGCGCCACGGTATAGATACCCGCTGCCGTCGCCCCCATCACCGTCAGCACGGGCCACAATGCCCAGCTGCCGAAGACGAAAGGTACGAGCAAGGAGCAGCCGCCGCTCAGCACGCCGCAACCCACCATCACCCAGCGCTTGGGGAAATGATCGGCGAACCAGCCGATGGGAAACTGCAGCACTGTGTTGCCGAGCACGAAGGCGGTGAGCGCCAGAGCCGCCATCTCCTGGTCGAAACCCCTCTTCACGGCATAGACGGGAAGGAAGCTGAGGTTTGCCGCATCGAGTATGGCGAACATGCCCACCGCGAACAGCAGAATCGGCGCCTTCTTTGCGAAGGCGAGCACCGAAAGAGGCGTCTCGTCCTCGCTGTCCACCTCCTCGTCCTTGACGAAGAAGATCGGGATGATGGCGAACAGCAGTACCAAAGCGCCAATGAGGAAGGGCAAAGCACCCTCGATGCCGGTGATGCCGATGATTGCCGGGCCGCCGCCGAAGCTCAGGGCGAGGATCGAGGTGTAGAGAGCGAGGATGCGCGAACGCCAGCTGCCCTCGGAGAACTTGACGATCCACGCTTCGCTGATGGCGAACAGGATCGACACGAAGAAGCCCTGCAGCACGCGGAATCCGAACCACCACCAGAAGACGGGAAAGAATGGGTAGGAGACGATGACGGCCGCCGTCAGCAGCCCCGCGCCGATCACCGCACGCTTGGCGCCGAAGCGCTTCACCACGAAGGGAATTGCGAAGATCGACAGCACGATGCCGACCGGGTGCATGGCCGCGTTGTAGCCGATCCATTGCGAGGGGATGCCGCGGCTCTCCATGATCAGGGACAGCAGCGGAAACATCAGCCCGAAAGTGAAGCCGAACACCGTGATGGCGGCAATCGCCGCCAGCAGGTTGATGAGGCGCTGCCTATCCATTGTCGGGGCTCCGGACGAGCTCTCCGCGGGTGAAAGCCAGGCCCACCAACATCAGCACAAAGAAGCTGGCCAGTGTCACCGGCATGGCGTTGATGCCGAAGGTATCGATCGCGACCCCTGCGATCGGCGGTCCGATGAGGCCGCCCACGCCCCACATTGTGGCCACGGCCGCCGTGCCCGCCATCAGGTCCGGACCCTTGAAGGTGTCGCCCATGGTGGCGAGCGACACCACGTAAATGGCAAATGCCATGGGCGACAGCAGCATCATCACCGGCCAGATGGACCAGTGGGTGATCACCAGCAACAGGCTCAGCGACAGCACCACCGTGAAGCCGGCCGAGAGGAACATCACGGCCTTGCGTGACCAGTGGTCGGCGAGCCAGCCCAGCGGATAGGAGAACAGCACGTTGCCGATGATGCCGATGCCCAGCACGCGGCTCGCCACCGCGAGGTCGAGGCCATGGCGGATGCCGTAGATGGTGAAGAAGGCAATCAGCACGTTGTCGAACAGGGTTGCCGCGGCAATGGCATAGAGCATCATCGGCGCGCGCCGCACGAAGCCGAAGAAGCTGCCATTGCCGCCGTGTTGCTGGAACTGTTCGTCCGACACCTTGACGAAGGCAAGGGGGAGCACGCTGAGCAAGACACAGGCGATGCCGATGCCCCAGGGCAGGAAGCCGTGGATTCCCGTCCACGGCAGGATCAGTGGGCCGGTGGCAAATGTCATGGAGAGGAGGCAGGTATAAAGACCCATGACCCGGCCACGGTTCTCTGCCGTGGCGGCGGAGAGGATCCACGCCTCGCTCACCACGAACAGCGCTCCGGTCGAGAGGCCGAAGAAAAAGCGCAGCGGGAACCACATCCACACCGGAAGCGAGCTGATGGCGGCGAGGCTCAGGACCAGCACGCCGATGATGACGAGCACGGTGCGCCGGGTGCCCACCCGGGCGATGATGCGAGGCAGGAAGGGGCCCGCCATCAGGATGCCGATGGGACCCATGGCGGAGTTGAGGCCGATGGCCCAGGCCGGCCAGCCACGCTCGTTCATCAGCAGCGGAATCAGCTGCAGCGTCAGGCCGAAGGCAATATCGCACGCGCCCACCGTTGCCAGGGCGGCAATGATGATCCCGGTACGCGATGGGCTGTCGACGGTGGTCATGGCTGTCAATTTGAACTTTCGTTCAACAAGCTCTAGAGGCGGGAAGTGGTCCGGGCAAGGCGGTTGCACCGGGGGTGGGGCACAGCTATGCACTGCCGCCATGACACAGCCAGACACGACCCAGCTCAAGGCCTTCATCATTCCCGTGACGCCGTTCCAGCAGAACTGCTCGCTGGTTTATGACGAAGCCCGGAAGGTGGGTGCCATCGTCGATCCAGGCGGTGACGTTCCGGTGATTCTCGAGGCCATCAAGCAGTCCGGAATCAAGGTCGAGAAGATTCTGCTCACCCATGGCCACATCGACCATGCGGGAGGGGCCGCGGAACTGAAGGAGAAGCTGGGCGGCGTGCCCATCGAGGGCCCGCATGTCGAAGACACCTTCCTGCTCGAAGCTCTGCCGGAGTCGGGCGCCAAGTACGGCATGACCGGCGTGCGCACGGTGACGCCTGACCGCTGGCTGAAGGAGGGCGACACCGTCACGGTGGGTGATCTCACCTTCAGGATCTACGAGGCGCCGGGGCATACGCCGGGTTCGGTGGTATTCTTCAACGAGCCGAACCGTTTCGCGCTGGTGGGCGACGTACTCTTCCAGGGCTCGGTCGGCCGCACCGATTTCCCGCGCGGCGATCACGCGACGCTGATCCGCTCGATCAAGGAGAAGCTCTATCCGCTTGGCGACGACGTCGTCTGTCTGCCGGGCCACGGCCAGCCCTGCCAGATCGGGCAGGAGCGGCAGACGAACCCGTTTCTCAACGAGTAACCGCTAGGTCTTCATCTCGACGAGGCGGGAGTTGGAGGCGAAGAAGGCGTCTCCGGTGTTCTTGAACACGCCGCACTCCGGCAGGCCCTTGCCCCAGCTCTCGCAATATTCCGTGCCGTTCACCGTCCACTTGCCCACGCCGCCGCCCTTGGCATCGTCCTGGAAGCTGAAGGTGCCGTCGGCATTGTAGGTGACGAAGCCGTTGCCGTCGGGCCTCGTGTACTGGAAGGTCTTGCCGGAGATGGCGGCGCGGATCTGGTCGGCGGTGAAGTTGGTGATCGGCACCGGCGTCTTGGCGGTGGTGGCGGACTGGCCGTTGTTGGTGATGCGCACGCCCTTGGGCCCGGCGCAGGCGGCAAGCGCCACGGCCAGTGTCACGGCGGTCAGGAGACGGAGCAGAGGGCGGTTCAAGATCGACGAGTCCTCGGGGTTGGCCGCATGTGCCACAGGCGGCAGGGGCCTTCAAGTGATTTGGGCGATGAGGGCGGGAAGCTGACCCAGCTCGGCGATGCGGCGGAAGCGCGGCTCGGCCTCGGGGGCCTCCTCGTGTTCCAGCACCCAGGTCAGCTCGTGCGGCACATACACACCCCAGCTGCCGGCGCGCAGCGCGGGGACGACATCGGACTTCAGCGAGTTCCCCACCATCGCCGCGCGCTCCGGCCCGTCGCCGTGGCGGGTGAAGATGCGGCGGTAGGTGTCGGGCGTCTTGTCGCTGACGATCTCGACGGCGGAGAAATAGTCACCGAGGCCCGACTGTGCAAGCTTGCGCTCCTGGTCGAAGAGGTCGCCCTTGGTGATGAGCAGTACCTTGTAGCGCCCGGCCAGCGCATCAAGCGTCTCGCGCACGCCCGGCAGCGTCTCGACCGGGTTCTCGAGCATCTGGCGGCCGAAGCCGAGGATCTCGGCGATGACCGCGGCCGAGACCTGGCCATCGGTGACCTCGACCGCGGTCTCGATCATCGACAGGGTGAAGCCCTTCACGCCGAAGCCGTAAAAGCGCAGGTTGCGGCGCTCGGCCTCCAGCAGCTTCGCCGAGATCACCTCGTGCGCGCCATGTTCGGAGAGCAGCTCGGTGAAGCGCTGCTCGGTCAGGCGGAAGAAGGTTTCGTTCTGCCACAGCGTGTCGTCGGCATCGAAGCCGATGGTGCTGAGGCCCGCCATGGCTCAGGCGCCCCGCGACGGGCGCACGGTGACCGGCGTGCCGACGATCACCTGGTCGTAGAGCTCGGCAATGTCCTGGTTCAGCATGCGGATGCAGCCCGATGACATGGCCTTGCCGATCGACTCCGGCTGGTTGGTGCCATGGATGCGGTACATCGTATCCTGCCCGCCGGCGTAAAGGTAGAGGGCGCGGGCGCCCAGCGGATTGTCGGGGCCGCCGGGCTGGCCGTTGACCCATTCGCGGGCGCGCGGGTCGCGCTCGACCATCTCGCGCGGCGGCACCCAGCGCGGCCAGCGCCGCTTCATGCCGATCTGGGCATGGCCCTCCCAGGCGAAGCCGGCGCGGCCGACGCCCACGCCGTAGCGCATGGCGCTGCCATAGGCGAGCACGTGGTAGAGGAAGCGGTTGTCGGGGTCGACGACCAGCGTGCCCGGCTCCTCCGGCCCGTCGAACTCGACCATCTGGCGGCGGAACTGCTTCTTGATGCGGCGGTCGGGGATGACCGGCACGGGAAAGTCGATGGGGCTCTCCGCGGGGGGCAGCAGCGCGGGGTCGAAGAGTTCGCCGCCATTGTCGCCCGCCTCCATGCCGCCACCGAACGGGTCGGACTCGTTGCCGTAGGACTGCGCCAGGGCGGTGCCGCCCGACAGCACGAGCCCCAGGCCCGACAGAAACACGCTTCGGCGCGACAGGCGCAAATTCATCAGCTCAACCCCGCAAGAAATCAGATGCCGTCGCGACAAGCCTATCCCGCCTGCCTCGGGCATCACTTGGGAGAGCCTGTGGCTCAAATGTGGCGCAAGCCTGCCCTGCGGCAGGCGACTAGGCGGCGGGCGAGAACACGGCCTTGCCGGCCTGGTAGGTGTTGGGCGTGGCGCCGCGCGAGAACGGGTAGCAGCTCATCGGCACGCCGCCCGGCAGCCACGGCGGCGAGGGATCGAAGCTCTCGCAGAGCTGGCCGTCCTTGGTCATCCACTTGCCCTTGGTCTTGCCCTTGCCGTCGACCTCGACGAGCGAGGAGCCGTCATCGGCGTAGAGCGTGGTGCCGGTGTTGTTGGGGCCCTGGAAGCGCCAGCTCTTGCCGGCGAGCGTGGAGCGGATCTCGGCGGCCGACATGGCCTGCGGAACGTCGTTGGCAGCCTTGTCGCTGCCGGGAAAGCCCGAACAGCCGGCCAGGGCCAGCGCCACCCATGCCGTGGCCGCCAGCGCGCGCCCGTTCCTGATCCGCAGTGTCATCCGCTATCCCCTCAACTGCCCCAACGGAGCCCTACATACACAATCGCGGCGGGCGAGACTAGCCGCCGGGCCACATTGTCCCCGCTACACCTTGAAATCTCGTCAAGATTTTGGCGGGGATGGGGGCCGGGGCCTCAGCCCTTGCGGGCCGAGCCGGATTTCCTGCCGCCGCCGTCCTGCTTGTTGACGGTGGCCCAGGCGCGCTTTTCGGCCTCCTTCTCGGAGACGCCGCGCTTCTCGTAGCCCTCCTCGATGTGCTCCGCCTTGCGCTTCTGCTTGTCCGTGTAGGCCGACTTTTCGCCTCGTGGCATGGAAGCCTCCTGTGCTGGGAGCGTGGGAAACGGACGGGGCGCGGCGGGGGTTCCGGCATGCGCCATCCTTGGTGAGGGTTGCATCTGTCCCTCGCGAGGTAAGTGGGAGGCGCGGGCGCTGCCCGGCGCGGTGTGCCAGCTTGTGGAAGCTGGCGGTAGGAGCGCTGAGCAGCGCCCGCATCTGGCAGGGTGAGGCTTTGGGGAGGGTGCTTACGACGCGATCTCAAAAGACTGCGGCGCGTTGCCCGTAGGCGCTGGGGTCGTAATGCCCCAGGGTCCCTCCTTCAGCCCCCGGGAGTGACGACCACGTTAGACGTCACCCGCAGGCCTGCCCTCCACCCCGCCCGAGCTCACCGTCATGAGCAGGACCCCGAAGGGGAGGAGTTCGCTGCATGTGCCCCATTGTAGGAAAAAAGTCAAGAGGAATTTTATCCGGCTGCTGGCGCAGGTCCCTTCTCCCATTGCTGCGCAACGGGAGAAGGGCAGGGTGGCTCAGCTCAGGCCCAGCGCGGCTCGGAGCTCGGCCTTGGCGGCTTCGAGGTCCTTCTGGAACGCGGCGTTCTCCTCCAGCTCCTTGGCCACCAGCGCGCCGGAGGCGAAGCCGGCGCCGAGGTCGGAGCGGTAGTGCACGCCGACGATCAGGCGGCTCTCGGCATAGTCGGCGGCGCGCTGCATCAGCTCGGCGCGCTTTTCCGGCACCATCTCGGAGAGCACGATGGCGATGGCCGTGCCGTTGGTGGTGTGGCCCGACGGATAGGCGCCGGACTTCGACATCTTGGCCAGCGGCTTGATCGTGTCATCCACCAGCGGCGGGCGCAGGCGGTCGAAGAATTTCTTGGCCGGGCCGGTCACCGCGTCCTCGGTGTCGAGCACGCGCTGCACCAGCGCCACGGTCAGCGGCAGCTTCGCCGGGTCGATCGCGGCGAGGCTGGTGGTGGCGACGAAGGGCTGGAAGCCCTCCTCGGCATCGGCGATGGCCTGCTGCTTGCGGGCCTCGCTGACGCTGGCCTGCAGCGCCTTCACCTCGGCCAGCTCGGCCTTGGCGACGTCGGAGTCCGTGGGCGGCGGCGGCACCAGCAGCACCGTGAGGTCGAGCGCCTCGGGGCCGAAATAGGGGTGGCCGTCATCGGCCAGGGCCGGCTGCGCCAGCCCGAGCGTGCCGAGAACGAGGGCGCCCATCAGGGCGCGGCGGGAAAGTCCGAACATGTTGTCTCCTGTCGTGAGTAGGGAACAGGAGAAGGGCTATGACCGTCGCATGAACGTGGTGTGACGGGGTGCGGGCGGATGGGGCGGTGGCTCAGCGCCGCGGCGGACGCGCCGCCCGACAGCGGGCCAGGGCGGCCTCGGGCACGGTGAAACTCAGGTCGCCGTCATGGCGCTGATGCGAAAGCTAAAACCTCATAATTGGCGAAACCAATCATTGACGGTAATCTTTAAGCGTTCCTTCTCATCCTCCGAAAAGGGACAGCAGTGAGCAATTGGCCCACGAAGAACATTGAGGTTTTTCATGATTTTCTGGACCGCCCTCTGCGATTCAAAGATCACGCCGAATACGTCCCAGTTTTTTGTTATGATGCCTTCCAGTTCGCCGAATGTGGTGTAATCGAGTGGCTTGTCAGATCGGATTGTAACGCCGCTATCTATCTCAGTTTGCTTGCGCTTGTTGACTTCTTCTTTGATTGCTGGCGGCACCCGCTCAGATTCCCACCAGTTTTCACTCGCTTTCTCCCTGAGATTTTCTGAGATCAAATCTCTTATTGATTTTTCGAGACAATAGAACAGCTGATAGTAAACAGCCATTTCTGCTGCTTCATTCTGAGTTCGCTGTTCGAATAGTTTCAGCTTCTCTGCGACGGGACTGCTGTTGGCACTATTCATGTGCCCCAGCGCGATGGCGTGTTTCTTTTCAATCCGCGCTATGTCGTCAGTAACAAGAAATCCAGACATGCCGAATGAGCGAACCAAGTCATCAAAGTGAGACATGAACTAGTCCTTCAAAAGGTTCTCTTTGAGACTTTTGAATATTGCGTTGAACACTGCCGCATCCGAGGTGGCGGGCAAATTCAAATTTATGGTGTAAGATAAGTTCATACCAAATTTTTCCTGCGGCAACTGATTTACGACGGGAAGCGCTGGAGTAGAAGGAGAGTTGGACTCAACTTTCTCATTGCGTGCGCTAGGTTCAGGCTTAGAAAAGTCTGCAAACTCTTTCAAATTCTTGATGCATGCGAAGATGTTCGCGACGGCGCTTGAGTCGGATGCTTGGCCGGTCTCTGATACGATCAGCGCCCTCAGATCGGCATCATTCAGTGTGTGCATAAACTCGTTGCGCTGAAACAGTGGCGCGTAGCCCCTCCGAACTGCCTCTGCGACTGCTTGCCGTGAGGCGGAATCATTGTTTCGGAAGGACCGATAAATCTCGGTTGGGCTCCCATCCGGCCCAGCGAAGCCAATCTTCTTGAGATAGGATGTCATCTGGTCGCCTGAACCGCCAGGAATCTGCAGAACTGTTTTTACAAAGTCCTGAGACACTCTTTCGGGAGTGGCAGCGGCCTTTATCCCTTTCAAAGCCTTACCGATATTGCCGGCAGCGGTGACGTAAGGCAGTGCGGTCATTCATCCCTCCATTCCGTTGCGTATATCTACGCATTACGTAACGAAAGAGTCCATCTACCTCTTCTTCTTTGGCCCCCGATAAGCCCGCGTCCCCGGCTTCCCCGCCGTTGAACTCGCCCGGCGATCCCCCGCCTTCGGCTGGGGCCAGCTCGCGGTCGCGTCCTTGATGTTGCTCTGCCGTACCGTGGGGTCGTCGATCACCGCGAGTTCCACCGCCTTCAGGCGCTTCACCTCGTCGCGCAGGCGGGCGGCTTCCTCGAATTCGAGGTTGGCGGCGGCCTCGCGCATCTTCTTTTCGAGGTCGGCGAGGACCTTCTGCAGATTGTGGCCGACGAGCGGGGCGCCGTCGTCCAGGAGGCCCGCGTCGGCGCGGACGTGGTCCTGCTCGTAGACGCTCTTCAGGATGTCGCCGATGTTCTTCTTCACCGATTGCGGGGTGATGCCGTTGGCCTTGTTGTAGGCCTCCTGTTTCTCGCGGCGGCGGTTGGTTTCGGCGATGGCGCGCTCCATCGAGCCGGTCACCTGGTCGGCATAGAGGATCACCTTGCCGTCGACGTTGCGCGCGGCGCGGCCGATGGTCTGGATCAATGACGTCTCGGAGCGCAGGAAGCCTTCCTTGTCGGCGTCGAGGATGGCGACGAGGGCGCATTCCGGAATGTCCAGGCCCTCGCGCAGCAGGTTGATGCCGATCAGCACGTCGAAGGCGCCCAGCCGCAGGTCGCGGATGATCTCGATGCGCTCCAGCGTGTCGATGTCGGAATGCATGTAGCGCACGCGGATGCCCTGTTCGTGCATGTATTCCGTCAGGTCCTCGGCCATGCGCTTGGTGAGGGTGGTGACGAGCACGCGATAACCCTTCAGCGCCGTTTCGCGGCACTCGGCCACGAGGTCGTCCACCTGGTCCTTCACCGGGCGGATGAGCACCGGCGGGTCGATGAGGCCCGTCGGGCGGATGACCTGCTCGGCGAAGACGCCGCCGGTCTGGTTCATCTCCCACTTGCCGGGGGTAGCCGAGACGCAGACGGTCTGCGGCCGCATCGCGTCCCACTCCTCGAAGCGCAGGGGGCGGTTGTCGATGCAGGAGGGCAGGCGGAAGCCGTATTCGGCCAGCGTGGCCTTGCGGTTGAAGTCGCCGCGGAACATGCCGCCGATCTGCGGGATGGTGACGTGGCTCTCGTCGATGAACACCAGCGCGTTGTCGGGCAAATATTCGAACAGGGTGGGCGGCGGCTCGCCGGGCTTGCGGCCGGTGAGGTAGCGCGAATAGTTCTCGATGCCGGCGCAGCTTCCCGTCGCCATCATCATCTCGATGTCGAACATGGTGCGCTGCTCGAGGCGCTGGGCCTCCAGCAACCGGCCGGCGCTGTTGAACTCGGCGAGGCGGATGCGCAGGTCGTTCTTGATGCGGCTCACCGCCTGCTCGAGCGTCGGCTTGGGCGTCACGTAGTGCGAGTTGGAATAGACCTTGATCTGTTCCAGCTCCGCCGTCTTCTGGCCGGTGAGCGGGTCGAACTCGGAGATCGCCTCCACCTCGTCGCCGAACAGCGAGATGCGCCAGGCGCGGTCCTCGAAATGCGAGGGGAAGAGCTCGATGGTGTCGCCGCGCACCCGGAAGGTGCCGCGCACGAAATTGCCGTCATTGCGCTTGTAGTGCAGCGCCACGAGGTCGGCGAGCAATTGCCGTTGTGGCGTGCGGTCGCCCTTCTTGAGCTGGAAGGCCATGGCCGAATAGGTCTCGACGTCGCCGATGCCGTAGATGCAGGAGACCGAGGCCACCACCACCACGTCGTCGCGCTCCAGGAGCGAGCGCGTGGCCGAGTGGCGCATGCGGTCGATCTGCTCGTTGATCGCCGATTCCTTCTCGATGTAGGTGTCGCTGCGCGGGACGTAGGCTTCCGGCGTGTAGTAGTCGTAGTAGGAGACGAAATACTCCACCGCATTGTCCGGGAAGAAGCTCTGGAACTCGCCGTAGAGCTGGGCGGCCAGCGTCTTGTTGGGGGCGAGGATGAGGGCCGGGCGCTGCGTCTGCTCGATCACCTTGGCCATGGTGAAGGTCTTGCCCGAGCCGGTGACGCCCAGGAGCACCTGGTCGCGCTCCAGCTCCTTCACGCCGTTGACGAGTTCCCGGATGGCGGTCGGCTGGTCGCCGCGCGGCTCGAAGTCCGAGACGATCTTGAGCGGGCGGCCGCCATCCGACTTGGGCGGCTTCGGCGGCTTTACGGGCGTGAAGCTCGACAGCGGCACGAATTCCGGCCGCAGCGGGCCCAAGCCACCGGTGATGGATTCGGCGGAGTCGAGATCGATCGGCTGCGGGGCTTCCGCGAAGCCGCCTTCCTGGCGTGAATGTCCCATGATGGGGGGGAATATAGGGGCGGGGAGGGGAGTCGGGAAGGGCTAGCGCTTCGCCCGCTCGCTGCCCGCCGCCTGGCGTTCCAGGTATTCCGCGGTCAGCGGGTCGATGTTGCTGGAGAGCCACTGCGCCATGTCCTCCTCCTCGCGCAGGTTCTCGCGCAGGATGCGGGTGGTTTCGATGTCGCCCAGCGTGGCGGCGGCGGCGATGAGGATGCGGTAGACGCCGATCTCGTAATGCTCGAAGGTGTAGCCCGCGAACAGGCCCTTCATCACCTCGTCGCCCGCCATGCTGCCCATCAGCCCCTGCGCCATGGTGGTGAGGCTCGCCACCGTGTCCTTGATCGCGGAGGTGGAGCCGCCGAGCCTGCCGATGGCATCGTCCAGCCGCTGCGCCTGGTGCTGGGTCTCCTTCAGGTGCTGGGCGATGCGCTTGCGCAAATGCGGGTAATGCTCGATGCGCGCCTCCATGCCGGAGAGCATGGTCTCCGCCTGCTTTTCCATGGCATGCGCGTCGCGCAGCCACTGCATCAGGCGTTCGTCGCTTTCATGGGTATCCTCGGCCATTCTGAACCCTCCGGTGTGGAGCCGATGCAACGGCGCGTTTGCGGCGGCGGTTCCGGCGATAGCCAAAGCCCTGCGGTTCTGGCATGAGTGCGGCCCATGAAACCGCTTCTCCCCCTGCTCGGCCTCCTGCTGCTCGCCACGCCCGCCGCGGCGGACGACAGGCTGGTGCCCGCCGCGCAGGCGCGCGCCGAACTGCGCGCCGCCTATGGCAAGCAGATCGACGTGCACTTCTCCGACAGCTTCGCACGGGACAGGCTGGCGAACCCCGATGTCGACGGCGTGATCGTCTATGGCCTGACGGCGGACAGGATCTGCCTGTTCGGCCAGGGCAAGGGGCTGGAGGCCGATGCGCCGGGGCTCGCATCCTTCGCCTCGCCCGATGGCGGCGGCGACATCTGCGTGCCGCTGGCCGATGTATCGGTGCGTGTGCCGCCGCACGAGGCGGTGGAGGGCGCCGCGCCGGTGCCCTTCTATGCAACCGACAGGAGCGCCTGCAACTGGGTGTGGCGGCAGGGCCACGACCTCGGGCTGTGGACCGAGACCTGCAAGTTCGATACCGGCTTGTGGGACGTGGTCTATGACGAGAAGCGCGATGTCTTCGCGCTGCGCGTCAACGCCGGCGAGCCCTATACCGTGCTGCAGGAATTCCACGATGCGGGTGGCCCCGTGGCGCTGCTCGCCACGCTGAAGACGCAGGGCCTCGTGCTCGACGACGCCCAGTGCCAGATGGCGCAGGTCGACGACCAGCCCGCGCCCGAGGGCTGGACCGCATGGCAGGTGGTGCCCACCGGCAGGATGAAGGAAGACTTCGACAAGCAGGTGCAGGTCGAGGTGCCGGAACCGCCCTGCGGCAAGCTCGGCTTCGATGTCGACTCGATCGGGTTCTTCATGGTCCACAAGGACCATCCCGACCGTATCCTCTATGCCAATCTCGGCCAGGACGGCACGATGATCGATCTCGCCTCCATCCGTTTCAAGTAAGCAGGATTTCCATGCCCGCCCTGACGTCGCCCTACGTGCTTCCGATCCTGATGCTCATCGCATCGAACGTGTTCATGACCTTCGCCTGGTATGGCCACCTCCATTACACCAACAAGCCGCTGTGGATCGCGGTGATGGCGAGCTGGGGCATCGCGCTGTTCGAATACTGGCTGGCGGTGCCGGCGAACCGCATCGGCTACCAGGTCTACAACGCCGCCGAGCTGAAGACGATGCAGGAGGTGATCACCTTCATCGTGTTCTCGGTGTTCTCGGTGTTCTACCTGGGCCAGGCCATCACGGTGAACCACATCATCGGCTTCTCGCTGATCTGTGCCGGCGCCTTCTTCGTGTTCCGGGCATGAACTACCGCCACGCCTACCATGCCGGGAACCACGCCGACGTGCTGAAGCACGCGGTGCTGGCGCGGCTCATCGAGCACATGAAGAAGAAGGACAAGCCGTTCCGCGTCGTCGACG
The DNA here is from genome assembly GCA_046349235.1 of Hyphomicrobiales bacterium. Classification (GTDB taxonomy): domain Bacteria; phylum Pseudomonadota; class Alphaproteobacteria; order Rhizobiales; family Aestuariivirgaceae; genus Aestuariivirga. Next base: position 39,640 of record JAXMCT010000015.1, read on the forward strand.
CGCATGCCGGCGTGGGGGTCTATGACCTCTCCGGCATCGAGGCCGGCAAGACCGGCGAATGGGAAGGCGGCATCGGCAAGCTGGCCGAGACCTTCGCGTCGGATGTCGAGGCGCTGCTGGCGCCCTACCGCGCGGTGATCGCGGCACTCAACCCCGGGGGCGCGTTGCGCCACTATCCCGGCTCGCCAGAGCTGGCGCTCAGGCTGATGCGGCCGCAGGACCGGCTGATCGCCAACGAGCTCCACCCGCAGGATGCCGTGGCGCTGGAGCGGCAGTACCTGCACGATCCGCGCTGCGACGTGACCTCGATGGATGCCGAGACCTGCCTCAAGGCCAGGCTGCCACCGCCCGAACGGCGCGGGCTGATCCTCGTCGACCCGCCCTACGAGTTGAAGACGGAGGCTGAAAAGACGGTGCGCATGCTGGTGCAGGGCGTGCGCCGCTTCCTGCAAGGCGTGTTCGTGGTGTGGTATCCGCTGAAGGCGGACGCAACAGCCGAAACGGTTCTGACCGGCATCCGCGACATCGGGCTTCCCGCCACGCTGAAGGTGGAGCTGCGGGTGCGCGAGGCCTTCTCGGCGGGCGGGCTCGCCGGCTCCGGCCTCGCCATTCTCAATGCCCCGTGGAAACTCGACGAGGAGCTTCGCCTGCTGGTGCCGGCGCTGGCGCAGCGGCTGGGCATCGGCCGCTGGGGCGAGGCGCAGGTTGCGTGGATCAACAAGCCGGTGTGAGCATCAGCACGCCCGCATCCGCGCGCGGAACGCGAAACAAGGCCGCTTTATGATTGTGTATTGACGTCCTTACCTATGGTAAGCAAGGGCGGCTGACAACCATGGAGGCTGAGATGCGCTTGCGTTGCGAACGTCCTGCTGCCGTGCTGTGCCTCACCGTGCTTGCATTCGGCGCGCCGTCCGCACAGGCAGGTTCCGGTGCCCAGCTGGCGATCGGAAAGTTCGATGCGCCGGTCGCCGTCAAGGACACCGCGACCGGGAGAACCTACAACCTGTTCATCGAGGCGCGCGAGGGAGAGTCGGCGGGCAATGGCGACACAACGCTGCTGGTGTCCGACAGCCCAGCGAACCTGTGCTCCGTACACGGACCATCACCCGAGTCGCTCGCAGGAACGGCCTTCGATTATGGAAGCGGCAACGAGGACTATGCATTCGAGTGCGGCACGTCCTATGGCGAGACGGTTGCCATCAATGGCTGCAAGGCGGTCATCCAGGCGCATGGCTTCGTTCACCAGGACAATCCGCTGTCCAATTACCTCGGCATGACGACGATCGACGTCGCCCTCACGAAGTCTGCGGGCGTCTACAAGATCATCATCAAGTACTGGACGCCCGCCGGCGTGCGCAAGATCGCGGGGCCGCTGCCGCCCGGCGCCTACCGCGAGTGGGCAAGCTGCCCGTGAACCGGCAGCTGCCGCCCCGCTGGCAGGGCGGGGCGGCTGGCGGGCTCAGTGGGCCGAGGTGATGGCGGCGTTGAGTTCGCGATATTCCTCGCAACTGGTGCCGCAGCTCCTGGCGATCTGGGCGAGCTGGTTCATGGCGAGGTCGACGCGGCCGGCGGCAAGATAGCCCTCGCCCAGATATTCGCGCGCCAGGTTGAAGTTGGGGTCGATGGCCAGCGCCTTCGAATAATAGGTGATGCCGATGTCGAGGCGGCCCGCCTTGCGGTTGGAATAGCCGAGATAGTTGAGGACGCGCGGGTCCTGCTGGTCCTGGATGGTGGAGAGGACCTGGATGGCCCAGTCATACTGTCCTTCCTTGGCCAGCGCACGGCCCTGCTGGTAGAGGTCTTCGTCCGGCAGGATGCCGGACTGCGCGGCCACGCACTTCTTGGATTTCTTGTTCCACACCTGCCCCTTCTTGCAGTCATGCATGGTGGGCGAGGAATTGCCGCCGCCGCCGCTGGCGCCGCTGCTGCCGCTGCCACTGCTTCCCCCACCACTGCTGCCGCCGCTGCTGCCACCACTGCCGCCACCACTGCTGCCGCCGCCGCCGGCGGCAAGAACGGGGGCCGTGAGTGCGAGCATGAAGGCCAGGGCAAGCGGAATGATGCGAGACATGATGTCCTCCCGAATGTGGGTCTGGCATTGATACGCGGCGGAGGGACCGCGCATTCCACACGATTTGGTGATCAGCCCGCGCTTTCGGGCGTCCAGCGGTAGATCCATTCCAGCCGCCCCAGTGCATGCGACGGCCCCGCGAGCCTCAGCGCAAGGTTGCGGGCCAGCGCGACGACGCCTTGCGCATGGTAGATGCGGCTCATGCCGCGCGACTGGTCCTGCACCCTGGCGGTGCGCGGGCGGCGAAGGCCCTCGTAGCTGCGCAGGGCGGCGGGGAGATCGGCCGTCTGCGCCACCTCGCGCGACAGCACCACCGCGTCTTCCAGGGCCATCACCGCGCCCTGCGCCAGGAAGGGCAGGGTGGCGTGGGCAGCATCGCCCAGCAGCGCCACGCGCCCTTTCGACCATTGCGGCAGGGCCGGCAGGTCGGCCCCAGGCCAGCGCATCCAGGAGGCGGGAGCTGCCAGCAGCAGGGACAGTTCCTCGCAGACGCCGGGTAGCCGCCTGGGCACCTCGCCGGAATGGGCGGGAGTCTTCCAGCCCTCGTCCGGCAGGCTGCCCTCGATCGCCACCACGACGTTGAAGTTGCGCCAGTTGGAGACCGGATAATGCACCACGTGGGCCCCGGGGCAGAGCCACAGCGTCACACAGTCGGCCTCGATTTCGGGCGGCACGCGCTGCAGGGCCATCAGGCCGCGATAGAGGATGACGCCGCGCGGGGTGGCTTTGACGTCGCCCGCCACGCCGGCGCGCAGGGCGGAGCGGATTCCGTCTGCGGCGATGACGCCGGCCCCCCGGGCCGAGGCGCCGTCGGCGAAGGCGAGGCGCACGTGGTCGGCCGCCTCCTCGGCGCCGGTGGCGCGCCGGGCGGTGTTGAGCTCGATGGCGAAGTTGCGCCGCGCCGCGGTGACGAGGCCCGCCAGCAGGTCGGCCCGGTGGCAGACCCGGTAGGGGGCGCCGAAACGCTCCTCGAAGGTCTTGCCAAGCCTTATGCGCTGCAGGAGGGCGCCCGAGAGCCCATCCCGGACGTGGATCTCGGAGGGGATGACGCAGGACGGTTCAACCGCGTCCCAGGCGCCCAGCGCCTTCAGCGCGCGGACCCCGTTGGGCGACATCTGCAGGCCCGCACCCACCTCCTCGAAGGTCTGAGCCTGCTCGAACAGGCGTACGGGACGGCCGTGCCGGGCCAGCCCGAGGGCCGCCGCCAGGCCGCCGATGCCGCCGCCGGCGATGAGAAAGGGATGATCGTCCATTTCGGGGGTTCTTAGAGCGAATTCGGAGCGGGGGAAACGGCATGCGACATCGCGCCCCCTGCCAAGGTCCTCCCGCAGAAGGAGCGGGAGAAGACGAAGCGGAAACGTGCGGCGGATTGTGGCTTGCCCCCAAGCCCGCTTCCCCCTATTCAGCCCGAAAAATCGAAAGGTTACCGCCATGGGCTTCATCTCCGATTCGCTGAACCGCATCCAGCCGTCCGCCACCATCGCCATTTCCAACAAGGCGATGCAGCTCAAGGCCGAGGGCAAGAACGTGATCGGGCTGGCGGCGGGTGAACCTGACTTCGACACCCCGGAGAACATCAAGAAGGCGGCGATCAAGGCGATCGAGGCAGGCAAGACCAAGTACACCCCGGTCGACGGCATCCCGGAACTCAAGAAGGCGATCGTCGACAAGTTCAAGCGCGAGAACAACCTCGACTACACGGTGAGCCAAGTGTCGGTCGGCTCGGGCGGCAAGCAGGTGCTGTTCAACGCGCTGATGGCCACCGTGAACCCCGGCGACGAGGTGATCGTGCCAGCGCCATACTGGGTGAGCTACCCGGACATCGTGATGCTCGCCGGCGGCACGCCGGTGTTCGTCGAGGGCAAGGTGGAGAACGGCTTCAAGCTGCAGGCCGCCGACCTCGAGAAGGCGATCACGCCGAAGACCAAGTGGCTGATCCTGAACTCGCCGTCCAACCCCTCGGGTGCCGCCTACTCGCGCGCCGAGCTGAAGGCGCTGACCGACGTGCTGCTGAAGCATCCGCAGGTTTGGGTGCTCTCCGACGACATGTACGAGCACCTCGTCTACGACGACTTCGCATTCACCACGCCGGCGCAGGTCGAGCCCAAGCTCTATGAGCGCACGCTCACCATGAACGGCGTGTCCAAGTCCTACTGCATGACCGGCTGGCGCATCGGCTATGGCGCGGGGCCGGAGCAATTGATCAAGGCGATGAGCAAGCTGCAGTCGCAGTCGACGTCGAACCCGTCGTCGATCGCGCAGTGGGCGGCGGTCGAGGCGCTCAATGGCCCGCAGGGCTTCATCGCCGAGCACAACAAGGTGTTCAAGGAGCGCCGCGACCTCGTGGTGTCGATGCTGAACCAGGCCAAGGGCCTGTCCTGCCCGACGCCGGAAGGCGCCTTCTACGTCTATCCGTCGTGCCTCGGCTGCATCGGCAAGACCGCGCCCTCGGGCAACGTCATCCACAATGACGAGGAGTTCGTGACCGAACTGCTGGCGGCGGAAGGGGTGGCGGCGGTGCATGGCGCGGCCTTCGGCATGTCGCCGTTCTTCCGGATTTCATATGCGACCGCGACCGAGACGCTGGAGGATGCCTGCAAGCGCATCCAGCGTTTCTGCGGCAACCTGCGCTGAGGGAGAAAGAACGATGAACATCTATGACGCCTCCGTCCCGGTCTTCACCCACTTCCTGCGCTCGCTTTCGGTGATCCTGAAGAAGGCCGAGGCGCACTGCGCGGCAAGGAAGATCGACCCCGCCGTGATCCTCGGCGCCCGCCTCTACCCCGACATGTTCGCGCTCACCCGCCAGGTGCAGATCGCCTCGGATGCCGCCAAGGGCGCGGGAGCACGGCTTGCCGGGATCGCCGTTCCAAGCTGGCCCGACGAGGAAAAGAGCTTCGACGAACTGCAGGCCCGCATCGCCAAGACCATCGCGTTCCTCGCCAGTCTGAAGCCGGAACAGTTCGCGGATGCGGAGACCCGCGAGATCGCGCTGAAGGCCGGCGGGCGCGACCTGAAATTCAGCGGCGCGGCCTATCTCGACACCTGGGCGAAGCCCAACTTCTTCTTCCACGTCACCACCGCCTATGCCATCCTCCGCCACAATGGAATCGAGTTGGGCAAGCCGGATTTCCTGGCTGGCGGTCAGTAATACCCGAGTGCTCCGGAACCACATCAAAAGGACGATGATACCATGAAGAAAATTGCTGCCTCGATCCTGGCCCTGGGCCTTCTCGCGCTGCCGGCGCACGCCGATGGCGGCGTCAAGCTCGGCATGCTGGTGTGCGATGTGTCGGGCTCGATCGGCCTCATCCTCGGTGGCTCGGAAGCCGCGAGCTGCACTTTCCAGGGCCCGAACGGCACCGAGTACTACAAGGGCCGCATCACCCAGGTCGGCCTCGACATCGGCGTGACGGCCGGCGCCATCATGTCCTGGGCCGTGTTCGCTCCGGGCCAGGTCGGCCGCGGCGCCCTGCAGGGCGATTATGCCGGTGCCACGGCCGATGCCGCCTTCGCGGTGGGCCTCGGCGCCAACGTGCTGGTGGGTGGCTCGCAGCAGTCGATCGCGCTGCAGCCGGTGAGCGTGGAAGGCCAGGCCGGCGTCAACGTCGCGGCCGGGCTTGCCAACTTCAAGCTGGAATACGTTCCGTAAGCGTCAGCCGCGGCAATTTGGCAGTTAACCCTGCGGATTAACTGCCATTTCGCTGTTTGCTACCGAGTTTGTCCAATTCCTGACACAATGCAGGCCTCTAGCCTAGACCGTCCAATAGGAGACTTAGACACATGAAGAAACTGGCCATTGCGGCTCTCGTCACCCTGGGCCTCGCGGCCTCGCCGGCCTTCGCCAAGACGAGCGGAGTCAAGATCGGCGTCCTCAATTGCAACGTGTCGGCTGGCGTCGGCATGATCGTTGCCTCGTCGCGCACGCTGAAGTGCAAGTTCGACCGCGCGGTCGGCGGCCATGAATACTACAAGGGCACCATCGAGCGCCTCGGCGTCGATGTCGGCTTCACCGGCAAGGGCGTGATGTCGTGGGTGGTCTTCGCCCCCGGCCAGATCGCCAAGGGCGCCCTGAAGGGCAAGTATGCCGGCGCTTCGGCTGAAGCCTCGGTGGCGGTTGGCCTCGGCGCCAACGTGCTGGTCGGCGGCGGCAACAAGTCGATCGCCCTGCAGCCCCTTTCCGTCCAGGCCCAGACCGGCCTGAACGTGGCCGCCGGCGTCGCCGCGCTGACGCTCACGCCCACCAAGAAGTAATTTTCGATTGTTTCTTGCGAAGGGGCCCGGTGGAAACGCCGGGCCCTTTCGTTTTCGGAATTTCCTTGCCGGGAGTCCTGAACGGAGTCACTCTTGAAACGGTGGAACCGCCCCGGAGTGGTGCCACAGGTATCGAGAAGGGCGGTCCTTCGCTGCAACGCGTGTCAGCAGTCAAAGGAGCATTGTCCATGGATACCCCAACCGGCAGAAGGCCCCAGGGCTCGCGGTGCATTGCACTGGTGGGCCCCTATCTCAGCGGCAAGACCACACTTCTCGAAGCCATCCTGTTCCGCACCGGCGCCATTCCGCGCCAGGGGCGGGTGTCCGACAAGTCGACGGTGGGCGATGGCGCGCCCGAGGCGCGCGCCCATGGCATGTCGATCGAACTCAACGCCGCCACCACGACCTATCTCGGTGACAGTTATACCTTCCTCGATTGTCCCGGCTCCGTCGAATTCGCGCAGGACCAGCGCGCCGCACTGGCGGGCGCCGACGTCGCCGTCGTCGTCTGCGAGGCGGACGACAAGAAGGCACCCGCCCTCCAGCTCATTCTCAAGCAGCTCGACGAGATCAACCTGCCGCGCATCCTGTTCATCAACAAGGTGGACAAGTCCGATTCATCGCCGCGCAACGTGCTCGAATGGCTGCAGCCCGCCTCCTCGAAGCCCCTGATCCTGCGCCAGCTGCCGATCATGAAGGGCTCGATCGTCACCGGCTTCGTCGACTTGGCACTGGAGCGCGCCTTCGTCTACCAGGAGCATCTCGAGAGCAAGCTCATCGACATGCCCGCCGACATGGCGGAGCTCGAGAAGTCGCAGCGCTTCGCCATGCTGGAACGTCTCGCCGACCATGACGACGAATTGATGGAGCAGCTGCTCTCCGACATGGAGCCACCACGCGACCGCATCTTCGGCGACCTCGCCAGCGAGCTGGCCGATGGCTTCATCACGCCGGTGCTCTTCGGTTCCGCCGAGCATGGCACCGGCATCGAACGCCTGCTCAAGGCGCTGCGCCACGAGGCGCCGGGCATCGCCGAGACGGCGAAGCGGCTGGGCCTCAAGCCGAACGGCACCACGATCCAGGTGCTCAAGACCTTCCACACCGCGCATGGCGGCAAGCTGTCGCTGTCGCGCGTCCTTTCGGGCGAGGTGGCCGATGGCGCCGTGCTCTATGGCGCGGAAGGCCACGACAATCGCGTGGCAGGCGTCTTCAGCCTGCTGGGTTCGACGCCGTCCAAGGTGCAGAAGGGCATCGCGGGGGATACGGTGGCGCTCGGCCGCCTGGATGGCGCACGCACCGGCGAAACACTCTCGACATCGAAGGGCAGCACGCCGCAGCTGGTGAAAGTCGAGACCGCGTCCGGCGTCTACGGCTTCGCCATCTCGGTGGCCGACCGCAAGGACGAGGTGAAGCTGACGAGCGCCATCGGCAAGCTCGTCGAGGAGGATCCGTCCCTCTCGCTCGAGCACAGCCATGACACGCATGAGATGGTGCTGTGGGGCCAGGGCGAGATGCACCTGCGCGTGGCGCTGGAAAAACTCATGGGCAAGTTCGGCGTGCACGCCAATGCCAAGCCCCGGCGCATCGCCTACAAGGAGACGATCCGCAAGCCGGTGCAGATTCGCGGCCGCCACAAGAAGCAGTCCGGCGGGCATGGGCAATATGGCGACGTGGTGGTGGAGATCAAGCCGCTGCCGCGGGGCTCCGGCTTCGAATTCACCGACAGCATCACCGGCGGCGTGGTGCCGAAGCAATACATCCCCGCGGTGGAGCAGGGAGTGCGCGAGTGGATGGGGCACGGCCCGCTTGGCTTCCCGGTGGTCGACTTCGCGGTGAACCTGTCGGATGGCTCGTACCATGACGTCGACTCATCCGAAATGGCGTTCAAGACGGCGGCGCGCATCGCCATGACCGAGGGCATGCCGCAGTGCTCGCCGGTGCTGCTCGAGCCCATCGTGCTGGTCGAGATCCATGTGCCGAGCGACGCCACCTCGCGCATCAACCAGATCGTCACCGGCCACCGCGGGCAACTGCTGGGCTTCGACGGGCGTGACGGCTGGCCCGGCTGGGACACGGTGAAGGCGCACATGCCGGAATCGGAGATGGCCTCGCTCATCATCGAGCTGCGCTCGGCCACCGCGGGCGTGGGCACCTTCACCTTCACGCTCGACCACATGGCCGAACTCACCGGCCGCACGGCGGAGCAGGTGGTGGCAGGACGCAAGGCCGAGGCGGCCTGAAGGCTCGCTTCTCAAACACCCATCATCGCCGGGCTTGTCCCGGCGATCCTTTTTGGTGGCCGCGAAAGGATGCCCGCGTCAAGCCCGGGCATGATGAGAGTGCGCGACGGCGCGCCCCACGTCACGCGTGGCGCATCAGCGCATCGACCGACAGTGTCCGCGCGCCGTTGGCCAGCAGCACGAGGAACCCGCCTGACAAGGCCAAGTCCTTCCAGAACTGGATCTGCTCGTTGAAATCGGCCGAGCCGGCATGGAAGATGAGCGCCGTCGACAGGCAGAACAACCCGAGCGCCAGTGCGGCCAGCCGCGTCCACAGACCCAGCGCGACGAGGACGCCGCCGCCGAGCAGGGTTGCCAGTGTCGGCGGCAGCAGGATGGCCGGCAGGCCATGCTGCGCCATGTAATCCGCCGTGCCGGCATAGTTCTGGACCATCGTCCAGCCATCCCAGATGAACAGCGCCCCGAGGAACACCCGGCCGATCAGGTCCACCACATTGTAGAGACGGTTCATCAGCGTCCTCCTGTCTTGCGGTCCGCCTGCACGAATTACACCCGGTCGCCCGGCTTCCATCCCTCACCACATCGCCATGGCCTTGCCCGGTGCCAGCCAGAAGGGCGGCAGCCAGGCCGGGATGCTGGACAGCGGCAGCACCTCGGGCCTGAGCGTGATGCCCAGCGCCTCGGTCATGAAGTGCCGCCGCTTCACGATGCGGCTCCAGGCCCCGGGATAGTGGTCAGCGAGTTCGCCGCGCAGGGCTTCGTCCGCCAGCGCGATGCCATCCTCGATGTTGGAGGTGAAGTAGTCCGTGCCGGTCGCCGGAATGATGTCGCATTGCAGCGCCATGCCGGAGCGCAGCTTGAGGCGCGAGCCCTTGCGGATGGGCGAATGCACCCACTCGTCGAGATGGATCAGGTGGCCGGGGTTGAGGCCGATGCCGAAGAAGGGATCGGACAGCCGCGACATCACCGCATCATGGAGCGCGCCGCCCTCGACGCCGATGCCGATGGTTTCATACCAGGCCACGGCGGCGCCGAAATAGGGCGCCACCAGGCGTTCGACGTAGTCGCGGAGTCCAGGGGCCAGGTCGCCTGCATCTTCGGCCACGAAACCGGCCCGGCAGTTCAGTGCGCCGGGCAGGCCATAGCCCAGCACGATCGGGTCGCCGCGTTGGATCACGCGCTGCGACGGGCTGCACAGGCCGTAGCGGGCGCGCGGGCCGGAACTCATGTTGATGTGGACGGACTGCATGGACCCGTCGAGCCCCATGTTGCGGCAGGCCTCGTGCTCGCTCATGCCGGGCCTCAGTCCGATGATGAAATCGCGGATCGCCGAGGAGGTCTTGGTGGCGGCATATTCGAAGCAGGCGATCTGCTCGGCCTCGTTGAGGCTGCGCAGCCCGTCTTCCGGGTGCATGAAGAGCAGGGCGGCGTTGCTCACCTCGCCGAAGCGCTTCAGCGTCTCGACCAGGTAATGCGGCGTCTCGAACCAGTGGGGATCGAACACGCCGTCCGCGCTCTCGAAGCCCTTCCACCCGGCGAGGCCGATGCGCTGACCGGTGTTCAGCCCGCCGTCGCGCAGCAGGTCGGCAAGCGGCGTGTAGCGGTCGCGCGGCTGGCCCATGAGGCTCAGGGGCTGCCACAACCGGCGCTCGAAGGGGCCTGGTGCTGCTTCGGCGTAGGGATAGCCCTCGTTGCCGGCGAACAGCGTGGGCGGGCGGCCAGGCACCACCAGCAGCAGCGCCTCCTCGAAGCGCGGGTCGTGGCCGGTGGCCCAGCAGATGTTGGCCATGTGCTCGCGGTCGCCATAGATCACCAGCGCATCGAGGCCGTGTTCCGCCATGCGCCGGGCGAGGCGCTCGAGGCGCGTGGCGTAGAGGCCGCGGTCAAGCACGGGTTCGGTCACGGGACTGCGGAAATCCGGGAGTTCGATGTCGGTGAGAACGGCACGCCGCATGTCGGTCCTCCACTTCGCGCGGCAGGATAGTCCCACGCCGCCTCTCTGGAAAGTGATCGGGGCTTGATTGGCCAGCGTTACGGGGCAGGGTCTAAGGTGCCTGCCACACAGGAGACGAGTCAGATGTTGATCAAGCGCAGTCGGGGCTGGGAAATTCCGGAGGCGCGCGTCACCCCGGAGCACGTGTTCCTCAACCGCCGCAGCTTCATGGCGGCCTCCGCCGGTGCCTTGGCACTTGCCGCAGCCCGGCCCGCCTTCGCGGAGATGGACCCCTCGGCATCGCTCTATCCCGCCAAGCGCAACCCCACCTATGGCGATGCCGGGCGGCCCGTCACCGACGAGGCGGACAACGCGACCTTCAACAACTACTACGAGTTCGGCACCTCGAAGCAGATTGCCGATGCCGCCAAGGCCTTGCCAATCCGCCCGTGGACCATCGCCATCGACGGCGAGGTGGAGAAGCCCACCACCATCGCCATCGACGACCTGTTCAGCCAAGTCACCTTCGAGGAGCGCATCTACCGCCACCGCTGCGTCGAGGCGTGGTCGATGGTGGTGCCGTGGACGGGCTTCCCGCTGAAGCGCCTCGTCGAGATCGCCAGGCCCAATTCCAACGCCAAGTTCATCCGCTTCGAGACCTTCAACAAGCCAGATGTTGCGGTGGGCCAGAAGGATGGCCTGTTCACCTCCTTCCCGTGGCCCTACATCGAGGGCGTCACCATGGCCGAGGCGATGAACGACCTGCCGCTGATGGTGACCGGCGCCTATGGCAAGCCGCTGCCCAACTCGATGGGTGCGCCGCTGCGCCTGCATCTTCCCTGGAAGTATGGCTTCAAGTCGATCAAGGGCATCGTGAAGGTGAGCTTCGTCACCGAGCGGCCGGTGAGCTTCTGGGAGCAACTGGGTCCACAGGAATATGGCTTCTGGGCAAATGTGAACCCGGAAGTCGCGCATCCGCGCTGGAGCCAGGCGTCGGAGGAGGTGCTTGGCACGGGCGAGCGCGTGCCGACGCAACTCTACAATGGCTACGGCGCGCAGGTGGCCGATCTCTACAAGGGTCTCGAAAGCGAGAATCTGTTCATGTGAAAGAAAAAGGCCAGTCCACCGACCGGCCTTTCAAGTTGCCCGTTCCCCCTCGTCTTCGAGGGATTGGTCCCGTCCGCCCGATCAGGGGTGAGAGGGCGAAGACCCATCAGCCGCTTCGCAAGGGGAGACAGTGAAGCGGCAAAATCCGCGCCGGAATGCGCGGCGGGTACAAGGATGACTTTCGCTGCCGCATTCGACAAGCAGGGCGCGTACATGGGAGCCATGCCGTAAGGGAATGCACTTCGTGGTCCTCTCCCGCGCAGCGGGAGAGGAAGGGGACCCAACGCAGTTGGGGAAGGTGAGGGACGGCGGACTCCCCACGGACGGTTGTGAGTGCTTCCCCTCATCTCCCCGTTGCGTGCCGCAACGGGTCCCTTCTTCTCCCGCTGAAAAAGCGGGAGAAGACGAATTAGAAGCTCCACTCCTTGGCCTTGGCGACGAGGAAATCGCGGAACACCGTGACGCGCTTGGTGTCCTTCAGCTCCTCCGGATAGACGAAGTAGGTGTCGAATTCGGGTGTCTCCACCGGCACGTCGATCTGCACCAGGCCTGAATCCTCCGGCACGATGTAGTCGGCGAGCGAGGCGATGCCCATGCCGGCCTGTACGGCGCGGCGCATGCCGTAGGCGTTGTTGACGCGCAGCGCCACGGGGCGCGGCTCGCCCTCGGGGCGGCCCACGTATTCAAGCCAGTTGATCGGCGTCAGGTAGTTGGGCGCCTGGCCGAAGGTGAGGATCTTGTGCTTGTCGAGGTCCTCGAGCGACTTCGGAATGCCGTGCTTCTTGAGATAATCCGCCGAGGCATAGAGATGGTGATGGACGGTGAACAGCTTGCGCTGGATGAGGTCCGGCTGAGTCGGCCGCCGCAGGCGCACGGCGACGTCCGCCTCGCGCATCGACAGGTCGAGCTCGCGGTCGTCGAGCAGCAGCGTCACTGCGATCTCCGGATAGATCTCGGAGAATTCCTTGAGCCGCGGTGTGAGCCACACCGAGCCGAGGCCCACCGTCGTGGTGATGCGCAGCTCGCCCGACGGCTTCTCCTTCGAATCCATCAGCCGCGTCTGCGCGGCGGTGAGCTTGGTGAACACCTCGTGTGCCGTGCGATAGAGCATTTCGCCCTGCTCGGTGAGGATGAGGCCGCGCGCATGGCGGTGGAACAGGGGCACGTTCAGCGCGTCTTCCAAGGCCGAGATCTGGCGGCTGACCGCCGACTGCGACAGGCCCAGTTCGTGACCGGCATGGGTGAAGCTGCCGGCATCCGCCACCGCGTGGAAGATCCGCAGCTTGTCCCAGTCCATCACGGAATTACTCAGCGGCATGTCGCACCTCGTTCTGGCTGTGCAGCCAGCGCTCGGCCTCGAGCGCTGCCATGCAGCCCATTCCAGCGGCGGTAACCGCCTGCCGGTAGACGTCGTCGGTCACGTCGCCCGCCGCGAAGACGCCGGGAACGGCCGTCTGCGTGGAGCGCGGTTCGGTGATGAGATAGCCGCCCTGCTTGAACGGCAGCTGGCCCTCGAACAGTTCGGTCGCCGGCTTGTGGCCGATGGCAATGAAGATGCCGTCGACCGCCACGTCCTCGGTTTCGCCGGTCTTGACGTTCCTGAGGCGGGCATGCGTGACGCCCTTCGGATTGTCCGTACCCAGAACATCGGCCAGGGCGGTGTCCCACATCACCTTGATCTTGGGATGCGCGAACAGGCGGTTCTGCAGGATGCGCTCCGCCTTGAACTCGTTGCGGCGGTGGACGACGATCACCTCGCTGGCGAAATTGGTGAGGAACAGCGCCTCCTCGACCGCGGTGTTGCCGCCGCCGACCACCACCACGCGCTTGTTGCGGTAGAAGAAGCCGTCGCAGGTCGCACAGGCCGACACGCCGAAGCCGCGGAAAGCCTGCTCCGAAGGAAGGTCCAGCCACTTGGCCTGTGCGCCGGTGCAGATGATCAGGGCGTCGCAGGTGTATTCCTGGCCGGAATCTCCCTTGAGCCAGATGGGCTTCGAGGTGAGCTTCACCTCGGTGATGGTGTCCGACACGATTTCGGTGCCCACGTGCTCCGCCTGAGCCTGCATCTGCTCCATCAGCCACGGACCCTGGATCACGTCAGCGAAACCGGGATAGTTCTCGACGTCGGTCGTGATGGTGAGCTGGCCTCCCGGCTGGATTCCCTGCACGAGGATCGGCTTCAGCATTGCGCGGGCGGCATAGATCGCGGCGGTATAGCCGGCGGGTCCCGATCCGAGGATCAGCACTCGGGCGTGGCGGGCGGACATGGTTTGCTCCAGTTGCTATGAGAAAACAGCATAGCTTAATTGGGTGCAACGGCAAAGCCACTACAAGCTGTTGTGAACACCCGGCATGCGAGATTTCCGGGCGGCGTCAGACAACCGGAATTTGCGTTCCACTTCCGAAGGTTGCGCCGAGGTGCATGTTGCTATGCAGCATAAGCAATGCGGCGCCGCACCATCGGAGCAATGCAGAATTCGGGACGGTAAACTGCCTGTATCCTACCGGATCATGTAGACCTTGCGGATGGTTTCATGCACGCGGCAGGTGCCCTTCCAGTCCTGCGGGAAGAAGGCCACGGTGCCCGGAACGATCTCGATCACCTCGCCCGATTCATGGGTGTAGGTGCAGCGTCCGAGCAGGAAGTGGCAGAATTCGTCACGCGTGACATGGCAGTTCCAGTAGCCCGGCGTGCAGATCCAGATGCCGGTCTCGCTTTCGCCGTTGGGGCCCTTGTGCAGCACGATGCCGCTGGTGTGCGAGGCGCCCTCGATCATGGTGGGGATGACGCCCCAGTCCTTGAACGGACCCGGATAGCTTTCCGGGTGGGCGAGGTGGGGAGCGGAGGATTCGAGTTTCAATGTCATGGGTCAGCTCAGCATGTAGACGTTGCGCATGGTCTCGTGAACGGTGCAGGTCCCTTTCCAGCCAGCCGGAAACAGCACCACCGTGCCCGGCCCGATCTCGATCACCTCGCCCGAGTCATGCGTATAGGTGGCGCGGCCGGAGACGAAATGGCAGAGCTCGTCGCGCGGGATTTCCAGCGGCCAGCGGCCTGGCGTGCATTGCCAGAGGCCCACTTCCGGCTGGCCGCCCGGCCCCTTGTGCAGCAGCACGCCGTCGCTCTTGGAGTTGCCGGCGAGGGGATTGGGCTGGTGCCCCCAGTCCTTGAGCGGCCCGGCATAGCTCGCCGGGCCTTCCAGATGCGGGGCGGAGGAAGACAGGTTCGTGGGCATCAGGCGGTCTTCCGGCGGGTCAGCGCGTCGATGACCTTGGCGGCCTTGGTCGGGCCGTGCTTGGCGCGCATCTGGCGCGAGGTCTTCTTCAGGCGCGCCTTCATCTTCTTGTCCGTCAGCATGGTCATGATCTTCTGCTGCATTTCTTCTTCCGTCCACTGGTAACGGTCAAGCTTGAAGCCATGGCCGGTTTCCTGGACGCGCGTGGCATTGTCGTGTCCGTCCCACACATAGGGCATGATGATTGCCGGCTTGCCGAAATAGAGGCATTCGGTGAACGAGTTGTTGCCGCCATGATGGATCACCGCATCGACCTGCGGAATGACCGAGGGCTGCGGGAACCAGCTGTCGATGATGATGTTGGGCGGAATGTCGGAATACTGGTCCTTGTAATCGCCCACGTTGACGAGGGCGCGCACCGGCATCTTGCCCAGCGCCGCGATCAGCCGCTTCAGCAGGTCGACATCGCCCGAGCCCAGCGAACCGAAGCTCACGTAGAGAAGCGGCTTGTCGTTGTTGGCCTTGAAGCGTGGCACGTCGTAGGGCTTGTCCTTGCGCACGCAGCCCTCGAGATACTGGAACTGGCGTGCCGGCAGCTTGTGGCGGCGCTTGAATTTCACCGCGCTCGGATAGAGCAGGATGTTCATGTGCGGGCTCGCCTCGAAGAACTGGCCCAGCGGGTAGCGGCGCTCGCCCACCGAGGCGAGGAAGCGGTTGAACTCGTCGTGGATCGGCTTGATCACCGCGTTGAAGTGCTTCCGGTAGGCGGCATGGGCCTTCTTGTCCCTGGCGCCGGCGCCCGAGAGATGCGGCGGAATGTCGGGATCCTCGATCTCGTTCTCCGAGCACGAGATGATGCGCACCCACGGCTTGCGGTTCTTCTTGGCGTAGCGCTTGATGGCCGGAAAGAGGATGACGTTGTCGACGCAGACGACGTCTGGCTTCACCTGGTCGAGCACGCCGGGCAGGTCCTTCTCGGCCCACTTGGCGGTCTCCACGATCATGCTCCAGCAGTCCTTCACGTAATTGTCGATCTGCTCATAGGGCGTCTTGCGGAAGTTGGGGATGTGGCCGTTGATGAAATCCACCCAGAACTTCGCCATCTGTTCCGGCGGCAGCGGTTCCGAGAGGTTCACCGGATGGGCCTCGAAGCCGTAGCCCCGGTAGACGTCCACGAAGCCCGGGTCCGACAGGAACACCACCTTGTGGCCGAGTTTCTCCAGCGCCTGGCCGATACCGACCGAGTTGAGCGCCGGTCCGAAGGCTGCCTCGGGGAACAGGGCGATCACCTTCTTCGGCGTCTTGCGGGGGGCGGGCTTCCGCGCGGCCTTCCGTGCCGGCGCTGCCGCCTTGCGCGCCGCGGGTTTCGCCTTCTTCGCTGCCGTCTTCGCCATTCGTTTCACTCCCTGTTGTTCCGATGATTGCGTCATACCCCCGGCAGCCGGCCCTTGTTGAGCCGCTGTGCCGCGAGGATCATGACGAAGCTGACACCCATGACCACCGTGGCCATGGCATTGATTTCGGGCGTCACGCCGAAGCGGATCATGGCGTAGATCTGCATGGGCAGCGTGGTGGATGACTGCCCGGCCCCCGCCGTGAAATAGGCGATGATGAATTCGTCGATCGACAGCGTGAAGGCGAGGAGCGCTCCCGCCAGCACCGCCGGGCCGATGAGGGGCAGGGTGATGCGCAGGAAGGTGGCCAGCGCCGTGGCCCCGAGGTCGCGCGAGGCCTCGTTCAGCGACCAGTCATAGGACTTGAGCCTGGCGCGCACCACGGCGCAGACGAAGGCGAGGTTGAACACCACATGCGCCATGACGATCGAACGCAGCCCCAGCGTGAACTTGATGAGCGTGAAGAAGGAGAGCAGGGCGATGGCCAGCACGATGTCCGGGATGATCATCGGCGAAAACAGCAGTGCCTCGCGCGCGGCCGAGGGCCTGGCCCGTTCGACGCCCAGCGCCAGCAGCGTTCCGAGGATGGTCGAGATGGCCGTGGCCCATACCGCGACAACCAGGGAGTTCCACGCCGCGCCGATGATCTTTGGATTCTCGGCGAGCCTGCCATACCATTCCAGCGAGAAGCCGCCCCATGCCGTGGGCATGCCCGAGCGGTTGAACGACAGCACCATCAGCACCGCGATGGGCAGGTAGAGAAAACCGTAGACGGCGATCAGCCAGCCGTTAAGCGCGCGCATGCTCGCCTCGTGCCCTGAGGGTTGCCAGCGCCTGCGCGAAGAGCAGCAGCATCATGAGCCCGATCAGCAGCGCCGAGAGAGCCGCGCCGAACGGCCAGTCCCGCGCCGAAAGGAACTGGTCGTAGATGAGATTGCCCACCATCTGGAACTTGCCGCCGCCGAGAAGGTCGGGCGTCACGAAATTGCCGATCGACAGCACGAAGACGAAGACGGCACCCGCCGCCACGCCCGGTGCGGTGAGGGGCAAGGTGATGCGCAGGAAGGTCTGGAAGGCGCCGGCGCCGAGATCGCGCGAGGCTTCGCCATAGGACGGGTCGAGCCGCTGCAGTGCGGAGTAGATGGCGAGGATGACGAAGGGCGTGTAGCTGTAGACCAGCCCCAGCACCACGGCGGGCCTGGAATAGAGCAGCGTCAGCGGCTCGCTGCTGAGGCCCAGCCACATCAGCAGGCCGTTGATGAGGCCGGCCGGATTGAGCAGCACGATCCAGGCATAGGTGCGGATGAGGTAGTTGGTCCAGAACGGCAGGATGGCGAGGAACAGCAGGGTCGTCTGGCGCGAGGCCGGAGACCTGGCGATGGCATAGGCGGCCGGATAGCCGATGAGCAGTGCGATCAGCGTCGAAAGGCCCGCGATGACGGCGCTGTCGAAGAAGATCGACAGATAGAGCGGGTCGAAGACGCGGGTGACGTTCTCGAGCGTCGGCGCCTGCCAGTCGATGCCGCCATAGATGCCGCGCTCGAAGAAGATCAGCACGAACACCAGCAGGCACGGCACGACCATCAGAAGGCCGAGCCACAGGAGGCCCGGCAGCATCAGCAGCCAATTGCCGGTTCGCGCCATCATCGAGGTCATCGCGGCTCCCCCGGCCGGGCCGGGGGAGCCGCCTCGGCCATCACTTGGCAGCCATCACTTCGGAGACGGTCTTGGAGAAGGCCTTCATGCCGCTGCCGAGGTCCCGCAGCTGCTCGTACTTGAGAAGCTCGGCCGGGGTGATCGACATGTTCGGGTATTTCTCGAACAGCGCCTTGTCGACGGTTTCCATGCCCGCCTTGTTGGGCGACTTGTACATGATGTTCTCGACCACCCACTTGCCGTTCTCGGCATTGAGCACGAAGTCGATGAACTTCGCCGCCGCCTCGGGGTTCTTCGACGCCTTGGTGACGACCATGGTGTCGACCCACAGGTCGGAGCCTTCCTTGGGGATCACGTACTTGATCTCCGGCTTGTCGGTGATGCCGTAGTTGCACCAGCCGTCCCAGGCATGGACCATGAGGGCCTCGCCCGAGACGAGCTTCGAGTAGAAGGTGGTGTCGTCATAGGCCAGCAGGTTGCGCTTCGCCGCGATCAGCTGGTCACGCACCTTGTCGAGGTCCGCCTGGTCGGTGGTGTTGACCGACAGGCCATCGGCCAGGAAGCCGGCGGCCATCAGCCAGCGGTCCGTCGAGAGCATGGTGATCTTGCCCTTGAGGTCGTCGGCGGGAGTGAGCAGGTCGTTCCAGCTGGCGGGCGCAGCCTTGACGAGGTCCGAGCGGTAGCAGAGGCCGGTGGTGCCCCAGGTGTAGGGAACCGAGAAGGTGTTGCCTGGATCATGCTTCAGCTCGTTGGCCTCGGGGTAGAGGTTGGCGAGGTTCGGAATCTTGGAATGATCGATGGGGGCAAGCAGGCCCAGGTTGTTGAGCGCCTCGGCGAAGGGCGAGGACACGAAGAGAACGTCATAACCCTCGCCGCCCGAGGCGGTGACCTTGCCCATGATCTCTTCGTTGGTGGCGTGAACGGCGATTTCGAGGTCGATGCCGGTGGCCGCCTTGAACTTCTCGGCCATGTCCTTGGGCATGTAGCCATCCCAATTTGAGATGACCAGCTTTTCGGCCAGCGCCGGGGCCGATCCTGCGGCGAGCATCAGCGCGCCTGCGGCAAGTGAAAGCAAAGTCTTGAATTTCATGTCGTTTCCCCTCGTGTTGTCGTGGTCTTCTTGTGGTTGCGGAGAGTGTAGGAGAATTCCGGCGGGACTGTCGAGCCCCGGCCGGCGGCAGCGCCGTCCGGTCTGGCAGCGCGCGGCAGGATGGTCTAGAGCGACTGTCATGTCCGCCGCCGTCACTCTCGATGCCACCGACTGGAAGATCCTGCGCGAACTGCAGCGCCTGAACACGCCCGAGGAGGGGCGGCTGACCAATGTCGAGCTGGCGAGTCGCGTCGGCCTGTCGCCGCCGCCCTGCCTGCGGCGGGTGCAGGCGCTGGAGAAGGCGGGGGTGATCCAGGGTTACCGGGCCTTGCTCGATGCAGCGGCGCTGGGCTTCGAGGTCACGCTCTTCGCCTTCGTCGGCCTCCGGAGCCAGGCCGAGGCCGAACTCCACGCCTTCACCGACCGCATCGCCCATTGGCCGCTGGTGCGCGAGGCCTACGCCATTTCGGGCGAGGCGGACTTCCTGCTCAAATGCGTGGCGCGCGATCTTCCTTCGTTACAGAACTTCATAATCCGTGATTTGACCGCGGCGCCCAATGTCGAGAACGTCAAGACCACGCTCATGCTGCGCGTGGCGAAATACGAGCCCGGAGTTCCCATCACGTGACCGAGACTGCGCTTCATCCCGACCGCTCCGGCTGGTTCAGCATCTTCTCCTCGACGCTGACCGCCGTGGTGGTGGGCTTTGCCTCCACCATCCTCGTCATCATGGAGGCGGCGCGCAATGTCGGCGCCTCGCCCACGCAGCAGGCGTCATGGGCGGCGGCGCTGTGCTTCGGCATGGCCGTCACCTCGCTGATCCTCTCCTGGCGCTACAAGATGCCGATGATCACCGCCTGGTCGACGCCGGGCGCGGTGCTGATCGCCACCAGCGGTGGCGGGATCACCTATCCCAATGCGCTCGGCGCCTTCCTCGTTGCCGGCCTGCTCATGGTGGTGGCCGGGCTCATCAAGCCGCTGGAGAAGGCGATCGAGAAGATTCCCGCGCCCGTCGCCGCCGCCATGCTGGCGGGCGTGCTGCTGCGCTACACGCTCGGTGTTCCGGGTGCCGCCATGGCGATGCCCTGGGCGGTGCTGCCGCTGGTCGTGGTGTTCTTCGGGCTCAGGCTGTCCTACCCGCTCTATGCGGTGCCGGTGGTGGTGGTTCTGGGGGTGGGGCTGGCGGCCTTCGGCGGCGGCTTCGCGGGCAACTGCTGCAGCTTGGGGCTCACGGCGCTCGAATGGACCACGCCGACATTCGACTGGCAGACCATCCTCTCCATCGGCGTGCCGCTGTTCCTCGTCACCATGGCCTCGCAGAACCTGCCGGGCTTCGCGGTGCTGCGGGCGAGCGGATACCAGCCTCCCGTTCAGCCCGCGCTGCTCGTCACCGGCGTCGGTTCGACGCTGCTCGCCCCCTTCGGCAGTCATGCCATCAACATGGCGGCGATCACCGCCTCGATCGTCACGGGGCCGGACTGCCACCCGGACCCGAAAAAGCGCTGGCTCGTGGCATATCCCTATTTCGTGCTCTACGGCCTCATCGGCCTGATGGCGGCGAGCTTCGTGCAGATCCTGGGCGCGCTGCCGAAGGACGTGATCACCGCCATCGCCGGATTGGCGCTGTTCTCGCCGTTGATGGGCGGCGTCACCGCCATGATGAAGGAGCCGCGCGACATCGAGAGCGCGCTGGTCACCTTCCTCGTCACGGCGAGCGGACTGACCATCCTGGGCGTGGGCTCCGCCTTCTGGGGGCTGGTCGCCGGTCTTGCACTGTTCGGGGCGCGCCACCTGATCCAGCGGAACTGAGCCACCCCGCGGGCGTTCCTCCTGCAGATCAGGAGGTTTCCCCATGGGCAGCAAGAACCACGAACTCGAATCCAAATTCTGGATGGCGCTGAAGTCCGACAGGGTGATGATGCTGGGCCTCGTCGGCGTCGAGGAGAGCCACACCCGCCCGATGACGGCGCAACTCCGCGGCTCCGAAGGCCCCGTCTTCTTCTTCACGGCACGCGACAACACGCTGGTGCAGAACTTGCGTGCCGACAGCAGGGCGATCGGCACTTTTGCCGCCAAGGACCACGATGTGTTCGCCTCGGTCCACGGCCGCCTTGCCCTCGAAAATGACGCGGACGTGATCGACGAGCTGTGGAACCCCTATGTCGCGGCCTGGTTCGAGGGCGGCCGCGACGACCCGGACCTGGCGCTGCTGCGCTTCGACGCCGACCGCGCCGAGATCTGGGAGAACGAGGGCGGGCTGTTCGCCGGCCTCAAGATGCTGTTCGGCCGCGACCCCAAGAAGGATGCCTGGGAGCACGTGGCGCAAGTCGATTTGCGCTGATCCGCCCGGTGCTTGCGCGCGTTTGAGGTTCATGCGACAGCTGATCCTCACATTCGTCCTCTGCATCTTCGCGAGCACCGCCGCCATGGCCGAGACCACCGCCTATGATTTCACCCTGACCGGGATCGACGGCAAGCCGATGCCTCTGTCCCAGTTCAGGGGACACCCCATGCTGATCGTCAACACGGCCTCCGAATGCGGTTACACCCCGCAGTACGAGGACCTGGAAAAGCTGTGGCTGGCCTACAAGGACAAGGGCCTCGTCGTCATCGGCGTGCCATCCAACGACTTCGGCAGCCAGGAGCCCGGCACCTCGCAGGAGATCGCCACCTTCTGCAAGGTGAACTACGGCGTCACCTTCCCGCTCGCCGACAAGACCGTGGTGAAGGGCGAGCACGCAGACCCCTTCTACAAGTGGGCGGGCGAGAAGGCCGGCGTGCTGGGCCGGCCGAAGTGGAACTTCCACAAGTACCTGATCGGCGCCGATGGCCGTTTCATCGACTGGTTCTCGACCCCGGCGAAGCCGATGGGACCGAAGATCACCGCTGCCGTCCAGAAAGCGCTGGCCGCCAAATGAAAGGAGCCGGGCATGGCCCGGCTCCCGGCAATCGATGCTGCAGGGCGCCTCAGCGCCAGGCGACCTTGGCGATCTCGTAGGATTTGCCGCCGCCCGGCGTGTTGACCTCGACGCTATCGCCCTTCTTCTTGCCGATGATGGCGCGGGCGATGGGCGAGGACACCGAAATCTTGCCCTTCTTCACGTCGGCCTCGAATTCGCCGACGATCTGGTAGGCGGTCTTCTCGTCGGTTTCCTCGTCGATCAGCGTCACCTTGGCGCCGAACATGACGGTGTCGCCCGACAGCTTGGAGATGTCGATGATCTCGGCACGCGACAGCTTGTCTTCGAGCTCGGCCACACGGGCCTCGGTCCAGCCCTGCTGCTCCTTGGCGGCATGGTATTCGGCATTTTCGGAGAGATCGCCGTGCGAGCGGGCTTCCTCGATGGCCTTGATGATGCGCGGGCGTTCCACGGTCTTGAGGTGCTTCACCTCATCCATCATGGCGGAGTGGCCTTCGGCGGTCATGGGCACTTTGTCCATCGGTCTCGTCCAATCTATTCCAGTTTCTTCAAGCCCCCGGGCTGGCCCGGAAGGCGAAATTCCATCCGTGTCTGGGGAAAAACGACACCCGGCGATACGGGGTGAGCCGTATCCTGCCGGGCGAAGCAGAAACATGGCCCAACTCGCCCCGAAATTCAAGGGGAGCGGGAATGCCGCTCCTAAGTATATGAATTCATTGGCGTCAGTCTGGCGAATGCCGGAGCCCGCCGTGCTTGACCAAAAGGGAAGCTGGATCCCGGCGGGTGCCGGGATGACGGCACGCGACGGACAGTGATAACCTGCCGGCATGCGCAGATTCCTCAAGACCCTCATGGGCCTCGTCGCCTTCCTCGCCGTGCTGTTGCTCGCCGCCTTCCTGGTGCTCGGGCCCGAGCGGCTATGGGCGGAATTCGGCCCTTCCGACCTCGGCGACGTCGACTTCGCGACCCTGGTGCGCCGCGACAGCCCCAATGACGCTCTCGCCTGCCTGCCTGAATTCTGTGCGGCGAAGGCGGACATCGCCGCCCCGGTGATCGACCGCCCCTTCGGCGACGTGTTCCTCGCGGTGCAGGACTCGGTGGTGCACGAACCGAAGCTGGAGCAGGTCGATGCCGACGCCGGCCAGGGCACGCTGCGCTTCGTCCAGCGCAGCAACCTGCTGGGTTTCCCCGACACCATCAACGTCAAGGTTGTGCCCACGGCAGACGGCAAGACAGCCGTGCTGATCTATTCGCGCTCGCAGCTCGGCAAGGGCGACATGGGCGTCAACCTCGCCCGGGTGAAGCGCTGGGCCGACCTGATCGTGACGACGGCGCGGAAAGACAATCCGTGAGCGTCTTCTCCCGCTTCTTCAGCGGGAGAAGAAGTGACCCGTTGCGGAACGCAACGGGGAGATGAGGGGAAGAGTGCAAGGCACATGGTGCGGCGCCCGGTGTCCCTCACCTCCCCCGACCGTGTCGGGGCCCCTTCCTCTCCCGCTGCGCGGGAGAGGACGAAGTTCAGAAATAATCCTGCAGCGGTTTGACGTCGAGGCGGCCTTCCATCTGCGCTGCGATGGCCTTGGTCACCGCGAGGATGCCAGGCAGCGTGGTGTAGTAGGGCACCTTCTGCATCAGCGCCGTCTGGCGGATCGGCTTCGAGTCGGACTGCGACGAGCGCGTCTCGGTGGTGTTCAGCACCAGCTGGATGTCGCCGTTCTTGATGGCGTCCACCACATGCGGGCGGCCTTCCAGGATCTTGTTGATCTTGGTGGAGGGAACACCCTTGTCCTCGAAGTAGCGCTGCGTGCCGCCGGTGGCGACGAGCTTGAAGCCCATGTCGACGAGCTTCTTCATCGCCGGCAGGATCTTCGGCTTGTCGGCGTCCTTCACCGAGATGAACACGGTTCCCGCCTGCGGCATGCGCATGCCGGCACCGAGCTGGGACTTGGCGAAGGCCATGTCGTAGCTCATGTCGAGGCCCATGACCTCGCCGGTCGAACGCATCTCGGGTCCCAAGAGCACGTCGACGCCGGGGAAGCGGTTGAACGGGAACACGGCTTCCTTCACAGCGACGTGGGCGAGCTTCTTCGGCTTCAGCTTGAAGCTGGCGAGCGCTTCGCCCGCCATCACGCGGGCCGCGATCTTGGCGACGGGGAGCCCGATCACCTTGGCGACGAAGGGCACGGTGCGCGAGGCGCGCGGGTTCACTTCGAGCACGTAGATGTCGTCGTCCTTGATGGCGAACTGCACGTTCATCAGGCCCACCACGTTCAAGGCCAGCGCCATGACCTTGGCCTGGCGCTCGAGCTCGGCGATGATTGCAGGCTTCAGCGAATAGGGCGGCAGCGAGCAGGCACTATCGCCCGAGTGGATGCCGGCTTCCTCGATGTGCTCCATCACGCCGGCGATGAAAACGTCCTTGCCGTCGCAGATCGCGTCGACGTCGACCTCGATTGCGTTGGAGAGATAGCTGTCGATCAGAACGGGCGATGAGCCCGACACCACCACGGCTTCCGTGATGTAGCGCTCGAGCTGCGCGTCGTCCTTGACGATCTCCATGGCGCGGCCGCCCAGCACGTAGGAGGGGCGGATCACCACGGGGAAGCCGATCTTCTTGGCGATCTTCTTGGCTTCGGCACCCGAATGCGCGATGCCGTTCTCCGGCTGGCGCAGTTTCAGCTTCTTGAGGAGCTTGGAGAAGCGGTCGCGGTCTTCCGCCAGGTCGATGGCGTCGGGCGTGGTGCCGAGGATCGGCACGCCGGCCTTTTCCAGCGCTTCCGCCAGCTTCAGAGGCGTCTGGCCGCCGAACTGCACGATCACGCCCTTGAGCGTGCCGTTGGACTGTTCCTTGTGGATGATCTCCAGCACGTCCTCGGCGGTGAGCGGCTCGAAATACAGGCGATCCGAGGTATCGTAGTCGGTCGACACGGTCTCGGGGTTGCAGTTGACCATGATCGATTCATAGCCCGCGTCATGCAGCGCGAAGCAGGCATGGCAGCAGCAATAGTCGAACTCGATGCCCTGGCCGATGCGGTTCGGCCCGCCACCGAGGATGATGATCTTCTGGCGGTCCGAAGGCCGCGCCTCGTCCTCGGCATCATAGGTCGAATACATGTAGGCGGTGGGCGAGGCGAACTCCGCCGCGCAGGTGTCGATGCGCTTGTAGACCGGGCGCACGGCGAGCTTCTGGCGGTGCGCGCGCACCTTGTCTTCCGACAGCCTGACGAGTTCGGCCAGCCGCTTGTCGGAGAAGCCCATCGACTTGAGCTTCTTCATGTTGACGGCGTCCTTGGGAAGCCCGCGCTGGCGGATCTTCTCTTCGGTCTGCACGATCTCCTCGATCTGGCGCAGGAACCACGGCTCGTACTTGCACGAGGCGAAGATCTGCTCGACCGTCGCACCCATGCGGAAGGCCTGGGCGATCTTCAGCAGCCGGTCGGGCGTCGGCGTGCCGAGGGCCGCGCGAATGGCGTTCTTGTCGTCGCCTTCGCCGGCGCCGGGGATCTCGACCTCGTTGAAGCCGGTGAGGCCCGTCTCGAGGCCGCGCAGCGCCTTCTGCATCGACTCCTGGAAGGAGCGGCCGATGGCCATGACCTCGCCCACCGATTTCATGGCGGTGGTGAGGGTGGGCGAGGAACCCGGGAACTTCTCGAAAGCGAAGCGCGGGATCTTGGTGACCACGTAGTCGATGGTCGGCTCGAAGGCGGCGGGTGTCGCACCGCCGGTGATGTCGTTGGCGAGTTCGTCCAGCGTGTAGCCGACGGCGAGCTTCGCCGCGACCTTGGCGATCGGGAAGCCGGTGGCCTTGGAGGCGAGCGCGGAAGAGCGCGACACGCGCGGGTTCATCTCGATGACCACGAGGCGGCCATCGGCGGGGTTGACGCCGAACTGCACGTTGGAGCCGCCGGTCTCGATGCCGATCTCGCGCAGCACCGCGATCGAGGCGTTGCGCATGATCTGGTATTCCTTGTCGGTCAGCGTCAGCGCCGGGGCGACGGTGATCGAGTCACCCGTGTGCACGCCCATCGGGTCGACGTTCTCGATCGAGCAGATGATGATGCAGTTGTCCGCCTTGTCGCGGACAACTTCCATCTCGTATTCCTTCCAGCCCAGCACCGACTCCTCGATGAGGACTTCCGCCGTCGGCGAGGCATCGAGGCCCTTCTCGACGATGTCGAAGAATTCCTCGCGGTTGTAGGCGATGCCGCCGCCGGTGCCGCCCAGCGTAAAGGACGGGCGGATGATGCAGGGCAGCCCCACCTCGAGCATGGCCTCGAAGGCCTCGACCATGGCGCGGTTGCGGTAATTGCGCTGTCGCTCCGGCTCTTCCGCCGCCCACTTCTTCTCGAAACCCTCGAGGTCGCCGCCGTCCTTCTGGAGGCGGGCGATCTCGGCGGTGTAGAAGTCCTTGTCGGCGTCCTTGGCGTCGGAGGCGTTGGCCAGCCGCGACTTCGGGGTGTCGAGGCCGATCTTCTTCATCGCCTCGCGGAACAGCTCGCGGTCTTCCGCCTTGTCGATGGCATCGGCCTTGGCGCCGATCAGCTCGACGCCGAACTTCTCGAGCACGCCCATCTTGTTGAGCGACAGCGCGGTGTTGAGCGCCGTCTGGCCGCCCATGGTCGGGAGCAGGGCATCGGGCCGTTCCTTCTCGATGATGCGGGCGACGACTTCCGGGGTGATCGGCTCGATGTAGGTGGCATCCGCCAGGTCCGGGTCCGTCATGATGGTGGCCGGATTGGAGTTGACCAGGATGATGCGGTAGCCCTCGGCCTTCAGCGCCTTGCAGGCCTGGGTGCCGGAATAGTCGAACTCGCAAGCCTGGCCGATAATGATCGGTCCAGCCCCGATGATGAGGATGGATTTGATGTCGTCGCGTTTTGGCATGTGAGGGAGACCCGAATTTTGGGTTTCCTACACATAAGGGAGCGGGATTCCAAGCCTAATCGGGGCGGGCTGTGGACACCCTGGCCTGTCTTCTCCCGCAGGCGGGAGAGGACGAACGGGAATCGGCCCCTAGAGCGCCGTCTTGCCCTGCTCGAGGTCGCTGCGCACGGTGAAGCACTTCACCTGGCGGAACGCCGTGCAGTCGCCGTCGCAGACCTTGTCCGAATCGATCAGCCGGGCCGACTGCGAGCGTTCGCGCTGGAACAGCATGGCCTGGTCATAGCCCTCGACCTTGCAGAAGGCATCGGCCGCGGCCTTGCCGCAGGCGCCGCCGGCGAGGCAGGCGTTGATCGGCTGCCCGTCGACCCGCGGCGAGAAGAAGTTGCGCACTTCCGAGGCCTGGGCCGGCGCAACGAGGGCGAGCAGCAGGAACGTGGCAGCGAGGCGACGCATCGTCGATCTCCTTCAGATGGCGATGCAGCGGGCGCGGCTGCAGGGCTCGACCGAGATCTGGCCGGCAGGCGGCCAGGCGGCGTTCTTGGTGACCACCGTGACGTTGGCGGGGTTCGACGCCGACACGTTCACGCGATGAGCGCCGCCGTTCGACCCGGCGAACGCCCCTGCGGAGAGGAACATCACACTCAGAATGATCGATGTGGTCAGCGTCTTCATGGTCTTGCTCCGTTCAGGAGAACGTCGGTTGAAGGAACTTGGTTTCGTCTTGTTGAGGAAAGGTGGCCCCGGGGGTTGCCCGGGGCCGCCAAGTTGTGGGCGGCCGTTTTGCAGGGGATGGGGGGAAGTGGCCGCCCAGGGAAATCGTTAGCTGCGGAGCAGCGTGCAGTCGTCGTTGAGGCATTCCTGGACGGTGAGCGGTCCCACCAGCGGGAAGGCCTGGTTCTTCTCGATCACCGTTTCGTGCGAGGAAACGGGCTCGATCCGGGTTGCTTCCCGGGGCGACACCGAAGCGAGCGCGCTTGCGGCAGTGCCCAGGGCGATCAGCAGGTAAAGGGTGGTGCGCTTCATGTCCGTCTCTCCGGTCCGTCTTGATGAACCCCTTGTAGTCCACGCTCCGGGTACGGACTGTAACGCGCATCACACCCGGTAAGTTTTCTGAAACTTTGTTGTGGGCGGGAAAAAAACCCCGGCGCACGTTGCAGCCGGGGTTCAGGTACAGGCAGTGTTTGCAGGGGATGGGGGGGAAGTACTGCCTGGGGATGGGAAACATGTTGGGAGTGGAATGTGATCTTTCAATGCCGCTGCGGGCGGCACCGCATGAATTATTGGTTAGGGACGTCCGAGCAGTCGTCGGTCTTGCAGGGAACCCAGGGCTGAACGTCGAGAACCGGGAAGGCCTGGTTCTTCGCGATCACGGTCTGGTTCTGGGCGGGAACGGCGTGCGGGGCCGGTGTGCCGGCAGGCGCATCCTGGAACGCGGCGGCGGCAGCGAAGGTGCCCATGGCGCCGATCAGGACGAGTGCGTAGCGGATCATTGTCGTCGTGCCCCTGTGGATCGTCTGTCGATGATCCTGATCTAGGGGCAGATCCGTCCAACCGTAGGACGGTCTTGTAACCAGTTTGTGGAAGGTTGTGTTCAGTTTGCGGCAATTGCGGCGGCTGCCACAATTGAAAAGGGCCGCTCTCCCGGGGGAGGCGGCCCTGTAACCGGCGGACCGGAAAGGGAATTACTGCTGGGTGCGGGGGCCGCGGGCCGGGCCCTCGACCTTCTTCGGCATCGGCAGCAGGCCTTCGCGCTGCAGCTTCTTGCGCTGCAGCTTGCGGGCGCGGCGCACGGCCTCGGCCTTTTCGCGGGCCTTCTTCTCGGAGGGCTTCTCGTAGTGTCCGCGCAGCTTCATCTCGCGGAAAATGCCCTCGCGCTGCATCTTCTTCTTGAGCGCCTTCAGGGCCTGGTCGACATTGTTGTCACGGACGACGACTTGCAAGTGCTACCTCTGCAAACAGGGTTGAATGGATTGAAAGCCCCCAAAGGAGGCTCAGCGTGGGCGGCGAGTTAGCACAGAGTCTCAGCCCTGTCGAGGGGTCAGCCTGTTGAAAT
This sequence comes from Hyphomicrobiales bacterium, assembly GCA_046349235.1. GTDB lineage: Bacteria > Pseudomonadota > Alphaproteobacteria > Rhizobiales > Aestuariivirgaceae > Aestuariivirga. Next base: position 68,479 of record JAXMCT010000015.1, read on the forward strand.
GGCCCATTTTGCGGCCCGGGCGGGCCTCCCGCTTGCCGTAGAGATGGAGGTGGACCCGGGGTTCGGCCGCCAGGTCCCGCCAGCGCTCCGCCTCGGCGCCCAGAAGATTGGTCATCACCACGTCGGCATGGCGCTCCGGGCTCCCCAGCGGCCAGCCGCACACCGCCCGGATGTGCTGCTCGAACTGCGACACGCCGCAGGCATCCATGGTCCAGTGCCCGGAATTATGCACGCGGGGCGCGATCTCGTTGACGATCACGTCCCCGCCGGCCACGAACATCTCGATTCCGATCACTCCCACATAGTCGAGTGCCGCGATGATCCGGCTGCCGAGGTCCATGGCCTTGCCCGCCACGGCGGCGGAGATTCCGGCCGGCACGGTGGAGGTCTTCAGGATGTGGTTCTCATGGTGGTTCTCCGGCACGTCATAGACCCTGACCTCGCCCGACCAGCTGCGGGCCGCGATCACCGAGATCTCCTTCTCGAAGGCGACGAAGCCCTCGAGGATCGCCGGCTGGCGGCCGATCTCGGCGAAGGCGGCGGCGGGGTCGGTGGCCCCGAAAATCTTGGTCTGGCCCTTGCCGTCATAGCCGAAGCGGCGGGTCTTCAGCACGGCGGGCCGCCCGATGCGGGCCAGTGCAGCCTCGAGAGAGGCGAGGTCGGAGACCTCGGCGAAGGCCGCCACGGGAATGCCGAGCCCGGCGATGAAGCTCTTCTCCGCGATCCTGTCCTGCGCGGTCTTGAGCGCGGCGACGCCGGGGGCCACGGGCACGTGGGCGTCGAGGAAGCCCGCCGTGTCGCCCGGCACGTTCTCGAATTCATAGGTGACGACGTCCACCTCTCTGGCGAAGGCCTCCAGCGCCGCGAAGTCGTCATAGGCGGCGACGGTGCGGGCAGCCGAGACGGCGAAGGCCGGGCTGTCGGCCTCCGGCGCATAGATGTGGCAGTCGATGCCGAGCGGGGCGGCGGCGAGCGACAGCATGCGCGCCAGCTGCCCGCCGCCGAGTATGCCCACGGTCGAGCCCGGCGGCAGCGGAGCCGAAATCTTCCTCATGCCTCGTCCTTCGGACGTTCGGCCACCGCCGCCGTCTGCTCGGCGCGGAAGGCGTCGAGGCGTTTCGCCAGTGCGGCGTCGGTCAGCGACAGCACGCTGGCCGCCAGCAGCGCGGCGTTGATGGCGCCGGCCTTGCCGATCGCCAGCGTTCCCACCGGGATGCCCGCCGGCATCTGCACGATGGAGAGGAGCGAGTCCTGGCCCGACAGCGCCTTGGACTCGACCGGCACCCCGAACACCGGAAGCGATGTCATCGAGGCTGCCATCCCGGGCAGGTGCGCCGCCCCGCCGGCGCCTGCAATGATCACCTTGAAGCCGTTGTCCCGCGCCGCGGTGGCGAAGTCGTAGAGGCGCTTCGGGGTGCGGTGGGCGGAGACGATGCGGTCGTCATGCGCGATGCCGAGCCTGTCGAGGGTTTCGGCGGCGTGCTTCATGGTGGCCCAGTCGGACTGGCTGCCCATGATGATGGCGACGGGAGGCGTGGACATTGGCGGCGGAACCTCAGGCGATGATGTCGGGGATGAGCATGTTCTCGATGGCCTGGATCTTGTCCTTGATGTCCAGCTTCATCTTCTTGAGGCGGCGCAGCTGCAGCTGGTCGCCGGTGCCGGTCTCGGCGAGGGAGTGGATCGCGGTGTCGAGGTCGCGGTGCTGCTGGATCAGGTTCTGAAGCTGCGCGCGAAGCTGCACCTCCTGTATCACGTCCAGCTTCGGCATTCCGTCCCCGACAGTTCACGAATTTGTTTTTGGCGTTTCTTCACTAATGCTCTTTGCGCGTGTTCGACAAGCCCCCAACTCTGTGCAATGATGGTTTCAATCCATCGACAAACAATGGAGGATCGCATGAGTCTTCAAGCGCATCTTGGCGAACTGCAGGCGAAGCATAAGGCCCTCGAGGCCGAGCTCGCGGACGCCATCAACCACCCGGCGTCATCGGACGCGGAAATCGCCGAACTCAAGCGCAAGAAACTCAAGCTCAAGGACGAAATCTCCCGTCTCGAGCACCAGCACGCCGCATAAAGGCGTTCTGGATCAATAGCCTGGCGGCCGGCTCTTGTGCCAGTCGGTGGCACGTTCGTAGGCGTGGGCAGCGTTCAGCACTGTCCGGTCGTCGAACATGCGTCCGACCAGGTGAAGCCCGGCGGGCAACCCCTTGGCCGTGAAGCCGCAGGGCACGCTCGCCGCGGGCTGCTGGGTGAGGTTGAAGGGATAGCTGAAAGGCGTCCAGTTCACCCATTTTCCCGTGCTGTCGGGGGCGGCGGGCGCAAGCTTGCCGGCCTCGAAGGCCGGAATGGGAAGCGTCGGCGTCACCAGCAGGTCATAGCCTTCCATGAACTGGCGCATCTGGCTGCCGAGCATCCCGCGTGCCTTCACCGCATCCTGGTAGTCCTCGAGGCTGATCGCCATCGACTGCTCCACGACGTCGGCCAATGCCGGATCGAGAAGCTTCTTCTTTTCCGCCGGCAGCCTGCCGAGCAGGGCGCGCGCACCGGACCACCACAGGACGCGGAAGCAGGGGGCAGGGTCCACGAAGCCCGGATCGACCTCCTCCACCGCGGCTCCCAGCTCGGCGAGCACCCTCACCGCATCCTTCACCAGCCGGGCGATTTCCGGATCGACGTCGACATAGCCGAGCGTCGGGCTGAAGGCGATCTTCAGCCCCTTGACGCCCTTGGCGAGCTTTGCCGTGTAGTCCACCCCGTCCGGGGGCAGCGCGGTCCAGTCGCGCGCATCGGGCTGGGAAATGACGTTCATCATCAGGCAGGCGTCTTCCACCGTGCGGGTCATCGGGCCCACATGCGCCACCGTGCCGAAGGGCGAGAGCGGAAAGGCCGGCACCCGCCCGAAGGACGGCTTGTGCCCGAAGATGCCGCTGAAGCCTGCCGGAATGCGGATCGAGCCGCCGCCGTCGGTGCCGAGCGTCAGCGGCGCATAGCCCGCGGCCGCCGCGGCGGAAGACCCGCCGGACGAGCCGCCCGGCGTCCTTGTCGTGTCCCACGGGTTGCGGGTGATGCCGGTCAGCGGTGAATCCGTGACACCCTTCCAGCCGAATTCCGGCGTGGTGGTGGCGCCCAGGAACACCGCTCCGCATTCGCGCAGGCGGGCGACGCTCGGCGCATCCTGGTCCCAGGACTGGTTCCGGTCGATGGTGAGCGAGCCCCTGAGCGTCGGCCAGCCGCGCACGAGGAGCAGGTCCTTGACCAGGGTCGGCACGCCGTCGACCGGGCCCTGCGGCTCGGCCTTCATCCAGCGCTTCTCGCTGGCCTTGGCCTGGGCGAGTGCCTCTTCCGCACGCACCGCCACCATGGCGTTCAGCGCCTTGTCATGCCGCTCGATCTGCGCGAGGCAGGCTTCAGCCACCTCGACGGGGGAGAATTTCTTCTTCGCATAGCCCTTGACGAGCTTCGCGGCGGACTTCCAGTGCAGCTCGGTCATTGTCCCCTCCCGGGCAAGAAAGCGTCAGGCCTCCCGCGCCTTGCTCAGCGCGTCCTTGAACTGCGGCAAGAGGTCGGCGTTGGTGGCGAGGATGTTGCCCGTCTCCATCGGGTTCTTCTCGCTGTTCGGATCGGAGACGAAGCCGCCGGCCTCGCGCACCAGCAGAATGCCCGCCGCGATGTCCCACGGCTTGATGTTGCGGCACACCATGGCATCGAAGCGCCCCGCCGCCACATAGGCGAGCGAGAGGGCCGCCGAGCCCGTGCCGCGGATGCCGACGACGCGCGCCTGCAGCACCGAGATCTCGGCGCGCGACAGCGGCAGCTCCGCGCCGCCGCGGTGCGGCACCTCGTAGCTCACTAGCGTGTCGTGGATGTCGCGGCGCTGGGCGACGCGGATGCGCTTGTTGTTGAGGAAGGCGCCGCCGCCCTTTTCGGCGGAATACATCTCGTCGGTGATCGGGTTGTAGGTGAGGGCGGCGACCAGCTCGCCCTTCCGCTCCAGCGCCACGGTGATGGCGAAGAAGGGCACGGCGTGCATGAAGTTCATGGTGCCGTCGATCGGGTCGATGATGAAGCGGTGGTCCGGGTCGGTGCCCGGCACCACGCCCGTCTCCTCGGTGAGGAAGGCATAGCCGGGGCGCACCTTGGCCAGTTCCTCGCGCAGCATCTTGTCGACCTTCTGGTCGGCGACGGTGACATAGTCGCCCGGCGCCTTCTGCGACACCTGCAGGTTGGCGAGCTCGCCATAGTCGCGCTGGAGCGAGCGGGCCGCCTTGCGGACGGCGGCGGTCATGACGGTGAGAACGGGGGAGGACACGGGCGGAAACTTCCTTCAAGCCGGAATTGGATGAGGCCGGATAGCAGGATTGGCGGGGCAGGGGAAGCTGTGGCCCCGCTACCCCCCGAACAGCGTGGTCAGGAAGGCCACCGCCGCCGCATAGAGGGCGGAGGACACGGCGGCGAGGACCGCCACCGAGGCGGCCGACAGGACATAGCCCACGAGCACCGCCACGCCGTCGCGCTCGGCGAGCCCCAGCGCCAGGCAGGCGATGGCGGCGGCCGGCGGAATGTTACCGAAGGGGATGGGCAGGAACAGGATCAGCGCCAGCGGGAAGGCCACGAGCCCGATCATCCGCTCGGCCAGGTTGGAGGTGACGACGAAGCCGAGGCGCGGCTTCAGCACGCGTTCGAGCCTGGCCATGATGGGCGTGACCTTGCTCACGAAACGCTCCAGCATCTCCTTCGAGATGCGGCGCTTGCGGATGGCCTGCGGCAGCCACAGCGTCTGTCGGCCCATCAGCACCTGCCAGGTGAGGATGACCAGCGGCAGGCCGAGGATCGCCGAGGTGCCGGGCGGCATGGGAATGGCGTTGGGCACCGCGAAGATGAACATCAGCGCACCGAAGGCCCGCTCGCCGAGGGAATCCGCGAGTTCCCCGATGGTGGTGTCCTGGCGCGTCTCCATCGATCGCACGATGTCAGACAGCCGCGACGGCTTCTGCTTGGCGTTCAGTCCGCCGTCGAAACTCTCGTCCTGCTGCACGTTGTCTCCCGAATCCGCCACCCGAACCGGGGGCACGGACGACTATATGGGGATTGGGTGACGGTTGTCCCACCTGGCGTGCGACGAGGGTTCCCGCGTCTTCCCCCGCGTCTCGTGCGGGGAGGGCAACGCGCTCTCAGACGCCCGTGTTCGGGTATCCCGCCTCGTCCAGCGCCCTGGCGATGGAGCTGGCGGGAACGGCGCTCTCCACCGTCACGGACTTGGCCGCGAGATCGGTCTTCACCTCGGCCGCGGGGTCGAGCGCCTTCACGGCCTTTGTGATGGTCGCCACGCAGTGGCCGCAGCTCATGTCGGGAACGTTGAACTTCATGGTGTGATCTCCTGCCTCACTGCGCCATCACATGGACCTTGCCAGCGTGGCAAGGTCAAGGGGTCGGCGCCGGATCCTGCAGGAAGGCATCGACGGTGGCGGTGAATTGCGCATGCTGCTGGAACAGGAAGGCATGGCCGCCATCGTAATAGGCGAGCCAGGCGAAGGGAATCTGCCGTGCGATGATCAGCGCATTCACCGGCTTGTCGATCAGGTCATAGCGCCCGTCGGTCACCAGCACCGGGATCTTGACCGACTTCAGATTCTCGAAGTTCGATTGATCGGCCCGCCACAGCGTGGTGCGGGCGCGGTCCTGGCGCTCGGTGGTCTGCTTCGACACCACGAAGTCGTTGGGCGCGGTGCCGTTCTTCCCGGCCTCGAGGATTCGCGCGAAGATCTCCTGGCCGGCCTTCACGCCACCCACCTCCGGCGGGAAGACGAGGCCGATCTTGCCTTCCATCGGCAGTGCGGGGTCGTTGAGCTTGTCTTCCACGTCCTTGTCGGCGGGCACGCTGTGGCTGCCGCCCGGGTTGGGGGCCGCAAGCACCAGCTTGCCCACGGCATCGGGGTGGCGGATCACCAGCTGCTGGGCGATGCGCGCGCCCATCGACCAGCCCAGCACGTCCGGCTGCTTCAGCCCCAGCGCCGCGATCAGTCCCGCCGCGTCATCCGCCATCTGCGGGATCGTGGTGTTGTTCTCCGCCGTGTCGGTCGAAAGTCCCACGCCGCGGTTGTCGAACAGGATGAGCTGATGCGACTTCGACAGGTCCTCGACCAGCAGCGGGTCCCACAGGCCCATGGTGGAGATGAAGCCGTTGATCATCACCAGCGGCTTGCCCTGCCCGCGCATGTAATAGGCGAGCTTCACGCCGTTGACCTCGGCGTATTTCACCTCGGCCTTGAAGTCGCCGGCGCTGGCGGGCGCAGCCACGGCGCCGGCCAGCAGGGCGGTGGCGAGTGCGAAGGACGTGAGGAATTTGCGGCTCATGCGGGAAACCCCTTGCAGCGATGATGATGCCAATCCGCTATTCGCAATTGAAAGAGCCAACAAGTCGGTAATTCTACTTATCCCGCCATCGGATCGTCACATGCCGCGGTCAAGCTCCGTCCGGGGAACGACAAGTCAGCTTCAAGGAGCAGGTCGCATGAGCGATGACACCAGGCACCATGCCGACGAACACCCCCACGCCGCGCGCATCCGCGAGCGCGCCTATCTGATCTGGGAAAACGATGGCCGCCCCGATGGCCAGGCCCTGGCCCACTGGGCGCGGGCGCGGGAGGAAATCGAGGCCGAAGTCGCCCGCGAGCAGGCCGAGGCCCCGGCGAAGGACAAGCCCGCCCGCTAGAGGCTCCCCGGCGCCGGCGCGAAATGTGTGGCGGAGGCCAGCGCCCAGGGCTCCTCGAAGATCGTTCCTGCCGCGCCTTCCAGCAATTGCCCCGGCTTCAGCGCCGGGTAGCGGTCGTTGAAGCTGTGGATGCGGCCATCCACCCCGCGCCGCATGATGTGCTGCGGCATCAGCTGCTTCGGGTGGTCGAGGCCAGCCGCCGCCAGGATCTCGGCCAGCGACTTCACGGTGTCCTGGTGGAAGCGCGCCACGCGCTCCGCCTTGCCGGGCACGTCGAGGGCGCGCTGGCGCATCGGGTCCTGGGTGGCGACGCCGGTGGGGCAGGCGCCGGTGTGGCAGTGCTGCGCCTGGATGCAGCCGATGGCGAACATGAAGCCGCGCGCCGCATTGCACCAGTCCGCCCCCAGCGCGATCACGCGCGCCATGTCGAAGCCCGAGACGATCTTGCCCGCGCAGCCGAGCTTAATGCGGTCGCGCAGGTTGGCGCCCACCAGCGCGGCATGAACGAAGGACAGCCCGTCGCGCAGCGGCATGCCGATGTGGTCCATGAATTCGAGCGGCGCTGCGCCCGTGCCGCCCTCCTTGCCGTCGATCACGATGAAGTCGGGCGTCAGCCCCGTCTCGAGCATGGCCTTGACGATGCCGAGGAACTCCCACGGGTGCCCGATGCACAGCTTGAAGCCGACCGGCTTGCCGCCGGAGAGACGGCGCAGCTCGGCCAGGAATTCGAGCAGCCCGGCGGGCGTCGAGAAGGCGGAGTGGCAGGCGGGCGACACGCAGTCGCGGTCCATCGGCACGCCGCGGATCGCCGCGATCTCGGGCGTGATCTTGGCCCTGGGCAGCACGCCGCCGTGGCCGGGCTTCGCCCCCTGGCTCAGCTTCACCTCGATCATCTTCACCTGCGGGTCCGCCGCCGTGGCGGCGAAGGCTTGCGCGTCGAAGCCGCCGTCGGCGGCGCGGCAGCCGAAATAGCCTGAGCCGATCTCCCAGATCAGGTCGCCGCCCGCCTCGCGGTGATAGGGGCTGATGCCGCCCTCGCCGGTGTCATGCGCGAAGTGGCCCAGGCTGGCGCCGCGGTTCAGCGCCCGGATGGCGTTGGAGGAGAGTGCGCCATAGCTCATCGCCGAGATGTTGAAGACCGAAGCGTCATAGGGCTGGCGGCAGTCCGGCCCGCCGATGGTCAGGCGGAAGCCCTCGGTCGCCGGCGGGCGCGGTGCGATCGAATGGTGCAGCCATTCGAACTGGCTGTCATAGACATTGTAGTGGGTGCCGAAGGGCCGCTTGTCGAGCTGGTGCTTGGCCCGCTGGTAGACGATGGCCCGCTTGTCGCGCGGGAAGGGCATGCCGCTCTTGTCGTCCTCGAAGAAATATTGCCGGATCTCGGGCCGGATATCCTCGAGCAGGAAGCGCAGGTGTCCGATGATCGGGTAATTGCGCAGCACCGCGTGGCGGGTCTGGACCAGGTCGTAGAGGCCGGTGAGCGTGAGCAGGCCGGGGACCGCCAGCACCGCCAGCAGCACGCCGTGCCAGTCTGGCAGCGCGGCGATCAGCCCCAGCAGCAGCAGCGTGGCGGCGGCTGACAGGGTGAAGGCGATAAAGCGCTTGCGGAAGGCCAGCATCGGAAAACTCGATCCTCGCCCTGAGGTTGGCCCTCGATTGTGACAAATCGGTAAACGCGGCGGGCTGGGGGCCGCCGGCAGAGCGCAACTTGAAGTTATGGCGAGTTGTGTGTCACATTGAACCCATGTTCCGCAGCCGAACCTTCTGCTTCGACGATCCGCTGCAATACGGCCCCGCCATCCGCGCCGCCGAGATCGAGATGCATCCGACCCATGCCGGGCCCTATCGCAGCAGCCTCGTGCAGTGCAACCTCGACAGCGTGTGGATGCAGCAGATGACCGAGCACAATGCCCGCGTCTGCCATGGCGCGGTGATCCCGACGCGCACCATCGTCGAGTTCCTCGCCGATGACGGGCAGGCGCCGATCCGCCACAGCGGCCTCGAGGTGACGCCCGGCATGCTGGTGGTGAACGATCCCTCGCACACCCATCGCCGCTCCTTCGGGCCGTGCCGCTTCGGCACCATGTCGCTCGCCAACGAGACGCTGGCGAAGCTGGCGCTGTCGATCCTCGGGCACGAGCTGGGCGGGCCTGCCCCGGTGCGCGCCTTCCGGCCGAGGCCGGACAATCTCGCCACCCTCATCCGCCTGCACGGCGCCGCCGCCGATCTCGCGCTCACCGATCCTGAAACCCTCGCCCATCCGGAAATCGCCCGCGGGCTGGAGCAGGGGCTGGCGCGCGCCATGGTGCATTGCCTCGCCGACGAGGACGAGGAGGAGCACCAGGTGGCGAGCCCGCGCCATGGCGCGGTGGTGAACCGCCTCGACGAGGTGCTGGCGGAAAACCCGGAGCGCCCGCTCTATCTCGCCGAGATCTGTGCCAGCACCGGCATTTCGGAGCGCACCATGCGCGCCTGGTGCCAGGAGCATCTCGGCATGGGGCCGCTGCGCTATCTCTGGCTCCGCCGCATGCACCTGGTGCGCGCCGCGCTGCTGCGCGCCACGCCGGCCGGCGCCAGCGTCACCCAGCTGGCCTGCGCCCACGGCTTCTGGGAACTCGGCCGCTTCGCCGTGCAGTACCGCCGCCTGTTCGGCGAGAGGCCGTCTGACACGCTGCATCGCCCGCCCGTCGACTGCCGGTTGCCTGCCGGCGTGCATGCGCCGGTGCAGGGCGTGTCCTAGCCGCGCCATTGCGGCGCAGGCACTGGCCGCTGCCGAAACTGCATAGTCATCCGCGCAGACCCCAACCTAGCCTTGCAGCTGCCCGCCGCGACCCTTTCCGGGCGGCAGGGTGACAGGCGAAAATTTCCGCGGAGGGTCAAATGGCTTTGAAATGGTTGGGGTATTGCAGCGCCGTGCTGGCGTTCGTGGCGGGCGTGGCGGGCGTGGCGGGCACGGCCCAGGCGGCCGACAAAAAGCCCAATGTCGTGATGCTGATGACCGACGACACGGGCTGGAACGACTGGGGCGCTTATACCGGCGGCGGCGCGGCCCTCGGCCACCCGACGCCGCACATCGACGAGATCGCCAGGGAAGGCGCGCTGTTCACCAGCTGGTATGGCCAGGCGAGCTGCACCGCCGGCCGCGCCTCCTTCATGACCGGGCGCATTCCCATCCGCTCGGCGCTCTCGGTCGTCACCGTGCCGGGCGACGAGAATTTCCTGCGCAAGGAAACGCCGACCATCGCCGAGTTCTTCAAGAAGAACGGCTACCAGACCTATTTCTCCGGCAAGTGGCACCTGGGCGACCGGCCCGAGGCCTATCCGATCGAGCACGGCTTCGACGTGATGCGCAACTTCGCCGCCTATTACCCCGGCGTCTATACCTACAGCGACACCTCGACGTGGTTCCACCCGTGGTTCCCGTCCTACAACGAAGCCTACAAGAAGGCTTACTTCGCTGTCGTCAACATGTTCGAGTGGGAAGGCGAGGCCGGCAAGCCCGCCCGCAAGGTCGGCACCATCGACTGGGACTATCTCGCCACCTTCGACGTGCGCCAGGCCGACAGCGCCGTCGACTACATCAAGGCCCACGCCAAGGACGACAAGCCCTTCTTCATGGACGTCAACTTCATGAAGATGCACAACCCCAACAACCCCGCTCCGGAATTCGCCGGCAAGAGCCATCTCGGCCGCTACTCCGACTCGGTGCTGGAGCTCGACTCCAACATCGGCCGCGTGATGGACGCGATCCGCAGCGAGGCGCCGGACACCATCGTGGTGCTCACCGCCGACAACGGCGCCTGGCAGGATGCCTGGCCGGATGCCGGCACCGTGCTGTTCCGCGGCGAGAAGGGCTCGTCCTTCGAGGGCGGCTTCCGCGTTCCGGCGCTGATGTGGTGGCCCAACCACATCCCGGCCGGCGCGCAGATGCACGAGCTGATGTCGCACATCGACCTGTGGGCGACCCTCGCCGACATGGTGGGCGTCACCCCGCCGCCGCATGACTGGCAGGGCAACGACGGCAAGCCGATCTATTTCGACAGCATCGACAATGCCGCCTACATCCTCGGCAAGTCGAAGCACTCGGCGCGCAACGACTGGCTCTACATCGACGGCGAAACCTTCGAGGGCGCGCGCGTCGACGTGGGCGACGACCCACAGGACGACAACATCAAGATCGCGTGGAAATACATCTGGACGGCCAAGGACACATGGCTCGGCCCCAAGCTCGACATGGGCGCCATCGGCTCGGTCTATAACCTGACGATGGACCCCTACGAGAAATACGACATGCTGTTCAACGGCGCGATGTCGACCCGCTCAACCACCACGTCCCCCGGCCGCTTCGCCGGCATGGACAATGGCTGGGTGCTGTCGCTGGTCGAGCCGGTGATCGTCGCCTTCGACAAGACGCTGCTGAAATACCCCAACATCAAGCGGCTGCCCGGCGGCGCCTCCAACGACATGCTGCCCAACCTGCAGCACCCGGAAAACCCGGTGCCGCTGATGGACCTCAGCAAGCCCTCGCAGCACATCATGCTGCCGGACTGAGCTGACGCTTCAGACCCCCAAGCTGGAAAGGCAGCGCGATCGCGCTGCCTTTCTGTTTCGGCTCCGCCCTCGTGGATCTCCGCACTCCGGATACAGCCGCAGCCGCTCAGGGAGCCGGTCCCGATGCGGGCGCTACCGACCACTCGACGAATTGTGCCGGCGCCTGCGACTCGTTCGCGAGAACGACCTGTTGCGGCTTGGTCCAGTCGATCCAGTTGAACATGCCGAGCTTGAACATGCCCTTTGGCATGGCCGCCTCCGCCGCATCGGCGGGAAGGCTGCCCCACCTCAGTTCGCCGCTGGTGAGCATGCGCAAGGTCGGATAGCGGTCCACGGCCACGCTCCGGCTTCCCGGCGCCATGGTGACGACGCGTGTGGTCGCCGTCATCATGCCCGCCGCGCGCAGTTCCGCCTCCACCTTGCGGAACGAAATCGGGTCGACCCTCAGCGCCCGCGTATCGCCACCGGCGCCGCGGTAAGCATCCACCGTGTCGTACATCCCCGGCACCCAGGGGCCGCCCACATTCAGTTGCGCCCGCGAATAGAGATCATTGCCACGGTTTTCCTCCCAGTAGGGAACGCCTGCGCTGAACTGACAGGCAAAGCCTTCGCCGGGGCCGGTGGTGGTTTCCTCTCCGGTCAGGTTCACCTGTCCCCTGGCGCCAAGGACGAGGCACTGGTTCTCGGGGAACGTTCCCGAAACCGGCGCGGAAACCGTCGATCCGGTGAGACCCATCTCGAGGTCCATCCACTTGCTCGTGACCTTCGGTTCCTTGCCTTCCACTTTCCGTCCCGCGGGAAGCGCAATCCAGAGCGCCCACATCTCGCTTCCAGGCGGCATGCTGCCGGTCGGAATGGTCGCCGTGCGGCTGAGCGACGTATCGATGCCGGGCGTGGGCGCCCCATCGGCCATGGCGATCATCGGAAGAGCCGCCACACCGGCGGCCGTCATGAAGGCTCGGAAAAAAGGTGACATGCGCATGAACCCTCCACATTGCGTACGAGACTGCACATCGGAAAGCTGCGGCGAGGCGGACGACGGGTCCATGTCCAGCACTGGATCATCCGTCCACGGATGACGGGGACCCCGGCAGATCACACTCGCGCATCCTGGCTCCAACCGCAACTGACCTAAGATCAACAGGCAGGGCAGCGGCAGCAACCCCCGGTTCCCTGGGGCAGACGCTTGATGGCTTGAAATTACCCCTTGACCCTCCCATCATGGGAAGGTCCATATGGGGCGTGGCAGGAAAGGACCGCCACCATGAACCAGATCACACCGCCGCCGCTCCAGAGCTTCCCCGTCGAGGGCATGACCTGCGCCTCCTGCGTCAGGCGTGTCGAAAAGGCCATCGCCGCCGTGCCGGGGGTGGAAAGCGCCGCCGTCAACCTCGCCACCGAGCGCGCCGACGTGCGGCTTGCCGAACCGGCAACGCCGGAGGCCGTGATCGCCGCCATCAAGGGCGCGGGCTACGACGTCGCCAGCCAGACGCTCGACCTCGGCGTCGAGGGCATGACGTGTGCCTCCTGTGTCAGGCGCGTCGAGAAGGCCATCGACGGCGTGCCGGGTGTCGTCTCCGCCGCCGTCAATCTCGCCACCGAGCGCGCCACGGTGAGACTCGTCGCCGGCACGCCGCTGTCCTCCGTCGAGGCCGCCATCCGCAAGGCGGGCTACGAGCCGCGCCGCCTCGACCATGTCGACGCCGACGCGCACCAGACCGCCAAGGATGAAGAATACCGCAAGCTGAAGCGCGACTTCCTCATCGCCGCGGTGTTCACGCTGCCGCTCTTCGTCATGGAGATGGGCGCACATTTCATTCCCGCCGTCGGCCACTGGCTGCACGGCATGGATCGCTTCAGGCTCTATGTCTTCTATTTCGTGCTCGCCTCCATCGTGCAGTTCGGCCCCGGCCTGCGCTTCTACAAGAAGGGCGTGCCGAACCTGCTGAAGCTCGCCCCCGACATGAACTCGCTGGTGGTGCTGGGCTCCACCGCCGCCTGGGGCTATTCGGTGGTCGCCACCTTCTGGCCGTCGCTGCTGCCCGAGGGCACGGCGAATGTCTATTACGAAGCCTCCGCCGTCATCGTGACGCTGATCCTGCTGGGCCGCCTGCTCGAGGCGCGCGCCAAGGGCCGCACCAGTGCGGCGGTGGCGAAGCTCGTCGGGCTGCAGGCCAAGTCGGCGCGCGTCGAACGCGACGGCGTCATCGTCGAACTGCCGCTCGACCAGGTGGTTGCGGGCGACATCGTGCAGGTGCGCCCGGGCGAGAAGCTGCCGGTCGATGGCGTGCTCGTCGCCGGTTCGTCCTTCGTCGACGAGGCGATGATCACCGGCGAGCCGATCCCCGTCGCCAAGGAAGAAGGTGCGGAAGTCGTCGGCGGCACCATCAACAAGACGGGCAGCTTCACCTATCGCGCCACCAAGGTGGGGGCGGACACGCTGCTCGCCCAGATCATCCGCATGGTGGAGCAGGCGCAAGGCGCCAAGCTGCCGATCCAGGCGCTGGTCGACCGCATCACGGCGTGGTTCGTGCCCGCGGTCATTGCGGTGGCTGCACTCACCTTCCTCGTCTGGCTCGCCTTCGGCCCGTCGCCCGCACTCACCTTCGGCCTCGTCAACGCGGTGGCCGTTCTCATCATCGCCTGTCCCTGCGCCATGGGTCTCGCCACCCCCACCTCCATCATGGTCGGCACCGGCCGCGCCGCCGAGTTGGGCGTCCTCTTCCGCAAGGGCGAGGCGCTGCAGTCGCTGCGCGGTGTGCAGGTGGTGGCGGTGGACAAGACCGGCACCCTCACCGAGGGTCGCCCCGAGCTCACCGACTTCGAGGTGGCCCCCGGTATCTCCTCCGATGAAGCGCTGGCGCTGGTCGCCGCCGCCGAGAGCCCGTCCGAACACCCCATCGCCGCCGCCATCGTCTCGGCGGCCAGGGCGAAGGGCCTCGCCGTTCCCGCCGTCGCGGGCTTCGCGGCCATCCCCGGCTTCGGCGCGCGCGGGACCGTGCAGGGCCGCGAAGTCGCGGTGGGTGCCGACCGCTACATGGCGAAGCTCGGCCTCGACGTCTCGTCCTTCGCCGCCACCGCCCAGCGCCTCGGCGAGCAGGGCCGCACCCCGCTCTACGCCGCCATCGACAATCGGCTCGCCGCCGTCATCGCGGTGGCCGATCCGGTGAAGCCCACCACACCCGCCGCCATCGCCGCACTTCATGCCATGGGCCTGAAGGTCGCCATGATCACCGGTGACAACCGCCGCACGGCCGAGGCCATCGCCCGCACGCTGGGCATCGACGAGGTGGTGGCCGAGGTGCTGCCCGAGGGCAAGGTCGATGCCGTGGCGCGCCTCAAGCAGAAGGGCCGCGTCGGTTTCGTCGGCGACGGCATCAACGATGCGCCGGCGCTCGCCGCGGCGGATGTCGGCATCGCCATCGGCACCGGCACCGACATCGCCATCGAGAGCGCCGACGTCGTCCTGATGTCGGGCGATCTCAGGGGCGTGCCGACGGCCATCGGCCTGTCCCAGGCGGTCATCCGCAACATCAAGGAAAACCTTTTCTGGGCCTTCGCCTACAACGTGCTGCTCATCCCCGTCGCCGCAGGCGTGCTCTACCCGGTGAACGGCACGCTGCTCTCGCCGATGATCGGGGCGGGGGCCATGGCGCTGTCCAGCGTCTTCGTCGTCAGCAATGCCCTGCGCTTGCGGGCCTACCGTCCGAAGGAGGATCGCCCATGAACATCGGTGACGCTGCAAAGGATTCCGGCGTGTCGGCCAAGATGATCCGCTACTACGAGGAAGTTGGTCTCATCACGCCACCCACACGCAACGCAAATGGCTACCGCAGCTACGCGAAAAGCAACATCCACGAGCTGAAATTCATCCGCCGCGCACGCGATCTCGGCTTCACGGTCGAGCAGATCGCGGTCCTCATTCATCTCTGGCGCGACCGCAGCCGCGCCAGCGCCGACGTCAAGCGCATCGCGCTGGAGCACGTCGCTGCACTCGAGGCCAAGCGCCGCGAGATCGAGGAAATGGCCAACACGCTCAGGCATTTGGCAGACAACTGTCAGGGTGATGGAAGACCCGATTGCCCGATCCTCGAAAACCTCGCCGAGGGCTGCGGCCACGCCAGCCCCACTCATCTCGGCAAGGGCTTCGAGCGCCTGCGCTGATTTCAATCGTTTGCATAGGTCGCTGCCGTGTCCTTCAGCGCCGCCTTGAGCAGCGGCGGCGGTAACGATTTCAGTACCCGCAGCAGCCCCGCAACGGGCAGTGCGGCCAGTCTGTCGAGCGCCAGCAGCTCATTGAAAGCATTGCGTATTTCAAGGTCGAGGTGCGAGGTGAACGGGGTCGGCGACATGCGGTCTCCACGACGTGCGGCAAGGGATGGTGATAACGATTGTATTCCTCCATCCGACGCACCGCCGCAGAATTGCCCCCGCACGGTTCGCGTCTCCTGAACGGACCGGGGCCCAGTTGAATCAAATTCCGCAGGCACGGGAAATCGCATCGTCTTTTCAAGGGGAAACCCGCTGGACCCTATCGAGCATCTGGTGTTCCCCTGGCTGATTGGTCTATAGGACGCGAAAGCAGTTGAGGTCGTTTTCAGTCGATGCACCAAGTGGGAGCCGGCAGGGATGCCGTCGTGAATGGCAAGCCGGCCATCGAACTTGCACACGTGTCCCGTCACCACGGCGACGTGGCGGTCCTGAACGACGTCTCCTTCACGATCCATCCGCGTGAGGTGGTGAGTCTGATCGGGCCTTCCGGCTGCGGAAAGTCGTCTCTGCTGCGCATCATCTCCGGTATCGACAGCCAGCATGGCGGCTCGGTGCACCTGTTCGGCAGGCCTGTGGCCGGTGCTGGCGGCGCGGTCGAGCCCGAGCATCGGAATGTCGGGTTCATGTTGCAGGATTACGCCTTGTTCCCGCATCTGAGCGTCAAGGACAACATCAGCTTCGGCATCCGCAAGCGGCCCGCGGCAGAAGTGGCTGACCGCACCAACCGCATCATCGACCGGCTGAAGCTCGGCCCGTTGCGCGACAAGTTTCCCCACATGCTTTCGGGCGGCGAACAACAGCGCGTGGCGCTGGCGCGGGCCCTGACCCCCGAGCCCTCCATCCTGCTGATGGACGAACCATTTTCGAACCTCGACCGGAGACTGGCGGAAACCATCCGCCAGGAAACACTGTCGATCCTTCGCGAATTGGGCACAACCACGGTTCTCGTGACGCATGACCCCGAAGAGGCGTTGGGTGCAAGTGACAGAATCATCCTGATGCGCGCGGGCCAGGTGCTTCAGGTGGGAACTCCCCATGATCTCTACTATCATCCCGCCACGCGCTACACGGCGGAGTACTTCAGCGCCTTCAACAGGCTTTCCGGCGTCTATCGCAAGGGCATGCTGGTGACCGAGGTCGGCGCCTTCCCATCAGCCTTCGATGCGCCCGAGGGAAGTTCCGTCACGGTCTACCTGAGGCCGCAATCCATCGCTGTGTCCGGGTCCGGAGACGGCCTGCCCGCCGACGTCATCGAGCGCACGTTCAGGGGCGATGGCGAACTTCTCAGGGTGCGGCTGCAATCCTCTTCCGTAGAACTGGCGGTGCAGGTTGCCTTTCTGCTTCCGCCCGACGTGACATCGGTGGGCCTCGTCATTCCCGCGGTTGGAGCGCTCGCGTTTCCAGATTAACTTTTTGTAATGTTGAGCTTTTCATTTCCGCACTGGCGCCAGGAAAATACTTGACAAAATTAGTCGGACTAGTAGTTGACTAAATTAGTCAACAAATGGTCCGAGCAGAATGATAGAGGTGTTTTTCATGCGCTTTCTCGCCCCCCTGGCTCTTTCCCTCGCGGTTCTTGGTCCCGCACAGGCCGCTGCCGCTGAGGTCAACATCTATACCACCCGTGAGCCCAAGCTCATGGAGCCGCTGCTCGAGGCCTACACCAAGGAGACCGGTACCAAGGTCAACGTGGTCTTCCTCAAGGACGGCCTGGCGGAACGTGTTGCAGCCGAGGGCACAAGTTCCCCCGCAGACCTGATGATGGCGGTCGATGCGGGCAATCTCATCGATCTCGTCGACAAGGGCCTGACCCAGCCGATCGCATCCGAAACCCTGAAGGCTGCCGTGCCCGAGCAGCTGCGCGGCGCGGACGACCAGTGGTTCGCCCTCTCCTGGCGCGCCCGGGTGATCTATGCGGCAAAGGATCTCGGCATCGACACCATCACCTACGAGGATCTCGCCGATCCGAAGTTCAGTGACCAGATCTGCATCCGCTCCGGCCAGCACCCCTACAATACGGCGCTCGTTGCGGCCTATATCGCGCATCACGGCGCAGAAGAGACCGAGAAGTGGCTGGTCGGCCTCCGCGACAATCTCGCCCGCAAGCCTGGCGGCGGCGACCGTGACGTCGCCAAGGACATCGTCGGCGGCATCTGCAAGCTCGGCCCCGCCAACTCCTACTATGTCGGTCTCATGCGGTCTGGCAGCGGCGGTCCCGAGCAGCAGCCCTGGGGTGACGGCATCGACGTCAAGCTGGCGACCTTCAAGGACGGCGGCACGCATGTGAACATCAGCGGCGTCGTCCTGGCAAAGAATGCACCGAACAAGGAGGAAGCCATCAATCTCGTCGAGTATCTCGTGTCGGACGAGGCACAGCAGATCTATGCCAAGGCCAACTACGAGTACCCGGTGAAGGCCGGTGTGCCGCTCGACCCGATCATCGCCTCCTTCGGCGAGATCAAGATCGACCGCATGCCGCTGGCCGAGGTGGTGAAGAATCGCAAGACGGCCACCGAGTTGATCGACAGGGTCGGATTCGACAACTGATCCTGGCCGAACTTGTCTTCCATTCCACACGACAAGGGGCAGGGCCGGCTGCCAAGCCGGTCCAAAGACATATGGCCGATGGTTGCGGGCGGTGTCGCGTCACTGGCCATGGTTCCCGTCATCGCGATTGCCGCGTTGGCGTTGCAAGGCAGCGGCGAGGTGCTCGGCCACCTCGTGGTCACTGTGCTGCCGGTGGCCTTCCGCAATACTGTTCTTCTTCTTGCCGGTGTGGGTGCATTGGTCATCCTGATTGGAACCGGGGCGGCATGGCTGGTCACGGCCTATGACTTTCCCGGCCGCAGGATCGTTTCATGGGCGTTGCTCCTGCCGCTGGCCATCCCGACCTACATCATCGCCTACGCCTATCTTGATCTCCTGCATCCGATCGGACCGGTGCAGACGATGATCCGCAGCGTGCTGGGATTCTCCAGCCCGCAGCAGCTGCGCCTGCCGGACATCCGTTCGATTGCCGGCTGCATCATCCTCCTGTCCTTCGTCCTTTACCCCTATGTCTATGTGACGGCGCGCGCGATGTTCCTGATGCAGGCCGCGAGCTTCATCGACGTCTCCCGCACCCTGGGCGTCGGTCGTCATGCGGTGTTCTGGCGCGTCGCGCTGCCACTCGCCCGGCCGGCGATCGCGGTGGGCGCGGGACTGGCGCTGATGGAGACCATCAACGACATCGGCGCTTCGGAGTTTCTGGGCGTCCGCACCCTGACCGTGTCGATCTACAGCACCTGGATCAACAGCACCAACCTGCCTGGCGCCGCACAGATCGCCTTGCTGATGCTGATTATCGTCACCGCTCTCGTCGCGGTGGAACGCTGGGCCCGCAACAAGCAGCGCTATACGAATTCGGCAATGAAGCCCTCACGGCTGCTGCCCCAGCGCCTGCCGCTTTTTCCAGGCCTCATTGCCCTCGTGCTGTGTGCCATCCCGATCACGATTGGTTTCGCCGCGCCCTTCGCCTATCTCGTGGCCGCGGCCGCCAAGCGTGTGCAGTTCGGCGGGCCGTCGTGGCAGTATGTTTCCCATGCCTCCAACACCATCGGCTTCGCGCTGTTGGCAACCGTCATCACCATGCTCGCGGGCGTCATTGTCGGATATGCGGGGCGAGTGAGCCCAGGCGCCATCACGAGGTTCAGTCTCCGGGGGTCGACGCTGGGCTATGCGATGCCGGGGACCGTCATCGCCATCGGCGTGCTGTTTCCACTGGCCGCGCTGGACAGGGCCATCGATGGCGTGTCGAACGACCTGTTTGGGGCGGCACCGGGCCTCATGCTCATCGGCTCGGGGGCTGCGGTGCTCTATGCCTATGCCGTGCGCTTCCTGGCGATCTCCATCGGAAACGTCGAATCGGGGCTGAGCCGCATATCGCTCTCGCTCGACAGCGCCGCGCGAACACTGGGCGAAACCGCCGGAGGCACGCTGCGGAGAATCCATCTCCCGCTCCTGAAGCCAGCTCTCGCGGCCGCCGCGCTGCTGCTGTTCGTCGACTGCGTGAAGGAGCTTCCCGCAACCCTCCTGCTCCGGCCTCTCAACTTCGAGACGCTGGCAACTGCCCTCTATGCCGAAGCCGCACGCGGCACCTACGAGGAAGGCGCGCTATATGCACTGACCATCGTCGTCATCGGAATCATTCCTCTGATGGTGCTGTCGCGAGTCGGTGTTGCGGCATCAGAGCCGTCTGCACTGAGGAAAGGTCATGGGGACTAGTGCAGATGTGTGGTTGGGGCCCTGAGACTCTGCGTTCGTGTATCTCGGCGGGAGCCCATGGCGGCATTGCACCCGTAACGTATTCGCGCAGGGGTGGCTTCTGAAACCCGGCGACAACTGGCCCCGACGCCTCAATGAATATGGCGTTTTCCTTAAATATCATCGATTTAACGAGGTGTTTGGCTGGGGGACTAGGATTCGAACCTAGACTAGCGGAGTCAGAGTCCGCGGTCCTACCGTTAGACGATCCCCCAACGGCGGTGTGGCGGCTAGATAGCCGCTGGGTTTCCAATGCGCAAGGGTTATGTGGCGTCAGCTGCGGATCTGGCGGATCAGGCTGGCCAGGCTCTGGCGTTCTTCCAGGGTGGTGTGGGCACGCGGCGGCGCCATGCGGCGGAGCGGCGCCGCGAGATCGGGCACGGCCGCGGCCGTGGCGGGTTGCTGGCTGAAGCTTGGCTGTGCCGGCACGTCGAAGATCGATCCTTCCGGGCTGAAGCTCTGGGCGCGCCAGCGCAGCACGATTTCCTGCAGGAAGCCGTCCTCGGGCATCTCGCGCGCCCAGCTGCCGGTGACCGAGGCGGCGTTGCTCATCGGCCATTCACTGGCGGGCAGCATGTCGAACTTGATGCGGGTGGGAAGCGATACGCCCTCGCCGAAGGTGATGGCCTCGCCGGTGCCCATGGTGGGCATGAAGTCGAGAAGGCTGCGTGCCGCATCCGAGATGCCGGCGCGCAGGATTTCCTGGTCGCGCTCGTTGGCGAGACGCATGGAGAAGATGGTGCTGCACTGGGAAAGGATGGTGGCATCGAGCTCCGCCGGGCGCTGCGACACGATGCACAGCGATATGCCGTACTTTCGCCCTTCCTTGGCGATGCGGGAGATTGCGCGCTTGGTGGGCTCGAAGCCCAGCGTCTTGTCGACCGGCACGTAGCGGTGGGCCTCCTCGCAGACGAAGGTGATGGGAATGCGCCCGGCGCTCCACACTCCGAAATCGAAGGCCAGGCGCGCCAACACGGACACCACGACGTTGACGATCTCCGAGGGCAGGCCTCCAAGCTCGAGGATGGCGATGGGCTTGCCGTTCACCGGAATGCGGAACAGGCGCGCGAGCACCTGGGACATGGTGTCCTGCACAGTGAGCGAGCCGAACATGAAGGCGTAGCGGCTGTCTCGGTTGATGGCCTCGAGCCTTGCCTTGAGCCGCTTGTAGGGCGCGAGCTCGCCCCGCAGGTCGAGCTTGCCCATGTAGTCGTCGAGGATGCCGATGAGGTCGGACGAGCGGTAGGGCACCGGCGTGTCGACACCGATCGCAGAGGGGTCCACCTGCTCGCGGGCGCGCAGCAGGGCGGGGCGTTCGCGGCGCTGGTTGTTCAGGTAGCGAAGCTTTGCGATCGGGATCAGTTCGCGCAGCACCTCGACGTCGGTTTCGCGGTTGGGCTGCTGGCCGATGAGAATCTCGACGATCTCCTCGAAGTTGAGCAGCCAGAACGGCAGGTTCATGTTCGATGGGCTGATGACTTCTGCGATATCCTTGAAGGCATGGGCATATTCGCGGTGGACGTCGAGCAGCAGCACATGCCCCTGCGGGTTCCTCTCGAGGATGCGCCGGAGCAGGAGCGCCACCGTGCAGGACTTTCCGGTGCCGGTGGTGCCGAGGATGGCGAAGTGCTTGCCGAGGACGTCGTCGATCTTGATCATCGCGGGGATGGTCTCGTCCTGGGTGATGTGGCCGACGCGGATCGCCGTCGCGGTGTCACAGGCATAGGCCTTTTCCAGCTCGTGGCGCGAGGCGCGGTACACCGCGTCGCCCAGCGAGGGATAGCAGGAGACGCCGCGGCGGAAATTGAGCGGATCGCCAAACTCGTCCTTCGGAAGTTCGCCCAGAAACTCGACCTCGATGATGCGGGTCTCGGGTTCTTCCTGCATGTGGCTGGGCAAGGGGCAGGACAGCGCGGAGACGATGCACAGCGAGATGGAGCGGGGCGTGTCGATCCGCAGCAGCGTGCCGATCTCGGGCGTTTTGGTGCGCGCTTCGCCGTCATTGCCGCCATCGACGAAGATCACCGCGTGGGCCCCGGTCACCGCCACGATGCGGCCGATACGTTCGCCGGCGCTTTGATCGTATGAAGTCATCTGTGCTCTCAGTGAAAGTTGGTGTCGGAGTTGTCGCGCCGGGCGAGTGGCAGCGTCACGCAGACCCTTGTGCCGACGCCCTTTTCGGAGCTGACGCGCAGTTCCCCGCCATGCAGCCTGGCCAGCGCATGGGCGATGGGCAGGCCCAGACCCGTGCCCTCGTGGCGCTTGTTGATCGCGGAGTCGACCTGGCCGAACGGCCGCAGCGCAATCTCGATTTCCTGTGGCGACATGCCGATGCCGGTATCCTCGACGCTGATCAGCGCCGTGCCGGGAGAGGCGGCGGTCGCGGCGATGCGGACCTGGCCGCGCTCGGGCGTGAACTTCACCGCATTGCCGAGCAGGTTGATGAGGATCTGCTTGAGGCGAAGCGGGTCGGCCAGCAAGGGTGGCAGGCCCTCATCGACCCTGTGTTCGACACTGATGTGCTTCTCGCGGGCCTTGGCCTCGACGATGAGAAGGCAGGAGGCAAGGACGGGGCCGAGGTCGACGGGCTCGCGCTCGACCATCAGCTTGCCGGCCTGGATCTTCGAGATGTCGAGGATGCCGTTGATCAGCTCCAGCAGGTGTTCGGCGGCCTGCTTGATGTAGCCGGTGTACTGGTGAACCTTCTCGGGGCTGGTTGCGGTCCGGGTGTGGAGCATGTCGGAAAAGCCGATGATGGCGTTGAGCGGCGTCCGCAGCTCGTGGCTCATGTTGGCGATGAACTCGGACTTTGCCTTCGAGGCGAGTTCGGCATCGACCTTGGCGGCCTGCAGAGCGATGGCCTGTTTGCGGTGCAACAGAGCGAGGCCAAGGTGGTCCGACGTCTCGCCGATCAGCGAGTCTTCCTTGAACCATTTGGAACCGAATGTACGCATCACCCAACCACAAGTTTACCCAAGACTTGACATCGAATGTCTCAACTTCAGGTTAATCGGCCCACCGATTCCGGCTCGAGAATTGCTTTGTGGGGGGTGGCTGAAGCTGTTACATTCGGGATAACGCAATGATTGTAAGGGCGGCCGTTGCCGCTCCGGTCTGCCGTCGAGCGCCGGTTGCCCTTGAAAGGTTTGGACGTGGATGCGACCAGCAGGCCGGGCATGAACCGGTCACGGCGCAAACCGGCGGCCGGGGCACCTCACGCCCGGAGACCGCCCGTTTCGCGCGAGCAGCCGCCCGGGGGCCTTTATGGGGCCCTCGACCTCGGCACGAACAATTGCAGGCTCCTGATTGCCACTCCCGCGCAGAACGGGTTTTCGGTGGTCGATGCCTTTTCCCGCATCGTCCGGCTCGGTGAGCGCCTGGCCCAGACCGGACGCCTGAGCGATGATGCCATGCTCCGCACCATCGAGGCGCTGCGGGTCTGTGCCAACAAGCTGCGATGGCGCAAGGTGGACAGGGTACGTCTTGTCGCGACGGAAGCCTGCCGCATGGCGGAGAACGGGCCCGACTTCATCGAACGGGTGAAGAGCGAAACCGGCCTCAGGCTGGAGATCATCGACCGCGAGACGGAGGCGGGGCTTGCCGCCGTGGGCGCCGAGCCGCTGGTCGACCGCGAGGCGGAAACAGCACTCGTCTTCGACATCGGCGGCGGCTCGACCGAGGTCTTGTGGATGCGCCGTGCCGGCGCGCGCTTCGAAACCGTGGCGTGGACGTCGCTCGCCGCGGGCGTCGTCACCATTTCCGAGCGCTTCGGCGGCGGCGTGGACGTGACGCCCACCTCCTTTGCGGCGATGCGCGAGCACCTGCGGCCCATGCTGCAGGAATTCGCGCAGCGGGTCTCCGAGGCGAATGGTGGCTCGGCGCCGGTGCCCTCGCATCTCCTTGGAACGTCGGGCACGGTGACGACCATCGCCGGTGTGCAGTTGGGTCTGCTGCGCTATGACCGCGCGCGGGTCGATGGCTGCTGGCTCGACAGCGACGACATCGGCGCGGTGACGAGCCGGTTGCTGCATCTCACCTATGAGCAGCGCGCGGCGAACCCGTGCATCGGGCGCGAGCGCGCCGACCTCGTGCTGGCGGGCTGCGCCATTCTCGAGGAAATTCGCCTGGCCTTTCCGGCGCAGCGCATCCGCGTCGCCGACCGCGGCTTGCGCGAGGGCATCCTCACCATGCTGATGAAGGAAGACGGCACCTACGGGAGGACCGCATGAGCCGGCCTGGAAGTGGCAAGAAGCCGGGCGTGCGGCTCAAGGTGCGGGTGAAGACCGGCAAGGGCCGCACCGTGTCACAGAAGAACTGGCTCGAGCGCCAGCTCAATGACCCCTATGTGCATGAGGCGCGGAAGCTGGGCTATCGCTCGCGCGCCGCCTTCAAGCTCACCGAGATCGACGACAAGTACAAGTTCCTCAAGCCCGGCGGCCGCATCGTCGACTTAGGAGCCGCCCCCGGCGGCTGGAGCCAGGTAGCGGTGAAGCGCACCAAGGCCGAAGAGGGCCGTGGGCGGGTGATCGCCATCGACATGCACGGCATGGATCCGATCAGCGCCGTGACCATCTTCAAGAAAGATTTCCTCGAGGAGGATGCGCCGGCGCTCCTCATCGAGGCGCTGGGCGGCGAGAAGGCGGATTGCGTGCTCTCCGACATGGCGGCCCATGCCACGGGCCACCGCCAGACCGACCACATCAACATCATGGCCTTGGCTGAGGCGGGCTACGAATTCGCCAAGGAAGTGCTGAAGCCCGGCGGAACCTATCTCGCCAAGGTGCTGCGCGGCGGCACCGAGGGCGAGATGCTGAAGATGATGAAAAAGGATTTCGCCTCGGTGCGTCACGTCAAGCCGATGGCGAGCCGCGACGATTCGGCGGAGCTCTTCGTGCTGGCGATGGGGTTCCGCGGCGGGGCGGACGCGAAGAGTGGTTCCTAATATACGATTTTAGTCCTTGACAGCGCGCGCTCATTGTGCTAGAGAGGCGCAATGTCCAGAAAATCCTCCACCGCCATGGCCGGGCTCGTCCCGGCCCTTTTTGTTTTCAGGATCTGTGCAGCCTTCGCCTACCTGCTGGCCACCACATGGGGCTTGGTCCATTCGCGGGCCTGCGCCTCGCGCCGGGCGATGCCTTCGATGAAGCTCTCGACGAAGGGCGTTGCGGGCTTGTCGAGAATTTCCGCCGCCGTGCCCACCTGTTCGATCTGGCCCTTGTCGAGAATGGCAATGCGGTCGGCGAGCTCGAAGGCCTCGTCCTGGTCATGGGTGACGAAGAGCGTGGTGTGGCCGGTGCGCTGGTGCAGCTCGCGCAGCCACTTGCGCAGGTCCTTCCTGACACGCGCATCGAGGGCGCCGAAGGGCTCGTCGAGCAGCAGCACGCGCGGTTCGATGGCGAGCGCACGGGCGAGCGCCACGCGCTGCCGCTGGCCGCCGGAAAGCTGGGTGGGATACCGGTGTTCGAGACCGTCGAGCTGCACGAGGTGCAGCAGTTCCTCGACGCGCGCGCGGATCACCTGTTCGCTGGGCCTGGTGCGGCGCGGCCTGGCGCGCAGGCCGAAGGCCACGTTGTCGAACACGCGCATGTGCCTGAAAAGGGCATAGTGCTGGAATACGAAGCCGATGCGGCGCTCTCTCAGGCTGAGCGTGTTGGCGTCGATGTCGCCGAACAGCACCTGGCCTCCATCCGGCCGCTCGAGCCCCGCCACGGCGCGCAGCAAGGTGGTCTTTCCGGAGCCCGATGGTCCGAGCAGGGCGACGAGCTCGCCAGCCTCGACATCGAGTGACACACCTTTCAGCGCCGGATAGCGGCCGAAGTTCTTTTCGAGGTTCCTGACGCGGACGGGGACGGACATGTGGTGTCTCCTTTAGTGGCGGCGTGACGCCGCGGCGAGTTCGCCGGCGAAGCGCCATTCGAGGACGGTCTTGGCGAGCAGCGTGAACAGCGCGAGGCCGGCGAGCAGCGAGGCCACGGCGAAGGCGCCGACGAAGTTGTATTCGTTGTAGAGGATCTCGATGTGCAGCGGCATGGTGTTGGTGAGGCCGCGGATGTGGCCGGAGACCACCGACACGGCGCCGAACTCGCCCATGGCGCGGGCATTGCACAGCAGCACGCCATAGAGCAGCGCCCACTTCACGTTGGGCAGCGTGACGCGGAAGAAGGTGTACCCGCCGGAGGCGCCCAGCGTGAGGGCGGCCTCCTCCTCCGACGTGCCCTGCGACTGCATGAGCGGGATCAGCTCGCGCGCCACGAAGGGGAAGGTGACGAGCACCGTGGCCAGCACGATGCCGGGCACGGCGAAGATGATGTGGATGTTGTGCTGATCGAGCCAGGGGCCCAGCCACCCTTGCGCGCCGAACAGCAGCACGTAGACGAGGCCGGAGATGACGGGAGAGATGGAGAAGGGCAGGTCGATCAGCGTCAGCAGCAGGTTCTTGCCGCGGAACTCGAACTTGGCGATGGCCCAGGAGGCGGCAAGGCCAACGACCGCGTTGAACGGCACAGCGATCGCCGCAACCAGCAGGGTGAGGCGGATGGCCGCCAGCGTGTCGGGGTCGCCGAAGCTCTCGAACAGCGTGCCCCAGCCCTTGCGCAGCGCCTCGATGAAGACGGTGACGAGCGGCAGGAACAGGATGGCGGCGAGGAACAGCACGGCGAGCCCGATCAGCAGCGCCTTGGTCAGTGCGGTCTCGGAGGTCGCGCGCTCCGGCATGTGGGCGAGCGGCAGGAAGCGGTCAGACATTGCCATGTTTGGTGCGGCTCCAGCCCTGGATGGCGTTGATGAGGAAGAGCATGGCGAAGGCGATGGCCAGCATCAGCGTGGCGATGACGGTGGCGCCGCCATAGTCGAATTCCTCGAGCTTGATGACGATCAGCAGCGGCGCGATTTCCGAGACGAGCGGAATGTTGCCGGCGATGAAGATGACCGAGCCGTATTCACCCACGCCGCGCGCGAAGGCGAGCGCGAAGCCGGTGAGAAGGGCCGGATAGACATGCGGCAGCACCACCTGGAACACGGTGCGCAGCCGGCTGGCGCCGAGCAGTGCCGAGGCTTCCTCGATGTCGCTCTCCACTTCTTCGAGGATCGGCTGCACGGTGCGCACTACGAAGGGCAGCCCGATGAAGACGAGGGCCACCACGATGCCGAGCGGCGTGTAGGCGATCTTGAAGCCCAGCGACTGCGCGATGGAGCCTATGGGTCCGTTCGGCGCATAGATCGCCGCCATGGCGATGCCGGCGACGGCGGTGGGCAGCGCGAAGGGCAGGTCCACCGCGGCGTCGATGATGCGGCGGCCGGGGAAGCGGTAGCGCACCAGCACCCAGGCGATGAGCAGGCCGAAGCCGGTGTTGACGAGCGCCGCCACCAGCGCCGTGCCGAAAGACAGGCGGAGGGCGGCGAGGGTGCGCTCATCTGTTGCGATCCTGAGGAACTCGGCCGGGCCGATGGAAGCCGCCCGCAGCACGAGCGCTGTGAGGGGCACGAGCACGATGAAGCTCAGGGCGGCAAGCGTGAAACCGAGCGCCAACCCGAAACCGGGAAGGGCGCTCGGCTGCCGCAGGGAGGTGTACGGCAGGAATGTCATCAGTTGGTCGGACGGTAGATCTGGTCGAAGATCGCGCCGTCGGCGAAGAATTCCTTCTGCGCCTTGGCCCAGCCGCCGAAGTCCTTGTCGATGGACACCAGTTCGACCTTGGGGAAGCGGGCGATGTCGGCGGGGTCTGCCGCGGAGGGGTCGACCGGGCGGAAGAAGTTCCTGGCGGCCAGCTTCTGGCCTTCCGGCGAATAGAGATACTTCAGATAGGCCTCGGCGACGTCGAGGTTGCCCTTGGACTTGGCGTTGCCCTCGACAACGGCGACCGGCGGTTCGGCCTTGATGGAGAGCGACGGAACGACGATGTCGAAGTTGTCGGCGCCGAATTCCTTCTGCACCAGGAAGGCCTCGTTCTCCCAGCTGATCAGCACGTCGCCGATGCCGCGCTGGGCGAAGGTGGTGGTGGAGCCGCGGGCGCCCGTGTCGAGCACCGGTACGTTGCGATAGAGGTCGGCGATCCATTCCTTGGTCTTGGCCTCGTCACCGCCGAGCTGCTTTTCGGCATAGGCCCAGGCCGCGAGGTAGTTCCAGCGCGCACCGCCGGAGGTCTTGGGGTTGGGCGTGATCACCTGCACGCCCTCCTTCACCAGGTCGCTCCAGTCCTTGATGCCCTTGGGGTTGCCCTTGCGCACCAGGAACACGATGGTCGAGGTGTAAGGGGCCGAGTTGTGCGGAAGCTTGGTGGCCCAGTCCTTCGGCAGCTTGTCGGTCTTGTTGGCGATCTGGTCGATGTCGCCGGCCAGCGCCAGCGTCACCACGTCGGCTTGGAGGCCATCGATCACGGCGCGGGCCTGCTTGCCGGATCCGCCATGCGACTGCTCGATGGTGATGGTCTCGCCGGTCTTGGCCTTCCAGTCGGCGGCGAAGGCGGCGTTGAAGTCCTTGTAGAATTCGCGGGTCGGGTCATAGGACACGTTGAGCAGGGTGCGGTCGGCGAGCGCCTGCGCGGCCTCGAAGGACAGGAACAGGGCAGCGGCACCAAGGGCAATCGAACGGCGGGTCAGCAGGCGCATGGGGGTCTCCTTGAATTGATAACCCAATACTATACCGGATTAGTGGGATATCAAGTCAAAAAGTTCTAAAGGTCGAACAAATTGTTCTAAACAAGGAACTTCAGTCGTTTAGGAGCAGGTCGCGGACCGGCTGGCCGGCGGCGTTCATGACTTCGGCCAGGGTGGTCTTCTCCAGCGCCGAAAGATAAAGCGAATAGGCCTTGTCGAAGGCGATGCGGAGCTCGCAGTGGGCCTCGTCGCGGCAGTCCTCGCAGCGCCGGTAGGCGGTTCGCGACAGGCAGGGGAGCGGGGCGATCGGCCCGTCCACGGTGCGCAGCAGCGGCCCGATCTGGATCTTTTCGGGGTCCTTCAGCATCTCGTAGCCGCCGTCGCGGCCGCGCCGGCTGGTGATGTAACCCGCCGCCTTGAGGGTCAGCAGGATCTGCTCGAGGAACTTGCGCGGCAGCTTTTCCTGTTCGCAGAGCTGGCGGATCTGCAGCCCTTCGCCGGGCTTCGCCCGGGCGAGGGCGACCATCGCCTTGAAGGCATAGCGGGCGCGCTGGGAAATCATGCCCCAGAGATAGGGGTGGAATCGGGTGAATTGCAAGCGGAGAGCCGGGATTCACCGCTTGCCCGCGCTGCAATCGCGGTGTTAAGGACGGTCGCCAATCTTCACCCGACTCCCTGGACTTTGAGAGGTTGGCCCATGCCGCGGCAGATTCCCGAATATTTGACCTTCGACGACGTGCTGATGAAGCCCGGCGCTTCGTCCGTGCTGCCGGCCCAGGTGAAGACGGGAACGCGGCTGACGAAATCGCTGAAGCTGTCGATCCCGATCATTTCCGCCGCCATGGACACGGTGACGGAGGCCCGCCTCGCCATCGCCATGGCGCAGGCCGGTGGACTCGGCATCATCCACAAGAACCTCGAGCCCTATGAGCAGGCCGAGCACGTGCGCCAGGTGAAGCGCTTCGAATCCGGAATGGTGGTGAACCCGATCACCATCGCGCCTGACGCGACGCTGGGCGACGTGCTGGCGCTGAAGGAGCGCCACCGCATCTCCGGCATTCCGGTGGTCGATGCCAGCGGCAAGCTCTGCGGCATCATCACTAACCGCGACGTCCGTTTCGCCACCGACTTGCAAATGAAGGTGGCGGACCTGATGACCAACCAGAACCTGGTCACCGTCAAGGCCGGGGTGGATCGCACCGAGGCGCGCCGGCTTCTCCACAAATACCGCATCGAGAAGCTGATCGTCGTCGACGACGACTACAAGTGCGTGGGCCTCATCACCGTCAACGACATGGAGAAGGCGGCCGACCACCCCCTCGCCGCCAAGGACGAGCACGAGCGCCTGCTGGTCGGCGCCGCCACCGGCACGGGTGACGCAGGCTTCGAGCGCGCCGCCATGCTGGTCGATGCCGGGGCCGACCTGATCGTGGTCGACACCGCGCATGGCCATTCGGAGAACGTGATCCGCCAAGTCACACGCCTCAAGTCTCTCTCCAACAAGGTGCAGATCGTGGCCGGCAACGTCGCCACGGCGGAAGCGGTGAAGGCGCTGATCGGCGCAGGTGCGGATGCGGTGAAGATCGGCATCGGGCCCGGCTCCATCTGCACCACGCGCGTCGTCGCGGGTGTCGGCGTGCCGCAGCTTTCCGCCATCATGGAATGCGCAGAAGAGGGGGCCAGGCAAGATACGCCGGTGATCGCCGATGGCGGCATCAAGCTGTCGGGCGATCTCGCCAAGGCGTTGGCGGCGGGCGCCGAAGTCGCCATGGTCGGCTCGCTGCTCGCCGGCACGGATGAAAGCCCGGGCGAGGTCTATCTCTACAACGGCCGCAGCTACAAGGCTTACCGCGGCATGGGCTCGGTGGGCGCGATGGCGCGGGGCTCCGCCGACCGCTATTTCCAGCAGGAGGTGAAGGACAGCCTCAAGCTGGTGCCGGAAGGAATCGAGGGCCAGGTGCCCTACAAGGGTCCGGTGGGCGCGGTGCTGCACCAGCTGGTCGGCGGATTGCGCGCCGCCATGGGTTATGTCGGCGCCGCCGACCTCTCCGAGATGCGCGAGCGCGTGCAATTCATCCGCATCACCTCGGCCGGCATGCGCGAGAGCCATGTGCATGACGTGATGATCACCCGCGAGGCCCCCAACTACCAGCGCCAGGGCTGAGGCATGACCATCGTCCAGTGGCTGCTGCTGCCGGCCTTCGTCCAGGTGGCATGGGTGACGGCGCTCGGCATCCGCATGGGGAGGGCCCGCGTGCGTGTTGCGCGGGCGGGGCAAGTGCGTCTGAAGGACATCGCACTGAACAGCTCCGCCTGGCCGGAGGAGGTCCGCAAGCTCTCCAACAATTATGACAACCAGTTCCAGTTGCCGCTTCTGTTCTTCGCACTTCTGCCGCTGATGATCCTGCTGGTGAAGGTGGACTGGTTCTCCGTGGCGCTGGCGTGGGTGTTCGTCGCCAGCCGCATCGTGCACAGCCTCGTCCACACCGGCAGGAACGCGGTGGTCCGCCGTTTCCAGGTCTTCCTGTTCGGCTTCGCCACACTCGCCACCCTGTGGGCGTGGTTCGCACTCCGCCTCTATGTGATCGGATAGTCCATGCGCCTCGCCGGCCGCGTCTCCGCGGCGATCGACGTCCTCTCCGAAATCTTCGAACGCCACCGCCCCGCGTCGGAAGCGCTGAAGGACTGGGGCAAGGCGCACCGCTTCGCGGGGTCCACCGACCGCCATGCCATCGGCACGCTGGTCTACGACGCGCTGCGCCGCAGGAATTCGCTGGCGTTCCGCATGGGCAGCACGGCACCGCGCGCCCTGGCGCTGGCCGCACTCCGCGACGTCTGGGGGTTGTCGGCCGATGCCATCGGCGCGCTGGCGGAGGAGCAGCACGGGCCGGGCAAGCTCACGGCGGAGGAGCGCAAGGCGCTCACCCGCGAGATGCCCGGCGAGCGTCCCGTGCACGTCGCGGGCGACGTGCCGGAATGGCTGGTCGCCTCCTACGAGAAGGCCTTCGGCCCGCGCGCGGCGGAGGAGGGGGCGGCGCTGGCCCAGCGCGCGCCGGTTGACCTGCGAGTCAACTTGCTGAAGGCGGAACGCCCGCAGGTGCTCGCCGCCCTCGAGCGCTTCGGCGCGGTGGAGGGGCCATGGTCGCCGCTCGCCGTCCGCATCGCGGCGCCCGGACCGGATACGCGCAACGCCAATGTCGAGGCCGAGCCCGCGCATGGCATGGGCTGGTTCGAGGTGCAGGACGCGGGATCGCAGGTGGCGGCGCTGCTGTCGGGTGTCCAGCCGGGATCGAGCGTTGCCGACATCTGCGCCGGGGCGGGCGGCAAGACCCTCGCGCTCGCCGCCATGATGAGGAACGAGGGCAGGCTGGTGGCCCATGACCTCGACCGCTTTCGCCTGCGGCCGATCTTCGAGCGCCTCACGCGTGCGGGCGTCACGAACTGCGAGGTCATCTCGGCGCAGGACAAGGGCAAGCTCGAGGCGGCAGGCACCTTCGATTGCGTGGTGATCGACGCGCCATGCTCGGGATCGGGCTCGTGGCGCAGGAAGCCCGACGCCAAGTGGCGCCTGACGCCGAAGCAGTTCGCACAAAGAATCAAGGATCAGGCGCAAGTGCTTGAAAAGGGATTCCAATTGGCGAAGCCCGCCGGCACGATCCTTTACATCACCTGCTCCGTGCTGCCCGAGGAGAACACCGATCAGGTTTCAGCTTTCCTGAGTCGCCACAAGGAGATGCGGGTTATTTCTTACAAGGAGCATTGGCAGAGCATGATCGGCGGTGTGGTGCCCGACTCGGCCGACGGTGCGCAGGAGACATTGCTCCTCACCCCGGCCCGACATGGGACCGACGGGTTCTTCATGGCGGTGATGCGGAAGAGTGCCTGATGCCCCCCGGCCGTCCAGACTGACTGCACCATCGCCTGGGTGGCGGGGCAGAGACTTCAGGAATTGATTCAGTCCTCGCGTCTAAGTCACCGCAATCAAATCGAATCTACAGCACCGTCCGGGCCAGGAACCGCGCCATGGCCTTGAGCGTCTCGCCGCTCACATGGTGCTCGATCCCCTCGGAGTCGATGCGCGCCGTTTCCTCGGAGACACCCAGCGCCAGCAGGAAGGCCTCGACGATCTTGTGCTTCCTCCGGCCGTCCTCGGCCATCTTCCAGCCCTCGCCGGTGAGGAAGATGGAACGGTAGGGTTCCTGGGTGACGAGGCCCGCGTCCTGCAGGCGCTTCAGCGCCTTCACCACGGTGGCGTTGGCCACGCCCAGCCGCATGGCGACGTCGGAGCCACGCGCCTCGCCCTTCTCATCGATGAGATCGGCGATCAGTTCCACGTAATCCTCCGCCAGTTCGGAGGAATGGTCGGCCCGGATCCGCCGGAAGGCGGCGGACCGGATCGCACCTTGTTTCTTCGCGCGCTGCGCCATGGCGTCCGTGTTTCTGCGAATGGTTCTCGCCATCCTAAACGGGAGAGTGCGCGCGTCCAATCAGGAACTGGCCATGGAACCGCGCCAGCCCTCAAGAATTTCCCTTGAAAGAAGTTTAGCCAATGCTAAACTTTCCGGGATGGCCGACCGCGTGATGACATCCGCTGACCTGACACCGGACGAGCCCGGCTGGCGCCGTGGCCGGGGCGAACCGCCGCTGGTCGACGTGTTCCGCACGGTGCGCGTGACTGACAAGGGGTCGGTGTTCCGCCGGGCGCTGGCCTTCGTGGGCCCGGGCTTCCTGGTCGCCGTCGGCTACATGGACCCCGGCAACTGGGCCACATCCATCGCCGGCGGTGCGCAATTCGGCTATGCGCTCCTAACAGTGGCGCTGATGTCCAACATCATGGCCATCATCCTGCAGTCCCTTTGCGCACGGCTGGCCATCGGATCGGGCCGGGACCTGGCGCAGGCCTGCCGCGATGCCTTTCCACGGCCCGTGGCGTGGATTCTCTGGCTCTTCGCGGAAGTCGCCATCATCGCCACCGATATCGCCGAGGTGGTGGGCACCGCCATCGGCCTCAACCTGCTGTTCGGCATTCCGCTCGAACTGGGCGTGCTCATCACCGCGCTCGACGTATTCCTGATCCTGTGGCTGCAGCGCCTCGGCTTCCGGTGGATCGAGGCCTTCATCATCACGTTGCTGGGGGTGATCTTCCTGTGCTTCCTCGTCCAGATCGGCATGGCGGATCCGGAATGGGGGCAGGTGATCCGCGGCTTCGCGCCGACGACCGAAATCATCCATAACCCGGCCATGCTTTATCTGGCGCTGGGCATCATCGGCGCGACGGTGATGCCGCACAATCTCTACCTCCATTCCGGTATCGTGCAGACGCGCGCCTACGGCGAGAGCCTGCCCGAGAAGCGGGAGGCACTGCGCTTCGCGATATGGGATTCGACTGCGGCTCTCATGTTCGCCTTGCTCATCAACGCCTCGATCCTCATCCTCGCCGCCGCCACCTTTCATGCCAGCGGGCGCACGACGGTGACGGAAATCGGCGAGGCGCATTCCATGCTGGCCCCGCTGGTCGGTTCGTTGCTGGCGCCCAAGCTCTTCGCCATCGCGCTGCTGTGCTGTGGACTGAACTCCACCGTGACGGCCACCATGGCGGGCCAGATCGTCATGGAAGGCTTCCTCGACATCCGGTTGCCTGCCTGGCTTCGCCGACTTGTGACCCGCATCGTGGCCATCGTGCCGGCAGCGGCGGTCACCCTTTATTATGGCGCGAGCGGCACCGGCATGCTTCTCATCCTCAGCCAGGTCGTGCTGGCCTTCCAGCTGCCCTTCGCCATCGTGCCGCTGGTGATCTTCACGCGTGATCGCGCGAAGATGGGGTCGTTCACGGCTCCCGTCTGGATCACCCTGCTGGCGGGCGTGATCGCGGCCGTCATCATCGCGCTCAACGCCAAGCTGATCTTCGATATCTTCATCGGCTGATCGGATCAGGACGCGGCGAGATACTGCCCATCAGCCTGAGAAGCCATGCGAAGTGAAAATCTCCGTTCACCGGCCGGGCCCAGCTGTTGCCCAGGCACAGACGGGCGGTGCGGATCTTCGGGCCGGGCATCGCGGCAGGCTCAAGGGCTGATCGGTCATTGTGGTCTTTCCGCGAATTGGATGGCGAGGTCCAGCAGCGCCAGGTTCGCGAAGAGCGACGTGCCCGGGATTTCGAGCCACTCGCGCATGGCGGGCTTGCCATAGGGGCGGAACGCCGATGCAGAACCGGCTGCCATGGCGCTCGCGACCGCTGCAGCCGGCAGCTTGAGGCCGATGTTGGCGCCGAAGACGCATCCAACCATCCGCCGCCCCAGGAACAGGGCGGGCGAACCGAACATCGCGCCGCTGCGCACGTCCGGATTGCGCCGCTGCGCTTCCGCCAGCAGGGATTCGAACAATGTCCTGTCATGCGGGATGCGTCGCACCATGGTTCACGCCGCCCGCAGCAGGTAGGATGCAAGGCACTGGCCGATGAGCCTGTTCCAGCCGGCATCGAAGCCGGCGCGCGTGTCGCTCGAGATGTTGCCCACCGCCTGGTGCACGAGAATCAGCCGGCACCCGCCGTGACCGGTTCTCTCGAGGTCGAAATGCACCCTTCCGGCCACGGCGCCCCGCACGGCGAAGCGGCCCGAGAAATACAGCCGGTCCGGACGGCGCACCTCTTCGAGGGTCCCCCAGATCACCTCATGCCCATCCGGCGAGCGCTCGGTGAGGCTGGACCCCACCCTGGGCAAGAGTGAAAGAGTGCTGTCGGGCGTCGTCTGGCGCATGACCCACCAATTCTGCACGTCTCTGGTGAGAGCGTTGAACACCGTATCGGGCGGAACGCCGAAATCCGCCTCCTGGTGGATGTCGAGCGACAGCGGAACGGGTGACAACATGGCGGATTCCTCCTTCCCAGGGCCATCGCTTCGGTCGAGCCGCACCATCCATTCCCCGGCAGGGGATTGCCTTAAGGCGTGCTGCCTGCCCGCTGTCGCGCGTTCGAACCTGAATAACTCCTGCAGTGCGATGCATTCTCGATTTGATGGAGCGTTCAATTTTTAATTGTATCACTGGCGCGGATTGAGAGTAAGGGCCTGTCATCGATCATGTCTGGCTCGCCCCTGCGACAAATCGACGATGGAACCTTCGTGCCGACGGACGGGAGATGGGACGGCCCCGGCAGCAGTTTCGCTGAGGGTGGGGAAATGAATCTTCATCCAGAGAAGGATCATGTTTCCATTCTTGATTCAAAGCTCGGGCAACAGTTGTGCGCCACCCCCAGAACGATCCTAAACCTCGGTTTAGGCAGCTCCGATGAGGGTTTGGACCGGGCGATTTAAACCTGAGCCCAATGGTTCTCTTGCATCGCAGCATTTACGTGTGAGGTGTTCGCTGATGCAGCGGGCGGCTCTCGACTCGATCATACGGGGCGGCGAGTTCCACAACCCGAGACAACCAAGAAACTGGATTTGAACACATGAAGCGAGTTCTCTTTGCCCTTCCGCTGATGGTGATGGCTTCTTCCGCGTTTGCGGCAGGTCTCACGGTGACCAATCACAGCGGTCTCCCGATCGACGAGCTGACCGTGTCGGCCGCCGGCGCGAACGCTTTCGGCGCCAACCTGATGGATGGCATCAAGGAAGGCGCCCTGGATGACGGCAAGACCGTCACCATCGCCGAACTGGCCGACGGCACCTATGATTTCAAGATCTCCGCTCCGGATGAGGGCGTTCTCTGCACCATCAAGGACGTCAAGGTCGCTGGCGCCAAGGTCGAGCTGACGCCGGAGCAGGGCAAGTCCTGCAAGTAAGACTTCACGTCACGGTTGCGGGGTGCCATAAGCGGCACCCCGGCAACCTCCTTGCCGGAACATCCCATCTCAAGAGGTTCAGAATGAAGAAGAATTTGGCTGCCGCCCTGGCTCTGGCGGTGGGCGTGGGCGTCGTCGGCGCCGGCGCCGGCTTCGCTGCCGGCACTGCGGATGACTTGATCAATGCCCGCCAGGCCGAGATGAAGGTCAACATGAAAGCGATGAAGGCCTTCGTGGCGATCCTCAAGGGCGAGACGCCCTATGACGCCGCCGCCGTTCAGGCCGCCGTCAAGTCGATGACGGACGCCCAGGCCGAGGGCGTCGCCAAGGACGTGTGGAACGCCTCGTCGCAGACCGGCGCCACCGTCAAGACCGGCGCCAAGCCCGAGATCTGGACCGACGCCGCCGGCTTCGCCGCTGCCTGGAAGGACCTCGACACCGCCACGGCAGCGCTCGCCGCCACCACGGACGAGGCCTCGTTCAAGGCCGCTTTCCCCGCTGTCGGGGCCGCCTGCAAGGGCTGCCACGAGAAGTTCCGTCAGGCCGAGTAAGGATCACTTTCATGTCACGCCGTGCCAAGGTTCTGGGCTCCCTCGCCGTCATCGCCGTCGCGGGGCTTGCCCTTGCCTGGCGGATGAGCGAACCTCATCCGCTCACGGCGGCCGAGATTCCGGCCCACCAGCCTGACATCGCCAATGGCAAGGAACTGTTCAACGCGGCCGGCTGCTTCTCCTGCCACAAGCCGGGCCCCGACCTGAAGACTGTCGATGCCTCGCTGCCGGCGGGTGGAACGCCGTTCAAGACGCCGGTCGGCACCTTCTATCCGCCCAACCTGACGCCGGACCCCGAGACCGGGATCGGCAAGTGGACGGACGCGGAGTTCGTCAACGCCGTGCAGCGTGGCATCTCGCCCGAGGGCGAGAACCTCATCCCGGCCTTCCCCTACACATCCTATGCGCGGATGAAGACGTCCGACGTCCTCGACATCAAGGCCTACCTCGACTCGCTGCCCCCGGTGGTCGCGCCCGAGAAGGCAGCCCAGATCCCGGCGCCCTGGCTGCTGCGCAAGGGCGTGGGTATCTGGAAACATCTGGGCTTCGACACCGCCCAGTGGCAGCCCGATGCCTCCAAGTCGGCCGAATGGAACCGCGGTGCCTACATCGCCAATGGTGCGGGCCATTGCAACGAGTGCCACACGCCGCGCAACCTGTTCATGGCCTTCGACTGGTCGAAGCAGTTCCAGGGCGGCCCGCATCCGGGCGGCGAAGGCAAGGTGCCCTCGCTCATCGACCTGCTCGGCCGCGGCAAGTACACCGACGCCTCCGACCTTGCCACCGCCTTCCAGAACGGCGAGATGATGGGTTACGAGCACATGTCGTCGGGCGGCATGGGCGAGGTGCAGTCCAACCTCTCGAAACTGGCCGAATCGGACGTCAAGGCCGTGGCGGATTACATATCCAGCCTGAAATGACGGGGCGGGGCCGGGGCATCTTGCAGACTCCGGTCTCTTTCCTTAATAGCCCCGCATGCAAGACCGTATCCTCATCATCGATTTCGGCTCCCAGGTCACCCAGCTCATCGCCCGTCGCATCCGAGAGGCGGGGGTCTATTCGGAGATCGTTCCCTTCCAGTCGGCCGACAAGGCGCTGGACTGGCCGGGACTGAAGGGCATCATCCTCTCGGGCGGCCCGGCTTCGGTGCATGAGGGTGGCAGCCCCCGGGCGCCCGAGCGGGTGTTCACCCGCGGCCTTCCGGTTCTCGGCATCTGCTACGGCGAGCAGACCATGTGCGCCCAGCTCGGCGGCAAGGTCGAAGCTTCCGATCACCGCGAATTCGGCAAGGCCTTCGTCGAGGTGAAGCAGCCGAACGCGCTGTTCGACGGCGTGTGGGAGCAGGGCGAGCGCCACCAGGTGTGGATGAGCCACGGCGACCGCGTCACCGCCATTCCACCCGGTTTCAAGGCCATCGCCACCTCCGAGGGTGCACCCTTCGCGGCAATCGCCGACGAACAGCGCCAGTTCTACGCCACGCAGTTCCACATGGAAGTGGTGCACACGCCGGATGGCGCGAAACTGTTGCGCAATTTCGCCCGCGACATCTGCGGCTGCAAGGGCGACTGGTCGATGGCGCACTTCAAGTCCGAGATGGTGCACAGGATCAAGAAGCAGGTCGGGCTCGACCGCGTGATCTGCGGGCTTTCGGGCGGTGTCGATTCCGCCGTCACCGCCGTGCTCATCCATGAGGCGATCGGCGAGCAGCTCACCTGTATCTTCGTCGATCATGGCCTGATGCGCCTCAACGAGGCGGACGAGGTGGTGAAGCTGTTCCGCGAGGCCTACAACATCCCGCTCGTCCACGTCGATGCCTCGAAGCTGTTCCTCAAGGAGCTCGAGGGCGTCACCGACCCCGAGAAGAAGCGCAAGACCATCGGCAAGCTGTTCATCGACGTGTTCGAAGCGGAAGCCAGGAAGATCGGCGGCGCGGCCTATCTGGCGCAGGGCACGCTCTATCCGGACGTGATCGAGAGCGTCTCCTTCACCGGTGGCCCCTCGGTTACCATCAAGTCGCACCACAATGTGGGCGGGCTCCCCGAGCGCATGAACATGAAGCTCGTCGAGCCGCTGCGCGAACTGTTCAAGGACGAGGTGCGCCTCCTCGGCAAGGAACTCGGCCTGCCGCCGCATTTCGTTGGCCGCCACCCGTTCCCGGGTCCCGGCCTCGCCATCCGCATCCCGCATGATGACATCACGGTCGAGAAGCTCGACATCCTGCGCAAGGCCGATGCGATCTATTTGGACGAGATCCGCAAGGCCGGGCTCTACGATGCGATCTGGCAGGCCTTCGCCGTGCTGCTGCCCGTTCGCACCGTGGGCGTGATGGGCGACGGCCGAACCTATGACCGCGTGCTGGGCCTGCGCGCCGTGACCTCGACCGACGGCATGACGGCAGAGAGCTACCCCTTCGACCATGCCTTCCTCGCCCGCGTGGCGACGCGCATCATCAACGAGGTCAAGGGTGTGTCCCGCGTGGTCTACGACGTGACGAGCAAACCGCCCGGCACGATCGAGTGGGAATAGGAACCGACCGCCCCATTCATCATGTGTCCCGAGCGTTCCGGCCGCCGTTGCCCAACGGAACGATTGCCGGCGTGCACCGCCGCGGACTTGACGATCGGTAGAATGTGTCATATATGATGCATTAAAGTCAGTATCTCGTCAAATATGGATGGTTTCGATGAGTTCGCCCAAGACGAAGCCGGCCCTTGTGCGGCTGGGCCAGGATGTTCGCAGCGCCCGCTTGCGGCGGGGTATCGCCGTGGCCGATCTGGCCGTGCGCGCCGGAACCTCGCCGAGTTCGATCGCGCGCCTCGAACGCGGCGATGCCGGTGTGGCGATCGGCACGCTGGCGGACGTGCTCGTGGTTCTGGGACTTCTGGAGCGGCTCGCCGGCATGATCGATCCCCGCCACGACGATCTGGGCCTGGCGATGGCGGCGGAGCAGGGGCCGCGCCGCGGGCGCTCGTTTGCCGCCAGGCTGCGCAGGCAGAAGGCGAAAACGGAAGCGGCGCAGGACAAGCAGGACATTGTGGACCCGGACGGGGCCTCCTTCTGATGGCCGAGTTCGCGGCGCAGGTTGTGCTGGGGGAAAGCCTGACACCGGTCGGTCAGTTGCGTTTCACACAGTCGGGGCCGCGTCAGTTCTCCACCTTCACCTATGATGCCGCCTGGAACGACAACCCGCGCGGCTTTGCGATTCAGCCGGACTTCCCGCTCGAAGCCGGTCCGTTCCACACGTCGGGGCAGCCCGGAAACATGGGTGACGCGCTGGCCGGCGTCTTCGCCGATGCCGCGCCGGACAGCTGGGGACGTGGCCTGCTCGAACGCACCTATGGCAACGGGCTGAACGCGTTCGAGTATCTGACGCTGTCCGACGATACGTGCCGGCAGGGTGCGATGCGCTTCGTGGACGACAAGGGCGAGATCATCCGCGGCAAGGCGGTTGATGCCGTTCCCCGGCTTGTCGATCTGGACACCATTACGCAGATCGCGCGCGCCTATGAGCAGGGCAGGGACATTTCGGACGAGCAGATGCGCGCTTTGGCGGGCGCCGGTGGCTCCGGCGGCGCGCGCCCCAAGGCCAATGTCAGGGACGGCGACAGGCTGTGGCTTGCCAAGTTCACGTCGGTGCATGATCGGCAGCCGGTCGAGCGTGTCGAGGTCGCCACGCTGCGGCTGGCGGAATCCTGCGGCATCCGCACGCCGCCCGCCCGGCTGGAACTGGCGGACACGCCGTACCCTGTGGCTTTGATCCAGCGGTTTGACCGGCGCGGAGCGGCGCGAATTCCCTATATTTCGGCGCGCACGGCCTTGGGCAAGACCGGTGCGGAGCTGGGCTCCTATACCGAGATGGTCGATTTCATGCGGTCGCACTCCCCGGATCCCGGGTCCGATTTCCGCGAACTCTATCGCCGCCTGATCTTCACCATCCTCGTCTCCAACAAGGACGACCACCTGAAGAACCACGGCTTTCTCTATGTCGGCGCGGGCCGCTGGCGGCTGTCCCCGATGTTCGACGTGAACCCGGCGCCCGACCGCAATCCGCACCTCGAGACGGCCATCCTGGAAGGTGGATCGCACGACCGATCGATCGAGCTGGCGCTGAACGCCTGCGCGTTCTTCGAAATCCCGGATGAGGAGGCGCGGGAGACCGTCCGCTCGATGGCGCAGCGCATCGCCACGGAGTGGCGCGACAGCTTGCGGCAGACCGGCGTCTCGGGCGCGCAGGCGCGTGATTACGAGCCGGCCTTTGCCGGGGACCAGATGACGGCGGCATTGGCGCTATAGGTCATATTTGAGGAATATTAGTGCATTGAAAGTCAAATATGACAAATTAAGCCCCTTGGGGCCGGCAGCAGCAGGGCGGCTCATCATGTGAA
Source organism: Hyphomicrobiales bacterium (assembly GCA_046349235.1). GTDB lineage: Bacteria > Pseudomonadota > Alphaproteobacteria > Rhizobiales > Aestuariivirgaceae > Aestuariivirga. The sequence continues at coordinate 109,627 of JAXMCT010000015.1, forward strand.
AAGCCCCGCCGTTGGGCGGGGCTTTCGCTTAACTCTCGGAGTTGGCGGATCAGAGTGCGCCGAAGTGATAGGCCACGCCGACGCGCACCACGTTGGTCTGCAGGTCCTGCTTGAGATAGTACTTCCCGCTCGACTTGGTGTCGCTCACCTTGAGGATGTCGAGGTCGGCATCGCCATACCAGCCATGCAGGTATTCGGCCTTCATCGACAGGTGGTCGGTGATCGCATATTCGGCGCCCGCACCCAGCTGCCAGCCGAACTCGGTGCTCGAGTCGCCGCAGTTGACGTTTCCGCCTGGGTTCTCGGAGCGAATGACGCTGCAGAGATTGCTGCTGACTTCGGCGTCGACCCAGCTCGGGCCGCCCGTCACGTAGAGCAGGGCGCGTTCATCCACCACGAAGCCGAGGCGGGCGCGGACCGAGGCATCCCAGTTCAGCGAAGTGTCGTAGTTCACTTCGCCGAGCACGCTGTTGTTGCCGTTTGCATTGTCCCAGTTGAAATCGCCCTCGAGGCCGAGGACGACGGAGTCGATGCGGTAGTTGTAGCCGAGGTAGCCACCCGCCGTGACGCCATCCATGTTGTTGTCGCCGATGTCATAGCCTCCTGTCGGGCCGAGCTCGCCACTGCTGAGACACCCGTTCTGGTCGCCAAAATCGGACTTGGCGCAGAGGTCGGCATCGCTGCCAGTGCCCTGCAGGTAGCCCGCCTGTGCGCCCAAATAGAAGCCGTTCCAGAGATCGGGTGCCGGTGCGATATCCGCGGCCTCGGCTGCCCCTACGGCCCCGGCCGCGGCAAGAACGACACCGGCCACGACGGCCGAACAACGACGAAGATCCATGTATACCCCCAGTGATTCCTAGTTTTGCGATTAAGTAAAACTACGATATCGGGGCATGCGCAGTGTTCAAGTAAACGCCCGCCAAAGTTTTACTTTGTTGCATGAAAGCCACAAAATCAAGCACTTAGGCGATTTTTGGACTAAACTGCGACGTCTGATTGTGTGTTAGAACAAAGGGTGACTTTCGCCTCGAGCGTGTGGTCCAGGCCCTTGCGTCCCGGGTTCCGGCGGAGGAAAGGATGGACAAGCAGGTGAAGGGGAACCGCATGTCCGGACAGGACGCAAACAGCCGCATTGTCGATCTCGAACGGCGGCTTGCCGAACAGGACAGGATCATTGCCGACCTCAACGAGATGGTGGTGGCCCAGTGGCGCAAGATCGACAGCCTGGAACGCCGCCTTGGCGAACTCCGTGACGAGTTCGATGCTGCGGCGCTCGCCCGCGGCGATGGACCGGAGCCACCACCCCCGCACTACTAGGTCACTTGGCGACGGGGAGCAGTTTCATCCGGCACATGCCGTCAGCCCAGATGGCGTCGTGAACCGACTGCTGGGTGAAGCGCAGCACTTCGTAAGGAACGAATGCACCATCCGCCAGGTCATAACCCAGTTGTCGCATCTTCGCGTCCCAGCGCGTGCCGTCGACCAGCACGCGGCCGTCCGCGAGGTTCTTGAAGCAGGGGAAATCGATTGTCCGCGATTTCGAGGCTGCGGCATCGGCCGGCAGCGTGGCAAGGGCCATCAGCAGACCCAAGGAACAGACGCGGCGCATGCATGAAGCCTTCGCCGCGCAGCAAGCAACTGTCAATGCCAGGCAGGCCGCGATCAGTCGCCGACCGCGGGCGCATCTTCGCCCAGCGCAGTGGCGAGATCGATCAGGTGATCCTGTTCGTCGAGAAGAATCTCCCGGATGTGTTCGGCAATCGCAAACTCGCCGAGGGACTCACACTGGCGCACGCGCGTCCGATAATTGCGGATGGTGTCGATCTCGTTCTGCAGGTCGGCGCGCAGCATGTCCTCCGCCTTGTCGGAAAGCTTCACCGGGCGGGGCGTGGCATTGGGCATGGCGCCCAGGTAATCGATCTGACGGGCGATGGTCAGGGCATGCTTCAGTTCCTCGCCCGCATGGATCTGCAACTGATCCGCGATGCTCATGTACTGGGCACCCTTCAACACCTGCGAATAGACTATATAGGCGATGATGGCCTGGTACTCGCGCGACAGGTCTTCGTTGAGAAGCGCGGCCAGCTGCTCGCGCGTGATGGCGGTCGATTTGTCCTGCATGGAACCGTCCCGGTCTGGTTGGATGAGCGGGACCCAACGCAACAGGGGACGACAAAGTTCCATGCGCCCCCTGCTGCCGATGTCTCGCCCCCTCAGGGTGCCACGTCGATCACCGTCCACATGCCGGCCATGTAGTGGCCGGGCAGGTTGCAGTAGAGCATGTACTGTCCCGGCTTCAGCGTAAGGGTCAGCGCGGCGGAGCGGTTCGGGTCGATCTCGTTGACGGATCCGAAGGCCTGCAGGGCGTTCTCCTTCACCATCATGGCGGCCTCATCGTAGGGGAGCTGCTTCGTGCCCTCCGGCAGACGGGCGACGATGACCTCATGAACAATCTTGCTGGCGAGGTTCGTGACCTTGAAGGTCACCAGCCCGGGGCGCACCTGCTTCGGGCTCGCGTTGATGCCCATTTTCGCCTTCGCCATGTCGCTGCCCATCCCCATCCCCATTTCCGGGACGGCGACATCGCTGCTGCCGACCTTGTCGATCAGCGTCACCGTGATCACCGGTTCCGCCATCGCAGCGGTGGAGAGGAGCGCCGCCATTGCGGTGGCCTGCAGTGTCAGATTGATCAGCTTCATGGGTGCCTCCGGCTCTTAGATGTATATCTAATACAACTTTTAAGTCGATCACAGGTTGTCGCAAATGGGGCAAAACCGCGCATAAGAAGCACGGGTAATGCCAGTTTGATGGACAAGGTGCGCCGCCGCCACCCCCGTGCGGCCAATTTCCCGTCTGGCGGGAAGTGGCTGGATCATTTAGAGGTCACATCATGACCTCGGAGATCATCAAGGAACTGACGCTGCAACTCTCCACCATCACGGAGGGGATGGCGGCGCTCATCATTGCCATCGCGGTGGCCGAGGCCATGTTCCGCACATTGCTGGTGATCCTGCAGAGCTTTTCGCCCGCCGATCCATCATCCTCGCACGAGGCGAAGGAGGATGTGCGGCTGAGGCTGGGCCGCTGGCTGGCGCTGGCCCTGGAATTCCTGCTGGCAGCAGACATCCTGCGCACAGCCGTGGCACCCAGCTGGTCGGAGATCGGGCAGCTGGCCGCCATCGCCACCATCAGGACGGCGCTGAACTTCTTCCTGCAGCTCGAGATCGACCGCGCCGATCAGCGCAAGGCGGCGGCACCGGACCACCGCCCCGGCTGAATCACGGCGCTGCGAAGATCGTCTTCCAGTCGTCCTTCATGCTGACGACCGTCCAGCCGCGTTCCGGCGCTTCCTTCAGGGCCTCGACCAGCGTGCCGCTGCTCTTCGGGTTCACATCATACTTGTACTCGCGCTCGCCATCGGTGTGATGAATGATGACGCCGAGGCTCGGGCGCGGGTTCGCGATGGTGCCGTATTCCAGCATCTCCTTGTCGCCATCGCTGTTGCCGAACACGGCGATCGGGCGCTGGCCGATGAAGGCATGGATGCCGGCGGGCTTTCCCGCCTTGTCATCGACGAACAGGTTGTCCATCGTCTTCACCAGCACCGGGCCGGAGTCACGCAATTCATATTCGACCCGGGTGGTGGAGCCCACCACCTGGCCCGGCGGAATGCCATAGACACGCTCGCTCCAGACACGCATGAAATCGGCCCCGCCGCCGGAGACGATGTAGGTCTTGAAGCCGCTGGCACGGAAATAGGCCAGCACCTCCTGCATCGGCTGGTAGGTCAGCTGGTCATAGCGAACGTCGAAGCGCGGATGCTTCGCGGTCTTCATCCAGTCTTCGACCTGCTGGCGGAATTCGTCCACCGTCTTTCCGGAATGGGTGAGGCCGATGATCTCGAGCAAGCCCTGGTGATGCGGTGCAGCCATGAGCGTTGCGAAGTCGCCGGCGAGCAGGGCCTTCACCATGGGGTTGTCGGCCACTGCGGGGTCCGATGCGGCGAGCTTCCTTGTCTGGTCCACCGCATAGGCCATCTGGAAGGGCATGGGGTTCTCCGGCCACAGTGTGCCATCGTTGTCGAACACCGCGATGCGCTCCTCGACCGGCACGAATTCGGGCGAACCTGCCGTCGTCACCTTGGTCACGTAGTCGATGATGGCGCTCTTGGCCTTGCCATCGTTCCACGCGGGCAGGGGATCCGCCGCCCATGCACAGCCTGCCGAAATCAGAAGGAGAAGAATCGCGATGCACTGAACCCAGAGGGTCTGGCGCCGTTCTGCAAAATCAATGATCATGCCGGGTGTCCTTCTTGCCGCGTCGTCTTCTGCAGCATGGCATTTCGTGTCCTCGGGCAGAAGCAAATGTTCGCCATGCTGTTATCTGTTCCGGAGGTGCCATGACCAATGCCACGCATGAACTGTCGATCACCCGCCTGATTTCCGCACCGCGTGCCATGGTCTGGCGGTGCTGGACGGAGCCGGAGCTGATCAAGCAGTGGTTCACGCCGCGGCCGTGGACATCGCCCGTGGTCGAAATCGACCTTCGGCCGGGTGGTGCCAGCTACATGCTGTTCCGCGGGCCCAATGGTGAGGAGTTTCCCAACCGTGGCGTCTATCTCGACGTCGTGCCCCGGCAGCGGCTGGTGTTCACCGACGCCTATGTCGAGGCCTGGGTGCCCTCGGCCGAGCCGTTCATGACGGCGACGGTCAGCTTTTCGGACGAAGATGGCGGCACCCGCTACGAGGCGCGCGTGCGGCACTGGACCGAGGAAGCCATGAAGCGCCATGAATCCATGGGCTTCCACGAAGGCTGGGGAAAGGCCACCGACCAGCTCGAGGAGGTGGCCAGAAGGCTCGCAGCGGCGGCCTAGGCTACCAGTTGCGCGCGGAGAAGATGTAGAGGCGCAGGGCGCCGTTGCTGCCGATCTGCACGCCGGCCACCTGGCCAGGACTGACGTGGTTCTTCGCCAGGGCGGCAGCTGTCACCGGGTTGGCTGCGAGGTTGCGCTGCAGCTTGGCAACGCCGGCCGCATTCCTCTGCGTCATGATCTTGAATTCCTGCCAGTCCGGAACGTCGCCGTTGAACATCGGAATGGTCGGCACGTCGAGGCGGATGACACCAACACTCGGAACCTTCTTGATGCCCGGAACCTGTGCGGCGCGCTTTCCGGCCATCTGGATCGACGAGATCGCCCATTGCACGTCGATGTTGGTGACCTGCGCGAGGGCCGCAGGTGCCGTGGCTGGAAGAATGATCGCCGTGGCCGCGAGGGCAAATGCGAGGGGCAGGGACTTGAGGCTCTTCATGGCGGGCTCCGGGAAACGGTCAACCTCCAGTCTAGGCTCGCGAGGAGGGCGGTTCAAATTCAAATTTCAGAGGCTGGCCTCGTGCAGCGACTGCAGGCTCATGGCCGGCTCGAGGTTTCGCAGGCCGTCGATCACGCCGTGCAGCACAGTCTTGAGCTGGTTGCGCAGCCGTGCCGGCACCTCGGCCTCCTCGCCCAACAGGAAGCTGCGCAATGAAAAACGGCGGTGCGAAATCAGCACCCGCACCTCGCCCTCGATCTTGTCGATGGTGACCACGGGGCCGGGCACGCCGTCGGGCAGCGAGGTTCCCACGAAGCGGTTGACCACGGGCACCAGCAGGTCGGGCTGCAGCATCTCCTCGATCGCCACCGCCGTCTTGAGCGAGGCGGGATCGCGGTCGACGACGAACAGCACGCAGAGCCTGAAGCCCTTTTCGCGCGCCGCCTCGTGCAGGTTCACGTCAGCCGCCGCCTCGCAGAAGCGGGCTAGTTGGGCACCGGGCACATCGATCACATAGTCGCGGCCGGCACGGGCAAGCAGGATGTCGAAGAGCCTGGCGCGGCTCTTATCGTCCGCGAGGTCGATGAGGGCCGTGCGGCCGGGGAAGAAGGCGCGCAGCGCGCCTTCCGGGGCGCTCAGGTCGAAGCAGAAGGGATCGCGCTCCTCGATCAGCAGATGGTCCGTCAGGATGCGCGCGAGCAGCGTCTTGCCGTTGCGGCCGCGGTCCGAGCAGACGATGTGGATGGTGGAGGGTGCGGGCATGACGCTTCGGCGATCGGGATGCAGTGCGACCGGCAATCACCATGATTCGCCGGTCCGGACGATTCCATGGAGGCACCGGAATACCACGTCTCGCATGCCTCGACTACGGCAGCGGCAGCCGCTTGGAACGCCCGGGGAAATCTGGCAAAAGCAGGCTGAAGAGGGGAACTCGCAACATGACATTGCTCTATCTCGGCAGCCTGCTGTTCGGCGGCAGCCACCTCCTTGCCATCCTGTTTCCGGGCCTGCGCGACAGTTTCCGCGCCCAGTTCGGCGAGAAGGCCTGGAAGGCGCTTTTCGGCATCGTGTCGCTGGCCGGCGTGGTGCTGATGGTGGTGGGCTTCGGGCGCGCCCGCTTCGGAAGCGATCCGGTGGACATCCTCTACGACGCTCCCCTTGGCATGAAGCACCTCACAATGCTCCTGGTGCTTCTCGCCTTCATCCTGATCGGCGCCTCTCACGGCAAGGGCTACCTCAAGAAGTGGCTGCACAATCCGATGTCCATCGGCATCGTGCTGTGGTCGGGCGGCCATCTGCTGGTCAACGGCCGGCGCAGCGATGTCTGGCTGTTCGGCACCTTCCTCGTGGTGGGGCTGGCAGACATCCTGATGTCGGAACTGCGCGGCAAGCGGCCTGACTATATTCCGCGCGTTCGCTCCGACATCGTGGCCGTGGTCGTCGGGCTGGTGCTCTATGCCGTGTTCCTGTTCGGCTTCCACCCTTACGTTCTCGGCATCCCGGTCGTCTGATGCTGCTGCTTGCCCTCGGTGTCTTCCTGACGTCCGCCCTGCATCTCGTCGCGGCCGTTCCCTCCCTCAAGGCGAAGCTCAAGCAGCGGGTGGGCGAGCGCGCCTATGGCCCCGTCTTCGGCCTCGCCTCGCTCGTCGGCATTGCCATCATCGTGATCGGCTGGCGGTCTTCCGATTTCGTCTTCGTCTACGATCCGCCGGAATGGGGCAGATATGCGAATTATGGGCTCACGCTGGCAGCCTTCATCTGCGTCGGCATCTTCCTGTGCCGCGGCAGCCTGCGCCAGACGCTGCGCTTTCCCATGGCCATCGCCGCCATCCTGTGGGCAAGCGGGCACCTGCTGGCCAACGGCGACCTTGCCAGCATCATCCTGTTCGGCGGCTTCCTGACATATGCGGTGCTGCACATCGTCATCGGCACCCTCAACGGCGTGCGTCCATCGCCCGTGGTGCACAAGGGCCATGACCTGCTCTCGTTCTTCGTCGGCATCGCGCTCTACGGCATCATGATCCAGGCGCACCAGGCGCTGATCGGCGTGCCCATCGTGCAGCTCAACTGACGCCTTGCCGGGTTGGCCCCGGCGGACTAGGCTCGAAGCCATGTCGCAGCATGTCGCCACCCGCCGCGTGACGGCGCCGGAAATCACCGCCCGCAAGGGCAAGGACCCCATCGTCTCGCTCACCTCCTACCACGCCCACACTGCGGCGATTGCCGACAAATACGTGGATTTCCTGCTGGTGGGCGACTCGCTGGGCATGGTGATGCACGGCTTCGAATCGACGCTTCCCGTGCCGCTCGAACTGATGATCCTGCATGGCCGCGCGGTGATGCGTGGCGCCAAGCGCGCCCTCGTCGTCGTCGACATGCCCTTCGGCTCCTATGAGGAGAGCCCGGCGCAGGCCTTCCGCAATGCCGCGCTGGTGATGAAGGAAACGCAGTGCGGCGCCATCAAGCTCGAAGGTGGAAAGCGCATGGCGGAAACCATCCGCTTCCTCACCGAGCGCGGCATTCCGGTCATGGCGCACATCGGCCTCACGCCACAGTCCATCAACATCCTCGGCGGCTTCAAGACGCAAGGCCGCACGCGCGAACAATGGGCGATCATCGAGGAGGACGCTCAGGCCGTCACCGAGGCGGGAGCCTTCGCTGTGGTGCTCGAGGCCATCGCGGAGCCGCTGGCTGCGAAGATCACCGGTGCCATCCCCATTCCGACCATCGGCATCGGCGCCTCGCCGGTCTGCGATGGCCAGATCCTGGTGATGGAAGACATGCTGGGCCTATCGCCGCGCGTGCCGAAGTTCGTCAAGGAATTCGGCAAGGTGGGCGCGGCCATCGAGGGCGCCATCCGCATGTATGCCGAGGACGTTCGCAGCCGCGCCTTCCCGGGGCCCGAGAACACCTACGAGATGAAGGAATAGCATCCTCGCCCGTCATCATCTTGCCGCCACAGAGCGGCACTAGACGGTGTCGCAAAGGCAGGATGACATGATCATTTCACGGCGGCGATTCGTGGGAGGCACGCTGGGGTTCGCAGCTTTCGCAGGCCCCGCGCGGGCACAGCTGCTCACCGCCGACGGCTTCATCGAGATCCATGCCCGCAAGGCGACGCTGGGCCTGCTCGAGGACGGCGCGGGCAAGACCGAGGCCTGGCTGCTCGGCCCCGGCCCCGGCCCCGCGGTGATCCGCGCCAGGCAGGGCGAGGTGCTGAAGCTTCGTTTCATCAACGACCTCGATCGCGAGATCTGGCTCCACTTCTTCGGTGTGCGCGGCCCGACCGGGCTCATGACAATCAACGTGCCGCCGGGAGCCGACCATGCCGTCGACTGCGTGTTCACGCCGCCCGATGCCGGAACCTTCTGGATCGCTCCGATGTCGGACCAGTCGCGGCTGCGCGACATGGGGCTCACCGCCGTGCTGGTGGTGGAAGAGGCCCAGCCCATTCCCGGCATGACCGATCTCGTCATGGTGCTGGACGACTGGAAGCTTGCCGACAACGGCGCGGTTGAGGGCAATTTCGGCGACGTCGAGGCGATGGTCGGCGAGGGCAGGCTGGGCAACTGGTTCACCATCAACAATCTGTTCAGGCCAACCCTCGACCTTGCCAAGGAAGGCTACACGCGGCTGCGCGTGCTCAACGCCGCCAACGTCCGCACCATGTACCTGCTGTTCAAGGGACAGGACCCGATGCTGGTCGCCCGCGACGGTCAACCGGTGACGCCGGCGATCCTGCATGACCAGTCGATCGCCCTGGCGCCGGGCGAGCGCGCCGATCTTCTGGTGAGCGCTGCCGAGGGCGGCATCGGGCTTGCGCTGGACCTGTTCGAGGACATCGTGGAAATCGGTTACCTGCAGGCCCCCAAGGGGGCCGTTGCACCCCCGGCGCTGCCGAAGGATTTCGCATTGCCGCCCAATCCGCTGAGCCCGCTCCCTGCCGCCGACAAGCTGCGCACCGTCACGCTGACCCTCGAGGGCGGGCTCAAGGGCGGCCTGACCAGTGCCAGGCTGAACGGCGCGGAGCGCGATCTCCGCACCCTGCTGGAAAATGGCAAGGGCTGGGCCATCAATGGTGTTGCCGGGCCTGCCGCCGAGCCGTTGTTCGTTGCCACCAGGGGCGAGGCCATCCGCCTCGACATCCAGAACCGGACGGCCTTCGCCCAGCCCCTGCACATCCACGGCCACGACTGGCAGGCGATTGGCGCGCCGCCGCCCGGCCCGTTCCAGGACACGGTGGTGGTGCCTGCCGGCCAGACGGTCAGCCTGGCCTTCGTCGCCGACAATCCTGGCCTGTGGGCCTTGCACTCCCTGGTGGCGGAACGGGCTGACGGCGGTCTGGTCGGCACCTTTACCGTTGGGGAATAGGCACCCGCTTAACGTGCCGTTAACTGCGGCGATCCCAGCATCGTCCGGACCGAAGCGAGTCTGGGTGGGATCATGCTCTTCGAGGTATTGGGTTTTCTCTCCGGCATCGCCGGGATCGGAACGGCCTTCTGGCTGCTCTACCAGCACGACAGCAGCAAGGTCGTCGCCGGCGTCTATGGCGTCCGCCGCGGCCGCCAGCGCGCCTGAGCGCCGTCCGGCCTGAATTGCCTTGATATTGCCCCGGGGCTGATCTACGCCGCTTCTCAATCCCTTGGCTGATATGAGGAGCCACGCTTTGAGCGACGAATCCCTGTTTCGCGAGGTGGACGAGGAAGTCCGCCAGGAACAGTTCAAGAAACTGTGGGCCCGCTATGGCAACGCCGTCATCGGACTGTGCGTGCTCGTCATCATCGGTGTCGCCGGCATGGAAGGCTGGCGCTATTTCCAGCTGAAGCAGTCGGAAACCGCGGGGGACAGCTTCTTTTCGGCTGTCCAGCTGGCGGAAGGCGGCAAGGCGGCGGAAGCCGTCAAGCAGTTCGAAGCCATCGACAAGACCGGCTTTGCCACGCTCGGCCGTCTCAGGGCTGCAGCCGAACTTGTCACCGAAGGCAAGGTCGAGGATGCCGTGAAGATCTATGACGCCGTCGCCGCCGACACAGCCAACGACCAGACGCTGCGCGACCTGGCGCGTGTCCGTGCCGCGGCGGCCTTGTCCGGCACGGCGGGCTTCGCCGACATCGAGGCCCGCCTCAAGGACTTCAACGTCGACGGCAATCCCTGGCGCCACATGGCGCGGGAGATCATGGCGGCGGTGCAGTTCCGCCTGAAGGACTATGCCGGTGCCGACAAGCAGGTTCAGTCTATCCTCGCCGATTCCGATACGCCGCCGCAGCTGCGCCAGCGCGCGGCGATGATGGCGGATCTCCTGCAGCCCATGGTGACCTCGCAATGAGGCTCATTCCCGGGATGCTGCTGGCGGCAGGCGTCGTGACGCTGCTGTCCGGCTGCTCCTATGTCGACACGATGACGGGCCAGACCAACAACAAGGTCCTGCCGGGCCAGCGCGAGGATGCGATCCCCGGCCGTCCCTCATTCCCGGAAAAGCCGGATGCGGATGTCCAGCGCGCCTCGCAGCCCGCTGGCACCAATACGGCAACGGGCTGCACGGCGAATGATCCTGCCTGCAAGCCGCCCACCACCACGAACGACACCTTCAAAGATCCGCAATGACCGCCACCGTCGCGATCATGGGGCGGCCGAATGTCGGCAAGTCGACCCTGTTCAACAGGCTCGTCGGCCGCAAGATCGCCCTTGTCGACGACCAGCCCGGCGTCACCCGTGACCGCCGCGAAGGCGAGGCCCGCCTCGGCGACCTGCGTTTCCGCATCTTCGACACCGCGGGTCTCGACGACATCAAGGGCGACAGCCTCGAAGCCCGGATGAGCGCGCAGGCCGAGACCGCAGTCGACGACTCGGATGTCGTGCTGTTCGTCTTCGATGCGCGTGCCGGGGTGACGCCCACCGACCGTGAATTCGCCGGCCGCGTGCGCCGCCGCGGCAAACCCGTCATCCTCGTCGCCAACAAGGCCGAGGGCAGGGGCCACGAAGGGGCGCTGCTCGAGGCCTTCGAGCTTGGCTTCGGCGAGCCGCTTGCCATTTCCGCCGAGCATGGCGAGGGTCTCGACCAGCTCTATGACGCACTTCTTCCGTATACGGAGGAAAAGCGCGATGAGGGCATGGAAGGCGAGGATCGCGGCGACGGGCCGCTGCGGCTTGCCATCATCGGCCAGCCCAATGCCGGCAAGTCCACCCTCGTCAACACCATTCTCGGCGAGGACCGCATGCTCACGGGCCCCGAGGCCGGCATCACCCGCGACGCGATCTCCTCCGAGTTCGAGTGGCGCGGCCAGAAGATCAAGCTGTGGGACACGGCCGGCATCCGCCGCAAGTCCCGCGTCGTCGGCAAGATCGAGAAGCTCGCGGTGTCCGACGCGCTGCGCGCCATCCGCTTCGCCGAATGCGTGGTGGTGCTGATCGATGCCTCGCTCCCCATCGAGCGCCAGGACCTGTCGCTTTGCGATCTCGTGGCGGGCGAAGGCCGCGCCGTGGTGCTGGCCCTGTCCAAGTGGGACCTCGTCGAGGAAAAGCAGAAGAAGCTCAAGGAAGTGCGGAGCGACCTCGAGGACGTCCTGCCCGAGATCCGCGGCGTGCCCGTGGTGACGGTCTCCTCCAAGCAGGAGAAGGGCATCGACAGGCTGCTCGAGAGCGTGCTCAAGGCGATGGAGCGCTGGAACAGCCGCATTTCCACCGGGCAGGTGAACCGCTGGCTCGAGGGCGCGCTGGCGCGCAACCCGCCCCCGGCCCCTTCGGGCCGTCGCATCAAGATCCGCTACGCCACCCAGGCCAGCACGCGGCCACCAACCTTCGCGATCTTCGGCAACCAGCTTTCAAAGCTGCCGGAGAGCTACGTCCGCTACCTGATGAACGGCCTGCGCGAGAGCTTCGACCTCCAGGGCGTGCCCATCCGCTTCAGCCTGCGCGGCGGCAAGAATCCCTTCGACAAGGACCGGTAAGGTGCTTCTCGTCCTCTCCTGCGCAGCCGGAGAGGAGGGGGCCCCAGCGCAGCTGGGGTAGGTGAGGCGCCGCGCGCTCCGAACTCTTCACCTTATCTCCCCTCAAAACCCCGTTGCTTCGCACCGGGTCCCTTCTTCTGCCGCTGAAGAAGCGGGAGAAGACGATATCAGAACTTCACCGTCACATTCCCCAGATGTTCGAACTTCACCTCGATGTCATCCCCCAGCCCGGCGGAAAAGAACTCGGTGATCACGCCCGTCGTGATCATCTCGCCTTCCTTCAGCCCCAGCCCGTGCCCGTTCAGGTGATTGGCGAGCCAGGTGAGTGCGAGGTCACCGCCACCGAGCGCGTTCGATCCCACGCCGCCTTGCATTTCGCGGCCGTTCCACCACACTTGTCCGCGCAGTGAAGAATACTCGGTGCGCGACAGCGGCTTGCGCGCCTCGCCCAGTACGATTCCCTCGTTCAGTCCGCCATCGACGATGAACCAGGGCACCTCTTCGCCGAAACCCTTGGGTCCACGCGGATTGACGACCTCGATCGCCACACAGACATGCGCGACCGCCGCCATCACCTCGTCGACAGAATAGTCACGCCCGCGGGGCGGCAGGTCCTTCGCCATGGTGAAGCAGACTTCCGGTTCCACCACGCGCTTGTTCTCGGGCGTCGTGGGGAAGGCCTCGCCGGAGCGGTAGACACGGTTGGTGAACATCGTGCCGGGAAAGGGACCTTGCGCGTTGAGCGCCTTCTGCGCGCGTTCAGACGTGCAGCCGATCTTCCAGCCCGCCTGCTCCCAACCCAGTTCCTTCGTTACCGCGCATTGCAGGCGGAAGGCGCGCGTGAGGTCGGGGGCCTGCGGTTCGGGCAGGTGGCTCAGCGGCGACTGGGACTTGCGGGCGGCGGCGAAGGCCGCGATCACCTGTGTGTCGCTCATGGGCTCACCTCTCTCAAAACTGCTTGAACAGGCCCTCGGGCGCGAACTTCCACACCCCACCATTGTCGTCGAAGGCGGGTTCGCACATCTGGATGATCTGTGCGGCCACCTCGTCGGGGTGCGGGAGGCTCATGGGGTCTTCGCCGGGCATCGCCTGGGCCCGCATGCGAGTGCGTGTGGCGCCGGGGCTGAAGCAATTGGCACGGATCTTCGTCGTGGCGTTCTCGGCGGCATAGGTCTTCACCATCGCCTCGAGTGCTGCCTTGGAAATCGAGTAGGGACCCCAATAGGCCCAGCACCTGTGGGCAAGCCCCGACGTCACGAACACCGCACGCCCCGCATCCGCCTGCCGCAGCAGCGGGTCCATCGACCGGATGAGGCGGTAGTTGGCAGTGACGTTCACCGCCATCACCTCGTCCCACACCTTGGGGTCGACATGCGACAGTGGCGTGACCTTGCCCAGCACACCGGCGTTGCCGACGAGAATGTCGAGCTTCTTCCAGCGTTCGAAGATCGCCGCGCCCAGCCGGTCGATGGCGGGGAAGTCCTTGATGTCGACGGGCACCAGCGTGGCGGAACCGCCGACCTTCCTGATCTCGTCGTCCAGTTCGGTGAGCCCACCCTCGGTGCGCGCCGTGGCGATGATGTGGGCGCCTTCCTTCGCCAGTGCGATGGCCGCGGAGGCGCCAAGCCCGCGCGAGGCGCCGGTCACCAGGGCGACGCGCCCTTCAAGCCTTTTCGTCATCGTGAAATCAGCCCGCTTCCGCCAGCAGCGACAGTTGCTGCTTCTTGCTTTCGCCGACGAGGTCGGTCAGGTGGGTGGGATAATCGCCGGTGAAGCAGTGGTCGGTGAACTGCGGCCGAGCATTGTCGCGGCCGGGCAAGCCCACCGCGCGGTAGACGCCGTCGACCGAGAGGAAGGCCAGCGAATCGACGCCGATGTACTGGCGCATCTCTTCCAGCGTGTGTGTGGCGGCGAGCAGCGATTTCTGCTCCGGCGTGTCGATGCCATAGAAGTCCGGGTGCTTGATGGGCGGGCTCGAGATCCGCATGTGCACTTCCTTGGCGCCAGCCTCGTACATCATGCGCACGATCTTGACCGAGGTCGTGCCGCGCACGATCGAGTCGTCGATCAGAACGACGCGTTTGCCCTGCACCACGGCGCGGTTGGCGTTGTGCTTCAGCTTCACGCCGAGCGAGCGGATGGTCTGCGTTGGCTCGATGAAGGTGCGGCCGACATAATGGTTGCGGATGATGCCGAGTTCGAAGGGAACGCCGGTCTCCTGCGCATAGCCGATGGCGGCGGGAACGCCTGAATCCGGAATCGGCACCACAACGTCGGCCGCGATGGACGATTCCCTGGCGAGCTCGCGGCCCATGGCCTTGCGCACGTCGTAGATGGAGCGGCCGCCGAGGATCGAGTCGGGGCGCGAGAAATAGATGTATTCGAAGATGCAGGGCCTGGCCGGTTGCCTGGGGAAGGGGCGGAGGCTCTCGATGCCGTCGTCCGAGATCACCACCACTTCGCCGTTCTCGACCTCGCGGATGTATTTCGCTCCGATGATGTCGAGGGCGCAGGTTTCCGAGCACAGGATATAGGCGCCGTTCAGTTCGCCCAGGATCAGCGGGCGGATGCCGTTGGGATCGCGCGCGCCGATCAGCTTCTTGTTGGTGAGGGCGACGAGCGCGTAGGCGCCTTCGAGCGAGCGCAGCGCATCGATGTAGCGTTCCACGATGCGGCTCTTCTGCGAGCGCGCCACGAGATGGAGGATCACTTCGGTGTCGGATGTCGACTGGCAGATGGCGCCCTGGCTGATCAGCTCACGGCGCAGCGTGAGGCCGTTGGTGAGGTTGCCGTTGTGCGCCACCGCGAGGCCGCCCGCGGCGAGTTCCGCGAACAGCGGCTGGACGTTGCGCAGGATCGTCTCGCCGGTGGTCGAATAGCGCACGTGGCCCAGCGCGGAGTTGCCCTTGAGCCGGTTGATCACCTTCTCGGAGGAGAAGTGATCGCCGACGAGGCCGAGGCGCCGTTCGGTCTGGAAACGCTCGCCGTCGAAGGAGACGATGCCCGCCGCTTCCTGGCCGCGATGCTGCAGCGCGTGCAGGCCCAGTGCGGTCAGCGCGGCGGCGTCGGGGTGGCCGTAGATGCCGAATACGCCGCACTCCTCGCGCAGCCGGTCGGCGTTCAGTTCGAAGTCGAGGTCCGCGCTCATTGGCCCGTCTCCTGTCCGCCGGTGGCTTGCCCGGCTGGCGGCTGCTCGTCGTTGCCGCCGGTGCTTTGCATCAGGTTGTCCAGCTGCTGGCTGTCGTTGTTCTTGTAGCCGGGGTCGGTCGGCGTTGCGCCGGGCTCCGCCGACGTCTTGTCGCCGCCGGTGGCGAGTGCCGTGTTGTTCAGCGTGTCGGCGATGTCCGGCGGCATGAACGAGAGGAGGCCCTCGCCCGCCGACTTGATCATCGGCAGCGAATAGGCGCTGCGCACCCAGCTCTCCTGCTTGTCGAAGGGCGTGAGCCAGCCATAGAAGAGATAGGCGATCGCCACGAAGACGAAGCCCCTGACCACGCCGAAGATGAAGCCGAGCGTGCGGTCGAAGGAGCCGGCGGCGGAATCGACCACCCAGTCGGAGATCTTCACGCTGACGATCGACACGATGATCAGCACGATGAGGAAGGCCGTGGCGCCCACTGCGATCTGCGCCAGGATCTCCTTTTCGAGATAGGGCACGTTGGTCTTGGCCCATTCGACGAGGCCCGGCTGCTTGATGGCGAAATAGGCGGCCACGGCAGCGGCACCCCAGGCGACCAGCGACAGCACCTCGCGGGTGAAGCCGCGCATCAGCGCAAGGAGACCGGAAACCAGCATGATGGCAAGGAGGATGAAATCGAGGAGCGTCAACGGCATCGTCAGTCCTAGGGGGTGCGCCACCCGGTTGAAGGCACCTTATAGAAAGGTTTTCAGGCCGGGACTAGGCGATTCTCCGTTGTCCACGGTCCTGCGCGGCAGACCACGCGACGAGATCCATGATCGTCTCGAGGCCCTTTACTTTCAGGCCCTTGACGCCCGGCTGTTCGGCGGTGGCGGCCACCACGGCCTCCTTCAAGCCCAGCTTCTGGGCTTCCTTGAGGCGGGCTTCGGTCTGGCCCACCGGTCGAATGGCGCCCGACAGCGCGATTTCCCCGAAGACCGCCGTTCCCGGCGGAATCACCGTGCCGGTGAGGGAGGAGAGCAGGGCGGCCGCCACGGCGAGGTCGGCCGCCGGTTCGCGCACCTTCAGGCCGCCCGCCACGTTGAGGTAGACGTCGTTCTGCCCGATCTGCACTCCGGCGCGGGCTTCCAGCACGGCGAGGATCATGGCCAGCCGGTTCGAATCCCAGCCCACCGCGGTGCGCCGCGGCGTGCCCAGCGGCGAGGGCGAGACCAGAGCCTGCACCTCGATGAGCAATGGCCGCGTCCCCTCCATGCCGGCGAACACCGCCGTGCCGGGCGTCGGCCGCTCGTCCGAGCCCATGAACAGGCGCGAGGGGTTTGACACCTCGGCAAGCCCGCCATCCGACATCTCGAACACGCCGATCTCGTCGGTCGGGCCGAAGCGGTTCTTCACCGCGCGCAGGATGCGGTACTGGTGGCCACGGTCGCCTTCGAAATAGAGCACGGCATCGACCATGTGCTCGACGACCTTGGGTCCGGCGATCTGTCCGTCCTTGGTCACATGGCCCACCAGCAGCACGGCTGTGCCCTTCTGCTTGGCGAATCGGATCAGCGCTTCCGACCCCGCCTTGAGCTGCGACACGGTGCCGGGCGCGGCCTCGATCGTGGGCGCCCACAGGGTCTGGATGGAATCGATCACCGCGATGGAGGGCGGCTTGTCCTCGGCCAGCGTGGCGAGGATGTCGGAGACGTTGGTCTCGGTCGCCAGCAGCACCGGCGCATCGTCGAGGCCCAGTCGCTGCGCCCGGAGCCTGACCTGGGCGATGGCCTCCTCGCCGGAGATGTAGACGACGCGCTCGCCCTTGCGCGCAAGGGCGGCGAGGGCCTGCAGCAACAGCGTCGACTTGCCGATGCCGGGGTCGCCGCCGATCAGCACGCCCGAACCCGGCACGAAGCCGCCGCCGGCCACCCGGTCGAGCTCGGCGATGCCGGTGACGATGCGCGGCGGTGCCGGCGTCTCGCCGCGCAGCCCCACCAGCCGCGTCGCGCGCCCCTTGGGCAGGCTCGCCCCCTTGGCGCCGGAGAGCGGGGCTGCGGCCTGTTCCTCGATGATGGAATTCCACGCCCCGCAATTGTCGCAGCGGCCGGACCACTTGGAAGATGCCGAGCCGCAGCTCTGGCAGATGAATTGGGAAGTCTTTGCCATGCCCCTGTGTACCGGAACATTCAAGGAACGAAAAGGGGCAAGTTAAGCCGCCATCCGGCAAGCTGGGTCCCTTCGGTCCCGGAGGGGTGGGGCACCTCCGGGACCGCCGGGAAACGCGCTCACGCTGGGATCTCGGCGAGACCGATTGGAATGCCGCGAGTCCCCCGCTGCCAGGCACGTCCTGCAAGGAGCCGGGGCAGGCGGTCCTTGCCACATCGCCCCCTGGCTCTCGCCGTTCGGGGAGGTCGATGACAAATGAGGTTAGTACACGCTTGCAGGTTGTGAAATCAACTTAAATGTCATTATTACTGACGTAACGTCAGAGGCCTGTCGCCTGCCGCCGCGCTCCCGGCCAGATGCCCAGCACCAGCGCGCACCCGGCGATGATCACCACGCCGCCCAGGGCCTGCAGGCCGGACAGCCGCTCGCCGAGCAGCAAGGTGCCTGCCGCCACGGCCACCACAGTCACCACGAACTCGACGCTGATCGCGCGCGTCGGTCCGATGGCTGCCATCAGGCCGTAGAACAGCACATACATGAGCGCGCTGGTGACGAGCCCCAGAACCAGCAGCCACAGCAAATCGGTGATGCCGGGAACCGTCGGCAGCGGCACCAACAGGATCAGCGGCAGCGTCATCACGCCACCCCACAGGAAGGAGCCGATGGTGACCACCCAGGGGTCTGTGCCGCGCAGCCGCGTGGCGACATAGAGGCTGCCGCAGGCGGCCGAGAACGAGCCGAGGATGGAAATGGCGCAGGCGAAGAGGAAGGACGGCGTCAATGGCGCATCCGGGAAGCCCACCAGCAGCACGATCCCCGCGAAACCCATGAACAGTCCGATGATGCTGCGCCCGTTCAGGCGCTCGAGCCCGGCGATGCGTCCCACCACCATGGTGAACAGCGGAATTGCAGAAACGATGATCGCCGTCATCGCCGAGCCGATCCGCGGTGCGGCAAAGGCAATCCCGGCGAGCTGCATCACCACGGTGGTGAAGCCGGCCACGGCGAGCGGCCGCCAGCCGCAGCTGAAGTCGAGCTTCCGCCGCATCGTCCGCGCCACGAGCCACAGGGCGCCGCCGGCGGTCAGGGCCCGCAGGCTCACCGTTCCGGCCCAGCCGAAGGCCGCAACCACATGCACGAGAACCATGAAGGAAAGGCCCCAGACGAGCGCCAGCACGGCATAGGTCACGAGATGGCGCTGCTTCACGGGGGGTAGGGGTTTCTGCCGTTGCAGGGGGCTGCAATTTTGCTGCTTATTGGCACGGGAATTGACCTGCGTCATGGGGGAAGCCCCGCGGCCCGTGCAGTGCTGGTACCCGAACAATCACCGCCCTCGGCAGACCCGGGTGGTGAAGAGCGGAGCGGAGCGCGGGACGGCCTTCGCTCCGCTCGTCATTCAGGGTGGGGCTGTTGTCGCGGCATCTCCTGTCTGCGGGGCTTCACGCCTCGAAGCTCGTGCGCCCGTCGCAGATGGTCGTCACCGGCCGCACGCTGGCCACCTGGTCTCTCGCGGTCTTCTCCATGTCGGCGTCGAGCACCACCAGGTCGGCGAGATAGCCTTCCTTCAGGGTGCCCTTCCTGTCCTCCATGAACTCCATGTAGGCGCCGGCGGCGGTGAAGCCGTGCAGCGTGTCCATCAGGCTCTGCGCCTGCGGCGGGCAGTCGGGGCGAAGCGGCACGGCGGTCATCGCCGCCTGCATGCCGAGGAAGGGGCTCAAGGGAGCCACCGGCCAGTCGGAAGAGAAGGCGATGACGGCGCCGGTGTCGCGCAGCGTCTGCCAGGCATAGGACCACGGCAGCTTGTCGCCGACGCGCGACAGGATCGGCTCATGCGGCGACCCCGGCACGCCGACACCGGCGATCGGTTGCAGCGAGGCAACGACGCCCAGTTCCTTCAGCCGCCCGATGTCGGCGGGATCGATCATCTCGATGTGCTCGATGCGATGGCGCGAGTCGCGCCTGCCGTTCGTCTTGATCGCATGTTCATAGGCATCGAGCGTGCGCCGCACGCCGCCGTCGCCGATGGCGTGGGTCGAGACCTGCAGGCCATGCCTGTCGGCGCGGCGTACGATCTCGTTCATTTCTTCCGCCGTGAAAAGCGGCGCTCCCATGTTCTCCGGCTGGTCCGGATAGCCCTCAAGCATCAGTGCCGTGTAGGTCTCGAGCACGCCGTCGACGAACACCTTCACGCGGTCGCAATGCAGCATCTCGCCGCCGGGGCGGGTGCGGCCATATCTGGCGCGCATCTCGGCAGCTTCCTCGACGCGGGCGATCTCGAAGGTGTTCTTCTGATGATAGGGCACTTCCACGCGGGCATTCATCTCGCCGCGGTCGAGCAGTGCCTGCAGCAATTCGAGCTGGTACCAGTTGCCGTCCATGTTGTGCATCGAGGTGATGCCGAGCGACGCCGCATGGGCGATGCCCTTCTTGAAGAAGCTGATGTCGAGCTCGCGCTGGTCGGGTGTGGCTGGCGGGTTGGGGCTCTCGCCCGTCGTCATGCCAAGCCATTCGCGCCCGCCCGTGGGGGTCAGCGCCTGCACCAGCATGTAGGCCGCGGGCTCGCGCAGTTCGCCGGTGGCGATGCCGTTGTGGTCGAGCACGATCTCGTTGCCCACGGGCAGATCACGGCCCTGCATGATGCCCGCGGCTTCCAGTGCCCGGGTGTTGGCCCACATGGTGTGGTGGTCGAAGCAGCCCATGATGAAAGGGATGTCTGACACCATGCGATCGAGCATCTGCCGCGTGATCGGTTCACCGAAGGCCTCATGCGCGATGCCGGTGGCGAGCAGCACGGGCTCTCCAGGCCGCTGCCGGCGGAAGCGTGCCACCGCCTCGGCCACCGCCTCGAAGCCGGTCATGCCGTTCAGCATCAGCGTCTCGAGTTCCACTGCCCCGCCGAACAGGTGCACATGGCCCTCGATGATGCCAGGCATCACCGTCTTCTGCGCGGCATCGATCACGCGGGTGTGCTTCGCCTTCAGCCCTGCCACGTCATCGGCGGAGCCGACACGGACGATGCGGTTCCCGGCGATGGCCACGGCCTCGGCACGCGGGCGGGCGGGGTCCATCGTCAGCACGCGCGCATTGGTGATCAGGATGTCGGCGGTGGTCATGTCAGGCGTCCTCGAAGTTGTGCACGGAAAATGCCCGCTTGACGAAACCCCGGCAAGCCCCCACCTTGCATGGCAGTTTCAACAGCGAAAGGAGGTGATCCGATGTCGAGTGAGTTCACTGTGCCGGGCAGCCGGATCGTTGCCTCCGCGGGAACGCGGGGCTGACGCAACGATGTCGAGATCGCCTCCCGGCGCATCTCACGGAAAGGCCGCCAGCGATGGCGGCCTTTTTTAGGTTCGGCGGCTTGGTTTCGACCACAGCGGATCGGCGGCGCATTTGACAGACTGCGCGCCGTCCTCAGGCGGCCGCGGATTTCCGGTAGGACCTCAGCTGATTGATCACATCCTTGTATTTTGAAATGTTCCGGGCGCTGATGGCCGATGAGCCCTTCGGCGTCTTGGACTCGAGGAACCCGATCACTTCTTCCAGTTCCTCGGGCCCCAGCCGGTTCAGCGACACTTCGGGTGGCCAGGTGACGGTGTTGAAGTAGATGTCCACGTCATGTTCGTTCCCGAATTCGACCGTGCTCGGCAGTTCCCACCAGTTCTGCTGCATCGGGCAGAAGGCGATCGTCAGTGCGGTCTTCTTGCGCTTCGTGTAGTCGCGGAAATAGGCGAAATGCTCCATGACCTTGTCGAACCTGGCGTTCCGCCGAATGCGTTCATAGTTCCCGCGATCCAGTGAATCGATTGAGACGATGATGTTGGAACGCAGGCTCTCGATGGCGGCCTTTGCCCTCTTGTTGAGGACGGTGCCGTTCGTCGTGATGCTGACGAGGATCTCCGGATTGATGCGTGCAATCGATTCCCATATGTCCGCGTAAATCGGGATGAGGAACGGCTCGCCACCCAGGAACTTGGCCTGTGTCAGGTGCTGAAAATCAAGTACGCCGGGGTGCAGTCGTCGCGTTAAGGCTTCAGCACGTCCATCTCGATCGGGCCCTCGGCGCGGCCGTGGATGAACTGGTCGACGTAGGGGTTGCCGCTGGCGTCGATGGACTTGGCCGGGCCCTGCCAGATGATCTCGCCCTTGAAGATCATGGCGATGTCGTCGGCGATCTTGCGCGCCGAGGCCATGTCGTGGGTGATCGAGACGGTGGTGGCGCCCAGCCGTTTCACGCAGTCGACGATCAGGTTGTTGATGACGTCCGCCATGATCGGGTCGAGGCCGGTGGTCGGCTCGTCGAAGAAGATGATCTCGGGGTCGGCCGCGATGGCGCGGGCGAGGCCCACGCGCTTCTGCATGCCGCCCGAGAGTTCCGCCGGGTAGAGGTTGCCGACTTCCGGCCCGAGCCCCACCTGCCCCAGCTTCTCGATGGCGATGTCACGCGCCTTGCCGCGCGCCATGTGGCGGCCCTGGATCAGCCCGAAGGCCACGTTCTCCCAGACCGACAGGGAGTCGAACAGGGCCGCGCCCTGGAACAGCATGCCGAAGCGCGCGAGATAGGCGTCGCGCGCCTTGCCCCTCAGGCCGACGACTTCCTCGCCGGCGATCCGGATCGAGCCGGAATCCGGATGGAGGAGTCCGAGGATGCATTTCAGCATCACCGACTTGCCGGTGCCGGAGCCGCCGATGACGACCAGCGAGTGGCCCTTCGGCACCGACAGCGTGACGCCGTTCAGCACGTGCTTCGGCCCGAAGCTCTTCTTCACGTCGCGGAGTTCGATGTGTCCCTCGGCCATCTCTTCAGTCCGCGAACAGCAGGGAGGTGAGGGCGAAGTTGGCGGCAAGGATCAGGATCGCCGAGGACACCACCGCATTGGTGGTCGCCCGGCCCACGCCCTGTGCGCCGCCCTTCGAGTTGAAGCCGTGGTAGCAGCCCATCACAGCGATGATGAAGCCGAAGACGGCGGCCTTGATGAGGCCCGACGAGACGTCGCTGAACTCGAGGAAGTCCGCCGTGTTGCGGATATAGGCATAGCCGTTGAGGCCGATCGAGCGCGTGCCCACGATGTAGCCGCCCATGATGCCGATGACGTCGGCGATGCCGACCAGGATCGGCAGCGTCACCACCGCCGCGATGATGCGGGGGCCCACGAGATACTTGAACGGGTTGGTGGCCAGCGTCACCAGCGCGTCGATCTGTTCTGTCACTCGCATGGTGCCGAGTTCCGCGGCGATCGAGGCGCCGACGCGGCCCGCCACCATCAGGCCCGCCAGCACCGGCCCCAGCTCGCGGGTGATGCCCAGCGCCACGATGGAGGCGACGAGGCTTTCGGCATTGAAGCGCGAGGAGCCGAGGTAGATCTGCAGCGCCAGTGCGCCGCCGGTGAAGAAAGCGGTGAGGCCGACGACGGGCAGCGAGAAGTAGCCGATGCGCAGCATCTGCTCGAGGATCTGCCGCAGGAAGATCTTGGGCGTCAGGCCCTGCAGCAGCGCGTCCTTGAGGAACAGCGTGACGCGCCCGATCTCGGCGAGCATGGCCAGCGTGGCGCGGCCAATATGGGCAAGGATGTTCAACGGGCGGCGTCCGATTCGAGTCCGGTGTAGAGCCTTGCATAGCGGCTGCCCAGCCTCGTCAGCAACTCGTAGGAAATGGTGCCGGCCCAGGAGGCGGCCTCGTCGATGCCGATGTGCCGCCCCAGGATCTCCGCCCGCGTGCCGCGCTTCACCGCCCCTTCGGGCAGATCGGTAATGTCGATGGCCATCATGTCCATGGAGACCCGCCCGATAACCGGGCAGCGGCGATCTCCGATGAAGACCTGTGCAGGGCCTGCGGGCTCATGCGACGAGAGGGCGCGGGGCACCCCATCCTTGTAGCCCGCACCGAGGATGGCGATGCGGGTGGGGCGGGTTGCCGTCCACGTGGCGCCGTAGCCCACCGTGTCTCCGGCAGCAACGCTGCGCAGTTGCATGACGGCACCTTCCAGAATGGCAACGGGCAGCATCGGATTCGCAACATTCTGCATCGGATTTCCGCCATACAGCGCGATGCCGGGGCGCACCAGATCATGGGTGAAGCCATCGCCGAGGAAGACGCCGCTGGAGTTGGCAAGGCTCGCCGCGACGCCCGGCAGCCTGGCGCGGACGCCCGCGAAAACCTCCTGCTGGCGCCGGTTCAGGGGGTGGGACGGGTCGTCGGCGCAGGCCAGATGGCTCATCAGCAACGAAATGTTGAGCCCCTCCATGGTGAAGCGGTCGGCGAGAAGGGCCTCGAACTCCGCGAGCGAGAAGCCGAGCCGGTTGATGCCGGTGTCGACATGGATCGCGCAAGCCAGCTTTCGCCCGTAAATCCTTCCGAACGCTGCCCATTCCCGCGCCTCCTCGATGGAGATGAGGGCCGGGCAGAGGTTCAGCTTGGCATAGAATTCAGCCTGTCCCGCGAACAATCCGTCGAGGATGTAGATCGTCGCGGCGGGCAATACCTCGCGCAGTTCCTCGCCCTCCTTGGGGCGCGCCACGAAAAATGACCGGCACCCGGCCTCCCACAGCGCCCGGGCGACGGGGTCGATTCCCAGCCCGTAGGCGTTGCCCTTGACCGCGGCACCGCATTCCGCCCGCCCGGCGCGGGTCGAAAGCCGCCGCCAGTTGTCCTTCAGCGCCACCAGGTCAATGGTCAGCACCGCACCGGCGAGGTCCTCGGGCGTTGGGGTCATCGGCAGGCCAAGTCCTTTCCGGAATTGGCTTAAGGGCGTCCGGCCCGGGGATCAAGCCTCGCCCGGGGGCAGGCTCAAAATGCGCATGACGCTCGCCCTTCGCGCGCAGAGCGAAAGCAGAGCGAAATTGTTTTCTGCAAGCGATTGCATAATTTGCAACCAGATGAACGTAACCAGCCTTGCGTTCACGGCCAGCCGGGAGAGACGTCACATGGATGGAACGCAGTCAACGCTGCAAGCACCGCGCGAAACCAAGCGTGCCGTGAAACCGACTCCCAAGATCGACAACAAGGAGCTGCGCCGCGTGCTGCGCTCGGTGAAGAAGATTGCGCGCAGTGATGGCAGCACGTTGTGGCAACCGATTTCACCAGGCGGGCCCAACCGCTATGACCACTTTCAGTCGATCCTGCTCGATGCTTTCAAGGACCAGATGGCCGGGTCCATTCGCCGGCTGAAGGCATCGAAACCGATTGCAGTGAAGACCCGCAAGGTCGTTGCAGCGATGCTGGCACTGAACAGGTTCGCGCCGGAAGACGTCGCTCTCCCCGAATAGGGTCAGGACGCGGAGGCCGCGGGCAGTCCGTCCAGCAGGCTGTACGCCTCGAGATGCGCGACCGGCGCATGGCGCGGCATGGTGAGCGAAAGCCGCACCTCCTCGGGAATCGAGACATCCGATAGCGGCAGAATGCCTGCCTCCCGGATGGTTTGCCGCAGCAGTTCGGCGCCGCCCCGGAATTGCAGCGTCGCCCGCACCGCCTGCGGCGTGCCCGAGGGGGCCATCACCAGGGCCAGCCCGTTCAGCAATCCCTGCGAAAGGGCATTCTCCGCACCAATCGAGACGAGGCTCACTTCGCCGCAGCCCTTGCGGCCGAGTGACAGAAGGAAGCGCGCCTTGTCGGACTCGAGCACCACGCCGTCATGCCGCCCGCTCAGGAAATAGTTCCGGCGCTGGCCAACCGCACGATACTTGGTGAAGCGGGTGAACAGTGTTGCTCCCGCCTTTTTCTGAACGATCAGGGCCTCGCGCAGGCACTTGCCCTCATCGCGCGGCCATAGGCTGTAGAGGTGGTAGCAGCCGGTGCGCAGCGTCGTCGGCTGCAGTCCGGCGATGGCAGTGGCGGCGAGGCCCAATCCATGCAGCGGCACTCCGCCGAGCGAAGGCGCGGCTTTCGGCTGCAGGAACCCCGCAGGATCATGAAACAGGCTCTCCGACTCGATGCGGAAGAAGCCGCAGATCTTCTCCAGCGTGGCGACGTTGGGAAGGGTGGAGCCCGAGAGATACTTGTTGAACTGCTGGCGGTTCATGCCGAGGGCACGGCACACCGCAGCGATCGATCCATGGCGGGCGCACAGGGCGCGCAGATTATCCGCGAAATTGCGATGCGGAGAGAAGGGCGCATTCTCGTTCACCGACATTGCTCCCGCCATAGGCAGCAATGGTTTGCACCCATCCAGTCGTCATGTCTCAAGATCAACTGCGGCACTGTCATTTCCGCCCCGAATCAGAGTTCCGAGCCCCAAGGCATCGAACCAGACTGGCGTATAATGCACCGGTTGCGCGCAAATGGTAATCGTATTCTCCGCAAATTGAACCAAATTGCCGAAACATACCGGCAAGCGATACATCTCCTGATTGTTCCGGGTTGCTATTCGAAGCGCTCAGGCAGGTAGTCGGTACGCACGAGGTTCTGGAATTTGGTGAGGCTCGCCTCGAACTGCAGTTCGACGATGCCGGTGGGTCCATGGCGCTGCTTGCCGATGATGACCTCAGCCACCCCGTTCACGCGGTTCATCTGCTCCTGCCAGTCGAAATGCTCCTGCGTGTTGGGGCGGGGCTCCTTGCGGGCGAGATAATACTCCTCGCGATAGACGAACAGCACCACGTCGGCGTCCTGTTCGATCGAGCCCGACTCGCGCAGGTCGGCGAGCTGCGGGCGCTTGTCGTCGCGGTTCTCGACCTGGCGGGAGAGCTGCGAAAGGGCGATGATCGGTACCGAGAGTTCCTTGGCCAGCGCCTTGAGGCCCACGGTGATCTCGGAGACTTCCTGCACACGGCCCTCGGAGGCGCGGCGCGAGGAGCCGGAGAGCAGCTGGAGGTAGTCGACGACCAGCAGACCCAGTCCGCGCTGACGCTTGAGGCGCCGCGCACGTGCGGCGACCTGCGCAATGGTGATGCCGCCGGTCGCGTCGATGTAAAGCGGCAGCGACTGCATCTCGCGCGTCACTTCGACGATCTTGGCAAATTCGTCCTCGGTGATCTTGCCGCGGCGGATGCGCTCCGACGGGATCATCGCTTGCTCCGAAATGATGCGCGTCGCCAGCTGTTCGGCCGACATTTCGAGCGAGAAGAACGCCACGACACCACCGTCCGTGACCTTTACGGAGCCATCGGCATTGTGCTCGGCCTTGTAGGCCTTGGCGATGTTGTAGGCGATGTTTGTGGCAAGCGACGTCTTGCCCATGGCAGGTCTGCCGGCGAGGATGATGAGGTCGGAGGCCTGAAGGCCGCCCATCTTTTCGTCGAGGTCCTTGAGGCCCGTGGAGATGCCGGAGAGGCCGCCATCGCGCTGGTATGCGCTGGCCGCCATGTCGACAGCGTCGGTGAGAGCGCGGGCGAATGGCTGGAAGCCCTGGCCATATTTCCCCGTTTCGGCCATTGAATAGAGCGTCTGCTCGGCGCGTTCGATCAGTTCGCGCGAACTGTCTTCGATGTCGGGCTCGAAGGCCTCGTTGACGAGATCGGTGCCGACACCGATGAGCTTCCTGCGCTGTGCCAGCTCGTAGATGGTGCGGCCATACTCCTCGGCATTGATGATGGTCGTGGCGCTGGCTGCAAGCCTCGCCAGGTAAGCAGTGCCGCCGATTTCCCTCAGCGTCGCATCATTCTCGAAATGTGTCTTGAGGGTGACGGGGCTCGCCAGCTTGCCGATCTTGATCAGCGTCGACGCCGCCTCGAAGATGCGCGCGTGCAAAGGCTCGAAGAAGTGCTCAGGCAACAAGAATGCCGAGACCTTGTCACAGGCTTCGTTGTTGACGAGAATCGCGCCCAGCAACGCCTGTTCCGCCTCGAGGTTGTGAGGCGGGCTGCGATAGCTTTCACCGTCCGGGGCGGGATCGACGGCGCGAAGTGTCGGACTCTGATTCATGGGGTGACCGTAGACAAATGCAGAACATTTGCGGCGCTTTTATGCGCCTTATGCCCGCTATCCACAATGGCCGGAAAGAACCGGAAGGACGGTCCTCGCGTGAGGCTGAATCCCGTTCATTCCGCCGGAACGGACTTGAACCGCGGCAGCTTGGAGTCGATCTCGCGCAACCGATCCTCTTCCTCGATCATGTAGTTGCGGGTCAGCGGCAGGGCGTGCTGGTTTTTCACGAACTGGATCTGGAAGTTGTTCATGCCCATGAATCGGAAGGCGCATTCCGACGCGGCGAGATAGAATTCCCACATGCGGCAGAAGCGTTCGTCATAGAGCTCCACGGCGCGCGCGCGGTGGTCGGCGAAGCGCAGATACCATTCACGCAGCGTCTTTGCATAGTGGAGCCTGAGGATCTCGATGTCGGTGACATAGAGTCCCGATTTCTCGATATGCGGCAGCACTTCCGAAAGGGCAGGGATGTAGCCACCCGGGAAGATGTATTTCTTGATCCAGGCCGATGTTGCATCGGGGCCCGCCGAGCGGTTGATCGAGTGCAGCACGGCCACGCCATCATCCGCGAGAAGGGCGTTCACCTTGGTGAAGAACTCGCGGAAGTGACCAACCCCCACATGTTCGAACATGCCAACGGAGACGATGCGGTCAAACTTGGTGTCCAGATGGCGATAGTCCTTCAGCAGGAACTGCACGCGGTCCGACACGCCGCGCTGCTTGGCGCGCTCGTTCGACATCTTGTGCTGCTCTTCGGACAGCGTGACGCCTGTGACCTCCGCGCCGCAGATCTCCGCAAGGTAGAGGCCGAGCCCGCCCCATCCCGAGCCGATGTCGAGCACCTTCATGCCGGGTTTGATGCCGAGCTTCGCCGCGAGATGGCGCTTCTTCGCCAACTGCGCATCTTCCAGCGAGCCGTCGTCGGTCTCGAAATAGGCGCAGGAATACTGCCGGTCGCGATCGAGGAAGAGATCGTACAGCGCGCCCGACAGGTCGTAGTGGTGGGCGACGTTGTTCTTTGCCTTGCCGACGGGGTTGTACTGGTCGACGCGCTTCATGGCGATGCGCACCGCGTTCGCGGCCTTGGCGATCTTCGGCATCTTGTGCGACTGGGCATTGTCCATGAGAATGGCCAGCGCATCGTAGATCGTGGTTCCGCCCGAAACGTCCAGCGTTCCGTCCATGTAGCATTCGCCGAGGTAGAGGTCGGCATCGGCGGCAATCTTGGCGGCCGTGAGCGGCGTCTTGATGGTGATGTTGACGGGTGTGCCCGAGCCGTCGCCATAGTCGCGCGTCCTGCCGTCGGGCCCGGTGACCCGCAGCGTGCCTCTTTCCATGACCGTCTTCAGTGCACGATCGAAAAGTGCGTACATGTCATAACGCTCCCTTGCCCGCTGCCATGCCAGCGGCGTCAGGCACCTCCCCCTGGTGCCATCATCATTAACAAAAGTTTAATGTGACGATGGAGGCCTGCGCAAGAGGGTGGATTCACAAGGGTTAACGCCAATATCCGCATGGCTGCACGGACTTAGCTGCCCAGCTCCAGCAGAAGGTCTGGTTCGTGGTGGATCGCGCTGCGATGCCGGCGGGTAACGGAAGGGGCTCGGCAGCCAAAGGTAGTGTTAAACGGTCGGGGCGATCACAATGCAACAGGGCCGCCCGGAGGGGCGGCCCTGATTGCGGTTTGCGGTGCCGGACAGCTTATGCGTTGTCTTCCGCAGCGGCTTCCGCCTGGGCTTCCTCGAAGAGGGCCTCGGCAGCGGCACGGATCTCGGCGCGGTCCGATGTCGGGCCCTTGAGGTCCTCGCCGCGCGCCTGGGCGGCGGCTTCCTCGGGCGAGCGGGCGACGTTCACCGTCACCTTGACCTCGACTTCCGGATGCGGCGAGACGATCACCTCGTGGAGACCGATGGTCTTGATCGGCGCGGTCAGCTGGATGTGGCCACGGTCGACCTTGACACCGAGGGCGGCGGCGGCTTCCGCGATATCGCGCGGAGAGACCGAGCCGTAGAGCTGTCCCGACTCGCCCGCCTGGCGGATCAGCGTGAAGCTCTTGCCGTCCAGCGACTTGGCTTCCTCGCCGGCCGCTGCACGGCGTTCGGCATTGCGGGCCTCGAGGGCTGCGCGGTCGCGCTCGAACTTGGCCTTGTTGGCCTCGGTGGCGCGCAGGGCCTTGCCCTGGCTGAGAAGGAAGTTACGGGCATAGCCGTCCTTGACCTTCACCACTTCGCCCATGTGGCCGAGCTTGGCGACGCGCTCGAGAAGAATGACGTCCATCTGAGCTACTCCTTACTTCAGCACGTAGGGCAGGAGGCCCAGGAAGCGGGAACGCTTGATGGCCTGGGCCAGTTCGCGCTGCTTCTTGGCGCACACCGCGGTGATGCGGCTCGGCACGATCTTGCCGCGCTCGGAGACGTAGCGCTGCAGGAGGCGCACGTCCTTGTAGTCGATCTTCGGGGCGTTCTCGCCGGTGAAGGGGCAGCTCTTCTTGCGGCGGAAGAAGGGGCGGCGGGCTTGCGGAGCGGACATCAGTTGCTCTCCTCGGTCGATTCGGTGCGGTCGTCGCGGCGGTCACGGTCCTCGCGGCGGCGCATCTGGGCCGAGGGACCATCCTCATGGGCTTCGACCTTGACGGTCATGAAGCGGATCACGTCTTCAGAGATCGACATCTGGCGCTCCATTTCCTGGACCGCGGCCGACGGGGCATCGATGTTGAAGAGCGTGTAGTGCGCCTTGCGGTTCTTCTTGATGCGGTAGGTGAGGGACTTGAGGCCCCAGTATTCCGTCTTGGTCACCTTGCCGCCATTGCTGGCGAGAAGCGCCTTGTACTGCTCGGTCAGGGCATCGACCTGAGCGGGTGCAGCGTCCTGACGGGTCAGGAACACGTGCTCGTAGAGAGCCATATTGATTGTGCCTTTCGTTACGTTTCAACTGTGCAAGTCATCCGGCGCAGAGCCTCTTTCGAACCCAGGAAAGGCTCGAAAGACCGGTCAAACGAAAGAGCGGAGACACGGGAAGACGGGGTTTCACCCCTGGCCATCCTTCGATGGCCCTTCCGTTCAGCCCCCAGCCGGGTGCCTTACAGCGAGGCGGTGTATGGCGGAAATGCCCCGCCAATGCAAGGGCTGCCGCTGGTGGAGGGCAGGGGGCAGGCCCCGCTGCACGTTGCGCAACCTCTTGACGTTGCGACAGCCTGATTTCGTTCAGAAATTGTTGACCACGCGTGTGGCACACAGCTGAAGCGTGCCTGAAACCTTTGCATACGCCGTCCGAGTTGCGTGGAAAATGCCCCGATGATCCCGATGACCCAATCCCCACGCAACGCCGGGCCGGTCCGGCAAACCGTCTGCCTGTGCATGATCGTCAAGAACGAGGCGCCGGTCATCGCCCGCTGCCTGGCCAGCGTCCGGCCGCTCATAACCCACTGGGTGATCGTCGACACCGGCTCGACCGACGGCACGCAGGACATCGTCCGCCGCGAGCTGGCCGACCTGCCGGGAAAGCTCCACGAACGCCCATGGAAGGACTTCGCGCACAACCGCTCTGAGGCGCTCGCACTGGCGCGGCCGCATGGCGACTATTCGCTGGTCATCGACGCCGACGACGCCCTCGAGCTGCCGGCCGGCACGCGCCTGCCGCTCCTCAGCGAGGACTGCTACACCCTCGACATCCGTGACGGCGCATTGCTCTACCAGCGCAAGCAGCTGGTCAGCAATCGACTGCGCTGGTTCTACCGCGGCGTCCTGCACGAGTTCATCGACAGCGAAGGGCCGCACGGCACCGGCCATGTCGAGATCGTCATGCGCCGCAACCACGATGGCGCGCGCCGCCGCGATCCCGAGACCTATCGTCGTGATGCGAAAATCCTCGAACGGGCGCTCAGGTCCGAGGCGGATCCCTTCCTCAAGACGCGCTACACATTCTACCTCGCCCAGAGCTACCGCGACTGTGGCGAGCCGGAAAAAGCCATCACGCACTACCTGGATCGTGCCCGGCTCGGCGGCTGGCAGGAGGAAGTGTTCGTGAGCCTCTACCAGGCTGCCAAGCTCAAGGAGCAGCAGGGCTACCCCGACCACGAGGTGCTCGCCGCCTATCGCGCTGCCACTCTCTCGCTGCCGACGCGGGCCGAGGCCATCCACGCCGCCGCCCGCTTCTGCCGGCGCAAGAAGCTCTACGAGCAAGGCGTCGAGATCGCCCGCTCCGGCCTTGGCATGCCGGCGCCCGAAACCGCATTGTTCGCCGAGCCCGCAGTCTACGTGACCGGTCTTCTCGACGAGTTCGCCGTCAACGCCTATTGGGCCGGCCAGTTTTCCGAGAGCCTTGATGCCTGTCTGAAGCTTCTCGAATCCGGCAAGCTTCCGAGTTCCGAGGTGCCGCGCGTTGCCGGCAATGCCCGCTTCGCGCGCGACAAGCTGGCGAGCGAGGGCAAGACCGCCAATCTGGGCCGCGCGAGCAGCGCAAGTTATGTCCTCGACCACAAGCTCGATGTTCCGCCGCCGCCGCGCCGCGCCGATGCGCCGGCGCCGCGCGTGCTGATCGCCATCCTGGCCAAGCAGAAGGAGCCGGCCCTGCCGCTCTATCTCCAGTGCATCGAGGAGCTGGATTATCCCAAGTCGTCAATCGTTCTCTACATCCGCACCAACAACAACCTTGACAATACAGAAGCGATCCTGCGCGACTGGGTGGCCCGCGTCGGTAAGCAATATGCCGCCGTCGAGTTCGATGCGGCCGACGTCGAGCAGCGTGTCGAAAGCTTCGGCGTGCATGAATGGAACGCCACGCGCTTCAAGGTGCTCGGCAATATCCGGAATGTCAGCCTGCAGAAGACCCTCGAGCATGGCTGCGACTTCTACTTCGTCTGCGACGTCGACAACTTCATCAGGCCCTGTACGCTTTCGGAACTCGTCGATGCCAACCTCCCGGTGGCTGCGCCGCTGCTGCGTTCGGTGGTCGCAAACGATCCCTATTCGAACTACCACGCCGAAATCGACGACAATGGCTATTATCGCGAGTGTGAGCAGTATTTCTGGATCCTGAACCGCTGGGTTCGCGGCCTCTTCGAGATGCCGGTTGTCCACTGCACCTACCTGATCCGCCGAGACGTGATCGATCGTCTGACATACGTCGACGGCACCAATCGCCACGAATACGTGATCTTCTCGGACAGCGCACGGAAGGCGGGTATCCCGCAGTACTTCGACAACCGCAGGATATATGGTTACCTCGCGTTTGGCGAGGGTGCCTCTGGCCACGTTGCGGGCAGCTTCGATATCGCCCGCCGCCTGATGGCCGAAGAAGGAGCCTCCGCCGGCGAGATCTTCTCGGAAATCTATCGCCGCAAGGACTGGGGCGAGGCTGACGATCCCACAACGCCTTTCTACTCAGGCCCCGGCTCGCGTGAAAGCGCTGTGGTTTCTGGATATGTGACGGCCGTTGCCGATTTTCTCAGGTCGTTGGGCAAGCCCGACGTGGTCGATCTCGGCTGCGGCGACTTCAAGGTCGGGGCGCAGATCAGGCCGTGGTGCGGGCGATACGTGGCCTGCGACGTGGTGCCGGATCTCATCGCCTTCAACCGGAATGCCTACAGCCACCTCGACGTCGATTTCCGTGTGCTGGACATGGCCGAGGACGCCCTTCCCGAGGGCGACGTCGTGTTCGTCCGTCAGGTGCTCCAGCATCTTGGCAACGCGGCGATCGCCCGGGCCGTGGCGAAGATCGCCGTACGCTACAAGTACCTGGTGCTGACCGAGCATGTGCCGGAAGCTGCGGACTTCGCTCCCAACGTCGACATCGTGACCGGGGCGGGCACCCGTCTGCAGCTCGGCAGCGGCGTCGTCCTGACGAGAGCGCCATTCAATCTCGCCGCAGCCTCAGAGCGGATCATCTGCGAAAGCCCGCAGCTGGGTGGTGTCATCCGGACCACCGTTTACACACTGCCCGCTGCGCAGCGCTGAGCAAGCGCGCAAGGTTGACAATTCACCTGCCCTGTCCGAACCTTCCGGAAATCAAACTGCTCCGGGTATCGTGAACGTCACCCCAAGTGTCATCGAGTTCCGCAAGGTCACCAAGCGCTTCGGCGATGTCGCCGCCGTGGCGGACAATGACCTCGCGGTAAGGGCAGGCGAATTTCTCTCCATTCTCGGCCCATCGGGCTGCGGCAAGACGACGTCCTTGCGCATGATGGCCGGATTCGAACAACCGACGTCGGGCGAAGTCTTCATCCGTGGCGAGAACGTCACCGGCGTCCCGGCCTACCGTCGTCCGGTCAACATGGTCTTCCAGCACTACGCGCTGTTCCCGCACCTCTCCGTCGCCGACAACGTTTCCTATGGCCTGAGGCAGCGCAATCCGAAGCCTCCCCGGACGGAGATCGACCGCGCCGTGGACGAGGCGCTGGCGATGGTGCGGCTCGAAGGCTATGGCAAGCGCCGCAGCTATGAGCTTTCGGGTGGCCAGCAGCAGCGTGTGGCACTCGCCCGCGCGCTCATCAACCGCCCTGCAGTGCTGCTGCTGGACGAGCCGCTGGCGGCACTCGACCGCAAGCTCCGCCGCGACATGCAGATCGAGCTGCAGAACCTGCAGCGCGATGTCGGCATCACCTTTCTTCTCGTCACGCACGACCAGGAGGAGGCGCTGTCGATGTCGGACCGCGTATGCGTCATGCGAGAAGGCCGCATCGTGCAGACGGGAAGCCCGCGCGAGCTCTACGATCAGCCGGTCAATCGCTATGTTGCGGATTTCGTCGGCAAGACGAATTTTTTCGAGGGGCCTTCGCAGACGGAAGTGCTGAGCGTGCGTCCCGAACAGATCGAGATCGCGGCCAGCCTCATGCACCTGCCGGAGGGCCTCTCTGCCCGCCTGCCGGTCAAGGTTCTGAACCGCATCTTCCTCGGCGAGCACACGGAGTATGTCGTGGCGAGCGAGCAGCTCGGAGAGTTCATGGTAATGGCCCCGCGGAAATCGGAGCGCGACGCGGGCGTCTATAACATCGGCGACATGATCGCCGCTGGTTGGCGCCCCGAGGCAGAGCGTATCCTGCCCAATACGTGACGACATAACAAAACACACAGGGAGAAGACGCATGACCAAGCATCCGGACCACATCTCGGCTTCGAAATTCATCGACGAGCTTCGCCGCTACCAGAAGGGCAGTGTCAGCCGTCGCCACTTCCTCGGCGTCACCGGCCTCGGCCTCGCCACTGCGGTGCTGAGCAGCGCGGTGCCGGGCCTTCGCCCGCGCAAGGCCTATGCCGGGCTCTCGGGCACGCTGAACGTCACCACCTGGCCCAACTACTTCAGCCAGGAGAACTACGACAACTTCACCAAGCAGACGGGCGTGCCGATCAATGTCAACGTCTTCGGCTCCAACGAGGAGATGCTGGCCAAGCTGCAGGCCGGCTCGACCGGCTGGGACGTGCTGGTGCCCACCAACTACACCATCTCCACCTACAAGAACCTCGACCTGATCGAACCCCTCGATCTCAAGCTGTTCCCCAACTACGATCCCGCCGCGCAGGACCCGCGATTCCTCGGGCCGGGCACCATCGACGGCGTCGTCTATGCCGTGCCGAAGGACTGGGGCACCACCGGCTTCATCGTCAACACCAAGTCGACGACGGAGAACCCGGTCAGCTGGAAGGACTTCTTCGCCCTCACCCAGGGCCCGCTGTCCGGCAAGGTCACGGTCCATGACTATCAGCTCACCACCATTGGCAGCGCCGCCAAGGCACTCGGCTATTCCTTCAACACCGTCGACCCGAAGGAACTGGCCGAGGTCGAGAAGCTGCTGATCGCCACCAAGCCGCATCTCTTCGGCATCACGTCAGACTACCAGCCCGCCATGCGCAATGGCGATGCCGTCATGGCAATGTGCTGGACCAATGACGCAGCGCAGCTCAACCGCGACCTTCCCGAGATGAGCTATCGCCTCGGCAAGGACGGCGGCGAGATCTGGGTGGACCACTATGCGGTCATCAAGGGCGCGCCCAACCGCGACGCCGCCTATGCCTTCCTCGACTACATCCTGACGCCGGCGATCAATGCCAAGGAGATCGAGGCCCATGGCACGCCGACCACCGACTCGCGGGTCATCAAGCTTCTGCCCGAGAGCATCCTCAAGAACCCGATCCTCTATCCGGCGGCCGACCAGCTGTCGGTGCTGGAATACGGTGCGGCAGAAACCCTCACCAATCCCGCCCGCGCCGAACTCATGGCGCGCTTCAAGTCGGCGTAAGGCAGATCGCGTCCTGTTCTTCACCTTGCGCGGGCAAGATCCGCGCATCCTTTTCCTTGCCGAGTCGAAAGGGATGGCCGGGTCAAGCCCGGCCAGGGTGAGAGCTGGAGCGAGTGAACCCAACGTACCATGACCGCCACTCCGCGCCCGAAACTCGTGACCGCCCTGCTGCTCTTGCCGGCGGGGCTGTTCTTCGTGTTCCTGCTGCTGGTGCCGCTCGCGGTGGTGCTGATCTTTTCCTTCGGCGAGCGCGCGCCCGCCGGCGGCTACCTGCCTGCCTTCACGCTGGCCAACTACATGGATCTGCCGGCACGCGGCAAGGCCTTCTACAACACGCTGACTCTCGCCCCGCTCGGCACGCTGCTGACCGCGCTGTTCGCTTTCCCCATGGCCTATTTCCTGGCGGTGCGCACGAGCCCGAAATGGCGCGTGGCGCTGCTCATCCTCGTCATGGCACCATTCTGGACCAGCCAGCTGCTGCGCTACTACGCTTGGATGATGATCCTCGGCAACAAGGGCATCCCCGGCTGGCTGGCGAGCATCGGGCTGGCCGACGTGCGCATCATCAACACGCCCTGGGCGGTGCTCATCGGCGCGGTCTACGGCTTCCTGCCACTCATGGTGCCACCAATTTATGTGTCCCTCGAGAAGCTCGACAAACGGCTGCTCGAGGCCTCGGCCGATCTCGGCGCCACGCCCGCCCGCACCTTCCTGCAAGTCACGCTGCCGCTGGCGCTTCCCGGTGTCGCCACCGGTTCCATGCTGGTGTTCATCCTGCTGATGGGTGACTACATCCTGCCGCAGTTCCTCGGCGGCGGTAAGGTGTTCTTCATCGGCAACGCGCTGGTCGATCTCTTCCTGCAGTCACGCAACTGGCCGTTCGGGGCGGCGGTGTCCGTCGCGCTCGTCGCCATCATGTTCGTCACCATCTATTTCTACATGCGCTTCGTGCTGTCGAAGACCGACACGCGCCGCGCGGCACTGGTGTGAGGGCCCGATGCTCCGCGCCTATGCCATCTGCATCTACATCTTCCTCTACCTGCCGATCAGCCTGATCGTGTTCTTCTCCTTCAACGCCGGCAAATTTGCCATGGCGTGGGAGGGTTTCTCGCTGTTCTGGTACGGCAAGGCCTTCTCCAACCCGCTGATCATGGGCGCGCTCCGGACCTCCATCATCATCGCGCTGTCGACCGCCGTCCTCTCCGCCATCATCGGCACGCTCACGGCCCTGGGACTCGAGCGCATCCGGGGCTGGCTGCGCGTCACCTTCGATGCGCTGATCTACATCGCCATCATGGTGCCCGGAATCGTCATCGGAATCTCGACGCTCATCGCCT
Source organism: Hyphomicrobiales bacterium (assembly GCA_046349235.1). Taxonomy (GTDB): domain Bacteria; phylum Pseudomonadota; class Alphaproteobacteria; order Rhizobiales; family Aestuariivirgaceae; genus Aestuariivirga. The sequence goes on from JAXMCT010000015.1 coordinate 146,596, forward strand.
TCGTGTCGCTGTTCGACGTCGTCAACCCGTCGCTGGCGGGTCTCGGCATCAAGCTGCAGATGGGCACCTGGGCGGTCATCGCGGCGCATGTGCTGTTCAACATCGCGGTGGTGGCACTGCTGGTGCGCGCCCGGCTGCAGGGCATGGACAGGAGCCTCGTCGATGCCTCGGAGGACCTCTACGCGACGCCGATGGGCACCTTCCGCCAGGTGGTGCTGCCGCTTCTGGCGCCGTCGATCCTCGCCGGCTTCCTCTTGGCCTTCACCTTCTCCTTCGAGGATTTCATCATCGCCTATTTCGTGTCGGGGCCGGACACCACGCTGCCGATCTACATCTTCTCCTCGATCCGCCGCGGCGTGACGCCGGAGATCAACGCGGTGGGCTCGGTGGTGCTGCTGACGAGCTTCGTGCTGCTCATCGTCGCGCAGGCGGTGTTGAGACGGGGCGAGAATATGAGAGCCACATAGAACCCCTCTGGCCGTCACCCCGGCGAAAGCCGGGGCCCCGCTCTGGACGTCAACCCCGCGGAAAGCTGGGTCCCGGCTTTCGCCGGGATGACGTCAATGAGAGAGGTATCGGTTCGTGAGGTGCGCCTCGAAATACTTCGCATTCAGCGGCTCGCCAGTGGCCTGGCGCATGATCTCGGGCGTCGAGAGCATCGAGGCCTTCGACCAGATGTTCTCCTTCCGCCATCCGTTGATGGCCGTGAAATCGCCCCGCGCGATCTGGGCCGGTGCATCGGGCACCGCGCGTTCCACCGCGGCCCATTGCTGAGCCGCCATCATGGCGCCCAGCGTGTAGCTCGGGAAATAGCCGAAAGCGCCCGAGGGCCAGTGCACGTCCTGCATCGGCCCGTCCTTGAAGTTGCCGGCAGTGGAGAGGCCGAGATACTCGGTCATCTTTGCGTCCCACGCCTCCGGCACGTCCTTGGCGGCGAGCTTCCCCGTCACCAGCTCCTGTTCGATCTCGAAGCGCAGGATCACGTGCAGCGGATAGGTCGCCTCGTCGGCATCGACGCGGATGAAGCCGCGCTCGACGCGGTGCACATGGGCGAGCAGATCGTCAATGCTCACGCCATCGAGCCCAAGAATCTCCTTCGCCCTGGGCAGTGCGAAGGCCCAGAACTCAGGCCGCCGCGACAGCTGCATTTCCTGGAACAGGCTCTGGCTCTCGTGCATCGCCATGCCGCGCGCCTTCATCGAGGGCCAGTGCGACAGGTCATGCGGCAGGTTCTGCTCGTAGAGCCCATGCCCCGTCTCGTGCAGGATGCCCATGAGCGAGGAGAGGAACTCGTCGGTCCGATAGCGCGTCGTCATGCGCACGTCGGAGGGCACGCCGCCGCAGAACGGGTGGTGCGAGACGTCGAGGCGGCCATGGTGGAAGTCGAAGCCCACCGCCTTCATCAGCTCGAGCCCCAGCGCCTTCTGCTTCTCGGCGGGGAAGGGCCCGGCGAAGGCTTTCAGTGGGTGCTTCGCCCGGCGCCGCGCCTGGGCCTCCAGCGCCTCGGGGATGAAGCCTTTCAGGAAAGCCTTGAGGTCGGCGAAGACCCGGGCGATCTCGGCCGAGCGGCTGCCGGGGTCGAACTGCTCCACCAGCGCGTCATAGGGCGAGAGCTTCAGCACCTCGGCGCGGCGCTGGGCTTCCTCCTGCGCCAGCGCCACGATGTTCTCGAAGGAGGGCAGGAAGTCGGTCCAGTCGTTCTTGGCCCTGAGCTGCCGCCACAGCTGCTCGCAGCGCAGCGCGGCGTTCACCTGGCGCGCCACGAAGTCGGAGGAGAGGCAGGTGCGGTTGATGTAGCTGCGCTTGAACTCCGCCACCGCCGCTCTCTGTGCATCGTCGAGGTCCTCGCCCTCGGCCTTGGCGATCCACTCGGCGATGTGCGGCGCCGTCGCCATTTCGTGCGCCATCGAGGCCAGCACGCTCATCGCCTCGGCGCGCTTCTCGCCGCCGCCATCGGGCATGTTCACGGCCTCGTCGACACCGAGCATGGCCTGGGCATGGCCGATGGCTTCGAGGCGGCGGCAGAGATGGTCGAGTTCGGCGAATGACATTGGCAGTCCTCAATACTTGGATGAAACTCGATTTAGGGTGCGGGCTCGCGGCTCACAAGCCCGCATAGGCTTCCGACCAGCGCCCCAGCGGATCGATGACGTGCAGCCCCTGCGGCGTGAAGCTGGCCGTCGTGCCGGTTGCCGCCTCCAGTGCCAGCAATGCCGCACCCAGCCCGACCAGTTCCGGCTCGTCCACCACGGTGACCGGCTCACGGAAGGCCGAGGCGCGGAGTTCCATCAGCGCGGTCGAACGCGCCCAGCCGCCGGTGGCATAGATCGCGCCGCGCGGCACGCCGGCCCTGTCGAAGGCGCGCAGGAAGTCGCGCCCGCGCAGCGCCATCTGCTCCAGCACGCGGCGGATGCGCGAAGGCTCGTCCTCACCCTTCGGATCAGGTGTGCCAGGCAGCCGTGGCAGGGCCAGCAGCTCGCGCACCGCATCGCGCGTGAAGTGCTTCTCCAGCGTCAGCGTGAACTCGGTGACGCCGACCACCGCCAGCCCCGGCCCGCACATGGCGGGGATGGTGGTCTCTAGGCTCTCGTCGATGCGCGGGTGCGCGGCGCGGGTCTCGCCATAGATGGCGTTGGCGGTGCCCAGCGAGTCGATGCGTGCCTCGCCGTTGAGCCTGAGGATCGCGGAGGACGCGATGGGATGATCGTGCCCGCCCGCCACCAGCAGGGTGGAGGGCGAGACGACACCTGCTTCGCGCAGCCGACCCGGCCCGGCAGTGCCGGCGATCTCGCCGGTGCGCAGCAGGCGCGGCAGCGGCGGCGCTTCGGCAAAACCCAGCGCCTCCGCACTCCAGCACCGGTTCACGAGGTCGTAGCAGCCGGTGCGCGCCGCCAGCGTCTCGCTCATGAAGGGTTGGCCGCACCACAGCGCACAAGGATAGTCGGCGAGTGCGATCCAGTGCTTCGCGCCGCCGATCTCCGCCGCACGGTGTTTGCGCATCCACATCCACTTGCCTGCCGTCGAATGGAAGTCGACGCGGGTGAAGTTGAAGCACTCGCGGAAGCGCGCCACCTCGGCGAGCGCCCGTTTGTCGTTCCACGCGATGACGAGGCCGAGCGAGCGCATGTCTGCGTCCGCGCACACGCCATCCTCGCCGACTCCCGATGAGGAGATTGCGGCCAGTGGCTTGCCGCCGCCCACGGCGCGCCAGCCCTCGATTACCAACTCTTCCAGCAGAACCATCAGCGCCGTCGCATCGGTGGTGGTGCCGAGCCCGTCATTGACATGCGGCGTCGGCACCGACTTGACCCACAGCGTGCGCCCGTCCTCGCCCGCCAGCACGACCTTCAGGTTGGTGCTGCCGATGTCGAGGCCGCAGGCGATCACGGTGCGGCTACCAGCGGCGCGTGAAGGCCGTGCGCGTCGCCTTCGCCATCTCGCCGATGAGCCACTTCGTCTCGTCTTCCGGCCGCTGCCACACCTTGCGGCCCACCACCACGCCCTGGGCGCCCGCCGCGATGGCGTCGGTCACGTCCTTCAGCGTCGACTTCGCGTCGCCGCTCAACGGGCCGCCGGCCACCACGATGGGAATGTCGAGTTCGGCGCAGAGCTTCGCCGTGGCATCGGGGCCGGGGAAGGTGATCTTGATGATGTCGGCGCCGAGGTCATAGGCGACGCGTGCCACCTCCAACTCGGCCTCGACGATCTCGGGGCTGCGCGGCGTGTTGAGGAACACCGGTTCCACCATCACCGGCATCTGCCACTTCGCCGCTTCCGACACCACTGTGCCGATGCGCTGGCAATAGAGCACCTTCTCGGCATCGTTGACGTTCCATGGCAGCAGCAGCTTCACGCAGTCGACGCCGAGCCGCACCGCGTCCTCGACCGAGGCGACCAGCGTGCCGGTGCCGGTGGCGGGGGCGGACGTCGGCCAGAAGGCATCGATCGCCAGGATGCGCGCCATCTGCGGGGCCGCCGCCATCTCCACCTCGGAAGCCTTGACGATGCCGGTCGACACCATGAAGCCCGTCACGTCCTCCGTGAGGAACCGCTTCATCACCTCGACCGGCGCCTCCAGTTGCTTCACGCGCCCCCACACCAGCCCATGGTCGATCGGCACCACGAGCGCGGCCCGGTCCGGGCGGAAGACGCGGTTCATGCGGTAGCTGGTGGAATGACGGCCCAAGTGAGACTCCCGAGGTGAGACAAAGAAGGCGGAGACTACACGGATTGTCCTCTCCCGCAACGCGGGAGAGGAAGGGGACCCATGCGCAGCATGGGGGAGGTGAGGGGACGCGGGCTCAGATGCGATGAGGTGACTTTCGTCCCCTCATCTCCCCGTTGCGTTCCGCAACGTGTCCGTTCTTCTCCCGCCGAAGGAGCGGGAGAAGACCGATCACCCCTTCGCCTTCTCCATGTATCCCACGAAGCGCTTGAACAGGTAATGCGAGTCCTGCGGGCCGGGCGAGGCCTCGGGGTGGTGTTGCACCGAGAACACCGGCCTGTCCTTCAGCGCGATCCCCGCATTGGAGCCGTCGAACAGCGAGACATGCGTTTCGACCACGTTGTCGGGCAGCGAGTCACGGTCCACCGCGAAGCCGTGGTTCATCGACACGATCTCGACCTTGTTGGTGGTGAAGTCCTTCACCGGGTGGTTGGCGCCATGGTGGCCCTGGTGCATCTTCACGGTCTTCGCACCCAGCGCGATGCCCAGCATCTGGTGGCCGAGGCAGATGCCGAAGACGGGCTTGCCCGAGTCCACCAGCTTGCGGATTTCCGGCACGGCATATTCGCCCGTCGCCGCCGGGTCGCCCGGCCCGTTGGACAGGAACACGCCGTCGGGGTTCATGGCGAGGATGTCCTCGGCCTTCGTCGTGGCGGGCACCACCGTCACGTCGCAGCCGGCGGACGTCAGGCAGCGCAGGATGTTGCGCTTCAGGCCATAGTCGATGGCGACCACCTTCCACGGCGACGAGGTGGCCCGCTGGTAGCCGTCCTTCCAGTCCCACAGCTTCTCGTCCCAGTGCATGCGCTGGGTGAGGGAGACGTCCTTGGCAAGGTCGAGGCCGACGAGGCCCGGCCAGTCAGCCGCCATCTTCTTCAGCTTCCTGAGGTCGAACTTGCCCCTGGCATTGTGCGCGATCACGCCGTTCGGCATGCCGTGCTCGCGGATGCGGGCGGTGAGGGCGCGCGTGTCGATGCCGGAGAGGCCGATGATGTTGCGGGCCTTCAGCCACTTGTCGAAGTGCTTGGCCGAGCGGTAGTTGGCGGGCTCGGTGATGGCTTCCTTGATGACGCAGCCGACGACGCCGGCATGGGCCGCCAGATTTGTCGTCTCGATGTCCTCGTCATTGGTGCCGACATTGCCGACATGCGGGAAGGTGAAGGTGACGATCTGGCCCGCGTAGGAGGGGTCGGTCAGCACCTCCTGGTAGCCGGTCATGGCGGTGTTGAAGCAGACTTCGCCCACCGCTTCGCCCTCGGCCCCGATGCCGAAGCCCTCGATCACCGTGCCGTCCGCCAGCACCAGGAGCGCCGTCACGCGGGGCTGGTCCCAGTCGCCGAACTGGGGGCGTGCGGGTGACTTCGGGCGTGCGGGCGACTTGGCCTTGGCAGGCTTTTTCGGCGTAGGCATGGGTGACTCCCGGGGATTTGAGGCTGGTTAGGGGAAGGGGGGCGGGCCGTCAAGGTTGCGGTGCAGCGATATCCGCCCTAGATGAGGCCCTTATCCCCCTGTTTTCGAGAGGAACCGGCAAAATGGCCCTGCGCGACGATATCATGGCGGCAGTCAAGGAAGCGATGAAGTCCGGCGACAAGAAGCGCCTCGGCACGCTCCGGCTGATGCAGGCGGCCATCAAGGACAAGGACATCAACAGCCGCACCGATGGCCACGATTCGGCCCTGACCTCGGATGCCGGCCTCGCCGAGCTCTTCGCCAAGATGGTCAAGCAGCGCCAGGATTCGGTCGCCGCCTACGAGCAGGGCAACCGCCCCGAACTCGCCCAGAACGAGCGTGACGAGATCGCCGTCATCCAGTCCTTCATGCCCAGGCAGATGAGCGACGACGAGGCCAGGGCGGCGGTGGCCGAGATCATCAAGTCGGTGGGCGCCACCAGCGTCAAGGACATGGGCAAGGTCATGGCCGAGCTGAAGGCGAAGTTTGCCGGCCAGATGGACATGGGCAAAGCCGGCGGCATCGTGAAGGGCCTGCTGGGTTAGACACCAACTCGTCCTCTCCCGCACAGCGGGAGAGGAGGGGGCCCCAACGAAGTTGGGGTAGGTGAGGGGCCGAGGCCCCTAACGCACGCGGCGTCACATGTATCCAGTTATCTCCCCGTTGCTCATCACAACATCGCGTACCGGCGCAATTGAGTCCCGGCCCTAGGCGACCTCCGCTCCGAGCAGACGCGCGTTGAGCTTGCCTCCGGAGAACAGCATGTCATCAACGGCGTGCGACACATCGGCCGTGGTGACAGAGCCTCCCTCCCGGCCCAGCGTCACCTGTGCAATGCGCCGCATCAGCTCCTTGATGAAGGCCGCACTCATGCCTTCCGTGCGGGCAGCGGCGTCCGCCACCACCGCGTCGCCGAATTCGAGATTTCCGCCATAGAGCCGGATGAGCCGCTCGCGGGACTGGCCGTCCGGAAGCGGGATCTCAATGGCCTGATCCACACGGCCAGGGCGCCCCGCCAGCGCTTCTTCCAGTTGCTCTGGCCGGTTGGTGGTGAGCACGAAGATGATGTCGGCATCGCCCTTCAGGCCGTCCATCTCGTTCAGCAACTCGTTCAGCATCGACTCTTCGCAGGGGCCATTCATGTTCTCGCGCTGGCGGGCAATGAGGTCCACGTCCTCGATCACCACCATGGCAGGCTGCAGGAGACGGGCGAGCAGAATATACTGGTCGAGCTTCGCCACCTGCTGTGCGGTGATCAGCGGGGTCGTGTGATGGGGCAGATTATGTGCAAGATAGCGGATTGTGTGCGTCTTGCCCGTGCCGGGCGGGCCATAGAGCAGGATGCCCTTGCGCGTCGGCTGGCCGAGAGCCCGCAGCTTCTCTCGGTTCGCGACGAAGTCGAGGAGGTTGCGGTCAAGCAGCGCGATCGTGTCCTCGGGCAGGATCACGTCATCGCGTGACACCAGTGGAAGGCGGTGCACCATCATACCGCCCGACTGGCCGCGATACTTCCCCTTCGCTTCGAAGGACAGCACCTTGCCGCGATAGCTGCGCGCTGCCTCAACTTCATCCTCGATGAACCTGAAGCAGCGCTCCGTCAGCGCGCGACCCGGTTCCCCGATGGGCGTTGCGATCTCCACGCGGATTTGCAGCTCCCGCTCAAATTCCCGGTGTTCGGACAGGAGCACGACGAAAGGCATGTCGCCCTCGTGCAGCAACCAGAAGCCATTTCTCAGGCACTTCACGGGAACGTCGCTGCCGATGTCGAGGTCCTCGTATTCCGCTTGCGCGATCATCGAGGGTGAGCGGCTCTGCGACATGAGCTTGGCGAAGGTCAATGTCTCGTAGCGATATTCCTCGTGGACGCCATAGATGATGCTTTCCGGCCGGGAGAAACAGGTGCTGACCGCCGTCTGCACGTCGGCGCGCATGTGGCCGGGAAAGCCGCGCGCGGTGGAGGCGATCATGTTTTTCGGAATCCCGGCAAAATGCCATGCCAGTGCCTCGAAGGCGTAACCGAAGTTCGGGCGCGCGCCGCTGTCTGTCCTGAACTGTGCCACGCCGACGGCAAGGCAGTCCTGGCAGATGGTCGCTTTGCCCTGGGTAAATCGCCGCTGCCTCTCCGGCAGCAGCCGCTCGCAGAAGGCACAACGCGGCTGGTCGTCCTCATCCCCCATGATCCGGAGGTCGAGGGGAAACCCGCCGCGCCCCGCGATCGCCGCGGCGAGAAGCGCTTCGGCAACCCTGGCAGGATAGGGACCCAGCTTGGCGCATCCCTCCTTGTCGACACGGCGCGTCACCGCCTCCGCCGTTTCCGGGGTCATGCCGAACACATTCCGGAGTATGCCGACCACGACATTCCATGGCGTGACAGGATCGTTGCTGAGCAGCAGCGTATGGGTATCAGAGGCTTCGGCAGGGGCCAGCACGTCATTCCTCCATCTGAACGAGAGACACGTTCTGGTAGAAATATCTACCGTTACGGAAAGTCGCTGTCAAAGGGTTAGCGGCAGCTATTCATGCCGTCACCCCGCAGGTGCAGCTATTGATCTGACGAGGGGGCGCTGCCCGAAGCTCGATCCTGATCTGCGCCGAGGCAACGGTCAGGGACTGGACGGGGCCAAAGAAAACAGATGCACCATCTCAATCGGCACAAAGCATTCCGCTTGCCGTGCGACGCAACACAGGAAAAAAGTCAAAAGCAAAAACGAATGGTCTCCGCAAACCTATGCGGACGTGTCCCTACTTCCCCGCGTCCACCGCATCCGCCAGTTCGACGAGACTGCCGAAGTGATAGTCGGGAATCGCCACCTTCTGAACCATGGGCGTGGCGCCGGCGCCCTGCTTGCCCTTGCGCCGCTCGATCCAGCAGGTGTGGTAGCCGAGGCGGCAGGCCACCGCGATGTCGTGGTACTGGCTCTGCGCCACGTGCAGGATGTCGGAGAACACGTAGCCCCTCGTCGAGAGCCGCCCGCGCGTGAAGGCGAAGACCTGCGGGTCAGGCTTGTTCCAGCCCACCATCTCGGCGGTGACGAGGTCGTCGAAGGCATTGTCCAGCGTCCTGGCGAAATGCGACAGCGCCCAGTCGTCGGAATTGGTCATGGCGACGAGGTGGAAGCGCCGCTTCAATCGCTTCAGCGCGGCAACTGAATCCGCGAAGGCCGGCCAGTGCGGAATGGAGAGGCGGAACTCCTCGGCATCGGAATTGGAATCCGGCAGACCCAGCACTTCCGCCATCTCGTGGTACATCGGCGCCATCATGGAGGGGAAGGGCAGGCGGGGCGTCTGGTGGTGCTGGCGGTCCTCGGCCACCGCATAGGCCTCGAGGATGGCCTTGTCGGTGAGCGTGACGCCCGCCGCGTTCGCCTTGCCCTGCACGTAGTCGAGGATGCCGGTCTCGAAATCGATCAGGGTTCCGACGACGTCGAAGGTCATCACTTTGCGGTCGGTCAGGGCCATGTCGGTTGCTCCATCATGGATCGAGGCTAGGTCCGGGCGACGGGATCGTCACCCCAAGAAAAATGCGGAGCCGCCATGCAGCCCCGCAATTGCCTTTGCCCAGTTCAGCACTCAGACGATCTTGGTGGTCACCTTGATGTTTCCCTTGGTGGCGTGGGAATAGGGGCATACCACGTGGGCCTTCGTCGCGATGTCTTCGGCGATTGCCTTGTCCACGCCCGGCAGATTGACGTCGAGCGCCACCTCCAGGCCGAAGCCGCCGCCGTCCTCGCGCGGGCCGACGCCCACATGCGCGGTGACGGAGGCCTGCGGCGTGATCACCACCTTCTCCTTGCCGGCGACGAAGCGGATGGCGCCGAGATAGCAGGCGGAGTAGCCCACGGCAAAGAGCTGCTCCGGATTTGTTCCCTTGTTGTCGCCGCCCATTTCCCGGGGCAGCGAGAGCTGGACGTCGAGCTTCCCGTCATCGGTTCGTCCGTGGCCGTCGCGGCCACCGGTCGACGTGGCGTGAGCTGTATATGCGATTGACATCGTCGTCTCCTTGAAAAGTCGGTTGTCTACGTTCCCCACGCCAGTTTGGATGCGTTGTGGCGGCGGATCAAGCGTCATCGCCGGGCGAGCATGACGCCTGCGGCAGCGAGCGCAAAGCCCACCCAGCCCAGCGGCGGCATCTCTTCGCCCAGCAGCGGCCAGGCCATCAGCGCCGAGATGGGCGGCACCAGGTAGAACAGCGAGGATACGCGGCTCACCTCGCCCGCCCGGATCATGGCGAGGAGCAGCGACATGGCGACCAGCGAATTGCCGATCACCAGATAGGCCAGCGCGCCCACGAAGGGCAGGTTCCACGTGAACTGGAAATTCTCGAACAGCATGGCGAGCGGCAGCACGCCGGCGAGGCCGGCGAGATACTGCACCGAATTCGAAACCACCGGGTGGTAGGTCTTGCCGAAGCGCTTCTCCCACAGTGTTCCCGCGGTGATGGCGAACAGCGCGCCCACCGCCGCGGCGACGCCCAGCGGATGCTGGAGTTCGACGCTGGAGCGCGACATGATGACGGTGGCCGCGCCCGCCATGCCCAGCGCCAGGCCGGCCCAGCGCAGAAGACTCACAGTCTCGCCGGTGAAGCGCGGCGCCACGAGGCCCACCAGGATCGGCTGCAGGCAGACGATGATGGCAACGCCTCCTGCCGAGACGCCCGCCTTGAAGCTGATGTAGGAGAGACCGAAGTAGAGCGTCTGGATGAGGAAGCCGACGATGGCGATGTGCACCCAGTCCATCAGCCTTTGCGGCAGCGGCGGCCGCATGATGATGACCAGCGGCGCCAGCAACGCGCAGACGCAGGCATAGCGCACCGACAGGAAGCTCAGCGGCTCGGCATGGGTGATGCCGAGTTTCGCCACGGAGAATCCGCCCGACCACAGCAGCAGGAAGATGACGGGTGCGACGAGAAGCCAGACCGGCTTGTGGGAGTTCATTGGCCGGACCATAGCGGCGAACCGCCGCGCTGCCAGTGCCGCGCAGCGAAGAGCGTCATGTTGCTGGCGAATGCCTCAGGATAGCTCAAGCCACACCGGCTGGTGGTCGGAGCCATCTGCCTCAGCATCGATCCAGGCGCGGCGGAAGCGCGGGGCGAGCGTGGCCCCAAGGAAGATGTGGTCGAGACGTAGCGGCAGGGCGTTTCCTGGAAACGTCACGCCCTCGTGCGGTGCCAGTCCTGCCAGTTCCAGAGCGTCAGCGAAGCCTGCGGCCCGGATCGTCCGGTATGTCGGCGATCCGGGCATGCAGTTGAAGTCGCCGAGCAGGATGGCGTCCTCTGGCATGGTGGGGAACCTGCCGTCCGGCAGCACGATCCACTCGTCTTCCGGGCCGAGCGCGGTCCGGCCCGGGGCGGTCACCGCACCGCCACGCTCCGGCGCCTCGGCGATGAGGGTGAGCAGTCGGGCGGCCTGGTCCAGGCGCTGGTCTTCTTCCAGATAATTGAGGTGCGTATTGTAGATGCGCAGGCCTTGGGTCACTGCCTCGGTGATCGCCTGCTGATCATTGACATGTCCCGCGACCGGGCGTGCGGGCAGCGGCAGGGTCCGGGCGGATTCGACCGGCCTGCGCGACAGCACCATGTTTCCGATCTGGCGGCGCAGGCCGGGCCGGCCGCCTGCGAGGTCCACCGCCGCGCCATAGACCCAGTCGCAGCCCGGGAGCAGGGCGGCCAGCCGTTCCGCCTGGTCAGGCCAGTCCTGCGGCCGCCAGTTCCGCTCCACTTCCTGCAGCGCGATGACATCTGCCGCCGCGACAGTCGCGGCGATGCGGCCGAGGTCGATCCGGCGGTCGCGGCCCATGCCCCATTGCACATTGTAGGTGACGATCAGCATGGTGCCTGTTTGCCCGAAAAGCTGGCTATGGACAAACCGTCACAATCGGTGGCTAACTTTGGCACGAAACCAAGGGATTGCGCATATGAACCTGTTGAAACTCGTCGCCGTCGCGCTGTCGCTGGCGGTGCTGGCGGGCCCTTCCGCCGCCGAGCAGAAGAAGCTCGTGATCGCCACCGAGGGTGCCTATCCTCCCTATAATTTCGTGGCGGCAGACGGCTCGCTGCAAGGTTTCGACGTCGACTTCGCCAAGGCGCTGTGCACTAAGATCGATGCACAGTGCGAGATCATCAAGCAGGACTGGGACGGCATGATTCCCGGCCTCATCGCCAAGAAGTACGACGTGATCGTCGCGTCCATGGGCATCCTGCCGGAGCGCGAGGAGAAGATCGACTTCTCGATCCCCTATTACCAGAGCCCCACCGGCCTCGTGGCCAACAAGACATCCGGTATCAAGGCCGGTGCCGACGGCTATGTCGATCCTGCGACGCTGGCCGGCAAGAAGATCGGCGTGCAGCGTTCCACCGGCTACGAGAGCTACGCCCGCAAGACCTGGCCGCAGGCCGTCATCGTCGTCTACGACACCTCGGAAAGCGCCGACCTCGACGCCACGGCTGGCCGCGTCGATGCCCGCTTCGACGACTTCATCCTGCTCAAGAACGGATTGCTGGCGGGTGACGCCAAGGACGACTTCGAGCGCGTCGGCAATACCTGGCCCGAGACCGCCTTCGGCTCCAAGGGCGAGGGCATCGGCGTGAGGAAGGGCGAGAAGGACCTGCTCGAAGCCATCAACAAGGCGATCCGCGACATGCGCGCCGACGGCACCTACAAGCAGATCAACGACAAGTACTTCGACTTCGACATCTACGGCGGCTGATCCCGCGCCTTGCCGGCCTTCCTCGACCTCAAGGGCTATGGCCACCTGCTGATCGACGGGGCGCTCGTCACCCTGTCGGTCGGGGTTGCGGCAATGGTGGTGGCCTTGGCGCTCGGCATCCTGGGCGCACTCGCGCGGCTGTCGAAGAACCGCCTGCTGCGCGGGCTCGGCGCAAGCTACGCCACCGTGATCCGCGGCATTCCAGAACTGGTGCTGATGCTGCTCGTCTATTACGGCGGCACGGTGCTGCTGCAGTGGCTGCTGTCGCTGGGCGGCGGCGACGTGCGGGTGGACATCAACGCCTTCATGGCGGGCACGCTGGTCGTCGGCTTCGTCTATGGCGCCTATGCGACCGAGATCTTCCGCGGGGCCTTCCTTGCGGTGCCGAAGGGGCAGAGCGAGGCAGGGCAGGCCTACGGCATGTCAAACCGGCAGGTCTTCCTCCGCATCGAGCTGCCGCAGGCCTGGCGGCTGGCCATCCCCGGCCTGGGCAACCTCTGGCTCACGCTGCTCAAGGCCACCTCCATCACCTCGGTGATCGGGCTGACCGAGCTGGCCCGCCAGGCAGACCTCATCAAGGCGCCCACCAGGATGCCTTTCACGGTGTTCTTCGTGGCCTGCCTGCTTTACCTCGCGATGACCGCGGTCTCCGACCTGCTGCGCATCCGGGCCGAGCGCTGGGCCTCCTCCGGCTTCCGCAGGAGCTGACGCTATGCTGGGCCCTCTCGACCTCAACCTGATCTGGGCCAGCCTGCCGGACCTGTTCTCCGGCCTCGTGGTGACGCTGCAGCTGACCGTCCTCACCGTGCTGGGCGGCATCCTGCTGTCGGTTCCCCTGGGCGTGCTGCGCACCTCGCCCAACCGCTTCGTCAGCGGCCCGATCTGGGCCTACACCTACTTCTTCCGCGGCACGCCGATGCTGATCCAGCTGTTCCTGATCTACTATGGCCTCGCCCAGTTCAAGGCGGTGCGCGCTTCGGGGCTGTGGTTCCTGCTGCGCGACGGCTACTGGTGCTGCCTCATCGCCTTCACGCTCAATACCGCGGCCTACACCATCGAGATCATCGCCGGGGCGCTGCGCAACGTGCCGCTCGGCGACATCGAGGCGGCGCGTGCCATGGGCATGAGCCCCTTCACCATCCTGCGCCGCATCAAGTTCCCCATCGCTCTGCGCATCCTGTTCCCGGCCTATACCAACGAGGTCGTCTTCATCCTGCAGTCGACCTCGCTCGCCAGCCTCGTTACCGTGATGGACCTGACGGGTGCGGCCCGCGTCGTCATCGCCCGCACCTTCGCGCCCTACGAGATGTTCATCACCATCGGCATCATCTACCTGGCGCTCACCTATCTCACCCTGTGGGGCTTCCGCGGCATCGAGGGCCACCTTTACCGCCACCTCAGGAGCCGCAAGGAGGTGGTCTCGGACGTGCCGGTGCTGCGCTAGGGGCCGATCAGACGTCACCTTGCGCGGGCTTGACCCGCGCATCCTTTCCTGGGGCCTGCAAAAAGGTTGCCCCGGTCGAGCCGGGGCAAGGTGAAGATCGAGGAGAGGGTGGAAAGTGAGCAGCGGATGACGCTGCCCCCGCGCTTGAACTCCCCGCCCAAACGGCGCACATGTCGCTCATGCGCGTTCCCCCTTCATTCCTGGAAGACATCCGGGGCCGGGTGTCGATTTCCTCGGTGGTCGGCCGCAAGGTCGCCTGGGACCGGCGGAAGTCCAATCCGGGGAAGGGGGATTACTGGGCCTGCTGCCCGTTCCACGGCGAGAAGTCGCCGTCCTTCCACGTCGACGACCGCAAGGGCCGCTACCACTGCTTCGGCTGCAAGGCGTCGGGAGACATCTTCACCTTCCTGGTCGAAAAGGAGGGCCTGAGCTTCCCGGAGGCGGTCGAACGTCTCGCCCAGGAGGCGGGGCTTCAGATGCCCGTCATGTCGGAGGCTGACCGCGAGCGCGAAACCCAGCGGGCGAGCCTCTATGACGTGATGGAGATGGCGGCCAGGTTCTTCGAGGCGGAACTGCAGGCCGCCCGCGGCTCGCGCGCCCGGGGCTACCTTGCCGACCGGCAGCTCGCCCCCGCCATCCAGAAGGAATTCCGCCTCGGCTTCGCGCCGGATGACCGCTCGGCGCTGCGCAGCCACCTGGCCGACAAGGGCGTCGCGGTGGAGCAGATGGCGGAGGCCGGCCTCGTCATCGCGGGCGATGACATTCCCGTCGCCTATGACCGCTTCCGCGACCGGGTGATGTTCCCCATCCGCGATCCGCGCGGCCGGGTCATCGCCTTCGGTGGCCGGGCCCTGTCGAAGGACGTGCCGGCCAAATACCTGAACTCGCCGGAAACCCCGCTCTTCCACAAGGGCAACGTCCTCTACAACCTCGACAAGGCCCGCGCCCCCGCCCACGAGAAGCGGGCGATCATCGCGGTCGAGGGCTATGTCGACGTCATCGCCATGCACCGCGCCGGATTGCCGCATGCCGTGGCGCCGCTCGGCACGGCGCTGACGGAGGACCAGCTCCGGATATTATGGAAACAGGCGGCCGAGCCCATCCTGTGCTTCGACGGCGACGGGGCAGGGATCAAGGCCGCCTACCGGGCGCTCGACCTGGCGCTCCCGCTGCTCGAACCCGGCCATTCGCTGCGCTTTGCCCTGCTGCCGGAGGGCCAGGACCCGGACGACCTCCTCAAGGCCCAGGGCCCGGAGGCGGTGCGGAGCGTGGTCGATGGCGCCCAGCCGCTGGCCGACATGCTGTGGCAGCGCGCGCTGGCCCAGAACGACCGCTCCACGCCCGAGCGCCGGGCCCAGTTCGAGAAGGATTTGCGGAGTCTTCTCAACACCATCGGCGATGATGTTGTGAAAAAGCATTATCTTGCCGAGTTCGCCGAGAGGCTGCGCGGCCTGTTCGCCCCGGCCGGGCTCACAAAAAGAGTCGTGAATCGCCGGCAAGCCTTTGGAAATGCAGGCGGAAATCGTCCATTCAAGCCCAACATGCGGCCGTGGGACATGCAGCAGCCGCCGACCGCGGGGTTGCGCCGCCTTGCCGCCCAGCCCGGCCCCCAGGCCGGGGCAGAGCGGCGGGAGCGGATGATCGTGCTGACGCTGGTCAACCACCCCGAGCTGGTCCACGAATTCCTCGACGAGTTCGCCGGCCTTGAAATGGCGGTGCCCGAGCTTGACTCGCTCCGTACCCAGATCATAGATAGCGCGGCTTTGGGCTCCGGACTTGACGGGACGGACCTCAAGGCCCACCTGACCAAAATGGGCTCGGGTCCTTTGCTGGACCGCCTGGAAGCCCAGGCGAAACGGCTGAACGAATGGTTCCTTGGGAGCGGGGCTGCGCAAGATGACGCCCGCACAGGCCTTCGTCAGATGATCGCCCTGCATCGGAAAACCATTACCCTCGAGCGGGAGCTGCGGGCGGCGGAAGCCGCCTTTGCGACCGACCCGACGGAGGAGAAGCTGAACGCGCTGAAAGCGGTGCGCGAGCAATTGTCGTCCCATGCGGGGTCGGAAGCCCAGATCGAGGGTTTCGGCGCCGCCTCTGGCCGGCAGATTGACGCCATCAACTGAAGCGCCCTGAAACCGGGTCCGGGTTCAACCACTGGGTTAATCGGCGCTTAACGCGCGGTTCCTAGCTTTTGACCCCGAATCACAACGCTGCTATGGCGGGTCATCCCCCGCCTGAATTCCAAGGACTTTTTCATGGCCCGAGCCCAAGTGCGCGCACCCGCCCCGGACGACCAGGACCAGCAGGCCGACGGCGCCGACAACGAGGCCCCCGAGGCCGCGGGCGACAGTTCGGACTCGCCGATCCTCGATCTGTCGGATGCCGCCGTCAAGCGGATGATCAAGCTCGCCAAGGCGCGCGGCTTCGTCACCCTTGACGAGCTCAACGCCGTGCTGCCGTCAGAAGAGACCAGCCCCGAGCAGATCGAAGACATCATGGCGATGCTCAACGAGATGGGCATCAACGTCGTCGAGTCCGAGGAAGAGTCCGAGAATCTCGCCTCCAAGGTCGAGGCCGAGGCCGAGGGCGAGTCGACCGAGACGGCGCTCATCAAGGTCGAGGCCGCCAAGACCCCGGCCGACCGCACCGACGATCCGGTGCGCATGTATCTCCGCGAGATGGGCCAGGTCGAGCTCCTGTCGCGCGAGGGCGAAATCGCCATCGCCAAGCGCATCGAGGCCGGCCGCGAGGCGATGATCGCCGGGCTCTGCGAAAGCCCGCTCACCTTCCAGGCCATCATCATCTGGCGCGACGAGCTCAACGAAGCCAAGATCCTGCTCAGGGACATCATCGACCTCGAGGCCACCTATGCCGGCCCCGATGCGAAGAAGCAGGGCCCGGTGCAGACGCCGGCCCCTTACGTTCCGCCCAAGGAAGAAGTGAAGAAGAAGGCCGAGGCCAAGCGCGCCGAAGCCAAGCGCGCCGCCGCCGCCGTGCGCCGCCCGTCGGCGGATGACGAGTTCGGCGACGTGCTGAGCCCGGAGGATTTCGACAAGCCGCAGGTCGAGGAGGAGGATGACGACGAGGGTGATGACCTCGGCGTGTCGCTCTCCGCCATGGAAGCGGAGCTGAAGCCCAAGGTCCTCGAGATCTTCGACAACATCGCCAAGAGCTACAAGTCGCTGCGCAAGCTGCAGGACCAGGAAGTGGCCGAGGGCACCGAGCTCTCGCCCTCCCAGGAGCGCCGCTACAAGAA
Source organism: Hyphomicrobiales bacterium (assembly GCA_046349235.1). Classification (GTDB taxonomy): domain Bacteria; phylum Pseudomonadota; class Alphaproteobacteria; order Rhizobiales; family Aestuariivirgaceae; genus Aestuariivirga. The sequence goes on from JAXMCT010000015.1 coordinate 163,675, forward strand.
GCTGCGCGAGGAGATCGTCGCCGAGGTGAAGTCGCTCTCTCTCAACAACGCCCGCATCGAGGCGCTGGTGGAGCAGCTCTACGACATCAACAAGCGCCTCAACGCGCTCGAAGGCCGCCTGATGCGCCTCGCCGAAACCTACAAGGTGCCGCGGCCCGAGTTCCTCAAGGAATACCAGTCGAACGAGCTCGACCCCGACTGGCTGAAGCGCGTCGGCCGCCTCGTCAAGTTCGGCTGGAAGAAGTTCGTCAACGACGAGAAGGACTCGATCAAGGTCATCCGCGACGAGATCTTCGAACTCGCCACCGCGACGGGCCTGCAGATCCCCGAGTTCCGCCGCATCGTCGCCATGGTGCAGAAGGGCGAGCGCGAGGCCCGCATCGCCAAGAAGGAGATGGTGGAAGCCAACCTCCGCCTCGTCATCTCGATCGCCAAGAAATACACCAACCGCGGCCTGCAGTTCCTCGACCTGATCCAGGAAGGCAACATCGGCCTGATGAAGGCGGTCGACAAGTTCGAGTACCGCCGCGGCTACAAGTTCTCGACCTATGCCACCTGGTGGATCAGGCAGGCCATCACCCGCTCGATCGCCGACCAGGCGCGCACCATCCGCATCCCGGTGCACATGATCGAGACGATCAACAAGATCGTGCGCACCTCGCGCCAGATGATGCACGAGATCGGCCGCGAACCCACACCCGAGGAGTTGGCCGACAAGCTGTCGATGCCGCTCGAGAAGGTGCGCAAGGTGATGAAGATCGCCAAGGAGCCGATCTCGCTCGAAACCCCGGTGGGCGACGAGGAGGATTCACACCTCGGCGACTTCATCGAGGACAAGAACGCCATCCTCCCCATCGACGCCGCCATCCAGGCCAACCTGCGCGAAACCACGACCCGCGTGCTGGCGTCCCTCACCCCGCGCGAGGAACGCGTGCTGCGCATGCGCTTCGGCATCGGCATGAACACCGACCACACGCTCGAGGAAGTCGGCCAGCAGTTCTCGGTCACCCGCGAACGCATCCGCCAGATCGAAGCCAAGGCGCTGCGCAAGCTCAAGCACCCGAGCAGGAGCCGGAAGCTCCGGAGCTTCCTCGACAATTGATCGACGTTCCGACGCACTTACAGTCATCATGCCCGGGCTCGTCCCGGGCATTTTTTTTGAGTTGCGATTGAGATGGTCACCTTTGCAAGAGGCCGTCGTCTCTCCTTCATCCACCATTATACCGTCCTCCCGGCGAAAGCCGGGACCCCGCTTTCCTCCACACCAGTATTGCCGTCATCCCGGCGAAGGCCGGGATCCAGCTTTCCACGTGACGGCCGCCCGAAGCTGGACCCCGGCCTTTGCCGGGGTAACGGCAACAAGGATGGGAGAGGCACCCCAGTAATGAAGGCAGAGGCCCCACACCTCATCATACGCGGGCTTGACCCGCGTATCCCTTTCGGGGGCGCACAAAGGATGCCCGGGACAAGCCCGGGCATGATGAGCAGAGGAGAGTGCGGGAGGGGACGAAATTCCTCTTGACTTTTTTCCTACATTAGGGTATATGTCCACCACTCCCCCCAATCGGGGTCCTGCTCATGACGGTGAGCTCGGGCGGGGTGGAGGGCAGGCCTGCGGGCGGCGCCTAACGTGGGTGTCGCTCCCGGGGGCCGAGGAGGAGACCCGGGGACATTACGACCCCCGCGCCTACGGGCAACGCGGAGCGCTCTGATGAGAGCGTTGCGTAAGCTCTCCTCCAAAGGCCTCACCCTGTCAGATGCGGGCGCTGTCCAGCGCCTTACCGCCAGCCTCACACGCTGGCACGCTTGCGCCGGGCAGCGCCCGCGCCTCCCACTTGCTCGCGAGGGACAAGTTGCAACCCTCACCAAGGATGCCCCATGGCCTGCCGCGCGGCGCGTGATAGGCTGCCCCCACAACCCGCCCAGGAGACCGCCCCGATGACCGACCAGCCGCAGATCCGCTTCGACGATGGCGCCGCCTACGAGACCTACATGGGCGTCTGGAGCCGCAAGGTGGGCGAGGAGTTCCTGTCCTGGCTGGCGCCCAGGCCCAACCTCGCCTGGCTCGACGTCGGCTGCGGCAACGGCGCCTTCACCGCCCTTCTGGCCGAGCGCGCGGCGCCCGCTTCCATCTTCGCCATCGATCCGTCGCCGGCGCAGCTCGACTTCGCCCGCACCCGGCCCGGCGTGGCGCTGGCGCGCTTCGAGGCGGGGCATGCGATGGAGCTTCCGGCGGCGGACGGCAGCTTCGATGCCGCGGTGATGGCCCTCGTCATCGCCTTCGTGCCGGAGCCCGCCAAGGGTGTGGCCGAGATGGTCCGCGCGGTGAAGCCGGGCGGCCTCGTCGCTGCCTACATGTGGGACTGGCCGGAGGGATTTCCCTTCCACCATTCGCACAAGATCATCGAGGACCGCGGGCTTCCCGCCGTGCCGCCGCCGTCCTGGGACGCCTCGCGGCGCGAGAAGCTCTTGCAGCTGTGGAACGGTTCCGGGCTCCGCGACGTCGACAGCCGCGAGATCACGGTGGAGCGCAGCTTCCCCGATTTCGAGACGCTGTGGGCGATCACCCTGACCGGCCCGCGCGTCGCCACACTCGCCGCCACGCTGGCGCCCGAGGTCAAGGCCGCGATCCGCGAGGAGCTGCGCCAGCGCCTCGGCGCGGAGGAGGGGAGGCCCGTGACGCTGAAGGCCCGCGCCAATGCGGTGAAGGGGCGGGTGGCTTGAACGGGGCGGGGGCGGGGGCTAGGCTCCACGTCAGGTTCGCGTCACACGGAGTTGGGCCCACATGTCATTCCTGAAGAAGCTGTTCGGCGGCGGATCCTCCGGCGAGGCGTCAGCCCCCAAATCCAGCCGCACGCTCGAGTACAATGGCTTCGTGATCGCCGCCACGCCCTACAAGGAGGGCGGCCAGTGGCAGACCTGCGGCACTGTCACCAAGACCATCGGCGGCGAGGTGAAGGAGCACCGCTTCATCCGCGCCGACCGCTTCGCCGATGAGGAAGCCGCCGCCGATCACGCCATCCTCAAGGGCCAGCAGATCGTCGACCAGCTGGGCGAGCGGGTGTTTTCCTGATCAGGCCAGCACGTAGTTGAAGCTGACGCTGATGCGGTTGCCCTCGGCGCGGTTCAGGGGCACCTCGTGGCGGAGCCAGCTTTCCCACAGCATCAGCGTGCCGACTTCCGGCTTGAACGAGACATGCTGCTTCAGGTTCGGCGGCAGCTTCGCCTGCTTCGGCGGTGCGGCCATCATGAAGCCGAGGCGCGGGTCCTCGTAGACGATGGGGCCGGCGCCATGCGGCACCGCGACGTAGAAGGTGCCGCTGATCACCGAGTTGGGGTGGATGTGCGAGGTGTGCGAACCGCCCTCCGGCAGCACGTTCACCCACAGGGAATCGCACTGCGGCTTCGTTCCGCGCAGATCCCAGTGCAGTTCCTTCGCGTAGGCCAGGCAGTGCTTGTCGATCACCTTCACCAGCCGGGCAAATTCCGGGAAGCGCCACGGCAGGTCGTTCAGCGAGGCATAGGAGGTATAGCCCGCATAGCCATATTTATCCGCCCACTTCTGGCCTGCGCCATCGTCCATGGCCAGCGACATGGCCAATGCCTCGATGGCGTTGGTGAGCTTCTGGGGCACAATGCTGTCGGCCCGGTAAAGTCGGGTCACGAACAGGTCGTGAGTTTTCGCGGTGCTTTTCTTCGTGTCGCTCATGGCGTCCCGATAGCCGAGGCCTCAGTCGCCTTCAAGCGCCTTGACGACGCTGTCGGCGATGACGGAAGCGCTCTGCTTGGTGAGGTCCTTGGTGATTTCCTTGAGCGTCGCCTTGGCGAGCGCCGGGTTCACCGCCTTGCGCCAGACGCCCATGGCGACGGGCGGGGCCACCACGATGAACTCGCTGAACTCGCCGGCGCCGAGGTCCTTTGCCATGTCGGCGGCGATGCCCTTGACGAAGCGGTCCTCGGTCATCTGGTGATAGTCCGGCTGCTCGGCCGAAGAGCGGCCCTGGCCCACGCTCTCCATGACACGCGTCGGCTTGTCGGTGGCCTGTTCGCGGTTCGGCGGATTGTCCTGATGATAGGACTTGGTGGCCACGAGATCGGGTTGCCCGACCTGGCCGGCATTGCGGAAGACGGTGGCGCGGCCGCCGTCAGTGACCAGCACGCGGGCGTTGTGGTTCAGACGTTTCATGTCGGCTCCTCCGTGAACTCGATGAAGTGGACACCCTGAGCCCAGTTCCCGCCTTGCGGAAGATCAAAAATCGGGCGACACAGGGTGGGGAGGAGAGTACATGCGGCGCATTCTGCACTATGAGTCCCGGCGCCAGCCGGTTGCCAGTCCGTCGGTTTTCCTCGGCCGCATCACCCGCAACGCGGTCTATTCGGTGGCCCTCGTGGCCCTGTCGCTGGTGATCGGCACGCTGGGCTACAGCTACTTCGAGAACATGCGGGCGATCGATGCCTTTGCCAATGCCTCGATGATCCTCGCGTCCATGGGTCCTCTTACCCCGCTTATGACGGACGGCGGCAAAATCTTCGCGTCGATTTACGCCATCTTCTCCGGCTTTCTGCTCATCGGCATTTCGACACTGATGCTGGCGCCGATCTTCCACCGCATCCTGCATCGCTTCCATGTCGAGGACGGTGACGTGGACGAACCCCGCAACGGCAAGAAGACCTAGTCCTGCGCGAGCAACAGCGCCGGATCCCACGCCGTGGCCAGCCGGCGCCGCGCGGCGCGGGCCGCGTCCAGAGAGGTCGCATTGATCACCGCCAGCCGGAAGCCGCCCGGCGGCATGGCGTGGTCCTCCGGCGGCTTGTCCTCATGGAAGGTGATCTGCAGGCTCCGCACGCCCGGCGCGGAGCGCACCTCCGCCTGCAGGGCTTCGGGCGGATGGCGGAAGCTGTGGCCGTGGCGGGCGAACAGCGGCATCGAGAAACCGTCGCGCCGTTCCGCATCCTCGAACACCCACCGCCCTTCGGCGTAGAGTCGCACCAAAGCTTCCACCCATCCCTCGCCGTAGAGGTCGCACCACTGGTCGGCGAATCGCAGGTGCGCTTCGATGATGGTGCCGCCGATGGTCTCGAAATTCATCATGCCGCTGTAACCGGCCATGTTGGCCTCCACCCACGACGCCAGGTGCCGCGCGATCTCCGCAAAGCTCGCGCCATGAACGGTCCAGTAGCGAAACATGCCATCGTCCCATGGCAGGCCCGTGGCGTGGCGCAACCAGACAATGCAGCCATTTTCGACCGCGCAATCGGTCGAGACATGCTGGCCCATGAGGAGCGGCATCCACATGTGGCCAGGCCGATAGTGATGATCCATCTCCTCGGTCGAGCGGATGATGCGGCTGCCGAGACCCATGCCCTTGAGATTGGTGATGGGCTTGGAAAACACCGGGAAGGACGGCGGAATAACACCATGCGGGCCTGCCGTCAGCCCCTGCGTCTCGGCAACCCGAAGTTTGTCGTAAATCCAGCGATGACCAGGGAACAGCGTCCAGCAGTCAGGGTCGTCGGTGGGGATCGCGACATGATCCGGACACTGAACAGTCTCGAAATACTGGACACGCCAGGGATCGCGTTCGAGGACCGGCATGGGACGAGACTATCATGCCCGTGCCGGTGCGCAATCACTGCGGCTGCTTGATCTCCCAGACTACGTTCACGTCCACCGCAATCGACTGCTCGCCGGCGGCAATCGGGACGGGTGCTGCCGCGTCGGCCTTCATCATGGCGCCGCGCACCATCGGCATCGGCGGCTGCGCAGCGGTGCCTTCGCTCACCTGCATCACGTTGCCAAGTTCGATTCCCATGGCCTGGGCATAGACCTTGGCCTTGCGAGTGGCATCGGCCGTGGCGAGCCTGCGGGCCTCATCCATCGCTTCCTCGGGTTTCGAGACATCGAAAGACACGCCGTTGATCTGGTTCGAACCGGCCTGCACGAGCTTGTCGAGCATCGCGCCCAGATTGTCGACCTTCTTCACCTTCACCGTGACATTGTTGGTCACGTCATATCCGACGAGCTTCGGTGCCTGGCCATTGGAGAAGTCGTAGCGCGGTTGCACTGAGAAGTTCGAGGTCTGGATATCCTTGTCCTCGATCCCGGCATCCTTCAGCGCGGCGAAGATGCTGGTCATGGCCTGGGTGTTGGCGGCCAGCGCCTCGGCGGCGGTCGCTCCCTGGCTCAGGACGCCGGAGGTCACATAGGCCACATCCGGCACGCTGCGCACTTCGCCATGACCAGTGAGGGAAATGATGCGGGGCATTTTGCCTCCTTCGGCGAGAGCGGGGGACATGGCAGCGACAAGTCCAATGATGGCGGCGGCGGCGAAACTCAGGCGTTTCATGCTGTTCTCCTTCGGGTGGTGTTTGGATGGCGGCAGATTGCGGCGCCAGTGGGGCATCACCGGAAGGGCGGCTCGTCGAAACTCCTGAGCTTGCGGGAGTGAAGCTGGCCGACGTTGCCGCGCAGCTGCTCGATCGTCTCGAGGCCGATCAGGAGGTGCTCGCCCACGGCGCGGTCATAGAAGGCGTTGGCCGCCCCCGGCAGCTTGATCTCGCCATGCAGCGGCTTGTCGGAGACGCACAGCAGCGTGCCATAGGGCACGCGGAAACGATATCCCTGGGCGGCGAGCGTGCCGGACTCCATGTCCACCGCGATGGCGCGAGAGAGATTGATGCGGCGTAGCTCCTGCGTCCAGCGCAATTCCCAATTGCGGTCGTCATTGGTGACCACAGTGCCAGTGCGCAGCCGCTCCTTGAGCGCGTCACCACGCTCGCCGGTAACGCGGGCGGCCGCCTCCTGCAGCGCCACCTGCACTTCGGCCAGTGCTGGAATCGGAATTTCCGGCGGCACCAACTCGTCGAGGATGTGATCCTGGCGAAGATATCCGTGGGCCAATACGTAGTCACCGATGCGCTGGCTCTGGCGCAGCCCGCCACAATGGCCCACCATCAGCCAGCAATGCGGGCGCAGCACCGCGAGGTGATCGGTGATGTTCTTGGCGTTGGAGGGGCCCACGCCGATGTTGACCAATGTCACGCCGCCATGCCCGTCGGTGCGCATCAGGTGATAGGCCGGCATCTGGAAGCGGTGCCATTGCGATCCGGCGATCACCGCCACCGCATCGGACTCCGACATGCCACGGGTGATTTTGCCGCCGCCCGGCAGATGCAGCGCCGCGTAGGGACTGTCCATGCCCAGCTGGCCGATGCCCCATTTCACGAACTGGTCGACATAGCGATGATAGTTGGTGAGCAGGATCCATGGTTGCACGGCGCGCCAACTGGTTCCCGTATAGTGCTGCAGGCGTTTCAGCGAATAGTCGATGCGCACCGCGTCGAACAGTGCCAGCGGCAGCGGGTGTCCTGGTCTATGCGCCCAGTCGCCGTCCGGCACCTCATCGCCCACCTGGGCGAGCTTGGGAGCCGGGAAGTGCAGCGTGAGCTCTGCGGCCGTTACGTCGTTGCGTCCGAGGTCGTCGCCTTGGTCCAGCACATAGGGGTAGGGGATTTCCTGGTCGGAAGGCGCAGCGGAGATGGATGCACCATAATCCTTTACCAGGTAGCGCAGTTGCTCCGTGAGGTAGCGCCTGAAATGCTCGGGGTGGGTGACCGTCGTTGCATAGGTGCCGGGGCCCTGGAACTTGGCATAGGCGCGGGCAATTCGAGGCTGCACGTCGCCGGAGCGGTATTCGACTCGGAGTTCGGGATAGGTGAAGCTGCGCCGCTCCTCAATTGTGGGCGGCTCACGGGTGTCGAAATAGCGCTCGAGGCAGTCCTTGAGCCGGGTGGTGGCCTGGCGGTAAAGGTCAATGAGCCGCTCCACGGCGGCTTCGGGCGTGAGGTCATGGTCCATCATCGGAGCCTATAGCATAGCGCCGCGAATTGCTGTAGCCATCCCCTCCCGTGGGGGCCCATAGCTCAATGGTTAGAGCTGACGGCTCATAACCGTCTGGTTCCAGGTTCGAGTCCTGGTGGGCCCACCACCCAGTCTTCTCCCTGTCTGGATCAGTGGGGAGTTGTTGATCAGCTCTGGACCTGATCTCCGGATCGCGGAAGTCGTGGTCGGTGCGCGCCAGGCGGGAAACCGTGCACGGCGACATGAAGACGCGTTCTGGCGACGCGGCGACAGCATAATGGAATCTTCACATCCCTCATTGATCTTCGCTTGCGGGATGCCGTTTGGCGGCTTCGCAAGTGAACGCCGCGGACTCCGTTGCAATGACTGGGGGAAATACATGATGAAGCGCCGCCGCATGCACCGAGCATGGATGACAGGCATTGGTCTCGCCGCTTGTGCCATCGCGGCCCCTGAGGCGTCTGCCACGGACTACACCGGCGGCGCGTCCTTCCAGATTGTCAATCAATCGGGGCTCAGCTCTGCGGATGCGAAGTTCTACTACCTGGGCTTCGGCCAGATCGGGAGCGACTTCGTGGTGCTGATGCCGGACGGCACCTGGGCCTCGGCCGGCTCGGACAACACCGGCTGGAACCCCACCGGCTGGAACCAGACGCCGGCGACGGGCACGGCGGGGCCAAGCGGGGCCGGTGTGGTGCCGTGCTACCAGCTGACCGGCAGTCCAACCATCAACATCCCTGCCAACATTGCAGGCTCGCGCGTCTATTTCTTTCAGGTGAACAAGTCGTCGCCGCTGTTCGGCACGGCCTGCGCCAACACCGCGTCGAGCACCCAGACAAACGGCATCTTCGGCAATGCCCAGACATCGACCGGCGGGCAGGCGCCCTTCGCCTATTTCTCGACTGCCAATGGCGGCGACCTGGTGACACCGGTGCCGGGATGGCTGGTGAACGGATCGATGCCGATCTGGTCCTACGGCGAGATCGGGTCCAGCGCCACCGCGGGCACAATCGATACCTCACAAGTTGACTTCATCGGTTTCCCGATGAACGTGACAGCTCAGATGACCGCTGTCGGGAGCACCTATCCGGTATGGAACCAGGGCGTCGGCTTTTCCTTCAGCCCGACGGGCCAGGTCAATATGGCGGCGGTACTCTCGTCCTACAGCAAGTTCGTCACCACCTTGCCGGCGAGTACCGGCCGCGGCCCATATCGCAGCACTGTGCGTGCCAGCTTCGGCAAGCTCATGAGCAAGCAGGGCACAAGCACCGTGCTGTTCAACCCCGGCAACTACATTGCCGACATCGACAGCACGGCCTTCCAGGGCTATTTCCAGAACCTCATCAGCAACTACATGTGGTTCCCTGGCGCGTCGAGCGTGGGAGGCGTACCGGCCCTGGCCGCCTGGACCGGTAAACTCAACACCGGGGGAATGATCCCACCGGCCAGCGGCCTGCCGCAGACGACCTTCTCGGGAAAGGCCATCAACCTGCCAACCCCCGGCAGCGCAGGTGCCTATCCCGGCTACACCGGCAAGACAAAGCTGCAGGCCATCCAGTTCACGGACCCGGTGACCACCGCCGTGGCTTATGTGATCAGCCCGGTCTCCTATCAGGTGCTGTGCCAGGCGGGTGCGGTGACGGCGGGATGCGGCTCGCCAGCCGAGCAAGTCTTCGCGGCCAGCGGATCACTGGCACAGCCTGGCGACAACAATCAGTTCGCGCTTCTCAGTTCCGCCCAGCAGGCCGTGTGGGCGCCCTATGGCGGTGCGGCAACCTACAACCAGGTCGTGGCACGACTGGGCCTGTTGATATCCGCTGCTTTCAACCGGGGTGTGGCCGGCGGCCTGCAATCAAAGAGTGGTCTATGCTATGGGACTGCGACGTTGAACGATTGCTGGAACAATCAGGCCCTGTGGTATCCCGCGCCCAGGAAGCTTTCGGAATGGCGCCAGTATTATGGCGCTGATGTCTCGCAGAACTATTTTTCGCGCTGGCTGCACACCGCGCAGATCCCTTCGTCCACGACGGGCAACTGCACGGCCAAGAACAGCAAGTGCATTCCCATGATGACCCAGCCCAACAACCCGGCCACCCTTACCAGTGGGTTGAAGATGGGCATGGGCTATGGCTTCTCGAATGACGAGAACCCCACGCCGGCGAGTGCCAATACCGCTCAGACGCCGTCGAAGTATGACGGCATCGTTTCGATGACGCCGGTGACTGGCTGCAACTTCATCACCATCATGCCGTGGAAGGCCGGGACGAACAATCCGACGCCCGTGTTGACCCAGGCCTGCAGCACGCCGACTCAGTCGACTGAGGCATTGAAGTAACGGAGGGCGCGCAGCCATGACCGCGCGCTATGCCGTTTTCCTCAAGCGAGTGAGCGCCAACGCATAGATGCAGGCAACGACTATGAGCAAAGCCACGAGCTGGTAGGGGGCAATCCCATCGCCAAGGAGAGGCACGGCCAGGATCATAGTCAGGGCGGGCCAGGGCGTCGTGATCGAACTCGCCAACGACACATCGATATGTCGGACGGCGTAGAACCATACGATCAATTCAAGCAGATAGACGAGTCCCATCAGAGCCGACATCGGCTGTAGAATGGCGGCCACGCCTGTGGTGAGGCCATGAGGAGCCAGGAACGTCACCATGACCAGGAGGAAGGCTGTGGATATGGCCACCCGGAAGAACGTCACCTGAACCGGAGTGATTGATGTCTGTCCCAATTCTTCCTTGATGATTACGTGGGCGATGCTCCAAAGAAATGGAACCCCCAGCGCCACCAAGAACCATGGCGACATGCCAGCCAGTTGAAATGTCCCGCCAGTTCCCAGATAGCAGAGTGCTGCGATCATGAGTCCGGTCAACAGCAATTCCATGGGGGTCTTGCGGCGCTTCAAGAAAAGACTTTCCCAGATTATTGCAAAGACCGGGTAGGCCTGGATCGCTACAGCAGCCGTTCCCGCACCGGCCCTTTCGACACCAAGAACATACATATATGTGGCGAGACCAAACATCGCGCCTGTCAACACGGCCACACCAAGTGTTCTGCGGCGCGTCCGTGGCGTCATCCTCGACTCGAAAATTCCTCTGGTTCCGAGGCGAAGCTCCATGCCGAAGATCGGCAGGGCAAGAACCACCTGCCACACTGAAAGTGCAAAGGAAAATGACAGAGCGTCGATGGTCTGTGAGCGCAAATTCGCGACAATCGGCATGATTCCGAGGAGTAATAGGCAGAAGGCAGAGAGGGCAATTCCCTTGCCGATCGAGGGGGGTGAAACAGCCACGAATGAGTCCTGCCAATTGAAACGCATATTCACAGAATTGAACCCCATTTCCGCTAGGTTCAATTGAGAGAGCGATGTTGTGGCAGTTTGCTCTCATTCCCTCAAGATCGACAGCAATTCCTTCGTCACCGTTGATCCTTTGCCCTTGGTGGATTGCCTGCTTGTCCTGTCACTGCGACGACTGGTCGTCATCGCTGCTGCTACCCTGCATGTCGCCACCGTCGGTCGAGGGATCCTGAAGGTCAGACGGTGTGGCGTCATCCAGCCCGGATTCACTGTTCCCGGCGCCATTGTCGTCGGGGGATTCCGAGAGGAAGATGATCTGGGTTGGTGCATTGTCTGGTCCGAAGCGCACCACGAAGTTCGTTCCGGGCATGAGCATCCGGAGGGCGCGTTCGAGGGTCGTGCTTCGCAGGTGGTTGGTGGCCAGCGTGGTTTCATCCGGCAGGCCCTTGATGGTGACGCCGGTGGCATCGCTGATCGCATCGAGCAGTTCCGACGAAGAAGCCTGGTCCGAGACGTCGATGTCATAACCTTTCGACGCGGGTGTCACCGTCACCCCGGCAATGGCGCCACTGCACAGCACGGTTCCCAGCAAAAAAGCCATGACGAGGCCGAGAGCCCGCAATGTGGCGGAGAGTCTGGCACTGGTTTTTGTGATCATCGGCGGAACATAGGCGCTGGAAGAAACGCGGGCAACCGTTGGACGCAACCGCACCGCCGTCACACGCGTTGGAGGAGATAGGATGTCGTTCCCGCGTCGTAACCGCGGATCGCGTAGCCTTCGGCGAACAACTGCATGAGGTTCTCGCGCACGCTGAGACGGGCGGCGAGAGCCGCGGCGTAGTCCTCCACCAGCAGCCTGTCGAGATCGGCGACAATGCGCACGCGCGGCGCATCCTCCGCCAGGGGCATTGTGGTCAAGCCTGGTTCCCAGGCAGCGCAGGCCACGGCACGTTCGGAGGCCAGATGCCAGTCGGCGCGCAGGCGGTCGGACGGGAGTCCGGCATTGATGCCCTTCATCACGCCATAATAGTCCGGATGGTAGGTCGAGACCTCCGCGCCAAGCTTTGCGATGTTGAGATGGGCGTTGGTGTGGCGCAGCGGATCGAACGTCCAGCGCACCAGGGTGATGCCTCGGGCCAGACACCAGTCGCGCTGATAGCGCTTGAGCCGAAGTGCAAGGCTCTTGCCGCGCGCATCGGGATGCACGGCGAGGCGGTGAGAATGCTGCACGTGCGGCTCACGCGTGGGAAAGGCGAAGACGTAGCCCACCAGCCGTTCACCCTCGAAAGCGCCGGCCGCGAGGCCACCCTCGTTCTGGATCACCATCATCAGGTCGGCGGGGTCCTCGGTGTCATCCGCACCCCACACGTCGCGCTGCAGCTGCTCGGCCTTGAAGAACTCCTCCATGCCGGAAAGATCGCGGATGATCATGCCGGGAAACGCTCCGTGGCGACCGTCACCGTGTCGAGGAAGGCGCGGTCGAGCGTCACGCCGATGCCGGGGCCGGTGGGCACCGGCATCCGGCCGTCCTTCGCCTCCAGCGCTTCGTTGACGATGTCCTTGGCGAAATAGCGGCTGGAGCTCGAGGTGTCGCCCGGCTTCCTGAAATTGGCAAGGGTCGAAAGGTGGATGTTGTGGGCCCGCCCAACACCGGATTCCAGCATGCCGCCGCACCACACGGGAAAGTTCCAGGCCGCGCAGAGATCGTGGATGCGGCGCGACTCCTGGTAGCCGCCGACGCGCCCGACCTTGATGTTGATGACGCGGGTGGCGCCGCTCTCCAGCGCCTTGCGGGCATGCTGGGCCGTGCGGATGCACTCGTCGAGGCAGATCGGCGTCTTCATGCGGGCTTGCAGCACGGCGTGGTCATGAATGTCGTCCCAGGCCAGCGGCTGTTCGATGTAGTCGAGGCCGAAGCCGTCGAGAGCCGTCAGAACATCCATGTCGGCCAGCGTGTAGGCGCTGTTGGCGTCCACCGTCAGGTGGGCGGCGGGCAGCGCCCGGCGAACTGCCTGCAGCAGCTCCACGTCGTGTCCTGGCATGATCTTCAGCTTGATGCGTCTGTAGCCGAGGTCGAGATGCTTCTGCGCCCGCTCGATGGTGTTGTCGATCGGCCCGATACCCAGCGACACGCCCACGTCGATCGCATCGCGCTCGCCGCCGAGCAGCGTCTTCAGCGGCAGGTTCAGCGATTTTGACCACAGGTCCCAGAAGGCCATCTCGACCATGGCCTTGGTCATGTAGTGCCCGCGCCAGTGGGCAAGCGACGTCTCGACCTCCGCCGGGTTGTCGAAGGTCCTGCCGATCAGCTGCGGAATCAGCACGTCGCGCAGCAGCATCATCGATCCGGCAATGGTTTCGTCAAGGTAGTCGGGGAGGGGGTCCATCACCCCCTCGGCATAGCCCTCGAGGCCATTCGCGCGCAGGGTGAGAAGCGGGAACAGCTTCTCGTGCATGGTGCCGGTCGAGATGGTGAAGGGTGTGAGCAGCGGCAGCCGCACCAGGCGGAGTTCGGCGCTGTCGATCCTGAGGGGCGAGGCGGTCATGGCAGTCTCCATCCCACAGGGCTTATGGAGACTGCCCGATTGTTTCAAGCCCCCAGATGTTTTTCGTCGACGCGCACCGCGACGCCCGCCGTGGAGATGACCGACGCCCCGCCGCGCTCGTCGTCAGGCACGTCAAGGCCGCCCTTCACCACTTTCACCGTGGCCTTGCCCACCGGCAGGCTCGCCGCCACCTTCGCGGTATCCACCATCTCGGGCTTCTGCACGCCGATGGTGACCTCGATCTCGAGCGCCGAAACGTCGATCTTCAGCGTGCGCAGGAAGATCAGGGAGGAGTGATGGATGCAGTCCTGCACCGCGCGTAACGCCGCCTTGGTGTAGTCGCCGCCATGCATGTCGTTGCCATGGCCCATTTCCAGGATGATGCGCTTCAGGGCCATCACTTTTCCTCCAGGTTCAGGTAGACGATGGCCGCGGCATTGGCGGTCACCGTCAGGTTGGTGCCCTCGTCGTTCATGATCTCGAGGCCGCCCTCGACCACCTCCACCTCGCGCGTGCCATAGGGCAGCACCTCGGCCACGGCCGCCGCGTCGACCAGGTCCGGCCTCGGCACACCGACCAGTACCTTCACGTGCATGTCCTCCGGGGCCTTGCCGAGAGCGGGGGCGATGGTCAGCGAATTGTGCCACAGCGCATCCTTCAGCGCCCGGATGGCAGCCTTGGTGTAGTCGGAGCCGCGCAGATCCGTTCCCATGCCGAGCTCGACGATCATGCGTTTGAGCGTCATTTGTTCTCCCCATGTTGCAACTGCGAAAGTAATTCCTCCGCCGCTCCGAAGCCTCTGCACGTGCCATGCCAAGTCTCGGGCAAGTCGACCGCATTGCACAGCACCTGCCTTGACAGGTCAATTTCCCTCACCTGATACTTCTCTCCTCTCAGAAGGAGAATGGCCCATCTCGCTCGCCCATGTTGAGCATATCCGGGAGCTTGCCCGCGTCGCCCAAGGCGGTGACGCCGCGCGCGACGCGCTGATCCTCAACTCCTGGCGGCGCTGCATGGGTGACCACCGGCTTGATCCCGCCGTGCTTCGCCCAGCGGTCATCGTCGAGGATCGCGAGCTCCGCGAACACAGGGATGCGATGGAAGAACTCCTGCGCACCGCGCGCTTCGGCGTCGAGGCGCTGTACCGCCAGGTGGCGGGGCTCGGCTATGTGCTGCTGCTCACCGACAACCAGGGCATCACCGTCGACTACATCGGCGACGAGGCGACGACGGACTACCTGCGCGAGGCCGGGCTCTATCTCGGCGCCGACTGGAACGAGGCGCGGGCCGGCACCAATGGCGTGGGCACCTGCATCGCCACCGGCGAGGCGCTCACCGTGCACCAGACCGACCATTTCGACGCCACCCACATTCCCCTGAGCTGCACCGTGGCGCCGATCTTCGACCCCACCGGAAACCTCTCCGCCGTGCTGGACATTTCCGCACTCCAGTCGCCGCGCGAGAAGTCGAGCCAGTTCCTGGCGCTGCAGATTGTCAAGAACTTCGCCCACCGCATCGAGACGGCCAATCTGATCCGCGCTTCCTCGCGCGGCTGGATCGTCAAGCTCACCTCCAACCAGGCGCTGGCCGAGGTCGATACCGAATATGTGCTGGTGCTCGACTCCTCCGGCCGCATCATCGGCTTCAACCAGCACGCCCGCAGCCTGCTGGCTGAGGAGATGCGGTCCAACTGGCGCGACGCCACGCGGGCACTCGGCCGACCCTTCTCGGATTTCTTCGACTGCGAGATCGACAGCCTGACGCGCTTTGCCACCACCAGCGCCATCGAGCGCAACGTCATCCGGCTCTCCGCCACCGGCCGCAGCCTGTTCATCCAGGTGGTGCCGCCGGCCACCATCCGGGTGCGCCACACGCCGCCCCCGGTGGAGGAATGCAAGCTGCCGCCGCCGCTCAAGGCCGTGGCGGGTGAGGAGCACTCGGTCCAGCGCAACCTGAAGAAGCTCGCGCGCCTCATCAACACCAACATGTCGATCCTGGTGAGCGGCGAGACCGGCACAGGCAAGGAATTCCTCGCCAAGGCCATCCACCAGTCGAGTGCACGCGCGCGCGGGCCCTTCATCCCGGTGAATTGCGCGGCGCTGCCCGACAGTCTGATCGAGAGCGAGCTCTTCGGCTACGAGAGCCATTCCTTCACCGGCGCCTCCACCAAGGGCAAGAAGGGCCTGATCCGCGAGGCGCATGGCGGCACGCTGTTCCTTGACGAGATCGGGGACATGCCGCTCTCCTCGCAGACGCGGCTGCTGCGCGTGCTGGCCGAGCGCGAGGTGACGCCGGTGGGCGGTTCCCGCCCGGTCGCCGTCGATATGCGTGTGATCGCCGCCACCCACCAGGACCTGCTGACGCTGGTGCGCCAGGGCCGCTTCCGCGAGGACCTGTATTTCCGGCTCAACGGCGCAACCATCGTGCTCCCGCCGCTGCGCGAGCGCTCGGACCTGTCCTGGATCGTGGCTCAGCTGTTGGAGAAGCGCGGTGCCGGAACGCCCCGCATGCTCACCGAGGAGGCGCTCGACGTGCTGACCGCATATCCGTGGCCCGGCAACATTCGCGAGCTGGTGAACGTGCTGGATTTTGCCTGCGCCGTGGCCAGCGGCGGCAGCATCGGTGTGGACGACCTGCCAGAGCAGGTGTTCCGCAAGATCGGGATCCAGAGCGCCCGGACTTCTGATCACTTTCCCACCAACCGGGAGATCGAACAGCTGAAGGACGACCTGCGCCGCGCCAACTGGAACATCTCGGCGGCGGCCCGCCAGATGGGCGTGGACCGCACGACCCTGCACCGCCGCATGCGGCGTCTCGGCGTGGCGTTGCCGCCGCGCGCACTCTAGGCTTTACCGATGGACAAACGCCACACCTGTGGCGCCTGACGCCACACCCGTTGTAGGCTTCTTTCGCAAACGCAGCACAATTTGCTGCACTGCTCTTCTCGGAAAGACGAGAATGTGAGTTCACATTGCGCTTGGCACGTGGCTTGCTGGTCATTCCCGCAACGTACAACAAGAACGTCAGGGAACGAATGGGAAGCGCCATTGGCATCATCGCCAATCCTGTGTCCGCGCGTGACATCCGCCGGGTGATCGCCAACGCGACCGCCCTGCAGATCACCGACCGCGCCAACATCGTGCTGCGCATCCTCTCCTGCGTGAAGGCCTGTGGCGTCGACCATGTCTGGATGATGCCGGAGAACGGCGGCATCCGGCACCACGTGCGCCGCGGCATCGACCGGGCGGAGAACCAGGGGCAGAAGCACTTCCCCAAGGTCGAATACCTCGACTACAAGATCTCCGGCACGGTGGATGACACGCTGAAGGCCGCGCGCCTGATGCAGGAGAAGGGG
>JAXMCT010000016.1:0-151649 GCA_046349235.1 Hyphomicrobiales bacterium
ACCTATGGCGTCAGCTACGGCCTGTCGCCCATGGGCCGTCTCGGTCTTTATGCTGGCCAGCTGCAGACGAAGAACGAGTCGGCCGGCGAGGCACTGGATGCCGCCCGCGAGGTACTGAGGAAGTATGCCGAGGAAGGGCCCTCGCAGAAGGACCTTGACGATGCCAAGACCTTCCTCACCGGATCCTACGCCCTCCGCTTTTCGTCGAATTCCGCCATCGCCAACCAGCTTCTGGCCCAGCAGCAGCAGAACCTCGGCATCGACTATGTCCAGAAGCGCAACGATCTGGTCAATGCCGTGACGCTGGACCAAGTCAAGGCCCAGGCAAGGCGCCTGCTGCACCCCGATCGCCTCGTCGTCTCGGTTGTGGGCAAGCCCGAGGGGCTGAAGTAGGCCAGTCCCTGGGCTGGGGATGACCGGCAGACGCGGTTTCGCGCTTGCGTTCTGGCTTGCTAAGCTGCCGCCATGCGAATCCGGCGGCTGTCAGAAGGAACGGTGAACCGCATCGCGGCGGGCGAGGTCATCGAGCGTCCCGCGAGCGTGGTGAAGGAACTCGTCGAGAATGCCATCGACGCGGGGGCGGGCCAGATCGATGTCGCCTTCCGTGGTGGCGGCAAGAGCCTGATCCGCGTTGCCGATGACGGTATCGGCATGGGTCCCGAAGACCTGGCCCTGGCGGTCGAACGCCATGCCACGTCGAAACTCGCCGATGATGACCTGATCGACATCCGCTTCCTGGGCTTCCGCGGCGAGGCCTTGCCGTCGATCGGCGCGGTCAGCCGCCTCGCCATCGCCTCGAAGCCGCGCGGCGGCGGCGATGCCCATGTCATCGCGGTGGAAGGCGGCCAACTCATCCCGCCGCGTCCCGCGGCGCTCAACCTCGGCACCGAGATCGACGTCAAGGACCTGTTCTTCGCCACACCCGCCCGCCTCAAGTTCCTCAAGGCGGACCGCACCGAAACGGTGGAGGCCGCCGAGGTGGTGCGCCGCATGGCGCTGGCGCATCCGGAGGTCGGCTTCTCCTTCGTCACCGAGGAGCGCCGCCTCGTCGACGTGCCAAGGGAGGAGGCAGAGGAGGCGCGCATCCGCCGCATCCTCGGTGCGGAGTTCATGGAGAATGCCGTGCTTTTCGAACGTGAGCGCGAAGGCGTGCGCGTCAGGGGCTACGCCGGGCTTCCTACCTGGTCGCGCAACAACTCGGCCCAGCAATACATGTTCGTCAACGGTCGCAGCGTGAAGGACAAGCTGATCTCCGGCGCCATCCGCGGCGCCTATGCCGATGTGCTGCCCTCTGGCCGTTTCCCGGCGCTGGTGTTGTTCCTCGATTGCCCACCCGACCGGGTGGACGTGAACGTCCATCCCGCCAAGGCAGAGGTGCGTTTCCGTGATGGTGCCCTGGTGCGGAGCCTCATCGTTGGCGCCATCCGCGATGCGCTGGCAGGCAAGCGCACACCCGACACCGGCCTGTCGCGCCAAACTGCCGCTTCCTTCCGTCCCGTCATGCCGCGTCCCTTCAATCACCGCGGCTTCGACGAGGAGGAAAAGCAGGCCGCCTTGGCCATGAACATGCCGCCGGCCTCTGCTCCCCTGGTGGACCAGGAAGAGGCACAGCCCGATTATCCCCTCGGCAACGCCCGTGCCCAGATCCATGACAATTACATCGTTGCCCAGACGCGGGATGGCTTCGTCCTCGTCGACCAGCACGCCGCACATGAACGCCTCGTCTATGAGCGGCTGAAGCGCGAGCGCGGGGGCCGGGGCATCGAAACCCAGCCGCTGCTCGTTCCGGAGGTGGTCGATCTCGATCCTGTCGACGTAGAGCGCCTCGCGGTGGCAGCCGACGTCTTGGCCCAGGGCGGCCTCGTACTGGAGCCTTTCGGCCACGGCGCCGTCATTGTCCGCGAGGTCCCTGCCGCCATCGCCAAGGGCGACATCGGCGGAATCGTCCGCGATGTCGTCGATGAACTGGCGGAGATCGGCGTTGCCACCAGCCTCGAGGACCGCATCAACCACGTGCTCGCCACCATGGCGTGCCACAACTCCGTGCGCTCCGGCCGCCGCCTCCGACCAGAAGAAATGAACGCCCTGTTGCGCGAAATGGAAGCGACCCCGAACTCCGGCCAGTGCAACCACGGCCGTCCAACCTTCATCGAGCTCAAGCTCGCCGACATCGAGAAACTGTTCGGGCGAAGGTAGGCCTCGTGAACGACTTCTAAACCTCGCTCACCTTGTACTGCGCCGTCTCCAGCCAGGCGGGATTGATCTCGACACCCCAGCCTGGCGCGTCCGTCACCGTGGCCTTGCCGTCCTCGATCCGGTAGGGCTCTCCGAGGAACAGGTCGTACTGCCAGGGATAGTAGTCCGCCCCCTCGATCGAGAATTCGAGATACTTGCCGGCGTTCGGAATGGCCCGCAGCAGGTGCATGGTGCACATGGTGACGAGCGACAGGTTGGCGGCATGCGGCGTCACCGGCAGGCCGGCCTTCTCCGCCATGCGGCACACATGCAGCGTGCGCAGCATGCCGCCCAGGTACATGACATCCGGCTGCACCACGTCCACCGCGCGCATGCCGATCATGGCTTCCCATGCGGTGAACTCGCAGTCCTGCTCGCCGCCCGTCACGTCGATCGACAGCGCGTCGGTCACCTCCTTCGTCCAGTCGAACTTCCAGTAGGGGCAGGGCTCCTCGAAATGGCCGATCCCCTCGGCCTCGAGCAGACGGCCCACCTCGATGGCCCGCTTCGGCGAATAGCAGCTGTTGCCGTCGACGAGCTTCGCCATGCCGTCGCCCAGCGCGCGCGACACGGTCGGCACGATCTCCTCGGTGCGGCCCGGCCACTCGTCCCGGTCGTGGCCGCATTCGGCACCGACGCGCCACTTGAAGGCGTCGAAGCCGAAGTCGTCGCGCAGCTTGCACAGCCGCCGCGCCTCGTCTTCCGGCGTGATGTCGCGCTTCATCGACGAGGCATAAGCCCGCAGCTTGCCGGGCGTGCCGCCGAGCAGCGCCGTCACCGGCTTACCTTCCAGCTTGCCGCGCAGGTCGAGGAGCGCCGTGTCGAGCCCGGTCGTGGCGCGGCGCAGGTAGGAGCCGGGGTACTTGTGCTCGCGCTCGTTGATCAGCTCGAGCGTGTCGGCGAAGTCCAGCGCATCGGTACCCAGCGCGTGGCGGGCCACCTGGCGGTGGAAGATCTCGCAGGTGATGTCGGCGTTGTAGGTCGAGACCTGTCCCCACCCTTCAGCGCCCGTGTCGCTGGTCGCCCGCACGAAGCCGACGAACTCGTTGCAGAAGGTTTCAAGCTTCGTGATCTTCACGTCATTCTCCCCGGTAGAAGCGGATTTTCGTGTCGCCATAGCCGCGCTCGTCGATCAGTGTCAGCCCCGCAATGTCCGCAATCTCAGCCTTTTGCGACTCTTCCAAAACAACGATGCCGGCGGGGTTCAGCCATCCGCCCGCGATCACCGACTTCAGCGCCTTCTCGCCCAGCCCCTTGCCATACGGCGGATCGGCGAAGACCAGATCGAAACCCGGCTGCGGCGCGCATGGCCCAAGCGACGTCGCATCCCGGCGCCAGATCTTGACGAGGCCAATGACCCCCAGCGCGTCGGCATTCTTGCGGATGAGGCCGCGCGCCTCGGCGCTCTCTTCCACGAACTGGCAGAAGCGTGCCCCGCGCGACACGGCCTCCAGCCCCATCGCCCCGGTGCCGGCGAACAGGTCGAGCACGCGCGCACCCTCGAGCTCCAGCCCGTCGATGCCGTGCGCCAGGATGTTGAACACCGATTCCCGCACCCGGTCGGTCGTCGGCCGCGTCGCCGAGCCCGAGGGCGGGGCGATGCTATGGCCTTTGAACTTTCCACCGACGATGCGCATCATCTTCCTTCTTGAAGAATTTTTCCCCGATCGACGACTTCATCGCCCGCGTCGGCACCTCCTCGATGCCGCCGCGCGGCAGCTCGCCCAGCTGGAACGGCCCGAAGGCTGTCCGGATCAGCCGGTTCACCTGCAGGCCGAGGTGCTCGCAGATGCGCTTCACCTCGCGGTTCTTGCCTTCCTTGATGGCGATGGTCAGCCAGGTGTTGTCGCCCTGCACCCGCTCGATCTGCGCCTCGATGGGGCCATAGCGCACGCCCTCGACCTCCACACCCTTCTCGAGCTTCTTGAGCGAGGCCTCGTCGATGTGCCCGAAGGCCCGCACGCGATACTTCCGCGTCCAGCCGGTCGCCGGCAGTTCGAGGAAGCGCGCCAGCTCGCCGTCGTTGGTCAGCAGCAGCAGCCCCTCGGTGTTGATGTCGAGCCGCCCGATGGAGACGACGCGCGGCAATTGCTCGCGCAGCTTCTCGAACACCGTGGGGCGCCCTTCGGGGTCATGGTTCGAAACCACGAGGCCGCCCGGCTTGTGGTAGCGCCACAGCTTGGTCGCCTCCTTCTGCGGCAGCGGCTGGCCGTCGATCAGGATCACGTCCTTGCCCGTCACGTTGGTGGCGGCCGAGGTCAGCACCTTGCCGTTCATCTTCACCCGGCCTTCGCCGATCAGCCGCTCGGCATCGCGCCTGGAGCAGATGCCTGCCCGGGCGATCACCTTGGCGATGCGTTCACCCTCGAATTCGCTCATCTTGACCCGTCACCCATGATTGCCTCAATTGGCACGATGCGACTGAATCTGCCAGCCCCCCTCGAAATCGCCTTCGCGGAGGCCGAAGCCGCCGCAGCCCGTGGCGAAGTGCCGGTGGGCGCCGTGGTGGCGGACAAGGTGGGAACCGTGATCGCCCGGGCCGGCAACCGCACCCTCGAACTGAAGGACCCCACGGCCCATGCCGAGCTGCTGGCGATCCGCCGGGCAGCGGAAATCCTCGGTTCGGAGCGCCTGACCGACTGCGACCTCTTCGTCACGCTTGAACCCTGCGCCATGTGCGCCGCCGCCATCTCCTTCGCCCGCATCCGCCGCCTCTATTTCGCAGCCAGCGACGAGAAGATGGGCGCGGTGGAACACGGCCCGCGTTTCTATTCGCAGGCGACCTGCCACCACGCGCCGGACGTCTACAGCGGTCTCGGCGAAGAACGGGCGAAAATGCTGCTGAAGGATTTCTTCAGGTCGCGGCGATGAGCCGCTTCTCGAGCTCGCGCTTCAACTGGTCCTTCGCCGGCTGCGCCTGTTCCAGCACCTCGCGGATGCGGAAGAAATCGCCGCCCGAGAAGCTGTCGATGGCGGGCCTGACATATATGTCCGGCGGGCTGATCTCCCGGCGCAGGCTGGCCACCTGGTTGAACAGGATCAGCAGCGATCCCACCGCCAGTTCCATGTTGGAGCGGTTCGCCCCATTGGCCTCGCGCGGCCGCCCCGAGACATCGACCGCCACCACGATGTCCATGCCCTCGCGCACATGATTGAAAGGCACCGGATTGGTGACGCAGCCATCGACATAGCTGTGCCCGTCATACTGCGTGCCGAGGATGACACCCGGAATGGCAATGGACGCGCCCACCGCCTTGGCCAGCGGGCCTCGCTCGATCACCCGCTCTTCCATCGCATCGAAATCGGTGGCGATGACCTTGAAGGGGATCGGCAAGTCCTCGATCAGCGCCGGCAGGCTCTCCGGCAGCACCAGCCCCGCCAGCTTCTCGCCATGCACATGCAGCGAGGCGAGGCCGCGCAGCGCCAGCAGTTCGAACGGGTTCACGCGCTTCTGCCCGAAGGCGAATTTCAGCGCCCCGATGCGGTCCGACAGCAGCAACTCGGCGCGCTCGCGGATCTCCCGCGCGCTCATGCCCCCGGCATAGGCCGCACCTAGCAGCGAACCGATGGAACAGCCCGCGATCACCTTCGGCTTGATCCCCAGCTCGTCGAACACCTCGAGCACCGGGATATGCGCCAGCCCGCGCGCACTGCCACCGCCCAGCGCCAGCCCGATCGAAGGTCCGCTCATGCGCCCGCCTTCCGCGCGAAAGACCACGCCGTCTCGGCCAGAGGCCGCACCTGCCGCGCCATCGCCGCAGCCTCGGCATTGGCCGCCGTTCCGTCGCGCACCCGCCCCAGGATGCCCTGCAGGATCGCCGCCAGCCGGAAGAAATTATAGGCCATGTAGATCGAAAGCTCCGGAATGCCGTTCCGCCCCGTGCGGCGGCAGTAATCGGCGATATAGGCCTCGATGGCCGGAACGCCCGGATCGGTTTCGTGCCCCAGCAGCGAACCGACGCCTGCACCCGTCTCCGACACCGGCATGAACCACTGCATCAAATGATAGGTGAAATCGGCCAGCGGGTCGCCCAGCGTCGAAAGCTCCCAGTCCAGCACCGCGATGACGCGCGGCTCAGTGGGGTGGACGATGCAATTGTCGAGCCGGAAATCGCCATGCACGATGGCCGCACCCGAGTCTGCCGGACACACGCCCGGAAGCCAGGCGATGAGCCGGTCCATCTCCGGAATCGTCTCGGTTTCGGAGGCGCGGTACTGCTCGCTCCAGCGCTTGATCTGCCGCCCGACATATCCCTGCGGCCTGCCGAAGTCGCCGAGCCCGATGGAGGCCGGGTCGATCCCGTGCAGTTGCGCGATGGTGGCATTGAGCGAGTCGAACAATGCCGCACGGTCGGCGCCGGAGAGCCCCGGCGCCTGCGGCTCCCAGAACACCCGGCCCTCGGCATGCTCCATCACATAGAAGGCCGCCCCGATGACGCTGTCATCGGCGCAGAGCTGCAGCGGCCGCGCCACCGGAAACCCGGCCTCCGCCAGCGCCGCTGTCACCCGATACTCGCGCTCGATGGCATGGGCCGAGGGCAGCAGCTTGCCGAAGGGCTTGCGCCGCAGCACATAGGATCGGCCGGGCGTCACCAGCTTGTAGGTCGGGTTCGATTGACCGCCCTTGAAGCGCGCCAGCGTCAGCGGCCCGGCAAAGCCCGCGATGTGCTGCGCGAGATGGGTCTCGAGTGCGACGGCATCGATGTCTGAGGCGGTGGTGCCGGAGAAGGCCTGCTGTCGGTCAATGCGCATGGCGGTCCAGGAAGGGCAGCAGCGCGTCGAGCACCGCCTGCGGATTTTCCTCGGCGACGAAGTGGCCGGAGTCGATGCCCTGGCCCTCGACGCTGTCGCACCACTCGTGCCAGGTTTCGAGCGGCCCGTCGGTCTCGCTCGGAATGCCGGCGGTTCCCCACAGCGCCAGCGTCGGGCAGGCGATCTTGCGGTCCGCCGCGTGGTCCACCACGTCGGCAGCGAGATCATAGGTCGCGCCGGCGCGATAGTCGTTGCAGGTGGCGTGGATGTGCTCAGGCGTCGCGTAATGCAGCCGGTATTCCGACAGCGCCTCGTCGCTGAAGGCCGAAAGGTCCTTCGCTTTCGTCCAGCTCGCGATGGTGTAGTCGAGGTAGCCCACCGGGTTCTGCTCGATCAGCATCTCGGGCAGCGGGTGCGGCTGGGCGAGGAACAGCCAGTGATAGGTCTTCATCGCCAGCCGGACGGTGAAATTGTGCCACATCGCATGAGTCGGCACGATGTCGAGCACGGTGAGGCAGGAGACGGCCTCCGGGTGATCCAGCGCCATGCGATAGCCGACGCGAGCGCCGCGATCATGCCCCACCACGGCAAAGCGCTTGTGCCCGAGGTGCTGCATCAGCGCCACCAGGTCATTCGCCATGGCGCGCTTGGAATAGGCCTCGTTCTTGGGGTCGTTCTCGGGGCAGGAGGAATAGCCATAGCCGCGCAGGTCCGGCATCACGCAGGTGAAGCGCTTCATCAGCTCCGGCGCCACCTTGTGCCACATGGCATGGGTCTGCGGAAAGCCGTGAATCAGCAGCAGCGGCGGGCCGGAGCCGCCGATGCGCGCAAAGGTTTCGACGCCGGCATGCCTGTGCCGGATTTCCTGCGTGCCGGGGAAGAGCGTGCTCATGGGCCGGACGTTACACCGCCTCCCATCGATGCGCAAAGATCAGCGAGTCTCCTCGCGCGCCAGCGCCCGCCAGGCGATGTCGCGACGGCAGAAGCCCTCCGGCCAGTCGACGCGGTCGACCGCGGCATAGGCCCGCTCGCGCGCCTCGCGCACCGTCTTGCCGCGTGCCGTGACGCTCAGCACCCGCCCGCCGCTAGCAATGATCCTGCCGTCCTTCTCCGCCGTCCCGGCATGGAAGACCTCGACGCCCTCCATGGCGCCAGCCCCTTCGAGGCCGCGGATCTCGGTGTTCTTCACCACGTCGCCCGGATAGCCTTTGGCGCACATCACCACGGTCAGCGCCACGTCGTCGAACCAGCGCGCCGAGACCTTGTCGAGCGTGCCGTCGCAGCAGGCGAGCAGCAGGGTGACGAGGTCGTCCTTCAACCGCATCATCAGCACCTGGCATTCCGGGTCGCCGAAGCGGCAATTGTATTCGATCAGCTTGGGGCCATCCTTGGTCAGGATCAGGCCGGCGTAGAGGACGCCCACGTAAGGATGCCCCATCTCCTGCAGCGCGCGGATGGTGGGCTTCACGATCTTTTCCAGCGCCTCTTCGCACAGCGCCGGCGTCATGCAGGGGGCAGGGGAATAGGCGCCCATGCCGCCCGTGTTGGGGCCGGTGTCGCCGTCGCCCACCCGCTTGTGGTCCTGCGCGGTGGCGAGCGGCAGGGCGTTCCGGCCATCGGTAAGCACGAAGAAGCTCGCTTCCTCACCCTCGAGGAATTCCTCGATCACGCATTCGGCCCCGCCGAACTTGCCGGAGAAGATGTCCTCCACCGCCTCGCGCGCCGCGCCCATGTCCATCGCCACGGTCACGCCCTTGCCGGCCGCGAGCCCGTCCGCCTTGATGACGATAGGCGCGCCATGCTGGTCGAGATAGGCCAGCGCCGCTGCCTTGTCCCTGAACCGGCCATAGGCGGCAGTCGGGATGCCGTGTTTGGCGCAGATGTCTTTGGTGAAGCCCTTGGAGCCCTCGAGCTGGGCGGGAAATTTCTTCGGTCCGAAACACTTGATGCCGGCGGCGGCGAGATCATCCGCCAGCCCCGCCACCAGCGGCGCCTCGGGGCCGACCACCACGAGGCCGATGGCCTCGGCCCGGCAGAACTCGATCACGGCCTGATGGTCGGTCACCTGCAGCGCCACGTTGCGGGCGATCTGGCCGATGCCGGGGTTGCCCGGCGCCACGAACAGCTTGTCGCACAGCGGGCTCGCGGCAATCGCCCAGGCCAGCGCATGCTCGCGGCCGCCGGACCCGATCAGAAGAATGTTCATGGCTTCATCCTCGCTGGCGCCCGGTTGAGCGCCTGACCTTGCTTTCGCCCGCCTTTTTGCATTTGATGCGCGTGAATCAAAGCGCGGAATTTGCCATGTCCAGCATCTGGGGCCACGACCCGGAAACCGGCGAAATCATCGAGGACAAAGCCTCCAACGCCGGCGAATACTCGGTGTCGGAGATTGCCGGCGCCCTCAAGCGCACGCTGGAGGACACCTTCGGCCACGTCCGCGTCCGGGGCGAGATTTCGGGTTTCCGTGGCCCGCATTCCTCCGGGCACTGCTATTTCAGCATCAAGGACGAAGGGGCGAAGCTCGATGCGGTGATCTGGCGCGGCAGCTTCGGCCGGCTGCGCTCGAAGATGCAGGAGGGGCTGGAGGTCATCGCCACCGGCAAGATCACCTCCTATCCGCTGAAGTCTGCCTACCAGATCGTCATCGAGAACATCGAACCTGCCGGCGTCGGCGCGCTCATGGCGCTGCTCGAGGAGCGCAAGAAGAAGCTCACTGCCGAGGGCCTGTTCGATGCCGCGCGGAAGCGCCCCATCCCCTACTTGCCGAAGCTCATCGGTGTGGTCACCTCACCGACCGGTGCGGTGATCCGCGACATCCTGCACCGCCTCAACGACCGTTTCCCGCGCCACGTCTTGGTCTGGCCGGTGCGCGTGCAGGGCGACACCTGCGCGGCGGAAGTCGCCGCCGCCATCGCCGGCTTCAACGACATGGCGCGGAAGCCCGACGTCATCATCGTGGCGCGCGGCGGCGGCTCGCTCGAGGACCTGTGGGGCTTCAACGAGGAGATCGTGGTGCGTGCCGCCGCGGCGAGCGCCATTCCCGTCATCTCCGCCGTGGGCCACGAGACCGACACGACCCTCATCGACTATGCCGCCGATCTCCGCGCCCCGACGCCCACCGCTGCGGCAGAAAAGGCCGTTCCGGTGCGTGCCGATCTTGTCGCCGAACTCGCCCGCCTCGACGCCCGCATGAAGGGTGCGCTCCGCCGCAACATGGACGAGCGCCAGACCCGGGTGCGCTCCGCTGCCCGCGCCCTGCCACGGCCCGACGAGATCCTCGCGCTGGTGCGCCAGCGCTTCGATTCCGCATCGGGCCGCCTCGTTCTGGCCCTGAAAGCCAACACGCGCGAACAGGCAACGCGCCTCAACCGCGTCGCCCCGCGATTGACACTGGCGCCGATGCGCACGCTGATCGCCAACGAGCGCCGCTCGCTCGATCTGTCCGGGCGCCGTGCCGCGCAGGCGCTGTCGCGTCTCGTCGCCTTCCAGCGCCAGCGCTTTGACGGCGTGGCGAAGCTCGTCGACACGCTGTCCTACAAGTCGGTGCTGCGGCGTGGCTTTGCGCTGGTGAGGGACGAGAAGGGCAGGCCGGTGCACTATGCGGGCGACGTCAAGCAATGGGCGGCCCTGCGCCTCGAATTCGCCGATGGTGAAGTGCAGGTGCGGGAGGACAGCCCCAGGCAGGGCCGCCTCCTCTAGCGCCTCAGATCACCCATTCGCCCTTGCGCATCAGCGGCTCGGCCGTGCCGTCAGCCGAAATGCCCTCGACGTCGAGGTCGCCCGAGCCGATCATCCAGTCGACATGCACGAGGCTCGAGTTGGCGCCCAGCGCTGAAAGCTCTTCCTTCGAGCGCTTGGAGCCGTCGCGGATGTTCTCGGTGTAGGACTGGCCCACCGCGATGTGGCTCGCGGCGTTCTCGTCGAACAGCGTGTTGTTGAAGATGATGCCGCTCTTCGAGATCGGCGAGGAATGCGGCACCAGCGCCACTTCGCCGAGGCGGGCGGCGCCTTCGTCGGTGTCGATGAGGTTGCGGAAGGCGTCCTGGCCCTTCTCCGCCGTCATCTCGACGATGCGCCCGCGCTCGAAGCGCACCTTGATGCCGTCGATCAGCGAACCCTGGTAGGACAGCGGCTTCGAGGAACACACGGTGCCGTCCACCATGTCCTTGTGGGGCGCGGTGAAGACTTCCTCGGTCGGGATGTTGGCATTGCAGAACACGCCGTTCAGCGCCTTGCCGCCGCCGCCCTTCCATACGTGCTCCTCTGCCAGACCGAGCAGAAGGTCGGTTCCCGGCCCCTTGTACTTCAGTGCCCGGAAGCGCCTCTTGTTCAGGAACTCGGTGCGGCGGTGAAGGTCCGCATTGTGCTGCTCCCATGCGGCAATCGGGTCCGGAAGATCGGCCTTGGAGCACGCGAAGATCGCCCGCCACAGCCTGTCCATCGCGTCGGCCTCGGGTACGCCCGGAAACACCGACTTGGCCCAGGCCGGCGTTGCTGCCGCGATGACGCACCAGTTGATGGCGAAGCCGGTGATCAGCTCGAGCGCCGGGCGGTAGGCCTTTGACCGAGCCTTGTTGGCGCGTGCCAGCTTGTCGGGATCCTGGCCCGCCAGGAGCGACGGGTCCTCGCCGGCGATTGCCAGCCGTGCGGCGCCACCCCGGAAGGCTTCGGCCATGCCATTGAACAGCCAGCCTGGAGCCACGTCGAAGCTCTCGCCCGGAGCGTGTCTGTAGCGGGCCAGCGTTGCCTCGTCGTCGGAATAGACGGTCGTGACGAGGCTTGCTCCCGCCCGATAGGCGTGTTCGGTGATGCGCCGGACCAGCGGCACAGCATCGAGCGGGGCGGTGATGACGAGTTGCTGATCCTTCTGGAGGTTGAGTCCGGTGCGGATGGCGAGCCTTGCGTAGGTGTCGAGGAGTTCTTCGTGGGTCATGCTGCGGAACCTATACGCAACCCGCGGTCATTGTCCAAACCTTCGGCAGCTTCTATTGGGCGCAATTTGCGCTATTCTCCAGGCGATGAACTATCTGGATCCGCAACCGCCCCGTCGCGAGGCCGTAATCCGTTACCTGGACGCCGATTTTCAGGTGGTCCGGGAGGGTGAGTTCGTGCGCTGCGCGGCCACCGGCAAGGCCATTCCGCTCACCGACCTTCGTTACTGGAACGTCGACCGCCAAAAGCCCTATGGATCGGCTGAGGCTGCCTTTGCGGAACGTCCCTAGGCGCTGGCGTGGAAGTCCGCCGGGCTGCCCGGAACTCGGCCCTATTGCCCGGGCTGGAAACCTGCTGCCAAGCCGTGTATAGGCCAAGCCCGATTTCACCGAAGGTAGGGGCCCAGGGCCCGCTGGAGTAACACCGATGACGACGAACTGGACACCTGACAGCTGGCGGAATTTCCCGGTCGTGCAGGTGCCGGATTACCAGGACCTGGCCAAGCTGACGTCGGTCGAGCAGCAACTCGCCGGATATCCGCCGCTGGTTTTTGCCGGCGAGGCCCGCAAGCTGAAGCGCAAACTCGCGCGCGTTGCGGAGGGCAAGGGCTTCCTGCTTCAGGGCGGTGACTGTGCGGAAAGCTTCGCCGAGCATTCGGCCGACAATATCCGCGACTTCTTCCGCGTCTTCCTGCAGATGTCGGTGGTCCTCACTTTCGCCGGCGGCCAGCCGGTGGTGAAGGTTGGTCGCATCGCCGGCCAGTTCGCCAAGCCCCGCTCCGCGCCCACCGAGACGATCAACGGCGTCGAGTTGCCGATCTACCGCGGTGACATCGTCAATGGCGCGGATGCTACGCCCGAGGCCCGCCAGCCGGACCCGGAGCGCCAGATCATGGCCTACCGGCAGTCGGCGGCCACCCTCAACCTGCTGCGCGCCTTCGCCCAGGGCGGCTATGCGAACCTCGAGCACGTCCACAAGTGGACTCTCGACTTCCTCAAAGATTCGCCGGCCTACGAGCGCTACCAGGAAATTTCCGACCGCATCACCGAGGCAGTGGGCTTCATGCGGGCCTGCGGCATCAATGCCGACACGGCGCCGCAACTCCGGACCACCGATTTCTTCACCAGCCACGAAGCGTTGCTGCTGGGTTACGAACAGGCGCTGACCCGCGTCGATTCGACGTCCGGCGACTGGTACGCCACGTCCGGTCACATGCTGTGGATCGGCGACCGCACCCGCCAGCCGGACCATGCGCATGTCGAGTTCATGCGCGGCGTGAAGAACCCGATCGGCCTCAAGTGCGGCCCTTCGCTGAAGGCCGATGAACTGATCCGCCTGATCGACCTTCTCAACCCGGACAACGAACCGGGCCGGCTCACCCTCATCGCGCGCTTCGGCGCCGACAAGGTGGAGAAGCACCTGCCCGACCTGATCCGTGCCGTGAAGCGCGAGGGCAAGGTGGTGGTATGGTCCTGCGACCCGATGCACGGCAACACCATCAAGTCGACCTCGGGCTACAAGACGCGCCCCTTCGAGTCGGTGCTGGGCGAAGTGCGCCGCTTCATGGCAGTGCACCAGGCCGAGGGCACTCACGCCGGCGGCATCCACGTCGAGATGACCGGCAAGGACGTTACCGAATGCACCGGCGGCTTGCGCGCGCTGCGCGACGAGGACCTGAACGACCGCTACCACACGTTCTGCGATCCCCGCCTCAACGCGGCCCAGGCGCTGGAACTCGCCTTCCTCGTCGCCGAGGAGATCAAGAAGGAAATGGCCTCGCGTCCCAAGACGGATGACGACGACGTCGTCGAAGCGGCCGAATAGTCCACAACCCAACACGCGCTGCATCATGGCCGGGCACGTCCCGGCCATCTTTTTTTCCACCGCGGGAATTCGGGGATTGAATCCCCCCAGCGCGCCCCTTAACTGTGACGTCCACGGTTACGTATAAGCGGAGCGACCATGATCGAGCTATATCACTGGCCCACCCCCAACGGTCACAAGATCACGATCTTCCTCGAAGAAGCGGGTCTTGCCTACAACCTCCATCCGGTCGACATCGGCAAGGGCGACCAGTTCAAGCCCGATTTTCTCGCGATCTCGCCCAACAACCGCATGCCGGCCATCATCGACACCACCCCCGCCGATGGCGGCAAGCCCATCTCGGTTTTCGAATCGGGCGCCATTTTGATGTACCTGGCAGACAAGTCGGGTCTTTTCCTGCCGAAGGACCTGCGCGGCCGGACCGAGGTCATGCAGTGGCTGTTCTGGCAGATGGGCGGCCTGGGGCCGATGTCCGGCCAGGCCGGACATTTCGCGATCTATGCACCCGAAAAGATTCCCTACGGCATCGAGCGCTACACGAAGGAAGTGAACCGCCTCTACGGCGTCATGAACAAGCGCCTCGCCGACCGCGAATATCTCGCTGGCGACTATTCGATCGCCGACATGGCGTCCTACCCCTGGGTCGTTCCCTATGAGCGCTACAGCCAGGACCTCAACGAGTTCCCGCATCTGAAGCGCTGGTTCGAGGCGATCAAGGCGCGGCCCGCCGTGGCCAAGGTCTATGCGGCGGTCAACCCGTCCTACCAGAAGCCGATGACCGACGAGGAGAAGAAGGTCCTCTTCGGCCAGACGGCCAAGTCGGTCGCCTAGACCGACGCGAACAAGAGTGTCGGTCGCCTAGACCGAAGCCGGCATCGCCATCGCGGCGGGCCGGCGGCGGAATTCGGACAGGATGTGCATGAACAGGGCGGCGAGCACGATGCCGCCGCCCACCAGCGTCTGCAACGACGGCGTCTCGCCGAGAAACACGAACACCCAGAGCGGCGTGAACGGCACCTCGAGCGAGGCGAGAAGGGTCGATTCCGCGGCAGGAATGCGCTTCGTGGCGAAGGTATAGAGCGCCAGCCCCGAAGCGTTCTGCACGATGCCGAAAGCGGCGCAGAGCAGGAAGTCGTGAAGGCTTACCGACAAGGGCGCGGCAAACCAGAAGCATGTGAACGAGCAGACCCAGGCCGACAGCGCCATGGCCGGCAACATCGGCACGTTGCGGTACTTGCGCATGATGGTGCTGAAACCCGCCATCCCCAGCGTCATCAGCACGGCGAAGAACTGGCCCAGCAGGCTGCCGCCCATCTTGGCGCCCCACAGCATCACGCCCACGCCGAACAGCGCCACGGCGCTGCCGATGAGTGTGGAGCGTGACGGCCTTTCGCCGATCACCACATAGGCAAGCGCCGCCGTCACGAAGGGCACGGTCGCATAGATCACCATGGCGTCGGCCACGGTGGTGAAGCGCAAGGCGCTGATGCCGGCGATCATCGACATGGCGGAGAGCAGTGCCACGCCCAGCGCCGGCCAGCCCAATGTGCGCAGCACGGCGACGCCACGGCCTCGCTCCATGGCGAAGAACAGCGCGAACACCGCACTGCCCGAGAACAGTCCGCGCCAGAACAGCATGGTCATCAGGTCGGTGCTGATGCCGCGCACGAACAGGCCCGAGGTCGACCAGCACAGTGCCGCTCCCGCCGCCAGCAGCAGGCCGATACGGTGTTGCCGGTGCTGTTCGGCGCTCGTCATGCCCGGCTTGCCTTGAAGATGTTGATGGTGTTGGCGGCGAGAATCATCGCGCCTCCGGCGAGCGACCAGCCATCGAGCCCCTCGTTGTAGATCCAGTATCCGAGCAAGGCAGAAAGCGGCAGGCGCAGGAAGTCCATCGGCATGACCACCGTGGCATCGGCGAGCGAGATCGCCTTGGACAGGCAATAGTGCGAGCCGGTTCCGGCCAGCGCCACGACTGCCACGAAAGGCAGCGCATGCACGGACGGCCAGGTCCATGTGAGCCAGGCCGGCACGGCGCCGATCACCGACTGCATGGTGAACATGAAGAAGATCACGGTCAGCGCCGTGTCGCGCCGGGTGATGTATTTGGTGAGCGTCACCGACACGGCGAAGAGCATGGCGGCGGCCAGCGCCACAACGTGCCCGACGTTGAGGGTGAGGCCCGGCTTCACGATCATCAGCACGCCGCCGAAGCCCACGATGAGCGCCGCGATCTTCCAGCCGTAAAGCCGCTCGCCGAGGAAGGCGGCGGCGAGGATGGCGATCCACAGCGGCATGGTGAACTCGATGGCGATCACCTCCGCCAGCGGGATCAGCAGCAGGGCCGAGAACCAGGCATATTGCCCGGCATAGTGGACGACGTTGCGCGCGGCATGGAGTTTCAACTGCGACAGCCGGTCCTTCAGCCCGCCGTTCAGCATCACGATGGGGGTGAGGATGATGGTGGCGATCAGGCTCCTGAGCAGCATCACCTCGAAGACCGAAATCTCCTGCGCCAGCTGCCGTCCGGCCACCGTCATGCCGAGCGTGGCCGTCAGCCAGCCCGCCATCCACAACCCCGCCTGACCGACCTTCTGCTGCGCCACGCCCCGGACCCGATTCGAGGCCGGAGCATTAACCATGCGCCCCCTGCGCCGATAGGGCGGAATCGGCATGGCAGGCCCGAAAAATGCCCAAACCCTTGACCTTCCGGCCCTCCTGACGCATGGTGCGGCCCGAAATGACCCGCCGCCCCGCCATCGCCGCCATCTGCGGCATTATTTGCAGCTAGCCGAAAACCGCTGGCAGGGCGCCCTTTGACCTAAATCCAAGACAAAGCGTACCCGGGCCGGCAAGCCTGAGGATCGACATGTCTTTGCGCCTCTACAACACGCTGACCCGCACCAAGGAAGAGCTCGTCCCGCTCGATCCCTCGAACGTGCGCATGTATGTCTGCGGGCCCACGGTCTACGACTTCGCCCACATCGGCAATGCGCGCCCGGTGATCGTGTTCGACCTGCTGTTCCGGCTGCTCCGCCAGGTCTACGGCGAGGCCCATGTCACCTATGTCCGCAACATCACCGACGTCGACGACAAGATCAACGCGCGGGCGCTGCGTGACTTCCCCAACCTGCCGCTGAACGAAGCGATCAGGAACGTCACCGAGAAGACGGCGAACCAGTTCTTCGCCGATGTCGAGAAGCTCGGCTGCCTGCAGCCCACCGTGCAGCCGCGCGCCACCGACAACATCGCCCAGATGATCGCGATGATCGAGATGCTCATCGCGCGCGGCCATGCCTACCAGGCCTCGGGTGAGGTGCTGTTCAGCGTCGACTCGATGCCGGACTATGGCCGTCTCTCGCAGCGCAACCTCGAGGACCAGCAGGCCGGCGCCCGGATCGCCGTCGATGCGCACAAGAAGAACCCGGCCGATTTCGTGCTGTGGAAGCTGTCGTCCGCCGACGAGCCGGGCTGGGACAGCCCCTGGGGCCGCGGCCGCCCCGGCTGGCACATCGAGTGCTCGGCGATGAGCAACCGCTATCTCGGCGAAGTCTTCGACATCCATGGCGGCGGGCTGGACCTCATCTTCCCGCACCACGAGAACGAGATCGCCCAGACGCGCTGCGCCTTCGGCACGCCGGTGATGGCGAACATCTGGATGCACAACGGCTTCCTGCAGGTCGAGGGCCAGAAGATGTCGAAGAGCCTCGGCAACTTCTTCACCATCAACGAGCTGCTGGCCGACTGGCCGGGCGACGTGCTGCGCTTCAACATGCTGCGCACGCATTACCGACAGCCCATCGACTGGACGGTGAAGAGTCTCGAGGAAAGCTGGCGCACGCTGGAGAGCTTCTTCAACAACGCCGGCGCCTTCCTTGCCGAGAAGCCGAAGATCGGCGCCTCGGTGCTCGACGCGCTGATGGACGATCTCAACACGCCCAAGGCCATCGCGGAGTTGCACGCGCTGGACAAGCCCGGCCGCCAGAACGAGCTCGGCGAGACGCTGAAGGCGCTCGGCTTCACCGGCAACCTCACGTCGCCCAAGGCCGAGGTTGCGGTGGACGCCGCTGCCGTGGACGCGCTGATCACCGCCCGCCTCGACGCCCGCAAGGCCAAGAACTGGGCGGAGAGCGACCGCATCCGTGACCAGCTCGCTGCCATGGGCATCGCCATCAAGGACAACAAGGACGGTACCACCTCCTGGGAGGTCAGGCGATGAACGCTCCGGACAAGAAGGCCTGGCATGACAACCTGCCGTTCCCAAAGCACTGGCTTCTCTATATCGCCCTCAAACTCATCGTGCTGGCGCTCGCCATCTATCTCGCATTGCATTGGAAAGGCCTGGTCTGATGGCCCGCGAACGCATCTACCTGTTTGACACCACGCTGCGCGACGGCCAGCAGACGCCGGGCGTCGATTTCTCGCTCGAGGACAAGCTCGTCGTCATGGGCCTCCTCGACGAGATGGGCGTCGACTACATCGAGGGCGGCTATCCGGGCGGCAATCCGACCGATACGGCGCTCTTCGCCAGCGAGCGCCAGACGCGCGCCACCTTCACCGCCTTCGGCATGACCAAGCGGGCCGGGCGGTCAGTGTCGAACGACGCCGGCCTCCAGCAGCTCCTGCAGGCCAAGTCGAAGGCCGCCTGCTTCGTCGCCAAGTCCTGGGACTATCATGTGCGCGTGGCGCTCGGCTGCACCAATGAGGAGAACCTCGAGTCGATCCGTCAGACGGTCGAAGCCGCCAAGGCTGCAGGCAAGGAAGTGCTCATCGACTGCGAGCATTTCTTCGACGGCTTCAAGGCCAACCCCGCCTATGCGCTGGCCTGCGCGGAAACCGCCTACAAGGCCGGTGCCCGCTGGGTGGTGCTGTGCGACACCAATGGCGGCACGCTGCCCTCCGAAGTCGGCGCCATCGTGCGGCACGTCTCCGCCCATGTCCCCGGCAGCCACCTCGGCATCCACGCCCACAATGACACCGAGCACGCGGTTGCCAATTCACTGGCCGCCGTCGATGCCGGCGTGCGTCACATTCAGGGCACGCTCAACGGCATTGGCGAGCGCTGCGGCAATGCCAACCTCGTCTCCATCATCCCGACGCTGGTGCTGAAGCCGCATTTCGCCGAGCGCTTCGAAACGGGCATCGACACCACGAAGCTGCAGCGCCTCACCCACATCTCGCGCGCCTTCGACGAGCTCCTCAACCGCTCGCCCAACAAGCAGGCGCCCTATGTGGGAAAAAGCGCCTTCGCCACCAAGGCCGGCATCCATGCCTCGGCCCTGGCCAAGGAGCCCGAGACCTACGAGCATGTGCCGCCGGAGCAGGTGGGCAACCGCCGCCAGGTGCTGGTCTCCGACCAGGCCGGCAAGTCCAACCTCATCGCCGCCCTGCAGCGCACCGGCATCGAGGTGTCGAAGGACGATCCGCGCCTCGACGGCTTGTTGCGCGACGTGAAGGAACGCGAAGCCCAGGGCTATGCCTATGACGGCGCGGACGCCTCCTTCGAGCTCCTCGCCCGCCGCGCGCTGGGCAGCGTGCCCAAATATTTCGACGTCCTGTCCTTCCGCGTCATCGTCGAGGAGCGCGACAAGGAAATGGTGTCGGAAGCCGTGGTCAAGGTGAAGGTCGATGACCATGTCTATCTCAACGCGGGCGAGGGCAACGGCCCCGTCAACGCGCTGGACGTCGCCTTGCGCAAGGACTTGGGCAAGTACCAGCGCTTCATCGATGACATGGAGCTTTCGGACTTCAAGGTCCGTATCCTCAATGGCGGCACGGGGGCCACCACCCGCGTGCTGATCGAGAGCCGCGACGGCAAGGGCAACCGCTGGTTCACCGTCGGTGTGTCCCCCAACATCGTGGACGCCTCGTTCCAGGCGCTCTCCGACGCGCTGGTCTACAAGCTGGTGCGCGAGGGCGTCTCCGCCACCTGAGTCATGCGCCGGGCACATGCGGGCAAGCCCCCGCCGGGGTTTGCCCCGGTGCCGGCCTAGGGTCTAAACGCCCCCAATGACCATCGCCCATGAGAAGCCCGCCTCCCGCTCTCTGAGCAGCGCCGAAATCGGCGTGCTGCTGGCGATCGGCGCGCATCTCGTCTGGGGTGGCATGGCGGTCTATTTCGGCCAGATCCGCTACATCTCGCCCGTCGAGATCGCGGTGAACCGCGGCGTCTGGGCGCTCCCCATCGCCGCCGCCGTGGTCTGGTACATGGGCCAGTGGCGCGACGTGTGGCGCGCCGTGACGAATCCCAAGCACCTCGCCATCCTCACCCTCACCGCCGGGCTCATCGTCTTCAACTGGGGCTTCTACGTCTGGTCCATCCAGGTCGGCCGCACGCTGGAATCGAGCTTGGGCTATTTCATCAACCCGCTCCTGAACGTCGTGATGGGCTATCTCTTCCTCGGCGAGCGCTTCACCATGCCCCAGAAGGTGGCCCTGGCGCTCGCGACCGTCGCGGTGCTGATCCAGACCTGGGCCCTGGGTCACGTGCCGTGGCTGGGCCTCATGCTCGCCTCCACCTTCTGCCTCTACGGTTTCCTGCGGAAGACGATCCCGGTGGGACCGACCCAGGGCTTCCTCGTCGAGACCGCCATCGTCACGCCGCCGCTGCTGGTTGCCGAATGGGTGCTGATGTCGCGGGGCGAGGCGCATTTCGGCAGCGATCTCTATTCGACGCTGATGCTCATGGGCTGCGGCGCCATGACGGCGGCGGCGCTGATCCTGTTCACCGCCTCGATCCGTAGGATCCGCTATTCGACGGCGGGCCTGCTGCAATACATCTCGCCCTCGCTGGTCTTCCTCACCGCGGTGTTCATCTTCGGCGAGCCGATGAGCCCGCTGAAGCTCGTCTCCTTCGTCATCATCTGGGCCGCGCTGGCGATCTTCTCGGCAGCGGCGATCCGCGACGACTGGAAGCGCCGCAAGACCGCCTGATCCTCACATCTTGTTGAGCAGCGGCTGGTCCGGCACCAGTTCGGGCGTGGTCTTCAGGCGATGCTCGAAAGCCGGCACCACGTCTTCCGCCCGCTTCACCACGTCCATGCCGAACTCCAGCCCCTCGCGGATGAAGCGCTCGGCCCGCATGTGATCGAACAACGTGACGAGCGGGTTCCAGTAACCCTCGACATTGCACAGGATGATCGGCTTGTGATGCTGGCCGAGCTGCGCCCAGGTCGAGATCTCGGCCAGCTCCTCGAGCGTGCCCAGGCCCCCGGGCAGCGCCACGAAGCCCGATGCACGGGCGAACATCGTCATCTTGCGCTCGTGCATGTCGGCGGTGACGACGAGCTCGTTGACCTCGGTCAG
The DNA here is from genome assembly GCA_046349235.1 of Hyphomicrobiales bacterium. Taxonomy (GTDB): domain Bacteria; phylum Pseudomonadota; class Alphaproteobacteria; order Rhizobiales; family Aestuariivirgaceae; genus Aestuariivirga. The sequence continues at coordinate 21,049 of JAXMCT010000016.1, forward strand.
CATCCGCTCCCGGTTGGCCAGGAACTCGGGGATGATGCCGGTCACGTGGCCGCTGTTCTCGAGCACCGCGCGGGCCACCTCGCCCATCAGCCCCAGGCTGCCGCCGCCGTAGACCAGCCCGATGTTGGCATCCGCCATGGCTTTCCCCAGCGTCCGGGCGGCGGCCATGTAGGCCGGATTCCGGCCGTTGCCGGATCCGCAGTAGACGCAAAGTTTACGGGCTGGGCTCATGGATGGTCTCCTGGATTGGGCCGAATCGCGGTGATTCATACCGCTACGTGCTGGTTGTTCCCTTCGCAAATCTTTGCCTAAATTGGAACAGCGGCTTATGAAGGGCGGGAATTCGCCCCTGAAACGGGGAAACCCGCCGTGTGCGGACAGGTATTGGAAACGGCAGAGACATGCAGAACAAGACACCCATCATCGTGCTCACGGGCCTCGGAATCGTGGCGGCGGCGGCCGTTGCCGGCCTGACCCGGGACCAGTGGATGGGTCAGAAGACCGAGATCGTCGCCTCTGCCCCCACCCCCGAGACACAGAAGGCGCCGGACGAACCCGCCGCCGCGGCGGGCCAGCCGGCGGCCACGACCGCCTCCGAGCAGCCTGCCGCCACGGCTGAACAGCCGGCGGCGACTGCCGAACAGCCTGCGGCGACTGCCGAACAACCTGCGGCAACCACCGAACAGCCAGCTCCCGCACCGGATCAGGGTGGGCAACAAACGGCGGCTGCACAGCCGGAAACCCAGGCTGAGCAGCCGGCGGCCGGCAGCAGCACGGACCAGCCCAAGGTTCCGTCCTTCGATACGGTCCGGGTCGAGAAGACCGGCGAGGCCGTGATCGCCGGAACGGCAACGCCGGGCGCCGAAGTCGTCGTCAAGCTCGACGGCAAGGCCATCGGCCAGACCACCGCCAACAGCGATGGGGCCTTCGTCCTGGTGCCGGCAACCCCGCTTCCGGTCGGGAGCGGTGCCCTCACCCTCGAGTCCAGGGCCAAGGGCGATGCCTCGACAACGCCCTCCCGGCAGAGCGTCGCGGTCATCGTTCCGGCGGCCGATCAGCCCCAGGAGGCGCTCGTCGCCGTGGTCAGCCCGGATCAGCCCACCAAGGTGCTGCAGAAGCCGGAAGCCAGGCAGGATGCGACTGTGGCGCCTGCCCAGCCTGCCGCCCCGGCGCAGACCGGCGAAACGCCCGCCCGGCTGGTCAGCATCGATGCCGTCGATTACGACGCCAACGGCAACATCGTATTCTCGGGCCAGGGCGACGCCGGCAACACGGCGCGCGTCTACATCGACAACAACTTCATTGGTGATGCTCCGGTTGGCCAGGATGGCCGCTGGAGCTTCTCGGGCACTGCCGAGGTCACCCCGGGCGTGCACACGCTGCGGGTCGATGGCCTCGATGGCGCAGGCAAGGTGGTCAACCGGGTCGAGGTTCCCTTCGTGCGCGAGCAGCAGAACAAGGTGGCGGCGGCCAACCCGCCGGCCACCTCCACGGACGCCAGCCAGCCGGAACCCGCCACAACCACGCCGACAGCGCCCGCCACGGCGGAGCAGCCGGCGGCCAACCCGCCCACCAAGCCGAAGGAAGGCCGCATCGTCATCCAGCCGGGCAACAACCTGTGGCGCATCTCGCGGGTGCTTTACGGCGACGGATCCAAGTTCACCACCCTCTACGAGGCCAACAAGGACCAGATCCGCAACCCCGACCGCATCTACCCCGGCCAGGTCTTCAGGACCCCCGATGTGGCCCCGACCTCGGAAACGATCGATCCGAAGCGCCGCGACCCGTTGACGCCTGCGGAGAACGCCGCCACCGGACAGTAGTTTCCGCTTCGCAAGGGCGCTTTGGCTACCTATATGCTGCTCTCATGAGCCGCAGGACGCCCCCCAGCACAGACAAACCCCTTTCGGTGGATGGTGACGAATGGACCATCCTTCGTGACATGTTTCCCTATCTCTGGCCGGCGGGCCATCCGGGGCTCAAGGTCAGGGTTGTCCTGGCGCTCGTCGCGCTCGTGCTGTCGAAGGTCGTCACGGTGGCGACCCCCTATGCCTTCAAATATGCAACCGACGCGCTGACCGGCAAGGCGGACGTCGCCACCACCGCCGTCACGGTCGTGGTTTTCCTCGTGCTGGCCTATGGCGTCGGCCGCATCATGATGGTGGTGCTGGCCCAGATCCGCGACGCCATCTTTGCCAAGGTCAGCCAGCGTGCGGTGAGGGAACTTGCCGTGCGCACGTTCCGGCACCTGCATGCCCTGTCGCTCAAGTTCCATCTCGAGCGCCGCACCGGTGGTCTCTCGCGCATCGTGTCGCGCGGCACCATGGGCATCGACACGGTGCTGCGCTTCTCGCTGTTCAACACCTTCCCGACGCTGCTCGAGATCGCCCTCGTCGCCGGCATCCTCGCCTGGTCCTATGGCTGGCTCTACGCCGCGGTGATCCTCGGCACGGTGGTGGCCTATATCTGGTTCACCTATGCCGCCACCGAGTGGCGCATCAACATCCGCCGCGACATGAACGCCGCCGACACGGAGGCCAACACCAAGGCGGTGGACAGCCTGCTCAATTTCGAGACGGTCAAGTATTTCGGCAACGAGGAGCACGAGGTCAGGCGCTATGCCCGCTCCATGGAGACCTACGAGCAGGCCGCAATCAAGACATGGGTGTCGCTCGCGGTGCTCAACTCCGGCCAGGCGGTTGTCTATTCCATCGGCCTCACCATCGTCATGGTGATGTCGGCGCTCTCGGTCCGGGCGGGGCACTCGTCCGTCGGCGACTTCGTGATGATCAACGCGCTGATGATCCAGCTCTACATGCCGCTCAACTTCATCGGCTCGTCCTACCGCGAGATCAAGCAGGGCCTGATCGACGTCGAGCAGATGTTCACGCTGCTCAAGGTGAACGCCGAGATCAAGGACAAGCCGGGCGCGCAGCCCCTGAAGGTCGGCCCCGCCGAGGTAGTCCTCGAGAACGTCTCCTTCGCCTATGACCCGGAGCGCCCGATCCTCAAGAACCTGTCGCTGCGCGTGCCGCCGGGCAAGACGGTGGCCATCGTCGGCCCCTCGGGTGCGGGCAAGTCGACCATCTCGCGGCTGCTCTACCGCTTCTATGACGTCAACGGCGGCCGCATCCTCGTCGATGGCCAGGACATCTCGCAGGTGACGCAGAAGTCGCTGCGCGCCGCCATCGGCATGGTGCCGCAGGACACCGTGCTGTTCAACGACACCATCCGTTACAACATCCGCTACGGCCGTCCCGACGCCACCGACGAGGAGGTGGTCGAGGCCGCCCGCATGGCGCAGATCGACGACTTCGTGAGGAGCCTGCCCAAGGGCTACGACGCGCTGGTCGGCGAGCGCGGCCTCAAGCTGTCAGGGGGCGAGAAGCAGCGCGTCTCCATCGCCCGCACCATCCTCAAGGGCCCACCCATCCTGATCCTCGACGAGGCGACCTCGGCGCTCGACAGCTTCACCGAGCACCAGATCCAGGCCGCGTTACGCAAGGTCTCCGAGAACCGCACCACGCTGGTCATCGCCCACCGCCTGTCGACCGTCGTCGATGCCGACGAGATCATCGTGCTGGAGCGCGGCCAGGTGGCCGAGCGCGGCACCCATGACGAACTTCTTGCCGAAAACGGCATTTACGCCGCCATGTGGAATCGTCAGCGCCAGGCCGAGCAGGCCCGCGAAATCCTCAAGGTTGTCGAGAACGACGCCAATCTCGTCATCGGACTGAAGGAAGACGAGGCCAGGAAGGCGGCCACGAGCTTCATCCCGTGAACACTTTGCAAACCTGAACCAAAGCGTTAGACCCAGAACCCATGTCGATCGCCAAGTCCGTTTCCGAAGTCCTGGTCCCCATCCACCGCGAGGGCTACCGCTTCATCGCCATCTTCGCCGGCGTCACGCTGGTGCTGTTCTGGCTCCATGCCGGGCCGCTGGCCTGGCTGGGCGTCATCCTTACCCTGTGGTGCGCCTATTTCTTCCGCGACCCTGAGCGCGTGACACCGCTGCGGGATGGCCTCGTCATCTCGCCCGCCGATGGCCGCATCAGTGCGATCGAGGAGGTGATCCCGCCGGTGGAGCTCGATCTCCCGCGTGAGCCGGTCACCCGCATCTCGGTGTTCATGAACGTCTTCGACGTGCACGTGAACCGCAGCCCGCTCGATGCCGCCATCCGCCGCATCGCCTATGTACCGGGCCTCTTCGTCAACGCCGATCTCGACAAGGCCTCGCTCGACAACGAGCGCCAGGCGCTCACGCTGGAGCGCGCCAATGGCCAGCGCCTCGGCGTCGTCCAGATCGCCGGTCTCGTCGCCCGCCGCATCGTGAAATTCGTGAACGAGGGCGAGCATCTTTCTGCCGGCCAGCGCTTCGGCCTCATCCGCTTCGGCAGCCGGGTGGACGTCTATCTTCCCAAGGGGGTCAAGTCGCTGGCCTGCCTCGGCCAGCGCGCCGTTGCCGGCGAAACGGTGCTCGCTGATCTCGATTCCGCTGAACCAGAACGACAAGGGCGCAGCAGCTGATGGAAAACGAGCCGGTCAACATGGATCAGGCGGTCGCCGCCAACCAGGGGCAACGTCGCTTCCGCATGGTGCCGGTGCGTTTCCTGTTGCCCAACATGATCACCTTGCTCGCCTTGTGCAGCGGTGTCACCGCCATCCGCTTCGCCTTCGAGGGCCGTTATGAACTGGCGGTGGCAAGCGTCATGCTCGCAGTTTGCCTCGATGCCGTGGATGGCCGCCTCGCACGTTTCCTGAAGGGCACCTCGCGCTTCGGCGCGGAGCTCGACTCGCTGGCCGACTTCGTGAACTTCGGCGTCGCGCCCGCAATCCTGCTCTATGTCTGGTCGCTCAACTCGCTGCATACGCTGGGCTGGGTCATCTGCCTCGTGCTGGCAATCTGCTGTGCACTGCGGCTTGCCCGTTTCAACGTGGCGCTGGATGACCCGAACAAGCCCGGCTGGGCCAGCCGCTTCTTCACCGGTGCGCCGGCGCCGGCCGGCGCCGGCCTGGCGCTGCTGCCTTTCTACCTCGGCTTCCTCGGCATCATCGACGAGGGCCATGGCTGGGCGCTGCTCATCGGCCCCTATGTTGTCGGCGTGGCGCTGCTCATGGTCAGCCGCGTGCCCACCTTCTCCGGCAAGCACCTGGGCCGCATCCGGGGCGACATGGTCTTGCCGGTGCTCGGCCTCGCCGTGCTCGCCGTCGTCATGCTGTTGTCCTACCCGTGGGAATTCCTGTCCATCGTCAGCATCGCCTACCTGGCGCTGATCCCGGTGAGCGTCAGGTCACACAGGAGGCTGATCGCCGCCGATGCCGCGCGCCGGATGCCCACGCCGACCTAGCGTTGGGCTGATGCGGCGTTTGCTGTCCGGAAGTTCGCCGAAACAGCCATCGCGGATTTGAGCGTCAGCGTGCAGGTCGGCTTCGGGCCGCGGCAGACGCCGCCCCATCCAACGAAGGCTGACCCCGCATCGGGCACGGCCGTGAGGGTCATCTTCGTCCCGGCATACAGGTTTGCCGTGCAGCTGTCGGAACAGGGGGCCATGCCGTCGGCGCCGAAACTCACCGTGCCGGCGCCGAGTCCTTGCCTGGTGTAGGTGACCGTGTAGAGCGGCAGGCGGTTGAACGTCGCCGTGACCGACTTGGCGCTGGAAAGCCTGACACTGCATGTCGCCTTCTTCCCCCTGCAGGCGCCTGTCCAGCCGGTGAAGGCCGAACCGTCGCCCGCTTGCACCGTGAGCGTCACGATGGCGTTCTGCCACAGTGTCTGCGTGCAGCTGGCAGAGCATGTGCTGGTGAAGCTCGATGCTGCAATGAGCACGCTGCCGCTGCCGGTTCCTGCCTGCTGGTAGGAGAGCGCTCTTGTCTCACCGGAGAAGAAGGCGGCCGAGACGAGCTGGCTGTTCGTCATGTCCATCGTGCAGGTTCCGGTCCCCGAGCACTGGCCTCCCCAGCCGAAGAACGTGACCCCGGCCGCCGGCGTGGCCGTCAGCGACACCCTGGTCCCCTGGGCGAAGCGGTTGTAGCAATCCGCCTGGCAGACGCCCACGGTGCCCGAGGGGCTGAAGGAGACGACGCCCAGCGCCGGGCCGGCCTTTACGTAGTGAAGCGCGACCCGGTCGTCGCTCAGCAGGCTGAGCGCGTTCCCCACGCTGATCCGTGGCGTCGTGACCCGGTTGCGCTGGTCGTAGACGGGTACGCCCGTTTGCCTGAGGATCGACAGGATCTGGTCCACCGAGGCAGATGGCGCCTTTTCCTTGAGCACCGCCCAGGCGCCGGCCACATGGGGCGCAGCCATCGAAGTGCCATGGTAGGCGGCGAACTTGCGGTTCGGAACCGACGACGTGATCAGTGAGCCCGGTGCGAGCAGCGACAGGAAGGGTGCGGAGTTCGAATAGCACGCCACCTTGTCGACCGCCGTCGGCTGGCCCTCGCACGGGCCCCAGGACGAGTCAGATACCGACCCGACGCTCACGGCGTTCGAGAGGCAAGCGGGATGCGAAAGGCCAGCGCTGGAATAGCTGTTGCCACTGGAGATCACCGTGGCGATGCCGGCGGCCCTGACCGCGTCGATGGCTGCCTTCATCGGAAGGTCGATGGCGTCGCAGAAGTTGCCATAGACGTCTTCCGAACCGAGACTCATGTTGACGGCCGCAATCCTGTAGCTGTCCTTGAGCTCGAGCACCCGCATGAGCCCGGCGATGATGTCTGAGTTATAGGCCGAGGCCCGCTTGCCATAGGGGCTCATGACCTGGATGGCGATGATGCTCGCGTCCTTTGCGACGCCCGAGAAATTCGTGCCCTTGCCCGCTGCGATCCCGGCAACATGGGTGCCGTGCGCACATTCGGAAACTGGGCATGGCCGGCCCGAGCCGGGGTCGGTCGAACTGGTCTTGCCGCCGGGGCACCAGCCGCCCGACGAATAGCAGGCTTCCGACACCACCTTGCCGGCGAGGAACGGGTGCAACTTGTCGACCCCGGTGTCGAGGATGGCAATCGTCTCCCCGAGGCCGCTGTAGCCGGCTTCCCATGCCGCAGTTCCTCCGATGAGCGGAATCGACTCGGCCAGGTGAAGGACATTGCGCCGATCTTCGGAAACGCTGAGAACAGCCGGGTCGGCAGCGAGCCTGTCGAGATCGCCAGGGGCGGCGTCAAGGGCGACGAAGGGCAGGGTTACGAAGCTGCGCGTGGTGTTGTGGTCGATGTCAGGAAGATCACCCAGAACCGCGCGCGTTGCGCGCGAGATGTCGCGCCGCTGATTGGCAATCTCCGTCCGGGAGAGCGCGGCCTCCGCGGCGAAGGGCACCCGGAGGCCGACGATCACCCTCACCTTGCCTGCGCTGGCTGCTTTCTGGCGGAGCCGCGCCACCCCGGAAAGGGCGGCAGGGCTGGCGTTCAGCGTCGGGCCCATGCCCTGCGGTGCGAGAAGATGGCGCTCGGCGGCAGGAACCGCCGCGGCATCGCCGAGGAGGAAGAGGACGACGCCGAATATCCAGATAAACTGCCGCATGTCAGACACCGGGGGTTGTGTTTCCTCCCATTTAGGTGCTGTCAGGGCCTTTCACAAGGGGAAATTGCACCGCCCCCTGCAGTTAAGATTTTGTTAATATTAGCAAATCGATGGAAGGGGCCTCACAGCACCCGGGCCAGGTCCGCGATCAGGTCTTCGGCGTTTTCGATTCCGACCGAAAGCCGGAACACGCCATCCCCGGCATAATCGCGATAGCGGCGCAGCTGCCCGGCGTCGTGGCGGAAGGTGGATGCCTGGATGTCGTCCGTTCCGATCCAGTAGATCAGGCTGCGATGATGGCCGAGCGAGACGGCATAGTGGATCACCTCCAGATCCTTCACCATCCTTGCCGCGATCTCCGGTCCCGGACGCTTGGTCTGGAAAGTCATCATGCCGGAGAAGTTGCGCATCTGGCGAAGGGCGATCGCGTGCTGCGGGTGCGATGGCAGGCCCGGATAGAACACGCGCGACACGGAAGGGTGCTCTTCCAGGAAGCGCGCCACCTTCAGCGCGGCCTCCTCGTGGGCCCGCATGCGGATGGGCAGGGTGGCCGCCCCGCGCAGGATGAGCCAGGCGTTGAACGGCGAAAGCACGCCGCCGAAATGCACCGTCGCCTCGAGGTTCAGCGCCTTCAGTTCTTCTGCCCGCCCGATCACGGCCCCGCCCATCGCATCGCCGTGGCCGCCGATGTACTTGGTGAGCGAATGGACCACGAAATCTGCACCCAGTGCGAGCGGCCTTGTGGCGATCGGGGTGGCATAGGTCGAATCGACCGCCACGTCCCGCACGCCCTTGCCGTGCGCCAGCGCGGCGAGTTCGGCGATGTCGCACAGCTTCATCGTCGGGTTCGCCGGTGTTTCGAGCCACAGCATGCGGGTGGTGGGGCGGATTGCGGCCGCCACGTCCCCGGGGCGCGAGACATCGACATAGGACACCTCGATCCCGAAGCGCGGCAGCGTGTCGCGCGCCAGCTCGGCGATGCCGACATAATTTGCATCCGGAACGATCAGATGGTCGCCGCGGCTGAGGCGGCCGCAGATCAGGGCATGGGCGGCAGCCACGCCGGACCCGAAGCAGAGGGCAGCCTCCGCACCCTCGAGTGCCGCCAGCTTGGATTCGAGCTGGGTCACCGTCGGGCTGCCGACGCGGCCGTAAACGAATCCCTCATAGCCCTGTTCGTCCCGTGCCGAGAAACCGGTCACCGCCTCCGGCGCGAAGGTCACCGACATCACCAGGTTAGGGGAAGAGGCGCGGGTCGCGGGATCGACGAACTCGCCGGCGTGAACGGCCGTCGTTTCGGTGTGCCATTCGCTGTTGCCGCCTGATCTTCCGGCCATGATGCTGTTTTTCCTTTCGCACAAATCTGGCCTATGATGCGGGGGGACAACCGAATCCGCAACCGCCGCCGGGGAGACCGTCGATCATAGCCACAAGGTGGGACCAGCCCCATTGGAGCGGCAAGCCGCAACCAAGTGCCGGGCCGCGGCAGAAGCTGCGGCCCAACGCCTTTGCGCGCCTCGCTCGCACCTGCGCTTCGTACCGGATCGCGGTGGTGCTGGCGGCGCTCGTGGTGGCGTGCGGGCTCGCAATCTTCGCGGCCGTACACCTCGCCATCGATCCTGACCAGCGGCCGCGCATCGCCCTCGATCAGGGCACGGCAACGCTCCAGGCCGAACTGGGCGCCAAGTTTCCGGGCGTGGAGCAGACCTTCCTCGCCGTCGTCTCGAGCCAGGATGCCGAGACCTCGCGCCAGCAGGCCGAGGCGCTTGCCGCCATGCTTCTGCAGCGCAAGGACCTTTTCCTGGCGGCCTTCGTTCCTGGCACCGGCCCCTTCTATGAGACCAATGCCCTCCTCTACGAGGACAGCGAGACGGTGCGCCAGAAGGTCGAGGCGCTGCTGCAGCTCGAGCCGCTATATCATGCCATGGCCGCAGCGCCAGACATGGGGGGCTTCGCTGCACTCGTCACCGAGATCGGCAAGGCAGTGGAGCAGGGACGCTCGCCGCCGGGCCTCGAGTCGATGCTGCTTGCCGCATCCGCGACCATCGAGTCGGAGGTGAAGGGCCAGCCGCGTGCGCTGGACTGGCTGGCACTGGCGGGCCTCGACAACGAGGTTAAGGCTCGTCGCTGGTATGTCCTGGCCACGCCGGTTCCGGGTTCGGAGCCGGAGGCCTCCGCGGTGGCGCGGCAGGCTGCGGCCGGCATGGAGGGCGTGAGTTGGCTGTGGCCGCGCCGCGCACTTGCGTCCTCGCCCAGCGAGCTGCGCGATTTCGTGGTGCCCGCACTGCTCTCGATCCTGCTCACGCTTGTCCTGCTGTTCGCGGCGCTCGGCTCGCTGCGCCAGGCTCTCGCGGTCTTGCTCACCGGGGCGGTCACCCTGTCGGCCGCCGGCGCGACGGCCGCAGCCCTCGGCCCGCCGCTCGATGGAGCCACATGGTCCTTCGCGATCGCCGTCCTCGCGCCCGTGATCGTGACCGGGGGCGTCGTGGCTGTTGCCTTCGGGCAGGGGCGCACGCGTGGCCTCGCCCCGATGCAGGCGGTGATGCTGGCCGCCCACCGACAGGGCAGTTTCGTATCCGCAGTCATCCTGTTGTTTGCGCTTTTCTGGTCGTCGTGGCTGCTGCGCCACCTGCCGTCCCTCAGCCAGTTCGGTGTCATCGCACTTGTTGGCTGCGTCACCGCATGGATAGCTTCGCTCACCGTGCTTCCGGCTGCCCTGGTCTTGACCGCGCCGCGCGAGGCCGAAGTGGCGCCCCACTGGCTCGATGAGGCGATGGGCGAAGGCGGCGCTGCCTCTGGCCGTGGTGCGATGGACATTGCCGCCATGGTCCTTCTGGCCGCGGCCGTCTTCTCGGCCGTCTTCCTCCCCGCCGTGCGCTTCGGCGAGCGGCAGCTGCCATCCTCGCCGCCGCCGCTGCTCGAAACGCCGGATGCGCGCGGCGCCGTCCACATCCTGTCGCCGGAAGCCGGCGTGAAGGACATCGTCAGCCGGTTGTCGGCCCTTCCGGAGGTCGGCGCGATCCGGACCGCCCAGCAGTTCCTGCCGCCCGACGTGGGCACGAAGATCGGCGAACTGCATCGCCTCGCGCCGCTCACCGCATTCCAGCCGGCCTTCGGTCCACCGGCCGACGACGTCTCACTGCAACAGGACTTCAGCGACCTGCAGTCGCAGCTGACCAATGTCGCCAGCGGCCCGGCATCCACTCCGCAGCTGCGTGATGCAGCACTCAGGCTGCGCCGTGCCATTGAGCTGTTCGTCGCCCCGGAGCAGCCCGATGGCACGCGCGTGGCGTCACTCGAGAAGTCGCTGTTCGGCGGTCTCGGAGAGGTTTCGGCGCTGGCCCAGCGCCTGGCCGTCATGCAAGCGCCTGGCGTCAATGACCTGGAGCCGCAGCTGCTTCATCGTTTCGTGGCCCAGGACGGAACCTGGCGCATCGAGGTGATGCCGCGCTCGGGCACCGGCGAACTGTCCTTCGCCGCGGCGCTGCGCCGGGCCGTTCCCCAGGCCTCCGGCGAGCCCATCGTGTCGCTGGTCCGCAACGAGATGATCCACCACGAGGCGATCCTTGCACTGGCGACGGCGTTGCTGGCGGCGTCGGCGCTGGTGATGGCCACCCTTCGCAGCCTGCGTGGCACGATCCTGTCGATGGCACCGGCCGCGGCCTTCACCACCCTCACCGCATCGGTGACGGTGATGCTGAACATCAGCCTCAACGCCGCCATGCTGGCCGGCATCAGTGCCGCCATGGCCGTGCTGATCGCCTGTTCCATGCTCGTCGCGGTGCGCCTGCGCGGCAGCGGGTCCGCCATGCGGGCGCATATCCTGCCTTTGCGGGCAGTGCTGTTGCCGCCGATTACGCTCGCCGGGGCCGTGGCGCCGCTGATCATCTCCTCGCGCCCGGCCGTCGCCGAACTCGGGGCGTCGCTCGCCCTGCTGTTCCTGATCGTGGCGCTGCTGGTCGTGCTGCTGGTCCCCGCACTGGCGCGCTGGCTGGACATGCTGGCGGAGCCGTCTCCACAGCCTGCCACGCGAAAATGACGTTACTGGCGACAACGTGAATTAGCGGTGGTACATTCGCGTGCAGGTGTCACGGCGAGAACACCTCAAAGCAAGTGAATAGGGAGCAAATGATGAAGGTCGCATTCAGTCTCAAATCCTGGCTTGTCGGCTGCAGCCTGCTGGCCATTTCAACCACCGGTGCTTTCGCCGAGGTGGTCTACAACCGGGGCAATTCCGCCGACCCGGAGTCGCTCGATCCGCACAAGACCTCGACCGTCTACGAAGCCAATATCCTGCGCGACCTGTTCATGGGTCTCATGATCCAGGACGCCAAGGCCCAGGTGCAGCCCGGCGCTGCCGAGAGCTACACCGTTTCGGCGGACGGCAAGACCTACACATTCAAGCTGCGCAAGGGCGCGCTCTGGTCCGACGGCTCGCCGGTGACGGCAGATGATTTCGTGTTCTCCTGGCGTCGTCTGGTCGACCCGGCCACGGCCTCCGAATATGCCTACATGCTGGCCCCGGTGGTGAACGCCGAGGACATCACGGCGGGCAAGATGAAGCCCGAGGAACTCGCCGTGAAGGCGGTGGATCCCGAGACCTTCGAAGTGACGCTCAAGGCTCCCACGCCCTATTTCCTCGAGATGCTCACCCACCAGTCCACCTATCCGGTGAGCAAGGCCAACATCGAGAAGCTCGGCGCCGACTTCGTGAAGCCCGGCAACCTCGTCTCGAACGGCGCCTTCGTGCTGAAGGAATTCGTGCCCAACGATCACATCAAGCTTACCAAGAACGACAAGTTCTATGACGCGGCCAACGTCAAGATCGACGTCGTCAACTTCATCCCCACCGAGGACCGCTCCACCGCCATGAAGCGGTTCGAGGCGGGTGAGCTCGACTCGAACGACGATCTTCCGACCGAGCAGCTCGCCGACATCAAGGCGAAGTTCGGCGACCAGGTGAGGATCGGGCCCTATCTCGGCACCTACTACTACGTCTTCAAGACCGACAAGAAGCCGTGGGACAACGTCAAGCTCCGCCAGGCGATCTCGGAAGCGATCGACCGTGACTACTTGGCCGAGAAGGTCTGGCAGAACACCATGATCCCGGCCTATTCCTTCGTGCCGCCGGGCATCACCGGCTACGAGACGCGCACCACGGACTATGCCGAGAAGTCGCAGCTCGACCGCGAGGACGAGGCCAAGAAGGTGCTGGCCGAGCTGGGCTACGGCCCGGACAAGCCGCTGAAGATGGAGATCCACTTCAACACTTCCGAGAACCACAAGAACACCGCCGTGGCCATCCAGGAGCAGCTCAAGCCCTTGGGCATCGAGGTGTCGCTGGTCAATACCGACACCAAGACGCACTACGGCATGCTGGAGCAGCACGGCGACTTCGACGTGGCGCGCGCCGGCTGGATTGCCGACTACAAGGACCCGGAAAACTTCCTGGCCCTGTGCAAGACCGGCACCGGCAACAACTACGCAGTCTATTCCAACACGGAATATGATGGCCTGATGGCCAAGGCTGCCGCGGCGACCACGCCCGAGGACCGCATGAAGGCCCTCTCCGACGCCGAGGCCGTCGGCGTGGCGCGTGATCTCTGCGTCATGCCGCTGCTGTATTACAGCTACCACGACCTCGTCTCCAACAAGGTCAAGGGCTGGGAGGACAACGTCATGGACGTCCACCCGACCCGCTTCCTCGCCAAGGAATAGTCCGCAACAGTGACAGGCCGCCTTGCTCCCCCGGGGCAGGGCGGCCGCCCACACCAAACCGAGTTGCGGACAGATGCTGCGTTACGTCCTGAGGCGTTTCCTCACCGCGATCCCGACCCTGTTCGTGATCGTGACCATCTCCTTCTTCCTGATGCGTGTGGCCCCCGGTGGCCCCTTCAACCAGGAAAAGGGGTTGAACCCCGTCATCAAGGCCAATCTCGAGCGGGTCTTCCACCTCGACCAGCCGCTGTGGAAGCAATATCTGCTCTACCTCAACAACCTGATCCACGGCGACTTCGGCCCCAGCTACAATCTGCCGGATTTCACGGTGGCGGAGCTCTTCGCCGACGGCCTCCCGATCTCGATCCAGCTCGGCGGCTCCGCCCTCGTGCTGGCACTGCTGCTCGGCGGCATGCTCGGCATCATCGCCGCACTCTACCAGAACAAGCCGGCGGACTACGCGGTGATCGCCACCGCCACCGCGGGCTCCACCATCCCGACCTTCGTCATCGCACCGCTGTTCCAGCTGTTCTTCGCACTGACGCTCAAGTGGTTCCCGGTCGGCGGCTGGGGCGACGGCGCATTCATCAACAAGGTGGGTCCGGTTCTCACCCTCATGTTGCCGCAGCTCGCCATCGTCGCGCGCCTCATGCGCGGCTCGATGATCGAATCGCTCCGCTCTCACCACATCCGCACCGCCCGTGCGCTGGGCCTTTCCGACTATTCCGTTGTCATCAAGCATGCGCTGCGCGGGGCGCTGCTGCCCATCATCTCCTATGCCGGCCCCGCCGCCGCAGCGCTGCTGACCGGCTCGATCATCGTCGAGACGATCTTCGCCATACCGGGCGTCGGGCGCTATTTCGTCGAGGCGGCGCTCAACCGCGACTACACGCTGGTCATGGGCACGGTGGTGGTGATCGCCATCTTCACCATTGTCTTCAACCTCATCGTCGACATCCTCTATGCCGTCGTTGACCCGCGGGTGCGCTATGACTGACATGACGCCTCCCGTCGCCGCCAGTGGCCGCTCGCTGTGGGCCGACGCCTGGAACCGCCTCAAGGCCAACAAGGCCGCCATGGTAAGCCTGTGGTACCTCGCTTTCATGGCGGTTCTCTGCATCGTGGGGCCATGGTTCACGCCGCATGACTTCACCACCATCTACCAGGACTATACCCGCGTGCCGCCCAGCCTCGAGGCCTACCCCAGGCCGGACGCCGTGGACCTCGCGGTGAAGGATGCGGTCAAGCGATCGCGCCTCGATCTCGCCGGCTGGGAAGAGAAGGACGGCAAGATCTTCATCACCGTCACGTCGGCGAAACCGATCGACGATCGCGTGACGCGCTACATCGACCGCTCCGACGTCTTCAAGGGCGCGCAGGTCGCCGAAAAGTCGGCGGATGGCCTGAAGATGACGCTGAGTGCCGATATCAAGCATGAGTATTTCTTTTTCGGCACCGACAACAATGGCCGCGACCTTCTGACCCGCACCCTGGTCGCCGGCCGCGTTTCGCTCGCCATCGGGCTCCTCGCAGGCTTCGTCGCCGTGGTCATCGGTGTTCTCTATGGCGCCGTCGCGGGCTTCACCGGCGGCCGCACCGACGAGATCATGATGCGCATCGTCGACATCCTCTATTCGCTGCCCTTCATCTTCTTCGTCATCATGCTGGTGGTGTTCTTCGGGCGCAACTTCGTGCTCATGTTCCTCGCCGTGGGTGCGGTCTTATGGCTCGACATGGCGCGCATCGTGCGCGGCCAGGCGCTGTCGCTGAAGCGCCAGGAATACGTCCAGGCGGCCGAGGCCCTCGGCGTCTCTCCCGGCGGCATATTGCTGCGCCACGTGGTGCCAAACCTTCTCGGCCCCGTCGTCATCTACATGACGCTGCTTGTGCCGCAGGTCATCATTCTCGAGAGCTTCCTGTCATTTCTCGGCCTCGGCGTGCAGGAGCCCATGTCGAGCTGGGGTGTGCTCATCAGCCAGGGTGCGAAAAACATTCCGAGCGCCACCTGGCTGCTGATCTTCCCTTCCTTCTTCCTCACCACCACGCTGTTCGCGCTGAATTTCATCGGCGACGGCCTGCGCGATGCGCTCGACCCGAAGGACCGCTGAGATGAGCGAGCGCATTCTCCATATCCATGACGTCAAGGTTTCCTTCGACACCATCGATGGCACTGTCGAGGCGGTGAAGGGCGTGAACCTGCATGTGAATGCCGGCGAAACCGTCGCCATCGTCGGTGAATCGGGTTCGGGCAAGAGCCAGCTGATGATGGCAGCCATGGGCCTGCTCGCCTCCAACGGCAAGGCCACCGGCGAGGTCGACTATCGCGGCACCAACCTGCTGGCCATCTCGAAGTCGCAGCTCAACGACATTCGCGGCGCCCGGATCACCATGATCTTCCAGGAGCCGATGACCTCGCTCGACCCGCTCTATACGATCGGCGACCAGCTGATCGAGCCGATCCGCAAGCATCAGGGGATCGGCACGCCGGAGGCCCGGGAACGCGCCATCGAGATGCTGCGCCTCGTGCGCATTCCGGATCCCGAGCGCCGCATGGGTTCCTACCCGCACGAGATGTCGGGCGGCCAGCGCCAGCGCGTGATGATCGCCATGGCGCTCGCCAACAACCCGGACCTTCTCATCGCCGACGAGCCGACCACCGCGCTCGACGTCACCATCCAGGCCGAGATCCTGGAGCTGATGGCCAGCCTGCAGCAGCGGCTGGGCATGGGCATGGCCTTCATCACCCACGACCTCAACATCGTGAGGCGCATCGCGCACCGCGTCTATGTCATGCGCCGCGGCGAGGTGGTGGAGGAGGGCAATACGGCCGAACTCTTCGCCAACCCGAAGCACCCCTACACCAAGGCACTGCTCGAAGCGGAACCGACGGGCCGCAAGCTGCCCGTGGCGCCGGGTGCCCCGAAGATGATCGACGCCACCGACGTTCGCGTCACCTTCCGCATCGGAGGCGGTTTCCTGTCCGGCCCGCCGCTGGAACTGCGTGCGGTGGACCGCGTGTCGATGACGCTGCGCAAGGGCCAGACCATCGGCATCGTCGGCGAGTCGGGCTCCGGCAAGTCCACCTTCGCCCGTGCCGTGCTGCGGCTGCTGCCGAGCGAGGGCGCCATCACCTTCGAGAACCGCTCGATCCAGAACCTGACGCGCGAAGAGATGCGGCCCTTGCGCCGCGAGTTGCAGGTCGTCCTGCAGGATCCGTTCGGCTCGCTCAGCCCGCGCATGACGGCGGGCCAGATCGTTACCGAGGGGCTCCTCGTGCACGAGCCGTCCATGTCGCGCGCCGAGCGCGACCGCCGCGCCGCCCAGGCGCTGGAAGAGGTGCAGCTCGATCCGTCCCTGCGCAACCGCTATCCGCATGAATTCTCGGGCGGCCAGCGCCAGCGCATCGCCATCGCGCGCGCCATCATCCTCAAGCCCAAGGTGGTTGTACTGGACGAACCCACATCGGCACTCGACCGCCAGGTGCAGAAGCAGATCGTGGACCTGCTGCGCGACCTGCAGCAGGCCAACAACCTGTCCTATCTCTTCATCAGCCACGATCTCGCCGTGGTGCGCGCCATGGCTGACCACATCATGGTGATGAAGGACGGCCGCATGGTGGAGCAGGGCACGCCCGACGAGGTGCTCGACAACCCGCGGGAGGACTACACCAAGCGACTCATGGCGGCGGCGTTCGCGGAATGACTCGTCCTCTCCCGCGCAGCGGGAGAGGAGGGGGCCCCGACGCAGTCGGGGTAGGTGAGGGGCCACGGTCTCCGAAGGTCGGGTATCACGTTACTGCCCCTCATCTCCCGGTCGCGAACCGCAACGGGTCCCGTCTTCCCCCGCTGGAGGAGCGGGAGAAGACGGCTCGCCCCTTTCAGATATCCAGCGCCTGGATGTTCGCAAACGCCGTCCTGAGCGCCTTGGACCATTCGGTGGACAGCATCTTGAAATAGGGGTCGTCAAGCCCGATGCGCTTGGTGTGCTCGATCTTCAGCGTGCCGCGCTCATAGGTAAGGAGGTCGATCGGCAGTCCGACGCTCAGGTTGGAGCGCAGCGTGGAGTCGAAGGACAGGAGCACCATTTTCGCGGCATCGCCCAGCTTCATGTCGTTCCTCGCCACGCGGTCGAGGATGGGCTTGCCGTATTTGTGCTCGCCGATCTGGAAGAAGGGCGTGTCCACCGTCGCCTCGATGAAGTTGCCCGCGGCATAGATGTTGAACAGCCGCGGCCGCTCCTTGCCGATCTGCCCGCCGAAGATGAAGCTCGCCGCGAAGGCATCGCCATTGGCCTGCAGGTGATCGCCATCGATCTCCTTCACTTCGCGGATGGCCTTGCCGACGAGGCGCGCCGCCTGGAACATGGTCCTGGCAGCGAACAGGTTGCTCGCGTCGGCCTTCTTGCCGCGCCCGGCCTGCGTGCCCTCCGTCAGCATGCTGACGACCGCCTGGGTGACGGCGAGGTTGCCCGCCGTCGCCAGCACGAAGACGGCCTGGCCGGGCTTCTCCCAGGTGAACAGCTTCTTGAATTTGCCGACGTTGTCGACGCCCGCATTGGTACGGGTATCGGCGGCCATGACCAGGCCCTCGTCCAGCAGCATTCCCACGCAATAGGTCATTCCGAGTCGTCCGGGAAAATCAGCGATTGCCTACTGTTGTGCGATCTCGACGCGGACTTCAACCCTCATCCGCTCGCCGGTGCCGCCCCGCCGCGAGCCGCGGATGGGGGCCACGCCCGTGGCATCCAGTCCGGCCGCCACGCGTACGTAATTTTCGGTAGGGCACGTGGCGTTGGCCGGGTCGAAGCCCACCCAGCCCAGGTCCGGCACCAGTGCCTCGGCCCAGGCATGGGCGGCAGTGGAGGAGGCACCCATGCCGGTGACGAGGTAGCCTGTCACGTAGCGTGCCGGGATGCCGGCGGCGCGGCAGGCGACGGCGAAGATGTGGGCATGGTCCTGGCACACGCCACGCCCGTCGGCAAAGGCCTCCGCCGCCGTCGTGTGGGCGTGCGTGGCGCCGATCTCATAGGCGACGCGGGCATGGATTTCCGCCATCAGCGCGTGCAGGCCATCCAGGACGCTGCGTCCGGCAAACTGCTTGTCCGCCAGCGACCTGATCGACGCCGTGACGGTGGTTGACTTCGTCTGGCGCAGGAACACGGCGTCGGGTGCGGCACAGTTCAGGCCCTTCACGACACCGGCGCTGTCCTCCACGTCCACCACGCCTTCCGCCACGATGCTGACCGGTCCCTCGATATCGCCGAAGGTGATCATGTGCACGCGGTTGCCGAAACCATCGGTGTAGGCAAGCGCCCGGTCGAAGCCGGGGGCGGAAATCGCCCAGGAAACGGTGCTCTGGGCCGCGAAGTCCACCGGCCACAGGTGCAGGCGCTGCGCCGAATAGGCGAGCGGCGTGTCGTAGTCGTAGTGAGTCTCGTGGCGGACGCTAAGGCGCATGGTCAGGGGAAGTTATAGGTGTTGCTGACCGAATGCGACAGCTTGGTGTTGCCGGCCACGAAGTCCTGCAGGAACTCGTGCAGGCCAGCCTGGAAGATCTCCTCCATCCTGGCACCCTTCAGCCGGTCATAGGTGTCGCGTGCCTGCTGGTGGCAGTCGTAGCTTTGTCCGTAGAAGTTCGCGAGGCCCGCGAGCGCGCGGTTGATCCAGCCATAGGAAAAGATCAGCGAGCGCGGCATTTCCTCGCGCAGGATGAGGAATTCGGAGATCAGCCAGGGCCGGTAGTGGGAGTCGCGGTAGAACCAGCGGTAGGAGCGGTGGCCTGACACGGAACGCAGGATCTGTGCCCACTGCTGCATGTCGATGTCGCTGCCCACGTCGGTCGCCTTGGGCAGCAGGATGAAATACTTGACGTCGAGGATGCGCGCCGTGTTGTCGGCGCGCTCGATGAAGTTGCCAAGCTGGCTGAAGTGATAGGTGTCGTTGCGCAACATGGTGCCGAGCAACGCACCGCGGAAGCTCATCACCCGCTGCTTCACCCATTCGAGGAAAACGGGCAGCCGGTCTGCCGTCATGGAGGAGGGTTTCACCTGCGCAAGCTCGTTCCAGGTGGAGTTGATGCTTTCCCACACGTCGCGCGTCAGGGCCGTTCTCACCGCGCGGCCGTTGTTGCGGGCCGTCCTGATGCAGGAGCGGATGGATGACGGGTTGTCCTCGTCGAAGATCAGGAAGTCGATGACCTTGGCTGTGGCGATCTCATCGTGCTTCTGCGAATAGCCCCAGTCGCAGGCGCATGACTGCAGTGTCGAGCGCCATTCGTCGCGGTGGCCTTCGACGGCGCCCGGCATCAGCGAGATGCGGTAGCCGACTTCCAGAAGCCGTGCCAGGTTCTCGGCGCGCTCCATGTAGCGCGACATCCAGTAGAGCGAGGCAGCGGTGCGTCCGAGCATCAGTCCTCCAGCCCCCTCAATCTTCCAGAACCCATGTGTCCTTGGTGCCGCCGCCCTGGCTGGAGTTCACCACCAGCGAACCCTTCCTGAGGGCGACGCGGGTGAGTCCGCCGGGCGTGATGTGCACCTTGTTTCCGGACAGCACGAAGGGCCGCAGGTCGACGTGGCGCGGCGCCACGCCGGACCGCGTGAAGGTCGGCACGGCGGAGAGCGCCAGCGTCGGCTGCGCGATGTAGTTCCTGGGCCTCGCCTTCAGCCTCGCGCGGAAAGCCTCCACTTCCTTCTTCGAGGACGTGGGCCCGACCAGCATGCCATAGCCGCCCGAGCCATGAACTTCCTTCACCACCAGTTCGGGCAGGTGGTCCAGCACATAGGCCAGTTGCTTCGGATCGCTGCAGCGCCAGGTCGGCACGTTCTTCAGCAGCGGCTTCTCGCCGGTGTAGAATTCGATGACCTCGGGGATGTAGGTGTAGATCGATTTGTCGTCGGCGATGCCGGTCCCCGGCGCATTGACCAGCGTGACGCGGCCCGCACGGTAGACGTCGAAGATGCCGGGCACGCCAAGTGCCGAATCCGGCCGGAAGGTGAGGGGGTCGAGGTAGGCGTCGTCGATGCGGCGGTAGACGACGTCGACGCGCTTCGGCGCCTGCGTGGTGCGCATGTAGAGATAGCCGCCATCGACGAACAGGTCATTTCCTTCGCACAGCTCGACGCCCATCTCGTCGGCGAGGAAGGCGTGCTCGAAGAAGGCGGAGTTGTGAATGCCGGGGGTGAGCAGCACCACGGTCGGCTCGTCCTTGCAGGCAGGCGGGGCAACGCTTTCCAGCGTCTGGCGCAGCATGGCAGGGTAGTTCTCGACCGGGGCGACGCGGTGCTGGGCGAACAGGTCGGGGAAGAGATACATCATCGCCTCCCGGTCTTCGAGCATGTAGGAGACGCCCGAGGGCGTGCGGCAGTTGTCTTCCAGCACGTAGAACTCGTTGGCGGCCACCCGGACGATGTCGATGCCGATGATGTGGGCATAGATGCCGCGGGCCGGCATCACCCCCACCATCTCCGGCACGAAGGCCTCGTTCTGGATGATGAACTCATGCGGGATGCGGCCGGCGCGGAGGATCTCCTGGCGGTGATAGAGGTCGTGGAGAAACGCATTCAGGGCGCGCACCCGTTGCTCGATGCCGGCCGACAGCCGCCGCCATTCCGCCGCTGCGAAAATGCGCGGAATGATGTCGAAGGGAATGAGCCGCTCGGCCGCCTCGTCGTCGCCATAGACCGCGAAGGTGATGCCCTGGCGGCGGAAGATCGCCTCGGCCTCCCTCAAGGCCCGGTCGACGTCGCTGCGCGACAGCGTCTTGAGCCATTCCGCGACGGCCGCATAGGGTTTTCGCGGAGAGCCGCTTCCGCCGTCCATTTCGTCGAAGATCGTTGCCATCGGCCGCCCTTGTTGCGTCGCAGTATGCTGACATGCGTTGCGAACGCGCAAGAAAAACATGCCGCGGAAATTGCATCTGCCTGAAAACTGGCCGGTTGCCTGCGCCTTGGGCGCAACATGTCTGCAAAAGGCTGGGACGCCCGTGTTCCTTGCGAAGTAAACCGGGAAATGTCATAAGCAGCCCATGTGCTTTCACGCGACCATATCCGGGGCGATTTTGCCTATCTGGTCAAAAACTGCGTATGATGAAGTGATGCTTCACTGCGCGCGCATCGGATTCAAGCCGTAACAATCTCGCCTTCCGTCTGATCGTTTGCCCCGTCGCAGCCGGCGCGGGCTGTCTTCCGTATTCAGTTTGGAGAGTGCCATGAACGTCCTCAACAAGAACATCGACATCGCCGAGGTCGTACGCCACGACATCGCGCATCATTTCCACCCCTTCACCGATCACAAGGCCTTCCATGCCGAGGGCGGCCCCCGCGTCATGACGCAGGCCGACGGCATCTGGATCTGGGACGGCAACGGGCAAAAGCTTCTCGATGGCATGTCCGGGCTGTGGTGCGTGAACGTCGGCTATGGCCGCAAGGAACTGGCCGAGGCTGCCTACAAGCAGATGCTTGATCTCCCTTATTACAACACCTTCTTCAAGACGACGACGGTGCCGACCACCGAGCTCGCCGCGAAGATTTCCTCGGTGATGCCGGAGCGCTTCAAGCACATCTTCTTCACCAACTCCGGCTCGGAATCGAACGACACCATCGTGCGCTTCGTGCGCCACTACTGGAAGCTGAAGGGCAAGCCTTACCGCCAGCACTTCATCGCCCGCACCCGCGGTTACCACGGCTCGACCATGGTGGCGGCGAACCTCGGCGGCTTCCAGGGCATGCATGAGCAGGTGGGCACCGAGTTCCCGGGCTTCCACCACGTCATGCAGCCGCACTGGTTCGACCTCGGCGGCGACATGACGCCGGAAGAGTTCGGCCTCGCGGCCGCCGCGGAGCTGGAAAAGAAGATCCTCGAGGTCGGGCCGGACAACGTCGCCGCCTTCATCGGCGAGCCGATCCAGGGGGCGGGCGGCGTTCTCATCCCCCCGTCGACCTATTGGCCGGAAGTGCAGAAGATCTGCCGCAAACACGGCATCCTGATCATCTCGGACGAGGTGATCTGCGGCTTCGGGCGCACCGGCAACTGGTGGGGCTTCGAGACCATGGGCTTCGAGCCCGACATCGTGCCGATGGCCAAGGGCCTGTCGTCGGGCTACCTGCCGATCGGCGCCGTCGCCTTCGCCGACCACCTGATCAAGGATTTCTTCGAACTCGGCGGCGAGTTCTACCATGGCATGACCTACGCCGGTCACCCCGTGGCCTGCGCCGTGGCGCTGAAGAACATCGAGATCATCCAGCAGGAGAAGCTGGTCGAGCACACGCGCGAGATCGGCCCCTACTTCGCGGAGGCGCTGGCCTCGCTGCGCGATCACCCGATCGTGGGCGAAACCCGCTCGGTCGGCCTGATCGGCGCCATCGAGCTGTCGAACGACAAGAAGAAGCGCAGCCGCTTCGCCAGCCCGGGCCGTGTGGGCACCATGTGCCGCGACAACTGCTTCAAGAACGGCCTCATCATGCGGGCCTGCTGGGACACCATGGTGCTATCGCCGCCGCTGGTCATCACCAAAAAGGAGATCGACGAGCTGGTACGACTTGCGCGTGTGGCGCTGGACGCGACCTACGCCCAGGTGAAGGGTGAAGTCGTTTGAGATTACAAAAGCTTAAGCAGATTCCGTTTGGCCGGGGGGCGGGGGAGGCTTAAACTCCCCCTCCAGTATTGAGGCCGCTCCATGCGCCAGCGGCTGCAAAGTGATCGGTGCAGAACTCTTGAGAGGATTTGAGAGAATGTCGACTTTCCGTCCGCAGTTCCGTCCCAACCGCCGCTCTCTGCTCCAGGGCACCGGCGCGCTGTTCGCGGGACTCACCTTCCTGCCGCGCTTCTCCATGGCAGAGGAAGAGAAGAAGCTGAACTTCTACAACTGGGATACCTACATCGGCGAGAACACGCTCGCCGAGTTCACCGATGCCACCGGCATCGAGGTGAAGATGGACCTTTATGCCGACAACGACGAGCTGTTCGCCAAGCTCAAGGGCGGCAACCCCGGCTATGACGTGATCGTGCCGACCAACGACTACCTGGAGCGCATGATCAAGGCCGACATGGTGATCCCGCTCGACAAGTCGAAGATCCCCAACATGGCCAACATCGATCCGCTGTTCCAGGACGCGCAGTTCGATCCGGGCCGCAAGTACTCGATCCCCTACATGTGGGGCACGGTGGGCATCGGCTTCCGCAAGTCGGCGGTCAGCAGCCGCCCCGACAGCTGGAAGGTGCTGCTCGACTCGAACGAGTATGCCGGCGCCATCTCGCTGCTCGCCGACCAGCAGACGGTGCTCGGCGCCGGTCTCAAGTATCTGGGCTATTCCTGGAACTCGACCAATGCGGACGAGCTCAAGAAGGTCGAGGACCTGCTGATCGCGCAGAAGAAGAACATCAAGGTCTTCGCGCCCGACATCGGCCAGGACCTGCTCGCCGCCGGCGAAGTGAAGCTCTGCGAGGAGTGGAACGGCGACATCAAGCAGGTGATGACCGAGGACGACGACCTGGACTACATCGTGCCGAAGGAAGGCTCGCTGGTCTGGCAGGACACCATGGCCGTGCCGAAGGGCGCGCCGCATCCCGAGAATGCCATGGCCTTCCTGAACTTCATCCTCGACGCCAAGGAAGGTGCGGGCATCGCCACCACCATCCAGTACGCCACCACCAACAAGGCAGCCAAGGAACTGATGCCGGCGGACTACCAGAACAACCCGGTGATCTTCCCATCGGCGGAGGTTCTCGCCAAGTGCGAGCCCAACCTCTACCTCGGCGAGGAGGCGATCAAGGTGCGCGACGAGATCTGGACGCGCATCCGCGCCTCGTAACGAGGCACGATCGGGGGCGGCCGCCGCGAGGCGGCGCCCCTTTTTCGTTCGCATAGTGGAGCCACATGCTCGACACGCTGAGACCGCCCGCCCTGCCGCTCGATGTGCTTCAGGCCTTTGCCCGCAAGGCCTATGGCCTTGGCGGCGCATGGTCGGTGCTCGAGGGTGAGCGTGACCAGAACTACCGCGTCACCGGCGCGGGCGGGCATAGCGCCGTCTTCAAGATCTGCCAGCCAGCCGAGGGCGACGCGGTCCTGCAATGCCAGGCCGAGGCGCTCGAGCACATTGCCGAGGCCGATCCCGCGCTGCCGGTGCCCCGTCTCATGCGCACGCGCGGCGGCGACCTCTTGGGCGGCCTGCTCCACGACGGACGCAACTATCCGATCATGGTGTTGTCATGGCTCGATGGCCACGTGCTGGGCGAACAGAGCCTGTCGCACAACTCTCTCGTCGAGCTCGGCCGCCTGCTGGCCCGCCTGGGCGTGGCGCTGCGCGGTTTCGTTCATGGGGCCCCGGCCGAGCGCGAGCTGGTGTGGGACACCCGGCAGGCGATGCGCCTGGCCGCCGAGGTGGTCAATCTTCCGGAAGGCGACCGTGCGCTCGCCACGGAGATTCTCACCCGCCACCGCACCGTCACCATGCCGGCGCTTCGCCGCATGCGCTGCCAGATCATCCATGGCGATGTCCATCCCTACAATGCCCTGGTCGACGATGCCGGCCGCCTCAGCGGCATCATCGATTTCGGCGACATGGTGCATGGCCCGCTGCTGCTGGACCTGGCCAACGCCGCGGGCGATTTCCTGTCGCCGGCCGGCGACGTGGCCGATACCATCTTTGCGCTCGTGCGGGGCTATTGCAGCGTGACGCCTCTCGAGGAGGCTGAGGCCGATGCGCTCGTCGACCTGATCGACATGCGCCTGTTGATGACGCCGCTCATCGACGCGCTCAAGGCAAGAAACGGCATCGCACGGCAGGGCTATTTCGAAGCCTTCAACGACCGCAGCATGCCGATGATCCGCGAGATGCGGAGGCTTGGCCATCATCGGCTGGTGGGGCTGGTGCGCCGCGCTGCCGCCTACCCGGCCGTGCCGACGCATCACGCCCAGACGGCGTCAGAGGCAATCGCGCGCCGCCGCAAGGTGATGGGCGAGAAGCTCTACGTCTTCTACGATCCTCCGCTCCATATCGTGAAGGGCGAGGGCGTCTGGCTCACCGCCTCGGACGGGCGGCGCTACCTCGATTGCTACAACAACGTGCCCCATGTCGGCCATGCCCACCCCTACGTGGCAGAGGCGATCGCCCGCCAGGCGCGCACGCTCAACACCAACACGCGCTACATCACCGACCAGGCCATCGAATATGCCGAACGTCTGGCGGCGCTCGCGTCGGAGGGGCTCACCGCGGTGACCTTCGTCAATTCCGGCAGCGAAGCCAATGATCTTGCCTGGCGCATGGCCAAGGCCTTCACCGGCCACGCCGGTGGCCTGTGCATGGATTTCGCCTACCACGGTGTCAGCGAGGCGATCGATGCCTTCTCGCCGTCGAATGCACCGGCGCACTGGAATGCGCCGCACATCCGCGAGCTGCCTGCGCCCGACGTCTATCGCGGACCGATTGGAGCGGGAGAGGCCGATGTCGGCGAGCGCTATGCCGCCCTTGCCGACCCCCTGATCGCCGACCTTCAGGACAAGGGCTTCGGCGTCGCCGCAGTGATGGTCGATTCTGCGTTCATGACCAACGGCGTGCTCGATGCCCCGCCGGCCTATCTCCAGGGCGTCGTTGACCGCGTGCACAGGGCGGGGGGGCTGTTCATCGCCGATGAAGTGCAGTCCGGCTTCGGCCGCATGGGGCCATCCTTCTGGGGTCACCGCCACCATGGCGTCACGCCGGATTTCATCACCATCGGCAAGCCCGCCGGCAACGGCTATCCGCTGGGGGCCGTGATCACCAGGCCGGAGATCCTCTCTCATTTCCTCCGGTTCGGCCCCTTCTTCTCGACTTTCGGCGGCAACAACGTGGCCGGTGCGGCGGGTATCGCCGTGCTCGACGTGATCCGCGACGAGAAGCTGCTGGAGAACGCGCGTGACGTCGGCGCCTATTTCCGCAAGGGTCTGGCGGGCCTGATGCACAAGCATGCGCTGATCGGCGACGTGCGGGGCGTCGGGCTGGCGACGGGCGTCGAACTGGTCCACGACCGGATGGGCAAGTCGCCCGCCGCAGATGTCATGGACCGTCTCCTCAACCTGATCCGTGACGAGGGTGCGCTGGTCGGTGGTGAGGGAAAACACGGCAATGTGCTGAAGATCAGGCCACCCATCGTGTTCAGCCGCGACAATGCGGACTTCGCGGTTGCGGCGGTGGACCGGGCGCTCTCCCGGCTATAGCCGGGGTTGCCGTGCAGGGCCGTGCTGGGGTAGCGTCGGAAAAAACAACGACGGGGGAGTGAACGCATCTTGGAGAACTGGAAACAGAACCCGCGGGTCTTCTGGACACTGGGCATACCGCCTTCGCTGTGGCTTCTGGCCTTCTTCATCATCCCGCTCGGCTTCCTCTTCGTCATGTCGTTCAGCGACAAGGCCGTGGTGGATGGTCAGGTGTCGATCACCGACTACACCTACCTGACCGGTTTCTCGAACTACATTCGCTCCTTCGATCCGCTCTACCTCGGCATCATGTGGAAGTCGGTGTGGCTGTCGGCGCTGGCCACGGCGCTGTGCCTCATCACGGCCTATCCCATCGCCTTCGGCATCTGCTTCGCCAAGGACAAGTGGAAGCCGCTGCTGCTGCTGCTGGTGGTGCTGCCCTTCTGGATCAACCTGCTGATCCGCACCTACGCGCTGATCGCGGTATTCCGCACCCAGGGCTATGTGAACAAGATCCTCGGCGTCGTGGGACTCGGTCCCTATGAGATGCTCTACAACAATTTCGCCGTCATCTTCGGCCTCGTCTATGTCTACATGCCCTTCATGGTGCTGCCGCTCTATGCCACCATCGAGAGGCTCGACAGGTCCTACCTCGAAGCCAGCCTCGATCTCGGCGGCTCGCAGTTCCAGACCTTCATGCGCGTCACCGTGCCGCTCACCATGCCGGGCATCATTTCAGGCATCATCCTCGTCTTCATCCCCTGCCTCGGCTCCTTCCTCACGCCGGACCTGCTGGGCGGCGCCAACGCGCTGATGATCGGCAACGTCATCGAGCGCCAGTTCAAGGCAGCCAACGACTGGCCCTTCGGTTCGGCACTGTCCTTCCTGCTGATGTACGCGACCTTCGGCGCGCTGGCGCTGCGCTATCTCTTCACGATGCGCAGCAAGGGAGTGGACGTCTGATGGCCGCCCAGCTGAAACCGGGGCAAGGCCCCCTCGACTACGGCAGCCGCACCTGGCTCAAGGTGCTGTTCGCCACCATCTTCTTCATCCTCTATGCGCCGATCATCACGCTCGTCGCCTTCTCCTTCAACACCGACAAGCGCGGCGTGGTGTGGCGCGGCTTCACCCTCGACAACTACACCAAGGCTTGGAACAACGCCTCGCTGATCGAGGCGCTCACCAACTCGCTGGTGATCGCGCTCATCGCAACGGTCTTCGCCACCGTGCTGGGCGCGCTCACCGCACTCCTCATGTGGCGCTTCCGCTTCCCCTTCAAGGGCGCCTACGAGGGCTTCATGGCGCTTCCCATCGTCATCCCCGAAATCTGCATGGGTGTCGCCCTGCTGCTGTTCTTCGTGAGTTCGGGGATGATGGAGTTATTCGTGCATCTGCCCTGGCCGCTCAGCCTCGGCAACATCATCTTTGCCCATGTCACCTTCTGCTTCCCCTTCGTCGCCGTGGTCGTGCGCTCGCGCCTCGTGGGTTTCAACCGCCAGCTCGAAGAGGCCTCGAAAGACCTGGGCGCCAGCGAATGGCAGACCTTCTGGTCGATCATCGTGCCCTTCATGAAGCCCGGCCTCATCGCCGGCGCACTGCTGGCCTTCACACTGTCGCTCGACGACTTCGTCATCACCTTCTTCACCTCGGGGCCGGAAACGGTGACGTTCCCGGTCAAGGTCTATTCGCTGGTTCGTCGCGGCGTTTCGCCGGAGATCAACGCGGCCTCGACCGTACTCATCGTCATCACCGTCTTCGCCACCGTCATTGCAATGAAACTCCAGGCGCCGCCCAAGGCGGACAAGGGCTGATCATCATGTCAGACGCGATCGTCTCCATCCGAAACGTCACCAAGGCCTTCCCGGGCGGCGTCACCGCCGTCGACGATGTTTCACTCGACATTGCCCAGAACGAGTTCTTCGCGCTGCTCGGTCCATCGGGCTGCGGCAAGACCACGCTGCTGCGCATGATTTCCGGCCTCGAGACGCCCACGTCCGGCCAGATCATCATCGCTGGCGAGGACATGGCCCTCACTCCGCCCAACAAGCGGCCCACCAACATGGTGTTCCAGTCCTACGCCGTATTCCCCCACATGACCGTGGAGCAGAACGTCGGCTATGGCCTCAAGGTTACCGGCGTTGCCCGTGACGAGATCAAGCGCCGGGTCGGCGAGGCCCTCGAGATGGTGAAGCTCACCGCACTCGCCGCCCGCAAGCCGGACCAGATGTCGGGCGGCCAGCGCCAGCGCGTGGCCTTGGCCCGTGCCCTCGTCAAGCGCCCCAAGGTGCTGCTCCTCGACGAGCCGCTCTCGGCGCTCGATGCCAAGCTGCGCGACGACATGCGCATGGAGCTGACCAGGCTGCAGGAAACCGTCGGCATCACCTTCATCATCGTGACGCATGACCAGGACGAGGCCCTGTCGATGGCAAGCCGCATCGCGGTCATGGATCGCGGCGCCGTCCAGCAGGTGGCAACACCGGCCGAACTCTACGAGCATCCGAAAAGCCGCTTCGTTGCCGACTTCATCGGCAAGGTCAATCTCATCGATGCCCGCGTGCACCGCCAGATCGGCCGCAAGATCGACTGCGAGCTGAAAGGCGTGGGCCGCATGGAACTGGCCAGCGACAATCTCGTCGGCGGCCAGGTCGCCGTCGCGGTACGCCCCGAGAAGCTCAAGATCGCGACGACGGAACCGGCCTCCGCCATCAGGGTTCAGGGCAAGGTGCGCGACGTCGCCTATTACGGCGATACCAGCCACGTGGTCATCGAGGCGATGGATGGACTCAACCTGTCGGTCAACGTCCAGAACGACACCCGCCTCGGCGGCTCGGGCGTCGAACGTGGCCAGAACGTCTGGGTGCACTGGGCGCCCGAAGATTCCATCGTCCTCACGGAGTAGCCTTCAATGTCGCTCGAGATGAACCCCAACGGCCCGCTCCCGGGCGACAGCGCGTTCCGGCGCGAGCAGCTCAAGGGCACGCAGTGGGAGCCGACCTATGCCGGCGCGCTGTCCTTCATGCGCCGAAAGTATTCGCGTGACCTGAAGGGCGTCGACATCGCGGTCACCGGCATTCCCTTCGATCAGGCCGTTTCCCACCGCTCCGGTACGCGCATGGGCCCCGAGGGCATCCGCAAGGCGTCGGCGGAGAATGCCTGGGGCCCGTTCTGGCCGTGGAACTTCGATCCCTTCGACACGCTTGCCGTCGTCGACTATGGCGACTGCTTCTTCGACTGGGGCCGCAAGGAGAATTTCCCGCAGCGCCTCGAGGACCACGCGACGGAGATCATTTCCTCCGGCGCCGAGATGATCTCGCTGGGCGGTGACCACTACGTCACCTATCCGCTGCTCAGGGCCCATGCCAAGAAGCACGGGCCGCTGTCGCTCGTCCATTTCGACGCGCATCGCGACGTCGAGCCCGATGACGGCGGCCGCATCGACCACGGCACCATGTTCGGCTACGCGGTGAAGGAGGGCCTGATCGATCCGAGGAAGTCGGTGCAGATCGGCATCCGCACTGTGTTCGCCGGCGAACGCACCTATGGCTTCAGGATCGTCTATGCCGACGAGGTGCATGAGTCGACGCCCGCGCAGATGGCGGAGATCATCAGGAAGGTCGTCGGCAGTAACAAGGCCTACCTGACCTTCGACATCGACTGCCTCGACCCCTCGGTGGCACCCGGCACCGGCACGCCCATCCCCGGTGGCCTCAGCTATCACCAGGCCGCCTCGATCATCCGCAAGCTCACCGACGTGAACTTCGTGGCGATGGACGTGGTGGAGGTGTCACCCCCCTACGACCACGCCGACATCACCTCGCTCGCGGCGTCATCGCTCATCATGGAGTACCTCTGCCTCAAGGCCTGGCAGAAGGGTGCGCGGGCGACGCCTTTCGCCGAGTGAGGCTGGCTACTTCGTCAGTCCCAGCGCGCGGTCCTTGTTGCGCACGGCATAGCCTGCCTGCTGGGGCCAGTTGCCATAGGTGTCGCCTGTCAGAAGTTCGCGCATGGCGTGGAGCGGCCAGTTCGGGTCGTCCAGTGCCTGGCGGGCGAGGGCGATGAGGTCCGCCTGTCCCGATTCGAGGATGTGCTCGGCCTCCGCGGCCGTGGTGATGAGGCCCACGGCGGCGGTCGGAATGTCCGCGCCCTTGCGCACGGCCTCCGCCAGCGGCACCTGGTAGAGCGGTCCCACCGGAATCTTCGCGCCGTCGAAGCCGCTCGAAGTGCAATGCACCACGTCATAGCCGAGTGCCTTCAGTTCCCTGGCATAGGCAATGCTCTCCTCGACCGTCACGCCGCCGTCGATCCAGTCGGTGATCGAGACCCGCACGAAGGCCGGCTTGTCCTCCGGCCAGGCCGCGCGCACGGCACGCGCCACCTCGAGGGGATAGCGCATGCGATTCTCGAGGCTGCCGCCATACCGGTCGGTGCGCTTGTTGGCGACGGGCGACAGAAACTGGTTCAGCAGGTAGCCATGGGCCGAGTGCAATTCGATCACATCGAAACCCGCCGTATCGGCGCGCTTCGCCGCCGCAGCCCAGGCGTCGCGGGTACGTGCCAGTCCCGCATCGTCGAGCGCCATGGGGACCGGATAGGAGGCCGTGTGCCGTTCGGCTGACGGCGCCACCGAGGTCCATGATTCGAAGGCAAGTTCCATCTTCTCGGCGGCGGTCTCGTTGAAGCCGCCACGCCACGGAATGGGCGAGTTCGCCTTGCGGCCCGCATGGGCGAGCTGGATGCCGGCCTTGGCGCCGTTGTGGTGGAGGAAATCGACGATGCGCTTCAGCGGCGCGATCTGCGCATCATCCCACAGGCCAAGGCAGCCATACGAAATGCGGCCCTCCGGTGTCACCCCGGTCGCCTCGGCGATGACCAGGCTGAAACCACCCAGCGCGAAGCGGCCGAGGTGCACGAGGTGCCAGTCGTTGGCAAAGCCGTGCCTGGCCGAATACTGGCACATGGGGGCGACGATCACCCGGTTCTTGAGTGTGACCCCGCGATAGGTGACGGGGGTGAACAGCTTGCTCATCAGTTCAGGGCATCCTTCATCCGGTAGAACAGCATTGCGGCGGCGAGCAGCGGAACGCGCACCGGACCACCGGGGAAGGGCATGTGCCGCACGCGCGACAGCAGGTCGAAGCGCTCGGCCGTGCCGCGCACGGCTTCGGCCATCAGCTTGCCGTACATGCCGGCCAGCGCCACGCCCTGGCCCGAATAGCCATGGGCATAATAGGCAGTTGGGCTCAGCCGTCCGCAATCCGGGATGCGGTTATGGGTGATGGCGATGTAGCCGCCCCAGGCGAAGTCGATCCTGGCATCGCGCAGCTGCGGGAAGATTTCGACCATCGAGCGCTTCATGTCGGGAGCGAGGTGGGCGGGTTCCATGGTGGTGTAGCTGGCGCGTCCGCCGAACAGCATGCGCGTGTCGGGCGTGATGCGGAAATAGTCGACGATGAAGTTGGTGTCGGCCACCGCCTCGCCGTCGCGGATCATGGCGCGGGCGCGGTTCTCGCCCAGCGGCTCCGTGGCGATGATGTAGCTCGTCACCGGCAGGACCTTGCCATAGAGTTTCGGCACCAGCCGGCCGAGATAGGCGTTGCAGGCGATGATCACGAAGCGGGCCGTGACCTTGCCCTGCGCCGTGCGCACGAAGGGGCTGATCCCCGTGTCCACCTCGATGGCAGGCGAATGCTCGTGGATCGCGGCGCCGGCGGCCACCGCCGCGCGCGCCAGGCCGAGGCAGTAGTTGAGCGGGTGGAACTGCCCCGCACCGCCTTCGCGCAGGGCCCCGTGATAGGCACGCGTGCCGAGCTTCTCCGCGAGTTCGGCCTGGTCGATGATCTGCGTGTCGGTATAGCCGAGCGCGTCCCACTCGTCCTTCCACGCCCGGAGCCCGTCCATGCGATTGGGCTTGGGCAGCACGTGGAGATATCCCCAGCGCAGGTCGCAGTCGATCTTGTAGCGCTCGATCCGGTCGACGATCAGCCGCTTCGATTCTTCCGCAATGGCAAAGCAGCGGCGGGCATCTTCCTTGCCGAGCTGCGCTGCGATCTTGTCCTGGCCGGAGGAAAAACCGGTGCAGATCTGCCCGCCATTGCGTCCCGATGCGCCGTGGCCGACGGTCTCGGCCTCCAGCACCACCACCCTGTAGCCCGCCTCGGCAAGCTCCACGGCTGCCGAAAGCCCCGTGTAGCCCGCCCCCACGATGCACACATCGGCGGAAATTTCGCCCGAAAGCGGCGGGTGGACGGGGGAGGGGGTGGCGGTGGCCTGGTAGTAGCTTGGGGCAAAAATGGATTTCGACATGGTCAGAATGGTTTAGCTGCCCCCCTTTTGTTTGGTCAAGCTTCCGCGCTACATTGGGTTGTTTCAACAATACTTGGAATATCATGACCCAATCGCGATTTGAGGAATGGCTGAGCGACCACAAGATCAGCGAGGTGGAATGCCTCGTGGCCGACATGAACGGCACGGCGCGCGGCAAGATTCTTCCGCCCAAGAAATTTCTCTCCGGCAACCGCTCGCGCGGGCTGCGGATCCCCGAGGAAGTCTTCACCCTCACCATCAACGGCCGCTACACGCAGGACACGCGCGCGGTGTCCGACAGCGCCATCGACATCTACATGAAGCCCGACGTGGATACGATCCGCTTCGTGCCGTGGTACCAGGAGCCGACCGCGCAGGTGATCTGCGATGCCTTCCACCTCGACGACAAGCCGGTGGAGATTTCGCCGCGCCATGTGCTGAAGCGCGTGCTGCAGGCCTACCGGGACAAGGGCTGGAAGCCGGTGGTGGCGCCCGAGCTCGAGTTCTATCTCGTCAAGAAGAACATCGACCCCGATTATCCGCTCGATGCCGCGGTGGGGCGTTCGGGCCGCAAGGAGCCCGGCGGCCAGGCCTATGGCATCGACGCGGCCAACGACTTCGATCCCATCGTCGAGGACATCTACGATTACTGCGAGGCGCAGGAGCTCGATGTCGACACGCTGAGCCACGAAAGCGGCCCCGCGCAGCTCGAGATCAACTTCAACCATGGCGATCCGCTGGAGCTCGCCGACCAGGTGTTCCTGTTCAAGCGCACCGTGCGCCAGGCGGCGCTGAAGCACGACATGTATGCCACCTTCATGGCCAAGCCGCACGAGAACGAACCCGGCTCGTCGATGCACATCCACCAGTCGGTGATGGACCTGAAGACCGGCAAGAACATCTTCGCCAACAAGGACGGCACGCCTTCCAAGCAGTTCCTCAATCACATCGGCGGCCTGCAGCGCTATCTCGCGGCAGCACTGTCGCTGTGTGCGCCCAACGTCAACTCCTACCGCCGCCTGGTTCCTGATTCGGATGCACCGACCAACGTGCACTGGGCCATCGACAACCGTACGGTGTCGCTGCGTGTGCCGTCGTCCGACCCCAGCAACACCCGCGTCGAGAATCGCGTGCCGGGGGCCGATGCCAACCCCTACCTCGCCTTCGCGGCCTCGCTTGCCTGCGGCTATCTGGGCATGGTGGAGCGCATCAAGCCGTCGGAGCCGGTGTCGGGCTCGGCCTACCGCTATGCCCACACCCTGCCGATCAGCCTCGACGAGAGCCTGGACAAGCTAAATTATACGAAAGCCCTGAAGCAGGTGCTGGGCGAAAAGTTCTGCGAAGCCTATAACGACGTGAAGTACCAGGAGATGCAGAACTACCGGCGGGTGATCAGCTCCTGGGAACGTGAGTATCTCCTGCTCAACGTTTGAGGACGAACGAGACATGCGGATGGCGACGAGACTTTTCCTTGCAATGCTGCTGTGGGCAGGTCTTGCCGCCGCCGCCGTCGCCGCGCCGGCCACGGTGGCCCCGCCTGCCGCCGAGATCCAGTCGGCGATTGCCGACGTGCTGAACGCGCAGGAGCGCCTGCCCCTGCCGCTGGAGCGCATCCGCCCGGCGCTGATCGCCCACTATGTTCGCGATCAGTCCCCGGTCTACTGGGTCGGGACCGGCCGCATGACGCCCTTCCTGCAGCGCCTTGCCGACGCGGGCGACGATGGCCTCAACCCGGACGACTACCCAATCGATGCGCTGATCCAGCTGCGTGACACCATCGACCCGGCGGATGCCGACAGCGCCGCCCTCGCCGAGCTGTTCTACACCGCCTTCTTCGTGAACTACGCGACCGACCTGAAGATCGGCCGGCTCACGCCCGCCAAGGTCGACCCGAAGAACTACCGCAATCGCAAGACCGTCGACGTTCTCGCCATCATGACAGGGGTCTCAAAGCAGAACGACCCCGGCGACTTCCTCGATGCTTACGAGTCGCACAATCCGCACTACCAGGCGCTCAAGAAGATGCTGTCGCTCTATCGCGCCATGACCGAATCGGTGGACTGGGATGCCATCGCCATGGGCGGCGACATCAAGCCCGGTGCCACGGACCCGCGCATCCCCGACATCCGCGAAAGGCTGATGCTGACGGGCGACTATCCGGGCGGCGATGGCGAGGGCGACGTCTATGACTCGTCCACCGTGCTGGCCGTGCGCAGCTTCCAGCTTCGCAACGGGCTGGAGGCCAAGGGGCTCATCGGCAAGCAGACCATCCTTGCCCTCAACATCCCGCCATCCGAACGGGCCCGCCAGATCATGCTCAACATGGAGCGCTGGCGCTGGATGCCGGAGGACCTCGGTGAACACCACTTCATGGTGAACCTCGCCTCCTTCGAGCTCGACGAAGTGCAGGACGAAGACATCACTGACCGCATGGACGTGGTGGTGGGGGCGGTCGCCACCCAGACGCCGGAATTTTCCGACGAACTTGAATATGTCGAGATCAATCCGACCTGGACCGTGCCCTATTCCATCGCGACCGGCGAGATGCTTCCGAAACTCAGGGCCAATCCCTATGCCTATGCCTCGGATTTCGAGGTGTTCATGAACGGTAAGCTGGCCTCATGGGGCGGCATCAGCTGGGGGGCCTATGGCAAGGGCAATTTCCCCTTCACCTTCCGTCAGAAGCCTGGTCCGAAGAATGCGCTGGGCAAGGTCAAGTTCATGCTGCCCAACCCCTACAACATCTATCTCCACGACACGCCGGCCAAGGACAAGTTCCTCGCCACCACGCGGGCCTTCAGCCATGGCTGCATCCGCCTGTCACGTCCGATGGACCTGGCCTACCACCTCGTGGGAGATGTTTCCGGCTGGCCGAAGCCGCGCATCGACCAGGCCTTTGCCAGCGGCAAGACAACCCGCGTGCCGCTGCCGCAACACATTCCCATCCACTTGATCTATGCCACCGCCTATGAGGGCGATGGCGGCAGCATCGAGTTCCGCCCGGACATCTACGGCCGCGACCGCAAGCTCGATGCCGCCCTCAACGGCAAGCCGTCGAGCTGAGGCTTCGCGCTTCAGGGCTTCAACTGCAGCCTGACGATCGCCTCCGCGGCATCGGCGTTGCCGCCCAGCGCGGCGCGCTGGTACCAGCGGACGGCCTGATCCTTGTCGGCGGTTGCGTTGTTGCGGGCGAGCGAGGCCAGCACCAGGGGATCGTAGCTCCGCGCGATGCCGAAGGCCGCGGCAGCCGAGCCGTCATTGCCCCAGGCCCGTTCATAGGACTTGCGCGCCGACTGCACGTCACCGCTGCTGAGGAGCTGGTCCGCCTTGCCGATCAGCTCCTGAGTCGCCGACGTTTCCGGCAGGGCGAGCGCCACGCTGACGCTCTGCGGCTGGGGGATTGCCACCGGAAGGGCGGCACTTCCCGCGGGCAAGGCAGACTTTGAAGCCGGAGCAGGAGCGGCGGACTGCCCCGGCGGCGGCGCCGACGTCGGCTCGACGACGACATCCTTCAGCGCCACCGTCATGGTCTTCACCGGAGCCGCGAGTTCGCCCGTCGAGGGCTCGAAGGCGGCGACGGCGAGGTCGATCTGCGGCTGGCTGGCCTGTGGCACCATGAGCTTCACGTTGCGCGTCTCGGCAAGCGACAGGGCCCAGATCTGGTCGTCCTGGCGATGGCCCGAGGTGAGGTAGGCGTCCTTCGGCACGCCTGAGATCTTGAGCAGCATGTCCCGGTCGAGGCCGCCCGGCTCGGCATGAAGGGCGAGCGGAATGAAGCTGTTGGTCTCGCCGGTCACGTCGGCCACCTGCAGTGTCGCGGTGGACACCGGCTTCTTGTCGATGACCGTGTCATGTGTCGCGCCGGCCTCGCTCAGCTGCAGCTGCCGTGCGGGCTGGGCTGCATCAGCCGCTACCGGCGGCGGCGCCGATAGTGCCTGTGCGGCCGATCCCGCCGATGCGGATGACGACCCGCTGTAATGCATGCTCACCACCGCTGCAGCGGTTCCTGCAACCAGCGACATGGCGGTGGCAATGGCAATGGTCTGCCCCAGCGTGAAATTGTGCGGCGTCGCAGCGGGCGCTGCTTCGGGTTCCTCCTGTCGCGGCTTCATGAAATGCGCCGGGCGCGGCGCGTTCATGATGTGGTCACGGTAGCCCGGTGGCGGCACGGGCCGCCCGCCATGCTCGAAGGGATCATCGGGAAGGGCGCGCTGGCGCCGGTAGCGCGCCAACAGTTCGTCGCGGGTCAGCTGCTCGCCCGAGGCGCTCAGCACCCAGGACGGCTGCAGCTTGGCCTGACCTGGCGGTGTCGGCGGCGGCCGTCTCGCAGGTTCCGCGGCCTGGGCCTTCCTGCGCGAGCCCGGGTCTTCGCTGCGTGGCTCGGCCGCCGACGGCGCATCATGTTCCTGTGAGGTCGCGGCATCTGTATCCGGGCTGACCGCATCGATGGAATGGGTGTCGTCAGTCATGCTCATGCTCCCGATGAGTGATCGTGTCTTGGCGGCGGGCACATGCCCGAAGACCGTCACGGCACGCGGATCTCGTCTCACGGCGGGGAACACGAATGTGGCAAGGTCATTCCCAGACCTGCGCCATGACATGCGATCCCCTGCCGGCGTGGCGAAACAGCCGTCATGCGTTGCTCATAACGCCTTGACCTGCCCACGGCTTGGACCGTGCAGGCGGATTGTGGCCCCGAGCGGGCAACAATGTGGAGATTTGCCCCTCAGCGTTGCGAAATCGGAAGATATTCGCGAGCTGACGGTCCGTCATAGAGTGTCAGTGGACGGATGAGTATGTTGTTCTGCAACTGCTCGAGGCACTGCACGGTCCAACCCGGAACGCGGCCGACCGCAAAAATGGGCACGAACAGGTCAGGCGCGATGCCGTTGAGGTAGTAGATGACGCCGGAGTAGAAATCGACGTTCACGTTCACACCGAAGCGTGCATAGGGTTTCATGGCGTCGACCACCGCCTGCAGGATGGCGAACCATTTGGGCTCGCCCATCTCGCGCGACAGCATGTCGACGCCGTCGCGCATGTGCCGCGCGCGCGGGTCCTCCGTGCGGTAGACGCGATGGCCGAAGCCGGTCACGGCCTCGCCCGCGGCGCGCCTGGCCTTGACATAGGCGGCGGCACGCTCGGGCTCTCCGATCTCCTGGGCCATGCGCATCACATCCTCGGCCGCGCCGCCATGGGCCGGGCCGGAAAGCGCGGCAATCGCCGCGGTCACCGCCGCATGCAGGTTCGCCTCGGTGCCGATCACCACGCGCGCCGTGAAGGAAGATGCGTTGCTGCCATGTTCGGCGTGAAGAATGAGGTCGCGATCCATCAGCTGCGCGGCCTGGGGCGAGGGCTTGCGGCCGGTGATCATCCACAGGAAGTTGGCGGCATGCGACAGCGTCATGTCAGGCTCCGGCACAGTGCGCCCGTTGCGGAGCGCGTCATGCGCCGCCACGATCATCGGCACCTGCGCGGCAAGTCTGATGCCCTTGTCACGCGTCGCCGCGACGGAATTGTCATGGGCATCCGGCGTGAACCCGGCGAGCGCCGAAACGGCCGTGCGCAACACGTCCATCGGGTGCGATTGCTTCACCGTCTCGATGATCGCCAGAATTTCCGGCGGCAGCCTGCGGGCCGCCTTCAGCTTGCCGTCGAAGGCCGCGAGCTCCGCCGCCGTGGGCAGTTCGCCGTTGAGCAGCAGGCAGGCAGTCTCCTCGAAGCTCGAGTGCTGGGCAAGATCGTGGATGGAATAGCCGCGATAGCGCAGTTCGCCGGCCTTGCCGTCGATGAAGGTGGTTCCCGAGCGCTCGAAATAGACCCCCTTCAGGCCGCGGTGGATTTCGATCTTTTCTTCTGCTGACATGGCCGCCATCCGAAAGAGAGTTCCGATGAGCGTGATCGACGAAGCCAAGGCCAAAATCAAGGACAGAGGTCTGAAACTCGTGATGCCAGAGGGCGAGGACGAGCGGATCAGGGCCGCCGCCGAGCGCTTCCGCAGCGAGGGCCTGGCCGTGCCCATCGTTTTCGGTGCCGAGGACGTGCCGGAGGCATCGGCCGCGCAGTTCGCGCTGATTCGTGCCCGCCGCGAGAAGATGTCGGACGCCATGGCGGCCAGGCTGCTGAAAAAACCCCTCTACCGCGCCGGCGCAGCCGTGGCGACGGGCGAGGCGCATGCCATGCTGGCCGGTGCCGCCAACGCCACTGCACGGGTCATCGAGGCGGCCTTGATGACCATCGGCCCGGCTGAAGGCATCGAAACGCCATCGAGCTTCTTTCTCATGCAATGGCCGGACCGGCGGCTCGTCTTCGCCGACTGCGGCGTCAACGTCCAGCCATCGGCCGCGGAACTCGCCGACATTGCCATTGCCTCAGCCGCCAGCGCTGCCCGCTTCCTGGGCGAGGAGCCGCGCGTTGCGCTGCTCTCCTTCTCCACCAAAGGGAGCGGCAGCCACCCGGATGCCGACAAGGTCATCGAGGCCCTGCGCATTGCCCGAGAGAAGGCGCCGGCCCTCAAGATCGACGGTGAACTGCAGGGTGATGCAGCCCTGTCGCCTGCCGTTGCCGCGAAGAAGCTGAAGCAGCCGGGCGAGGTCGCTGGCCGCGCCAATGTGCTCGTCTTCCCGGATCTCGACGCCGGCAACATCGCCTACAAGCTGACGCAATATCTCGCGGGTGCCCAGGCCATGGGTCCGGTGCTGCAGGGCTTCGCGAAGCCGGTGTCCGACCTGTCGCGGGGCGCCACGGTGGATGACATCGTCGCCACCGGGTCGCTGCTGCTGGCGATGAGCTAGACCAGCTCCCGCGCCCCGCGGGCAATGGTCAGTTCCTCGTTGGCCGGAACGACGTAGACATGCTCCGGCGGAATTCCCAGCCACTTGAGGTGTCCCATGATCCGTGCACGGATGGCGCCGGCGTTTTCGCCCACGCCGCCGGTGAACACCATGGCGTCCGCCCCGTCCATGGCGGGCACCAGCGACGCCGCATGGCGGGCCGCCGAATAGCAGTAATAGTCCACCGCCTCCGCCGCCTCGATCCGGTCGCTGGCCAGCAGCACGCGCATGTCGGGCGAAATGCCGGAAAGGCCGAGCAGCCCGCTCCTGCGGTAGAGCAGGTCTTCCAGCTGTTCGAGGCTCATGTGCTCGTCGCGCATCAGCGCCACCAGCACGCCGGGGTCGATCGATCCGGTGCGCGTGCCCATGACGAGGCCATCCGCCGTCGAGAAGCCCATGGTGGTGGCGACGCTCTTGCCATCGAAGATCGCGCACATCGAGGCACCCGACCCGAGATGCGCCGCGAGTAGGCGGCGCGGCAGCGGCTTGCCGGAGACATGCGGCAGCGCCTCCACCACATGCTGGTAGTTGAGGCCGTGGAAGCCGTAGCGCCGGTAGCCCTTGTCGAAATAGCTGCGGGGCAGCGGCAGGCGGGTGGCGAGTTCCGGCTGCGTTGCATGAAAGGCCGTGTCGAAGCAGGCGATGTTCGGCACCTCCGGCGCCACGCGCCGCATCTCGCGCAGCACGCTGAGGCCGAAGGGCAGATGCAGCGGCGCCAGTGCCCGCAGCGCATCGAGGTCGCGCTGCACCTCGTCGTTGACCACGACCGGCGTCACGTATTGCGTGCCGCCATGCACGATGCGGTGGCCGATGCCGTTGAACTCCACGGGTTCGTGGCCATTGGCCGCCAGCCATTCGGCAGCGACCAGCAGCCCCTCGCTGGGGGTGGTCACATGCGGCACCTCGCGGCTCGGGTGGCCATCGATCTCCAGCCGCGGCTTGGAGCCGATGCCGGAGACCTGGCCCTTCAGCAGGAGCTTCAGCCCGCCGTCGAACACCGCGAACTTGAGCGAGGACGAGCCCGCATTGAGGACGAGAATCTTCATGCGCGGCAGAGTAGCGGAAGTGCGATCAATATGTCTTCACCCCGCTGCGGCTCATGCTGAAGCTGTGCTCGCCGTTGTTGCAGCGCAGCCCCGCCGTGCTGGAGGCGCAGGAGAACGGCCCCTTCCGCCAGCTGGTGCCATAGGGAAAGTGGTTTTCCGCCCCGCAGCACGAGGCGTCTCCCACGTCCTTGTAAAGCTTCGGCTTGCCGTCGGAAAACAGCCGCACCCGCAGATATGTCGGTTCCACCCGGTCGCATTCGAGCACCAGCCCTGAACCTTCCTCGTCACGGTAGACGCAGCCCACATTGTTGGACGGCATGGTGAATTCGATGAAGCCGTAGGGGCTCTCCTTGAACTCGACAGCACCCGCCGGCGTGACGAGACCGACCAGGGCGAGCAGGGCAGCCCACCGCCGCATCACTTCAGCTCGATTTCGATGAAGGCATATTCCGTGTCGTTGGCGTTGATCACGTCGTGCTCCACCCCGGCGTGGCGGAAATAGGGGACGCCCGCCTTCATCTCGGCATGGGCCGGTCCGGTGGGCGTCTCCAGCCGCACCTTGCCGTCCATCAGGGGGACCACCACATAGTCGTGGCCATGCTTGTGCCAGCCGGTGTTGGCGCCCGGAGCGAAGCGCCATTCGGTGACGATCACCCGGTCATTTTCCACGAAAACCGTGGGTTTGGCGGATCCGTGGGTGTGGTCGGTCATGCGGCACTCCTCAATTTGCGGTTCCATGGTGGATGGAACTGGAACTTGCCGCAAGCATGTTATATTGTAACGTCCATGTCCTTTCCCGCGCCCCACCATAACCATGCCAAATGCACGGCCGAACTGCTCGACCGGGCCGAACGGACCTGTGAACGGCGGGGCTCCCGCCTCACCGGCCAGCGCCGCGAAGTGCTGAACTGCGTCGCCGAGAGTCACTCGGCGGTCGGCGCCTATGACATCATCGAGCGCATGGCGGGCCATGGCCCCCGGCCGGCACCCATCACCGTCTACCGCGCGCTCGATTTCCTCGAGGCGCATGGCCTCGTCCACAAGATCGAGAGCCGCAACGCCTTCGTCGCCTGCACCCACCCGCATGAGGGCAAGCCGGCCGCCATGCTGGTCTGCGAGCAGTGCGGCCTTGTCGCCGAACTCGACGCGCCGGAAGTGTTCGACACGCTCGAGACTGCGGCCGCCGAGCAGGGCTTCGCCGTCCACCGCAGCGTCGTCGAACTGACTGGCCTGTGCGCCGCCTGCGGGGAGGGAGCCTGATGCTCAAGGTCACCAACGCCATCCTCAGCGCGCGCGATGCCACTCTCGTCATCGGCGGCCGCACCATCCTCGACAACGTCAACATCGACGTGCGGACGAACGAGATCGTCACCGTCATCGGCCCCAACGGTGCAGGCAAGTCCACCCTGGTGCGCTGCCTTCTCGGCCTGC
The DNA here is from genome assembly GCA_046349235.1 of Hyphomicrobiales bacterium. Taxonomy (GTDB): domain Bacteria; phylum Pseudomonadota; class Alphaproteobacteria; order Rhizobiales; family Aestuariivirgaceae; genus Aestuariivirga. The sequence goes on from JAXMCT010000016.1 coordinate 63,065, forward strand.
AACCGCTGACCTCGGGCGAGATCATCCGGCCGAAGGCGCTGCGCATCGGCTATGTGCCGCAGCGCTTTCCGTTGACCTCGAACGTGCCTCTCGACGTGCGCCGCCTGCTGTCGCTGACGCTGAAGCCCACCGAATCCGAGATCGACGATGCGCTGGCCGAAACCGGCATCGCGCATCTGAAGAATGCCACGGTCTCGCGCCTGTCCGGCGGCGAATTGCAGCGCGCGCTGCTCGCCCGCGCCCTGCTGCGCAATCCTGAGCTCCTCGTGCTCGACGAACCCGTGCAGGCCGTCGACTTCATGGGCGAGGCCCGCATGTACGAGCTCATTTCCGAGGTGCGCAAGCGCCATGGCTGCGGCATTCTCATGGTCAGCCACGATCTTCACATGGTGATGGCGGAAAGCGATCATGTCGTCTGCCTCAACGGCCATGTCTGCTGTGAGGGCGGCCCCTCCAAGGTCCAGCAGGACCCGGAATTCGCCAAGCTCTTCGGCCCCGCCGCCGCCCGCATGATCGCCGCCTATACCCACCACCACGATCACGATCACGAGAGCCATGACTGCGGCCATGATCATCACCACCACGACCACCGGCACTGACCCTCGTGCTTGACATCCTCGCCCAGCCCTTCTTCCAGCGCGCGCTCCTCGCCGGCCTCGCCATCGCCTCGGTGGCGGGCCCCGTCGGCTGCTTCATCGTGTGGCGGCGCATGGCCTATTTCGGCGAGACGCTGGCGCATTCCGGCCTGTTCGGCGTCGGCCTCGGCCTGCTCTTAGGCTTCAGCCTGACGCTCGGCGCGGTGGCCACCGGCGTCGCCGTGGCGCTGCTCCTCATGGTGATGAAGAGCCAGCGCGTGCTGGCCACCGACACGCTGCTCGGCATCCTGTCGCATTCCTCCCTGGCACTGGGCATCGTGACCGTCGGTCTCGTCACCGGTTCGGCGGGCGACCACATGGACCTCTTGTTCGGCGACATCCTCACGGTGAGCTGGAAGGACGTGTCGGTTGTCTGGATCGGTGGGGCGCTCGTCCTCCTCATCCTCGGCCTCCTCTGGCGCGACCTCATCGCCATGTCGGTGCACGAAGAGCTGGCCCAGGCCGAAGGCATCAAGGTCCGCCGCGTCGAACTGGGCTTCGTGCTGCTCATCGCGCTGATGACCGCGATCTCGATGAAGATCGTTGGCCTCTTGCTGATCACCGCACTTCTCGTCATTCCCGCCGCCGCGGCGCGCCGGCTCTCCAACAGCCCGGAGACCATGGCGATGGTCGCCGCCGCCATCGCCTGCGTGGCGGTGGTCATGGGGCTTGCACTCTCCGCCTTCGCCAATGCCATCACCGGGCCTGCCATCGTGCTCTCGGCGGGCCTGCTCTTCGTCTTGACCTTGCTTCGTCCTCAGGCCAGTTAGTCACCCATGAGCTATTCCGCCATCAGCAACCGCCGCATGTCGGTCCCCGTCAAGGTGGGCCACGTCACCGTGGGCGGCGGCGCCCCCATCGTCGTCCAGTCCATGACCAACACCGACACGGCGGATGCCGAGGCCACGGCCCGGCAGACGGCGGCCCTCGCCAGGGCCGGCTCCGAACTCGTGCGCATCACGGTGGACCGTGAGGAATCGGCCAAAGCCGTGCCGTTGATCCGCGAGAAGCTCGACCGCATGGGGGTGAACGTGCCGCTGGTGGGCGACTTCCACTACAACGGCCACACGCTTCTGAACGATCATCCGGCCTGCGCCGAGGCGCTGGCGAAATACCGCATCAACCCCGGCAATGTCGGCTTCCGCGAGAAGAAGGACCGCAACTTCTCGATGATGGTCGAGACCGCGATGAAGTTCGACCGTCCGGTGAGAATCGGCGTCAACTGGGGCTCGCTCGACCAGGCCCTGCTGACCGAGCTGATGGACCAGAACGCCAAGTCGGCAGACCCGATGGACGTGCGCGAGGTGATGCACGAGGCCGTGGTGCAGTCGGGCCTCATGTCGGCCGAGCGCGCCGTCGAGCTCGGCCTGCCGAAGGACAGGATCGTCATCTCCGCCAAGTGTTCCGAGGTGCAGGACCTGATCGCCGTCTACCGCTCCCTGGCGTCACGCTGCGACTATGCCCTGCATCTCGGTCTCACCGAAGCCGGCATGGGTTCGAAGGGAATCGTCGCCTCCACAGCGGCGCTGGCCGTGCTGCTGCAGGAGGGGATTGGCGACACCATCCGCATCTCGCTCACGCCCGAACCCGGCGGCGACCGTTCGCGCGAGGTGATCGTGGCCCAGGAAATCCTGCAGACCATGGGCATCCGCAGCTTCGCGCCGATGGTCATCGCCTGCCCGGGCTGCGGCCGCACCACCTCCACCACCTTCCAGGAACTGGCGCAGGACATCCAGGCCTATGTCCGCGACCGCATGCCCGACTGGCGGCGCGACTATCCGGGCTTCGAGACGCTGTCGCTCGCGGTGATGGGCTGCATCGTCAACGGCCCCGGCGAGTCGAAGCACGCCGACATCGGCATCTCGCTCCCCGGCACCGGTGAACTCCCGGCAGCACCGATCTTCATCGACGGCAAGAAGGCGATGACGCTGCGCGGCGAGAACCTGTCGCAGCAGTTCAAGGGCATCGTCGAGGATTACGTGAAGGGGCGGTGGGGCTAGCTCGCGCCGTCCTCTCCCGCACAGCGGGAGAGGAGGGGGCCCCGACGAAGTCGGGGTAGGTGAGGGGAGCCGAAGTCCCACTGCATCTTTCTCCGCTTCCCCTCATCTCCCCCTTGCTGCGCAACGGGTCCCTTCTTCTCCCGCTGAAGGAGCGGGAGAAGACGTTTTTCCTACTTGCGCCTCTCCACGATGAACCGCGCCGCCTCGTTCAGCACGCGCGCCTTTTCTCCGTATACGGACAGGCTCTCCACCGCCTCGTCCACCAGCGCCGCCGCGCGGCGCCGCGCCTCGTCCATGCCGAGCAGGTCGACGAAGGTCGCCTTGCCCATCGCCTTGTCCTTCTGCGTCGCCTTGCCCAGCGCTTCCGGAGTCGACTCGACGTCGAGGATGTCGTCGGCGATCTGGAAAGCGAGGCCGATCTTCTGGGCATAGCGGATGAGCGGGTCAGGGTCCGCTCCGCCCAGCACCGCGCCCGCCTCGCAGGCATAGCGGAACAGCGCGCCGGTCTTCAGCGACTGGATCAGGCCGATATGGGCAAGTTCGGCGGCATTCTGCGTCTCGGCCTCGATGTCCAGCATCTGCCCGCCCACCATGCCGGCGACACCGGCGGCCTTGGCGAGCTTGGAGACGAGGGCCACGCGCACCGCCGCGTCGGGGTGGGTCGCCGCGTCGCTGAGGATTTCGAAGGCATAGGTCAGCAGTGCGTCGCCAGCGAGAATGGCGGTAGCCTCGTCGAAGGCCTTGTGGGCGGTGGGCTTGCCGCGGCGCAGGTCGTCGTCGTCCATGGCCGGCAGGTCGTCATGCACCAGCGAATAGCAATGCACGCATTCGAGCGCCGCACCCGCCCTCAAGGCGCGCTCCCGCGGCACGCCGAACAGCGCGGCAGATTCGACCACCAGGAAGGGCCGCAGCCGCTTGCCCTGGCCGAGTGCGGCATAGCGCATGGCTTCGGTCACCCGCGGGGCGGGGAACCCATCCATGGGCAGCAGCCGGTCGAGCAGGGCATCGGTTTCGGCGGCGCAGCGGGCGAGGGCATCCTGGAAGGACAAGGCGGGAATCCTGTGGTAAGGCCGCTCCTGATTAGGGTCATGGCAGAAGAAACTCAACCAGCCGCCGTTCTGACAGGAGAACCGCTCCCCGCCGGGGGCGCGGACCCCGCGTCGGACGATGCCGAGCCGGAGCCGCTGCCAGCCATGCGCCGCTCGTGGAAGAGCCGTCTGCCGAAGAACCGCTGGCTGCGCTGGGGCGTCTACGTGCTGGGCTTCCTGGTCGCCTGGCCCATCGTCATGACGCTGGTCTATGCGGTGGTGCCGCCGCCCTTCTCCAACATCATGCTGCTCCGGGCGCTCACCGGAAACGGCATCCACAAGCAGTGGGTGAGCCTCGAGGACATCTCGCCGGCGCTGCCCCATGCCGTCATCTCCTCCGAGGATGCCCGCTTCTGCCAGCACAACGGAGTCGACTGGATCGAGATGCAGGGCGTCATCGATGACGCCCTCGACAATGACGAGGGCCCCACCCGCGGCGCCTCGACGATTCCCATGCAGACAGCCAAGAACCTGTTCCTGTGGGACGGACGCCTGGCCATCCGCAAGCTGATCGAGATCCCGCTGGCCATGTGGATCGACCTGGTGTGGTCCAAGCGCCGGGTGATCGAGGTCTACCTGAACATCGTGGAATGGGCCCCGGGGGTCTACGGGGCCGAGGCGGCGGCCCAGTACCATTTCCATAAGCCCGCGAAAAAGCTCACGAAAAAGGAAGCGGCCCTGCTGGCGGCGGTGCTCCCCAACCCGATCAAGCGCAATGCCGGGAAACCCTCCAAGGGGGTGAGGGGGGTGGCCAACCGGATTCTCATCCGCATGGCCGGAATGGGCCCCTATCTGGCTTGCCTTCAGCCCTAGTCTGGGTTAAGAGCCCCCCAACTGAAGGGCGTGGGCCGTTCCCCGCGCCTTTTCCTATGGAGTTTCAAATGGCCGTTCCACGCAAGAAAATGTCCAAGAGCCGCATCGGCATGCGCCGTTCGGGCCACCAGGAGCAGACCGTGACCTGGGTCGAGGACAAGAAGTCGGGCGAGCTCCGCCGCCCCCATCACATCGACCTCAAGACCGGCCTCTACAAGGGCCGCCAGGTCCTGACGGTGAAGTCGGAAGGCTAAGCCTTTCCGTCATCGCCGACGCTTCGAGCCAGCCTCCGGGCTGGCTTTTTGCGTTTGGGGGGGCGCGCGGCCGCTCTTGGCTCTTCCACCCCCCAATTGCCGTCATCCCGGCGAAAGCCGGGACCCCGCTTTGCCGCCACGCGATGGCTTCCCATGATTTCACCTCCCCCGGGCGTGACCCGGGGGTCCTTTCCGCTGCCACAAACGATGCCCGGGACAAGCCTGGGCATGATGAGTGGAGGGGAATGCGGGAGGGAACACGGAAGGGGGACCAAATTCCTCTTGACTTTTTTCCTAGAATAGGCTATGTTCCCGCCACTCCCCCCAATCGGGGTCCTGCTCATGACGGTGAGCTCGGGCGGGGCGGAGGGCAGGCCTGCGGGTGGCGCCTAACGTGTGCGCCACTCCCGGGGGCCGAGGGGGAGACCCGGGGGCATTACGACCTCCGCGCCTACGGGCAAGTCGACGCGAGCCAAGGGCTCGCTGCGCAAGCTCTCCTCCAAAGGCCTCACCCTGCCGGATGCGGGCGCTGCTCAGCGCTCTATCGCCAGCTCCCAAGCTGGCACACCGCGCCGGGCAGCGCCCGCGCCTCCCATTTCTCTCGCGAGGGACAAACGCAACCCTCACCAAGGATGCCCCATGGCCGTCGCAGATCTCGTCCGCCAAAGGAAAACGCCCGGCTCGCGCCGGGCGTCTTGGTCTTCAGGCTCGTGCCGCGGCTCAGGCCAGGACCTTCTCCGCCGGCACGTAGGCATAGCCGAGGTCGTCGGCCACCGCCTTGTAGGTCACCTTGCCGTCGGCCACGTTCAGGCCATTGCGCAGGTGCACGTCGTCCGACAGCGCCTTCTTCCAGCCCTTGTTGGCGATGGCCAGCGCGAAGGGGAGCGTGACGTTGTTGAGCGCGAAGGTCGAGGTGCGGGCCACGCCGCCCGGCATGTTGGCCACGCAGTAGTGGATCACGCCGTCGACCACGTAGGTGGGCTCCGCATGGGTGGTGGCCTTGGAGGTTTCTGCGCAGCCGCCCTGGTCGATGGCGACGTCGACCAGCACCGAGCCCGGCTTCCAGTCCTTCAGCATCGCCTTGGTGACGAGCTTCGGGGCCGCCGCACCGGGGATCAGCACGCCGCCGATCACCATGTCGGCCGCGGCGCATTCGTCCTCGACTGCGCCCTGCGTCGAGTAGATGGTCTTGACCGCGGTGCCGAAGCGCGCGACCAGTTCTTCCATGCGGTCGACGTTCTTCTCGAGGATGGTCACGTCAGCACCCATGCCGAGCGCCACGACCGCCGCATTGGTGCCGACGACGCCGCCGCCGAGGATGACGACCTTGCCCGGCGCCACGCCGGGAACGCCGCCGATCAGCACGCCGCGGCCGCCCTGCGCCTTTTCGAGGCAATGCGCGCCGGACTGCACCGACATGCGGCCGGCGACCTGGCTCATCGGGGCCAGCAGCGGCAACCCGCCGCGCGGCGAGGTCACGGTCTCGTAGGCGATGCAGACGGCACCCGAAGCCACGAGGTCCTTGGTCTGCTCCGGATCGGGAGCGAGGTGGAGGTAGGTGTAGAGGATCTGGCCGGGGCGCAGCATCTTGCGCTCGACGGCCTGCGGTTCCTTCACCTTCACGATCATGTCGGCCTTGGCGAAGATCTCTGCCGCGGTGGCGATGATCTTGCCGCCGGCGGCGGTGTAGTCCGCATCCGAGGCGCCGATGCCCGAACCGGCATTGGCCTGCACCCAGACCTCGTGGCCGTTGCGCACGGCTTCCTTCACCGAGGTGGGCGTCATGCCCACGCGGTACTCGTGATTCTTGATCTCTTTCGGAACGCCGATGAGCATTGAAATTCCTCCCTCAATGGTGGGCGCAACCTATCAAACTCCGCTTGAAATGATTTTCCGAAGAGGCTTCCGGAGCACCGCAGCATTGAAATCTGGTTCGAAAATGTGCTAGAAACTTCGAATGAAATCCCACGAACTCGACAAGACGGACAAGATCATCCTGTCCGAACTGCAGAAGAACGCGCAGCGCGCCATTGCCGATCTCGCCCAGAAGGCGGGCCTTTCGCCGTCCTCCTGCCACCGCCGCGTCAAGCTGCTCGAGGAGGCGGGCGTCATCCAGGGCTACACCGCGACCCTCGACCGCGCCGCCCTTGGCCTCGCCAACGAGTTCTTCGTCGAGGTCTCGCTCTCGGCCCAGACCGAGGAGGCCTTCGAGAAATTCGAGAAGGCGGTGCAGCGCGTGCCGGAGATTCTCGAATGCCACCTGATGAGCGGCCAGTTCGACTATCTCTTGCGCGTTGCAGCGACCGACCCGACCGATTATGAGCGCATCCACCGCTCGCGAATCTCGCGCCTTCCCGGCGTGCAGCGCATCCAGTCCTCATTGGCACTCCGCACGGTGAAGGGCTGGGCCGGCTATCCGATCTGAGGTCCCTGATGTTGAAGCAGCTTCCCGTCCACATGCTCTGGGTTTCCGGCGAACTCTCCCGCCTCGCCCGGCTGAGCCTCGCCAGCTTCGTCAGCCAGGGCTACCGCGTGACGCTTTGGAGCTACGATCCCGACCACCTGCGCAACGAGTTCGCCGGCGTAGAGGATGCCTCGACCCTGCTGCCGATGCCGCAGGACGAGACCTCCAACATGGCCTACCTCACCAGCCTGTTCCGTTATCGCGTGCTGGCCGAGCAGGGCGGCATCTGGGCCGACCTCGACGTGGTGGCGCTCGAGTCCGATCCGAAGATCGAGGCCCGCCCGCTGATCGCCTCGGAGAAGCGCCGCCCCTTCCGCCACGCCGAGCCCACGGCGACGGGCGAAAGCCTCACCCAGGTCACCAACTGCTTCATGGCCAATCCTCAGCCGCGCGCCGGCGATCTCTGGCACCTCGCGCTCGACCGCGTCGCCGCCCTCAACCCGGAAGACCGCAACTGGGAGAACGTCGGCCCGCACATGCTCTCGGGCCTCATGCTGCGCCACCCCGATCTCGAGATCGACATCCTGCCGCCCGAGACGGTGGACCCGGTCGCCTGGTGGAACGTGCCCGGCTATTTCCTCGAGGAGCGCGACCCGCCGCCATCGCCCTTCATGCACATGTACGCTACGATCTGGACCAGACGCGGCATCGACGCCGAGATACCCTTCCCGCCGGCCTCGCTGGCGGGGCGCCTGTGGACGCGCTTCGGCCTTTAGACCATCGAGCGGTCCAGCGCCCTGTCACGCAGGATCATCAGAATGCCTGCAAGGACCACGATTCCCGCGCCCAGCCAATTGTAGAAGTCGGGGAAGTCCCCGAACAGCACGATGCCGTAGAACACGGCCCAGATCATCGCCGAATACTCGAAGGGCGCCACGAAGTTCGTCTCCGCCAGCCGGTAGGCGTTGATGAACAGGATCATCGCTGTGCCCGCGAAGATGCCATGGCCGAACAGCAACAGCGCATCGAAACCTGTGGGCCACACCGGTGGCCGCGACAGGAACACGAGGCTCGGATGCGTGAAGGTTCCGAAATCGAAGGTATTGAACACGATGCCGATGCCCAGCGCCATACCTGCATAGATAAAGTTCTGCCATGTCGCGATCACGATGGGCGGCACCCGCTGCGACAGCGGCCTGCCCAGCATCTGCCCCACGGCATAGCCAAGCGCCGAACCCAGTGCCAGCAGCGAGGCCGGCTCGAACACGCCAGCCCCCGGCCTCACCATGATGAGCACCCCGATGAAGCCCGCAATGATGGCGAGCCACCGGTGCAACCGCACCCTTTCATGAAGCAGGGGGCCGGCCAGTCCCGCGACGAAGAACGGCATGGTGAAATAGATTGCCACCGCATTGGCGATGGGGATTGCCGCGATCGCCAGCACGAAACACAGATAAGCCGCCGCAAGGATGGCGCCCCTCACGCACACGCGCCGCCACAACGGCGTGGCAATGGACCAGCCGCGCCCTTCCTTCCACAGCACGAAGGCGATGACGGGAAGTGAGCCGACGCAGCGGAACAGCAGTGTTTCGTAGGCAGGATAGCCGGAGGACATGTATTTGACGACAGCATCCTGCGCCGAGGCCAGTCCCACGCCTGCCAGCACGCAGGCCATCGCCATCGCCCGGTTGTCGGTGGCAAGCTTCATGTCTTCAGCGCCGGATCAGGCCGGAAAGGATGCGGATGCCTGGCTCGATCTTCTGTTCGGCAATCGATGAGAAGGCGAGGCGATAATAGTTGCGGGGCGCATCCGCAGCCCCAAACGTGATGCGTCCCGGCTCGATCAGCACACCCTTGGCAGCGGCGCTCGTGCCCAGCTCATCGCTGTCGAGATCCGGCGGTCCCTTCACCCAGAAGCTGGTTCCACCGAAACTCGGGACGCGGCTGGCATCCGGCAAATGCTGCTTCAGGGCGTCGCCCATGATTTCCCAGCGGGTGCGATAGGCGCGGTGCAGACGGCGGATCAGCGTGTCGTGGTGGCCGAGCGACAGGAACAGCGCCGCCGTGCGCTGGTTGTTGTTCGGTGCATGCCGTACCATCAGCCGGCGCAGCGCGCGGGCCTCGGCCACGATGTTCTTCGGCGCCACGAGGAAACCCAGCCGCAGGCCCGGAAACAGCGTCTTCGACAGCGAACCCACGTAGATCACCCGCCCATCGTCATCGAGCGACTTCAGCGCCGGGCAGGGCTCGTTGACGTAATTCGTCTCGAATTCGTAATCATCCTCGATGATCACCACATCATGCTTGGCCGCGCGCTTCAGCAGTTCCATGCGGCGCTCCAGCGGCATGGTCACCGTGGTGGGGAACTGGTGGCTCGGCGTGGTGAAGACGAGGTCGCAGGCATCGAAGGTGTCCGACGGTACAAGCCCCTTGTCGTCCACAGGCAGAAGCGAGACGTTGGATGTCTGCAGGTTGAAGATGTTGCGGACGTCGGGATATCCCGGCTCTTCCATGCCCACCCGTGTCTGCGGTCCCACCAGCAGGGTGGTCAGCAGGAAGAGCGCGTTCTGGGCCCCGAGCGTGACGAGGATCTCGTCGTCGTTCGCCATGATGCCGCGGCGCGGCAGGATGCGTCGGCGGATCTGCTCTACCAGCAGCGGATCATCATTGGCCCAGGTGTCATTGGTCCACGACCCCAGCCACTTCTTGCCCAGCGCCTGCCGGGCGCAGTCACGCCATTCGGCCAGTGGGAACAGCGTATGGTCGACCTGCCCGTAGATGAAGGGGTAGGGATAGGATTGCCAGTCGAGTGGTTTCGACACATTGGCCTGATCGGCCGGCAGCATGGTGAGGCGGCGGGACCAGTCGATGCCCGTTCCCGGGGCCGTCTGCTTCAGCGGCTGCTTGGGGGTGGAGGCGCCTTCCAGCGCCTTTTCTGCCACATAGTATCCGGAGCGTTCCTTGGCGACCAGGTAGCCGTCATCCAGCAGGCCCTGATAGGCCAGCACCACGGTATTTCTTGAAACGCCGAGGCTCTTCGCCATCTTGCGGGTGGAGGGAATCGGCTCTTCGCGGGCCAGTTGCCCATCGAGGATCGCGGAAACCAAAGCCTCCCGGATCTGGGTCTGGAGGCTGGCGTGTTCGTTTCGCCGGATATGGACGAGCCAGTCGCGCAATCTTGGTACCTGTGAACAGTCCGTCTGGACCTATCATAGGGCCAAGAGAGCCGGTAGAGTAGAAAAGATTGGACCCCTAGGCTCGATGCGCATGACCGAACCCACCGTAAACACCTCGCCGAAGACATGGGACGAGGTGAAGACCACCACGTGCTACATGTGCGCCTGCCGCTGCGGCATCAGGGTGCACCTCAAGGACGGGCGCGTCACCTACATCGACGGCAACCCGGATCATCCCGTCAACAAGGGCGTGATCTGCGGCAAGGGAGCTGCCGGCATCATGCAGCACTATTCGCCGGGTCGTCTCTCGAAACCATTGCTGCGGGTCGGCGAACGCGGCTCAGGCGAATTCAGGGAAATCGAATGGGACGAGGCAATGGGCCTCGCCACGCAATGGCTCACCGAGGTGCGGGCCAGGGATCCCAAGAAGCTTGCCTTCTTCACCGGGCGTGATCAGAGCCAGGGCCTCACCGGCTGGTGGGCGACGCAATTCGGTACGCCGAATTATGCAGCTCATGGAGGCTTTTGCTCCGTCAACATGGCTGCCGCCGGGCTCTACACTTTCGGTGGGGCCTTCTGGGAGTTCGGAGAGCCGGACTGGAAGCACACCAAGTACTTCCTTCTGTTCGGGGTTGCCGAGGATCATGGTTCGAACCCGATCAAGAAGGGGCTCGGCCAGTTGAAGGCGCGCGGCGCCAAGATCGTCTCGATCAACCCGATCCGCACCGGCTATTCAGCCATTGCCGATGAATGGATCGGCATCCGTCCGGGCACTGACGGATTGTTTGTCGGCGCGTTGATCCATGAGCTTCTCGCCGCGCAGAGGATCGATGGCGACTATGTCCTTCGCTATACGAACTCGCCCTGGCTGATCGTCGAGAACCCCGGAGGCGCGGACGACGGCCTCTTCGCCCGCAGCGCGCAAGGCTCCGCCCTGGTGTGGGACAGCCACTCCAATTCTCCCATGCCGGCACTTTCGCCGGATGCGGCGCCGAAATTGATGGGCCGCTTCAAGCTGCCGGACGGCCGGCGCGTTGTGACCGCCTTCACGCTTATTGCCGAACGGTTCCTGGAGCCCGAATGGGAAGCCAGCAGGGTGGCGGAACGCTGCGGCGTTCCGGCAGATACCATCAGGCGCATCGCAGCCGAACTGGCCCGCACCGCATTCGAGGAGGAGATCGCGCTCGACGTGCCGTGGACCGATCACCTCGGGCGCTATCATGAGAAGATGGTGGGACGCCCCGTCTCGATGCATGCGATGCGCGGAATCTCCGCACATGCGAACGGCTTCCAGACCTGCCGCACCATCCATCTTCTACAGATCCTGTTGGGCACCATCGATGTGCCAGGCGGTTTCCGTTACAAGCCGCCGTTTCCCAAGCCGCCGCCGCCCGGCGTCAAGCCTGCCGGGAAACCCGGGCAGGTGAAGCCCAATACGCCGCTGCCCGGACCGCCACTCGGCTTCGTCACCTCGCCCGAGGACCTGCTGATCGATGCAGAGGGCAAGCCACAGCGCCTCGACAAGGCCTTCAGCTGGGATGCGCCGCTCGCCGCGCATGGCATGATGCACATGGTCATCACCAATGCCGCCAAGAAGGATCCCTACGGCATCGATGTGCTGTTCATGTACATGGCGAACATGAGCTGGAACTCAGCCATGAACGTGCCGGACACCCTGCGCTATCTCACCCAGAAGGAACCGGACGGAAGCTACACAATTCCCAAGATCATCTATTCGGACGCCTATGCTTCCGAGATGGTGCACTACGCCGACCTCATCTTGCCCGATACCACCTATCTCGAGCGCTGGGACTGCATCTCGCTTCTCGACCGGCCCATCTCCGAGGCTGACGGCCCCGCTGATTCGATTCGTCAGCCGGTCGTCGAACCCGATCGTGACGTTCGTGCCTTCCAGTCCGTGCTGCTCGACCTGGGCGCAAGGTTGGGCCTGCCGGGCATGACGCGCACCGATGGCTCGCCACGCTATCCCGGCGGCTATCCCGACTACATCGTCAATCATGAACGTGCCCCGGGCGTTGGACCTCTGGCCGGATACCGCGGACCGAACGGCCGCGCCCAGGGTCGCGGCACGCCGAATCCGGAGCAGTTGCAGCATTACATCGACAATGGCTGCCACTGGTTCTACGAACTTCCCGATCACATGAAATACTATCGGCATGTGAACTGGGCCTACCTCGACTGGGCAACCTTCTTCGGGTTCATCGGCAAGCCGGAGCCCGTCATTCACCAACTCTATTGCGAGTCGCTTCAGAAGTTCCGGCTCTCCGCGCATGGTTTCGGCAAAGTGGTTCCGCCCGCCGAGCATCGTGGTCGCATCGCCAGTTTCTTCGACCCCATTCCATTCTGGTACCCACCCTTCGAGGGCGAGATGGTATCGGAGACGGAGTTTCCGATGCATGCCGTAACTCAACGGCCGATGGCGATGTATCATGCGTGGGGGTCGCAGAATGCTTGGCTTCGGCAGATACTCGGCCGAAACTGGCTCTACATGGCGCGCGAGATGGCTTTGAAGCTGAAGATCGCCGATGGCGATTGGGTCACGGTCACCTCGCACCACGGAAGGATCAAGGTGCAGGCCAAGCTGATGGATGGCGTCAATCCTGAAACGGTCTGGACATGGAATGCCATCGGCAAGCGCTCCGGTACCTGGGGGCTCGATCCTGGAGCCAACGAGGCGAAGAAGGGGTTCCTGCTCAACCATCTCATTTCGGAACTGCTTCCCGAGCGCGAGGGCGGCTACCGCTATTCCAACAGTGATCCGATCACCGGTCAGGCGGCCTGGTACGACCTGCGCGTCCGGGTCGAGAAGGCCGCCGATCAGTCCGAGGGCAGTGAGCCCCAGTTTGCGACATTGAAGCCGCTGGCGAGGGTCGAATGACGTCGCTTCCGCCACCATCCGCCAAGAAGCTCGGGCTGGTGATCGATCTCGACACCTGCGTCGGCTGCCAGGCCTGTGTGACCTCTTGCAAGGAGTGGAATGCGCAAGGCTACTCCGCACCGCTCAGCGACGAGAACAAGCAGGGTGCCGAAGCTTCGGGTGTCTGGCTCAACCGCGTCCACGGATACGAAGTTGCCGAGCAGGGGCAGTCGCGCATTGTGCACTTTCCGCGCTCCTGCCTTCATTGTGAGGAACCGGCCTGCGTAACCGTTTGCCCGACCGGCGCGAGCTACAAGCGGGCCGAAGACGGCATCGTTCTGGTCAATCCGGAAACATGCATCGGCTGCAAGCTCTGCTCCTGGGCCTGCCCCTATGGGGCGCGCGAATACGACCCGTCGCACGGCGTCATGAAGAAGTGCACGCTTTGTGTCGACCGCATCTACAACGACAACCTGGAGCCAGAAGACCGGCTTCCTGCCTGCGTGAAGGCCTGCCCCACGGGTGCCCGCCATTTCGGTGATCTCGGGGATCCGACGTCGAGGGTTTCGCAACTGGTCGATGAGCGCGGCGGCTACGATCTTCTGCCTGAACTCGGGTACAAGCCGGTCAACAAGTATCTGCCCCCACGTGCGCGCCGGGATGCCCGCACCTCGCAGGCAGAGGCGCTCCCCAAGCCAGATGGCTCCGCGTTCGACCGGCTGTTCCAATGGGCGGACAGGGTGCTGTCACCGAAAAAGGTCGCAGCGCGGGCCGGCGACATCGACCACTCCGGCAAACTCGAAGGCTAAGCATGCATCCAGCCTATTCCGTCATCCTGTTCACGACCGCTTCCGGTGCAGGCTATGGACTGCTCGTCCTGCTGGGGCTCGTCGGCATCAGCCATGGGCAGGCATCGACGCTGGCCTTCGGTCTCACGGCCATGGTGATCTCCCTCGGCCTCGTCACGGTCGGGCTGCTGTCATCCACCTTCCACCTCGGCCATCCGGAGCGCGCCTGGCGAGCCTTTTCACAGTGGCGCTCTTCGTGGTTGTCGCGTGAGGGTGTCCTGGCCGTGGTCACCTACTTTCCGGCTGCCTTGTTCGGCATTGTCTGGTCGGGGCTTGTCGAGGCTCCATCTGCCATCGCGCCACTGGCGGTCATGACGGGTGTGCTTGCCGCGCTGACGGTGTTTTCGACCGGCAAGATCTATTCGACATTGGCCACCATTCGGGCGTGGCACAATCCCTGGACAGTTTGGGTCTATCTCAGTTACGCCCTTGCGACAGGGGCAACGCTCCTCGCGGCCATGACAGCGGTGTTCGGCAACTTTCCCGCCTTTCTCGTTTACTTCTCCTCCGCCTTGCTCGTGACTGCCCTGATTGTCGTGCTGTGCTACTGGCGGAGCATCGATGCCGCACCACGCGACTTGACCATGGGGGCCGCGACTGGCCTGAGCCACATCGGCCGTGTCGGTCAGTGGGAAGTGCCGCACACATCGGCAAACTACGTTCAGAGGGAAATGGGCTACGTCGTGGCGCGCAGGCACGCCGGCAGACTTCGGCGGATCGTCGTCTTCTCCATGGTTTTCGCCATCGTGGCGATGCTCGCCGCCCTTGTCAGCCCCTATGTGGCGCTTCTTTCCGCGGCCCTTGCCCTGTTTTCTGCGGTCGTTCAGCGCTGGCTGTTCTTTGCGGAGGCCCGACACGTGTCAACATTGTTCTATGGCGCGGAGACTGCCTGATGCTCGCCGATGGAGTTGCATGGCACGACGACTGGTTCGCCATCGAGACGGTGGCTCCGGGCGTTATCGCCATCGGTGAGCCCCGCTTTCATCAGATCAACTGGAACTACCTCATTCTCGGCTCCCGCCGCGCGCTGATGTTCGATACGGGACCGGGGGTGCGCGATATCTCCTCTGTCGTGCGCTGCCTCACGACATTGCCCGTGATGGCTCTCCCGTCGCACATGCACTTCGACCACACGGGTGGGCTGGCGGGCTTTGGCAACATCGCACTTGCCGATCTGCCCGTGCTGCGAAATTGCATGCAGGATGGCTGGTTGATGCCCGCGCACGATCTCTATCTTGGCGGCTTGGAGGGCATGACGTGGACGCCGGTGAAGCCATCCCACTGGCTTCCGGTCGGATCCGAAATCGACCTGGGCGGCCGGCGCCTGAGCCTCCTGCACACCCCTGGGCACTCGCCGGATTCAGTTTCGCTCCATGATCAGGCCGGCCGCCTGTTCTTTGCGGCAGACTTTGTATATCCGGGCCCGCTTTACGCCCAGATCCCCAATGCCGATCTGAAATCCTACCTTTCCTCGGCAGACGCGCTGCTGCCGCTGATATCAGAGTCGACGGAGATCCTCGCGGCCCATGGCGCGCCCGACGCGGAACACCTGCATCGCGCGCCGCGCCTTTCCCGCATCGACGTGGCAGACTTGGCCCTCAGCCTCCGCCGTTTAAAGGAGTCCGGTGAACATCCCGGGCAATGGCCGGTGAATGACCGGATGAGCCTCATTCTGTCGGACCAGGCGTTTCGCTCTTGGCAAGACCCTGGATAACGATATAAAGAAGTCTTTATATCGTTTGGAGGCACGCCATGAGCCAGACCACCCGCCCGTCTTTCACCGAAGCGCTTGCCACCCGCCCCTGGCTTCTGGCTGACGGTGCGACCGGCACCAACTACTTCCAGATGGGGCTTGTCTCAGGCGACGCGCCGGAGATGTGGAATTTCGAGCATCCGGAGCGCGTCCGCTCCCTTCACCGCCGCTTCATCGAGGCCGGCGCCGATATCATTCTCACCAACTCTTTCGGGGGCAACCGCCATCGCCTCAAGCTTCACAACGCCCAGGACCGGGTCCGCGAAATCAACATCGCCGCCGCCACCAATGCCCGCGACGAGGCCGACGCGGCCGGACGCCCGGTCTATGTAGGGGGTTCCGTGGGTCCGACCGGCGAGATCATGGAACCGGTCGGCGCGATGTCTCACGACGAAGCCGTGAAGGCATTCGCCGAACAGGCGCTGGCACTGAGAGACGGCGGCGTAGACGTGATCTGGATCGAGACCATGTCCTCGGAGGAGGAATTGAAGGCCGCTGTCGAGGGCGTTGCGCAAGCCGGCCTTCCCATCGTCACCACCATGAGTTTCGACACGAATGGCCGAACCATGATGGGCATCACACCCAAGGCTTTCGGGGCCATTACCGCGGCCCTGCCGACGCAGCCTGTTGCCATCGGCGCCAATTGTGGTGTTGGCGCCTCCGAACTGGTCGCCACGGTGCTCGGTATCTCCGAGGCGCGGCCCGATGCTGCAGTCGTCGCCAAGGGCAACTGCGGCATCCCGCAGTATGTGGACGGTCATATCCACTATACGGGCACGCCGGAACTGATGGCCGACTACGCCCGCATCGCGCTCGATGCAGGGGCGAAGATCATCGGTGGCTGCTGCGGCACCAGCCCTGAGCATCTTGCATCGATGCGAAAGTCGCTCGAGAGCTACAGCAGGGGCAGCCGCCCCTCACTGGAACTCATCGAAGCGAAGCTCGGCCCGGTTTCAGAGCTGGCGAAGGGTCATGACGTGGCAGCCGCCGGTGCAGCACGGCGTGAGCGCCGCCGCGGGAACTGATCTGCACAAAAGTCCTTGTGTGAGATGAGGGGAAGAGGCACTCTCATCTCATGAAGGCTTTCGAGGCGCGGCATTATCTGCTGAGTGCCGAGGTGCTGTGGGATCGCGTTGCAGACCGCTCTGCCTACCCCTATGCGCTCCCCGCCATCAAGAATCTGGGAGAGATCGATTTCCATCCGAAGGTCACCTTCATCGTGGGCGAAAACGGCTCCGGCAAATCGACCCTGATCGAAGCGCTCGCCTTGGCATGGGGCTTCAACGCAGAGGGTGGCTCGAAGAATTTTCGGTTCGGAACGTTCGACTCGCATTCGCCTCTCTGCCATTCATTGCGTCTCGGGAAGAGTACTCGGCGGGCGCAAGACGGCTTCTTCCTGAGAGCCGAAAGCTATTTCAATGTGGCGACCAACATAGACGCCCTCGACCGGGAGCCAGCCCTCGGGCGGCGCAAGATAATCGAGTCCTACGGGGGCAAGCCCCTGCACAACCAGTCACACGGCGAATCTTTCCTTGCCCTTCTGGAGAACCGGTTGGGGGGTCAGGGTCTCTACATGTTCGACGAGCCGGAGGCGGCGCTCTCGCCCACCCGGCAGATGTCCATGCTGGTGCGGATGCACGAGCTGGTGGCGGCGGAGAGCCAGTTCATCATTGCGACCCATTCGCCCATCCTGATGGCTTACCCGGATGCCTGGATCTACCAGCTTGGATCGAAGGGGCCGGAACGGGTAGCCTATGAGGATACCGAGCATTTTGCCATCACCCGCAACTTTCTCAATCGGCACGAGGATATCGTCCGCCAACTTCTCGATGACGGAGTTTGACCACGGTCAAAGCGCTCGGCCTTGCCGCGCCATAGTTCTTTCGCATGTTCACTCCGGCCTTACTCAAGGGAGAGACGTGGGGCTTCCCCGGCCAGCCGGTGGAGCAGGTGGAGACGCATGCCGCGCATGTGTTCCTGGTTGGCGACAGGGCCTTCAAGATCAAGAAGGACGTGAGGCTGCCTTATCTCGATTTCTCGACAGTCGAGAAGCGGCGCGCTGCACTTGCGGCCGAACTGGAGATCAACCGGCTGTTCACGCCGGACCTCTACCTCGGCCTGGAGGAAGTTCACGGCGAGCCGGTTCTGGTCATGCGCCGCTTTCCCCCCAGCGCGCTTCTCACCTGGCAGGCGGCCCATGGTGGAATTGCAGCCGGTCTGGCCGCGCAACTCGCGGCCATGGTGGCGAAGTCCCACGCCAATGCGCCGCGTCGCGATGTTCGCGGGTCAGAGATCATGACCGGGCTCGGCGCCCAGCTTTCGCAGGCCTTCATCGACTCGCCCGACATCTTCCCTCCCGCCGATACGCTCGAGTTCCATGCGCTTTACGAGGCGGCCCTGCGGTGCGACCGGCAGTTGCTTGCAGACCGCGGCGAACGTGGACTGGTGCGGCGCTGCCATGGGGATGTTCATTGCGGCAACATCTTCCTCGAGAACGGCGGACCCCGGCTGTTCGACGCCATCGAGTTCAGCGAGAAGATCGCCACCATCGACGTACTCTATGACCTCGCATTCCTCCTGATGGATCTGTGGAGCAGTGGCGAGAAATCTGCTGCCAACCTGGTGTTGATCCGTTACCTCCATCTGCGGCGACGGGAGGAAGACCTCTCCGGCCTGTCACTGTTGCCGTTGTTCCTGTCCACACGGGCGGGAGTCCGCGCCCTGGTGACGGCGGATCTGGCACATGAACTGGCGCTCAAGAACTCGATGAAGGAGCGGAGCCAGGCCCTGGACTGGTTCAGGGCTTCGATCGAATACCTCAAGGTGAAGTCCCCCATGCTGCTTTGCGTCGGAGGATTGTCGGGTTCCGGCAAGACAACGGCCGCGGCAGCGTTGGCCCCCGACCTTGGTGCTCCACCGGGCGCCATCCATGTCCGCAGCGATGTCGAGCGCAAGGTGCTGGCGGGCATAGCCGAGGAAGAGCCACTGCAGCCGGAAAGCTATACTCGGCAGGCATCCTTCGAGGTCTATGCAACCTGCTTCGCACGAGCCGAGAGGGCCCTTGCGGCTGGCCATTCGGTGATCATCGATGCGGTGTTCGCGGATAAAGAGGAGCGCGACGCCGCGGAGGAACTGGCCCGGCGCACGCGCGCGCAATTCGCAGGGGTGTGGCTCGAGTCACCGCCGGGCACCCTCGCGGCCCGCGTCGCGGCCCGCTCGCGCGATGCCTCCGATGCGACACCGGGCGTCGTCGAAAGACAGCTGGGCTACGACCTGGGCAGGATAGCCTGGCCGCGCGTCGATTCCAGTGGAAGTGCCGGACAGACGCTCGTCCGCATCAGACAAACGGTTCCGCTTCGGTTCGCCGCCCCAGCATGAAGCAGTCGGAAACCAGCTGCAGCGGCGCGCCATCGACGTGCGAGCGACCCTCCCGCAGCAGTTGCGCGAAGTGAACGTAGATGTCTTCGTATTCCTCGGGTGGCGCCGAGACGGAAAGCCTGCCGCCGACATAGAGTTCGGTGCCGCCGCGGCGCAGCGCCAGCTGCAACCCGTCAGAGGTCTCGACGTCGATGTTCCAGCTCTGCTCGCCGGTCTGCCGCCAGTCGAGATCGGCGGTGAGTTCGGGCGTGCCGTCCCATGACGGCTTGAAGGTGATCTGCGCAGCAATCGGGGTTGCCTTGTTGCGCGGTGCCTCCAGCATGGCCGACTTCACGAAGATAGGCTGCGGCAGGATCTTGGTGACGATGGAGAAGGCGTTGATGCCGGGGTCGAAAACGCCGAAGCCGCCGGGCTCCCAGATCCACTCCTGGTCGGGGTGCCAGTGGCGCACGTCTTCCTTCCAGCTGACATGCAGTCGGGTGACGCGCTTGCCTTTCAGCAGCCTCTGGGCCTCGTCGACGGCCTTGTTGTACTGCGAATGCCATGTGGTGAAAAGGATGCGGCTCTTGCGCCGGGCGTGTTCGGCAATGGCATCGAGTTCGCCGACGGTAGGCGTCGGGGGCTTCTCCATCAGCACGTGGAGGCCGGTGTCGAGCGCATCGCGCGCGATGGCGAAGCGCGGCTCGGGCGGCATGCAGAGCGACACGGCATCGAGCTTCAGGCCGCTGCGGAACAGTTCGGCCGGCGTCTTGAAATGCGGCACGTCGCGGTAGCCGTCACGCGAGGAGACGACGGCGGCAAGCTCGAAATCCGTGTTCTTGGCGACGACCGGCAGGTGCTGGTCCTGGGCGATCTTGCCCAGTCCGATGATGGCGAGTTGGAAAGCCATGGCTCAAGCGCTCCTGATCTGGCGGGTGAGGGAGGAGAGGAGGGCATCGACCTCCGCCTCGGTGTTGTAGTGGGCGAGGCCGATGCGCAGCACGCCGCCCTTGTCCATGAGGCCCATGCGGGAGACTGGCTCGATCGCATAGTTGTGGCCGGACCACACGAAGATGTTGTCCCTGGCGAAAGCCCTGGCGAGGGCTTCGGGGTGGTGGCCGTCGAGGGTGAACGAGACAGTGGGCACGCGGCGGTGCATGGCGTTGGCCGATGTAACGCCGCGGATGGTGAGACCCTTGAAGGTCCTGAGACCCTCGATGAGCCGGAGCGTTATCCGGTGCTCGTAGTCCGCCAGGTTGCTCCAAGCGGAAGCAAGGCGCCTCGGACGCGTTTCGCCCGTGCCGAACTGCTCGAGATACTCGATGGCGCCGAGCGTACCGGCCATGCCCTCATGGGAAAGCGTGCCGGTTTCGAACTTGTGCGGCAGATCCTCTCCCACTGGGCGCACCTTGTAGCCGAAGGTCTGCTTCAGCAGGTCCTCGCGGCCCCACAGGATGCCCTGGTGCGGCCCGAACCACTTGTAGGCGGAGGAGACGACGAAGTCCGCCCCAAGGTCCTGCACGTCGATGGCGTAGTGCGGCGCATACTGCACGGCGTCGAGGTAGATGATGGCTCCGGCCTTGCGGGCCTCCGCGGCAAAGCGCTTGGCGTCATTGACGGTGCCGGTGCAGTTTGACGCCATGCCCATGGCGAGGAGCTTCGTCTTGTCGCTCAGGACCTTGGTGAGGGCATCCTCCGGAAACTCGTAGGTCCCGGTGTCGAAGTCGATCCAGCGCACCACGAGACCAAGGTCGTCGGCGAGCAGCAGCCAGGGCGCGACGTTGGCATCATGATCCATACGTGACAGCACGATCTCGTCGCCACGCTTCAACTGCCTTCCGAGGCAGCGCGACATATGGAACGTCAGGCTCGTCATGTTCTGGCCGAACACGATCTCGCCCATGCTCGCCGCATTGTAGAAATCGGCACAGGCCTGGTGAGCGAGATCGACCAGTTCCCCGGCTTCGATCGTGGTTGTGAAGTAACCGCCAAGGTTGGCATTTCGGTTGGCGAGACAGTCCACCGTCCGGTCGATCACGCGCTGCGGCACCTGGGTTCCCGCCGGGTTGTCGAAATAGATTCTTTCGCGCCCCTCGTCCCGGAGCGCGAGGGCCGGGAACTGGGCGCGGATGGCGGCGACGTCGAGGGCGGCATTCATGGCGAAAATCCGGGTTCAAACAAGGGGAAGGCATCTTTAACCGGGCTTTCCGCTTGCCTCAACCGTCGCTTTCCGGCATGGGGAGGTCGCCCGCTGGCGAAAGGCCCAACGCGCTCGCGGCTATTGTGATCCTTCAAGAATCCGCCCGGAGACAGCTGATGAGCGATGATGGTGAACTTGACCTGAACTCCCTCAATGACGAGGAGCTGGTACAGCAGGTCCATGACGACCTCTATGACGGCCTCAAGGAAGAAGTCGAGGAGGCCGTACACATCCTCCTCAACCGAGGCTGGGCCCCCTACAAGGTGCTGACCGAGGCGTTGGTCGAGGGCATGCGCATCGTCGGCGTCGACTTCCGCGATGGCATCTTATTCGTCCCCGAAGTACTTCTGGCGGCCAATTCCATGAAGGCCGGCATGACGATCCTTCGCCCGCTGCTCATCGCCACCGGCGCCCCGCGCCAGGGCAAGATGGTGATCGGCACGGTAAAGGGCGACATCCACGACATCGGCAAGAACCTCGTCGGCATGATGATGGAAGGCGCCGGCTTCGAGGTGATCGACCTCGGCATCAACAACCCGGTCGAGAAGTATCTCGCGGCCATGGAAGAACACAAGCCGGACATTCTCGGCATGTCGGCGCTGCTCACCACCACCATGCCCTACATGAAGGTCGTGATCGACACCATGAAGGAGAAGGGTATGCGCGAGGACTATGTAGTTCTCGTCGGCGGCGCTCCGCTCAACGAGGACTTCGCCAAGGCCATTGGTGCTGACGCCTACTGCCGCGACGCCGCGGTGGCGGTCGAGACCGCCAAGAGCTACATGGCGCGCAAGCACAACCAACTCGCGGCGAACTGATTTCGGAGGGTCGCGATGACCCTTGTCAATCTCAAGCCATCTGACGAATACGAGTTCAAGCCAGGCCAGGGGAAGGTTCTTCTCCTGGCCTGTGGCGCCTTGGGCCGCGAGATCGTCAACCTGATCGAACGCAACCGGTGGACGGCGTTCGACCTGCAGTGCCTGCCGGCCAAGTGGCACAACACCCCGGACAAGATCGTGCCCGCCCTGCGCGAGAAGATCGCGCAAGCCAAGTCCCGCTACCAGTCGATCTTCGTGCTCTACGGCGACTGCGGCACGGGGGGCGACATCGACAAATTACTGGCGGAAGAGGGAATCGAGCGCCTCGAAGGTCCGCACTGCTACGCCTTCTTTTCCGGCAACGAGACGTTCGCCCAAACGGCGGAGGAGGATGTGACCGCCTTCTTCCTCACCGACTATCTGGCACGGCACTTCGACAAGCTGATCTGGGAAGGGCTGGGGATGGACAGGCATCCCGAGCTGCTGCCCCTGTATTTTGGCAACTACACCAAGATCGTGTTCCTGGCGCAGACCCGGAACGAGGATCTGGCCAAGAAGGCGATGGCGGCAGCGAAGCGCCTGGGGCTTGACTATGAATATCGATTCACGGGCTATGGCGAGCTGGAACGTGATCTGAAGGCGCGGGCCTGACGCTGCTATCCTTCGCCGGGATGCGGCGAAGCACAGGGCTGTGTGCGCGCAGCCAGTAGATGATGGCCCTTACCACTCGTCCTTGCGGTAGGCGCCGCCGGCGATGGCGTAGTAGTCGCCGGCGCTCTCGCAGTAGATGTGGCCTTCGAGATAGGTTCCGGTGGCGCCGTCGATGGCGCCTGCGGCGATCGAGGTGTCGGCGCTGCCGTCACGCTTCCAGAACAGCACCGAGCCGCAATCACCGCAAAAGCCGCGCTGGGCGATGTCGCTGGAGCGGAACCACTTGAGGCTGCTCTCGCTGGTGAACTTCAACTCGCTGTCGGCGCAGGCGGTGGACGACAGGTAGTTGCCGGTCTGCTTGCGACACTGGATGCAGTGGCAGGCGAGAACGGGGCGAAGCGCGCCATGGACTTCGAAGCGCACGGCGCCGCAGAGACAGGATCCGGTTTTCATGCGTGAAATGCCTTCGACAGAGCGGTGATATGATCAGGCCCCAGTCCGCAGCAACCGCCAAAGGCCGAGACACCCTTCATCTTCCAGACCTTCGAGCGTTGAACAAGCTCTTCCGGTTCGATGATGTCGACAAAGGTCCATTCCGGCATCTTGAAATAGCCGCTCTCCGGGTAGGCGCCGACCGGACCCCTCCAGTGCTTGCGCAGGATATCGATCGCTTCGTCGGTATCGTTGGGCGAGGTATGCATGATGCTGATGACATCGGGATTGAGGCCCGAGAGCACGCGCGCGACGTCGTCGAAGTCCTGATCCTCGCGTCCGAAGCCGGTGAGCCGGCTGCCGTGGCGCTCGACCGAAATGCCGACCCACACCGGAAGGCCCGTCGCCTGCGCCGCATTGGTGGCCCAGACGGAGTAATCCGTGTCGCGCATCATCTCCATCATGATGAGATCGACACCGGCGGCGGCAAGATTTTCCGCCTTGCGCTTGAACAGGGCGCGCGCCTTGTCCTCCGGCCATTCCCGCTGTTTCGAGGTGCGGTCGCTTCCGGCGACGACGGGGCGCATGGTGGACATGGAACCGGCGACCGCCACCTGGTGGCCCCGGGCGGCTTCCCGTGCCAAAGCGACGGCGGCCCTGTCAATGGCGAGAAGTTCGTCATCGCGGTCAAGGGCGTTGAACAGGAGGGCGGAGGTGGCAAAGGTGTTGGCGATGATGATGTCAGCGCCTGCCTTGATGTAATCGGCATGCACGTCACGCACGATCTGGGGATGACTGAGGTTGGCTTCGGCGCACCATGTCGAAGAACTCATCGGCACGCCGCGTCGCTGGATGTCGGTGCCGGTGCCGCCATCGAGGATGATGCTCTCGCCACTGGTGAGCTTGGCACGGATCAGGTCATACATGGACTCTCAGACCTCCTGGCGGGCCTTGAGGAAGGCTCGCATGTGGAATTGCGCCTGTGCCGGAGCATAGGCAAAGCCTTGTCCCACAGGGCAGGTATGGCGCGCAAGACACCCGCGCGTCATGCACTCCGATCCGGCATCGGAGGCGATATGGGCAAAGCAGCCGGGAACGTCGTAGCGCGTGCCGTCAAAGGCCGAGACTGGGCAGGCCGTGAGGCAGGGCTTCGCGCTGCAGGCCTCGCAGGGGTGAGGGCCGGGGCTCTGTGCCGGAAGGTCGAAGGCCACCGGGAAAAGCAGGGCGGCGCGATAGGCGTGCCACAGGCCGTAGCTCGGATGGATGTTGAGGCCCAGAGGCGAGACGTGGCCCGCCCCGCCGCGCCGCGCCCAGGTGAGGAAGGGCCAGGGTGGGTTCATGTCGAAGGGGTAGACGGCCTCGGCATCAAGACTAGCGGCGAGTTCGCCCACAACGTCGCGTGTCCAGGAATCCATGGTGTCGCGCTGCAAGTCGCGCTCACGGGCGAATCGGCGGAACATGTCGGGTCCCGCATTGCCGATGAGGATGACGAAGCGGACGCCGTCCGGCAGCTTGTCCTCTGGCCCTGGCGTGAGCCAGCCGAGCGGCGTGAAGCTCGCACGGCGTATTGCTGTCAGGATCGGGTGTTCCACCTTACGCCCAGCGCGGGTCGCCCGGTTCCATGACGCTGCGCGGCAGCTTGATGTCGTGCTTGGCGCGGATCTGCTCGTCGATGTGGCGCGGGATGTAGTCGGGGTAGTAGGTCGAGAGGATCTCGCGCTTTCGGGCCGCTGCACGCTCCACGATGTCGGGCTTGCCGGCCTCGTTCCACTCCTTGGGACTCATGCGATTGGCGACGCCGGGATAGACATAGTCCTTCTGCATCAGCGCCAGCGTCTGCTCGTTGCCGAGATAGTGGCCGGGGCCCTCGGTGCAGACATTGGCGATCACCTCGAGGGAGAGCGTATCCTCATTGACCTCGATGCCGCGGACGTTGCGGTTGATCGAGCCCAGCATGTCGTTGTCGATCAGCAGGCTCTCGAGGCAGAAGCCCAGCAGCGAGGCGTGCATGCCGGCCGACTCGTAGAGCATGTTGATGCCGGTCATCGCAGAGATGCCGGCGGTGACGCCCTTCTCGTAGCCCGCCTGCATGTCGGGGAGCTTCGAGTCGCACATGCCTGCGGCGGAGCCGACGGTGAGATTGTAGAAATGGCCCATCTGGGCACAGCCCGAGGTGATGAGCGCCTGCTCGCCAGAGCCGCCCGACATGGCGCCGGTGCGGAGATCCGACACGAAGGGCCAGGGGCCCCAGATGGCGATGGCGCCGGGCACCACGCAGTTGATGTAGACGAGGCCGGCGAGGCATTCCGCCACCGCCTGGACAACGGTGCCGGCCAGAGCCGCTGGCGAGGTGGCACCGGCCTGGGCGGCCGACAGGAGCAGCACCGGCATGCCGCCGCGGGCCGCCACTTCGAGGCAGCGGCAGGCATCCTCGGCGAACTTCATCGGCGGCACGACGAAGCAGTTGGACTGCGACACGAAGGGGCGCTCGCGCCACTTGTCCTCACCGCCTGCCAGCACGTGGAGGATCTGCAGGCATTCCTCGACATGCGAAGGATCGACCATCGAGGTGCCGACATGCTTCTCGGTGCCGGCGAGGCAGGCGTACATGGTGTTGATGTCGAGGTCGTGGCCGGTGATCATGTCGCGCGCCGTGACCGGGCGCTGGTAGAAGTGGATGTGCTCGCAATTGTCGACGATGCGGCCGGCGTCATAAAGGTCGACCAGCAGCGACTCGCGGTAGGTCTTGGTCTCGGGTTCGACGATATGCACGGCGGCGCCGGCGGTGCCGAAGTACACGCGGTTGCCCGAGGGCTCCATGTCGTGCTTCGGGTCGCGTGCGTGCAGAACGAAGTTCCGGGCGCAGGAGGCCAGCGTGTCCTCGACGAGAGCCGGCGGAATGCACAGGCGGCCCTGGGCGTTGAGCCAGCAACCGCGCGCCGTCATCGCCTCGACACAGGACGGAATGGCCTGGGCGATGCCGACGGTCTCAAGCAACTTCAGCGCCGTCTGGTGGATGCGCTGCATGTCATGCTCGCTCAGCGGCTTGTACTTGCCGCCTTCCATGCCGGGGCGGACGGCGGCATCGGCCATTGCAAGGGGGCGCGAGCGCAGGGCACGGCGGGCTTCACGGCCACCGCGGCGGCGGGACAGGTCTTCGACAGCACTCATGGAACGAGTCTCCTGGATTTGACCCTATATCCTCCGGTTCCCGGTGATGATTCAATGGTCTATCTTTTTCCGGCAGTGGACAGTTTTTTTCACCCTATGGCGGATTGTTTTCCACTCCCTGGCCCTTAACGTC
This sequence comes from Hyphomicrobiales bacterium, assembly GCA_046349235.1. GTDB lineage: Bacteria > Pseudomonadota > Alphaproteobacteria > Rhizobiales > Aestuariivirgaceae > Aestuariivirga. The sequence goes on from JAXMCT010000016.1 coordinate 89,676, forward strand.
CTGATTTCAGGAGTGTTAGAAGAGGGCTCCCGACCAGTGGTGAGGAATCTTGGCCAGACGTGACCTGCCCCCCTTGCGTGCCCTGACGGCCTTCGAGGCGGCCGCGCGGCTCGGCAGCTTCCGCCTCGCGGCGAGCGAACTGGGTATCACGCGCTCGGCCGTCAGCCATCAGGTGAAGTCGCTGGAGCAGCGGTTGGGCGTGCAGCTGTTCCGTCGCGACGCCCGACGCGCCGAGTTGACACAGGCCGGTCACACCTATTTTCCCCCAGTGCGCGAGGCTTTCGACATGATCGAGGCACAGACCCGCGCGCTCAAGCCCTCGACGTCCGACAATGAACTGACCGTGCAGGTCTATGCCACCGTGGCGCTGAAATGGCTGATCTCTCGGCTTCATGATTTCGAGAAGCGCTACCCGGATATGAAGGTGCGGCTTTCGACTTCCTACTTCGACTGGGACTTCGACGAGAAGAACGTCGACGTGGGCTTCATCCTCGCCCGCAACCGCTCGCCTGACCATTATTATCGCACGCTCTTCACCTCGCTGCTGACACCGATCTGCGCGCCTGAGTTGCTGAAAGGCCCAAATGGGTTGAATACGCCGGAGGACCTGAAGAAGCACAAGCTGCTTTATGTCTATACGGCGGAAGAAGACTGGCACCTGTGGCTCGAGGAGGCCGGCGTCGAAGGAATCAAGCTCTCCGACCGGCTGGCCTTCGACAGCTACATCCTGGCGCAGGAGGCGGCGATCGAGGGACGTGGCGTGGCCATGACCATCGGCCCCTTCGCGACCGAGGAGATCAAGGCGGGCCGCCTCGTGCAGCCCTTCGACCTCAAGGTTCCGCACCGGCACAACTGGCTCTTCGCCTGCAATGCCGAGCACCGCATGAAGCCAAAGATCAAGCGCTTCGAGGACTGGCTGGTGAAGCAGATCGCTGCCGACCCCGCACTCGATCCCTATCGCGAAAAAGGAAAGTAAGCCGTGACGAATACCGATTCCGACACCACCCGCCGCAGCCGCCGCGATGGCGGGGGCCGCCGCGCTTCCGGTGGCGACGGTCGCCACCCGGTGCAACAGCTGCCGCGCCGCAAGCTGAAGCGCATGTTCCCGGCGATGGAGATCGTCTCGGCGGACGAACTCGAATCAATTCACCGCGCCTCGCTCAAGGTGCTGTCCGAGATCGGCATGGACTTCACCCTGCCGCAGGCCCGCGACATGCTGAGACAAGCGGGCGCCAGCGTCGAGGGCGAGCGCGTGCGCTTCGATCCGGCGATGATCGAGGAGCTGATCTCGACCGCGCCATCGGAATTCACCTTCCATGCCCGCAACCGCGAGAACGACATCCGCCTCGGCGGCAGCAACATCGCCTTCGGCACGGTAGCGAGCCCGCCCAACAGCTCGGACATGGATGGTGGCCGCCGCACAGGCAACTATCATGACTACCGCAACTTCCTGAAGCTCGGGCAATACTTCAACTGCATCAACTTCCTGTCTGGCTATCCGGTGGAACCCATCGACATCCATGCCTCGGTGCGCCACCTCGAGGCACTGCGCGACATGGTGCTTCTCACCGACAAGCCCTTCCACGCCTATTCGCTTGGCGCCGAACGCATCCGCGATGGCATCGAGATCGCGCGCATCGGCCGCGGCATCAGCCAGGAGCAGCTGGAGAAGGAGCCTTCGCTCTTCACCATCATCAACACAAACTCTCCGCTGAAACTCGACACGCCGATGCTGAACGGGATTCTCGAGATGTCGTCGAGGAACCAGATCGTCTGTGTGACGCCCTTCACGCTCGCGGGTGCCATGGCGCCCGTGACGGTGGCCGGTGCTTTGGTCGAGCAGAATGCCGAGGCCCTGGCCGGTATCGCCTTCACCCAGCTCGTGCGCAAGGGCGCCCCGGTGATCTATGGCGGCTTCACGTCGAACGTCGACATGAAGTCGGGGGCTCCGGCCTTTGGAACGCCGGAATACATGAAGGCGACGATCGTCGGTGGTCAGCTGGCCAGGCGCTACAAGATTCCGTTTCGCACCTCGAATACCTGTGCTGCCAACACGGTCGATGCACAGGCCGCCTATGAGAGCGTGTTCTCGCTGTGGGGCCTTACCATGGGTGGCGGCAACCTGATCATGCATGGCGCGGGCTGGCTCGAAGGCGGCCTCGTCGCGAGCTTCGAGAAATTCGTGCTCGACTGCGACCTGATCCAGATGGTGGGCGAGTTCATGCAGCCGCTCGAGACGACCGAGGACGCGCTGGGTGTCGAGGCAATCCGCGAGGTTGGCCCGGGCGGCCACTTCTTCGGGGCGCAGCACACCTTGGCGCGCTACACTAGCGCCTTCTATGCCCCAATCATCTCGGACTGGCGCAACAACCAGCAGTGGCTCGCCGCCGGCAAGCCGGAAGCCTGGCAGAAGGCCAACGCCGTGTGGAAGCAGGCGTTGGCAGACTACCGGGAGCCTGCCATTGATCCGGCGACCCGCGAGGAACTCAACGCCTTCGTCGAGAAGCGCAAGGCGGAGGGTGGCGCGCCCACAGACTTTTGATGCCGCGCGTCATCGTCATCGGCGGAGCCAACGTCGACATCAAGGGCCGCGCACGCGGCGCCTATGTAGCGGGAACATCGAACCCGGGTGAGGTGACTTTGTCGGCCGGTGGCGTGGGCCGCAACATCGCTGAGAACTTGGCGCGGCTCGGCCTGTCGGTCGCCCTGGTGACGGCGCTGGGCAGTGATGCGAACGGTCAGCTAGTGCGGCAGGCCTGCGCGGCAGTGGGCGTCAATCTCACCATGGCCATTGCCGCTGCAGCGCCGACCGGCTCCTATCTCGCGGTGCTCGACGACATGGGTGAGCTGGTCAGCGCCATCAACGACATGCGGGCAATGGAGGCCCTCACGCCTTCCCATCTTGACAGTTGCGCGGATCGGCTGGCGCAGGCCGACATGCTGGTGGCGGACTGCAACCTGTCCGAGATGTGTCTCGCGTGGCTGTGCCGTTTCTCGGCGGAGCGCGGTAGGCGGCTGGTGATTGAGCCCGTTTCGGTGCCCAAGGCGCGGAAGCTTCTCTCACTCGGGAACGGGCTTTCCGCCTTCGCCATCACGCCCAATGCGCAGCAACTGGCGGCGCTGGCCGGTGCCGACGGCGAGGCGGCCATCGCCAAGCTGCATGGTCTCGGCATCGCCAATGTGGTGCTGCACCGTGGTGCCGCTGGCGCGCTGGCATCAGACGGCACCCGCATCGAGAAGATCGAACCTATCTCGGTCAGCGCCATCGCTGACGTCACTGGGGCGGGCGATGCAGCAGTTGCAGGGCTCGTCTGCGGGCTGCTGGAGGGCAGGAGTCTCGCCCAGTCGGCGCGGCTCGGGCAATGTGCGGCGGCGATCAAGCTTTCCTCCGCGCAGTCGGTGGCGTCCGGTCTCAGCCGTGATAGTCTGTTCCGTCTTGCCGGGATCATCTGAGGAGCTGTCGTGAGCTATCCGCTGTCCATGACCGACGAGGTGCGCCAGGCCCTTGCGGCGAAGCGCCCCGTGGTCGCGCTCGAATCCACCATCATCGCCCACGGTATGCCCTATCCGCAGAACGTCGAGACGGCGCGCGCAGTGGAGGAGATCGTGCGCCAGGGTGGCGCGGTTCCGGCGACCGTCGCCATCATCGGCGGCGTCCTCAAGGTGGGACTTTCGGCGGCGGAACTCGACCGATTTGGGCGCGATGGTCGCGCCATCGCCAAGGTCTCGGTGCGCGACTTGCCTTTCATCGTGGCGCAGAAGCTCGACGGCGCCACCACGGTGGCTTCCACCATGCGCATCGCCGCGATGGCGGGCATCCACGTCTTCGCCACCGGTGGCATCGGCGGCGTGCACCGGGGCGCTGAAAGGACCTTCGATATCTCCGCCGACATGACCGAGTTCGCGGCGAGCGACGTAGCGGTGGTGACGGCAGGCGCCAAAGCCATTCTCGACCTTGCCTTGACACTCGAAACCCTGGAGACGCTGGGCGTGCCGGTGATCGGGCTCGGGACGAAGGAGTTCCCCGCCTTCTATTCGCGCCAGAGCGGGCATGTCGTGCCCATGAGCTGTGAAACACCCGCCGAGGTCGCTGGCGTGATGCGTACGAAATGGGCGATGGGTCTGAAGGGGGGCGTCGTCGTCGCCAACCCGATTCCGGCGGAGGCCGAGATCCCGGCGGCGGAGATCGCCCCGGTCATCGACGCGGCGGTGAAAAATGCCGAGGCGCAGGGCATCATGGGCAAGGAGACGACACCCTTCCTGCTGGCCGAGATCGCCGGGGTGACGGCGGGCCGCTCGCTTGCCGCCAACATCGCGCTGGTCAGACACAATGCCACGATTGCGGCGGCCATCGCGGTCGCCTTTGCGGAGAGTGCCTCATGAATGTCCAGCGCCGCGGCCGCCGTACCGACGCCGCCCACACGCCCATCCACCAGCTGCCGTGGAGGCAGCCGCAGCACACGCTGGAATTCTCCCGCATTCTCTCCGATGACCAGATCGAGGCCATTCACCGCCAGTCATTGAAAGTGCTGGAAGTGATCGGCATGGACGTGCTGCTGCCCGAAGCCCGCGACATCCTGCAGAAGGCAGGTGCCTTGGTGGATGGCGACCGTGTGCGCATCGGTCGCGACATCGTCGAGGAGGCACTGACCCGGACGGTGCCGGAATTTACCTTCCATGCCCGCAACCCGGCGCACAACATTCGCATTGGCGGCAAGTGGATTGCATTTGCGCCGGTGGGAGGCCCGCCCAACTGCTCCGACCTGGACCGCGGCAGGCGGCCCGGAACGCTGGAAGACGCAGGCAACTTCGTGAAGCTTGCGCAGTTCTTCAACACCGTGCACACTGCCGGGGGCGCCTCCGTGGATGCGTTGGATGTGCATGCCTCGGTCCGGCACCTGCACATCACCCGCAACAAGATGGTCTATTCGGACAAGGTGCCTTTCATCTACGCCACAGGCCGCGCGCGCCTGTTCGACGGCCTCGAGATCATCCGGCTGGCGCGCGGCATCAGCCACGAGCAACTGCTCGAGGAACCTTCGGCATATACCGTCATCAACACCAACTCGCCGCTCAAGCTCGACATGCCGATGGCCATGGGCATCATCGAGATGGCGAGGCTCAACCAGATCGTGGTGGTGACGCCCTTTACGCTGCTGGGCGCCATGGCGCCGGTGTCGCTGGCGGGCGGACTCGTCGAGCAGAATGCCGAGGCGCTGGCGGGGCTGGCGCTGTCGCAGCTGGTGCGGCCCGGAGCGCCCTTCGTCTATGGCGGGTTCACCTCGAATGTCGACATGAAGTCGGGTGCTCCGGCATTCGGCACGCCGGAATACATGAAGGCCTGCATCATGGGTGGTCAGCTGGCCCGGCGCTACAAGCTCCCCTATCGGACATCGAGCACCAATGCCGCCAATTCCGTTGACGCGCAGGCAGCCTATGAGACGGTGTTCTCGCTATGGGGCGCAATCATGGGCGGCGGCAACGTCATCCAGCACGCCGCGGGATGGCTGGAAGGGGGTCTCGTCGCCTCCTACGAGAAATTCGCTCTCGACGTGGACCTGCTACAGATGCTGCAGGAATTCCTGAAGCCGGTGGTGGTCGATGATGCGGAGATGGCAATGGACGCGATGCAGGAAGTGGGCCCGGGCGGCCACTTCTTCGGTGCGCAGCACACCCTGGCCCGGTATGCCACAGCCTTCTATCAACCGCTGATTTCCGACTGGCGGAATTTCCCGAACTGGCAGCAGGCAGGGTCTCCCACTGCCGAGAAAAAGGCGAATGCGCTTTGGAAGCAGGCTCTGGCGGAATACCAGACGCCCTGGCTCGACCCTGCTGCGCTCGAGCAAATCGATGCCTTCGTGGCCCGCCGCGCCACGGAAGGCGGCGAGAAGACAGACTTCTAACGGGAGTAGACGAGACGAAGCCGGGGCGCAGGCGCCTCTTCAGTGGCTTCGGCGGCACTCATCATGATCTCGTAGGAGAGACGCAAGGCATTTGCCTGCTGGTCTGACGGCAAGCCGGCGAGGAACTTGCCCATCGCTGCTTCCAGGTCTTTCGCGAATTCACGGAATCCGTTGCCGGATGCCTCATCCGCCACCATGGCGGCGAGGCAGTAGAGGCTGGCGGTTGTGGGGGCATTTGCAAGGGGAAGGGGCAGTTCGTCACGTCCAGTCTGTCTCACTTGTATCTCCCGCTTCTGCCGAATCGCCAGTGTTGCGTCTGGTTGCAGAATTCTCCAGAGAAGCTATGTGCCGCAATATGGTAGAATTGCTAGCATGGACACTTCCGACGGTGGCCAAGCGGGCTTGACCCGGGCGGAGAGCATTGCTCAATGGGACCGATGACGCCGGTGTTTTTCTATCACCTCGAACGACAACCCCTGGATGCCGTGCTACCCCGGCTGTTGGCCATGAGCATTGAACGTGGCTGGCGGGTCGTGGTGCAGGCGGGTAGCGACGAAAGGGCCGAAGCGCTCGCCACACAGTTGTGGAATTTCGATGACGAGAGCTTCCTGCCCCATGGCACCAAGGCCGACGGATTTCCGGACCTGCAGCCCGTTTGGCTGACTGCGGCCGACGAGAACCCGAACAATGCCAACATCCGTTTCTACGTGGACGGGGCGGAGGTTGGCGATATCGGCGGCCTGACGCGCGCCGTCATCCTGTTCGACGGCAATGACGGACAGGCGGTGGAAGCGGCGCGTGCCGGCTGGAAGCGTTTCAAGGCCGCCGGGCATGAAGTCAGCTACTGGCAGCAGGACGAACAGGGCCGCTGGCAGAACCGGGCAGCAGGAAAGTGAACCTCAGCCCATCTGAGCTTCCAGCCATTGATTCTCGATCTCCTCGAGCTCGCTCGCCAGCTTTGCCCGCAGCTTGGTGAAGTCGCCGGCCTTCTTCGGCTCTTCGCTGTAAATCGCGGGGTCAGACAATGCCTTGTCGAGGATCTCGATCTTGCCGCGGATGTCTTCCATGCGCCGATCAAGCTTGTCGACGGCCTTCTGGGTGGCCGCGGGGGACGGCCGGGATACGGGGCGGGAAACGTCAGGAACAGGTTTCGCCGCACGCTCGGCACGGCGGCTGGCGCGGGCGCGCTCCAGCACCAACTGGGTGTAGTCGTCCATGTCGCCCTCGAAGCGCTTCACCGTGCCATCATTGACCAGCCACAGCTCGTCAACGCATGTTTCGATAATGTGGCGATCGTGGCTGATGAGAATGACAGCCCCCTCATAGTCGTTGATCGCCATGATCAAAGCTTCGCGGCTGTCGACGTCGAGATGGTTGGTAGGTTCGTCCAGCACCAGCACATGCGGCGCATGGAAGGCAGCGAGCGCGAACAGAAGGCGCGCCTTTTCGCCGCCTGACAGCGTTGAGCACGGCGAATCCGCGAGGTTGGCGCCGAAGCCATAGGCACCGAGCCTTGCGCGGCGTTTCGACTCCGGTTCGTCCGGCAACAATTCGGTAAAGTATGAGTAGGGCGTGCGCTCCGGCGAGATTTCGTCGAGCTGGTGTTGGGCGAAATAGCCGACCGCGAGCCGCGCTGGCAGCTTCATCTCGCCGCCCATCGCTGCGAGCTTGCCGCACAGGAGCTTGGCAAAGGTCGACTTGCCATTGCCGTTGGAGCCGAGCAGCGCGATCCGGTCCTCCGGATCAAGCCGCAACGTGATATTGCGCAGGACGGGCCTGTTCTCGGCGTAGCCAACGCTGACCTTGTCCCACCTCACAAGAGGCGGTGCGATGGCCTTCTCGGGATTGGGGAAGAAGAACGGCGCGACGCGGTCCTCGACCAGTTCGGCTATCGGTTCGAGCTTCGAGAGCGCCTTCAGGCGGCTTTGCGCCTGGCGGGCTTTCGAGGCCTTGTAGCGGAAACGTTCCACGAAGGCCATCATGTGCTTGCGTTGGTCATCCTGCTTCTTCTTGAGCTTCTGGGTGAGCGCCTGCTTCTCGCGCCGCTGGCGCTCGAATGAATCATAGTTTCCCTGATAAAGGGCAAGCTTGCCGCGTTCGAGGTGCAGGATGAAACCCACGGCCTCGTTGAGCAGGTCGCGGTCGTGGCTGATCAGCACGACGGTGTGCGGATAATCACGGATGAAGCTCTTGAGCCAGATTGAGCCTTCGAGGTCGAGGTAGTTGGTGGGTTCGTCGAGCAGCAGCACATCCGGTCTTGCGAACAGCGCCGCGGCCAGAGCCACGCGCATGCGCCAGCCGCCGGAGAGGGCGGAGCAGGGCCCCTGCTGCGTTTCATCCGAGAATCCGAGACCGCTGAGAATGGTGGCTGCACGCGCCTCGGCCGAGTGGGCGTCCATGTCGGCAAGGCGGGTCTGGATCTCGGCGATGCGGTGTGGGTCCGTGGCAGTCTCTGCCTCGGCGGTGAGCGCCGACAGTTCGGCATCGCCCGCCATGACGGTGGCGAGAAGGCTTTCCGTCCCGCCCGGGGCCTCCTGGGCAACGGTGCCGATGCGGGCGTTGCGCGGCAGGGTGATCGAGCCCCCCTCGGATGGCAGTTCGCCGAGGATCAGCCTGAACAGCGTGGACTTACCCACGCCATTGCGTCCGACGATACCCACCTTGTGGCCCTCCGGCACCGCAACCGAGGCATCTTCGAGCAGGAGGCGTCCGCCAATCCTGTAGGTCAGTCCATTGATGTGAAGCATGGCGCGGGCCTTGTAGCCGCAGCGCCAGGCAATGTCATGCACCTAAGGCCAGAGGGTCGAAAGACGATTGACTCTTTTCGTGCTGCACCGCACAAAGCTTGAGGGGAATTGAGGAGCGTACATCAGGTGTCGAACGTTGCTTTTGCGAGGGCGGCCATTACCGGGCCGGTGGACAGCGCCTATCTCGACGAGATCACCATGATGTTACGCGACCTGCTGCGGCAGGTCATTCGCGTGCGCGAACCCCGGGTGCTGGCCATCATCGACGAGCCAACGAACGCTTCGACCCTGGCGCCCGAACTCATCGAGCCCGCGTTGCAGGTCATCGGCATGTGGCTGCAACTCCTCAACATTGCCGAGGAGAACGCGGCGATGCGGAACCGCCGGCAGATGGAAACCCGTAGCGGGCCGGACCAGGTGCCGGGGTCCTTCTCCCATGCCTTTGCCACGGTCGCTGCCGCCAATGTCTCGCCCGAGGACGTGCAGAAGGCCCTCGACACCATCGACGTCCAGCCCACCATTACCGCCCACCCGACCGAGGCAAAGCGCGTCACGGTGCTGGAAATCCACCGCAGGATCTATTTGAAGCTCTATGAACTCGAAAGCCCGCGCTGGACGCCGCGCGAGCGCGTCCATCTGCTGAAGCTGCTCCGGAACGAGATCGACCTGCTCTGGCTCACCGGCGAAATCCGCCTCGAGAAGCCGACAGTTGAGCAGGAGATCCACTGGGGACTGCACTTCTTCCGCGAAACGCTGTTCGACCGAACTGTCAGTATCTGCGACCTGCTGGAAGCTGCGTTGCAGCGCCACTATCCCGAAACGCCCCATCGTGTCCGTCCTCCGCTGCGCTATTCCTCCTGGATCGGCGGCGACCGCGACGGCAACCCTTTCGTGACCGTCGACGTCACGCGCTACGCGCTGCGCGAGAACCGCAACGCCATCGTGGCGCGCCTCGAGCACCGTCTGAACGATCTTGCGCAGCTCGCTTCGCTCTCATCTCAGGAGATAGCCTTTCCCCGGTCCTTCCTGGACCGCGTGCAGAGGCAGGTCGAGATTTCCGGCGAGGCTGAGTCGATCGGCAGCCGCAATGCCCATGAGCCGTTCCGCCAGTTCTTCTCCGCCCTGCGGCAGCGCCTCGCCAAGACATTCTCCGGTGAGGTGAAAGGGCCTGGTTTCAAGCCCATCGACACCGGCGAGCTCATTGGCGAGCTTCATGCTGCAGAGGAGGCGCTGGCGCAGATGCAGTCGGTGTCCATCGCCTCTTCGCTGGTGCGCCCCGTGCGCTGGGAGGTCGAAACCTTCGGCTTCCGATCCGTCAGTCTCGACATCCGTCAGAACACCACGGTCATCAACCGCGTGCTGAAGGAGATATGGCGCAAGCTGAACCCTCTGGCCCCGGGCGATGGTCCCGAGACCGGAAGCGCCGAGTGGCAGGGTTGGATCGAGGCGGAACTCGCAAAGCCACTGGGTTTCCTGCCGCAGTTCCGCGGCGTTTCGGATGAGGCACGCGAGCTCCTTGGGCTTCTCGAACTGATCCGCGATACCATCAACGGGCCGGACCCCGATGCGATCGGCGCCTTCATCCTGTCGATGACACAGAGTGCCGCGGATGTGCTGGGCCTCTACCTGCTCGCCAAGTTCAGCGGCCTGTTTGCCGACGAGACAGCGCGCGAGACCTGCCGCATCCGCGTGGTTCCGCTGTTCGAAACCATCGACGACCTACGCGCCGCACCGGCCATCATGACCGAGCTGCTGGCCCACCCGGTCGTCCGGACCTCGGTGGCCGGGCATGGCGGCCGGCAGGAGGTGATGCTCGGCTACTCCGACTCCAACAAGGACGGCGGATTCTTCTGCGCCAGCTTCGAGCTTTTCGAGGCGCAACGGCGGCTCATCCGCATCGGCCGCGAGGCAGGCGTCTCCATCAGCTTCTTTCACGGCCGCGGCGGATCGGTGAGCCGCGGCGGCGCGCCGACGGGCCGGGCGATTGCCGCACAGCCGGCAGGTACCATCGACGGACACATGCGCGTGACCGAACAGGGCGAGGTCGTCTCTTCGAAGTTCGCCAATCGCGGCACGGCGCAGCACAATCTGGAAATCCTCGCGGCTTCGGTTTTCGTCCACACGCTCAAGTCCATCGATGAACCCGAGCTCAAGGTGAACCCGGAACACCAGAAGGCGGTGGAATGGATCGCCCAGGCTTCCTTCAGGCACTATCGGAAGCTGGCCGAGGACAAGGGCTTGCTCGACTATTTCCACCAGGCCTCGCCGGTGGAGGAACTCGCCAACCTCAAGCTCGGCTCGCGCCCGGCGCGGCGCTTCGGCGCCAAAGGTATCGGCGACTTGCGTGCCATTCCCTGGGTCTTCGCATGGAGTCAGAACCGGCACCTGCTCACCGGCTGGTACGGGCTTGGCTACGCCTTTGACGATTTCCTCGTCCCGCGCGGTGGCGAGGGCATGAAGCTGCTGCGCGATATGTTCACCCGCTCGCGCGGCTTCCGCCTTGCCGTGGACGAGGTCGAGAAGTCGCTCTATCTGGCCGACATGAACGTCGCGGAGCAATATGCCGAGCTCGTCACCGACCGGATCTCGGCCGAAAGACTCTTCGCATTGATCCGCCACGAGCATGACCGCACGGCGCGCACCATTCTCGAACTTACGGGTGAAAATCGGCTGTGCGAACGCTTCGAGGGTCTGCAGCGCCGTTTCGAGCGGGTTCGGCCAATGGTCGACCAGGCCAACCGCTGGCAGGTGCAGCTCTTGAAGGAAACGCGACGCAATGGCGCGTCCGAGAAGCTGATGATGCCGCTGCTGATGACGATGAACTGCGTGGCAGCCGGACTGGGCTGGACAGGTTGATCAGACCTTCGGTTTCTCGATCTCGAGGCCGTGGGCAAGTCCTTCGCGCTCGTCGAAGACGAAGCAGGAGCCTTGCCACAGGCTCTGCCCGGGCGGGATCACCTCGAGGTATTTCAGGATGCCGCCTTTGAGGTGGTACACCTTCTCGAAACCTTGCTGGCGCAGATAGCTCGTGGCCTTTTCGCAACGGATTCCACCCGTGCAGAACATGGCGATGGGCCTGTCCTTCCAGTCGCCGAGTTCACGCTGCACATAGGCTGGGAACTCCCCGAAGTTCCTAGTCTTCGGGTCCACGGCATTGCGGAACGTACCTGCTTCGCACTCGAAGCTGTTGCGGGTGTCCACCACCAGTACCTCCGGATCGGAAATGAGCGCGTTCCAGTCGCCCGGCTCCACATAGGTTCCGACAAGGTGCGTGGGATCAACCCCGGCGACACCCATCGTCACGATCTCCTTCTTGAGTCGCACCTTCATGCGGCGGAAGGGCATTGCATCAGCGTGGGATTCCTTGCTCTCGAGATCGGCGAAGGCCGGAATGGCGCGGATGAATGCCAGCATCGCCGCGAGCTGGCGAGGTTCTCCGGCAATCGTGCCGTTGATGCCTTCGGCGGCGAGCAGGATGGTGCCGTGGATGCCGCCCTCCCGGGCTGCCGCCAGCAGAACAGGGCGGAGTGCGGCGGAGTCCGGCAGCTTGACGAACTTGTAGAAGGCACTGACGGCGATGTTCATGCGGCCCATGCCTCCACGTCATCAGAGCCTGCGATGAGGGCAAGGCCCTTGGCGATCGACAGGAGCTGCTCACCCGCATCGATCCTTTCCACCGGGAAGCGCTGTTCGAACAAGCGGCGCACCGCGGGCACGAAGGACGTTCCGCCGGTGAGGAAGATGCGGTCGATGTCCGTGGCGGCGAGACCTGCCTTCGTGAGAACTGCATCTGCCGTGGCCCCGATCTTCTCGAGGTCCGGAGCGATCCAGCGCTCGAAGTTGCTGCGGCTGATTTTGCCCGCGATGTCCACGCCTGAAAGCTTGAAGCGGAATGGCACGGACTCGTGCTCCGTCAGCGCCGCCTTCGCGCGCGACACGGCGCGGTAAAGCTCGTAGCTGACGCCGCCCTCGATGAGATCCACCAGGCTGAGGAGCTGGTCCTTAGAGGAACTCGTTCGTGCGAGCTCACGCAATTCATTCAGTACCTCCGGGCGGCGCATGAGGCAGAGCTCGTTCCAGCGCGAGAATGATGCAAAATAATGCCTGGGCACCGATAGCTCCTTGCCCCAGCTCACGTAGGTCGCACGCTTGCCGAGCCGCGGCGACACGACGTGGTCGATGATCCGGAAGTCGAAGCTGTCACCCGCGATGCCGATGCCGGTGTGGGCGAGCGCCTCCGCCGCGATGCCGCGCTTCGCCTTGCGGAAACGCAGAACCGAGAAGTCACTCGTGCCGCCTCCGAGGTCGGCCACCAGGATCACCGCGTCACGCGTCAACCGCTGCGCGTAGAAATACGCGGCCGCCACCGGCTCGAGCACATAGGTCACCTGCTCGAACCCCAAACCTTTGAGAGCATCCGCATAGCGCCGTCGCGCCAGATCATCGTCCGGCTTGGCGCCGGCGAAGGTCACAGGCCGCCCGATCGCCAATCGCCCAGGGTAGGCCGCAAGCCCGGCGTGATCGCGCAGCCTAGCAAGATAGGCCGCCATCAGGTCCTCGAAGCGATAACGGCTGGTGAAGACAGCCGTGTCCGTGAACGACCGGCTCGCGGCGAAGGACTTGAACGACTGCAGAAAGCGCGTGTCTTCCGGCATCTCGATGAATTCGTCGATCGCCCAGGGGCCCGCCTCGGCCAGGGGCTTGCCGCCGCGTGACGGGTTCCGACGGAAGGAAAGGGTGGTGCGCAATGCCTCATGCCGCTCGCCTCCACGCGTGAATTCCTGCACGGACACACCGCTTCCCCTGGGGAAGGCGAGCACAGTGTTCGTCGTGCCGAAATCGATGCCGATGGCATGCATGATTGTTTCCGCAAGTGAAAAATCGGGTTGCGGGGCTTTACTTGAATTCGCACGAGCTGTCCCTCGCAAAACACCTTCTCGCTTGCCCTGTGGGGCAATTTTTAGTGTATTCGGGGTCCAAGCACAGGGAGCCTACAACCATGACAATTTCGAAACGCGCGCTTCTCGCGGCCGCGGCCTTGCTGGCGTTCAGCATCCCCGCATCGGCTGCCAACATGATCGGCAATTGCGAAGTGACGGGCGAGAAGGGCTCGATTCCCATCGCCACGCCGGCCAAGGCCGGGCAGCTCACCGTCGAAGTGTCTCTGCCTGCCCCCATCTGGTGGAACGGCGACACGCCAGAGGCCATCAAGGATGGCATGGAGTATTGCATGGCTGCCGAAATCGCCTGGCGTGCGGGCTATGACAAGCTCGAGGTGGTCAACGTCGGTTGGGACGCGCTGATCGCCGGCCAGACCTCGGATTTCGACCTTGCCATGTCGGAAATCTCCATCACCGACGAGCGCAAGAAGATCCACGATTTCTCGGTGCCATACTTCAGCTCCGACATCGGCGTGCTGGTGCGCAAGGACGCCCCGGTTGACGAGAAGTCGATCAAGTCTGCCAAGATCGGCGTGCAGCAGGCCACGACCGGCGCCGCCTTCGTGCAGGACAAGCTCGGCATCACGGACGTGCAGGTCTATCCCGACCAGGGCGACATGTTCGCCGCGCTGCGCGCCGGCCAGACCGACGTCGCCGTGACCGACACCTCGATCGTGCTGGCCGAAGTCGTCGCCAATCCCGACAAGGTGGAGGTCGTCGGCCAGTACAAGACGGGCGAGTCCTATGGCGCCATCTATCCCAAGGGCAATGCCAACAATGCAACGCTCGACAAGATCATCCAGTCGATGATCGACGACGGCACGATCAAGAAGCTCGGTGCGAAGTACCTGGCCGCGGCCTGGGGCAAGGACCCGGCCACCGTTCCCTACTTCAACCCCTGACCTGATGGTCCCCGCCCGCCTCGGGCGGCGGGGACCTTCCTTCTTCATCCAGTGAAAAAACACGCTCCTCCCCCGCTGCCGCAACGCGCCGACGGCCTGGCGCTTGCCGCTTTGCTGTTTGCCGCGCTGAGCACCCTGGCCGCCTATGGGGCCACCACCCTCATCCGCTCCTCGCTCGATTTCCTGGGCGTCATGAACGGGTTCTGGCAGGCGATCTTCTGGATCACCATCGCGGCCACGGCCCTTTTGTTCATTCCGGCGGCCAGATCCTTCGGAGAGTCGCGCAGAGCCGCTGCGGCTCTCGCTGCGGGAGACATCGTCGAAGCGCGGATCCAGACCGCTGCCTCGCGTGAGAATGGCTGGGTGACCTTCGGCTGGGGTGCCTTCGCGCTGATCGCGCTGGGCTTTGCCGTGTTCGTCATGATGAACGACGTGGCGGTGGGCAAGACCTTCTTCTACCTGCCGCTGATGCAGCAGAAATGGTGGCTGGTCACCAAGCAGTTCTTTCTCACCAATATCTTCATCTTCGTGGTGGCGGAAGTGCTGGTGCTGGTGTGGGGCCTCGTCGTGGCGCTGGCGCGCCTCATGCCCGGCAAGGCCGGCCAGCCGATCCGCGCGCTTGCCATCCTCTATTGCGATATCTTCCGCGGCCTTCCCGCGGTCGTCACGCTGTACCTGATCGGCTTCGGCATCCCGACCTCGGGACTACCCGAAATGATCATGCCACACATCGTCGGCTGGTTCGTGGACATGTCATCCATGACGGTTGCGGAGCAGCGCTCGCTGACCCGCATCCCTGTCGTTTGGTGGTGCATCCTCGCACTGACGCTGACCTATGGTGCCTATGTCGCCGAGGTCTACCGCTCCGGCATCGAATCCATTCACTGGAGCCAGGTTTCGGCGGCCCGCTCGCTTGGTCTGTCCTACATGCAGACGATGCGCTACGTCGTCGTGCCGCAAGCGGTGCGCCGCATCATCGCGCCGCTGCTGAACGACTTCATCGGCCTGCAGAAGGACACGGCCCTGGTGCAAGTTGTGGGCGTCATCGACGCCTTCAACCAGTCGCGCATCATCGCCGCCAATGCCTTCAACCTGTCGGCCGTCACCGTGGTCGCCATCCTGTTCGTCGTCATCACCATTCCGCAGGCCCGCTTCGTCGACAAGATGATCGAGCGGGACAATGCCCGCATGCGGGCAGGGGGCTGAGCCATGTCCTTCCTCGAGATCAGGAACGTCGAGAAGGAGTTCGGCCCGGTGAAGGTGTTGCGCGGGGTCAACCTGTCGGTCGACGAGCACCAGGTGGTCTGCCTCATCGGCGCTTCGGGTTGCGGCAAGTCCACGCTGCTCCGCTGCATCAACGGCCTGGAGAAGATCCAGGGCGGCGAGATCCGGCTGATGAACGACCGGGTCTCCGGGCCGGGCGTCGACGTCAACCGCCTGCGCCGCAACGTGGGGATCGTGTTCCAGAGCTTCAACCTGTTCCCGCACATGAGCGTGCTGGAGAACGTGACGCTGGCGCCGCTCAAGGTCCTGAAGGCCGACAAGGCCGAGGCCGAGGCCAAGGCCATGGCGCTGCTGAAGCGCATCGGCCTCGAGGCGAAGGCGACGGAATATCCCGACCGGCTGTCGGGCGGCCAGCAGCAGCGCGTTGCCATCGTGCGCGCCCTGGCGATGGAACCGAAGGTCATGCTGCTCGACGAGATCACCTCGGCGCTCGACCCCGAGCTGGTCTCCGAGGTTCTCAACATCGTGCGCGACCTCGCCACGCAGGGCATGACCATGCTGCTGGCGACGCACGAGATGGGCTTTGCCCGCGAAGTCGCCTCGAAAGTGTGTTTCCTCTACGAGGGCGTGGTCCACGAGGAGGGGCCGCCCGCACAGATCTTCGGTAACCCGAAGCAGGAGCGCACCCGCGCCTTTCTGAAGCGCATCATCGAGGCGGGGCGCCTCTAGCCCGTTCATCGGCGGTTCAGGCTTGTGGCGCGGCCATCGCAATCGCCCCTCACTTCCGCCATGGCAGTTGGCCAATATCCGGAACCGTGACGAGAGGTTGTGCATTCTGCAGCCTTGCGATTCGAGCGGAGTGACCGGATGTATCTTTCTCCCCTGAAGGCCAGCCTTGCGGCGTTGACGCTGTGTTCCACGCTCAGTGTGGCGGTGGCTGCCCAGAAGCAACCCGAGAGCCTGATGCCCACGGCGCAGGTCGAGGACAGCGCGCAAGAGCTGGTCAAGATTCGCCAGTTCCTTTCCGGCGGCAAGGACATCACCAAGATGAAGCTGCCGCGGCTGCAGGAGCGCCTGCACCGAGCCGAGACCTTCCGCGACGTGCAGGGACTGCCACCCGATGTGGACCAGGCGCTGCAGCAGGAAATTGCCCGCATCACCCAGGAGATCACCCGTCGCCAGCAGGGCGGCGCGGAACCGCCGCAGGTCGAAGCCCAGCAGCAGCCGGAGCCGCAGATCGAGCAGCCGCCGCTGCCACCCTATGATCCCCAGCAGGTGCAGGGCCAGCCGCCGGCGGAGCCTGGGGTGGAACAGCCGGTGGCACCGTCTGCGGATCCGCAGCAGCCGCCGGTCCGCAAGCGCAAGCCGGCGCAGCAGGGCGAGGCGCAACCGCCCGTGCCCGCCGAACAACCCCCGCTGACCCAGCAGCCCCCTGCGGCTCAGCAGCCCGGCGCCCTGCCGCCTGCAACCGTGACGGACAAGCAGCTGGCCAATCCGACTGTGAACCCCGCGCTGGAGCGGCGGGCGCAGGCCTATCTGAGCGACAACGTCGACGTCCGTTCGATGAAGCGCAAGCAGCTGCGCAAGCGGCTGTCCGACATGCGCGACCTGCTGGCCGCCAACCAGCTTTCGCCGCAAACCCGCGATGCGCTGCGCCAGAAGCTGGCGCGCGAGCGTGCCGTGCTGCGCAACGACGTGGCGGTTGATGAGGGCCTGCCGCCGCCGCAGCCTCAGTCGCCTGCGCCGGAGGCCGGACAGCAGCCGAAACCACAGCAGCCCGCGCCGCAGCAACCGCCGCGGCAGGGCGGGAACAACGCCGGCACTGCGAACAACGGCTCCGTGGATGTGCGCATCGTGCTGCAGGACCGCCGCCCGCCGCAGCAGCTCGACGACCGCGAGCTCGTGCGCCGCATCGACGTCTATCGCGACGCGGTGGCGAACGACCGCTACGACGCCGAGCAGCGCATGATGTGGCGCCAGCAGATGGAGGCCGACCGGCGCTACCTGCGCCGCCAGATGATGGCGGAGCGCCAGCAGCGCGAGGCCCGCCTGCGCCAGGGCGACTACCAGTTCGACTACGACGTCCAGGACCGCTACGAGCCGGGCTACGACGTGCCCGACGACGTGTTCGCAGCCGAGGCCGACGACGAGGAATTGGCCGGCGTTCTCGCCGCCCCGCCGCGCCGCGACATCCAGCGCCGCTACACGGTGGACGACATCGAGCGTTACCCCGAGGCCCGCAACGCGGTGGCCCGCATCGAGATCGACACCGTGCACTTCGGCTTCGGCGAGGGCTACCTGCGCGAGGAGGAGATCGACAAGCTCGACCGCATCGCCTCGGTGCTGGAACGCATCCTGGCCAGGCACCCGGACGAGGTGTTCCTGATCGAGGGCCACACCGACGCCGTGGGCTCGGATGCCGCCAACCTCGCCCTCTCGCGCCAGCGCGCCGCGGCGGTGAAGCAGGCGCTGACCACCTATTACGTCATCCCGCCGGACAACCTGAGGACGGTGGGGCTGGGCGAGCGGTACCTGAAGATCCCGACCGACCAGCCGGAGGCCGAAAACCGCCGGGTGTCGCTGGCCCGCATCACCCCGCTGGTGGGGCAGGCGGCCGACTGAGGCCCCCGGAGCCAGTGCTTGCCTTATGGCCGGGCCGCCGCTATAGGCGGCCCGTTCCCTTTCAATAAAGACAAGCACTCAACGAGGACTTCATGGCCATCGAACGCACCTTCTCGATCATCAAGCCGGACGCGACCCGCCGCAACCTGACGGGCGCCATCAACGCCAAGATCGAGGGCGCCGGCCTGCGCATCGTCGGCCAGAAGCGCGTCAAGTGGGCCAAGGCGGATGCCGAGGCCTTCTACGCCGTCCACAAGGAGCGCCCCTTCTTCAACGACCTCGTGGCCTTCATGATCTCGGGCCCGGTCGTGGTGCAGGTGCTCGAGGGCGAGAACGCCGTCGCCAAGTACCGCGAAGTGATGGGCGCCACCAACCCGGCCAACGCCGCGCCCGGCACCATCCGCAAGGAATTCGCCGAGTCGATCGAGGCCAACTCGGTACACGGTTCGGACTCGCCCGAGAACGCCAAGATCGAGATCGCCCAGGTGTTCAAGCCCGAAGAGATCGTCGGCTAAGGAACAGAGCCAATGTGGGTCGCCCTCTACGTCGTCGCGATCGTCGCCGTGAACTGGATGTTCACGGCGATTGCCCCGTGGTCGACGCCCTTGGGCGACCTCTACCTCGCCAACGTGGTGGTCGGTTTCATCTTCGTGCTGCGCGACTATGCGCAGCGCGAGATCGGCCACTACATTCTCTTCGCCACGGCGGTCGCGGGCGTTCTCACCTGGTTCATGGTGGACCCGGCCATCGCCGCCGCCTCGATCACCGCCTTCATCCTGTCGGAGACGGCGGACTGGGGCGTCTATTCCTTCCTGCGCCGCCCGCTGTCGCAGCGCATCCTGATCTCGGCGATGATCGCCGTGCCGCTCGACACGCTGGCCTTCCAGTATCTCGCGGGCTACCTGACGCCGGCCGCCTTCATGACGGAAATGGTGTCGAAGGGCGTGGGCGTGGTGCTCGTCTGGTACATCCTGCGCGCCCGCGACCGCAAGCACGCCATCACCACCGCCTGAGACTCGCGCGCGCACGCGACCCGTTTCAACCCGATGCCGCCTTCCCTGTGTGGCTCCTCGCCCGCGTGACGGCGCGGAACCATTGTCCCTGCGCGGCATTTCACCCCCGAGGCCAGCGCAAGCTGCCGCACGGTTCACAACACAGGGAACAGCACCATGACCAAGTCCATTCTTGCGCTGAGCACAGCGCTGTCGATTCTCGCCATTACGCCGGCCTTCGCCCAGAGCAACTCGGCCGCCGTGGACTGCACCGTGCAGGCCAACAAGTCCGACCCGGCCTGCATGACCCAGAACAACAATTCCAACGCCGCCACCACGACCACCACCACGCAGGCCACGACCCAGAAGATGACCTCGGGCGAGCTCATCGTTCCGGCCGACCGCCTCAACGGCGCGCAGGTGATGAGCGCCAACGACTTCATCGGCAAGACGGTCTATGACCAGGCCGGCAACAACATCGGCGACGTCAACGACCTGATCCTGACGGGCGACGGCAATGTCGAGGCGGTGATCCTCGGCGTCGGCGGCTTCCTCGGCATCGGCGAGAAGGACGTGGCGGTGAACACCGACGCCATCCAGATCGTGCAGGACGGCGACAACAAGCGCCTCGTCGTGCAGGCCACCAAGGAAGCGCTGAACAACGCGCCGGCCTATGACAAGAACAACCGCCGCTATGCCGACCAGATGAACGGCACGACGGACACCACCGGCTCCACCACGGCGCCCGCCACCAACAACTCCACCACGGCCCCCGCCAACAACGGCGCGGTGGACTGCTCGCTGGCCGCCAACGCCTCCGACCCGGCCTGCGTGAACAAGACCCAGCAGTAACCCATGGCGACGGGGGCGGGCCTCAAGCCTCCCCCACGCCTGTCTTGAAGGAGAGCCCGTCACGCGCCCTTGCGGAGCGTGGCGGGCTTTTCCCTTGGCGCGCGCTTGGTGGCGCGTTCCGCAATTCCGGCGGCGAATGCGTCCTCCTCGCGTTCGCGCAAGGCGCGGTAGAGGGCGCTGTAGCGGCGCTCGAACTCCGGGCTGCCTTCGGGGGCGAAGTTCTTGCCTTCCGGGTCCCGGCGCTTGGCCTCGGCGGTGAGGCGGTCGAGCGTGTTGGCGATGCTGTTGTACATGGCATCGCGGGTCTGGTGGGTGCGGCGGCAGGGATCGGCCGGGGTATTGTGGCGGCAGGTGCCGCTGCGGCGGCAGGTAGACAGCGGGCAGCGCTCCAGCGCCGGGCGTTCCACCCAGTAACGCGGTTTCATTACGGTCTCCATGTTCTGTTGAGAGTCTGGCCCGTCACGGCGGCGGGCGCCCGCGGGGAGGTTCCCCGCGGGCGCGCCTTGTGGGCGGAGGACGGGAGTGCCGGATCGGGCGCTCACGCAATCCAATTGGGAAAATGGCGCGATGCGCCCGATGCGCCGGGCTGGCGGAAGGGGCCGGCGTGGCCCCCGTGATCAGGCAAGGTGCCTGGAAGCCAGCAGCGGCCCGCTTGCGCGGCGGCGCGGCGTTTGTCGCTCGGGGCAGGCACTTGCGCAGCATTCCCAAGGAATGCCCCGGCTTGCCAATGGCGCGGGGGTCGTAATGCCCCCGGGTCCCACCCTCCGCGCCCGGGACGGAAGCTTGCGTAGGGCCTCCACCGCAGGTGCCGCCGGAAATTCCCCGATTTCGAGACGCTGTCGACATCGCCCCCTCCTCATGGAACTGCCGTGAGAGGATAAATGGCATAAGTTAGGAAGAAAGTCAACATAAAAATAGTTTACGAGTCGATGCCGCAGCAATCGATTGCGACTAGTTTACCATTGGTCATCTATTGCCTTTGACTCAACTTGCAGTATGTTCGAGATCATAACGGATGATGCCGCTCATGGACTTGGGAGCATTCTCACTACGACAATACATAGTGGAACTGCGCTATCCCGAAAATTTTAAGCTATGGGATGAGGCGGGTTCACTGTGGACTGAGTTGAAGTCGCAGTTTAGTGGCTTGCGGCTTATTAGCGCTCAGCCGAATTCCACTGCGTTCGTGTGCGATCCAGATCTAGAATTTGGAGTCGACCTAAATAGAATGTCTTTTGTATCCCACCGCGAGAAGGCGGAAGCCGCCCGGGAGAACGCCACCAAATTCCTGTCTCTGGTCACGGGGAAGCTTAAGATAAGGCAGTTTCATCGAGTTGGACTGCGACAGATATTCGACAGGAAATTTGAATCCCAGGAAAAGCTGGATGCCGAATTCATTGAGTTAAATTTGTCAACGTTACGAGCTGGCAAATTCTTTGGCATACAAAGCAAGTCGATAAGCAACTCGGAAATAGCTGGACGAATTTCCGATGGAAAAAATGGCGTCGTTGTCAAGTTGAAGACCGAAACGGTAAGATCGCAACTTGATGTGCCGATGGGACTTAGGGACTTGTTCTCCGACAAATCTGTAGAACAGCACCTGATGATTCTAGACGTCGATTACTACATCGATGCCCTTGTGTCGTCAGATGCATTCTCAGCGGATGTTTGGCTCGAACAAGCATCGCGAGTCATCAGACGGGACATGTCGAGTTTTCTGCGCGGGGGCAGTTAATGAGCGAGCGTGCAGTAGGAGCTAAAATCTATCAGTTTCCCAAGCAGAAGGCGATTACTAGCGCTGGAACGGAGCGATCAACTGTTTCTCCGACCGTACGTGAGGTTCCACCGGAGGCACAGTCGCGCTCAATTGCCTCAGTAAACGAAATTTACCCAGAGCTCAGTTCAACAGCACCGGAGTTGTTCGCCGCTTTGTCTTTACTGAGTAGTATCTGTGAGCGGTTCGACGAATCTGCCGAGCAGCTTGAAGAGGGAAACCTCCTTCTCTCGGATGATTTGGTAAGCAAGGCGATATTGGATTTTCCAAAGATTTTCCCGCTTATCGCAGAGCACTCTGGTCCTGCCCAGTTCTGTAGCTCAGCGTTTCACGCGCTTCTTAACAAGAGGGGTCAGCCGCTTTCGATGGAAGAGTTACTAGAAATCAGGAGCGCACTTCGAACATTTCAGAGGGAGCCCTTCATGAGCCATGATCGAGTGTTGGACCTGCTCGAAAAACTTGATGACTGTGGCTTTGATTTAACTCCAAGATTTTTGACATCTGTATTTGACGAGCTGGCGCATGAAAGCTTTTATTGAGACAACAATACTTGTTGATGGATTGCTCAAGACCAAGCGTCGCAGGGCACAAGTTCGACAAGCCCTAAGTTCATTTGATGAGGCGTTCCTCCCGCAGTACGCCATAAAGGAAATGAAGTTGGGGCCACTTCATGGATTCGTTTGGTTTCATAATAAGCTCGTGGCTACTCCAAATCTTCCCGATGCACTGAATGCGCTCCACGGCGTTATTCGCTCTCCGAAAAAAAATCTCGCAGCCACCGCTATGGAGGCACTGATCGTTGCCGAGGAGAGCATTGCGTCCCTTCGCTATCTACCGGAGTCCCTAGGATCTATCTCTCCCGCGAGGCGTGAACGGTTGAGAAGAGCAGAGATGATAAATTCACTACGTGTCCATATCCTTTTGGCATGGAGAAAGCGCCGAAAAACATTCACTCGTGTCGTCTCGTCACTTTCGTGCTTTGTAGAAGACGAAATCGTTTTGAAGAACGATGTTATTGACTGTGGCAGGTTGAAATGTGCGCATCAGCCCTGTTGTTTGCGTGACGAATTCGCGACGCGTCCCGACGATCTGATGAAGCTCATGAAAGTTTGTGGTGCAGGTACTCGTGATGAAGACCGCCGCCGTCACAAGGCGCTACGGCAACTGGTTAGAACTCCCAATCGGGAACTAGACTCAAAACTGTGCCGGAGCTTAGGTGATGCAGTGTTCGCACTGCAAGCGCCTGGTGATGCCGTCATCGTCACTACCAATATCAAAGACATTGAGCCACTCGCCGCGGCCCTCGGCAAGAGCTGCACGCGTCTTTGATACTCCTAGAAAGGTGCAGGAGCCTCTTTCGATGCTCCGTCAATCACTGTGGTCTAGCCTCGTCGGTGTGGGTGCGTCGTTGGATGGCTTCGCACAATTCTTGGCATATCCTTGCGAAAGCTGGTTTTCGGCTTTCGCCGGAATGACGGCATAGGGGGTGTGGGGTGGTTCGGCACCGGCGTGTGGCGATGTGTGCAGCGGAGTCCGGTGTTTCATCGGAATGACGGCGTTGGGGGTGTGGGGTGGTTCGGCGCCGGCGCGGTGCGTGGCGATGTGTGCAGCGGGGTTCGGGGTTTCGCCGGAATGGCGGCTTTGGGGGTGCGGGGTGGTTCGGCAGCGGCGCGGTACGGGGCGATGGGCGCAGCGGGGTTCGGGGTTTCGCCGGAATGACGGGCTGAGGGGGATGGTGTCGGGGGTGTGGGCTTTGGCTGATGCACCTCGGCCGGCGGAATCGGGGTGGCCTTTGGGGCGGCGGGGATCGTGGCCCCCCACCCCCGCCCCTCCCCACGAGGGGGAGGGGAGTTGGGCGGCGGGGGTGCGTTGCGGGGTGCTCAAATGAAGATGGCCGGGACTTGCCCGGCCATCATGATCTCTCGATGGAGGTTCGGCCTTACGCCTTGACGCTGCGCGTCAGGAAGGCCGGCATGTTCTGGTCGGTGAAGCCGCGGTGGTCGGGCGCGTCGGAGACGTCGCGCTGGGGGTGGCGGTCGTTGCGGGGTTCGCGTTCGCGGCGGGGCTTTTCGGCGCGCGGTGCGGCGTGGGCGGCTTCGGCGTTGCGCTCGCGGCGGGGTTCACGCTCGCGCTCGCGGCGCGGTTCGCGGGCGGGGCGCTCGGCGCGGGGCGCCGCGGCGGCGGCGTCGCCCTCGGCGCGTTCGACGCGCTTGGCGGGTTCCATCGCGGCGCGTTCGCCGTGGTCCTTGATCTCGCGCGGGCGGCGGTCACGGTCACGCTCGCGGCCACGGCCGCGGCGGTCGCCGCCACGTCCCTCGCGGCCGCCTTCGCGATTGGCGTAGCGGTCCGGCTCGGCGGCGCGGGTCTCGATCGCCGCCTGGGCGTCCTCGCTCAGCTCGAAGTAGGGGATTTCCTTCTTGATGAGCTGCTCGATGGCCTTGAGGTATTTGCCCTCTTCCTTCGACACCATGGTGAAGGCGGCACCCTCGCGCCCGGCGCGGCCGGTGCGGCCGATGCGGTGGACATAGTCCTCGGCATGGGTGGGGACGTCGAAGTTGAAGACGTGGGAGACTTCCGGAATGTCGAGGCCGCGGGCCGCGACGTCGGACGCGATCAGGTAGGTGATCTCGTTGTTGCGGAAGCCCTGCAGCGTCTTGAGGCGGGCCGACTGGTCCATGTCGCCATGAAGGGCGCCGACGTTGAAGCCGTGCACCGAGAGCGACTTCTCGAGCAGCGCCACGGTGGTCTTGCGGTTGGCGAAGATGATGCCGTTCTTGACGTTGGTCTGGGTCTTGAGGAGCTGGCGCAGCGCCTCGCGCTTGGCCTTCATGTCATGCGGGGCCTTGACCAGCATCTGGGTGATGGTCTCCGCCGTCGAGGACGGGCGCGAGACCTCGACGCGCACCGGATTGTGCAGGAAGGCGGTGGTGAGGCGCTGGATCTCCGGCGGCATGGTGGCGGAGAAGAACAGCGTCTGCCGCGTGAAGGGGAGGAGCTTGCAGATGCGCTCGATGTCCGGGATGAAGCCCATGTCGAGCATGCGGTCGGCCTCGTCGATCACCAGCATGTCAATGCCGGTGAGCAGCAGCTTGCCGCGCTCGAAATGATCGAGCAGCCGGCCCGGCGTGGCGATGACGACGTCGGCGCCGCGGTCGATCTTGAGCGCCTGCGGCTCGAAGGCGACGCCGCCGATCAGGAGGGCCACCGAGAGATTGTGCATCTTGCCCAGCGTCTCGAAGGCCTCGCGCACCTGGTCGGCCAGTTCGCGGGTGGGCTCGAGGATCAGCGTGCGCGGCATGCGTGCCCGGGCGCGGCCCTTTTCGAGGAGCGACAGCATGGGCAGCACGAAGGCGGCGGTCTTGCCCGAGCCCGTCTGGGCGAGGCCCATCACGTCACGGCGCTGCAGGGCAGGGGGGATGGCTTCCGCCTGGATGGGCGTGGGGGTGGTGTAACCCGCGGCGGTGACCGCTTCGAGGGTTCTGGGGCTCAGTCCGAGCTCGGAGAAATTCATGTGTCGTGAAAGACCGTTCTGGCGACTTTGGTTTCATCGGGGAAATGCGCTTGCGGGCGGGTGCGCCAAAAGGGCCCGGGCGCCGTAATCTGGCCCCGCACATAGGGATTTCGGTGGGGAAAGTCAATTCACCGAAGTTCTACGGGCTTGCGCAATTGCGGCCCGCCGGACAATCTCCGCCACCGGCCGCGCTATACCCGCGGCGGCGCCCGGCGATTCGCGGATCTCCGGGCTCATTCAAAGGGGGATCGATCGCATGAAAAAGTATTTCGCCGAGTTCTTCGGCACCTTCTGGCTGGTCTTCGGCGGCTGCGGCTCGGCCGTGCTGGCCGCCGCCTTCCCGGAGCTCGGCATCGGCTTCGCCGGCGTGGCGCTGGCCTTCGGCCTGACCGTGCTGACCATGGCCTATGCCGTGGGCCATGTCTCGGGCGCGCACTTCAACCCTGCCGTGTCGGTGGGCATGGCCGCCGCCGGCCGCATGAGCTGGGGCAACGTGCCGGGCTACGTCATCTCGCAGGTGGTGGGCGGTGTCGCCGGCGCGGCGATCCTCTATCTCATCGCCACCGGCAAGCCGGGCGTCGAGCTGGGCGGCTTCGCCTCCAACGGCTTCGGCGAGCTTTCGCCGGGCGGCTATGCGCTGTCCTCCGTCGTCATCTGCGAGATCGTGATGACCGCGATGTTCCTGGTCGTCATCCTCGGCACCACCCACAAGAACGCGCCCGCCGGCTTCGCGCCGCTGGCCATCGGCCTGGCGCTGACGCTGATCCACCTCGTGTCGATCCCCGTCTCCAACACCTCGGTGAACCCGGCGCGTTCCACCGCCACGGCGATCTTCGCCGGTGGCCCCTACATCGCGCAGCTCTGGGTGTTCTGGATCGCCCCCATCGCGGGCGGCGTGCTGGGCGCCATCATCCACCGGATGATCACCTCCGAGGAGTGAGCCTCGCGCCGGTGCTGACGAAAAAGGGGCGGTCCTTTCGCAAGGTCCGCCCCAGTTTGTACGCACGGGAGGTCACGAGGAAGAAGAAGCCCGACTCGGTAAGTTTCCCCAGTGTAAACTGTAATCTTGTTTATTAAAAGCTTTGCATTGGGTGAGCGCGGCTGACCCAAAGCGTGACTTGACCGGACCGCCGCACAGGACCAGTCTTTTTCATCGGAACGAGAGAGGTCTCGAACACTGATGCCCCCGACGCAGAACCAGATCAGCTGAGCACGCTCCGCTTGCAAGGATCGCTGGCGAAGGGCTCATTCCCCATCGCTGAAGTTGCAGCCGCGTGATGCGGCATGAACCACCCAAGAGAAAGGGTTGAGCGCAGGATGCGCAAACCGGCCCCGCGAGGCTTCGAGCCCGCGGGGCTTTTTCATGGGGCAGGGGCGCTGCGGCGGTAGAGCGTGACGGGGCCCACGCTGCGGTCGCGGCGATAGTCCTTCCAGAGATCGCGGAAGCCGGCGTCACGCTGGTACCAGCCGAGCATGTCCCACGCGGTGTTGTCCTGGCCATATTGCGCCACCAGCACAAGCTCCGGCCGGCGCAGCAACTCGCGCTTCGCCTGGTCGAGGGCGAGACGGTAGACCGCTGCGGCATCGCCACCGATCTTGCCCGTGGCATATTGCTCGACGGCCGACATGTAGCCCTGGCAGCTGGACAGGCCGAGGTAGCGTGCGCCGGTGTGGATGACGGCGGGAAAGGCGATGCCCGGCTGGATGGCGAGAGAGATGAAGCTCGCCGAACCATCGATCTCGCGCTGGATGGCGTGGCGGTCGGCGGCCGTCTGCGCCTGCAGCGCGAACCACGGCAGCATCAGGCGCGCCAGGAACACCGCTTCCAGGGCGAGCAGGGTTGCGGCGCAGGCGGCGATCAGGCGCTTGCCGGCGTTGAGGTTGGCGGCGAGGAACATCGCCAGGAAACCGAAGGCGGCGATGTAGTGATAACAGAAGTCCTTGCCCTGCAGCACGGCGGCGGCGGTGAAGCCCAGCGCCGCCAGCAGAAAGGGAAGGCTGCCGCGTTGTGCACCGGCCACGGCCAGCGGCAGGGAGGCCAGCAGCACGAAGCCCGCCTGCACCGCAGTCTCGCGCCACGGAAAGGCCACCGCCCAGTAACTCGCCCGGGCCGCCGGCAGCATGACCAGCAGATAGGGGCGGAAGAACACCGCGAGCACCAGCGCATAGGCCGCGGCGACGGCCAGCATGCTGCGCTCCTCATTGCGAAACTGCCGCCTGAGGGCCAGCAGCAGCGCCAGTGGAATGAGGAAGTGCGGCTTCATCAGGAAGCCGATGCCCGCCATGGCGCCGCTGGCGATCGCCCAGCCCCGCCGCCGGGCCGGACCGGCGACATAGGGTGCGCAGAGCAGGAAGGCGATCTGTTCCCGCTGGCCGAAGTGGTTGGGATAGGCGAGCAGCAGGAAGGCGACGAAGACCGCGCCGACAACCGGGCGCAGCGGCGTCTCCGCCGTGTGCCAGAGGCAGGCGAGCGACAGCAGCGAGAGGGCCAGCATGGCCAACCGCACGCCCCACTCGAAGCCCACCGCATCGGCCAGCAGTGCCGCCGGCATGTAGACCAGCATGCACAGCGGCGGATTGATATCGAGAACGTCGACGCCATAGACAGCACCGCCCGCCACCGCATGCGCCGCCCAGGTGAGATAGGCGACGTCGTAGTCGACGGTGTTGTAGGCGGCGAGCAGCACGGCGCCGAGCACGACGAGGCCGGACAGCAGGCCGACCTGGAGGGCGGATCGAGTCATGGAGGGAGTCTCCGTGACCCAACCTTAAGTTTCGTTTAAGTCAGATATTGCTATTCCAGCCGCGCCGGGAAGCCGGGGGCGCGAAGGTCCGTGTTCAGCACGTCCTCCAGCAGCTTGGCGATCTGGGTGGACTGCGCCTGGCCGCCATAGGCCGCCTTGCCCTTCATGAAGGTCTGCTGCGTCATCGAGGCGAGGTCGAGCGGCACGCCGAACTCCTTGCCGAAATTCATGGCGAAGCCGAGGTCCTTCAAGGCGAGGTCCATGGTAAAGGCGATGTCGTAGCTGCCGTTGAGGATGAGCTGGCCTTCGGTCTCGTGCACGAAGCTCGAGCCCGAGGAGGCAGTGATGGCATGCCAGGCCTGGGCGAGGTCGAGGCCGCCGCGCTTGGCCAGCATGAGTGCTTCCGCATCCGCCACCAGGTGGATGAAGGCCAGCATGTTGGTGATGACCTTGATGATCGCCGCCGCGCCGATGGGGCCCATGTGGAAGATCTTCTTGCCGATGGTTTCGAGTGCCGGGCGGAACTGCTCGAACAGCGCCTTGTCGCCGCCCACCAGCACGGTGATCTCGCCGCGGGCTGCCAGGTGCACGCCGCCCGTCACCGGGGCTTCCAGCACCTTGATGCCCCTGGCCTCGGCCATGGCCGCGAGGCGGATCATCTCGTCACGGCCGTTGGTCGAGTTCTCGATCCACACCGAGCCCGGCTTCAGCGTGGTCAGGATCTCGCCCAGCACCTTCTCCGACACGACGGGCGAAGGCAGGCAGGTGAAGACCACGTCGACCTTCGAGGCGAGTTCGGCCGGCGAGGCGGCCCACTTGGCGCCGTCCTTCAGGTGGCGCTCGGCGAGCTTCGGGTCGAGGTCGTAGACCGTGACGTCGTAACCCTTCTTCACCAGCGAATGCGCCAGGTGGCCGCCGAGATTGCCCAGTCCGATATAGCCGTAACGCATCTTCTATTCTTCCTTGCGCAGGGGGCGGTTGGTCATTTCGAGGTGGAGGCTGGTGCCGGTGTAGGGGTGGGCTTCGGCGACTTCTTCGTTCAGCTCGATGCCAAGCCCCGGCTCGGTCGGCGGGATCACGTAGCCGTCCTGCCACAGGATCGGCTTCTTCAGCAGCTCGGCATGGAAGCCGCCCCATTCCTCGATCGACTCGAGGATGAGGAAGTTGGGAAGCGACGCGGCATAATGGATATTGGCCGCGCCCTCGACGGGACCCGCATAGAGGTGCGGCGCGATCTGGGCATAGAAGGTCTCGGCCATGCCGGCGATCTTCTTCGCTTCCATCAGCCCGCCGACGCGGCCCAGCGCCATCTGCAGGATGGACGCCGCGCGGTTCTCCAGCACGCGGCCGAACTCGTACTTGGTGGTGAGGCGCTCACCCGTTGCGATGGGGATCGAGGTGCCGCGGGCGACGAGGGCCATCTCCTCCGGCTTGTCCGGCGGGGTTGGCTCCTCGAACCACAGCGGGTCATAGGGCTCGATCTTCTTGGCGAAGCGGATGGCGCCCGACGCCGTGAACTGGCCATGCGTGCCGAAGAGGAGATCGGCCTCGCTGCCCACCGCCTCGCGGATGAGCTTGCAGAACTTGACGCAGAGCTCCATCGACTCGAGCGAGGGCTGGCGCGGGTCGAAGGCGGAATAGGGTGCGGCGGGATCGAACTTGATGCCGGTGAAGCCGCGGCTCGCATAATAGGCGGCGCGCTCGGCCGACTGTTCGGCATTCCAGAAGATCGACGAGTCCTGGCCCTTGGCCGGATCGGGATAGATGTAGGTGTAGGAGCGCAGCTTCTCGTGCACGCGGCCGCCGAGGAGTTCGTAGACCGGCTTCCCCAGCGCCTTGCCCTTGATGTCCCACAGCGCGATCTCGAGGCCGGAGAGCACGCCCATGAGCGAGATGTCGGGGCGCATCGAGAAGCCCGAGCCATAGACCTTGCGCCACATGCTTTCGAGGTGGAACGGGTCCATGCCCTCGACGTAGCGATAGAAGGTGTCCTCGATCATCGCCGTCATGGCCTTGGGGCCGAAGGTGTCGCAATAGCATTCGCCGATGCCGGTGATGCCGTTGTCGGTCGTCAACTTGACGAAGATGAAATAGCGCCCGCCCCAAGAGGGCGGCGGATTGCCGACGATGAAGGTTTTGAGGTCCTTGACTTTCATGGCACGCGCCCTCCCGGAATGCCCCGCTTCTAGCAGGTCGCGCGCCGCCGGGGCGATGAAAATTTCTAACCGGTATTGAGGCAGAAACACTTGTTTCAATTGCCCGAACCGGAGCAAAAGCAGGCCTTCCTCACCAGCGACGGTGCATTGTGGCAGAGACGTTCGACTTCATCATCGTGGGCTCCGGTTCGGCAGGCTCGGTGCTTGCCGAGAGGTTGACCGCCGGCGGCCGGAATCGCGTGCTGCTACTGGAGGCGGGCGGCACCGACATGCGCTTCTACGTGCAGATGCCGTTGGGCTACGGCAAGACCTTCTACGACAGGTCGGTCAACTGGATGTACAAGGCGGAGCCTGACGCGGGCCTCAACGGCCAGAGTGATTTCTATCCGCGTGGGCGTCTGCTGGGCGGCTCGTCCTCGATCAACGCCATGGTCTATATCCGTGGCCACCGCCAGGATTACGAGGACTGGCGTGCGGCGGGCAATGTCGGCTGGGGCTGGGACGAGGTGCTCGCGGCCTACAAGAAGATGGAAGACTATGCGGCGGGAGACCCCGCCTATCGCGGGCGCGGCGGGCCGCTGACCATCACCGATCTCGGCGACCAGGCGCATCCCTTGTGCAAGCCCTATCTCGAGGCCACCGAGAAGGCCGGCCTGAAGTTCACGCCCGACTTCAACGGCGCCGAGCAGGAGGGTGTCGGCCTCTACCAGTTCACCATCAAGGGCGGCATCCGCAATTCGGCGGCGCGCGCCTTCCTCCGCCCGGCGATGAAGCGCAAGAACCTTCTCGTCGAGACCAATGCCCAGGCAACCCGAATTCTGTTCGAGGGCCATCGCGCCGTGGGCGTGGCCTATGTCCAGCGCGGCATGAAGCTCGAGGCGAGGGGCCGCGAGGTAATTCTCGCGGGTGGCGCCATCAACTCGCCGCAGCTGTTGCAGCTTTCGGGGATCGGCCCGGGCGCAGTGCTGCAGGCCCTCGGCATTCCAGTGCTGCGCGACAATCCGAACGTCGGCGCGCGCATGCAGGACCACCATGGCGTCAACTACACCTGGCGCATGAGCGTGCCGACGCTGAACGACGAACTCCGTCCGTGGTGGGGCAAGCTGAAGGCCGGCCTGCAATACATCCTGACGCGCAAGGGGCCGCTGTCGCTGTCGATCAACCAGGGCGGCGGCTTCTTCCGCACACACCCCGAGATGACGAGGCCCAACATGCAGCTCTACATGCAGGCCTTCTCGACGCTGATCCCCAAGGCGGGCGAGCGGCCGATCCTCAACCCCGATCCGTTCTCGGGCCTGTCGCTGGGGCTTTCCAATTGCCGGCCGACCAGCACCGGAGAGGTGATGATCAAGTCGCCCGATCCGCTGGCGCACCCGCGGATTTCCTTCAACGCCTATGGCACCGACTCCGACGTCGCAGAAATGCTGGCGGCGGTGAAGTTCCTCCGCAAGATCGCGGCACAGGAGCCACTGAAGGGGCTGATGGCGGAAGAATTGCGGCCCGGCCCGGCGATCACCACCGACGAGGCGATGATCAACGACTTCCGCCAGCGCAGCGGCACCGTCTACCACCACAGCTGCACCTGCCGGATGGGGCCAGATGCGGCGACATCGGTGGTCGATTCACGCTTGCGGGTGCACGGCATCGAGGGACTGCGCGTCTGCGATGCCTCGGTGTTCCCCAACCTGATCGCCGGGAACACCAATGCCCCGGCCATGATGGTGGGCTGGCGCGGCGCCGAGATCATGCTGGAGGATGCGGGGTAACTGTCCTCTCCCGCGAAGCGGGAGAGGAAGGGGACCCAACGAAGTTGGGGAAGGTGAGGGAAGGCGGGCTCCGTGGTCAGTGGGGCGTGCCTCCCCTCATCTCCCCGTTGCGTGCCGCAACGGGTCCCTTCTTCTCCCGCTGAAGAAGCGGGAGAAGACGAAGATCAATGCTTCATCCCAGCGGGCCTGCCGAAGTTGTACATCACCCGATATCCCTCCAGCGCCAGGAGCGGCAGCAGGTGCAGCCAGAGGCCGCCGTGGTCCTGGCGGATCAGGTACCAGTGCAGGAACGTGGCGAAGGCGGAGACATAGATCAGCCGCTGCAGCGGCTTCCACCACGTACCCAGCCAGTGCACGCTCGCATCGTTGCTGGTGATGGCCAGCGCCAGCAGCGTGACGAAGCCGATCCAGCCCATGATGTATTCACTGTATCTCACGTCGAACAGCACGACATGGAGATTTGCCTCCCTTACCAGGTAGAGGCAGAGGTGGAGCAAGGCATAGAGGAAGGTGGCCATGCCGAGTTCGCGGCGACGCTTTATCAGCCATGTCGGCCAGTGCGGGCCCATGCGCAGCTGCTTCATCAGGATGCGGGCGGGCGACACGGCGAGTGTCAGGATCAGCATGCGTACGGCCCATTCGCCGGACTGCTCGATGAACAGGTTCCAGCTGTGGAGCCTGGCGAACTGCACCAGCATGCCGATCCAGGGAAGTGCCAGCAGCAATCGGAAGGCCAGGTGCGAGTCGACCAGCCGTCGCAGCACCTCAGATCACCTTTCCGGGATTGAGGATGCCCTTGGGGTCCAGCGCCTGCTTGAGGCTTCGCATCAGGGCCAGCTCCGCCGGCGTGCGCGACAGATGCAGGTAGGGCCGTTTCAGCGTGCCGATGCCGTGTTCGGCGGAGATCGAGCCGTGGTACTGGCCGAGCACGCCATAGACGATGCCGTCGACGTCGTGCATGTCCTCGCCGGGACCATAGAGGACGGAGACGCAGATGTGGACGTTCGAGTCGCCGACATGGCCGTAGAACGAGACATGCGCTGCTGGCCAGCGCTGCTTCAGCGCGGCGGTGCAGGCCACCGCATAGTCGCCGATCATCCCGATCGGCAGGCTCACGTCGAAGTTCAGGAGGTTGGGCAGCACCTCGATCGGGTGGCCGTCGCGCACCGACCAGATCTGGCGCGACTGGGCCTGCGACTGGGCGATGAGCGCATCCGAGATCAACGCGTCCTCGAGGCAGGCGGCGAGGAAAGTCTCGATGGCCCCGCGGTCCATGGTGCTCTCGACGATGACCCAGAAGGGATGCTCGGCGTCGAAGAAGCGGAGCTTGAGTGCCTCGGCATTGAAGTGGAAGTAATCGCGCCACATCGCCTCGAAGGCGACGATGCCGCCGAGGCCGGACTGGGCGCGGCGGAGGAGGGCCACCACCTGCTCGTAGCTCTCCACCGCGCAGAGCAGCGTGGTGATCTCGCCCGGCGGCGGATGGAGGCGCAGCACCACGCGGGTGACGAGGCCGAGGGTTCCTTCCGAGCCGATGAACAGGTGCTTCAGGTCATAGCCCGCATTGTTCTTCAGCATGCGGTTCATCGACGAGATGACCGTGCCGTCGGCCAGCACGGCCTCGAGCCCCAGCACCTGCTCGCGCGCCATGCCGTAGCGGATGACGCGGATGCCGCCGGCATTGGTCGAGAGATTGCCGCCGATGGTGCAGGAGCCGCGAGACCCCAAGTCGAGGGCGAGGAACAGGCCCGCCTCCTCGGCGGCGCGCTGGCACTCCTCGAGCGGGGTTCCGGCCTTCGCCACCAGGGTGGCGGAGGCCGCGTCGACCTCCTCGATGCCGCGGATCAGTTCGAGGCTGATGGCGATCTCGTTGCCGGTGGGATTTGCGCCGCCGGCAAGCCCGGTCATTCCACCCTGCGCGATGACCGGAACACCGGCGGCGTTGCACAGGCGGAGCGCAGTGGCCACCTCTTCCGTGGTGCGCGGGCGGAGCAGGGCGCGCGGCAGCGAGGTGCCGGTGAGGCTCATGTCGGAGGCGGGGCGAGCCCCCATGGCTTCGCCCTCAAGGACGGCGCCTTCCCCCAGCGCGGCGCGGAGTTCGGCGATGAGGCTCATAGCGAGCGCGTGACCCCGCCGTCGATGCGGATCATCTGGCCCGTGACGTAGGAGGCCCTGGGGCTCGCCAGGAAGGCGGCGACGGCGCCGAATTCCTTCGGGTCGCCGTAGCGGCCGATTGGAATCTCGGCGGAGGACTCCGAGACCACCTGCGCCAGGCTCACGCCGCGGGCCTCGGCCTCGCGGGCGTTGAGGCTGTCGATGCGCTCGGTGGCGAAGCTGCCGGGCAGCAGCATGTTGACGGTGACGCCATCGGCGGCGACCTGGCCTGCCAGCGTCTTCATCCAGCCGGCCAGTGCCGCACGCAGCGAATTCGAGATGGCGAGGCTGGCGAAGGGCTCGACGATCGATGTGGAGGCGACCGACAGGATGCGGCCGAAACGCCTGGCCCGCATGTGCGGCAGCACCGCCTCGGTGAGGCGCATCTGGTTCAGCACCATGGTTTCGAACTGGGCGCGCCAGAGATCGGGATCGACCTTGGTGACATCGACGGGCGGCGGGCCGCCGGAATTGTTGACGAGAATGTCCGGCATGCCGAAACGCTGCAGCGCGGCCTCGACCTCAGCCCAGTCGCCCATGTCGGCGGGGAGCGCCACTGCTTTCAGCCCATGCGCGCCGAAACTGCGCACATGGGCGTCGAGCTTCGCGGCGTTGCGGGCGATGAGGCCCACCTTGCAGCCTTCATGGGCCAATGCTTCGGCGATGGCGAAGCCGAGGCCCTGGCTGGCGCCGCAGACCAGCGCCGTCCTGTTGCGGAGATCGAGATCCATGATTTGAGTTCAGCGCGTTTCCAGCACGCTGGCAAGATGGCGGGCAGCGTGCACGGCGGTGGAGAAGCAGGCCTGCAGCAGATAGCCGCCTGTGGGGGCTTCCCAGTCCAGCATCTCGCCCACGCAATAGGTGAGCCGCACCTTGTGGAGCTGGAAGTGTTGGTCCACCTCCTCGCGCGCGACGCCGCCGGCGGACGAGATGGCGCGCGCCAGCCCGGCGGGGCGTTCGAGCTTCAGCGGCATGGCCTTGATGCCTTTGGCATCTGGAGCGGTACCCGTCTCGCGCAGCAGGTTGATGGCGACGGGCGACAGGCCCGCCAACTTGCGCAGGTAGTTCGACAGCGAGTCCTTGCCGCGCGGCCTGGTGAGGCGCTGGGCGAGGACCTCCTCGCTGAGGTCCGGGCGGAAGTCGATGATCAGCGGATGGCCCGGCTTCTCGCGCAGGCCCTTGGAGAGGGCATAGATGGCGCCGCCCTCGATCCCCTCCTGCGAGATCATCAATTCGCCGCGCACACGCTTTCCGGCATAGGTGAGCGCCACGTTCTTCACCGGCGTGCCGGCGAATTTCTCGCGGAACACCGGCGACCAGTGGACGAGGAAGCGGCTGTTGGCGGGCTTGAACGGGTTCACCGCGATGCCCTTGGCGGCGAAGAGCGGCAGCCATTTGGCGTCCGAGCCGAGCTGCGGCCAGCTGGCGCCGCCGAGGCCGAGGATAGTCGGCGTGCCGTCGAAGCCCTGCCACGGCGAGCGGGTGACGAGCTTCACGCCGAGGCCATCGAGACGGCGCAGCCAGGCGCGCAGCAGCGGCGAGGCCTTCATCTGCTTCGGGAAGACGCGGCCCGAGGAGCCCACGAAGGTCTCGATGCCGAGGCCGTTGGCCCAGGCCACCAGGGCATCGGGCGGGAAGGCGCGGATGGCGGGTCCGAGAAAGTCCTTCGCCTCGCCGTAGCGTTCGAGGAACTGGTCGAGCGGTTCGGAATGGGTGAGGTTTAGCCCGCCGCGCCCGGCGAGCAGGAACTTGCGGGCAGGGGCGGCCATCTGGTCATGGATGGTGACGCCGTGGCCGGCGGTCGCGAGAACTTCCGCCGCCATGAGGCCCGAGGGACCCGCTCCGATGATGTTGACGTCCGCCACGGCTGCACTCCCGGTTTCCCCGGCTTTCGCCGGGATGGCCGGTTCATGCAAGGGGATTTCCCGGGCGACGCAACGTAAGCGGGGCGAATACCGCCACCAAAGCTTGCGCAATGGGATTGCGGCTGGCATGGAACGTGGCGACGGGTATTTTGGTACGGGGCGACATGTCGGATCGCACAAGACTGATCGAGCGGGCCCTGCTTTCAGCCGAGACAGCGGCTGGTCAGCGGGGTGGGGTGTCGGCCAAGTTTCATGCGCCGAGCGTCACCGTCGTCATTCCCCACTGCAACTATTCCGAATTCATCGGCGATGCGCTGCTCTCGGTCCGCGAGCAGGGCTATCGCAACCTGGCCTGCGTTGTCGTCGACGATTGTTCCGACGAGGGCCACCGCGAACGCCTGGAAGCCGAGTTCGCCAGGCACGCGGACGACCGCTTCACGCTCGTACATATGGCGAAGAACATGGGTCAGGTGCATGCCATCTATCGCGGCATGGCGGAGCGGCCCTCGCAGTTCCTCTGCGTGCTCGACCCGGACGACCGCTACGCGCCGGACTTCGTCGAGCGCATGCTGGCCGTGCATCTGAACCCGCATGTCTTCTGCCCGATCGTGTCGTGCGACCAGTACCTGCTGAAGATCGGCGACGGCATCATCACCGCCACGCAATACACCCACGGACCCGAACGCATGGGTTCCGCGTGGGAGGAAAGCGAGGAGGCGTGCCAAGCCGCCTATGGCTTCCATCGCTTCCTGCCGCCGACCGAAGCCGGCTGGCACTGGTCGACGACCTCGTCGATGATGTTCCGCACCGACGCGCTGAAGCTCATCGCACCGGTCGGGCCGCTGCCCTACAAGGGGCAGGGCGATTCATGGTGCGCCAATGGCGCACACATGCTGGGAGGCTCGTTGCTGCTGCGCCAGCCGCTGGTCTACCGCGGACTGCATACCCGCAACGACTTCATCGGCAATGTCATCTTCTCGATGTGGCAGAAGCCGGAGCGCGAGGGCGCCCGGCATCTTTCTGACGCGGTCAAGATCGATGTCGTCCGGGCCTTCTTCGAGAACGGCAGCGAGCGATATTTCCACCGCGAGGCAGTCCGCGGCCTGCTGCTGGCGCAGTTCCAAGGAGCGGAACTGCACAAGCTGTGCCTGAAGGTGCCGCAGGCGGCCGCGCTGATCTTGGAAGAGGACGGCGCGCCCGCGACATTTGCCTAGGCAGCCTCGCGGCTCAGGGGCTGGCACATGCAGTGCACGCCGCCGCCGGCTTGCAGGAACATGGACATGTCAGGGTCGTAGACGGTGAAGCCCGCGGCGCGCATCTTGGCGTTGAGGTCCTTGGCACTCTCGGTCGACAGCACGCGGTCTCCGCCGAGTGTCACCACGTTGCAGCCGAGCGCCATGGTTTCCTTGAAGGTGGCGGGAATGATCTCGATCTTCTTCGACTTCAGCCAGGCGATGACGTCGTCCTCGGTGGTCTCGAGGCAGACGGCGGCGCAGTGCTCGTTGAGCATGCAGACCATCAGGTCGATGTGGACGTAGAACTGGTCGATCGGCGCATACTTGATCTCCCAGCCTTCCTTGACGAACCAGTCGGCCGCCTGGCGCGCCGCCACTTCCTCGGAGCGGTGGTCGGTGTAGCCGACGAGAGCGAGGCCATCGCGGATGATGTTGAAGTCGCCGCCCTCGAAATTGCCGGCCGAGATCATGTCATAGATCGGGATGTCGTTCTCGAGATAGAAGCGCAGCACGGCGGCATATTCACCGCGCCGCCGCGGGTTGGCGAGCTGGCAGACCACCGCGCCATAGGGCGACATGAAGGAACTGTCGCGGGCATAGACCTGGTAGGGGTTGGTCATGTCGAGCGGCAGGAAGTGCGTGGTGACGCCGGCCTGGGTGTAGGCATCGACCATCTCGCGGTGCTGGCGCATCGCCACCTGCTTGTCGAACTTGTAGCCCTTGCGCAGGGTGTCACGCACCAGCGACGACCAGGCGGCATTCTCGAGGCCCATCCAGCGGAAGCTTTCGGCCGGGCCCAAGAGCACGTCCTTGAGCAGGCCGGTCTCGGACTTGATCTGGAAGCGGCCCGTCATCTTCGGGGTTCCGCCCTCTTCGCGGCGGGCACGCAGCGGCACGTTGGTCATGGTTCTCTCCCTGGCGTTTCGGCCAGACTAGGGCGGGGCGCGGGGCGCCGCCATACCGCAACAGGGTTATGCCCGCGACGCGAGGAACCAGCGGAACAGCTCGCCCTGCGAGGAGATTGCGAGTTTCTCGTAGATGTGGCGGCGGTGGACGCGCACCGTCTCGTTCGAGATCCTCAGCGCCTCGCCGATGGCGCGGGCGGAATGGCCCTCGAGCATGAGGTTGACGACCTGCGCCTCGCGCGCCGTGAGGCCGGAGGGTGCGGGCCTGTGGGCGATGGGTGCCGCGGCGGCGGCGATGTGGCGGCTGGCCATGGGTCCTGCGATCTCGCAATGGCGGGTGACGGCGGCGGCGAGGAGTTCGGCGCAGGAGGCGAGGGACTTCGCATCGCCCGCGGTGAAGCGGCGGCTGCCGGTGCTGCGCGAGAAGGACAAGAAGACCGTTTCGGCATCGCTCGCCGGGATCAGCAGCCCGATCATGTCGTCGACGCCGATCAGCGCGAAGTAGCGGCGGTGGTATTCGCTCTGGGCGAAGCCCTGCGGCGCGATCTCGCGCACCCGCGCGACGCGCGGCGCCTTCAGCTTCTGCGCCGCGCGGTAGAAGGGGCTGAGCGTGTAGACGCCCGACAGATAGTCGCCATAGAGCCAGGCGCGCTCGGCGGGCTTCAGCCGGTCGACCAGCACGGCGGGCGGGGCGGCGGGGTGGAAGATCATCAGCGCGGCTGCATCATGCGCGAGGCAGGCACCCGCCGCATCGAGCAGGCGCTCGGCAAATGACGGGCGGCCGGTGGCGAGTACCAGCCTCGATTGCGCGCTGACCGGATGCATCAAGCTTCCTCTACCTGCCGCGCCTTGCGGTTGACCTGCCGGCCCCCGGGCGCTTACCTGTTGTCGTGACGAATGATGGCTCACGGCCTGCCGCCGCACAAGCGCGGGGCTCGCAGGGAGAATGGACTTGAAACTGTTCGCCGCCTTGCTCGTGACGGCCCTGCTGGGACTGGTACCCGCCGCCGAGGCGCGCCCCGGCCCCGCAACGCCGCGTGCCGCGCCGGTTGCCGCGCAGCCGCCCGGCACGCTGCTGAGCTACGAGCGCATCGGACTGCCGCGCAACTACCGCGCCAGCGCCTGGCGTATCACTTACGTGACGCGCGACTACCGCATGCGGCCCATCCTCT
This sequence comes from Hyphomicrobiales bacterium, assembly GCA_046349235.1. Taxonomy (GTDB): domain Bacteria; phylum Pseudomonadota; class Alphaproteobacteria; order Rhizobiales; family Aestuariivirgaceae; genus Aestuariivirga. The sequence continues at coordinate 129,140 of JAXMCT010000016.1, forward strand.
CGACAGGCATGGTGGTTCTGCCGGGCAATGCGCCGGCCAACCCGGCGGCGCGCAAGTTCGTCGCCTGGGCGCACCCCACCACCGGCGTGGCGCGAAAATGCGCGCCCTCGCTGCGGGCCGCCCCCACCAAGGCGATCGGCGGTCTCAACGACCTCGTCGCGCATGGGCTGGTCGTGGCCGCCACGGATTATCCAGGTCTCGGCACGCCGGGCCCCATCGGTTACCTGGTGGGCAAGGGCCAGGCCTATGCAGTGCTCGACTCGGTGCGCGCGGCGCGCCAGATTCCCGATGTCGGCGGCGGCGGCGACTTCGGCCTTTGGGGCTTTTCTCAAGGAGGCCACGCGGTGCTCTTCGCGGCGCAGCTGGCGCTCGAATATGCACCGGAACTGCGCCTCAGGGGCGTGGCGGCCATCGCGCCGCCGACCGACCTCGCCACCCTGCTGAAGGCCAACCTCGACAGTATCGCGGGGCGCATCCTCGCCTCCTTCACGCTCGATTCCTGGCACGAGAAATATGGCGCACCCCTCGGCAGCCTCATTGACGGGCCTTCGCAGACCCTGATCGACCAGGTGTCGAAGAACTGCGTCGACGATCTCGGCAGCCAGATCGATGCCGCGGCGGCGCAGAAGGGGCTCGACAAGCAGTTCCTCAGGGCCGACCCTTCGCGCGTGCCGCCATGGAAGGACCTGATGGTGCAGAACTCGCTTTACGCGATGGGCAACAGGGCGCCCGCGCTCATCATCCAGGGCGGCGCGGACGACATCGTGAAGCCCGCAGTGACGACGCAGTTCGTGCGCGGCGCCTGCAGGGCCGGCGCCACCATCCAGTATGTGACGCTGCCCGGCAAGGGACACTCCGGCGCCATGGACGCAGGCCGCGTGCAGGCGGTGAGCTGGCTTGCCTCGCGCCTGGCGGGGCAGCCGGCGCGCAGCAACTGCCGCTAGTTCAGGCGGCGCGCCACTTGATGGAACAGCCCATCGACGCGATCTGCTCGCGCGGGCCTTGCCCTGTCTCGGCCACCTGCTTCATCGCCTCGAAGAGGTCACGCCGCGCATCGGCCACCAGATCCTTCTTCGAGGCATCGAGGCGGCCGCGGTACTGCAGTTCGAGGTGGCCGTTGAAGCCGAAGAAATCCGGCGTGCACACCGCGCCATAGGCCCGCGCCACCACCTGCGTCTCGTCATGGAGATAGGGAAAGGGCAGGTGATGCTGTTTCGCGAAGGCCACCATCTGCGGAAATCCGTCATCCGGATATTGCGCGGCGTCGTTGGCATTGATGGCAACGGTGTTGATGCCGAACAGCGAAAGCTCATTCGCGTCGCGCACCAGCCGGCCGATCACCGATTTCACGTAGGGACAGTGATTGCAGATGAAGGCGACGAGCGTGCCGCTGCGGCCCTTGACCTGTTCCAGCGAATAGCTGCGCCCGTCCGTCGCCGGAAGCGTGAAGTGAGGCGCCTTCCAGCCGAAGTCGCATATGGGAGGGACCGCCGCCATCAGTAGGGCTGGTTGAAGTAGTCGCTTTCGTCCATGGCGTAGAAGTCCACCTGGCAGCTGCGGCCGGGTGCCGCCGGATAGTTAGGATGCGACTTCAGGTGCCGGAGGCCGATGCGGCGCGCCAGGCTGGCGGAGGCCTGGTTGCCGCCCATCACCTTGCACCAGACGCTGTCGGCGCGCAGCCGCTCGAAGGCGAGGCCGACGAGGGCCCGGCCGATCTCGGTGCCCAGCCCCATGCCCCACATGGCCGGATGCAGGCCCCAGCCGATTTCCACCGTCTTCGGGTGCTGCAGGATGAGAAAACCGTCGCCGATCGCCTCGCCCGAAAGCCTTTCCTCGGCGGCGAGGTGGAAGCAGTTGCGGCGGTCATCGCCCTGGCGGGCCACGGAGCGGGTGACGAAGGCGCGCACCTCATGCTCGCCGGCGAGACGCATGGCGATGTGGCGCTGGTAGGCCTCCTGGGTCATGAAATTGCTGAAGGTGAGCGCATCGCGCAGTTCGATCTCGCGCAGCACCAGGGATGGCGTATCGACGGCGGGTAGCTTGGTGAGTGTGGTCATGCGCTGCCTCCTCGCCTTAAGAATCCATTAAACCATGTCGCCATTGCGGCAGCCTGCCACCGGACGATGGCCGGCGGCAAGGCGAAAAGGCGACAGAGTCACTCCTTGGTTGAGAGATCTAGGCTTGCCCGAAGCTTGCGGGCGCGGCGGGCCCTATGCCGACTTGTGGCGGCGGAGGAAATCCAGCACCGGGGGTGCTACCTGATCCGACGCCTCGAGCAGGATGGCGTGGCGCAGGACCGGCAGGATGACAAGTTCCGAATCGGGGAGTGCTTCGGCGATCAGCTTGTTGAGCCGCGGATTGCAGCCGCCGTCGTTCTCTCCCGTGAGGACGAGCGAAGGGTGCTTCACCTGGTGCAGCCACGGCGCCATTTCGGTTTCGGCATAGATGTCGAAGACCGAGAGGAAAACGTCGGGATCGGTGTCGATCACCTGTTGCATGCGGCGCTCGATCACGTCCGGCCGGCGCTGGCCGAACTCCGGGGTGAACCAGCGGTCCTTCAGCGCCTCCAGCACCTGCGGGATGCCCTTGGTGCGCATCGCAGCGACCACGCCCTTCACCTTGGCGCTGTCGTCCTCGGTGCGGAAGGCGGCGGTGGACCAGAGGCCGAGTGTGAGCACGTGCTGGGGATATTTCAGCGCATAGGCCGGGCCGATCATGCCGCCGAGCGAGTGGCCGGCGAAATGCGCCTTGTCGATGCCGAGCTCCTTCCTGAGCGCCTCGAGGTCCTCGACGAGGTCGTCGAGCGTGTAGGGAGGCTTCGGCTTGGGCGAGGCGCCATGGCCGCGCAGGTCATACGAGATGACGCGGTACTCGTTCTTGAGATACGGCACGAGGCCGGCGAAGGAGGCGCGCGAGGCGCCGATGCCGTGGATGAGGAAGAACGGCTCTCCCTCGCCCTCGACCGAGAAGGCGGATTTCACGGGCACTGGCATCTTACTTGTCCGGGTACTTCTCGTTCATCATGTCGTGGCCCACCGCCCAGTCATGCTTCTCGACATCGACGAAGACCACGTTGAAGGAGGACGGGCTGCCGCCGCCGGCGCCGCGGATGAAGCCGTCGACCAGCTCCTTCGCAATGGCCTTCTTCTGGGCCGGGGTGCGGCCCTTGAACATTTCGACCCGGATGATGGGCATTCTTTTCGTTCTCCCGTTTGAAACTCAGGCAGCTTTCTTCTGCTGCGCGAAATACGGCATCACCTCTTCGGCGAAGCGGCTCATCATGTCGAGGGTCATCTGCTCGTCCTGGCCGAAGTTGGAGGTGGTCAGCACCTCGTCGATGCCGAGGTCTGAGTAGACCGAGATGCGGTCGATCATCTCCTGCTTGCCGCACAGCAGGAGGTTCGACGCGAGCTCGTCCACCGTCTGGGCGCGCGGCAGCGGGCGGATGATGCCCTTGTCGACGATGCCCGCGCCGCCGAAGACGTTGTCGAAGCTCTGGTAATAAACCCAGGCCTTCTCGGCGATCAGGCGCTTCTGCGCCTCGTTCTCGACGAGGAACATGCCGCGCTGGAGCGACAGGCGCGTGTCGAGCGGGCGGCCCGCCGCGGCCTTGCCGCGGGTGAAGGCGCTGACCTGATCGATGAGCTGCTGGTGGCTGCCGCCCAAGGGCGTGGTCTGCACGTGGTAGCCGGATTTCGCCGCGGCCTCGATGCCGGCGGGGTTCATGACGGCCACCATCAGCGGGATCGGATCTTCCGGGCGCGGCATGATGGTGAGGGGCTCGAAGGAGTAGCGCTCGCTGTTCCACGACACGTCTTCCTGGGTGAGCAACGCCTCCAGCAGCTTCAGGTCTTCCTCGAACTGCGGCTTGGTCTGCTCGATGGGAACGTCAAGGCGCAACGTCTCGAAGCCGAAGGCGCCCTTGCCGACGCCGAGCATCAGCCGTCCGTCGCACAGCGCCTGGGCCTGCACCACCTCGCCGGCGAAGATGCGCATGTCGCGGATGGGGAGCTGGCACACCGAGGTGACGAGCTTCACGTGTTTCGTGTGCGCCGCGACCTTCACCGCCATCTGCAAGGGCGAGGGGATGAGCAGGATGTTGAGCAGGTGATGCTCGGGGATTCCGACGCCGCGGTAGCCCAGCTGATCGGCATGCACCGCCTGCGCCACCACGCTCTTGTACAGCCGCTTGCCGCCGATCGACGGGTCCAGCATGTGGCTCGACAGGAAGTGGACGAAATCCATGGGCAGCCCTCCGGTTAGGGACGGGGAGAGTGGCAGACGCGTTTCGATTTGAAAATCGAAATGTTTTGGCCATTATGTTCGAAAAAATCGAACTGAGAAGTGTAGGCGGATGAATCTCGACGAACTGCGCACCTTTCTCGAAGTGGTGGAGACCGGGAGCCTGGTCGCTGCCGCAAGGCGGCTGAACGTGACGCCGTCCACCGTCACCGCGCGCATCAACGGGCTGGAGGAGGAGATCGGCCAGAAGCTCCTCCACCGCAACAAGTCCGGCGCCGACCTGACCTCCGCCGGCTTCAAGTTCCGCCGCTATGCCGAGCTGATGGTGCAGCTGTGGGGGCAGGCGCGCTCCGAGGTCTCGCTGCCCAAGGGCTTCGAGGGCGTCTGCAATGTCGGGCTCGATTTCGACCTGTGGGACGGACCGGGCCGCCGCTTCCTCGACCATGTGCGCGGCCACAGCCCCGGCGTGGCACTGGCCTTCTGGCCGGGCGAGCAGCGCATGATCGACCGCTGGCTGGAGATCGGCCTCGTCGACATCGCCTTCTGCCATGCCCCGCAGGAGGGCGAGCGCTTCGCCAGCCACGTGCTGTTCGACGACGAGCTGATCCTGGTGTCCAGCGCGGCGATGGCCTCGCCCCGCCTCGACGCGCGCTATGTCTATGTCGACCATGGCGACGAGTTCCGCCGCCAGCATGCCGCCGCCTTTCCGGGCGACGAGACCTCGGCGCTGGTCATTGCCTCCTCCGACTGGGCGCTTGATCACCTCCTGCGCAATGGCGGGTCGGGCTACCTGCCGAAGCGCCACGTCGTGCAGGCGCTGCGCGACGGCCGGCTGCACCGGGTGGCCGATGCGCCCAGCTTCACCCGCCGCGTCTATGTGGTGGAGAATGCCCAGACCGTCAGGCCGTGGGGCTGGTACGCCTCTGCTCTCGCTGCCGCCGCCAGTCATTGAGAATGTGAAGGAACAGCGCCACGAAGACGATGGCGCCGCCGAAAATGGTGCGGGCCACCGGCACCTCGCCGTGGATGAGCCACACCCACAACGGCCCCAGCACCGGCTCCAGCGTGCCGACGAGGGCGGCCAGCGCCGCCGGGATGAGCCGCGCCCCGGTGACGAACATGGCAAGCCCCGCGCCGAGATTGACGGCGCCGAACAGGAACAGCCAGCCCAGATCCGGCAGGCTGACGGAGAGCGGGCCCGAGAGGAAGAAGGCGGCGACGCAGGCCATGCCGGTGCCGAGGCAGACGGCGGGCGTCATGCGCACCTCCGGGTGATGCCTGGTGATGACGATGGCGGCCGAGAACATGATGGTGATGACCAGAGCGAGCCCGTCGCCCAAGGGCGAGACCTCGCCCGAGAACGACGCCGAGACCATGATGGCGACGCCGGCGATCACCGCCAGGATGGCGGCCCATGTTGCGGCGTTGATGCGTTCGCCGAAGACCATCCAGGCCAGCAGGCCGGCGAACAGCGGGGCCGCGGCCTGGGTCAGCAGGATGTTGGCGACCGTGGTGTATTGCAGCGCCACCACGAAGCAAGACGAGGCGACGCCGAAGCAGGTGGCCACACCGAGGCCCGGAAGGCCCATGTTGCGGAACATCGCAAGGGTGGCCTTCGGCCCGTCGCGCCACAGCATGAAGAGCAGCAGGAAGGACGAGGCGAAGAGGGCGCGCCAGAACACCACCGTCCAGGGGTCCGCCACGTCGATGAAGCGTGCAATGGTGCCGCCGAAGCTCCAGGTGATCGCCGATCCCGCGACGAGCAGCACGCCGGCACGGAACTCGGCGGCGGGGGAACGGAGGTGGACGGCGGCGGCATGGGTCATGACGAGGCGATTAGCGCACTGGCAACCCGCCCCACAAGCGCCAGCGGCGCGCAAGCCATGGGGTCAAAGCAAAAGCCCCGGCCGCAAGGCCGGGGCTTCGAAGCTTTCGAACGCGCCAGGTTTACTGGAAGCGATACTTGACGGTCGCACGCACGGTGCTGAAGGCGTAGTCGGCCGAACCCTTGAGGTTGGTGTCGATGAAGGTGTCGTCCGAGTCGTTCCAGTTGCCGTCGCCGAGGTCGACATACAGGTATTCGAGGCCGAGGCTCCAGTTGTCGATGCCGTATTCGGCACCGGCACCCACGGTCCAGCCCCAGTTCGTCGAATCCGCCGAACCCTTCCAGACGGCAGTGTCGACGCCATCGGTGGCGGTGACCTTGCCGTTGGCGTTCATGTGGCCATAGGCTGCACCACCGGTGCCGTAGATCAGGACGTTGTCGATGGCGAAGCCGAGGCGACCACGGATGGTGCCGAACCAGTCGGCCTCGAAGGACGACTTGGTGGTCACGTCAAGGCCGTCGAAGGCGAAGTTGCGCTTGTTGTCGTCGCTGAAGCCGAGGTAGTTGAAGTCGGTCTCGACACCCAGCACGATCTGGTCGATCTGGTAGTTGTAGCCGAGCAGGCCGCCGGCGGTGAAGGCCGTCTGGTCGCCGTCGACGTTGTTGCGGAACTCGTCGTAACGCAGGCCGGTGAGGCCGTCATAGACGTTGTTGTTGACGCTCGAGTTGTTCCAGGCGATGCCGGCGTTGGCGCCGACGTAGAAGCCGGTCCAGTCATAGACCGGGGCGGAGACATCGGCCGCGTGGGCGGCGGAGGCCAGCGCGACGGCGGCGAGCATCGTGGAAGCGGCGTACGCAAACTTCTTCATTTTGAGATCCCTTGCAAACAACCCGGATAATCCGGTTATGGGCGACAAGTACCATGACCAAGCTGGGTATTGCCAAGATCAAACCCAGTCTTCGCTGCGGTTCGCTGACAAGTGTTGCAAAACCAACACGTCGAAGCTGGTAGAAATACCAGTTTGGCCGCATTTATGCTTAACGAAACATTGAATTTATTTGAGTTGACGAAAGTTCCCTGCTTTCCGCCCCTGATTTAAAAAAATTGAGCCCCGGCATTTTCTGCCGGGGCTCTTTCAGTCGCGTCCCGAGGTATGGTTCAGCAGGAGTAGTACATGTCGAACTCGACCGGGTGCGGGGTCATGCGGTAGCGGTCCTGCTCTTCCTGCTTCAGTTCGAGGTAGCTCTCGATCTGGTCCTTGGAGAAGACGCCGCCCTTCAAGAGGAACTCGTGGTCGGCGGCAAGCGAGTCGATCGCCTCCTGCAGCGAGCCGCAGACGGTCGGAACCTTGGCGAGCTCTGCCGGCGGCAGGTCGTAGAGGTTCTTGTCCATGGCGGGGCCCGGGTGGATCTTGTTCACGATGCCGTCGAGGCCCGCCATGATGATCGCCGAGAAGCAGAGATAGGGGTTGGCGGTCGGATCGGGGAAGCGCACCTCGACGCGCTTGGCCTTGGGGTTCGCCGTGAACGGAATGCGGCAGGAGGCCGAGCGGTTGCGTGAGGAATAGGCGAGCAGCACCGGGGCTTCGTAGCCCGGCACCAGGCGCTTGTAGGAGTTGGTCGACGGGTTGGTGAAGGCGTTGAGCGCCTTGGCGTGCTTGATCACGCCGCCGATGAAGTACAGCGTGGTCTCCGACAGGTCGGCATACTGGTTGCCGGACATCTGGGTCTTGCCGTCCTTCCAGATCGAGAAGTGGCAGTGCATGCCCGAGCCGTTGTCGCCGAAGATCGGCTTCGGCATGAAGGTCGCCGTCTTGCCATAGGCGTGGGCCACGTTGTGGATCACGTACTTGTAGATCTGCATGTGGTCGGCGGCGGTGACCAGCGGCTGGAAGCGGGTGCCGAGCTCATGCTGCGAGGAGGCGACCTCGTGGTGGTGCTTCTCGACGATGAGGCCCATGTCGCCCATGGTCGACAGCATCTCGGAGCGCATGTCCTGTGCGCTGTCCATCGGGTTCACCGGGAAGTAGCCGCCCTTGGTGCGCATGCGGTGGCCCATGTTGCCGGTGTCGTAGTCGCGGTCGGAGTTCGACGGGAGCTCGACCGAGTCGAGCTTGAAGCCGGTGTTGTAGGGCGTGACGGCGAACTTCACGTCGTCGAAGATGAAGAATTCGGCCTCGGGGCCGACGAACACGGTGTCGCCGATGCCGGTGGACTTGAGATAGGCCTCGGTGCGCTTGGCGATCATGCGCGGGTCACGCGAATAGCCCTCGCCGGTGCCGGGCTCGAGAATGTCACAGAACACGGCGAGCGTGGTCTGGGCATAGAACGGGTCGAGATGGGCGGAGGAGGGATCGGGCATCAGCACCATGTCGGACTCGTTGATGGCCTTCCAGCCGGCGATCGAGGAGCCGTCGAACATCAGGCCCTCGGCCCAGGCGTCCTCGTGCATCTGCGAGACGTCCATGGTGAGATGCTGCATCTTGCCGCGCGGATCGGTGAAGCGCAGGTCGACGTACTTGACGTCCTTTTCCTTCATCAGTTTGAGGACGCCGGAAACGTCCATGGGCTTGCTCATGATGATCTTCCTCTGTCTGTCTTGAGCTGGTTGTTGTTCTTGGGTGTTACAGCGCGTCCGGGCCGGCCTCGCCGGTACGGATGCGGATGGCTTGCTCGATGTTCGAGATGAAAATCTTGCCGTCGCCGATGCGGCCGGTGCGCGCGGCGTTCTGGATCGCCTCGACGGCGCGCTCGACGAACTCGTCGGCCAGCACCACCTCGATCTTCACCTTGGGCAGGAAGTCGACGACGTATTCGGCTCCCCGGTAGAGCTCGGTGTGGCCCTTCTGGCGGCCGAAGCCCTTGGCCTCGGTCACGGTGATGCCTTGCAATCCCACTTCCTGCAGGGCTTCCTTCACCTCATCGAGCTTGAAGGGCTTGATGATCGCTTCGATCTTTTTCATGTGAGCCGACTGCCTCTCGCAATGTTGCGAGAGTGCTTGCATGCCCCGTGCCAGATTCTGCCCACTGTTGAATCAAGGGCTTGTCCCTATCGCCTGAATTTTATGCAGACGGGGGTGATGAAAATCTAAGCAGATATGCCTAATCTCTAGGCTGAACCTGGAGGGATGTCTGGATCAGCTCCCGTCGCCCGTGGCGGACCGGTTCGGTCCACCCCTGGCGCATCCCGATCCAGATGATTCCACTTCGCAGCAAATGGCTCTAACCTGTTGCCATGACTCGCGAACTGCTCACCCCGGAAGAGATGTACCGGGCCGATGCGCTGGCCATGGCGGCGGGCGTTCCCTCCCTCGGCCTGATGGAGCGCGCCGGGCGCGCGGTGGCCGAGGAGATGCTGCGCCGCTATGGCGCGCGGCCGGTGCTGGTCCTGTGCGGGCCCGGCAACAATGGCGGCGACGGCTTCGTGGTCGCCCGCATCCTGAAGGACTGGGGCTGGCCGGTACGCCTGGCGCTGTTCGGCAACCGCGCCGCGCTGAAGGGCGATGCCGCCGCCATGGCGACGCGCTGGGACGGAGCGGTCGAGGCGGTGGGCTCGATGGCCGAGGCAGGGCTGATCGTGGATGCGCTGTTCGGAGCGGGGCTGTCCAAGGACTTCCCGCCGGCACTCGCCGGGGCGATCAACGGGGCGGGCTGCCCGATCGTCGCGGTCGATGTGCCCTCGGGGCTCGACGGTCTCACCGGCCGGCCACGCGGCGCGGCGGTCAGGGCCGATGTGACCGTCACCTTCTTCCGCAGGAAGCCGGGACATGTGCTGCTGCCGGGTCGACAGCTGTGCGGCGAGGTGGTGGTGGCCGACATCGGCATACCGGAATCAGTTTTGCAGGACATTCGTCCAAGGGATTCCATCAATTGCGGAATCCGGCGGCCGGAGCCGGCGGCCGCGGGCCACAAGTACAGCCGCGGCCATGCGGTGGTGGTGTCCGGCGGGCCGCTCCAGACCGGAGCGTCACGGCTCGCGGCCGAGGCCGCCTTGCGCAGCGGGGCGGGGTTGGTGACGATTTCCGGCTCGCGTGAGGCGCTGGCCGTCCAGGCCGCGCAGGTCACCGCCATCATGCTCTCCGACATGGATCTTTCGGTCCTGCTCGCCGACAAACGCAAGAACGCGGTGTGCATCGGCCCGGCCGCGGGGGTGGGCGTCGACACCCGGGACCTCGTGGAGACGGTGCTGATGAGCGGCGCGGCCACGGTGCTGGATGCCGACGCGCTGTCGTCCTTCGGGGAGGAGAACGAACGGTTGTTCCGGCTGGTCGAACTGGGCGAGGGTCGGCCCGTGGTGATGACCCCGCATGCCGGGGAATTCGGGCGTATTTTCAAGGGACTGGGGTCGGAGAGTGAATCAAAGATTGAACTTGCCCGCCGGGCTGCAATGCGCTCCGGCGCGGTGGTGGTGCTGAAGGGTGCCGACACCGTGATCGCCGCCCCTGACGGCCGCGCCCGGGTAAACGTCAATGCGCCGCCGTCGCTCGCCACCGCGGGCTCGGGCGACGTGCTGGCGGGAATCGTGACGGGGATGCTGGCGCAGGGCCTGCCAGGCTTCGAGGCCGCCTGCACGGCCGTGTGGCTTCATGGCGATGCCGCCAACCGGCACGGGCCACGGGGCCTCACCGCCGAGACTCTTCTCACCAGCCTATGAACCGGCCGCTTGTCCTGCTGCTCGTCACCGGACTGGCCTTCGGCGCCAATTTCCCGCTCGGCAAGCTTGCCGTCGCCGCAGGCGTGAATCCGGCACTCTGGGCGGCGGTGATCTGCCTTGGCGCCGGCCTTGCGGTGGGTGTGGCAGCGAGGCTTTTCGAACGGGCAGCACCGGTCGCCGGGCTCTACCGCTATGCCGCCATTTCCTGCGTCGTCTCCAACGTCATCCCCTTGGCGCTGACCTTTGCAGCCATCCCCCACATCGGCAGCGGGCTGGCGGCGATCCTGGTGGCCACCTCGCCGGTGACGACGGCGATCCTTTCCATGGTCTTCCGGGTCAGGCCGCCGAGCCCCCTGGGCCTGCTGGGCATCGCGGTGGGACTGATGGGGGCCGTGACCATCATCGTCGCCCGCAATGCGGGCTTCGGGGCGGCAGAGTCGCGCTGGCTGCTGCTGGCCGCGCTGATCCCGGTGTTCCTCGGAGCCGGCAACGTCTACCGCACCGTGGGCTGGCCGCGCGGGGCGGGGCCGATGCGGCTCGGCGCCACCATCAACCTCGCTGCCGTGCCGCCGCTCCTGCTGCTGGCCTGGGCAGTGGGCGGACTGGACCTTGCGCCGCTGGCCGCCATTCCCGGCATCGTGGCGGGGCAACTCGTCGCCTCCACCATCATGTACCTCACCTTTTTCCGCCTGCAGGCGGTGGGCGGACCGACCTACCTCTCGCAGATCGGCTACGTGGCGGCGGCGGTCGGCGTCGGGGTGGGGGTGAGCTTTCTCGGTGAGCGCTACCCGCCGATGGTGTGGCTGGGAATCGCCGTCGTGGCGCTGGGTATCGGGCTTTCAACGCTGGCCCAGGCGAGGGCCCCGAGGCGCGCCTGAGTAGCGGCAAACGCTGGCGTTTTCTTCACTGGCATACCGAAAACCCCTCTGCTATAGACCGCGCCCATTGCAACGGCCCGGGCCTTTCGCTCGTGCGCGGGCGTGGTGAAATTGGCAGACACGCAGGATTTAGGTTCCTGTGGGGAAACCCGTGGGGGTTCAAGTCCCTCCGCCCGCACCATGCACGAGCCGAAATCCAACCGGCGCCACAGGCCCATAGACCTATAGACGGAAGCAGGAACGATGCAGGTTACCGAGACGCTCAGCGCTGGCCTCAAGCGCGAATACAAGGTGGTGGTCGGCCAGGCCGAGCTCGACAAGGAGCTGAACGCCAAGCTGGCGGACTTCTCCCGCAAGGCCAACATCAAGGGCTTCCGCCCCGGCAAGGTGCCCGTCTCTCACCTCAAGCGCGTGTACGGCAAGTCGGCCATGGCGGAGGTTCTGCAGGACGCGGTCGACTCCCGTTCCAAGCAGCTTCTGGAAGAGAAGAACCTGAAGCCCGCCTACCAGCCCGAAGTGAAGCTGCCGACCGACGAGGCCGAGATCGCCGCCGTCATGGATGGCAAGAGCGACCTTTCCTTCACCATGGCGCTGGAAGTGATCCCGGACTTCGAGGTGAAGGACCATTCGGGCCTTTCCTTGACCCGCCACGTCGTCGAGGTGGCCGAGGACCAGATCGACGAGACCCTGAAGCGCATCGCCTCGCAGTCGAAGAACTTCGAGGAAAAGACCGGCAAGTCCGGCAAGGCGAAGGCGGGCGACCGCGTCACCATCAACTTCGTCGGCACCATCGAGGGCAAGCCCTTCGACGGCGGCACGGCCGAGGACGTGGCCCTCGAGATCGGCTCGGGCCAGTTCATCCCCGGTTTCGAGGAGCAGCTGATCGGCGCCAAGGCCGGCGACGAGGTGACGGTGAAGGTGTCGTTCCCGGCTGACTACGGTGTTGCCGAACTCGCCGGCAAGCCCGCCGAATTCGCCACCAAGGTGACCAAGGTCGAGGGCGCGCAGGACGCGGTCATCGACGAGGAATTCGCCAAGAAGATGGGCTTCGAGGACCTCGCCAAGCTGCGCGACACCATCAAGCAGAGCATGGGCGCCGAATTTGCCCAGATGAGCACCATGAAGCTGAAGCGCGACGTGCTCGACGCGCTCGACAAGGAATATTCCTTCGAGCTTCCCGAGAAGCTGGTGGAAGCCGAGTTCAACGGCATCTGGAACGCCCTGTCCGGCGAGATGGCCCGCTCCGGCAAGTCCTTCGCCGACGAGGGCACGACGGAAGAGGAAGCCCGCAAGGAATACCGCGGCATCGCCGAGCGCCGCGTGCGCCTTGGCCTGGTGCTCGGCCGCATGGGCGAGAAGGCGGGCGTGATCGTTTCCGAGCAGGAACTGCAGAACGCGCTGATGAACCGCATGCGCCAGTTCCCCGGCCAGGAGAAGATGGTCATCGACTACTACCGCCGCAATCCCGGCGCGATGATGGAACTGCGTGGCCCGATCTTCGAGCAGAAGGTTGTCGATGCGATCGTCAGCACCGCCAAGGTCGACGAGAAGTCGGTGACCAAGGAAGAGCTGCAGAAGATGGTCGAGGACGAGGACGACGTCGCTTCAGCCTGATTTTCCGGACGGCATCCGGTCGTGATTGACGGGGGGCGGCCCAGTGGCCGCCCCTTTCGCTTTTGGCCGTGCAAGCTTCCTGCAAGGTCGCTCGGCGAGGCTGGCGCCAACCCGACGAACCACCAGCCACGGCAGGACAGACACAATGCAGGACGACGAGCTCTCGAGCCGGCTGGATTTCATCGGACTCGATGCGCAGGCGCGCACCGACCTGATCGACAACAGTGACTTCGTCATGAAGGTGCTGCCGCCGCTGCTGGACCGGTTCTACGAGCAGCTGGCGCGCTCGCCGGCCGTTGCGCCCTTCCTTCGCTCGCCGGAGGCGGTCGCACGCGCCAAGGCGGCGCAGCTGGCACATTGGGACACGATCAGCAACGGCGCCTTCGACGAAGCCTATGTCCAGGGCGTGCGCCGCGTGGGCAAGACCCACGCGCGCATCGGACTTGCCCCGCGCTGGTATGTCGGCGGCTATGCAATGGTGCTGGGCGGGCTTGTCACGGCGGTGCTGCGCGCCCGCTGGCCGGCGCTGCTCGGCGGCCGGGCCGGGGTGGAACGGACGCTGACCAGCCTCATCAAGGCGACGCTCCTCGACATGGACTTCGCCATGTCCGTCTACATCGACGAGTCGGAGACGCGCCGCCGGGAAAGCGAAGCAGAGGCCAAGCGCGCCGAGGCAAGGGCGCTCAGCCAGGAGCGATCGCTGATCGTCTCGTCGATCGGGGAGGCGCTGCAGCGCCTGGCCGGCAAGGACCTGACCACCCGCATCGAGGGCGACCTTCCACCGGACTACGAGCAGCTGGTGACGGATTTCAATGCCGCGGCCAGCCAGGTGCAGCTCGCCATGATGGCCATCAACGGCTCGATCGAGACCATCCAGTCGGCGACACGCGAGATCGCGGCGGCCTCGGCCGATCTTTCCAAGCGCGCCGAGGAACATGCCTTCATGGTCGATACCACGGTGAATGACCTGAGCAAGGTGACGATGATGGATGCTCATGGCCCCCGCCCCGGCGAGGACGAGGGCATGGCGGAGCAGTCGACGATCGGGCAGGCGGTGTCCGCCATGTCCAACATCGAGCAGTCGGCCCGCAAGATCACCCAGATCATCGGGGTGATGGACGAGATTGCCTTTCAGACCAACCTGCTGGCGCTCAATGCCGGTGTCGAGGCGGCGCGCGCCGGCGATGCCGGGCGGGGCTTTGCCGTGGTCGCATCGGAAGTGCGGGCCCTGGCGCAGCGTTCGGCGGCGGCGGCCAAGGAGATCAAGGCCCTGATCCAGCTCTCCTCCAGCCAGGTCGAGACGGGGTCGCGGCTGGTGCGCGAGGCGGGCCAGGCGATGCAGGACTTCGGCAACTCGATGGACCGCATCGACCAGATCACGCAGCAGAACGCCGCCATGGCCGAGCAATCGACCGCCGCGTGCCATTCGCTAGCCGAGCAGGCGGAAGACCTGCTGCGCGAGGTGAAGACGTTCCGCATCGGCGCTGCCGCCTGAGGGAGCGCCAATCAGCCGAGCCAGGCGCGTGCCTGCTCGGCCGTGAGGTTGCTGCCGCACACGACGGTGGCAACCCGCTTGCCCCGGAAGCGCTCGGGACAGGATGCGATGGCGGCGATGCCGGCCGCGCCGGAAGGTTCTGCCACGAGGCCGGCCGTGCGGAACAGCAGGCGCATGGCGGCGATGATCCCGGCATCCTCCACCAGCAGCACGTCGTCCACCAGCCCCCGCATGTCCGCGACCGCCTCGGCGATGGGTATGCGGACGCCGATGCCGTCGGCGATGGTGTCCACCGCGGGCGGAAACCGGAGCGTGCCGGTGCGCCACGATTTCTCCATGGCATCAGCACCCCGCGCCTGGACGCCCAGGATCTCGATGCCGGGTGCCACGGCCTTGGCCCAGCGGGCCATGCCGGTGAGCAATGCGCCATTGCCGAGCGGGATGGCGAGGACTTGCGGCCTCTCTGCCTCCGACAGCAATTCGAGCGCGATGGTGGCGGCGCCCTCGGCGGCCTCGGGGTCGAGGCCATCGGCCACCCACAGCCCGCCCGTTTCGCGGGCGTGGCGTTCGCCCGCTTCCTTGGCGGCGTCGAAATCATGCCCGGTCAGCACCACCTCGGCCCCAAAGGCCTTCATGCGCTCGACCTTCAGCGGGTTGGCCGTGGTCGCGGCGAACAGGGTGAGCGGGATGCCGTGGCTGCGGCAGGAATAGGCCAGCGCCTGGCCCCAGTTCCCGGCGCTGGCGCCCACCAGACGGCGACCCGCGAGATGGCCTCCGGCCGCCCGCGCGGCCACGAGATAGCCTGCCCCCCGGCCCTTGAAGGAGCGGATGGGATTGGCCGTCTCGAGCTTCAGGGTGAGCGAACAGGCAAGCGCATCGCTTAGCGGTTCGCATTCGAACTGCGGGCTGGCGAGGAACACCGGATCGATGAGCGATGCGGCGCGAAGGACGTTTTCGAGGCGAAGCCGGTGGCCGGGATCGGGGTCCGCGGGCAGGGGAGGCAGGGCAATCTTCATGGGCTCCGGATTCCTGTGTGCAGATGTTCACTTTTCTCATGTCTCGGCAAGCCCTTGCAAATGCAGGGTTTGACTTCAACCGTGGATTAACGCTGCTGGGGAAGCCCCTTCCATCCTCCCGCAGGCTCACCTATCTAGGGATCAACAGATAACCCGATTCATCCGAAGGACATCCATGCGCGATCCCGTCGAAATGCTGACCACCGGCGCCTTCTGGCCCTCCGTCATCCAGCAGGAAAGCCGGGGCGAGCGCGTGTATGACCTGCCCTCGCGCCTGCTGCGCGAGCGCATCATCTTCATCACCGGGCCCATCGACGACAACGTGGCGGCATCGATCTGCATGCAGCTGCTGTTCCTCGAGGCGGAGAACCCCAAGAAGGAAATCTCCATGTATATCAACAGCCCCGGCGGTGTCGTCACCTCCGGCCTGTCGATCTACGACACCATGCAGTTCATCCGCTGCCCCGTTTCGACCACAGTCATGGGGCAAGCGGCGTCCATGGGTTCCCTCCTGCTGACCGCGGGCGAAAAGGGCCTGAGGTTCGCGCTTCCCAATTCCCGCATCATGGTTCACCAGCCCTCCGGCGGTTACCAGGGCCAGGTCACCGACATCCTGATCCATGCCCGCGAGGTGGAAAGCCTGAAGCGCCGCCTGAACGAAATCTACGTCCACCACACCGGGCGCGACTACCAGACCATCGAGGAAGCCCTCGAGCGCGACAATTTCTTCACCTCGGAAGCCGCCCTCGCCTTCGGTCTCATCGACAAGGTCATCGAGAAGCGCGCGGCGCCGGCGGAAGGGAAATAGGCCATTGAATACTCCACCGGACATTGCGCCGGTGGGGCAGCAGGGCAATCAATTCTTGATTAACCATGTCTGCCCATGCTGAATTACTGATTTGGTCCGGTTCGCCGGACCCTGCGACGGAACTGCGGCAATGGCGGTGAAGTCTTGTTAGAGACTGCGTGCGTATCACGCAGCACATGTCCAAGGAGATGGAATGAGTAAGGCAACAGGGAGCGACAGCAAGAACACCTTGTACTGCTCCTTCTGCGGCAAGAGCCAGCACGAGGTCCGCAAGCTGATCGCGGGACCGACCGTGTTCATCTGCGATGAATGCGTCGAGCTGTGCATGGACATCATCCGCGAGGAGAACAAGACCTCGCTGGCGAAATCCAAGGACGGTGTGCCGACCCCGCACGAGATCCGCAAGGTGCTGGACGACTACGTCATCGGCCAGGAGCACGCCAAGAAGGTGCTCTCGGTCGCCGTCCATAACCACTACAAGCGCCTGAACCACGCCCAGAAGAACAACGACGTGGAACTGGCGAAGTCGAACATCCTCCTCGTCGGCCCGACGGGCTCCGGCAAGACGCTGCTGGCCCAGACGCTGGCTCGCATCCTCGACGTGCCCTTCACCATGGCCGATGCCACGACACTGACCGAGGCCGGCTATGTCGGCGAGGACGTCGAGAACATCATCCTGAAGCTGTTGCAGGCTGCCGACTACAATGTCGAGCGCGCCCAGCGCGGCATCGTCTACATCGACGAGGTCGACAAGATCAGCCGCAAGTCGGACAACCCCTCGATCACCCGCGACGTGTCGGGCGAGGGCGTCCAGCAGGCGCTCCTGAAGATCATGGAAGGCACCGTTGCTTCGGTTCCGCCGCAGGGCGGCCGCAAGCATCCGCAGCAGGAATTCCTGCAGGTCGACACCACCAACATCCTGTTCATCTGCGGCGGCGCCTTCGCCGGCCTCGAGCGCATCATCAACCAGCGCTCCAAGGGTTCGGGCCTGGGCTTCGGCGCGGAGATCCGCTCCAACGAGGACCGCCGCACCGGTGCCGTGTTGCGCGAGCTGGAACCGGAAGATCTTCTCAAGTTCGGCCTGATCCCCGAGTTCGTCGGCCGCCTGCCGGTGGTCGCCACCCTCGAGGACCTCGACGAGGCGGCTCTCGTCCAGATCCTGGTCGAGCCGAAGAACGCCCTGGTGAAGCAGTACCAGCGCCTGTTCGAGATGGAAGGCGTGAAGCTGAACTTCCCCGAGGAGGCGCTGGGCGCCATCGCGCGGCGCGCCATCGAGCGCAAGACCGGTGCGCGCGGGCTTCGCTCCATCATGGAGTCGATCCTGCTCGAGACCATGTTCGACCTGCCCGCCATGTCGGACGTCGAGGAGGTCGTGATTTCCAAGGACGTGGTGGACGGAACCGCCAAGCCGCTGCTCATCTACGCCGACAAGCAGGGCGGCAAGGCCACGGTTTCGGCCTGAGGCCAACCGCACAAGGAATTGCAATGGCCGGGTGAATTCCCGGCCATTTCTGTTAAAGGTCCTCTCCCGCGGCGCCGGAGAGGAAGGTGCCCGAACGGAGTTGGGGGAGATGAGGGGAAGCCGGGTGCAGGAGGAACAGGATCTGACTTCCGCTCATCTCCCCGCTTCGCGGGCCCCTTCCTGTCCCGCTGAAGGAGCGGGAGAAGACGTCAGCGGAGCACATTGAAATTTCCTCATGCACTCTCCACATCTCACACGACGCTGAGGCTGCTCTTCCGGGGAATTTGTGCGTAGTATGTGCATGAGACTCACCTGATTTGCGGCTCGACGGCCCAGAACCCGGGCGCCCTTGTTTGGCGGCTTTTCCGCGCCAGACTCAGCAGGCGGCCCATGAAAGGAAGTAGTATGAGCAACACGACTCCCGCAGGCGGCTTCGAGACGATCCCTGTCCTGCCGCTCCGCGACATCGTCGTCTTCCCGCACATGATCGTCCCGCTCTTCGTGGGGCGCGAGAAGTCCATCAAGGCGCTCGAAGAGGTGATGCGCGAGGACAAGCGCATCCTGCTCGTGGCGCAGAAGAACCCCGGCGATGACGATCCGGCTTCGGATGCGGTCTACGAGGTGGGTACGCTGGCGCAGGTGCTGCAGCTCCTCAAGCTGCCCGACGGCACCGTGAAGGTGCTGGTCGAAGGTTCCGACCGTGCGCGCGTGCACGGCTTCTCGTCCCGCACCGATTTCTTCGAGGCGGAGGTCGAGGTGCTGCCCTCCGATGCCGGCACCCCGGCCGAGACCGAGGCGCTGGCCCGCACCGCGGTGGCGCAGTTCGACAGCTACGTGAAGCTGAACAAGAAGGTGCCGCAGGAAGTGCTGGCATCGGTTGGCCAGATCACCGACCCCTCGAAGCTTGCCGACACCATTGCGGCGCATCTCGCCATCAAGATCGCCGAGAAGCAGGAGCTTCTCGAGATGACGGCCGTCGCGCAGCGGCTGGAGAAGGTCTATGCGCTGATGGAAGGCGAGATCTCGGTCCTCCAGGTCGAGAAGCGCATCCGCAGCAGAGTCAAGCGCCAGATGGAGAAGACCCAGCGCGAGTACTATCTGAACGAGCAGATGAAGGCCATTCAGAAGGAGCTGGGCGACGGCGACGAGAAGAACGAGATCGACGAGCTCGAACAGCGCATCAAGAAGACCAAGTTCTCCAAGGAAGCCAAGGAGCGCGCCGACGCGGAGATCAAGAAGCTCCGCCAGATGAGCCCGATGAGCGCGGAAGCGACCGTCGTGCGCAACTATCTCGACTGGCTGCTCGGCATCCCGTGGGGCCAGAAGAGCAAGGTCAAGCACGACCTGAAGTTCGCGGAAGAAGTGCTCGACGCCGATCACTTCGGCCTCGACAAGGTGAAGGAACGCATCCTCGAGTATCTCGCGGTGCAGAGCCGCACCAACAAGCTGCGCGGGCCAATCCTGTGCCTCGTCGGCCCGCCGGGCGTGGGCAAGACCTCGCTCGGCAAGTCGATCGCCAAGGCCACGGGCCGCGAGTTCATCCGCATGTCGCTCGGCGGCGTGCGTGACGAGGCCGAGATCCGCGGTCACCGCCGCACCTACATCGGCTCGATGCCCGGCAAGGTCATCCAGTCGATGAAGAAGGCGAAGAAGTCCAACCCGCTCTTCCTCTTGGACGAGATCGACAAGATGGGCATGGACTTCCGCGGCGACCCGTCTGCGGCCCTTCTCGAGGTCCTCGACCCCGAGCAGAACGCGACCTTCATGGACCACTATCTCGAGGTCGAATACGACCTCTCGAACGTGATGTTCGTGACGACGTCGAACACGCTCAACATTCCGCCGGCACTCTTGGACCGCATGGAGATCATCCGGATCGCGGGCTACACGGAAGAGGAGAAGCTCGAGATCGCCAAGCGCCACCTGCTGCCCAAGGCGGCCGAGCACCATGGCCTGCAGGCCAAGGAGTTCGAGGTGACGGAGGAGGCCCTTTACGAGGTCATCCGCCGCTACACCCGCGAGGCGGGCGTGCGCAACCTGGAGCGTGAGGTCAACTCGCTTGCCCGCAAGGCGGTGAAGGAGATCGTCACGGCGAAGAAGAAGAAGATCCAGGTGACCCCGGACGTGGTGCACCAGTATCTCGGCGTGCCGAAGTTCCGCTATGGCGAGGCCGAGCGCGAGGACCAGGTCGGTGTCGTCACCGGCCTTGCCTGGACGGAAGTCGGCGGCGAGATCCTGACGATCGAAGCGCTGATGATGCCGGGCAAGGGCAAGATGACGGTGACCGGCAACCTGCGCGACGTGATGAAGGAGTCGATCTCGGCTGCTTCCTCCTACGTGCGCTCGCGCGCCGCGACCATCGGCGTCAAGCCGCCGGTATTCGACAAGCGCGACATCCACGTGCACGTGCCGGAAGGTGCCACGCCCAAGGATGGCCCGTCGGCCGGTATCGCCATGGTCACCGCCATCGTCTCGGTGATGACCGGCATCCCTGTCCGCAAGGACGTGGCGATGACGGGCGAGATCACGCTGCGCGGCCGCGTGCTGCCGATCGGCGGCCTCAAGGAGAAGCTGCTGGCCGCGCTCCGCGCCGGCATCAAGACCGTGATGATCCCCGAGGAGAACGTGAAGGACCTCTCGGAGATTCCGGAGAACGTGAAGAAGGGTCTCGAGATCATCCCCGTCGCCCGCATGGACGATGTGCTGAAGCATGCGCTCACCCGCATGCCGGAGCCCATCACCTGGGACGAAGAGGCCGAGGAAGCGGCCGCCGCCGCCCGCGCTGCGGCCGACAAGAGCAGTGAAAGCGCAGCCCGCGCCCACTGACCCCTTGCAACTCTCGATATGAGGGCCGCCCTTCGGGCGGCCCTTTTTTGATTGGCAATCCTGCTATAGCAGTCCGTATACGGACGAAAAATCGCGAGTCGTGCGGAACACTTAGCAAAATCGAATCGTTCTGACTGCAGGACGGGCGCTGATGCCCGGTATCCGTGTCTTCAGTTGGAGGAACGATATGCGCATGACCCCCATGATGGCATCCGCCGCGCTGTTCGCACTGGCGGCGCTTCCCGCTACGGCGGTTGCCGGTGGCCTTTTCGATGCGGACGTGAAGCTGGGCGGAAGCAATCTCGCCTCGGTCGACGTCGGTGCCAATGTCGGCGGGATCCACGGCGACGTCGACGCAAAGGTCGGCAGCACCGCCACCGCCACTGCTGGCCTGGGCACGACCACGGGCACAACGGTAAAAACCTCGCTCGGCAGCCTGCGCAATGCGACGGTTCGCGCCGAGGCGCTGGGCGTGGTCCACGCCAGGGCCAGGCTTCTCAGCCAGAAGCAGTTGCTGAAGCTCTGCATCACGGTTGGCGCCAGGGGCTGCGGCGGAGCATCGCGGAGCCACCAACTCTCGCTCATTGATGCCAGGCTCGACGCACTGTCGCCGCAGCAGCTGGCGAGCGCCTGTGTGGCGGTGGGTGGGAGCTGCGGGGCGGCCGCCGGGCCCAGCGGCAGCGGTTCCGGCAGTGGCGCCGGTAGCGGGTCTGCCAGCGGTGCCGGCGCAGGCGTGGCGACCGCCAGGCTTGCAAGTGCGGAAGGCAGCGGCCGAGACCACGATACGCGCGTCACCTGCCGCAGCATTCTCGCCAGCCCGGCGCGCTACGAGACAGGCCTCGTGAAGCTCTGCCGCAAGATTGCGCAGTAACCCTCCACGTCGTCGTCAAAGCTTGAAATTCGCTTCGAATCACCGACACATAGCAGGTGTAAAGCGTTTCGGGCGTGGCAACGGCAGCGAGGAGACGGCACCAGCGCAGAGCTAGTTTCTGAAACCACTCAAATCACATCAGCCCCGTGCGCCCTCAGAACTCGCACGGGGTCTTTTGTTGGCTTGATTGTCGTGGTGCCCGGCGCTAAGCCCAAGCCCGAGGGCGATTAGCTCAGTTGGTAGAGCGCTTCGTTTACACCGAAGATGTCGGGAGTTCGAGTCTCTCATCGCCCACCATCCTGGTCACATTGCAGGCTCCGGCGCACCACAGTGACGGCGAACCGGCACAACCCTCAACCGACTGTCGCAATATGCCGATTGATTGGGCGGCAACCGAAAGTAAATTGTGACGTGCGGGACATAGCTGCGTAGAACGTCGTCCGCGAGGCGGTCTGCGCCTCGCTGGCTTGGCCGAGGAGTTGCTTGCATGAAACGCCGTTCCGGACACCATCTCCCTTTCGAGCGCGTGGCGCTGCTGCTGCAGGGCGGAGGTGCGCTGGGCTCCTACCAGGCCGGGGTGTACCAGGCGATGGCCGAGGGCAATGTCCATCCCGACTGGGTGGCGGGCATATCCATCGGCGCGGTCAATTCGGCCCTGATCGCCGGAAACGCGCCGGAGCGCCGGGTGGAACGGCTGCGCGAATTCTGGGAAACCGTCACCGCCCCGCCGCTGGGGTCCTTCGGTGTGCCCTACAATCCCTTTCTCAAGAACCTCGACGACCACACCCACCGGCTGCTCAACCAGACGCGTGCACTCGG
>JAXMCT010000017.1:0-112487 GCA_046349235.1 Hyphomicrobiales bacterium
CATCGACGCTCTATGCGAATGTGATGCCGGTGCGGATACGATTTGCGGCTGCGGCGGCGGGCATCGTCGTGGGCAACTATGCACCATATCTCTTCGTACGAAACCTCATCTCGCGCCGGCAGACTTCGATCCAGAGAGCCTGGTCGGATTCACTTGACCTGCTGCTGATCTGCGTCGAGTCCGGCATGGCGATCGAACCGGCAATGCAGCGTGTGGCGCGGGAAATCGGGGCGATGTCTATTCCCCTGGCCGAGGAACTGACGCTCACGGTGGCCGAACTCTCCTATTTGCAGGATCGGCGGAAGGCCCTGGAGAACCTGGGAAAGCGGACTGGCATGACCCAGGTCAAATCAGTGGTCACCAGCCTCATCCAGTCGGAGCGCTATGGAACGCCGCTTGGAACGGCCTTGCGCGTCCTGGCACAGGAGAGCCGCGACATGCGCATGGCCGAGGCTGAGAGAAAGGCCGCTGCCTTGCCACCGCGCCTTACAGTCCCGATGATGCTGTTCTTCATGCCGGTCATCTTCGTGGTCATTCTCGCACCCACCATCATGACGGTCATGAAATACTTTTAAGTCGCGAATGCTGGCTTAGCCCTGGCTGCCGCTATCGCTGATCTGTTGCCAGGTATTGGGCTGCGACAGCATCTTCTTCAGGTAGGCCATGTTCTCCTGGACCTGGTCGGGAGGGAGATCGTCCTTTGCGAGCTTCGTGGCTTCGTCGAAGCGGCCTTCGAGGCCGACGACCAGGGCCAGGTTCTGCCTGATCCGGGGTTCGCTCTTTGAGCGGGGCAGGGCGTCGGCCGCGCGGAGTTTCTTCTCGGCTTCCTTGAGGTTGCCTTCCAGCGCATAGGACATTGCGAGATTGTTCATGACGGCCAGATTCTGCGGGTCGGCAGTCAAGGCCTTGGCATACTGTTCCCGAGCCTTCGCGTAGAGACCTTTCTGGTCATAGGCTGTGCCGAGCGCCGAAATCACGCGCCAGTCCGTATCGCCCTGCTGCTCCGCCCCCTCCAGAATCGGGATGGCCTCATCCGTCTTTCCGGCCGCAGCGAGCTTGCGGCCATAGAGTCCGTTTATCTTGGCGTTTGCAGGATTTGCTTCGGCGATCTTGCGGTAGACGTCGAGGGCCTCGTCCTTCTGTCCTAGGCTCTCGAGGCCATTGGCATAGGCAAGTCCCTTGCCGACGTCCTTGGGATTGGCTTGCCATTTGTCGCCGAGTACGGCGAGAGCGTCGAGGGAGACAGGCGTGGTCGAGGCCGTGCTGAGGCTGCTCGAGGGGTTCAATTGTCCCATCGTCTTGCTGCAGCCCGACAGGACCACGGCGGTGGCCAACATGCACAGGATGGCGGCGCAGGGCCTTGCCCTCGGCATCACGGAACTCCGGTCTGGTTTGTTCAGCTACCTTGGCGCGCAACGGTCAATAATTGATTAACCATGAGGGTGTTTCACGATAAGTGAGATCAATTCCGGAGTTCGTCATGGCCGACCTTGCAGACATCCTTCTTGCGGCAACTGTTCGGGGCACGCCCGTTACCGTGATTGCCGGTGCGCACTGGGAGAAGAAACGTCGTGAGCTTCCACCTGATCTTCGCGCCTGGGCCGATGTGAATGGCTTCAAGGCGCAGCCGGGCCGGATTCTGGTCGTTCCTGGCCCCAAGGGCGCGATGCAGCAGGTTCTCGCCGGCGAGGATCCGAGTGATCCATTTGCGCTGGGCAGGCTGTCCCGAAGCCTGCCACCAGGGAGCTATTGCATTGGCGGCTCGGTTGAACAACCCGATCTGCTGGCACTTGGCTGGTGCCTCGAATCTTATTCCTTCGGACGCTACGGCAAGGCCTCGCCACCGGTGGCGCGGCTCGTCTGTCCGAAGGGAGTCGATCGAGACGCGGTGCTGCGCGCGGCGCGAGCCAGCTGGATGGTGCGCGATCTCGTGAATACTCCCGCATCGGACATGGGGCCCGATGAACTTGAGCAGGCGGCACGCGTCCTGGCCCGTTCGCACAGGGCGAGGGTTTCCGTCATTTCCGGCAAGGCACTCGAGAGAGGCTTTCCGATGATCCATGCTGTCGGCAAGGCCAGCCCGCGCGCGCCACGGCTGATCGATTTCACGTGGGGTCCGGCTGGCGCGCCCCGGATCACCCTGGTTGGCAAGGGCGTGTGCTTCGACACCGGGGGCCTTGATATCAAGCCCCCCTCCGGCATGGCGCAGATGAAGAAGGATATGGGCGGTGCTGCCACCGTGCTGGGGCTGGCCCAGATGATCATGGCGGCGAAGCTGAGGGTGAGGCTGCGCGTGCTCATTCCCGCGGTCGAAAACGCCATTGCTGGCAATGCATTCCGTCCTGGCGACGTGCTGAAGAGCCGCAAGGGCATAACTGTCGAGATCGGGAACACCGATGCCGAGGGCCGACTTGTGCTGGGCGACGCGCTGGCGCTGGCTGATGAAGACACGCCGGACCTTCTCGTCGACATGGCAACGCTCACCGGCGCGGCCCGTGTGGCGCTTGGGCCGGACCTGCCGCCCTTCTACACCGATGATGAAGGTCTCGCCGAAGCCATCACCGCGGCGGGCAGGGATGTTTACGATCCCGTCTGGCGCCTGCCGTTCTGGCAGCCATACAACCGGCTCTTCGAGTCCTCCGTGGCAGACATGAACAATGCAGGCGACTCCGGCTTTGCCGGTTCGATCACGGCAGCACTGTTTCTCAAGCGCTTCGTGGAAAACGCGAAGGCCTATGTCCATTTCGATATTTTCGCCTGGGCGCCGGCGCCCCGCCCCGGACGCCCGAAGGGCGGTGAGGCGCAGGCCATGCGCGCGGTGTTCGAAGTCATCCGGCAGCGTGTAACTTAGCCGCTTGCCACGCCCGGCATTTGCCGCCAGACTATAACGGAGCCGAAACAACAACGCTGGTTGCGAGAACACTGTTGATGTCCGTTGCGTTGTCAACCGCACAGGCCCTGACTCTCTGGCATGATGTTGCGCTCGCCCTGGTGCGTGACGACGAGCCCGACCTCTCGGTGCGCCAGGTCTGCATCCTGCTCACCATCTATCTCGAGGCACCACCGCACACGGTGCGCGATCTGGCGAAGAAGCTTGGCGTCACCAAGCCGGTTATCACCCGTGCTCTGGACACCATGGGCAAGCTCGAGCTCGTCAGCCGCCGGCGTGACGAGAAGGACAAGCGCAACGTGCTGATCCAGCGCACCGTCAAGGGCGCGCTCTATCTTGAGCGCCTTGCCGACACGATTGGCAACCACGCGAAAAGTCTTTAGGGAGCGGGCATGAGCAAGCTCGATCCCCGCCTCCACGCCTATCGTCCCGATCTCGCCGACGCGGCTCTCGTGGGCAAGGTGGATGCCGAGCACTTCGTCGAGCCACAGATCGTCCAGGTGACGGAGCCCGTTGTCACGCTTCATAAGGCACCGCGCTTCGATGCGATGCAGCTCACCCAGGCGCTGTTCGGCGAGCAGGTGAAGTTCTTCGAGGAGGAGGAGGGGTGGGCCTGGGTGCAGCTCGTGAAGGATGGTTACGTCGGCTATGTGAACAGCAATGCGCTGTCACGGCAAGTCGTGGAGCCTACTCACCGCGTGGCCGTGCCGACGACCTTCATGTATCCGGACGCCAACCTCAAGACCCTGCCCGCCATTCCCCTCACGCTCAATGCGCAGGTCACGGTTGTGGCGGAGAATGGTGCCTATTCTCAACTGTCCAATGGCCGCTTCGTTTTCACCGCGCATCTCAAGCGCAGCGATGACGTCGAAGTAGACTTCGTCGCGGTGGCCGAGATGTTCCGCCATGTACCCTATTTCTGGGGCGGAAAGTCCGTGCAGGGCCTCGATTGCTCGGGGCTGGTGCAGCTCTCGCTCGAAGCCTGCGGCCGGACGGCCCCGCGCGACAGTGACATGCAAGAGCAGACGCTGGGCGGGAGGCTGATGGTCAATGATCTCGACGGCCTGAAGCGAGGCGACCTCGTGTTCTGGAACGGCCATGTCGGCATCATGACCGACGACAAGACGCTGCTCCACGCCAATGGCCATCACATGATGGTGGTGGCCGAACCGCTCAAACAGGCCGTTGACAGGATCGCGGCGCGTTATGGGCAACTGACGAGCATCAGGCGGCTGTGATCGCGGCACATGGTGGAAAACGGCGGCGGACTAGTAGCCCCGTGCCCTGTCCACCAGGTTCTCCAGCGCCTCCCCGCGCCGGTGCTTGCGGATATTCGACGCGACATAGGCGCAGATCGTCTCGGGGTCGCTGTCGGCCGCGCAATGCGGTGTGACGGTGACCTTCGGGTGCGTCCACAAGGGGCTCTCCGGAGGCAAGGGTTCCGACACGAAAACGTCGAGCGTCGCGGCGTGAAGCTCGCCGCTGTCGAGAGCAGCGAGGATGTCATCCGCCTCCTGCTGGCGGCCACGTCCGGCATTGATGACGATCGGCGCGCCGAAGGGGCCCTTGCGTGATAGCTTGCGAATGTTCTGCCGGTTGATGATGCCGTCGGTGTCCGGCGTCGCCGGCAGCAGCGAGACAAGCACGTCGGTTCGCGCCAGGAAGGCATCGAAATCGGCCTCGCCCGCGAAGCTCTCGACGCCCGGGATTTCCTTGCGGTTGCGGCTCCAGCCCGCAACGCGGAATCCCAGGTCGCGCAGCCTGACGGCGGAGTCGGTGCCCATCACGCCAAGCCCCATGATGCCGACGCTGAGGTCCTTGGCGGCATGAGTGGGGAAGGAATCCCATACCTTCTTTCGCTGGTTTTCGTCGATGCGGCGCTGCTGGCGGTGGTGCATCAGCACATGCAACACGATGTATTCAGTCATGCGGCCGGTCAGATCCGGATCGTTGACGCGCACGATGGGGATGTTGTCCGGCAGCGTCGGGTCCTTGAGGATCGCATCGACGCCGGCGCCGAGCGACATGATGACCTTCAGGTTCGGCAGGCTCTTCACTACGCCGGGCGGCGGCAGCCAGGCGGCGCAGTATTCGATGTCGGCCAGATTGCCCATCTGGTCCGGCCAGACGCGCACGTCGAGATCGGGCGCCACCTTCTTCATGGCCGCGGTCCATACCTTGATCGGCCATGTCGGCAGAATGAACAGGAACGCCATTATTGATTCACCACACCTTCCGGCGCGGCCTTGAGGTTGAGGGCGGCCGCGATCAGCGCCTTTGTATAGTCGGTCTTCGGGTTTGAGAAGACCTCCGCCGTCGGTCCGCTTTCCACGGTCACGCCATTGCGCATGACGATTACCTCGTTGGCCAGCGCCCGCACCACCTTGAGGTCGTGGCTGATGAACAGATAGGCCAGGTTGTGCTTGTGTTGCAATACGCGCAGCAGGTCGACGATTTGCGCCTGCACCGACATGTCGAGCGCCGATGTCGGCTCGTCCAGCATGATGAACTTGGGTTCGAGCGCAAGGGCGCGTGCGATGGCGATGCGCTGGCGCTGGCCGCCCGAGAACTCGTGCGGGTAGCGGTCCATGGTCGATGGATCGAGGCCCACTTCCGTCAGCGCGCGCGCCACGATCTCGCGGCGCTCCTCATAGCCGAGGTTGCGGCCCTGTACGGTGAGGCCCTCCTCGACGATCTGCTGAATCGACAGACGCGGCGACAGCGATCCGAAGGGATCCTGGAAGACGATCTGCATTTCCTTGCGGAGCGGGCGCATCATCGCGGTGTTGTAGCTGTCGATGTCCCTGCCCATGTAGACGATGGGACCTTCCGAGCGGATGAGGCGGAGAAGCGCCAGACCCAGTGTCGTCTTGCCCGAGCCGGATTCGCCCACCACGCCCAGCGTCTGCCCGCTGCGCACCGTTGCATCCACGCCGTCGACGGCCTTGATGTGCCCTATCGTCTTGCGGAAGAAGCCGCGCTTGATGGGAAACCACACCTTCAGACCCCTCGTCTCCAACACGGTAGGGGCGGAGGGATCGCTTGGCGGAGGCGCGCCCTTGGGCTCAGCGGTGAGCAGCATCTGCGTATAGGGGTGTTGCGGATGGGCGAAGACTTCCTTCGCATCACCGCTTTCAACGGCCTTGCCGTGCTGCATGACGACGACCTTGTCGGCCATCTTGCGAACGATGCCGAGATCATGAGTGATCAGCAGCAGCGCCATGCCGAATTCGGCCTGCAGTTCCTTCAGCAACTTCAGGATCTGCGCCTGCACGGTGACGTCGAGCGCCGTCGTCGGCTCGTCGGCGATCAGCAGGTCGGGGTTGTTGGCCAGCGCCATGGCGATCATCACGCGCTGGCGCTGCCCGCCCGAGAGCTGGTGCGGATAGTCGAGGAGCCGCGTCTCGGGATCGCGGATGCCGACCTTGCCGAGCAGGTCGATGATGCGGGCACGCGCCGCATCGCCCTTGATGTTCTGGTGCAGTTCGAGGATCTCGCCGATCTGCCGCTCCACCGTGTGCAGCGGGTTCAGCGAGGTCATCGGCTCCTGGAACACCATGGTGATGTCGTTGCCGCGCACCTTGCGCAGGTCGCGCTCGTCGGCGTCGAGCAGTTCCTGCCCCTTGAAGCGCACCGAACCTGAAGGATGCGAAGCGGATGGGTAGGGCAGCAGCTTGAGGATCGAGAGGGCCGAAACCGACTTGCCGGAGCCCGACTCGCCCACCAGCGCCAGCGTCTCGCCCTTGGCGATGTCGAAAGATACCTTGTCGACGGCCAGAGTCGTTCGCCCACCCTGCGAGAAGGCGACCGAAAGATCCTTCACCTCGAGGAGCTTTTCACTCATGCGAAGGTCTTCCGCGGATCGAGCGAGTCACGTACCGCCTCGCCGATGAAGACGAGCAGCGACAGCATGATCGAGACGATGAAGAAGCCGGTGATGCCGAGCCACGGCGCCTGCAGGTTGTTCTTGCCCTGGGCGATCAGTTCACCCAGTGACGGCGAGCCCGGCGGCAGGCCGAAGCCGAGGAAGTCGAGCGAGGTCAGCACCGTCACCGATCCCGCCAGGATGAAGGGCATGAAGGTGATGGTGGAGACCACCGCATTGGGCAGCAGATGCTTGAACATGATCCGGGCGTCGGACAGCCCCAGCGCCCGGGCGGCGCGCACATACTCGAAATTGCGCGCGCGCAGGAACTCGGCGCGCACCAGGCCGACGATCGAGGTCCAGGAGAACAGGATCTGGATGAACAGCAGGATCCAGAAGGTCGGCGTGATGAAGGCGGCGAGGATAATGAGCAGGTAGAGCCCCGGCATCGAGGTCCAGATCTCGATGAACCGCTGGAACAGGAGGTCCGTCCAGCCGCCGAAATAGCCCTGCACCGCGCCCGCGCCCATGCCGATGAGGGAGGAGATGATGGTGAGGATCAGGCCGAAAGCCACCGAGATGCGGAAGCCGTAGATCAGCCGGGCCGTCACGTCCCGGCCCTGGTCGTCGGTGCCGAGCCAGTTGAGGTTGCCGAAGACGCAGTTGGGGTTCTTCACGCCTTCGGGATACTTGGCGCAGGCCTGCTCGCGCGTCAGCTGGAAGGCCGGTGGCGAGGGTGCCGGCATGGGGAGTTCGTTATTGACGGTATTGTAGGAATAGCGGATCGGCGGCCAGATCATCCAGCCATTGGCCAGGATTTCCTCCTGATTCACCGGATCACGGAAGTCGGTGCGCGCCAGGAACCCGCCGAACTTCGATTCCGGATAATCGACGAAGGTCGGGTAGAGCCATTCGCCCTTGTAGGAAACCAGGACGGGCCGGTCGTTGGCGATGAACGGTGCAAAGACCGAGATCAGGAACAGCAGGGTGAACAGCCAGAATGACCAGAAGCCGCGCTTGTTCTGGCGGAACAGCTGCCAGCGGCGCTTGTTGAGGGGGGACACGCGGATCGGCATGGCTCAGACGTCCCGCTTCTCGAAGTCGATCCGCGGATCGATCCAGGTATAGGTGAGGTCGGAGATGAGTTGCACCACGAGACCCATCAGGGTGAAGATGTAGAGGCTGGCAAAGACGATCGGGTAGTCGCGGTCAAGCGTCGCCTTGAAGAACAGGTAGCCGAGGCCGTCGAGCGAGAAGATCGTCTCGATCAGCAGCGAGCTGGCGAAGAACGCTCCGATGAATGCGCCGGGGAAACCCGCGATCACCAGCAGCATGGCGTTGCGGAACACGTGGCCATAAAGCACCTGGTTCTCGGTCAGGCCCTTGGCGCGCGCCGTGGTGACGTATTGCTTGCGGATCTCGTCGAGAAAGGAGTTCTTGGTCAGCATCGTCATGGTGGCGAAGCTGCCGATGGCCATGGCGAAGAGCGGCAGCGTGAGGTGCC
Source organism: Hyphomicrobiales bacterium (assembly GCA_046349235.1). GTDB lineage: Bacteria > Pseudomonadota > Alphaproteobacteria > Rhizobiales > Aestuariivirgaceae > Aestuariivirga. The sequence goes on from JAXMCT010000017.1 coordinate 8,260, forward strand.
AGGCATAGTCGCCGAGCTTGCCGAGGAAGCTCAGCTGGTCGAAATTGTCCGAAGTCAGGCCGCGCAGCGGGAACCAGCTGAAATAGCTGCCGCCGGCGAAGACCACGATCAGCATGATGGCGAAGATGAAGCTCGGGATGGCGTAACCGATGATGATGACGCCCGAGGTCCAGACGTCGAAGGTCGAGCCGTCCTTCACCGCCTTGCGGATGCCGAGAGGGATCGACACGAGATACTGGATCAGAGTCAGCCACAGGCCCAGCGAGATCGACACCGGCATCTTCTCGAGGATCAGGCTGATCACCGAGCGGTCGCGGAAATAGCTCTGGCCGAAGTTGAAGGTCAGGTAATCCTTCATCATCAGCAGGAAGCGCTCGGGGGCCGGCTTGTCGAAGCCAAACTGCTTTTCCAGGCTCTTGATGAACTCGGGGTCGAGACCCTGCGCGCCGCGGTACTTGACGTTCACCGCGTCCGCGCCGGGGGTCATCTGCTGCTGGTTGCCGCCGGCCTCGTTCCCGGTATTGCCGCTGATGCGCCCGGTCGAGTCGGTGTCGTTGCCCTGCATCTTGGCGATCACCTGCTCGACGGGTCCTCCCGGCACGAACTGGATGACAGCGAAGGTCATCAGCATGATCCCGAGCAGTGTCGGGATCATCAGCAGGATGCGTTTCAGGATGTAGGCGCCCATGGAGCGGGGTCAGTTTCCGTTGGCGATTCGCTTGGCCTTGGCCTCGTCATACCACCAGGTATCCACGATGCCACGGTCGTATTTGGGCTGGATCCGGGGCCTTCCGAACTTGTCCCAGTAGGCCACCCAGTAGCTCGCCTTGTGCCAGTTGGGCACCCAGAACTCCTCGGCCCGCAGTACCCGGTCCAGCGCACGGCCGGCCACGTTCAGCTCCTGGCGGGACTGGGCCGCGACGATCTGGTCGATCAGACCGTCGATGGCCGGCGAAGCGACGCCGGACATGTTGTAGGTTCCGGGGCTCCTGGCCGACTCCGACCCGAAGAAGATGCGCAATCCGTCTCCCGGTGTCAGCCCTGCCATGAAACGGCTGGAGACCACGTCATAGTCGTAGTTTTTCTGCCGCTCCTGATACTGCGCGTCATCCACCGTGCGGATCGAGGCATTGATGCCGAGCAGGCGCAGGTTCTTGATATAGGGACCGAGGATGCGTTCGAATACCGGGCTCTCGATCAGGAACTCGACGTCCAACGTTTCGCCCTTGCCGTTTCGGCGCAGCCCTCCATCGCTTCTCCAGCCTGCTTCGTCGAGGAGACGGGAGGCCTCGCGCAGCAGCTTGCGGTCCTGGCCTGAGCCATCGGAAACGGGCGGAAGAACCGCGTCGCCAAAAACCGCGGGCCGAAGTTCCGCCCGATAGGGTTCCATCAGGGCCAGCTCCTCGGGCTTCGGCAGGCCGTCCGCCTTCAGCGGCGAGAGCTCGAAGAAGCTCGCTGTCCGATCATAGAGGCCATAGAACAAGTTCTTGTTGGTCCATTCGAAGTCGAAGGCGAGGTTCATCGCCTGGCGCACCCGGATGTCCTGGAACTTCTCACGCCGCAGGTTGAGGAAGAAGCCCTGGGCGCCAGACGGGGTTTCGTCCGGCAGCTCTGCCTTGATGACGCGGCCGTCCTTCACGGCGGGGAAATCATAGCCAGTTGCCCAATCGCGCGAGGTATATTCTTCGCGCAGGTCGATGGTGCCGGACTTCAGCGCCTCGAAGGCCGCGGTGCGGTCACGGAAGTAGTCAAAGCGCACCTCGTCGAAATTGTAGCGGCCCTTGTTCACCGGCAGGTCCTTCGCCCAGTAATCATCTCGCCGGCCATAGGTCACGTATTCGCCGGGCTTGAAGGCCTTGATCTTGTAGGGGCCGGAGCCGAGCGGTGGGTCGAGCGTCGATTTCGCGAAGTCCACTTTCGCGTAATAGGCCTTGGAGAAGATCGGCAGCGCCGCGACAGTCAGCGGCAGGTCGCGTGTGCGCTCGCCCCTGAAGCGGTAGCGCAGCTGGTGCGCGGACAGCACGTCGCAGCCATCCACGTCACGAATGGTGATGCGGATGCGCTCGTGTCCCTGCGTGGACAGCAGGCGGAAGCTGTCGCACACGTCTTCGGCGGTCACCGGCGTGCCGTCGGCAAACCTTGCCTCCTCGCGCAGATCGAAGGTGATGCTCTTCCTGTCGTCCGCCAGCTCGGCCGTCTTCGCCACGAGACCATAGAGGGCATCGGGCTCGTCGGATGCCGCTGCCATCAGGCTGTCGAACATCAGGGCATAGCCCTGGACGGCGTCACCCTTGAGGATGTAGCCGTTGAAGTTGTCGAAAGTCTCGATCGGCACCGGCCCGATGAGCGAGATCTTCCCACCCTTCGGTGCATCGGGGTTCACGTAGTCAAAGTGGGTGAAGTCGGCCGGATACTTGAGGTCGCCGAAGGCGGAGATGCCATGTTTGGGTGCGGCTTCGGCCGTAGCGGACGCGAGGCACAGCCCGATCACCGCCGCAGCGACGTGCCTCACTTCTGCTTCACCATCTTCGCCTTCTCCTCGTCCCACCACCAGATGGTGGGGAAGCCGGTGGAGAGATCGGGCAGCTTGTCGGGCCGGCCGAAGCGGTCCCACCGCGCGGTGCGGTCATAGTCGATGTACCACATGGGAACGACATAATGGTTCCAGATGAGTGCCCTGTCGAGCGCCTTGCAGGCTGTAACGAGGCTCTCGCGGTCAGGTGCGAAGATCAGCGTCTCGACGAGCTTATCGATTGCAGGGTTGGAAATCCCCACGAGGTTTCGGCTGCCGGTCCGCTTCGCCGCCTCGCTGCCCCAGAACTCGCGCTGTTCATTGCCGGGTGAAAGTGACTGCGCCCAATTGCCGACGACGATGTCGTAATCGAAGTTCTGCACCTGGCGCTCATATTGTGCGCTGTCCACCGTCTTGATGGTGACGCCGATGCCGAGCAGTTCGAGGCTCTGCTGGTAAGGCAGTGCGATCCTCTCGAACAGCGGCGAGTCGAGCAGGAAGTCGACGGTGAGCTGCTCGCCCTTGGCGTTCTTCAGCACGTTCTTGCCGCCATCCTGGGTGATGGCCCAGCCGGCATCGGAGAGCAGCTTCGCCGCCTGGCGAAGGTTCTTGCGCTTGTTCTGCGGTGTGTCGTTGAGGGGGTTTGCGTATTCGGCGGTGAAGACCTCCGCCGGCAGCTGATCCTTGAGCGGGTTGAGCAGCGCGAGTTCCGCATCCGAGGGAAGGCCCTTTGCCTCCATCTCGGAGTTGTTGAAGTAGCTGCGTGAGCGCTTGTACTGGCCATAGAACAGGTTCTGGTTCGCCCATTCGAAATCGAAGGCGAGGTTCAGCGCCTGGCGCACGCGGGCATCCTGGAACTTGTTGCGCCTCACGTTCAGCGCCCAGGCCTGCATGCCCTCCACCTGCTCGAGCTTGATTTCTTCCTTGATGACGCGGCCGTCCTTCACCGCCGGGAAATCATATCCCGTCGCCCAGGTCTTGGACGAGCTTTCCGTGCGCCAGTCGAACTGGTCGCCCTTGAAGGCCTCGAAGGCGACATTGGCATCGCGGAAGTAGATGTACTCGATTGTGTCGAAGTTGTTCTGGCCGACGTTCACGGCCAAGTCCTTGCCCCAGTAATCGGCGACGCGCTTCAGGCGGATCGAGGTGCCGAGCTTCACCTCGTCGGCCACATAGGCGCCGGATCCCAGCGGCACCTCGAAACTCGTTTCCTGGATGTTGCGCTGCTTGCCGCTGGCGTCCTTGCCGGTCCACCAGTGCTTGGGCAGCACCGGCAGCTGGCCGGTGATCAGCGGCAGTTCGCGGTTGCCCTTCTGGCCGAAGTCGAAAGTGACCTCGTGTTCGCCGGTCTGCTCGGCCTTGGCGATGTTCTTGTAGTAGGCGTTGTAGAAGGGGTTAGCATCACGCAGCGCCTGCATGGACCAGATCACGTCATCGGGTGTGATCGGTGTGCCGTCGTGGAAGCGCGCCTCGGGCCTGAGCCGATAGACGACCAGCGAACGGTCCTCGGGGTGCCACACGCCGCTGGCGACAAGACCATACTCCGTCGAGGGCTCGTCGAGAGACGACGTCAGCAGCGTATCGTTCTGCACCGCGCCGCCAGCCTCGCCCTTGAAGGTATAGGGGTTGAGGTTGTCGAAGGAGCCGACGAGCCCGAAGCGCACCCGGCCAGCCTTGGGCGCATCGGGCTTCACGTAGTCGAAGTGCTTGAAGTCGGCGGGATACTTGATGTCATTGAACAGTGTCAGGGCATGGCGGAAGGTTCGGTCATCCGCATGCGCCATCTGGATGCCCACGATCTTGGCTGCTGGCGCCAGCGAGGCGAGCTTCAAGAGGGTGCGGCGGGTGATCGTCATGGGTCGGAAACTCCAGGCAGGACGCGGGGTTCAAGATAAGCAACCCCGGCGCCAAAAGAAAACACCGGCAAGATGCTTGCCGGTGTTAAATTTCTGTGAGCTTTGAGGCCTTTAAGGGGCGGGGAAGGGCACCGGGCTGTCCGAGAGCGTCTGCAGGTAGGCCAAGAGGTTGGCGCGGTCGGCGTCCTTCTTGATGCCGCCGAAGGTCATCTTGGTGCCCGGAACGGCCGTCTTGGGCGAGGTGATGAAGGCGTTCAGGGCCTCATAGTCCCACGGCTTGTCCTTGAGGGCGGCCATGGCATCGGAATAGGCGAAGCCCTCGTGCGAGCCATGCATGCGGCCGACGACGCCCCACAGGTTCGGGCCCACCTTGTTGGGGCCGCCCTTCGAGCCGTCATGGCAGGCGGCGCAGGCCTTGAACACGGCCTGGCCCTTGGTGGCGTCGGCGGAGGCGAGCATCTTGCCCAGCGACTCGGCGGGGGCAGCGGCGGCGGTGTCGGCGGCCGCTTCGCCCGTGCCGCCAGCAGCTTCCGCGACTTCGATCGCGAAGCCCTGCTTCTCCGGCTTGGGCGCATGGTAGATGATCTTGCTCAACTCGTTCAGGCCGAAAACCAGCAGCGCCGTCCCGAGCACCGCGCCTGCGATCTTGTTGAATTCAAAGCTGTTCATGAAGGTTCAAACCCCTGGTGCCGTCGTCGGGCGCGGAAACTAGTGCTTTCTCAGCGCCGCCGCAATAGTGTAAGGGGGGTTTGCACCAATTTGCCGCGCTTTCTGCTAAGCTCATGATAGACAATCGAAATACCATCGTCCTGATCCCCGCCCGGATGGCCTCCACGAGGCTCCCCGGAAAGCCTCTGGCCGACATCAACGGGCTCCCCATGATCGTCCAGTGCTGGAAGCGGGCGGTGGAGGCCAATGTCGGCCAGGTGCTGGTCGCCGCTGCCGAAGTGGAGATCGCCGATGCCGTGCGCGCCCAGGGGGGCGACGCCATCGTCACCAATCCCGCCCTTCCCTCGGGGTCTGACCGCATCGCCGAGGCGCTGTCTCTGCGCGATCCGCAGGGCCGTTTCGAATATGTCGTGAACCTGCAGGGCGACTTGCCGACAATCGATTCCCTGTCGATCCAGCGCTGCCTCGCCGGCCTCACCAACGAGCAGGCCGACATCTCGACCATTGCGGCCAGGATCGAGCGCGACGAGGACGTCTCCAACCCCAACATCGTCAAGGCCATCGCGCCCCTGAGCGACGAGCGCGAGGTGGCCTTCGCGCGCGACTTCCTGCGCAGCGTCGGGCCGGAACACACGCCGCCCTACTGGCACCACATCGGCGTCTACGCCTACAAGCGTGCCGTGCTGGAGCGCTTCGTATCGCTTCCCGTCAGCGCGCGCGAGGCAGAACGCAAGCTTGAGCAGATGCGCGCCATGGACGATGGCATGCGCATCGTCGTGGTGCGGGTTGACACGGTGCCGCTGGGCGTCGATACGCCCATCGAACTCGAAACCGCCCGCCGCATGCTGAGGAAAGCCTGATGCCCCTGAAGATCGCCTACCAGGGCGAACCCGGTGCCAATTCGCATATCGCCTGCATCGAAGCCTATCCGACCTGCGAGCCGTTGCCCTGCGGCACCTTCGAGGATGCCTTCCAGGCGGTGGCCGATGGCGAAGCCGCGCTGGCGATGATCCCCATCGACAATTCGGTGGCGGGCCGCGTCGCCGACATCCACCACCTGCTGCCGCGTTCCAACCTCTACATCATCGGCGAGCACTTCCTGCCCGTGCATCACCAGCTGATGATCGTGCCGGGCTCGGATCGAGCGAAAGTCAGGACCGTGCACAGCCACGTCCACGCGCTGGGCCAGTGCCGCAAGGTGATCCGCGAGCTTGGGCTGAAACCGGTCGTGGCCGCCGATACGGCGGGTGCCGCGCGCGAGCTTTCGGAGTCGCGCGAATCCAGCCGTGCCGCCATCGCCTCGAAGCTCGCTGCCGAGATCTACGGCCTCGAGGTGATCCGCGAGAACATCGAGGACGAGAGCCACAACACCACGCGCTTCGTCGTGCTTTCCGCCACCCCGCAGGATGCCGAACCCGAGGACGCTCCGGTGATGACGACTTTTGTCTTCCGTGTACGGAACGTTCCCGCCGCACTGTACAAGGCAATGGGCGGCTTCGCGACGAATGGCGTCAACATGACCAAGCTCGAATCCTACCAGATCGAGGGCCAGTTCTCGGCGACCCAGTTCTATGCCGACATCGAAGGCCATCCTTCGGAGCGCAATGTGCGACTGGCGATGGAGGAGCTCGAGTTCTTCACCAGCTACCTGCGTGTGCTCGGCATCTACCGGGCCTCGCCGCACCGCGCCGAAATCGCCAAGCGGTTCGAGAAGGTCTAGCTCGCGTGGATGGCGCCTATCCTTCCAGCGCCACTCTCACCAGCTCGTGCGCGATGGCGTAGGGGTTCGCAGCATAAAGCCCGCCGGGGTGCGTTCGCGCCACCATCATGCGGGCCTCCTCGGCAGGGAACCAGCGCGCATCCTCGAGCTCGTTCCGGTCGAGGGTGATCTCGGCCGACAGCGCATCGCCGATGAGCCCGATCATCAGGTTGGAAAGGAACGGCCAGGGCTGGCTCGTCACATATCGGACGGCGCCCACGCGCACGCCAGCCTCCTCGAACACCTCGCGCCGCGCCGCGTCCTCGATGGTCTCGCCGGGTTCCACGAAGCCTGCGAGCGCGGAATACATGCCGGGCTTCCATGATGATTGCCGGCCGAGCAGGATTGCGCCCTCGTGCCGAACCACCATGATCGCCACCGGGTCGGTGCGCGGAAAGTGGTCCATGCCGCAGCCGGAACAATGACGGCGGTACCCTGCATCGGCGATCTCCAGCCTCGTCGCACAGTTCGAACAGAAGGTGCGCCGCTCATGCCACTGCAGCAGCGAGCGTGCCTGGGCCAGCATGCCGAGCTGCTCCGGAGGCAATGCCTCTTCCATGGCGAGGCTGCGCAGGTCGCGCATGCCTTCCGCTGTTTCGGTGCGACAGGCGAACCACGGAACATGTTGAGCATCGAGCCCGAGGAACACCGTGGGCTCTGCCGCCACGTCATTCGCCGTCACCAGTCGCCCTTCGTGCAGCAGCGCCGAATCACCCGCGATGCGAATCAGCCGCGTGTCGGCACGCTGCCTCTGTTGCGACACCCATTCGGCATTCGGCCGGTCGTTGGCGCGGCGGTCGAGCGGGTTCAGCACATAGGCGAGCGGCATGGGGCAGGGGTCCGGTCAAGAAAAAGGCACCCGGGTTTTCACCCGGATGCCTGAACTCTGCAAGCCGGTTGGCTTGGGATCAGCTGTTGGCGGCCTTCGGCTGCACTGCCTCGCGCTCCTTCAGCATGCCGTCGACGACGACGACGGTGCGCTCGAGATCGCCGATCGCATCTTCCAGCTCGACACGCTGCTTGCGCAGGGCCTCGAGACGCTCGCGCATCTTGGTGGAGGCGATGCGGAGCTGCGTCAGCTGTCCGTCGCGAAGGTTATAAAGATCCAGCATCTCCTTGATCTCTTCGAGCGCGAAGCCAACCTTCTTGCCGCGCAGGATGAGCTGCAGGCGGGCGCGGTCGCGGTAGCTGAAGAGGCGCGTCCAGCCGCGGCGGGCAGGGTGCAGGAGGCCCTTCTGCTCGTAGAAACGCAGGGTGCGGGGGGTCACGTCAAATTCACGGCACAGCTCGGTAATCGAATAGGTGCGGTCTCGCTTCGACCGTTCGGTGGTATCAGTCACGCTCATGATGTTCTTGCTCTCCGCTGAGTCGCTGGGGCCGTTAACTCTCATATAAACCCGCCGGGGAGCATTGTGTATCCCCCTGCGTCAAATTTAGCGGCAATCCCCTCCAATCGGTTAAATCCGCAATCGCCGCACGTGTTGTTCGCACAAAATCGCGCAAAAGAACAACCGCTTAACTGAATATTTACCGAACTCCTTAACGTTTGGTGAGGGAATTCCCGCGCCGTTTTCATGGTCATTTCGTGATCACCCGGCCCCCGGCGCGGACAACTGAAAGACGAAGGCACAATGAAACCGGGCATCCCCTGGAGTGTGAAGGGCATCGAGCCCGAGGCGCGGGAAGCCGCGAAGCTCGCGGCACGCAAGGCCGGCCTCACCCTGGGAGAGTGGTTAAATAGCGTGATTTTCGACCAGAGCGGGCATAATGTTGCCTCTCAGGCTGATTCTCACGCATGGGAAAACGACGTGCCCTCTTCCCCGACGCCCCCTGAGCCCACTCGGCCGGACCTCGGCCAGCGCCCGCCCCCGCCCCGGGTCGAGCGACGGGACGACAGTGCCCTCCGCCTGCAGGACATCGCCCAGCAGCTCGCCGATCTCGCCCAGCGTGAGCGGCATTCCGCGCCACCCCCCGGCCATGAGCGCAACCGCAGCGCCGAGCGCGAGGAATTCGAGCGCATCGTGGAGCGCATCGACGAGAACGAACGCCAGACGGTCGAGGCGCTGAGCGCCGTCAACGAGCGTCTGACAATGCTCGGCCGCCAGATCGCCCAGCTCGGGCGCCCGGCGGCCCTCGAGCGTCCGGAAGACGTTCCGGGCTATCCGGCGCTCGAATCGGCCATTCGCTCGGTCGTCGAGCACATCGAGGTCAGTGAAAAGCGCACGCGTGACTCCCTCAGGTCCATGCAGGACCGTCTTGCCGAGGTCGGCGAACGCCGCGGTGCGCCGAATGGCGAAGACATCCTGCGCGCCGCGCCGGCGCTGGCCGGCCTCGAGGGTCGCCTTGCCGACATGGTGAATCGCATCCAGCGCTCCGAAGGCCTGATGACGGAGCGCATCGAGAGCGTGCGCAGCAGCGCCCAGCAGATGGCGAACCAGGCGCAGGCCTCCGCCGTCACCGCGCTGCGCGGCGAAATGCGCGAGGTCGAGACGCGCATGCTCGCGTCGCTCAAGGAAGCCCAGGCCGCCGCCGCCAATGCGCCCTCCATGGTGGCCACCGAGATCGCCCGGCTGCACGGCGACGTCGCGGGCCTCGCCCGCCGCATGGATGACGTCAAGGCCGGTGCCGCCAGCGAGCGTGACGTGCAGTCGCTGCGCGCGGCGATCGAACAGCTCTCGGCACGGGTCGCGCAGGGGCCTGACATGCGCCCTCTTGCCGACATGGACAAGCGCCTCGGCGACATCAACCGCCGCCTCGAACAGGCGGCCGCAGCCAGCCGCAGCGAGCCGCAGGCCGGCGCCCTGGAACAACGCATCGCCGAGCTCGACCATCGCCTCGCCGAGGCCATCAGGCTGCAAGGCGACCGGCAGGCCCTGCACCAGCTGGAAGACTCGATTGCCGCCGTCAGCGCCCGCGTCGATCATACGGAACAGCAGCTCGGACACCTCGAGACCATGGAGCAGGCCATCCGCCAGCTGCATGACTCGCTCGAGCAGACGCGCGTTTCGGTCCGCGATGCGGCGGAGGCCGCGGCCTCCAGCGCGCTGGAGCGTTATCAGCCGCCGCAGTCGGCCTTCAGCGGCCCTTCGCCGGACCTGCAGGCGCTGGAAGACGGGCTGCGGGCCCTGCGTGACAGTTCGACCGCTGCCGACCGCCATCACCGGGAAACCTTCGAGGCCGTGCACGAGACGCTGGCCGAGATCGTCGAGAAGATCGCCCAACTCGAAGCGGCCCCACGCGCCGCCGCCGTGGCGCCGGCGCCTGCCGAAGTCCCGCCGCGGCGGGAAGAGGCCCCGCGCGCCGTCGCCGATGATGATCCGGCTTCCGCTCCGCATGAGCCGCTGTCGGCTGGCGATGATTTCATCGCTGCTGCCCGCCGCGCGGCGCAGGCTGCGGCCTCTCGTCCCTCGGCGCTGCGCGCCGAATATGCCGTGCTCACGCAGCCCGCGGCCGAAACCAAGCCCGCACGCCTCAGCTTCCTGCAGCGCCTGCGCTTCAAGCGCGGCGACACCCCGGGCGGCAGCGCTGCCGACGACTCCCACGCCAGTTCCGCGTCAAGTGGCCGCCGCACGCTGGTCGTGGCAGGGCTGGTGCTGCTCGTCGCTGCGTCGGTCTTCCTCTATCGCAGCATCTCCGCGCCGTCTGCTTCCCTCCAGCAGTCGGGCGCCATCGTGGCGCCGGCGCGGCCTGCAGCGGCCACGTCTGGCCCCGCGCGGACCGTGGCCCAGGCGGAGGCCGTCGTCACCGCCTCGCTGCCTGTTCCGCCGCTGGCGGCGACCATTGCCAGCCCAGCGCCCAGCAAGCTCGAAATGCCGCCGCCGGCGGTGGGAACACAGGCGCTTCGCGCCGCCGCGGCCGATGGCAATGCCTCCGCGCAATTCATCGTTGCCGGGCGCTACCTCGATGGAAACATCGTGCCGCAGGATTTCGCCAAGGCCCTGTTCTGGTATCAGCAGGCAGCCACACGCGGCCTGGCCCCGGCGCAGTATCGCCTCGCCACGCTCTACGAACTCGGCAAGGGCACCGTGGCGGATCCGGCCCGGGCACTCTCCTGGTATGAGCGCGCGGCGCTGGGCGGCAACGTCAAGGCCATGCACAATGCCGCAGTGATCGCGGCAGGCCCCAAGGCGGGCCCCGCCGATTTCGACCGTGCCTTCCGCTGGTTCAAGGCGGCAGCCGAGCGCGGCCTCGCCGACAGCCAGTTCAATCTCGCGATCCTCTATGAGCGCGGCCTCGGCACGCCGCCCAGCGCGGAAGAGGCCTATGTGTGGTATTCACTCGCCGCAAAGCAAGGCGATCCCGACTCGGTCCAGCGCGCTGCAAGGCTGGCCAAGTTGCTGCCGGAGGCCGATCTCAAGGCCGCCTCCGTCCGCCTCGCCAAGTGGACGCCAACACCGTCCGACGACAGCGCCAATGTCGTGACCGTGCTCGATCCGAACTGGAACGACGCCCGCCAGGGCAGCATCGTCAGGCAGTCGTCCTAGCCCTTGCCTCGCGCGCGGCGGCGCGCCAAAACAGCGCCATGAGCGATCGACTGGCATCCGGCAAGATTCCCGCATCGGCCCTTGTCCTCGGGCTGGCGGGCCTCATCCCCTTCGTTGCGGGGGCGGCCTCGCAATGGGCGAAGCTCCCCATGCTGGCGCCCGACACCGGGTTGAGGCTCGCCATCCTCTATGGCGCCATCATCCTGTCCTTCCTCGGCGGAATCCGCTGGGGCACGGCCATCGGACCCTATGACACAGGCCGCCAGTCCACGGAGTTTTCGGCCAGTGTGCTGGGTTCGCTCGCCGGCCTTGCCGCGGCCTTCCTGCCGTCCATTCCCGCACTTGCCCTGCTCATCGCCGGCTTCCTCATGCAGGGGCTGTGGGACGTCATGAGCGTCGATGCGGGTCGTCTGCCGCAGTGGTTCGGCCGCCTGCGCATGATCCTGACTGCGGGCGCCGTCATTTCGCTGGTCGCCACGCTGCTCGCGGTGCTCGCTACCTGACCTGCGACGCCGGGAAGCGATGCACGGCCTTGTCACCGATCATCCACACATGGAAGTCACCGAACAGGCCCTCGAAGGCTTCGGAGCGCACGCTCAGCGCACCGGTGTAGCTGCCGAAGGCGGGCATGATCACGCGGCGCTCGTCCGCGATGAAGCAGCGGCAGCGGATGCGGTGGCCGCGCGCGTGGATCGCCGCCGCCGGGTGCAGGTGACCTGAAATCTCGGCTTCGTCGGCGCGCAGCATCTTCGGCTGGTGGCGCAGCGTCACCGGGCCCAGCACCATCTCCTCGATGATGATGCCGCCCACGTCCCGGGGTGGCGCGGGGTCGTGGTTGCCTGTGATCCAGACCGTTTCGGCACAGGCCGTGATGGCGCGCAGCAATGCGAGATCGGAAAGATCGATCCTGTCGCGCGCGTCATTGTCGTGGAAGCTGTCGCCGAGGAAGATCAGGCGCTGCGGCCGCGTCGCCTCCACCGCCGCCTTCAACTGCAAAAGCGACTCGCGCGTGTCGTATGGCGGCAGGTGCACGCCGCGGCGGGCGAGGCTGGTGCCCTTCTCGAGATGCAGGTCCGCTACCAGCAGTGCGTTGAACTCCGGCACGAAGAGGGCACCCGACAGGTCGGGTATGAAGTCGACGCCGGAGAGCGTGATGCGGTGAGACCTAGACAAGCCGCATGGCCTCGTCGATGAGGGCGTTCGCGGCTTCGGCGAGAAGGGCATCATGGCCTTCGCCGTAAACCGATTCGCGGCCGATATCCAAGAGGATGGGCACGGAGAGCGGCGACACCGTGTCGAGCGGCTTGTGCAGGATCTGGCCCTTGATGCGCCGCAACATGGCGCCGAGGCGATAGGCGTCGATCAGGCCTTCCGCCGCGTCGTCCCACGCCGCGCGCAGCAGGATGTGGTCGGGCTGGTGCGTGCGCAGCACGTCGTAGATCAGGTCGGTGTTCACCGTCATCTGCCGCGCCGTCTTCTCCTTGCCGGGCTGCCGCCGCTCGATCAGCCCGGCGATGATCGCGGCATTGCGGAAGGTGCGCTTCATCAGCGCGGACTCCGCCATCCACGCCTCGAGGTCGTCGCCCATCATGTCCTCGTCGAACAGCCGCCCCAGCGCGATGCGGCCCGACGAGATCGCCAGCGAGAGATCGCGCACCATCCAGACGACCAGCGCATATTCCGAGGCGACGAAGCCCAGGGGCTGCATGCCGGCGCGCTCCAGACGCCTGGTCAGCAGCATGCCCAGCGTCTGGTGCGCCAGGCGGCCCTCGAAGGGGTAGCACACCATGTAGTGCTTATCGGCGCGCGGAAAGGTCTCGACCAGCATCTGCCCGGCCTTCGGCACCACCGAGCGGAAGCGCTGCAGCGAAAGCCAGGCACGCACCTGCGGCGGCAGGTCCTTCCACGCGGCGGGGTTCGCCAGCATCTCTCGCACCCGTGCGGCGAGATAGGTCGAAAGCGGAAATTTGCCGCCCTGGTAGGACGGCACCATCGGCTCGCGGTCATTGGAGCGCGTGGCGAGCGCGCCGAACTCGTCGAGCCCCTCGAAGCGCAGGATCTCGCCGGCGAAGACGAAGGTCTGACCCACCGTCAGCTGGCTAGCGAACCACTCCTCCACCTCGCCCAGCACGCGGCCTCCGACGATGACGCGCTTGCCGAGCCGGCGCTTCACATGGGCGAGCCGCACCTTCAGCATCTCGTCCTCGACGATGGTGCCCATGTTCAGGCGATAGGCCATGGCGAGCCGCGGATGCGCCAGCCGCAGCGTGCCGTCCGCTTGCGGCTTCAGCTTGGCATAGCGCTCATAGGCGCGCAGCGCGTAGCCGCCGGTCGCTACATAGTCGACTGCCTTGTCGAAGTCCTCGCGCGTCAGCTTGCGATAGGTCCAGGCGCTGGTCACCTCGGCGAACAGCTCGTCCGGGTGGAAGGGCCCGGCGCAGGCCCGGCCCAGTATGTGCTGCGCCAGCACGTCGAGCTTCAGCACCTGCGGATACTCCGTATCCTGAGCATTCACCTCCGCCGCCTGCAGCGCCGCGGTGCATTCCAGCACTTCGAAGCGGTTGGACGGCACGAGCAGCGCCTGCGACGGCAGGTCGAGCTTGTGGTTCGACCGCCCGATGCGCTGCAGCAGCCGGCTCGATCCCTTGGGTGCGCCCACATGCACCACGAGATCGACGTCGCCCCAGTCGATGCCGAGCTCGAGGGTCGAGGTGCAGACCACGGCGCGCAGCTTGCCTTCGCCCATCGCCGCTTCCACCTTGCGCCGCTGCGCCACGTCGAGCGAGCCGTGATGCAGTGCGATCGGCAGGTTGTCGTCATTCGCCTCCCACAGCGTCTGGAACACCGCTTCGGCCTGGCTTCGCGTGTTGACGAAGACCAGCGTCATCTTCGCCTTTTTGATCTCCGCGTAGATCTCCGGGATCGCATAGAGCGAGGAATGCCCCGACCACGGGACGCGTTCGACCGAGGAGAGGATGCGGATCTCCGGCTTCGCCCCCGGCTGGCCCAGCACCAGCGGCGCAGGCTCCGCACCCGTCGGCACCAGCCATGAGCGAAGCGCATCGGGGTCCGCCACCGTCGCCGACAACCCGATGCGGATCGCGTCCGGCGCATGCGCCTGCACCCGGCTCAGGGCGAGGGAGAGCAGCACGCCGCGCTTCGAGGTCACCATCGAATGCAGCTCGTCGAGGATGATGGTGCGCAGGCCCTTCAGCAGATGCGCCGCATGAGGGTCGGCGACCAGCAGCGACACCTGCTCCGGCGTGGTGATCAGGATGTCCGGCGGCTTCTGCCGCTGGCGCAGACGTTTCGCATGCGGCGTGTCGCCGGTGCGGGTCTCCACCGTCACCGGCAGCTTCATCTCGGCGATCGGCGCCTCGAGGTTGCGGGCGATGTCCACCGCCAGTGCCTTCAGGGGCGAGACGTAGAGCGTGTGGATGCCGCCGCCCGATCCGCGCTCGGTGATCTCGGCGAGGCTCGGCAGGAAGCCGGCCAGTGTCTTGCCGCCGCCGGTGGGCGAGATCAGCAGCACGCTCTCGCGCGCCTGCGCATGCTCCAGCACCGCCAGCTGGTGCGCGCGCGGCGCCCAGCCACGCGCCGAAAACCAGTCGAGGAAGCGTTGCGGCAGGCTCATGGGTGCCTCAGCTTGACTTGGGAACGGCGAACACGCAACAGCAGCGCATGTCCTTCGATCCGCAGGCAAGGGTGACGCACCGTTCGGTTCTGGCGGTGGCGGTGCCGATCATGCTCTCCAACGTCTCGGAGCCGCTGATCGGCGTCGTCAACACTGCCGTCATCGGCCAGCTGAAGGAGCCCTATTACATCGGGGCCATCGCGGTGGGCGCGCTGGTCTTCTCCTTCCTGTTCTGGGGCTTCGGCTTCCTCAGGCTGTCGACCGGCGGCCTCTCTGCCCAGGCGCTGGGGGCAGGGGATCGCACCGAACTCGTCGCCGTGCTGGTGCGCGCGCTGATGATCGGGCTTGCCGCGGGCCTCGGCCTCATCCTGCTGTCGCCCGTCATCCGCAATGCCGCCTTCGATCTCATCGGCGGCTCGGCGGAGGTGCGGAGCCACGCCGAGACCTATTTCAACTATCGCATCTTCGCAGCACCCGCGGCGCTCTCCAACTATTGCGTTATGGGCTGGTTCATCGGCCAGTCACGCGCCAAGCTCGCCTTCGCGGTGCAACTCTTCCTCAACCTCACCAACATGGCGCTCTCGGCCTTCTTCGTCCTCGCCCTCGGCATGACCTCGGATGGCGTCGGCCTCGCGGCACTCATCGCCGAGTGGTCGGCCGTCACCCTGGCGCTGGTGCTGGCCGCCGTGATCCTGCGCAGCATGGGCGCCCATGTGTCGTGGCCCCGCATTCTCGACAAGGCCCGCTTCCGCCGCACTCTGCTGATGAACGGCGACGTGATGATCCGCACGCTGTGCCTGGTCTTCGCCTTCACCTTCTTCACGGCGCGCGGGGCGCGGGCGGGAGACGTCATCGTGGCGGCCAATGCCGTGCTCCTCAACCTGTTCGAGGTTTCCGCTTACCTGATCGACGGCTTCGCCTATGCTTCCGAGGCCCTCGTCGGCCAGTCGGTGGGGGCGAGGAACCGCGAGCGCTTCCGGGCGGCAGTGTGGCTCACCAGCGTCTGGGCCATGGCGCTAGGGGTCCTTTGCTCGCTGGTCATCTGGGTCTTCGGCCCTGCCATCATCGACCTGATGACGCTGAGCGACACGGTGCGGGAGACGGCGCGGATCTATCTCCCCTGGGTGGCGGTCTCCCCCGTGCTCGGCGTCATCTGCTTCCAGTTCGACGGCATCTTCACCGGCGCGATGGCGACGAAGGACATGCGCAACATGATGATCCTGTCGCTCGCCGTGTTCCTCTTCGCATGGTGGCTGCTGGAGGCGCCCTTCGGCAATCACGGGCTCTGGGCGGCGCTGAACATCTTCTTCATCGCCCGCGGTGTAACCTTCGCCACCCGCATGCCGTCGCTGGAGCGGCGGGCGTTTGGGTAGTCCTTCACGATGTCAATCAGCAGCAGGCACGAACCTGCTAGCTAGGACATCGTAGGATTAAAATCAAGAAGTATTTTCCTAATGTAGCGTCTGCTACTATTCCGTCTGGTACCTGGCGATTGCCGAACGCTCCAGCGCCGCGGTCGTCAGCTTGTCCAGGCCCAGCGTGTCGCGCAGCATGGCGAGGAAGCGCAACTCCTCCTTGCCGACTGCGAGGTCGGAGGCCGCCACTTCGACGGCCAGCGCATAGGCGGTCTCGCGCAGCTTCGGCTTCAGTGCGCCCTTGATCAGGCCGAGGATGGCCTTCAGGCCCTCGCCGTCCTGCAGGATTTCACCCGCTTCCTGGGCCACGCCGAGGAGCCGGTGCTCGTCGAAGTTCCTGAACACGGGAAGCGTCTGCACCAGCTGGCGGATCTCGGCCAGTTCGATGGCGTTGATCTTGCCCTCCACCCCGGACATGGTGACCATGGTGTAGATGAGCGCCTGTTCAGTCGAGATGGTGCCGGGCATTCGTCGTCCTCCTGAGCCCTGACAGTTAGGTGCTGGAGCGCGAATTGTCCAGTTGCGCACGCACCGCATCGATGGCGTCGACGAGGCCGAGGCGCGACACGGTGACGCCCGGCGGGAAGGCGGTGAGGAAGCGCGACGCCAGCCGCGGATCGAGGATCACGAAGTGGCCGCGGTCGCCGGCCCGGCGGATCAGCCGGCCGAAGGCTTGCCTGAGTCTCAGCCGCACCACCATGTCGGAATAGGCATTGCCGCCGAAAGCCTCCTTGCGGGCCCGCTCGAGGATCGTCGGCGTGCCCCACGGCACGCGGTCGAGCACGATGAGGCGCAGCGAATTCCCCGGCACGTCGACGCCGTCCCGCACCGCGTCGGTGCCGAGCAGGCAGGCATCGCGCTCGGCGCGGAACATGTCGACCAGCGTTCCGGTGTCCATCGGGTCCACGTGCTGGGCGTAGAGCGGCAGCCCCGCGTCGGCCAGCGGCTTCACCAGCCGCTTGTGAACGGCGCGGAGCCTCGAGATGGCGGTGAACAGCCCGAGGCCTCCGCCGCCCGCCGCGAGGAACAGCTCGCGATAGGCTGCCGCCACCTGGTCCATGTCCTCGCGGTTCACGTCGGTCACCACGATGACGCGGCTGGCCTCGGGATAATCGAAGGGCGAGTCCCAGCTCTCGCGCTTCACCGGGTAGGGCAGGTGCACGGCACCCGTCCGCATCTCGGCATTGGCCCAGTCGTCGGGCACGTCGGGCGGGCGGTCCTTGAGCGTGGCCGAGGTGATGACGATGCCATCGGCCGGGCGCAGCACGGCGAGGGCCATCGGCTCCGTCGGGTCCAGCCAGTGCGAATGCAGCCCCACGTCATGCTCGCGGCCGAAGGCCTGGGCGATGTCGAACCATTCGACGAAGAGCGGGTGCTTCTCCTCCAGCAGCCGCTTCAGCATGTCGATCCACGAACCCATCATCAGTTCGCCGCGCCGCTTCAGCGAGCGCGACACGGCCTCGATGCGGCCGCGGTCATGGGTGGAAAGCTCCTCGGCCTCGGTGTCAAGCCGCTTCGCCAGTGCATTGGCCAGTGCCGACATCGGCTTCTTCAGGTCGAGCAGCGCGCCCATCAGGTCTTCCGCCGCCTCGGCCAACCCGTCGATCAGCGGCAGGCAGTCGGTCTCGATGGTGTGGCCGGAGCCCGCATTCTGCTCGGCCCGCGCCAGCACCTGCTGGCGCACGAGCGACAGGAAGTTCTCTGCGAGACCATCGGGCTGGCCTGCCTGCACGCGACGCGTCCAGCCGGGGCCGGGCAGCGCCATGGCGGCGCGCAGCACCTGCTGCAGCAGCTTCTCGCCGTTCTCGTCCTCGCCGAGCAGGTCGCCGATGCGATCCGACAAGCCGCGGCCGCGGCGGCGCTCTGCCTCGGGACCACGGATCCAGCGGCGGAGCTCGGCGGTCTCGAGCGCCGTCAAATGCCCGGAAAAGGCGGAGTCGGCCGCATCGAAGAGGTGATGGCCCTCGTCGAAAACGATGCGGCGGATGCCGCCCGGCGCTGCTTCCTCTTCCTCGGTCTGGGCGACGCCGAGTGCATGATCCACTGCCGCCTGATGCAGCACGAGGGCGTGGTTGGCGATGACGATCGAGGCATTGCGCCCGGCCCGCACCGAGCGTTCGATGAAGCAGCGGCGGTAATGCGGGCAGGCGGAATAGATGCACTCGCCGCGCCGGTCGGTGAGGCCCAGCGACTGCGCGGTCACGCCGCGCTGTTCGCCGTCGAGCGAGAGATCGCTGAACAGCGACAGGATCCAGGACGGGAAGTCACCGCCCACCATGTCGCCGTCGCGGGTGAAGCGGGCCCAGCGCGAGATCAGGGCCGCCAGCAGCGCGGTGCGGGGGTTAGCCGAGGTGAGGCGGCCGAACACCTCCTGCATGTTGAGGAGGCAGACGTAGTTCTCCCGGCCCTTGCGGATGACGATCTTGCCTTGCCGTTCCTCCGGGTTCTCGATGAGGCGCGCAGTCTCCTGGTCGAGCTGGCGCTGCAGGTTCTTGGTGTAGGTCGAGACCCACACGGGGGCGTTGTTCTTCCGCGCCCAGAGATAGGCCGGTGCGAGATAGCCCAGCGTCTTGCCAAGCCCGGTGCCTGCTTCCGCCAGTAAAATATTGTTGATCTCTTTTGATTGGCGCGGCTGGAAGGCGAAGGTCGCCGCCCCCGCATAGGCCGCCTGCGAGGCGCGGCGTTCGGAGTCCGAGCCCAGCACCTCGCCGAGGAAGCGTTGCGCCTCGGCGGGCTCGATCGCGTCCTGGCGGCCCGGCGCGCGGCCGCCGTCCTCCTCCCACTCCTCGATACGGTCCCAGGCATTGAGGCCGGTGGCGAAGCTGCCGACGTCGAGCTTCGGGTTGGCCTTCATCAGGGCGCGCATCACGCTCTCGGCCCAGGGCCACTTGGCGCGGGCGAGGAAACTGGCGTTCTCGGCGGTCTCGCGCAGCAGCGGATAATGCTTGCTGGCAAGGCGATTCAAGAGATCGTCGGCAATCAGCCGGACCGTCTCCGCGTCATCGCCGCCCTCGTCGATGGCGAGCGAGCGGGCGAAGCCGGTGGGTGTCGGCGTCGCGAAGCGGGCCGGGCAGACGAAGGCGAAGAGTTCGGCCACGTCGAAGTGGCGCTGCTCGCGCGCCGCGCGGATCGCGGCGCGTGGCGCCTGCGCGGCAACGCCGAGGCGCTCGATGAAGAAGGCCGAATGGCAGATCAGGTGCGGGCGTTCGGCCAGGGCCGCCAGGGCATGCGCCGGCTCCATGGGTTCGCCGCCGATCACGGCGCCCATGCCGGACGCCACGGCGGTGCGAAGGTTCGAATCCATTGTCATCCTGAGCCTTGAGGCCCACGTTTAAAGACTGGGACAGCTGAACGGAAGAGGAACGGAGCCTATGGAGCAGAAATTCATCGATCTCTTCGATCGCTACACGCATGGCGGTATGAACCGCCGCGACTTCCTGGAGCGGCTGACCCTCCTCGCCGGGTCCACTGCGGCGGCCACGGCCCTGCTGCCGGTCCTCGAAAACAATTACGCCCACGCCGAGATGGTGCCCGAGGATGATCCCTCGATCGTTGCCGGGGCGGCCGAGATCGCGCCCGGCATCAAGGGCTACCTCGTGAAGCCCAAGGCTGCGGGCACCTACCCGGTGGTCTTCGTGATCCACGAGAACCGCGGCCTCAACCCGCACATCAAGGACGTGACGCGGCGCGTCGCCAAGGAAGGCTTCATCGCCTTCGGCGGCGATTTCCTGACGGCGAAGGGCGGCACGCCCGCCGACGAGGACAAGGCACGCGAGCTGATCGGCACGCTGACGCCGCAGGAGATTTCAACCTTCGGCACCTCGGCGCTCGATGCGCTGGCCAAGATCGAGGGCGGCAACGGCAAGGTCGGCGCCGTCGGCTTCTGCTGGGGCGGCGGGGTGGTGAACCAGCTCGCGGTGTCGGGCGATGCGAACCTCAAGGCCGGCGTCGCCTATTACGGCATGCAGCCGAAGGCGGCGGAGGTGCCGAAGATCGCGGCCCCGCTGATGCTGCACTATGCCGGCCTCGACGAGCGCATCAATGCCGGCATCAAGGACTACGAGGCCGCGCTGAAGGCCAATGGCAAGGTGTTCGAGCTCTTCGTCTATGACGGCGTGAACCACGCCTTCAACAACGACACCAATGCCGCCCGCTACAACAAGGATGCGGCGGAACTCGCCTGGGGGCGGACCATCGGGTTCTTCAAGAAGTATCTCACGTAGTTTTGGAGGACCGGCGATTGGCCGCCTTGACGATCCAAGCGGCGGCCAAGTCGCGGTAATCCTTGAAGGTGAGTTCAGCGCGATCGAGTTCTATCTGGGTGCAAATGTCGGGGAGGTTGCGCTGAAACTCTGCGAATTCCCGGCTGATGGCCTTGCCGCCGGGAACATCGGGGTCTCTCGCTTCGTCGCGAAGCCATGTCGCGATGGCAGCCACCAGTCCATCGGCCGTGCCTCCGTAGGAATGGATATCCTGGCCGGAGATATCGGACATGAATTTCTGATAGCGGTAGGGCTCCCTGTCGAGAATGATGCAGCGTTTCTGCTTCTGTTCAGCGGATCCAAACCTCTTGGCGCCGAGAAAGAGCCCGAGTTCCAGGGGCATGTTGAAGCGCGGCAGGCGTGAGCCTTCGTCGAGTTCCGTAAGGGAGATGTCATGAATTGCCAGTCGGCACTGGGCAATCAGGTCACAGATCTTCTGTAACCTGTTTTCGGCCCCGTCATCGGTCTCGAGTGCGCAGCGTGGCTGGAACCCGGAGCGGATGACCGAGAAGACGATTGCGTGGAATTTTTCCTGGAAGTCGACGGAAAACGGGCAGTTGATGAAGACCTGGCGATTGTCAGTTCTTCTTGCCGGCATTGCGCTTGCTGTCTCTCGCGGCCAATACCGCCTCCACGGCCCTGTCTGCCTCGCGCTGGGTAAAATGCGTCGCCGGGCCCCGTGATCTCAGAATGACCACTCCATCGGGGGTTATGCCCGCCACTCTCGGATCACGCGAGCGCACGGGGGAACCCTTTGCCGGCTTTTTCGAAGCGGTTTTACCCATGCCACGAATATCGCTCCTTCGCTGGCGGGATTCAACGGATTTGATTGACCGCTCGCGGGTGGCTTCCTAAACACCCGTCATTGCATATGGAAAGCCCGAAATGACCGTCGATCCCGCCCTTCGTGCCGCCGCCGAGACCAGCAAGGCCTGGCCTTTCGAGGAAGCCCGCAAGCTGGTGGCGCGCGTCAAACGCACCGGCAAGACGGAGGTACTGTTCGAGACGGGCTACGGCCCCTCGGGGCTTCCCCACATCGGCACCTTCGGCGAGGTGGCGCGCACCACCATGGTGCGGCGCGCCTTCGAGCTGCTCTGCGACATCCCCACGCGGCTCTTGTGCTTCTCGGATGACATGGACGGCATGCGCAAGATTCCGGACACCGTGCCGGACCCGGCGGCGCTGAAGCCCTATCTGCACATGCCGCTCACCGCCGTGCCTAATCCCTTCGGCGGCGACTACAAGAGCTTCGGCGACCACAACAACGCCATGCTGCGCCGCTTCCTCGACACCTTCGGCTTCCAGTACGAGTTCGCCTCCGCCACCGAATATTACAAGTCGGGCAAGTTCGATGCGATGCTGCTCCGCGCGCTGGAGAAGTTCGACGACATCATGGGCGTCATGCTGCCCACCCTGGGCGAGGAGCGGCAGGCGACCTATTCGCCCTTCCTGCCAATTTCGCCGACCTCGGGCCGCGTGCTCTACGTGCCGATGAAGAAGGTGGATGCCAAGGCCGGCACCATCACTTTCACCGACGAGGACGGCACCGATGTCACCATGGACGTGCGCGGCGGGCGCACCAAGCTGCAGTGGAAGCCGGACTTCGGCATGCGCTGGGCGGCCTTGGGCGTCGACTTCGAGATGTTCGGCAAGGACCACCAGACCAACGCGCCGATCTATGACCGGATCTGCGAGATCCTCGGCGCCGAGGCGCCGGAACACTATGTCTACGAACTGTTCCTCGACGACGTGGGCCAGAAAATCTCGAAGTCGAAGGGCAATGGCCTGACCATCGACGAGTGGCTGACCTATGCCGACCCGGAATCCCTCGCGCTTTTCATGTACAACAAGCCGCGCGAGGCGAAGCGGCTGTATTTCGACGTGATCCCGCGTGCCGTCGACGATTACGGCGCCTTCCTCTCCGCCTACCAGCGTCAGCAGGACAAGCCCGCCGACCGGCTGATGAATCCGGCTTGGCACATCCACGGCGGCAATCCGCCGCTCCCCGAGGAGGGCGGCATTTCCTTTGCGCTGCTGCTGAATCTCGCGGCGGTGGCCAATGCCCATGACAAGTCGGCGCTGTGGGGCTTCATCCGCCGCTACCAGCCGAATCTCAGCCCGGAGACGCACCCGCGCCTCGATCTCCTCGTCAAGCACGCGCTGAAGTATTTCGACGACTTCGTGAAGCCGAAGAAACAGTATCGTCCGCCCACGGAGGAAGAGGCCGCGGCGCTGAACGATCTCGCCGCCGCGCTGGCGACGCTTCCCGCGCATGCCGCCCCCGACGAGATCCAGCAGAAGGTCTATGACGTGGGCCGCCGCGATCCCTACAAGACCACGCAGAAGGATGGCTCGGTGGGCGTGGGGCAGGGCTGGTTCAACATGCTCTACCAGGTGCTCCTGGGCGAGGAGAAGGGCCCGCGCTTCGGCAGCTTCGTGGCGCTCTACGGCATCGACAACACGCGCGCCCTGATCGGGCGGGCGGTGAAGGGTGAGCTGGCCACGTAAGAGATGCCCTCCGGCAAAGGCATCATGGCCGGCCCATGCCCGGCCATGATCATGTGCCTGGCGTTCACGGTTCGCAGGTGATCTGGGCGAAGCCGTCGCAGAATCCCTGGTCACACACTGCGCCCGTCGCCAGCAGTCGCGTGGGCGAGGATGCCCCGATGTTCTCTGCGATCGTGAAGCTGCTGGCGCTGCCGAAGCCCTTGGCCTTGCACCAGGCGGTGGCTGCCGGCGCGCCGCATCCCGTCGACCAGCTCAGGCACCAGTCGAGGCGGTTTCCGCCCTGCTTCGGGTTGGCGAAGGTCGTGCCGCCGGCCGAGGCGCAGGTGATCTGCGCAAAGCCGTCGCAGAAGCCCTGGTCGCAGACGGCCCCGGAGCTGAGCAGCCGCGTCGGGTGCTTGAGGCCAATGTCCGGTGCCTGGGAGAAGGAGGTGGCGGTCTCGAAGCCCTTGGCCTTGCACCAGGCATTGGCGGCCGGTGCACCGCAGCCGGTGCTCCAGTCGAGGCACCAGTCGAGCCGGTTGCCGCCCTGCTTCGGCTTGAAGAAGGTCTCGGTGCCGGCGAAGGCCTGGCTGGCCGAGAACAGGAAGGATCCCACTGCGAGGGCATGGGCGAGGCTCTTGAGGATTGTGGGCATGTGGCGGTCTCCAGTTATCCGAGGGTTGTTTGCAGGGAGGGGCAGGTTCGGATCGGCCGATGGAGACTGCTTAGCCCGTGCACCTGCCGGGCTCTGTGACCATGGTCACGCGGGGTATGGCAGACCCGCAACGAGAATGGCCGGGGAGAGCCCCCGGCCATCGTGACTTCGGTCGCTGTCGCTGTTGGTCGTTACTGGCTCGCCCACATGATCCGGGCGATCCAGTCGATGTCCTTCATGTCCAGCGTCTTAGTGGCGTGGTTGGGGTTGAAGGAGGCGAGCTCCAGCGTCTTCGAGGTCTGGCGCTGCATGACCTTGGCCATCACCTGGCCGTCGTTGAGGCGGACCACGACGCGGTCACCCTTCCTGACGGTGGCGGAGGGCGAGAGGATGATGATGTCGCCCTCGCGATAGACCGGCAGCATCGAGTCGCCGGTGATCTCCAGGGCATAGGAATTGGGATCGGTGACGCCGGGCACCTCGATCTCGTCCCAGCCATTGCCGGCCGGGAAGCCCGAATCATCGAAAAAGCCGCCTTTGCCGGCCTTGGCGAGGCCGAGGAGCGGGATCTGGCGCAGCCGCGGCGGCTGGCCGCGGCGGCCGATCAGCAGGTCGGAGAATTCCTCCATCGAAGCGCCCGAAGCCTGCAGCAGGCGCGAGATCGACTCCATGGTGGGCCAGCGCGGACGGCCGTCCGGGCCATTGCGCTTCGAGGGGTTGAACGAGGTCGGGTCGAGACCGGACTTCTTGGCCAGGCCAGAGGCCGAAAAGCCATAGCGTTCGGCGATCGTATCGATCGCGTTCCAGACCTGTTTGTGACTGAGCATGGGGCCCTCCAAAGCGGATGCAAAAGTTCTTATTTGTAGGAAGCTATACCTCGTATGGCGCCGATTGTCCAGATGCCATTGGCGGCCTAATGTCCGCGCCCATGCGAATCCTCTACAAGATCATTGCCGGTGCCCAATGGCACGAGGCCGCCGCTCTGGGCGTCTTCAATGGCTCCGCCGTGGACCTCAAGGACGGCTTCATCCACCTGTCCACCGCCCAGCAGATGCGCGAGACGGCGGCGCGGCACTTTGCCGGGCAGGACGGCCTCGTGCTGGTGGGCTTCCGCGAGGCGGACCTCCCCAATCTCAAATGGGAGCCCTCGCGCGGCGGAGACCTGTTCCCGCATGTCCATGGACCCATCGCCACGGCGCTTGCCTGCTCGCTCGACCCGCTGCCGCTGGTGAATGGCATGCACCGCTTTCCGGCAGCGGCGGCATGAGCCTCGCATCGCTGGCCTTTCCGCTCGCGCGACCATTGCTCCACGCGCTCGACGCGGAATCGGCGCATGGCATCACCATCCGCGCGCTGTCGGTGCTGCCCGCCTCCGCGCCGTCTCCGGCCTACCCGGGGCTTGCGGTCGAGACGATGGGGCTGTCGTTTCCCAACCCCCTCGGGCTTGCCGCGGGCTTCGACAAGAATGCCGAGGTGCCGGATGCCATGCTGGCACTGGGTTTCGGTTTTACCGAGATCGGCACCGTGACGCCGAAACGGCAGGCGGGCAATCCGCGGCCACGGCTGTTCCGGCTGCCCGAGGACCGCGCGGTGATCAACCGCATGGGGTTCAACAATGATGGCCATACAGCAGCGCTCAGGCGCCTCGAGGCGCGCAAGGGGCGGGGCGGTATCCTCGGCGTCAACATCGGTGCCAACAAGGATTCGGATGATCGCATCGGCGACTACGTAAAGGGTATCGCCGCGTTCGCCCATCTCGCCTCCTATTTCACCGTCAACATTTCGTCGCCCAATACGCCCGGCCTGCGCGGGCTGCAGTCGCGCGCCGAGCTCGAGCAGCTGCTGGCGCGCCTGAATGCCGAGCGTGCACGGCATTCAGCGAAGCCGCCGATGCTGCTGAAGATCGCGCCCGACCTGCGCGAAGACGAGCTCGAGGACATTGCCGCAGCCTGCGGCGGCGGTGCCGTCGACGGCATCATCGTCTCCAACACCACGCTGTCGCGCGCGGGGCTTCGGTCTTCGCATGCGGGCGAACAGGGCGGACTGTCCGGCCTGCCGCTGCTGCAGCTCTCGACCCGACAGCTGGCGCGCATGTTCATGCTCACCGCCGGCAGGATTCCGCTGGTGGGGGCGGGTGGCGTCCACGACGGTCCGTCGGCACTGCTGAAGATCCGCGCCGGTGCCAGCCTCGTGCAGCTTTATTCCGCGCTGGTCTATCAGGGGCCGGGGCTCGTCCGCTCGATCCTCGACTGTCTTGCAGCCGAGATGGGGCGCCGGGGAGAGCCGCTTTCAAGCCTCACGGGCCGCGATGCGGCGGCGCTCGCTCACCAGGGGTCGAGCGGCACGTAGGTGCGCAGGATCTTGGCGGTGGCGCCCACCGCCTGCGACCTGTCGAGACCGTAGTCGAGGGCCTGCGCAAGTTCCGGCCTGTCACGCCTCGCCAGGAAGGCCATGTTGCGGCTGAAGTAGTCGAAGTCCGAATAGGCACCGCCCAGCAGGCGGCAGCAATTGGCCGCGGCCTCGCCCGCCACCCAGTAGATGACCTGCAGATTGTCGCCGAACAGCACGTCGACGTCGCCCGCCTTCAGCGCGGCGCCCGCGGCGGCCAGGTCGTCGAAGGGCGTGATGCGGGCCGAGGCGTAATAGGCCGTGAGCCAGCTGGCGTGAACCGTGTCCTTGACGACACCGATGCGGCGGCCCGCCAGGTTGCTGGCCGAAGCGGTGTCGAGCGTGCTCGTGCCGGCCACTGCGAAGCGGCCCATGATGCGGAAATAGGGCCTGGTCATGCGGGCGGCGGCGAGGCTCTTCTCATCGAGCCGGGGGCCGGTTACCGCCACATCCGCCTCGCCGCGCTCGAGGGCGGGCAGGATCTCGGCATAGGGCCGCACATCCACGGTGCAGGCGAGCCGCGCCTGTTCGCAGGCCGCGATGGCGATTTCCACCGAAATGCCGGCAGGCGAGCCGGTGCGCGAGCGGAAGCTGTAGGGCGCAAAATCCTCGTCGGCGATGAGCTTGACACTGAGATTGTCGGGAAGCTTTGGCCGGGCCTGCTCCTCGGCCGTGCGGAAAAGCGGCGGCTGGTAGGGGGTGGGTGGACTATCCTGGGCAATTGCAACCGAAGATAGTGCAATCATCCCAAAAAACATCCGGCAGGCTGTAGAAAACTTTACGTTACGTCGCATCATTGAACCATTGTCGGAGGCGGGCGGTGCTGTCGGAACATGATCATCAGGGCTTTGGCGAGTCTTCCGCATCCGGCCTCACCATAGCGGGGGCCTCCGGTGAAGTCTTGCCCCGTCTGCACGTCGCGGCGCTGTGCGACCTGCTCCGTCGCCTTCCGCGGGAGGACCTGGCAGACGCACTTCGCCACAAGATCCTGCGCGCCGTGAACCTGCCGGGCGTGGTGTTCCACGTTGCGTGCGGGCTGCCTGCCGTGCGCCGGGCCAGGGCACACGGCCTGGGGATCGTCGGCTACGGCGAGATGGCGGACTTCGCTGCGGCGGTGCGCGCGGTGCACGGCAATGCCCTGCTGCGCGAGGCCACCTGGGGGCTGGCCCGACGCTGGCCCATGTTCTCGGCGAGCCGGCTGATGACGCCGCAACAGGTCGCCGTGCTGATGCTCCTGGTGGCGGGCATTGCACTGACGGGCTGGCTGCTGCCAGGCCCGCTGTTTCTCGCGCTCGTCTCGGCGGTGAGCGGCGGCTTCTTTCTCGCTGTCGTGGCGCTGCGGATGCTTTGCCTCCTGCCGCCGGTGAAGCGCGCGGAGGACGCGGTTGAACCCGTCGCGGAAGCGGACTGGCCGGTCTACTCCGTGCTGGTGCCGCTGTTCCGCGAAACCAGGGTGCTGGCCCAGCTCATGGCGGCGCTCGGCCAGCTGCGCTATCCGGGCGACAGGCTCGACATCAAGCTCATCCTCGAGGAAGACGACATCCTCATGCAGCGTGCCGTTGCGGGGTTGACCCTCGCACCGCATGTCGAGGTGATCGTCGTTCCGGCAGGGCGGCCGCAGACCAAGCCGCGCGCCCTGAACTATGCGCTGCAGTTCTGCCGCGGCGAGCTTCTCACCATCTACGATGCGGAGGATATTCCCGAGCCGGACCAGCTGGAGAAGGCAGCGCGGCGCTTTGCGGCCGCCCCGCGCGAACTGGCCTGCCTGCAGGCCCAGCTCAGCTTCTACAATCCCACCGAGAACTGGCTCACCCGACAGTTCACCGCAGAATATGCGGCGCTGTTCGGTGAATTGCTCCGTACACTGGACAATCACAACCTGCCACTGCCGCTCGGCGGAACCTCGAACCATTTCCGGGTGGAGGTTCTGCGTGCCGTCGGTGCGTGGGATGCCTGGAACGTGACGGAAGACGCCGACCTCGGCCTCAGGCTGGCGCGGCTGGGCTATGACACGGGCGTGCTCGACAGCGTCACGTTCGAGGAGGCCAACATGCGCCTCGGCAACTGGATGCGCCAACGTGCGCGCTGGCTGAAGGGCTTCCTCGTGACATGGCTCGTCCACATGCGCGAACCCGGCCTGCTCATACGCGAGCTTGGACCCGCGGGGTTCTGGGCCTCACAGGCGCTCACCCTCGGGGTTTTCGCGTCGGTGCTGCTGCATCCCCTGTGCATGCTGGCGACGGTGATCCTCGCGGTACTGTACCCCTCGCTGCCGCGGGGCACGGGCCTCAGCTATGTGATGCTCGCCGGCATGAACCTGTTCGTGCTGGTGGCCGGCTATGTCGTATCGATCATGCTGACGCGGCGTGCGCTACAGCGACGCGGCATTTCGGGTTGGCACGGAACGCTCGCCACCATGCCGCTCTACTGGATGCTCATGTCATGCGCCGGCTGGATGGCGCTGTGGCAATTTCTCGTCCGGCCCTTCCACTGGAGCAAGACCGAGCACGGGCTCTCGTCCGTGCAGGGCGTCAAGCCGCAGACAATTCGCCGTACTGGGTGAGTGCATCCGCGATGTTCGCTGCAAAGTGCACCTTGGGCGGCCGCACGCCGTGGGTGAGCAGGCTCCGCCGCACGTCGGTGTTCGCGGCGCTCACGAACAGCTTCACGCCGCGCTTCTCAGCCTTGTGGGCGAGACCTTCCATGACGTTCGCCCCGGTCGAATCAAGGAACGGCACCGCGGCGAAATCGACGACGAGGGCCTTGTGGGTATCCTGGATGCGGTCGAGCACGGAGGCGATGGAGGCCGCCGCACCGAAGAAGAAGGCGCCGGTAATGCGATAAACCACGATTGCCGGATTTGCGGACAGTGTCTCGTCATAGCCGCCGCGCGGCAGCGTCGAGTCGGCCACGTCCTCGCCCACGAAGGGGGTGTGCGTCTCGACGGCAGTCGCCTTCGACATGCGGTGGATGAACAGCACCGAGCCAAGGGCGAAGCCCACGACGATGGCTTCGGTGAGGTCACGGAAGATGGTCAGCAGGAATGTGGCGGCGAGCACGGCCACATCGCCCCAACCTGACCGCACGAGCACCGCGATGGCCGGCTTCTCGATCATGTTCCATGAGACGACCGCCAGCACGCCGGCCAGCGAGGCCAGCGGAATGAAGGCTGCGAGCGGCGCCGCGACCGCCATGAAGATCAGGATGAACACGGCGTGCAACATGCCCGCGATAGGGCCATGCGCGCCCGAGCGCACGTTTGTGGCGGTGCGGGCGATGGTGCCGGTGACGCAGAAGCCGCCAAACAGCGCCGAGCCGATGTTTGCTGCACCCTGCGCCACGAGTTCGCAGTTGGACCGGTGCCGGCGGCCCGTCATGCCGTCAGCGACGACGGCCGAGAGCAGCGACTCGATGGCGCCGAGCAGCGTGAAGGACAGGGCGGCGGGCAATACCTCGATGACCTTGGAAGCCGAGAGCGCAGGCAGCGCCGGCGCCGGAAGCGTGCTGGGGATGCCCCCGAACTTGGTGCCGATGGTGGTGACGTCGAGGCCGAGCTTCCAGGTGATGAAGGCGGCGAGCGTCACCGCGACCAGCATGCCCGGCCAGTGCGGACGCAACCTCTTCAGGCCGACGATGATCGCCACGGTGCCGAGCGACAGGGCGAGGGCGGCGGGCGATATGGTGGGCAGCGCAGTCCACAGCACGGGCAGCTTCTGCAGCAGCGGCCCGGGCTCCGGCACCGCGAGGGTAAGGCCCAGAAGGTCCTTGATCTGGCTGGCGAAGATAATGACCGCGATGCCGGCCGTGAACCCGACGGTGACCGGGAAGGGAATGAACTTGATGAAGGTGCCGAGCCGCAGGAAGCCCACGACCGCGAGCAGGAAGCCCGAGATGAAGGTGGCGAGGATCAGCCCGTCCATGCCGTGCTGGGCGACAGTGGCCGCAACCAGCACGATGAAGGCACCTGCCGGACCGCCGATCTGGAAGCGCGAGCCGCCCAGCAGCGAGACGAGGAAGCCGCCCACCGCGGCGGTGTAGAGCCCCTGCGCCGGGGACGCGCCCGATGCGATGGCGATGGCCATGGACAATGGCAGGGCGACGATCGCCACGGTGAGACCTGCAACGGCATCGGCGCGCAGGTTCCTGAGGGTGTAGCCCTCGCGGAGCACCGTCACCAGCTTCGGCGTGTAGAGCTCGGCGAAGCTCGCAGCCCGCGGCGCAGGCTGTGAGGTGGAGGATGCGGTCTGAACGGACATCGGTGATGGCCCCGTTGCTGGTCTCAGGTGTTGGGCGGCGACTTCGGCTCGCGGAAGCGCACGCCGCGTCCGCCCCCGCTGCTGAGCGCATTGTCGCCGATGAGTTCGAGTCCCGCCGCTTCAAGCGCCTGGACGAGCTTCACGAGACTGTCGACCACGCCGCGCACCTGTCCGTCACTCGCTTCCATGCGCTGGATCGTGGGGAGGGAGAGGCCCGCCTTCTCGGCCAGCGTGCGCTGGTCCATGCCGAGCAGGGCACGGGCGGCGCGAATCTGGGCAGAGGTGATCATGTGGGCATGTGACAGCTGGATATCGTGGATAGAACATAGCTATCCAAGTTTAAACTGTCAATACTGATGTTTAAAACATCACTGCAATGTGTTTATTTGCTGAAGGGGCCCTTCAGCTTCATGTGCCGGTTCACGTCCTTGTAGAGCAGGTAGCGGAAGCGGCCGGGGCCGCCGGCGTAGCAGGCCTGTGGGCAGAAGGCGCGGAGCCACATGAAATCACCGGCCTCGACTTCCACCCAATCATTGTTGAGGCGATAGACGGCCTTGCCTTCGAGCACGTAGAGGCCATGCTCCATGACGTGGGTCTCGGCGAAGGGGATGACGGTGCCGGGTTCGAAGGTGACGATGTTCACATGCATGTCGTGGCGCACGTCGCTCGGGTCGACGAAACGCGTGGTTGCCCACTTGCCGTCTGTGCCCGGCATGGCGTGGGGCTTCACCTCCTGGTCGGACGTGACGAAGGCTTCGGGCGCATGGATGCCCTCGACGGCCTCATAGGCCTTGCGCACCCAGTGGAAGCGAACCGGCGCGTTGGACTCGTTGCGCATTGCCCAGTGCACGCCGGGCGGCATGTAGGCATAGCCGCCGGGCTTCATCTCATAGCGCCAGCCATCAAGCGTCAGCACCACCTCACCCTCGACGACGAAGACCACGCCCTCGGCTTCCTTCGAGAGCTCCGGCTTGTCGCTTCCGCCGCCCGGCGCCACCTCCATGATGTATTGCGAGAAGGTCTCGGCGAACCCCGAGAGCGGACGGGCGATGACCCAGGCACGGGTGTCATCCCAGAACGGCAGCACGCTCGTCACGATGTCGCGCATCACGCCCCTGGGGATCACCGCATAGGCCTCGGTGAAGACGGCGCGGCCAGTGAGGAGGTCGGTCTGCGGCGGGTGGCCGCCATGGGGCGCGTAATAGCTGCGGGTCATCGGACGTCCAATGTGGGTTCGACAGCAGGGTAAGGCTGTCGGCTTCTCGCCGCAAGCTGTGAGAATGCCTAGCTTTTCGAGAAGCGCGCGGGGGCGGCTAGTAGGTCTTGGGCTGCGGCTGGCCGTAGATGAAGTCGGTGCCGTCGAGGCCGTAGACATCCGGGCGGAAATTCACGCGGCCGTCATCGGTGGCCCAGGCGGTGAGATACATCCAGCGCACGTCGGGCCCATTGTCGACCGGCTGCTCGAACTGTTCGGTCGAGTTGACCAGCGACTGGTATGTCGCCTCGTCGAGCGGCGCCTGGGTGCGGTCGAGGATCCACTTCACCACCGTCTGCACCTGGTCGATGCGAACGCAGCCCGAGCTTTCGAAGCGCACGTTGCGGCCGAACAGCTCGCGGTGCGGCGTGTCGTGCATGTAGACCATGAACTTGTTGGGGAAGTTGATCTTCACTGCACCCAGCGAATTGTGCGGACCAGGCTCCTGGCGGAAGAAGTAACGGTCGGGAGGCGTGGTGGTCCAGTCGATCAGGGTAGGATCGACCTCAGGGCCGTCGACGCCGTCGAAGATGCGGATGTCCAGCTGCTGGAGATAGCTCGGATCGGCCATGTATTTCGGCACGATGTCCTTTTCCACGATCGAGGCGGGAATCTTCCAGTAGGGATTGAAATTGATGTCGCTCACCTTGCTGGCGAGCGTGGGCGAGGGCCGCTCGAGCTTGCCGACGACGATGTTGTGGCGGGAGTAGACATGGCCGTACTCCACCGTCTCGAGCTGGGCGGCGGGAATGTTGACGAGGATGGCATAGTCGCCGGTGAGGTCCTGGGAATAGGCCTCAACTCGCGACAGGTTCTCGCGCAGCATGCCGAGGCGGGTGTCCGCCGGGACGTTGAGCTCGGCGAGCGTCTTTTCGGCAACCATGCCCGAGGGCAGGATGCCGTGATTGATCTGGAAGGCCTTCACCGCGTCGACCATCTCCTGGTCGTAATCGGGCGAGCTGTCCGAGGAGAGCGAATCGAAGGACAGGTAGTTTTCACGGATCAGGCGCTGGCGCAGCGCGATGACGGCTTCGCCCTTTGCGCCCTTCTTCAGGGTGCGGGCGGGAAGCGGTTCCCAGCCGCCGCCAGCGACGATCTCCTCGTACATGCTGATGGCGCCTTCCATGGAGGCGACGGAATTGGCGCTCAGCATCGGCTGCTGGTCCTGACCGGCGACGATCTCGGTCTGGGTGGCCAGGCTGTCGGTCTTCGATTTCTTGGCGGGCTTGGGCTTGGCAGGCGCGGGCGTCGTCAGCGAGCCAGTTTCGACCTGCTCCTGGGCAAGGGCCATTGCCCCCGTGGCCAGGAGGCTGGCCATGGCCAGCAGGCTGCGATTGAAGGCGCGACGCGACAACACGTTGGAATCCCCTTGGACTAGGTGCTCTTACACTCGGCGAGTTGGGTAAATGGCGACTTAACCCTGCAAAGTCCAGTCCCCATTATGCTGTCCCTAGAGCCCATGTTCGGCAGGAATGCGGCAGGCTTGCGTCAGCTCAGCGCCGTCACCTCGCGTCGGAAGGGAATCTCGAGGAAATCGAGCGCCGGGCTGCCGAATTCTTCGGCAAAGCGGCGGCCGGAGTGGACCGCGGCGGCGATGGTGCCGGGGCCATAGCAGTCGCCGGCACGGCCTGCCTGGATGCCTGCCGCCTCGAGCTCCCGCCACAGCCCGTCGAAGGGGCGGCGCGCCGTGACCAGCACGACCGAGCCCGCGGCGAGGGGTGATGTCTCCCCGGTATAGGTGCATTCGAGGGTGACATGGCCCTCGCCGATCGCCACCACGGCCTGGTTGGCGATGATCTTCACACCGTGCCTGAGGAGCCGCGCCTGGATCGCCTTCTGCTCCAGCGAGGCCTTGGTGAAGGCCGAGGCCACGGCGGCCGGCGTGACGAGAGTGACCTGGTGGCCGTCGCGCGCCAGCAGCTCGGCGCAAACGCCCCCCATGTAATAGTGGTCGTCGTCGAACAGCACCACGTCCTTGGCCCTGGGGCGGCGGCCCGCCATCAGGTCGTCCGGCGTCAGAACGTCGCTGGCTTCGGGGTGATGGAAGGGGATCACGGTGTGGCGGCCGGTGAGATCACGCAGCCATTCGGAACCGGTGGCGACGAGCACGTGGTCGGCGCCCAGTTCGGCGACCGTCTCGGGCGTCATCTCGCTCTCGAGGTACATCGAGACGTTGGAGAGCTTGTTCAGCTGCAGGAGGCGCCAGTCGCGCACCCGGGCCCAGGCGGCGAGGCCGGGAAGCTTGCTCTCACGCGTGACGCGTCCGCCGGCCTGCGAGGCCTTGTCGGCGAGCGTCACCTGGTAGCCGCGCTGGCCGAGCGCGCGTGCGGCTTCGAGACCCGCGGGGCCGGCGCCGACGACGAGGATGTGCTTGTGGTCCTCCTTCGGGCGGATCACCTCGGGGTGCCAGCCGCGGCGCCACTCCTCGCCCATCGAGGGGTTCTGGGTGCAGCGCAGCGGCGTCATGGTGTAGTCGTGGGTGACGCAGACATTGCAGCCGATGCATTCGCGGATGTCGTCCAGCCTTCCGTCGCGGATCTTGTTGGGCAGATAGGGATCGGCGATCGAGGGCCGTGCGGCGCCGATCATGTCCATGATGCCCTGCCTGATCACGCGCACCATGGCGTCGGGCGAGGTGTAGCGGCCGACGCCGACGACGGGCTTCGTCGTCAGTTTCTTGACGCCCTTGATGTAGGGCTCCTGGAAACCCTCCTCGGAGAAGCGCGAGGTCTGGCTGTCCTTCGACCAGTCGGAGAGCGACAGGTCCCACAGGTCGGGGAGTTCCGCCATCATGGCGATCGCATCCTCGACCTCCGCCGGCTCGAGACCGGCCGAGCCGATGAACTCGCTCATCGCGATGCGCACCGGCACGGCGCAGGTGTCGCCCACCGCGTCCTTGGTGTCCTCGATCACTTCTCTCAGGAGGCGGGCGCGGTTCTCGAGCGAACCGCCATATTCATCGGTGCGCAGGTTCGTGGCACGCGACAGGAAGTGCTGGAAGATGCCGAGGCCGTGGCCGGCATAGACATAGACGAGGTCGAAGCCCGCCTGCTTGGAGCGCAGCGCCGCCTTGCGGTGGGCGCGGCGGAGGTTGCGGATGTCTTGCCTGTCCATGCCGCGGGCCTGGACGGGATCATTGAAATAGCTCGCGGTGGGCATCGGGCTTACGCCCATCGGCACCTCGCGACTCCATAAATTGTTGGCGGTGTAGCCCGAATGGCAGAGCTCGATGCCGGCCAGCGAGCCGTGCGCGTGGACCTTCTCGGCAATACGGGCGAGCATCGGAATGTCATGGTCGCTCCACAGGCGGAGCTCGACATAGGGCGAGACGTCGGCGGTGTGGTGGATTTCCACCATCTCGGTGCACACCACGGCCCAGCCGCCTTCCGCCTTCATGCCGCGCATGGCGGCCAGCGCCGAGGCATCGCGGTAGCCCATGCCGTTGCAGTGCGGCACCTGGTAGAAGCGGTTGCGGGCGGTGACGGGGCCGATGCGGACGGGCTCGAAGAGGATGTCGTAGCGGGGATCGCGGGTCATCATGGGTTCCGTGGTTGCTCAACCGGTTCTAGCAAATCCCGGTTCGCCTCGGCTATGCTTGGCTGAAAGCGACATTTGCGGGGTCACATGCTGCCGGAATTCAAGGACATCGAGAAAGCGGCGCGGCGCATCGAGGGATTTGCCGTCAGGACACCGGTGATCGAATCCCCCAAGCTCAACGCGCTGACCGGCGGGCGCGTCCTGATCAAGGCCGAGTGCCTGCAGCGCACTGGCTCGTTCAAGTTTCGCGGGGCGTGGAACATGATTTCCAAGCTCGATGCCAAGAAGGCAAAGGGCGGGGTGGTCGCCTATTCCTCCGGCAACCATGCGCAGGGCGTTGCCGCCGCCGCCGAGATCAAGGGCCTGCCGGCGCTGATCGTGATGCCGGCCGACACGCCCATGATCAAGCAGGACAACACCCGCTCCTATGGCGCCGAGGTCGTGACCTATGACCGCGCCACGCAATCGCGCGAGGAGATCGCCGAGCGCTACATGAAGGAACGCCACGCGGTGATGGTACCGCCCTTCGAACATGCCGACATCATCGCAGGCCAAGGCACGGCGGGGCTGGAACTGGCCGAGGAGGCGAAGACCCGTGGCGTCCGCCTCGACGACGTGCTGGTGTGCTGTTCGGGCGGTGGCCTGACGGCGGGCGTGGCGCTGGCCATGGAAGAGCTGCAACCGCAGGCCAGGGTGCACTCGGTGGAGCCCGCGGGCTTCGACGATTACGCGCGCTCGCTGAAGAGCGGGAAGATCGAGAAAAACCCGAAGCCTTCGGGCTCGATCTGCGATGCGCTGATGTCGCCTTCGCCGGGCGATCTGACCTTCGCCATCAACCGCCGCCTGCTGGGCGAGGGACTGGTGGTGACCGACGCGGAAGCCGCCGAGGCGGTGCGCTTCGCCTTCGAGGTGCTGAAGCTGGTGCTTGAGCCGGGCGGTGCCGTGGCGCTCGCCGCCGTGCTGTCGGGCAAGATCGCGACCAAGGGCAAGGCGATCGGCGTCATCGCCTCGGGCGGCAATTGCGACCCCGGCCTCTATGCAAGAATCCTGAGGCGCGAGATGTGAGACTCACGAGGCCTGTGACAGGTCTTCGGACAGGGGCACCTCGAAGGGCTCGCCCGGCTTTCTCCGGGTGATGACGATACGGGCCCGCGGCGGCGGTGCTGCGGGTTCGGGCGGCAGCATGTCGAGAAGCCGCGGCACGGCGGCGATGGTGGCTTCGGGTGCAGGTTCGAACAGGTCTTCGTCGGCGCGGAAATACTTCATGTGGCGCGGCGCGAGGCGCGTCTCCGGCCGCTCCCCGGATGGCGGCGCGGCGTCGATTTCGTCCTCGGGCGGGTTCCGAAGCACGGAAGCCAAGCGTGACAGGACCTCGTCGTGGTTGGTGGCGATGACGGTCTCGAGGCGGCGCATGCTGTCATGCAGCCGCGAGGTCTCGGCGCTGCGCAGCCTCGTCGAGAATTCGTCGAGGAACCAGCGGCCGCGCGGGGTCTCCATCACCGCCTCTCGGATGGCGTCGAAATCATCGGGGTCGAGGCCGGCCGGTGCGGGCCTCGCACGGGGCGGCAGTTCTCTCGGCGGCATACGCAACTCCACTCACCGGGGCGGACACGCCCCATCCCCTGCGCCGGCCGCAGGGCACCACTGCCCTTCATAATCATGGCGAGTGGTGAATCTTTGGTTTAGACGCGGTTAATCCGAGACCGCCGCCGCCATGCCATCCCGCAATTTCAGCCGCAGGCTATCGCTGTTCAATGCCGTGCTGTTTCTCGGCAGCGGCATCCAGCTGCCGTTCCTGCCGCTGTGGCTGCAGGGGCGGGGTCTGCCCGATTCCGAGGTGGCCTTCGTGGTGGCCATGATGTCGGCGGTGCGCATCCTGGCGATCCCGCTGGGTACCGCGCTTGCCGATGTGACCCAGCGCCGCCGCAGCGTCATCATCGCCTGCGCCTTCGCATCGGCCGCGGCCTACCTGGCGCTGAACTTCATGACCAGCTTCTGGCCGATCCTCGTCTGCGGCATGCTGTCGGCGGCGCTGCTCGCCCCCGTCGTGCCGCTGACGGAGACCATGGCGGTGGAGGGAAGCGCGCATTTCGGCCTCGACTATGGCCGGATCCGGCTGTGGGCCTCGCTCAGCTTCCTGTCGGGAAGCCTGGTGGCCGGCGCGCTTCTCGAACTGATCCCGGTGAGCTGGGTGATCCTGCTCATCGCCGCGGCGCAGGGGCTGGGAGCCCTGGTGACGCTGCAGCTGCCGCGCGACCAGGCCATCCGGCCATCGAAAAGCGAGCCGATCCGCCTGAGGCCGTTCCTCGCGCTCGTGGGTACGG
This sequence comes from Hyphomicrobiales bacterium, assembly GCA_046349235.1. Classification (GTDB taxonomy): domain Bacteria; phylum Pseudomonadota; class Alphaproteobacteria; order Rhizobiales; family Aestuariivirgaceae; genus Aestuariivirga. The sequence goes on from JAXMCT010000017.1 coordinate 45,753, forward strand.
CAAGCTTCGCCGTGTTCATGCTGGCGGCCGGACTGGGCCAGGCCAGCCATGGCTTTCTCTATGCCTTCGGCTCGGTCTATTTCGAGACGCTGGGCTATTCGAAACTGGTGATCGGCATGCTGTGGTCGGCGAGCGTCCTCTCGGAGGTGGCGATGTTCGCCTTCTCCAACCGCTTCCACCGGGCTTTCGGATCGGTGGGGCTGGTGATGCTGGGCACGGGTCTCGCCACGCTGCGCTGGACGGTCACCGCGCTGGCGCCGCCGCTCGCCCTTCTCTTCGTGGTGCAGACGCTGCATGCGGCGTCCTTCGGCCTCACCCACCTCGGCACCATGCACTACATCCGCGAGCGCGTGCCGGCCAGCATGCGCAACACCGCGCAGGGCCTCTATGCGGTGCTGTCGAGCGGCATCCTGCTGTCGAGCACCATGTGGGCCTCGGGCTCGCTGTTCGGGGCGCTGGGCGGAGGCGCCTTCTTCGTGATGGCGGGCATATCGGCGCTGGCCTGCGGGCTGGCCTTCCTGCAGCGGGCGATCAGCCCCACAGCGCGGGCGGTGGCGGCTGCATGAGGCTGCCGTCGAAGCGGATCGCCGGCGAGCGGTCCTCTTTCAGCAGCAGCGGCCCGTCGAGATCGATCACCGCGGCGAGCGGCGCCAGGAGGAAGGCGGGCGCCATGGCGAGCGAGGTGGCCAGCATGCAACCCACCATGATGCCGAGATCACGCGCGCGCGCCGCGCGGGCCAGCGCGATGGCCGGCGTGAGGCCGCCGGTCTTGTCGAGCTTGATGTTGATCGCGTCGTACTTGCCGACGAGTCGGTCGAGCGCGTCGAGGCCATGGGCCGACTCATCGGCGCAGACGGTGACGGCCCGTGAGATGCTCCGCAGCGCCTCGTCGTTGCCGGCGGGCAGCGGCTGCTCGACGAGTTCGACGCCCACGTCGGCGCAGGCGGCGAGCATCCGGTCGAGCGTGTCGGGCGTCCAGCCCTCATTGGCATCGATGATGAGGCGGCTCCGCGGCGCATTGCGGCGGATCAGCCGGAGCCGTTCCGCATCGCCGTCCCGGCCGAGCTTCAGCTTGAGCAGCGGGCGCTCCGCTGCCCTGGCCGCGGCCTCGCCCATCGCTTCGGGCGTGTCGAGGCTCAGCGTGTAGGCGGTGATCGCCGGCTTCGGTTCCGGCAGCCCGGCGAGCTGCCAGACCGGCTGTCCCGCGCGCTTCGCCGCAAGATCCCACAGCGCGCAGTCAAGCGCGTTGCGGGCGGCATGGGGCAATTGAAGGGTGGCGGCTTCTTCTCGCGTGATGCCCGCCTCGATCCGGTCGCGCGCCGCCGCGAGGGCTGCCATCACCTGGGGCACGGTCTCCTCGTAGCGCGGATAGGGCACGCATTCGCCGCGGCCCCGGTGACTTCCGTCTTCGAGGGTCACCGTCACCACATGGGCCTCGGTCTTGCTGCCGCGCGAAATGGTGAAGCTGCCGGCGATCGGCCAGCGTTCCTCGGCGATGGTGAGCCGCATGGCGGCGCCCCGGCGAAGTGTCAGTTCTTCGTCGGGGGCTTGCCGCGGCCCAGCAGCGCGCCGGGGCCGGAGACGTCGAGCGCGCCCGCCTGGCGCTTCACCACGTCGGCCAGCGCGGCAAGGGCGCCGATCTGGTCGGCCACCACGCGGCGCATGGCGTCGGCATTGGAGCGGGTTTCCTCGGGAAGCTCGGTCAGCGCCCGCATCAGGTCGCCGCGCGCGGCATCGATGTCCTTTACCACCTGCTGCGCGGTGAGGCGCATGTCCTGGGCGGTCTGCTGGAAGTCGGTGGCGGTGGACGAGAGCATCTCGTTCATCGCCGCCATGGCGCGCTCGTGCTGGTCGCGCAGCACGCGCACGGCCTGGGTGATCTGGCCGCCCGAGGTCTGCTCCAGGCGCTCGATCTCCTTCTCGAGATTGCGGGTGGCAGCGGCCGTCTGCTCGGCGACGATGCGGCTGATGTCGCGCGCCTTGGCTTCCGACGCGGCCAGCGACTGCTCGATGAGGCCCATGAAGTTGCCCATGACCTGGTCGATCTCGCCGGTCTGCCGGGAGGCATCGGCAACGAGGCTCTCGAGTGCCTGCTTGCGGTCGGCCAGGACGCGCTCCATCTCGCCGTTGAAGCGTTCGATCGAGCGCTGCACCAGGGTCGTTGCATCATCGAGGCGTTCGGAGACGCGGGTCGAGGTGCCCTCGAGGCGCTCCGTCAGGTCGGTGGACACGGTCTCGAGGCGCTCGTCCATGGTGCTGGCGGCTCCGGCCAGCTGCTCGGCGAGGAAGCTGGTCGCGGTTTCCACGTGCTTGGCAAATTTGCGGTTGGCGTCTTCGAGCTTCATCGCGGTGCTGACCGAGATCTGCTCGAGATCGCGCGCTGCCTGCTCGACGCGGGCCGAGAGCTGGTTCGAATCCTGCGCGATGCGGGTCGTGACGTCGCTCGCAGTGGAAGAAAGCTCCTGCGACAGCGTCTGGCTGGCCTTGCCGAGGTCGGCCAGAATGGCGCTCGACGCCTGGTCGAGGATATCGGCGAAGCGCAGGCCGGTGCCGTCGAGCTTGGTGTTGAGCTCGTCGGTGACGCGCTCGAGCATGCCCGTCGAGTTGTCGAAGCGCTGGCGGAGCAGCTCCGCCGTCTTCTCGATGCGCGCCAGCATCGAGGTGCCGGCGGTGTCGAGCTGCGAGGTGACCTCGGACGAGGCATCGCCCAGGCGCTGCGCCATGACGCGGTTGACGTCACTCACCTGCTGGGTGACGCGTACCGCCGTCTCGGAGAAGCTGTCGGTCATCTCGGTGGCGGTCTTGTCGATCTGCTGCGCCATCATCTTGGTATTGGCGATGAACAGCTCGTTGAGGTCGGCCGAGGTGCGGTCGAGTTGCTCGGTCAGGGCCTCGGTCTTGTCGTTGAACAGGCCGGAGAAGCTGTTCCAGGTGTTGTCCAGCGTCTCGCTGAGGCGCTCGGCATTGACAGAGAACAGGTTCGAAAGGCGGTGCGAGGTCTGGCCCAGCTCCTCGCTGAGCTTGCCCGTGTTGGTGGTGAACAGGTCGGAGAGCTTGAGAGAGGTGTCCTGCAGCTGGCCGTTGAGCATCTCGGTGTTGGTGGTGAAGATCTCCGAGAGGTTCGAGAAGGTCTCGTCAAGCCTGGTGGTGAGTGTCTCCGTCGAGTTGCCGAACAGCGCCGACATGTCGGCGGCCGCCTGGTCGAGCTGGCTGCCCAGGCGCTCCGAGGTGTGGTCGATGAGCTGGCCCAGCTGCTGCGACGACCCGTCGAGCTGCGAGGTGAGCCGGTCGGTGACGGAGGCGACCTTGGTTACCGCGTCACCGGCGGAGGTCGAGATGTAGTCGGTGATGCGCTGGGCGGTCTGCTCCAGCTCGCCCGACATGTGCTCCGACACCTGGTCGAGACGGGTGTAGAGCCTGGTCGCCGTCTGCTCGAGCTGGCCGGTCATCGAATTCGTCGTGCCGTCGAGCTTGGCGTAGAGCTGCATGGTCGTGTCGGCGAGGCGCTTGGTCACGTCCTCGGACGAGGTGGTGATCATGGTCAGCAGGTCCTCGCGGGCCCGTGCCAGGTTGTGGGTGAAGCTGTCGGACACGGTGATCAGCTTGTCGGTGACCTGGCCCCCGGAATTCTCGATGCGCTCGGCCAGCGCCACGCCCGACTCGGCCATCTCGCGGTTGACGATCTCGGCCGTGTCCTTGAGGTGGGCGGTGATGGTGCTGCTGGTCTGCGCCATCAGGTCGTTGATGGAGCGCGACACCGTCTCGATTCGCGCGGCAACCGTGTCCGACGTGTCGCCGAGGCGGGCGTTGACCTGGTCGTTGACGTCGTCGATGCGGCTCGTCACCTGCTCGGCGGTCTCGGCGATGCGCACATAGAGGCGCTCCGCCGCGCCGTCGACCTTCTGCTCCAGATCGTCCGCCGAACCGGCGATGAGCGACTGGAAGGAGGTGGCGGAGTTCTCGAAGCGGCTGAAGGCGTCGTTCACCGTGGTCTCGACGGAGCCGATGATCTCGCGCGTCGCGGTGCCGATCTGGCTGACGACACTGCCGGCGGTGCCGGTGATGACGTCCTGGAAGGTACGGTTCGCCTGGTCGAGCGAGCCGGTGGCGGCGCTGACGCTGGTCTCGATCTGGCCGTAGAAACGTTCGGCCGCGCCGTCGACCCGGCGCTCGATCTCCTCCGAGGCGCCGCCGATCAGGTCCTGGAACATGCGGGTGGTGTCGTCGAGGCGGCCCGAGGCGGCGGCGATGGCGCGCGACACCTGGTCCTCGATCACGGTGGTGGAGGTGCCGAGACGCTGCTCGATGTTGCCCGTCACCTGCTCGACGATGTCGTGGAACAGGCCCGAGGCCTCGTCGATGCGCGAGCGCGCGGTTTCCACCGCCGTCGCCATGAGCGCGTTGAGCGCCTCGCCCGAGACGCCGATGCGGTCTTCCAGGCGGTCGCTGGTCTGGCTGATGACGGCGTGGAAGGTGCTGGAGGCTTCCGACAGGCGGTTGTTCGCCGTGCCGAGAATGCTGTCGAGCTGGTCGAGCATGTCGCGGGTGCGGCCATCGAGCTGGCCGAGCACGTCGCCGCTGGTCTGGTTCATCAGTGCACGGAGTTCGGCCGAGGTGTCCTCGATGCGGGCGAGGGCCGCCGAGACGGCGTCGTCGACGCGGGCCACGACATCGCCCTGGGTGGCGCCGATGCGCGCCGTGAACTCGTCGGTGGCACGGGCGATCGCCATTTCGACGCGCGCCGCGGATTCTGTGACGCGGTCGGCCGAATCGACGTTCTGCTGGTCGAGTGCCGCGAGCACCTGGGACGAGGCCTCGCCGACGCGCGCCGCGGCGGCGGCCGTGCGGTCCTCGATGGTGTAGAGAAGGCGGGCGGCGGTTTCCTCGACCCGGGTCGAGATGAGGCCGGCCTGCTCGTCGAGGCGGGCGAAGACGCCGCCGGCCGAATCGTCGAGCCTGGTGATGATGGTGTCGGCGCGGTTGCCGATCTCGTCGATGAGGCGGCCGGTGGTCTGCTCGATGCGGCCGGAGACGCCGGTGCTCATCGAGCCCAGCTCCTCGAGCAGCGCCGCCGAGGTCTGGTCGAGGCCGGTGAGGAATTGCGTGCCCGCCGCGTTGAGGCGGCCCGCCACGCTGTCGGTCGCTTCGTCGACCGCCGCGGCGACGCCGGCCGCCGACTGGTCGAGATAGGTGATGAGCTCGGCACGCGACTGGGCGACGCGCTCGATATAGTCCGAGGCGACGGTTTGCATGCCCTGGGTGACGAGGCTGCGGCTCTGTTCGAGAAGATGGGTGGTATCGACGCTGACGCGCTCGAGATTGCCGGTCACGTCGTCGGAAATCGACTTGAGGTGGAAGCCGAGGTTGCTGCCGGTGGTCTGCACCACGTCGGCCAGTTCGGCCACCTGCTGGCGGATCTGGTCGGCCGAGGCGACGCTCGAGCGCTCGATGACGCGGGCGATGTCCTCGTGCACGGCGGCCAGCGAATCGACGGCGTTGCGCACCAGGCCCGTCATGTTGCCTTCCATGTCCTGCACGGTGCGGCTGAAATCGACGGTCTCGGAATTCAGCGCCGAATAGGCCATCTTCATCTGCTCGATGTGCGAGCCGACCTGGTGCGAGAAGTCGCGCAGCTGGCCGATCATCTGGGTCGAGACGTCCTCCATGTGGGCCGTCTGCATGCTGACCTCGGAGCCCGCCGCGTTGGCGCGGTCGGCCATGTCGTCCATGGCGCGGACGATCGAGCCCGAGATCTCGCGCAAGCCGCCCTCGAGGCGGCCCAGCGTGTCCTGGGCGGACATCATGATGCCGTCGAGGTTCTTGGTATTGTTCTCCAGCCGGGTGATGAGCGGGTTGGTGTCGTTCGAGATGAGCAGGGCCGCCTGGTGCAGCGCCGAGCGCTGGTTCTCGATTCCGGCGACGAGGTTGCGGATGCGCTCCTCGTTGCCGCCGAAGGCACGCTCGATGGCGGCGATTTCCTTGTGGACGATTTCCTCGAGCACCGCGGCGCGCTGCACCGCGTGCTCGACGCCGCCGACGAGGAGGTCGACCTCGGAGCGCACGGCCTGGGCGATCGAGGTGAGGCCCTCGGTGGCGATGTCCTGCGGGCGGACGAGGCGCATGGCGGACTGGAACAGGGCTTCCGACACCTGGCGCATGTCGGCGGCGCGCCACAGGGTGAAGGCACCGATCCAGATCACCGCGACGGGCACCAGCAGCAGGGCGAAGGCCTGCAGCAGGGCGGAGGCAGGCTGCTCACCGCCCAGCGCGCCGGAATTGGCGAAGAACCAGCCGCCCGACCACAGGGCGGTGAGAATCACCGAAACCAGCGCATAGGGCGTGAAGGAGGGGCGGCGGCGCATCTTGGCCAGCAGCATGGCGGTGCCGGGATCGTTCTCGTTGGCGGGGCGGCCCTTCACCGGCTCGCCCGACAGCCGCGGCGCGTCGCGCCTGTCTGCTTCGGCCTGGCGACGGTCGGAACGGCGCGTGTCGGTCGTGTTGGCCATGTATCTTTATCCCGCACTGTTACAAACCTGCGGCTCCCTTTGGGATGCCGCCCTTGCCCCGGCCGCAACGGATGCTGCCGCCGCCCGGCTTTTTTGTGTCCGGGCTGCTGGCGAGTGCCATCCGGGCACGGCTTCGCAAAGTTTACCATAGCCCATCGGGAGGGCCGGTTGAACCCGCCATCCGCCTCCCGGGCACGAATATTTAAAAATTGGTTAAAGCCCACGGCGCCCTTGAAAAAATTGCGGAATTCGGCGGTCCTTTACGATCTGCCAAGGCTTGCGGCGTAGGCTGCTGGAAGGGGCGTATGCGAGGTGGTGTCGATGGCCGGTGCGAAACTCAGGCAAGGCGCTGACAGTGCGGTGTTCGACCGCCTGGGCCTTGAGCATAATACCATGCATGATCAAAGGCTTGCGGAGGAGGTGCTGGGGCTTTTCCTGGTCCAGCTGCCGGCCACGCTGAAGCTGCTGGAAGAGGCCGGCACGGCGCTCGACTGGAAGTTTGCCGCGCACACGCTCAAAGGGTCTGCGGCCTCAGTTGGCGCGCTGAAGTTGCAGAACCTGGCCGCCTGCCTCGAGGTGCTGGCCTTCGCCGACGTGCCGCTGCGGCTGCTGCGCCTGCAGGGGCTGAGGGCGGCGGCGGCGGAATTCCGCGAGGCGGCGCGCGGCGCCTATCCGGCGGCGGTGGGCTGACGCGCGCGCAGTTGTGTTTCGGCGGATGATCCCCTAGAAACCCGTTCGACAAAACGAACGCCTTTCTGTGGATTCCTCATGGCCAAGATCACTTTCATCCAGCACAACGGCACCGAGCAGACGGTCGACGGGCTTCCCGGCATGTCGGTCATGGAGACCGCGGTGAAGAACCAGGTGCCCGGCATCGACGCCGATTGCGGCGGCGCCTGCGCCTGCGCCACCTGCCATGTCTACATCGAACCCGACTGGGTGGAGAAGGTGGGTGCGCGCAACCCGATGGAAGAGGACATGCTGGATTTCGCCTTCGACGTCCGCGACAATTCCCGCCTCTCCTGCCAGATCAAGGTGTCGGACGCGCTGGACGGCTTGCGCGTGAAGGTTCCCGAAAAGCAGTTCTGAGGAGGGCCAGAGGCCAATGTCGGATGTGATCACCACGGATGCCGTCATCATCGGCGCTGGCCCCTGCGGCCTTTTCGCCGTGTTCGAACTGGGCCTCCTCGACATCCGCTGCCATGTGGTGGACATCCTCGACCGGCCGGGCGGGCAGTGCGCCGAACTCTACCCCGAGAAGCCGATCTACGACATTCCGGCCCTGCCCATCGTGACCGGCGCCGAACTGACCACGCGGCTGCTGGAGCAGATCAAGCCGTTTCATCCGGAGTTCCACTTCAACCACATGGTCACGGCGGTGAAGAAGCTCGGCGATGCCGACTTCGAGGTCGAGACCGATGGCGGCCTCAGGTTCCGCTCCAAGGTGGTGGTGATTGCGGCGGGCGGTGGCTCGTTCCAGCCGAAGAAGCCGCCGATCCCCGGAATCGAGGCCTATGAGGCGTCCTCGGTGTTCTACTCGGTGAAGAAGATGGAGGCGCTGCGCGGCAAGGACGTGCTGATCGTCGGCGGCGGCGACTCGGCCCTCGACTGGACCATCAACCTGCAGCCCATCGCGAAAAGCCTGACGCTGCTGCACCGCCGCGACGAATTCCGCGCAGCACCCGACTCGGTGAAGAAGATGCGCGAGCTGGTGGAGGCCGGGAAAATGGGCTTCAGGCTCGGCCAGGTGACGGGGCTCAAGGGCGAGGGTGGCGTGCTTTCCGCCGCCACGGTGAAGGGCAATGACGGGCAGAGCTTCGACGTTCCCTGCAATGCCATGCTGCCGTTCTTCGGGCTGACCATGAAGCTGGGTCCCGTGGCGGAATGGGGCCTGAACCTGCATGAGAACCTGATCCCCGTCGACACCGAGAAGTTCGAGACCTCGGTCGAGGGCATTTTCGCCATTGGCGACATCAACACCTATCCCGGCAAGCTGAAGCTGATCCTGTCGGGGTTCCACGAGGCGGCGCTGATGGCGCAGAAGGTGTTCAAGCTGAAGAACCCGGGCGAGCGGCTGATGTTCCAGTACACCACCTCGAGCTCCAACCTGCAGAAGAAGCTGGGCGTTTCGTAAGGCTCCTGGCCGTCACCCAAGTCCACCTTCGCCGGGCTTGACCCGGCGATCCTTTTTTGCGGGGGCGCGGAAAGGATGCCCGGGTCAAGCCCGGGCAAGGTGAAGTGAGGACGAAGGGACGATCTGCGTCGTGGCCCCTTCCTCTCGCGCCTTGCGGGAGAGGACATTCAGGAAAATATGCCGAGCGGAATTTAGTCCTTGACAGCGCGCGCTCGACGTGCCAGAAAGGCGCATGCTACACAATCTGGCTATTGCCCTCGGCGGGATATTCCTATCCTGCCGATTTCTCGCGTCTCAGGCGCTTTCTCGCCAGTTCCAGCTCCTGCCTGCGGTTCGGGCGGCCCAGCAGCTTGCGGAAGCCGTCACGGCGTTCGTGCACGGAGGCGATGGCGAGGCCCATGGGCACGCCGGTCTCGACCAGCAGCGCCTCGCCGAGCTGCAGGCTCGATTCGATGGTTTCGGGCACGGCCTCGGTGACGCCGGCGGTGTAGAGCCGCTGGGCATGGCGCTCGTCGCGGGCCCTTGCGATGATCTTGACGTCGGCGCGCAGCGTGCGGGCCACACGCACCACCTCGTCGACCCGCATCTGGTTGTCCATGGTGACGGCCAGCGCGCGGGCCTCGGCGAGGCCGCAGCGCTTGAGGAATTCGGGGTTGGACGCGTCGCCGAAATAAACCCTGCTGCCCGAGGCGCTCTCACGAGACACGAGATCGGCATCGGCGTCGACGGCGAGATAGGGGATCTTGTGCTCGTCCAGCATCGAGGCGACGAGATGGCCGACGCGGCCGAAGCCGGCGATGATGACGCGGGCCTCGCTGTCTTCCGGCAGCACCGTCCTGACGCTTGCGGCGGCGGCGCGCTGGCGCAGCGACCTGGTGAGCCACGCCCCGTATTTCGCCAGCAGGGGAAGGGCGATCATGGTGAGGGTCACCAGCAGCATGATGTTGCGGCTGGTGGCATCCTCGATCAGGCCATAGGCGAGGGCCGTGCCGGCAATGACGAAGCCGAACTCGCCGCAGGGGCCGAGCAGCATGGCGGATTCGAGTGCCGCGCCGCGGTTCACCCGGAACAGGCGGGCCAGCACATAGACGATGAAGCTCTTCATGAGCACGAGGCCCACCGCCATCGAGAGCGTGTACACAGGCGCGGCGAACAGCGTGTCGAGATCGAGCTTGAGGCCGATGACGAGGAAGAAGGTGCCGAGGAGGAGACCCTTGAAGGGCTCGATCACCGCCTCGATGGCGCGGCGGTACTCGGTTTCGGCCAGCATCAGGCCGGCGATGAAGGCGCCGAGCGTCATCGAGATGCCGGCGAGACTGGCGGCGGCAGCCGCGCCCACCGCGATGAGCAGGGCGGCGGCCATGAACAGGTCGCTGCTGCCGGTGCGCGCCACGAGGCGCAGCAGCGGTCGCAGCAGGAAGCGGCCGACACCGATGATGATCGCCACCGCGACGCCGGCCTGGAGGAGCGCCAGCAGGATGCTGATCGCGACATTGCCCTCGACCCGCTGGCCGAGGATGGGGAGCAGCAGCAGGAAGGGGATGACGGCGAGATCCTGCATCAGCAGGATGGCGAAGCTCAGCCGCCCCGTCTGCGACCCCAGCCGCCTCGAGTCGGACAGGAGCTGCACCACGATGGCGGTGGAGGACAGCGACAGGGCGGCGCCCGCGACGAGTGCGGCGCGCATGTCGAAGCCCATGACCAGGGCTGCGGCGGCGACGGCCGCGAGGCTCAGCACCACCTGCAGCCCGCCGAGCCCGAAGACCAGGCGGCGCATGGTGTTGAGGCGCTCGAAGGACAGTTCGATGCCGATCAGGAAGAGCAGGAAGACGACGCCAAGATCGGCGATGTGGCCAAGGCTTTCGGGGTCCGAGATGCTGAGGGACGACAGGGCCGGAACGTAATGCGCGAGATTGCCCATGATGTCGGGGCTGAGCAGCACGCCCATGAGGAGGAAGGCCAGAATGGCGTTGACACCGACGCGCAGGAACAACGGAACGGCGAGCCCCGCCACGCCGAGAACGATCAGGAATTCCTTGTAGTAGAACGTGCTTTCAGCCGGCATCCCCGCCCCCTCGCGCCAGTGTGGGGCAGAAGGCGTGCCGTTGGGAAGCGCAAACTGGCCTATGGCACGGCAGCGACGACCACGAACATGATGAACAGGCCAAGGTGCACGAAGCCCTGCAGCACCGTGGTGCGGCCCGGCAGCAGCGTGATCGCGCTGACGAAGAGCGCGAGCGACAGCAGCACAATCTTGGCGGGCGGCACGCCGAGGGCCAGCTGCACGTTGTCGAAGGCGCCGAGCAGCGTGATGACCGGGATGGTGAGTGCGATCGAGGCCAGTGCCGAGCCGAGCGCCAGGTTGATGGCCGTCTGTGGCCGGTTGGCGCGCGATGCCCGCACCGCCGCGATGCTTTCCGGCGCCAGCACGAGGGCGGCGATGACGACGCCCGTGAACTCCGGCGGCAGGCCTGCCATGTCGATCAGGTCGTCGAGGGCGGGCGCCAGCATCTTGGCGAGCAGCACGACGCCCGCCAGGGAAACGAGGAGGAAGACGAGGCTGATGCCGGCCTGCTGATTGGTGGGGAGTTCGTAGTGATCGAGGTCCGAATCATCCGCCGCCGTGAGGAAGTAATCCCTGTGGCGCACCGTCTGCACGAACATGAAGGCGCCGTAGAGCATGATGGAGACCAACGCCACCGCGGTGAGCTGCGCCGCGCTGTAGGTGGGGCCGGCGGTGGAGGTGGTGAAGTTCGGGAGGATGAGTGCCGAAACGGTGAGCGTGCCGAGCACGGCGAGATAGGACGAGGTTCCGGTGACCTTGATCGTCTGCTCGTAATGCTTGTGGCCGCCGACGACGAGGCAAAGGCCGATGAGGCCGGTGAGCACCAGCATGACGGCGGAATAGACCGTGTCGCGGGCGATGGTGGGGCCGCCGTCATCGGCCGCCAGCATCAGCGCCACGATGAGGCCGACCTCGATGATGGTGACGGAGACCGCGAGGATGATGGAGCCAAAGGGCTCGCCCACCCGGTTGCCGACCACCTCGGCATGGTGCACGGCGGAGAACACGGCGCCCAGCAGAACCAGCGCCTCGATGGCGAAGAACAGCGGCTGTTCCTTCGGCACCAGACCGGCGAAATAGGCGATGACGAGGACGCCCGCGAGCAGCGGGAAGGCGATCGTCCACCATGGATTGTGCGCGTGTTTCGGTCCGGCCAAGCATGTCTCCTTCTGTCGGCAGCGAGTTAAAGAGGCTGGGCCTCGACGCGGCAAGCAAATTTGCTAGGTTTGACGGGAATTTGACCGTTCGAGTGTGACCCTTTGAAGGAGATGCGACAGTGAGCATGCGCAAGCGCGGCCGGGAACTGGGACTGGCGTTTCCCGGTGTGCCGGGAGAGTGGAACGCCATCACCGACGTGCCCGGTGTCGAGGTGGGGCAGGTGACGCTGATTTCGGGCGAGGGGCCGCTGAAGGTGGGGCACGGCCCGGTGCGCACCGGTGTGACCGCCATCCTGCCGCGCGGCCGGGCCGGGGCCGAGGTGCCCTGCGCGGCGGGCTACTACGCGCTCAACGGCAATGGCGAGATGACGGGCGTGGTGTGGATCGACGAGGCGGGCGAGCTGCAGACGCCGATCACCATCACCAACACGCATTCCTGCGGCGTGACGCGCGATGCGACGATCCGCTGGCTGGTGCAGCACGGCGTGGGCACCGGGCAGGACTGGGGGCTGCCCGTGGCGGCGGAAACCTATGACGGCGATCTGAACGACATCAACGGCTTCCACGTCACGGCGGAGCACACGCTGGCGGCGCTCGACGGCGCGCGCTCCGGGCCCGTGGCGATGGGCAGCGTGGGCGGCGGCACCGGCATGCTGACCTATGATTTCAAGGCCGGGAACGGCTCCGCCTCGCGCGTCGTCGAGATCGCCGGGCAGCGCTTCACGCTCGGCGTCTTCGTGCAGTCGAATTTCGGGCGGCGCGAGGACTTCACGGTGCTGGGCGTGCCGGTGGGCCGGCACCTGGTCGAGGGCAAGCTGCGCGGCAGGGAGCAGGGCTCGGTGATCGCCATCGTGGCGACCGATGCGCCGCTGCTGCCGCACCAGCTGAAGCGCATCGCACGGCGCGTGCCGCTGGGGCTTGCCCGCACCGGCACGGTGGCCAACAATTCCTCCGGCGACATCTTCCTCGCCTTTTCAACGGCAAATGCCGCGGCGTTTCGCCAGCGCGGCGGCATCCTGCGCATGGAGGCGCTGGGCAATGGCGAGATCGACGCGCTGTTCAAGGCGACCGTCGAGGCCACCGAGGAGGCGGTGATCGACGCGATGCTGATGGCCGAGACCATGACCGGCCGCGATGGCAACACTGCGGTTGCCCTGCCGGTGGAGCCGCTGCTGGCGCTGATGAAACAGCATGGGCGGATGTGAGGATGGACACGCAAGCCATTCCCGGGCTCGAGCCCGCCAGTGCGGCGCGCCTTGCGGCGGCGCGGCCCGTGGCGCTGAAGCGCGGACAGGCGGTGTTCCAGCCGGGGCAGGCCTGCGCGGCGTTCCTCATCGTCACGGCGGGAAGCGTGAAGGTCTCGACCGTCACCAGTTCAGGGCGCGAGCTGATGCTCTATCGCGTGGGGCCCGGTGAAACCTGCGTGCTGACCACGGCCTGCCTGCTCGCCGGCGCCGACTATGATGCCGAAGGCATGACCGAGACGGAGGTCGAGGCGCTGGCCGTTCCGAAGCCGCTGTTCGAGGAGCTGATGGCGGAGTCGCCGGCCTTCCGGCGCTTCGTGTTCTCGTCCTATGGCGTCAGGCTGCGCGACCTCATCGGGCTCGTGCAGGACGTGTCGCAGCGCCAGGTGGACCGGCGGCTGGCGCGCTTCCTCGCCGAGCGCGCCGGAGCACCCCTGGCGCTGACGCACCAGGAGATCGCCACCGAACTGGGCACGGCGCGCGAGGTGGTGAGCCGGCTGCTGAAGCAGTTCGCGGGCGAGGGGCTGGTGGAAATCGAGCGCCGCAGCATCGTGGTCGCAGCGCCCCAGCGCCTGGCGCGACTCGCCGAGGGATTGTGAGCAAGTCACAGACAGGGGCGGCGGCGCGGCGCATGGTGAGGCCATCGAAGCAAGGGAGACTCGCATGAGCAAGAACGTCGGCGGCATCGACAGGGTGCTGCGCATCGTCATTGGCCTGGCGCTGCTGTGGTATGCGCTGCTTGCGCCTGCCACGGGCTACAACTGGGTCGGCTGGATCGGCGTCGTTCCGCTGCTGACGGCGCTGATCGGCAACTGCCCGCTCTATTCGATCATCGGCGTCAACACCTGCGGGGTGAAGAAGGCCTAGCCATCGGCCGAGGGCGACTCGTCCGTGCCGAGGAACAGGTGGCGGGCGACCGCCATTCCGGCGGCCATGGCGACGACGAAAAGAACCGACGGCCAGTAGCCGAAGACCAGCGATGCGATGGCGGGGCCCGGGCAGAAGCCCGTGAGGCCCCAGCCCAGGCCGAAGACCACCGCGCCGCCGATCAGCCGCTCGTCGATGCCCTGCAGCGACGGCAGGATGAAGGCCGGCGCAAAGCGCGGGCGCGGCGCCCTGAGCACCATGCGGTAGCCCGCATAGGTGACGGCCAGCGCGGCGGCCATGACGAAGACGAGCGTCGGATCCCAGCGGCCGAAGATATCCATGAAGTTCTGCACCTTCATCGGGTTGACCATGCCCGAGACGGTGACGCCGGCGCCGAACAGGAGGCCCGCGAGAAGTGCGGTGAGCTTGCCCATGTCAGGCTCCGATCACGTGACGCATGAGAAAGACGGTGGCGACGGCAAAGAACATGAACACCGCCGTCGACACCATGCTGCGCACCGACAGGCGGGCGAGGCCGCAGATGCCGTGGCCGGAGGTGCAGCCCGCCCCCAGCATCGTGCCGAGGCCGACCAGGAAGCCGCCGAGAACGGTGGTCAGCGGGTTGCCCGGGAAGGCCATGCTGTCCGAATCAAAGCCGCCGGCGAGCGCGGCGAGAATGGTGCCGGCGAGAAGCCCGGCAACAAACAGCAGCCGCCAGGCATTGTCCGGCTGCCAGCGGCCCAGCAGCGCGGCGAAAATGCCGGAAATGCCGGCAATGCGGCCGTAGCCCGCCATCAGCAGGACCGCCGAGAGGCCAATGAGAATGCCGCCGGCAAGGCCGGCGAGAGGGGTGAACTCCGTCACGGGTGCGCTGTCCATCGGGTGCTGTCGATGCCCCTAGATGACGGCAATGGAGGAAAAAGAAAAGACCCGGGCACCAGGGCCCGGGTCTTCCTTCTTCATCAGGGGTTGGCGGGCTCGTCCGGCGAGCCGTCCGGCGCATCATCCGGCGCCTCGCCGGGCTGGCCCGGGCCGTCGCCATCGCCGCAGTTGCCGCCGCCGCCCATCCGGCCACCGCCCATCATGCCGTGGCGCATCATGCCGCGGCCCTGGCGCCAGCCCTGGCCATCACGCCCGGGACGATCGTCGGCGCCGAGCGAGCCATCGTTGTTGGTGTCGCGATTGGCCACGATGTCGGCCATCGGGCCCTTGTATTCCTCGATCGTGACCTGGCCATTGCCATCGCGGTCGAAGAACTGGAATTCGCGCACCATCATCTCGTTGCGGTTCTTCAGCCACAGCATCTTGAATTCGTCGAGCGACAGGGTGCCGTCCTTGTTGGTGTCGAACTCGGCAAGCCACTGCTGACGGTTCTGGTCGATCTCGGCCTGGGTGACCACGCCATCCTTGTTGGCGTCGTAGCGCTCGATGAGCTGGCGGCCCATCATGCCATGGCCGCCGCCGCGCCACATGCCGCAGCGGCCGCCGCCCATTCCGCCACCGTCCATGTCGGCCTGGGCGAGGCCGGCGAGGCCGCCGAGCGTGAGCAGGGCCGCCGCGCCCGCACCGAGGAGAAGAAGCTTCGATTTCCGCATCGTGATACTCCGTTTTGTCCGATGCAGGAGAGACGCAGCGACACGGGACATTCCGTCGAATACGTCTTCAGTTCTTTCGGAGGTTGTCTAGCGCACCAGTTCGCGCATGGCGCGGTCGATGCCTTCGAGAGTGAGCGGGAACATGCGGCCCTCGAAGGTGCGGGAGACGAGGCTGATCGAGGGGGAATAGCTCCAGTATTTCTCGCTCGAGGGATTGAGCCACACCGCCCTGGGATAGGTGGCGGCGATGCGGGCGAGCCAGGTGAGGCCTGGCTCCGCGTTCCAGTGCTCGACCGAGCCACCCTCAAGGGTGAGCTCGAAGGGACTCATCGAGGCATCGCCGACGAAGATCACCTTGTAGTCGTGCGGGTAGGTGTGGAGCAGTTTCCAGGTGTCGAGGCGTTCGTCATTGCGGCGGCGGTTGTTCTTCCACACGCCTTCATAGACGCAATTGTGGAAGTAGAAATATTCGAGATGCTTGAACTCGGCGCGGGCCGCCGAGAACAGCTCCTCGCAGATGCGGATGTGCGGGTCCATGGAGCCGCCGACGTCGAAGAAGATCAGCACCTTCACCGTGTTGCGGCGCTCCGGCACCAGCTTCACGTCGAGCCAGCCCTGGCGGGCGGTGGAGCGGATGGTGTCGGGGAGATCGAGTTCCTCGGCCGCCCCCTCGCGCGCGAACTTGCGCAGGCGGCGCAGCGCCACCTTGATGTTGCGGGTGCCGAGTTCCACCGTGTCGTCGAGGTCCTTGAACTCGCGCCTGTCCCACACCTTGACGGCGGCGTTGTTGCGGTTCCTGTCCTGCCCGATGCGCACCCCGGCGGGATTGTAGCCATAGGCCCCGAAGGGCGAGGTGCCGGCGGTGCCGACCCATTTCGAGCCGCCCTGGTGGCGGCCCTTCTGCTCCTCGAGGCGCTTCTTCAGTTCCTCGAGAATCTTGTCGAGTCCGCCCAACGCCTTGACCAGCTTCTTCTCGTCCTCGGTCAGGTGCTTCTCGGCGAGTTTCCGCAGCCACTCCTCGGGGATCTCGGCGAGCAGCGCGTCGCCGGGGCTGGCGAGGCCGTTGAAGACATGACCGAAGACGAGGTCGAACCGGTCAAGGTTGCGCTCGTCCTTCACCAGCGCGGCGCGGGAGAGATAATAGAACTCATCGGTCGAATGCTGCGCAAGGCCTGTGTCGAGCGCCTCGATGAGGGTGAGATATTCCTTGAGCGAAACGGGAATGCCCGCGGCCTTGAGCTCGGTGAAGAAGGTGAGGAACATCAGCCGCCACCCGAAAGCAAGACGGGATAGCCGGTGCGCGCCGCCTGACGTGGCGCCTCGCGGCAGAAGGCAGCACGGCCCTGCTTCGCCTGGTAGGTGAAGTCTTCGTAGAAGCTGTTGAGCGGGCGCGACAGCAGCGAGGCGAGGCCGGCGATGTCGTATTCGTGGAAGTGCTCGAACAGGGTGGCCTTCACCATCTCGTCGACCTTGAGAAGGCCTGCGCATTGCTCCGTGCTGACGTCGAGCAGGGCCACGGCCATGGCGATGCGGGTGCCGCGGCTCTCCGCGGCGGCCGGGCCCGCCAGCGCAGCGAGGATGAGCAGGGCCGCCAGGGGCTTCACTCCGGCTTCTCCTGCGGGGCGGCGGAGACGAGTTCCTTCATCAGGCTGCCCAGCGTATCCTTGGCGGAGGTTTCCTGCGGAATGGGGCGGCAGACGTCGCGTGCCGCAAGGCCGACCCGGGCTGTGAGAATGCCGTTCACCGTGCCCTCGCCGAAACGCGCCGAAAGGCGGCCGAGCAATCCGCGGCCGACAACGTGCTGCAGCAGGTTGTCGGAGAGCGCGATGCCGCCCGTCAGCGCAAGATGGCTCAGCACCATGCGGGCGAGCCGCAGCGTCGAGAGCGTCGAGGGGCGGCCGCCATAGAGTGTCGCCAGCTCGCGCATCATGCGTAGGTTCTGGGCGGCGACGAGGAGGATGTCGAGGGCGGCGGTGGGCGCCACGGTGGTGAGCAACGTGATGCGGCGGGCCGCGTGGGCAATGATGCGGTGGGCCTCGCCATCGCGCCAGTCGACGAGATGGCGCTCGGCGAGACGGATGCGATCACGCCCGTCGAGGATGTCGCCCTCGTAGCGCTTCATCTCGCGCAGGCCCAGCTGCGCATCGGGGCGGCCGGCATAAAGCGTCTTCAGGCTGTCGACGGCGCGCTTGGCCGCGGCGGTATCATCGGTGTTGATGGCATGCGCGGCATCGACCTGGATGTGCTCGATGCGGCGGAGCCGCGCCAAGGCCCAGATCTCGCGCAGGATGATGACGAGTGCGGCCAGCGCCGCAACGGCGGCCACGCCCAGCGCCGTCCAGCCCAGGATGGGCGAGCGCGCGAAGAAATCCTCCACCAGCTTCGAGATGGAGAGGCCCGCCCACATGGTGACGAGGGTGAAGAGGGCAGAGGCAAGCAGCGCACCCCAGCGGAAACGCGCCGGCCGCGCCACGGCGGGTGGCATGACGATGAGCGCGCCCTCGTCCACCTCCGGCTCGAAGGTGATGCCGGTGATGGCGCGCGGCTGCCTCTGCGGTTCGTCCTCGCGCGCGGGCGTTTCGAGCACGAAAGCCTGGGGATTGCGGGGCGCGTCGCTCATTGGAAGCGGTCTCCCAGCAGGAATTCCATCGCGCGGTCGAGGCGGATAGCCGGCCATGTGCCATCCTTCGGCAGGGGCGGGCGGAAGCGCACGAATTTGAGGCTGCCCTCGAGCGAGCCGTCGAGCGCCTTCTGCGCATCCTTGGGGAGGTCGCCCGGGAAGATCGCCGCCTCGGTGGTGCCGTCGAACGCGGTGCCGCCGACATGCTCGCCGGCGAGCGGCGTGCCGACGATGCATTCCAGTGTTTCGCCCTTCTGGCGCACACTCGCCTCGCGCGTGGCGCGGATGGCGGCCAGCGCCGCGACATCGATGGTGGCGCCCGAATATTCGGCGCGCTCCATCGCATGCTCGACGATGAGCCTGAGGATGTTCTCCAGCCGGTCATGGCTGGTGTGGTGCAGCAGGTCTGCCTTGGTGGCGGCAAACAGGACGCGGTCGATGCGGCGGCCGAACAGGCTGGAGAGGATCGAGTTCTGACCCTGCCGGAAGCAGGCGAGGATATCGGCCAGCGCGTGCTGCAGGTCCTTCACGGCTGAGGCTCCCGCATTGAGCGCCGTCAGCGCGTCGACCAGCACGATCTGCCGGTCGAGCCTCGCGAAGTGACCATAGAAGAAGGGCTTCACGATGGTGGAGACATAGGCCTGGTAGCGCCGCTCCATCAAGGCGCCGAGCGATCCCCTGGGAAGCTCCGTATCCGGAGCAATGTCGAGGGGGGCGAAGGCGAGGAGTGGCGAGCCCTTGTAATCGCCCGGCATGAGGAAGCGCCCCGGCGGGAGGGTGGACAGCGAGACGTCGTCCTTGCGGCAGCGCGCCAGATAGGCGGTGAAGACCTCGGCCGAGGTGATGGCATCCTGCTCGTCGGCGGGCTTGCCCGCATCGAGCGTCGACAGCAGCGCATGCCAATCTCCGGCATGTTCCAGCCGCGGTGGGGCCCGGCTGGCGGCCACCGTGGCAGCGCACCACTGGGCATAGCTCATGCGCATCAGCGGCAGGTCGAGCAGCCATTCGCCGGGATAATCCACGATGTCGATGTGGAGCTTGCCGCTGCCAAGGTTGCGCGCGATCAAGCCACGCGGCGCGTATTCGGCGGTGATGCGCAGCTGGCTGATGCGGCTGGTGCTCTCGGGCCAGTGGCGGCCATCGCCGGTGAGAGCCCGGGTGTGGGATTCGAAGGCGAAGCGCGGCAGGCTGTCGTCGGGTTGTGGTTCGAGATAGCAGCGGGTGATGCGGCCGCCGCTCAGCGCTTCGAAGGCCGGGAATCGGCCGCCCTTCAGCAGCGCGCTGACAAGTGCCGTGATGAACACGGTCTTGCCGGCGCGCGACAGGCCGGTGACGCCGAGGCGGACGGAGGGGTTCACCAGCCCAGTGGCGAAATCCGAAAGCCCTCCGGCGGCGATGCGCGTGCCGTCAACGATGTCGGTCAGCGTAACGATCTGCCGGTACCCCTTTCGTGAGCCAATAAGTGGTGCGGTTCAGGCTGCAACGCAAGGGAAAGTGTCAGGGGATGTCGCGCGGGCGGACGAAGGCATCGAGCCGGCCCTGGGCGTCCATCAGGTCCTGCCAGCCGCTGCCCGTGAAGGTGAGGACGGCGAGGCTGCCGGTGGGATATTTCTCCAGCATCTGGCGGCGCAACAGCCTGTCGCCCGTTCCGGTCAGCGCGAGGGCGAGGTTCTGCGTCGCGGGATTATGGGTGACGAGCAGCAGCCTTCTGGCGCCGCCGCCCTGTTCGCGGATGACCTGCAGCAGCGCCTCGCCATCGCCGAAGTCATAGAGCGCCTCGACCAAATGGACTTCCGCTTCGGGCAATTCGCGCGCGACGATCTCCCAGGTCTGGCTGGTGCGGCGGGCGGGCGAACACAGGACGAGATCGGGAACCAGGCCATGCTGCGCAAGATAACGGCCAATGGTCTGCGCCGCCTGCTCGCCGCGAAGGGCGAGCGGACGGTCGAAGTCTTCCATGCCTTCGCCGATCACGGCCTTGGCGTGGCGAAGCAGGAGGAGCTGACGTTCGGGCATCGGGCACCCCGCGGTTGGAGTGACAGCCTAACCCGGGTTCCCGACGAATTGAAAGCGGCAGATGGCGTGCGGGCCTTGCGGCGTCGCCCCGGAGGAGGCCGGGACGACGCCAAACGAGACGAAGGATCAACCACCGATTTTCGCGAGGTCGAAGGGTGTCGTCTGGTAGACCTCGTTGATCCAGTTGCCGAACAGGAGATGCGCGTGGCTGCGCCAGCGGTTTTCCGGCGGCTGTTCGGGATCGTTCTTCGGGAAATAGTTCACCGGAAGTTCGATGGCCTTGCCGGCCGTGCGGTCGCGCCAGTACTCGTCCGACAGCGAGGTCGTGTCGTACTCGATGTGGTTGAACATGTAGAGCGAACGCTTCGCCGGATCGTTGATCAGGCAGAGGCCCGCCTCGTCCGACTCCATCAGCAGCTCGAGGCCGCGGCCATCCGGCAGGTCGGCGCGGTGGTTCTCGGTCCAGCGCGACACGGGGATCGAGAAATCGTCCGAGAAGCCGCGCAGGTAGGGCGAATTGGGCTTCAGGTTGCGGTGGGTGTAGACGCCGAAGCGCTTCTTCGGCAGCGCGTGCTTCGGCACCTTGTGGAAGTGCCAGAGTGCTGCCTGCGCACCCCAGCAGATGTTGAAGGTGGAATGAACATGCGTCTGCGTCCAGTCATAGATGCGCGAGAGTTCGTCCCAGTAGTTGACGTCGCTGAACTCGAGCAGCTCGACGGGGGCGCCGGTGACGATGAAGCCGTCGAACTTCTGGTCCTTCACGTCCTCCCAGTCCTCGTAGAAGGCGAGCATGTGCTCGGGGTCGGCGTTCTTGGGCGTGTGACTGGTGATCTTGACGAGACTCAGCTCAACCTGCAGCGGCGTGGCGCCGATGAGGCGGGCGAACTGCGTCTCGGTCTTGATTTTGTTCGGCATCAGGTTGAGGAGGCCGATCCTCAGCGGGCGGATGTCCTGGCGGGCGGCGGTGGCCTCCGTCAGGACCATCACGCCCTCGGATTCGAGCGTGCGGCGGGCGGGAAGATCGTTCGGGATGCGGATGGGCATGAGAATTACTTTGCGATGGCGTTGGCGACGAGTGCGGTGAAGTCCTCTTCGGACTGGACGCTGGGCACGTCACGCATTCGGACCGTGTAGCCGAAATTGTCGGCAATCGCCTTGTAGAGCGGGATGCGGTGGTGGAGCAGCTGCTCGAAGCCCCAGACGGCGAAGCCGTCGGGGTCGACGTCGTCGTCCTTCGAGATGCCGTTGATGGCCTTGTATTCGGCCCACTTGGTCTCGAGGAACTGCGGCTGGTAGTACATCGGCTTCGGGTGCTTGCGGAAGCGATCGACCAGCATCCTGGTATGTTCGGGCGTGCCCTCGATGTAGAGCAGCAGGGTGTTCTCGGCGAGGCAGGTGAGGACGGGATCGAGCGGGTTCATGGGGTCCACCACCTCGCACAGCGAGCCGCCGGAATCGCAGACGAAGTTGTTGTACTGGTAGATGTCGCGCGCCTTGCCGACGAAGGTCGGGACGTCGAGCAGGGCCGAGATCTCCGCCGCGCGGTGCTGGGCCTGGCGCTTCTTGTATTCTGCAAAGGAGATGCCGCCCTTGTCCGGGTTGCCGGGCTTGCCGAGATAGGTCGAGAGCGGCTTCAGGTGATCGAAGGTGATGTTGGACTGGATATGGATCGAGTCCGACAGCAGCAGGTCACGCAGGAAAGGGACGCGCATCGCCTCGCGCTTGAAATTGTCGACGATGTGTTCGCCCATGTAGCGGGTGCCGATGCGGTAATCGACGGAATAGTGGTACCAGCCCGAATCCTGCAGGAGGTTCGAGAGCGTCGTCTTGCCCACGCCGGACATGCCGAATATGGTGACGGCCTTCTGGTGCCGGTTGGCGAAGTCTTTGCCTGAAGTGAAGCGCATGGGGCGTTCCATAGCGGAAGGCGTGGGGCGGGGGCAACCGGCGCGTTTCGCCTGAGGCTTGAAAATGATCGACGCGAACTGTTCCGAAATGACCTGGTACGAGGCCACCGTGGACCGCGGGGCGCCGCGGCCTGCCCTGAGCGGGCGGGTGGAGGCCGATGCCTGCGTGGTCGGGGCGGGGCTGGCGGGCCTCACCACGGCGCTGGAACTGGCGCGTCGGGGCAAGTCGGTGGTGCTGCTCGAGGCGAAGCGGGTGGCCTGGGGCGCCTCGGGGCGGAACGGCGGCTTCGTCTCCAACGGCTTTGCCGAGGGCATGGGCAATGTGGCGAAGCGGGTGGGCCTGCCGGCAGCCCAGGCGCTGTATCAGCTCTCGCGCCACGGCACCGAGTTCGTCCGCCGCGAGATCGCCGAAACCGACCCCTCGATCAGGATGGGCGACGGCTGGCAGGGCTGCATCCGCTATTCCAATGCCGCCGAGAAGCAGGCGGCGGTCGCCGAGATGACCCGCGACTATGGCCAGCCGATGGAATTCTTCGATGTGGCCGAGACGCGGGCGCGGGTGAACACCCGGCGCTACTTCCAGTCTTCCTTTGACCCCACGGCGTTCCACATGCACCCGCTGCGCTATGCGCTGATGATCGCCAAGAAGGCGGAAGCCGCAGGAGCGAAGGTCTTCGAGATGTCGCCGGCCATGTCGGTGGAGAAGCAGGGTGCGGTGTGGTCGGTTCGGACGGCGCAGGGCGAAGTGCGGACGGCCAACATCGTCTATTGCGTTTCCTCCCTCGACAGGTCGCTGCATCAGCCGACGGGCCGCGCGGTGCTGCCGGTGGCGACCTATGTGGCGGTAACGGAGCCCCTCACCCAGGATGTGATCCGTACACGGAGCGCCATTTCGGATACGCGGCGCGCCGGCAATTATTACCGTCTCGTGGACGAGGGCCGCCTGCTGTGGGGCGGGGCGATCACCACGCGGGTTTCGGAGCCAGCACACCTCGCCGAGCGCATGAGGGGCGACATGGTGTCGGTGTTTCCCGAACTCGGCAAGCCGCGCATCGACTATGCCTGGGCGGGGCTGATGGGATATGCGCGGCATTTCATGCCGCTGATCGGAACGGACGGGCAGGGGCAGTGGTGGGCCACGGCCTTCGGCGGCCATGGCATGAATACCACCGCGATGGGCGGCATCCTGATGGCGCGGGCGATCGGCGCCAAGGACGACGAGTACCGCCGCTTCGACGCCTACGCGCCGCAGTGGGCGGGCGGGCCCTTCGGCCGCGTCGGCGTGCAGGCCGGATACTGGTACATGCAGCTGAAGGACCGCATGGACGAACGGCGCTACGGAAAGGCGGCCTGACATGGCCTTCGGCAGCCCGGCCTTGAGTAACAAGGCCTCCTTCGACCCCTACTGGTGGCGCGCTGCCCCGCATGAAGACGGCGCGCGTGCTGCCCCGCCCAGGCGCACCGACGTTGCCATCGTCGGTTCGGGCATCACCGGACTCAATGCGGCGATCAACCTCGCCCGCGGCGGGCGGCAGGTGACGGTGTTCGAGGCCAAGGAGCCGGGCCATGGTGCCTCGACGCGCAATGCGGGCTATGTCGGGCGTACGCTCAAGCATTCCTTCGGCGAGATCCTGGAGACGGAGGGACTCGACAAGGCCAAGGCAACCTATGGCGAGCTGATGGAGGCCTTCCTCGCGGTGAAGGACGTCGTCACGCACGAGAACATCCATTGCCATTACAAGCAGCAGGGCCGGCTGCTGCTCGCCACGTCGTCGAAAATGTACGACGACATGGCGCGCGAATTCGCGCTGCGCGAAAAGCATCTGGGCGAGCCGTTCCAGACGGTGAGCCGGGCCGAACAGCGCGAGGAAATCTCGACCGACCATTATTTCGGCGGCGTGCGCATTCCCGATCATGCAGGTCTGCACCCCGGGCTCTACCACCAGGGCCTGCTCGACGCGGCGCGCGCTGCGGGCGTCACCATATGCGCTTTCACACCGGTCTACGGCTTCCGCAAGGAGGCTCAAGGCTTCACGGTGTTCGTGAAGGGCGCCAAGATCGAGGCGCGCGACCTCGTCTTCGCCACCAACGGCTATGGCGGGCGGGAATTCCCCTGGCTGCAGCGCCGCATCATGCCGTTTCACGCCTACCAAGCGGTGACGGCGCCAATGAGCGAGAACCGCATCCGCGCGCTGCTGCCGGGCGACCGGACCTTCATCGACTGGAACTTCAACGTCGACTGGATGCGGATAGCGCCGGGCGACAACACGCGCATGACCTTCGGCGGGCTGACCGGCGAGATCAACGCTGACCTGCGCATCATGGCGGAGCGCCTGCAGCAGCGGCTGTTGCGCATCTTCCCCGACATGGATGGCATCCAGTTCGACCACGTGTGGACGGGAAAATGCGGTGGCACCTTCGACATCACGCCGCGCATCGGCTGCCATGACGGCGTTTACTACGGCAGCGGCTACTGCTTCGCGGGTGTGCCGATGGGGACCCTGTTCGGCCGCAAGATCGCGCGGCGCATCCTGGGCCAGCAAGGCGGGGAGAGCGTGTTCGACAGCGAGCCGCCGACCAAGTTCTGGTATCGCGGCAATGCGTGGTTCGTTCCCTATGCGCTGAAGTGGATGAGCCGGGATGACCGCTGAACGCTTATTTCGCCCCTGCCGCTTCGAGCATCCGCACCATTTCGGTGTATCTGCGCTGCCGTGCGTGGGTCAGCGGCGACACGCCCTCGCCGTCCCTCAGGTTCACGTCGGCGCCGGCGGCGATGAGCTGGGCCATGATGTCCTGGTGCGTCGGGCCGCCGTCCGAGAGGATGATGGTCTCGAGCAGGGCGGTCCAGCCGAGGCGGTTGACATGGTCGACGGCGATCTTCGTCTGCAGCAATTCGCGCACCACCTCCGGGTGGCCGTGGTGAGCCGCGGGGATCAGCGCGTTGCCGCCATAGCGGTTGGTATCGGCGAGGTTGGCGCGGCCGGTGGCGAGGATCAGGCGCAGGATCTCGAGACGGCCTTCCGCTGCGGCGTAGAGGAAGGGCGTATCGGCGATGATGTCCTTGGCGTTGACGTCGGCCCCCGCGGCGATGAGGGCGCGCGCCCGCTCAACGTCGTTGGCACGGGTGGCGAGCAGGAGTTCGGTGCGGCCCTGGCTGTCGCGGGTCTCTTCCATGTCAGCGGCCCTCGCGCCTTGCCATGAAGGCGAGGCGTTCGAACAGCATCACGTCCTGCTCGTTCTTGAGCAGTGCGCCGTGCAGCGGCGGGATGACCTTGCGCGGATCACGCTCGCGCAGCGTTTCCGGAGAGACATCCTCGTTGAGCAGGAGCTTCAGCCAGTCGAGGAGTTCCGATGTCGAGGGTTTCTTCTTGAGCCCCGGCACATCGCGCAGTTCGAAGAAGATGGTGAGGGCCTCGGAGACCAGCCGTTTCTTGATGCCGGGGAAATGCACGTCGACGATGGCCTGCATCGTGTCGGTGTCAGGGAACCTGATGTAGTGGAAGAAGCAGCGGCGCAGGAAAGCGTCCGGAAGCTCCTTCTCGTTGTTGGAGGTGATGACGACGATGGGCCGGCGCTGGGCCTTGATGGTCTCGCCGGTTTCGTAGACGAAGAATTCCATGCGGTCCAACTCCTGCAGCAGGTCGTTGGGAAACTCGATGTCGGCCTTGTCGATCTCGTCGATCAGCAGTACCGGGCGCTGAGGCGCCGTGAAAGCCTCCCACAGCTTGCCGCGGCGGATGTAGTTGGCGATGTCGTGGACGCGCTTGTCGCCCAGTTGCGAGTCGCGCAGCCGCGCCACCGCATCATATTCATAGAGGCCCTGCTGCGCCTTGGTCGTCGACTTGATGTGCCACTCGATGATGGGCGCGCCGATGGCGGACGCGATCTCGCGGGCCAGCACGGTCTTGCCCGTACCGGGTTCGCCCTTCACCAGCAGCGGACGCTCGAGCACGATGGCCGCGTTGACCGCCGTCTTGAGATCATCGGTGACGACGTAGTCCGCCGTGCCTTCGAAACGCATGCGTCAAAATCCTTCCGGTTCCCGCCGGAGCCTTTGTTGCATTCCTGCACGGTTCTGGCAAATGTCATGAAAATGTCGTTAAATCAGTGTGATAGCCAGGTTGTGGATGATCCGTAAATGCCGCAATGGGGCTATTGTGGAAGGCAAGGGCTGCCGCTATAAGCCGCCGCCAAGCAGGGGTTCAAAGAGAGTTCGAAATGGCTGCAGAAGTCGACGAAGCCTACAAACCCAGTGACGACGAGCCGTTCATGAACGAACGGCAGCGCGACTATTTCCGGGCAAAGCTGCTGGCCTGGAAGGAAGAGATCCTCAAGGAAAGCAAGGAAACCATCGCCCACCTGCAGGACGAGAATCACGTCTTGCCGGACCTGGCGGACCGCGCTTCCTCGGAGACCGACCGTTCGCTGGAACTGCGCACGCGTGACCGCCAGCGCAAGCTGATCTCCAAGATCGATGCGGCGCTGAAGCGGATCGAGGACGGTTCCTACGGCTATTGCGAGGAGACGGGCGAGCCCATCAGCCTCAAGCGCCTGGACGCCCGCCCGATTGCCACGCTGTCGATCGAGGCGCAGGAACGCCACGAGCGGCGCGAGCGGGTCTACCGCGACGACTGATCTGAGAGGCCGCCTCCGGGCGGCCCTTTCACTTCGGGCGTCAACGCCGGGGAATTACGGATTCCCATTCCGTCGGCCGCCGCTAGTAATTCGCCGAACGCATTTTCGAAAGGATACTTCCATGCGCATCATCTCCGCCCTCGTCCTGCTGGCCCTCGGCGCTGCACCTGCCTTTGCCGGCGCGACCGAAGCCAAGAACTGTGCCGCGGGCCTCGACGCCAACGGCCAGACCATCTTCAATGCTGCCCTGCCGCAGGTGACGCCTTCGGCCAACCTCAAGGCCGTGGTGACCTCCACCACCAAGTCGCTGGTATCCTCCGGCCAGGTGCCGATGTCGGCCGCCCGTCCGGCTGCCATGGCCGCCGGACAGTGCCTCAAGCTGGCGATGCAGTAATCCACCGGCCGACGGATCGTTCGGAACGCGGATTGGCCGGGTCATGCCCGGCCATTTCGATTCGTGTGCCGCCTAGGCTGCGATGATGGCCAGCGCCTCGTCCAGCAGGGCCTGCGAGCCGGCGGTGATCACATTGCCGCCCCTGGCGAGATCGCCACCGGTCCACTCCGCTGCGACGCCGCCCGCCCCGGTGACGATGGGAAGCAGGGGGGTGATGTCGTAAGGCTGCAGGCCGCAATCCATGGCGATGTCGATGTGGCCGGCGGCCAGCATGCAGAAGAAATAGGCGTCGCCCCCGTAGCGCGTGAGCTGCGCCCTGGCCCGCAGGGCCTGGAAACGGCTCTGGTCTCCTGCGCTGCGGTAGAGTTCGGGCGCAGTGGTGCCGAGCGTAGCGCGATCGAGCGGCACGCCCTTCCGGGTGAAGATGGCTGAGGTGGTACCGCGATAGGAGTGCCATGCGCCCTGCGGATTGCCATAGAACATGTCGCCCACCACGGGCTGGTTCATGAGCCCGATGACCGGCCGGCCCTCATAGCTGAGGCCGATGAGGGTGGCCCAGGTCGGCATGCCGCAGACGAAGCTGCGGGTGCCGTCCACCGGATCCAGCACCCAGGTAAAAGGGGAACGGCCCTCGGTGATGCCATATTCCTCGCCGTGGATGCCGTGTTCGGGATAGTGCTGCTCGATCATGCGGCGGATGGCGCGTTCGCCTGCCCTGTCACCCTCGGTCACCGGGTCCCAGACAGGCCCGTCCTTCACATCGATCGCCGTGTTCTGGCGGAAATAGGGGAGGATGGCCTCTGCCGATGCCCCGGCGAGCGCCATGGCAAAGCGAGTGAGTTCGGCCCAGTCCGGCGTCGTCATGCATTTCTCCCCAATCCTCCTTCCTAAGGGAGGGGCTCGACAGTCTCAAGACGGCCTTTCATGTTGCAATGCAGCAAATTCTTTGGGCCATGCTGTCAATGCATGGCTTCGGGTGAGATGTTATAAGCTGTTTAAAAGAAAAGCAATTTTTGCCACGCTGCTTGGGATTTCGGCAAATTGGGAGCAGATTTTGACCAGTTGTGCAAAATTCTGCAGGCGGACCTCTTGATTATGTTTTTTCGCACTGCCATATCCCGCCTCGCGAGACAGCGATGTCTCGCAGCCCTTCCTGGGCGTTTCCTCCCTAGACTTGGGCCGGTCACCTTGGTGTATCGGCCCTTTTTTCTTTCTGCAGTGCCTGCGCCCCAGGCGTTGCGATAGGCGGCTCGCTCCGGTGCGGGAGAGCAGGTTTCCGGTCGATTGGACTCGCAGAAAAGCATCGAGCTCAGGCGCCCTCATCCACTTGCGGTGCCACGTGATCTAGTGAGGCTGGTCAGTGGCGCTTGCGCCGCCAGGCGATGAGCAATCGTGCCAGGGCCACCACTCCAAAGCATCCGAGGAAATCGCCAGCCGCCATCGCCGTGGCATCCGGCAGGAAACTCTCCGCATTGAAGCGACCAAAGGCCACCAGGGCCCCGGCATAGGCAAATGCGCCGGTGACCGACACGGCGGCAGCCAGCAGCGGCAAGTGGATGGAGCGCAGCGTGCCGAGATCGCGCGAGATTCCTGCCACCCTGCAGATGGCCAGCACCGTTGCATAGGGGACGAATCCTGCAATCGCCGAGTAGGCAAGAATTTCGGGCCATGCCACGTCTGAAAAGACCTGAAGCAGCGCGAGCGGGAAGGCGAGCGCGATGCCGAGCGCACCCCATAAGCCGGAGACGAGAAGGATCACCAGGCGAATTCCGGCTGGAATGTAGACGAGCGTGATGCTCGTTCTCCACTCGGTGAACTCGAGAACGGATTGCGCCACTTGCCAACTCGAAAGCCAAACAACCCCGCTCGTCAAAATGACTGCGACCACGAAGGCGAGATGGCGGAATGAAGCTGGTTGAGGCCGCAAGCACGAATTCCCGTTGAGCTTGCAGAAAGCTTACGCTGGGAAAAATTAAAAGTTTAGCACCAAGGATTGGCGTGAATGCCAAGGCTGCTCCCGCTGACAGAACGTCACGTAAAGTGCTTTTCTCTTTCGCGCTCCGCCAGGCCTATTCGGCTGCCAGCTGCTGCGGTGTGAAGCGCTCCTCGAGGTAGGGCAGGAGGGACGCCGACAGCTTCTCGAGAACGGCGCGGATGTCCTGGAAGCCGGACGTCTTCTCGAGCGTCGCCTCATTCATGTAGAGGCTGCGATTGATCTCGATTTGCAATGCATGCTGGCCGCGATGCGGCGCGCCATGATTCTGGGTGATGAACCCGCCTGCATAGGGCTTGTTGCGCAGAACCCTCAGCCCGCTGTGCCGCAATTCATCCTCGACGAAACCTGAAATATCCTCCGCGCAGGAGGCGCCGAAACGGTCGCCGAGCACCACGTCGACACCGCCCGTCGCCTGCGGGGCCACATGCGCGCTGGCGCTCGCCGGCATGGAATGACAATCGACCAGCAGCACCTCGCCCACCTTCGACAGCACGGCATTGGTGAGGGCCGTAAGGGTGCGGTGGTAGGGCAGGTAAATCTGCTCGATGCGCTTGCGGGCCTCGGCGAAGTCGATGCGGCCGCGATAGATTTCCTCGCCCTCGGAAACGATGCGCGGGATGGTGCCGAGGCCGCCTGCCACGCGCGGCGAGCTGGTGTTGGCGTAGCCCGGAAGCTCGCCCGAGAACATGCGGGGGTCAAGTTCATAGGGCTCGCGATTGAGGTCGATGTAGCTGCGCGGCGCCCGGGCCCGGAGCAGTGGCGCGCCATGGGCCACGCAGGACAGGAAAAGCTCGTCAACGTAGCAATCTTCCGATTTCCGGAGTGTATGCCGGGCGAGGCGGGACTGGCGCAGGAAGTCTTCCGGGAAGTCGCGGCCGCTGTGGGGGGAGTTGAATACGGCAGGGGCTGTCCATTCCTCGGGGGACAGAATCTCGAAGGGCGGGTGGGAAACCGACATGCCGTCTCGCATTCCGTGGCCGTTTCTGCCAGATAATTGCCCAGCCGGAGGTAGGCGGCAAGGCTTCATTCACCGTTTACCGGCAGAACAGTACAACACCAGGAAGGCGTTCCGATTGTGGCGCCCGCGGTTCAGGACGTTTTGTGACGATGAAGACCATGGCCAAGATCCTCCTTGCCGAAGATGATGACGACATGCGGAATTTCCTGGTGAAGGCCCTGCAGAAGGCCGGGCATGAAGTGACCAGCTTCGGCGAAGGCCTGAGCGCCTTCGAGGAAATCAAGCACACCAGCTTCGACCTGCTGCTTACCGACATCGTGATGCCGGAGATGGACGGAATCGAACTGGCCCGCCGCGCCTCCGAACTCGATCCCGCCATGAAAATCATGTTCATCACGGGCTTTGCGGCGGTGGCCCTGCACCCGGATTCCAAGGCGCCAAAGGATGCCAAGGTGCTCTCCAAACCCTTCCATCTGCGCGATCTGGTGAATGAGGTCGAGCGCCTGATGGCGGCCTGAGTTTAGGGGTTGCGCGCCCCTGCGGCCCCCGCTATAGGGTCGCCACCGCGTCGGACGTGGGTGGTTAGCTCAGCGGTAGAGCACTACCTTGACATGGTAGGGGTCACAGGTTCGATCCCTGTACCACCCACCACTTCCTCTCTAGGTACCGGAAAAGAGATTCGGGTTATTGATTCAAACGGCTCGATGCCAGTAGCCGCGGGATCAGACTGAGTACAGCTTCGCCAAGATACGGGGCCCGGTGGACGAGCTGTAGCTGAAACAGCCCGGTCATTATTATTGTGAGCTGGGTCGCCAATTCAGAGGGCGAAGTGAACTTGCCTCGCACCAATTCTTCCTCAAACCACTTTTCCTGATCGCGTTTGGTCTGAGCAACTACTTCGTGGATGGGGTGTCCCTCGACGGTGGAGAGTTCTCCGCTCAATCGTATGAATGCGCTCCCTCTCCAGTCCGGCATCTGAATGATCGTGAGAATTCGAGTGAAGATAAGTCGTATACGCTCTTCAACGCCCAGTTCTGGCGGCAAGTCTGCTGACCATTGCTGCATTGCCTGCATATGAGACTCCCGAAGCGTTCCGAGTACCTCGGTCAACAAGTCATCCTTGTCCTTGAAGTAATTGAAAAACGACCGCCGCGATACTCCCGCGCGCGCGCATACCCTGCCAATGCTGAAATGGGAGATGCTTTCCTCAGCCAGTAACTGAGTTGCAGCAGCAACTAACTCTTCTCGACTGGTTTTGGGATTGCGCACTTTATTGCTCTAGTTGTGCGAAACCCTACACCGCCCAAAAGCGGTTGTCACACGCTTAGCTTGCACACAGCTGTGCAACTATTCGACTCCGCGTGTGAGGCACATCACCTCGTCGGCCTTCGTGTTATGCGGGACGAGCCACATGTTTTCCAAATGACATGCAGCCTACGGCTATTGCCCGCGCATTGTGACGGCGGGTGCGCGGGCGTCGGTCGAGAGTTGAGGGTATCCTGCCGGGGTGTTTTGTGGGAAAGACCCGACGAATCCCCGTGGCGCGATTGGCCATGGCCCATCCTCGAGACCCCGAAAGTTCCCGTCACATGACTTCTCCCGACGCAATCCCGGCAACGCCGCTTCAGGCGAACGTGCATCCGGCCCTCATGCCGGCGCTGGCGCGGCAGGGTTACACCACCCTGACACCAGTGCAGACGGCCGTGCTGGAGGACAAGGCGGAAGGCAACGATCTCCTGGTATCGGCCCAGACGGGGTCCGGAAAGACCGTGGCCTTCGGTCTCGCCATCGCGCCCACGCTCTTGGGAGACTCGGGCATCGCCGGGCCGGCCGAGCGGCCGCTGGGCCTGATCATCGCACCGACGCGCGAACTGGCGCTGCAGGTGGAGCGTGAGCTGCGCTGGCTCTATGCCGATGCCGGCGCGGTGACCGCGAGCTGCGTGGGCGGCATGGACATGCGCAAGGAAATCCGCCAGCTCGACCGCGGTGCGCATATCGTGGTGGGAACGCCGGGCCGCCTGCGCGACCACATCACCAAGGGCTCGCTCGATCTCTCGCAGCTGCGCGCCGTGGTTCTCGACGAGGCGGACGAGATGCTCGACATGGGTTTCCGAGAGGATCTCGAGTTCATCCTCGCTGCTGCGCCTGCCGAACGCCGTACGCTGATGTTCTCGGCCACCGTGCCGAAACAGATCGCGCAGCTCGCCCAGACCTACCAGCGCGACGCGCTGCGCATCGTCGCCTCGGGCTCGCGCGAACGCCATGCCGACATCGACTACCAGCTCGTGCTGGTGCAGCCGCATGAACGCGAGAACGCCATCATCAACACGCTGCTGTTCTATGACAGCGGCAGCGCCATCGTGTTCTGCCACACGCGCGAGGCGGTGAAGCATCTTGCGGCCCAGCTCGGCGACCGCGGCTTCCACGTCGTGTCGCTGTCGGGTGAACTCTCGCAGTCCGAACGTACCAATGCGCTGCAGTCGATGCGCGACGGGCGTTCGCGCGTCTGCGTCGCCACCGATGTGGCAGCGCGCGGCATCGATCTTCCCAATCTCGACCTCGTCATCCACGCCGACTTGCCGACCAATCCCGATACGCTGCTGCACCGCTCGGGTCGCACCGGGCGGGCAGGGCGCAAGGGCGTCTGCGTGCTCATCGTTCCGGCTCGCCGCTACCCGGCGGCAAAGCGCGTGCTGGGCTTTGCCAATGCGCAGGGAACCGTGCGCAATGCGCCGACTGCGGGCGAGATCGAGGAGCGCTACCGCGAGCAGATCCTTGCCGCGGCGACCTCCGCCACAGCGCCCGATGAGGCCGAGGCCGGCTTCGTCGCCGAGTTGCTGGCGCGGCTCACGCCCGAGCAGCTGGCGGCGGCCTATCTCCGCCAGCTGCTCGCCACCAAGCCGGCGCCGGAAGACATTTCGCCAGCACCCCTGCCGGGCGAGGGCAAGGGATTGCGGAGTTTTGACGACAGCGCCCAGCGCCCCAGGACCGAGCGTCGAGACATGAGCGGGGCGCGGTGGTTCACGGCCTCGGTGGGTCGAAACAGGCGCGCCGAACCGCGCTGGATCCTGCCGCTGATCTGCAAGGCGGGCGGCATCACCCGCGACGACGTGGGGTCGATCAAGATACTCGATGAGGAAACGCGCTTCGAGATATCAGCCGACAAGGCCGCCGAGTTTGCTGAACGCGTTGCCCGCATCGGCAGCGGCGAGAAGGGCGTGACCATTTCGCCAGCCGACGGCAAGCCGCGTGATACCACGCAGGATGCACCGGCTCCGCGCAAGGCCTGGCAGACGCCACGCCCGGTCAACGACGGGCTCGTTCCTGGTGAAGCCATGCCGGACCGGCCCGCCAAACCCGCCAAGCGATCCTGGCTGAAGGGCGATTTCGGCAAGGCGGTGGTGAAGGGCAAGCCCGGCACTGGCGCCTTCAAGGGCAAGAAGTCCTTCGGTGCCAAGGGCTCGGCGAAATTCAAGAACAAGCCGAAAGCTCCGAAGTGACCGCTTCTCAGGCGCTTCGGGGGATGTCGCCCGGATAGTGGCAGGCAACCTTGCGTCCCGGCCCGTGATCGACGAGGGCCGGTCGGTCGGTCCGGCAGCGCTCCTGCGCGATCGGGCAGCGGGTGTGAAAGCGGCAGCCTGAAGGCGGGTTCACCGGGCTCGGCACGTCGCCCGTGAGCACGATGCGCCTGGCCGAGCCCTGTGCGGCCAAGTCCGGCACAGGTACGGCGGAGATCAGCGCCTGGGTATAGGGGTGGGCCGGGCGCGAGAAGATGTCGTCCGCAGCACCCATCTCGACGATGGAGCCCAGATACATCACCGCGATGCGCGTCGACACCTGGCGCACCACGCTCAGGTCATGCGCGATGAAGATGTAGGTGAGGTTCAGGCGCTCCTGCAGGTCGGCCAGCAGGTTGACGATCTGCGCCTGCACCGAGACATCGAGTGCGGAAACCGGCTCGTCCAGCACGATCAGTTCCGGGTTCAACGCGATGGCGCGGGCGATGCCGATGCGCTGGCGCTGGCCGCCGGAGAACTCGTGCGGGAAGCGCATGGCGTGATCGGGCTTGAGGCCGACGATGTCGAGAAGTTCGGCGACGCGCCTGGTGATGTCGGGCTCGCTCATCGAGGTATGGACGCGCAGCGGCTCGGCGACCAAGTCGCGCACGCGGCGGCGCGGGTTGAGCGAGGCATAGGGATCCTGGAACACCATCTGGATGCGCCGGCGCATCGGCCGCATCTGGCGCTGGCTGAGGGACGAAATGTCGATCCCCGAAAAGCGCAGCGTTCCGGAGGTGAGATCATAGAGCCGGGTGATGCAGCGACCCAGCGTGGACTTGCCGCAGCCAGACTCACCGACCAGCCCAAGCGTCTCGCCCGGCATCACGGTGAGGGAGACGCCATCCAGCGCGTGCACGGTGCGCTGGCCCTGCCGCGAGAACCTGGTGCCGACGGTGAAGCGCTTGGCGACGTCGATCACCTCGAGAAGCGGCGCGCTCATGCCGTCATCCGGAAGCAGGCAGCAGCGCGTGAACCGGAACCCAGCACCGGCTCCTGCGTGCATTTCTCGAAGCGCTGGAGGCAGCGCGGCGCGAAGGCGCAGCCCGGCAGTCGGTTGAGGAGATTTGGTGGCGTCCCGGGAATGGCCTTGAGGCGCTTCGGCTTCTCGCCGGTCAGTGGCGGAATCGAGTCGAGCAGGGCGCGGGTATAGGGGTGCATGGGCGCACGAAACAGCTCTTCCTTGGTGCCGCGCTCCACGACGCGGCCGGCATACATCACCTGCATGCGGTCGGCGATTTCCGCCATCACGCCCATGTCATGGGTGATGAAAACGATGGCGCTTCCATGGTTTCTTCTCAGCTTGTGCAGGAGGTCGAGGATTTGCGCCTGCACCGTCACGTCCAGCGCCGTTGTGGGCTCGTCCGCCACCAGCAGGGCCGGATTGCAGGACAGCGCCATGGCAATCACCACGCGCTGCCGCATACCGCCCGAAAGCTGGTGCGGATAGCGGTGGGCTGCTTCCGCTGGGTTGGGGATGTTCACCTCCGCCAGGAGGTCGAGGGCGCGCTGCCAGGCCGCGGCCTTCGAGACCTTCTCATGCGCCAGGACCTGTTCGGCGATCTGCCAGCCCACCGTGTAGACGGGCGTCAGCGCCGTCATCGGATCCTGGAAGATCATGGCGATCTCCTTGCCGCGCAACGCACGCATGTCGCGCGGCCTGAGCCCCACGAGCTCGCGCCCGCGATACTGGATGGAGCCCGTGATGACGGCGTTGGGATCCGTGATGAGGCCCATCACGGCAAGCAGCGACACTGTTTTTCCGGAGCCGGACTCGCCCACCACGCCGAGGAGTTCGCCTTCGCCCACGTCGAATGACACATGATCGACCGCCTGAACGACGCCCTGCTCGGTGCGGAAGCCAACCGAGAGATCGCGGACCTTCAGCATCACGCCGTCCTCACACGCGGGTCGAGCATCATGTAGAGGATGTCGACCACGGCATTGGCGGCGACGACGAAGAAGGAGGCGTAGAGCACGGTGGTCATAATGATCGGCAGATCGAGGTTCAGGAGCGCGTCATAGGTGAGCTTGCCCACGCCCTGCAGGCCGAACACCACCTCGGTGAGCAGCGCCGAGCCACCGACAAGGGCCCCGAAGTCGAGACCGAAGAGCGTGACGAAGGCGACGAGCGAGGTGCGCAGTGCGTGGCGCAGCAGGATGCGGTTTTCCGACAGGCCCTTGGCGCGCGCCGTGCGGATGTAATCCTCCTGCAGCGACTCGACGATGGCCGCGCGCAGCACGCGCCCGTAGAGACCGATGTAGAGAATCGAAAGCGTGATCCACGGGATGACGAGGGTGAGGAACCAGCCCTTCGGGTCGTCGGAGAAGTTCTTGTAGCCAAGAGGCGGCACCCAGGAGAACAGCCATGTGTCGTGATAGCGGCTCTGGGTGATCAGGTTCATCACCTCGCCCAGCCAGTAGACCGGCATGGAAATGCCGATGAGGCCCAGCACCATCAGCGTCTTGTCGAGCCACGATCCGCGGGTAGCAGCCGCGACGACGCCGATGATGAGCGCGAAGACCACCCACAGTATCGCCGCACCGAGCACCAGCGACAGGGTGACGGGGATCGTATCCATCACCGCCGGCACCACCTTCCAGCCACGGTTGACGAAAGAGGTCAGGTCCCCGGTGATGAAGATCTTCTTCATCATGGTGAGGTACTGCACGTAAATCGGCTGGTCGAAGCCGAAACTCTTGCGCACCGCTTCGAGGATCTCGGGACTGGCATTTCGCCCGGCGATGCGTGCCGCGGGGTCTGCACCCGGCGTGGCAAAGAAGATCAAGAATACCAGAACGCTGATGCCAAACATCACGAACAGCATCTGGGCCAGGCGCTGGAGGAGCGAATAGATCATCAGCTTCGCCCGATCCTGATCTTGGAGCGCGGGTCAAGCGCGTCACGCAGGCCATCGCCCAGCACGTTCAGCGCCAGCACCGTGATGACGATGGCGATGCCGGGGGCCAGTGCCACCATGGGCCGCGTGTAAAGCAGGTTCTGCCCGTCCTGGATGATGGTGCCCCAGCTTGCGTCGGGCGGCTGCACGCCGATCGACAGGAAGGACAGGGCGCTCTCGGTGATCATGTTGAGCGCCATCATGATCGGCACGAAAACGATGAGCGTGGTCGAGACGTTGGGCAGGATGTCGCGGAGCAGGATGCGGCGGCTTGGCACGCCGAGTCCGATCGCCGCGAGCACGAACTCGCTCTCGCGCAGCGCCAGCACCTGCCCGCGCACGGGCCGGGCCACGTAGGGCACGTAGACGACGCCGATGATGAAGATGGGTAGCCACAACGAGCCTGACTCGATTGTGATGATGCCGAGGTTCAGGCCCTGGGCGATGAGCACGATGGAGAGCGAGATGGCGAGAAGATAAACGGGAAAAGCCCAGAGAATGTCGAGGAAGCGCGACAGCAGCGTATCGGTAATGCCGCCGAAGAAGCCCGCTGCGAGCCCGATGAGGGTAGCGAAGAACAACGTGACCACGGTGGCCATGCCGGCGATGAACAGGGAGTTGAGGCCACCATATAGCAGCCGTGCCATCACGTCGCGACCCTGGTTGTCGGCGCCGAGAAAATAGTTGCCGAGTTGCCAGGTGGGGCCGATGGGCGTGTAGCCCAGTCCCAGGCCTTCGGTGGACTGCTCCATCACCGGCACGTCGGAGCCGTTGATCTTGATCACGGCATCGAGCGTCGAAGTGAACGGGTCGGTATGTGCCCACGCAGCATAGACGGGCGCCAGAAGGCAGAGCATGACGACGAGAAGAAAGACGAAAAGCGCCACAATGGCAGCGCGATCGCGAAACAGGCGACGGAGAGCCGTGGCCCAGGGGCCACGGCTCTTGTTTATAGGTGCAATCGTGTCGGATGCGGCGGTCAAGTCAGGTCACTGCACCCAGGACTGCGAGACCATCCAGTAGAACTGCGCATTGAACTGGAAATTGCCCAGGCGCTTGGAGACGAAATCGACATGCTTCGGGGTGAACATGGCGGCCATGGGGGCTGCGTCCGTCACTTCCTTGTCGATTTCCGCCCACATCTTGTTAGCGCCATCCGGATCGGTGACGCCGAGGGCGAGGGCATCCTTCATCTTCTTGTTGATGGCCTGGTCGCAGAAGCCCGAGATGTTGATCGAGCTGTCGGAGCCTTCCTTGAAGCTCTCGCAACCGAACAGGATGTAGAGGAAGTCGGAGGCCGCCGGATAATCCTGGTACCACTGCGACACCGAGATTTGCACCTTGTTGTTGGTGTTCTGGATGTAGGTGAACTGGATGTTCGGCGAGATCGGCTTCACCTCGGAGTCATATCCAATCTCCTTGAGCACCGACTGGAGATAGACACCGATGGATTTCGAGACTGCAGTATCCTCGACGATCACCGTCACCTTCTGTCCCTTGGTGCCCGACTCCTCGACGAGTTGCTTGGCCTTTTCCATGTCAGGCGCCGACCACTTGGCGCCCGGGTCCTTGGTGTAGGGGCAGTAGTCGACATGCCCAGGGAAACCCGGGGGCAGGACCTGGCAGACCGGTGAACCCAGCACCGGGCCGCCGAAGAGGTTGACCAGCGCCTTGCGATCGATGGCGAAATTCACCGCCTGGCGGGCCTTGATGTTGTCGAAGGGCGCAAGCCTGGTGTTCATCGGAGCATACCACCACGCCGTAAGCGTGTTGAGGTACACCTGGTCCTTGAACTTGGAACCGATCTCGCCGAGGCGATCGGTCGGTGGCTGGTCGAACATCCAGTCGGCCTCGCCGTTCATCACGGCGTTGACCTCAGCTTCGTCGGTGAGGCCAAAATCGTACTGGATCACGTCCGGATAGCCATCGGGCTGGGCGTCCTCGCTCCACACCTTGAAGTGCGGGTTGCGCGCCATGGTCATGCCCTTGTTGGGATCATAGGATTGCACAAAGTAGGCGCCGGTACCGGGAATGGGATTGGAACCTGCATCCTCGGCCGGGGCATCGGCCGGCAGGATGGCGGCATGCGGCAGTGCCAGCTTGTCCATGAACTCGGCATCGGGCTGGATCAGGTTGATGGTGACAGTGCCTGCGGCTTCGTCGCCCACCACGCCGCCTTCCAGTGTGCAGCTCTTGGCTTCGGCGAGGCACTTGTCGGCGCCCACGATGACCGAGAAGAAGCCGCCGGCGGTCGGACTCGAGACCTTGAAGATACGCTGCAGCGAGGCCACCACGTCCTTCACTGTCAGGTCGCGGCCATCCGAGAACTTGATGCCCTTTCGGATCTTGAAGACATAGGTCTTGCCATCATTGGTGGGCTGCGGAATCTCCTCCGCGAGATCCGGCACCTTGGTGAAGCCGTCGGCTCCATTGGCCTTCTTGAACGCCACGAGGCCATCATAGAGGCCCTGATAAATCTGCCAGTACTGGAGGGTGTAGTTGATCTGCGGGTCGAGCGTGCCAGCCGCGGAGCGCGCAACGAGGCGCATGGTGCCGCCGCGGTGTTCCGCCTTGTATTCAGCCTGCGCGGGCGTCAGCCCCGACAGGGCAATGGTCAGAGCCG
The DNA here is from genome assembly GCA_046349235.1 of Hyphomicrobiales bacterium. GTDB lineage: Bacteria > Pseudomonadota > Alphaproteobacteria > Rhizobiales > Aestuariivirgaceae > Aestuariivirga. The sequence goes on from JAXMCT010000017.1 coordinate 84,927, forward strand.
CAGCCCCGGCCAGCATCCACTTCTTCATGACGTGCTCCCTTGTTTGATGTCCTGATTCAGTCATTGGCGGCGATGAAATCGCCAACCGTCTTCATGCACAGTTCCTTCTCCTCCACATGCGGCATGTGGCTGGAGTTTTCGAAGATCACCCAGTGCGAGCCCTTGATGTTGTCGGCATAGGGCTTGACGCAGGCCGGCGTCGCCTCGTCATGACGGCCGGAAATGATGAGCGTCGGCACATTGATCTTGTGCAGCTCCGGGATGATGTTCCAATTCTTCAGCGTACCGGTGACGAAGAATTCATTCGGGCCGTTCATGGTGTAATAGACGGTCGGATCCTGGCCGATCTGATCGAAGCTCGCCTTCACCTCCGGCGGGAAGGGCACGACGCGGCAGACGTGACGCTCGTAGACCCAGTTGGTGGCCTTCTGGTATTCCGGGTCGCTATAGGTGCCGGCCTTCTCATGCGTGTTGAGGGAATCCTGGATGTCCTGCGGCATCTCCGAGCGCTGGCGCATCGCCTCCGACACCCAGAGTTCCATCGAGGCGGGCGAGTTGGCGATGGTGAGAGTCTTCAGGCCCCTGGGGCGACGGGAACCGTATTCGGCCGCCAGCATGCCGCCCCAGGACTGGCCCAGCACATGGAAGGCCTTGCGCTGGCCGAGGTGGTCCACGAGGTTTTCGAGTTCGTCGACGAAGAGCTGCGGCGTCCAGAAGCTCTTGTCCTGGTCAGGAAGGTGGGTGGAGAGACCGCAGCCGAGTTGATCATAGTGGATGACGGCACGGCCCGTCTCGCTCAGCAGCTTGTAGGAGTCGACATAGTTGTGCGCGGCGCCGGGGCCGCCATGCAAGATGAAGACTGGCGGCTTGCCGTTCGACAGGTCTCCGGTGACGCGATACCAGGTTTCATAGGCGCCGAACTTTGCGCGCCCCTCCGTCTGCCTCAACGCCATGCCTGTTCCCTCACCAATTCTTTTTGTATCGTTCCAATCGCGGCAAGCCATACTGACATCATTCCCGATGTCACTGCAATGGTGCTGCCCCGAGATTTCGACATCGGCCCCATGACTTCGGGTCATTTACGCGTCCGGCCATGCGGCGGATCTCCCGGTCTCCCGATCGTTGCTCTCGGTAGAAATCGGTCGTTGCCGTAATCCCAGCCGTGGCGCAAATTCCGGCATCGCCCGGATTGGGCGGCCTGATTTTTCGCCTGATGGGAGAACGCCATGCTGGCCAGACTATTGCGGCTATTCGTTCTGTTGATCGTGCTGGTGCCGGCCGCTCGTGCCGACAGCCTGCCGCTTCCTGCCAACCTGGTCGCCTCCACGTCGCCCGAGGGAGAGGCCCTGCTGATCGGTGCGGAGGATCGCGAAGCCTATTTCACGCTCTCCAGCAATTTTCTCACCCAGAAGACGCAGAGCTTCTGCGGCGTGGCCAGCATGGTGATGGTGTTCAACGCCATGCAGCTGCCCGCTCCCGAAGTGCCTGAGTATGCGCCCTACCGGACCTTCACACAGGACAATGTGCTCGATGCCCGCACCGAGGCGATCCTGCCGCGCGACACGATCCTCAAGCAGGGAATCACGCTGGACCAGATGGGCAGCCTGCTGGCGGTGCAGCCGGTCGAGGTCGTGGTTCGCCATGCCTCGGAGAGCAGTCTCGACGCATTCCGCAAGGAGGCGTCGGACTATCTTGCTCAGCCAGGCCATTTCGTGCTGACCAACTACTTCCGCAATGCGCTCGGCCAGCAGAAGGGGGGTCATTTTTCGCCGTTGGCCGCCTATGACAAGGACAGTGATCGCTTCCTGATCCTCGACGTGGCGCGCTACAAGTATCCGCCGGTCTGGGTAAAGGCGAGCGAACTCTTCGCTGCCATGAACACCAAGGATTCGGACAATGACGACAAGTCCCGCGGCTATGTGCTGGTTGCCCGCAAGCCATAGCCATCACACGCCCTGCAGAGGAGTTCGACGTGCCTGATCCCATCCGCTTTTCACCGACTGGCCCCACAGGCTGGAAACATCTGCCCGACCAGCCGCTGGAACATGCGGAATTACTGGAGGGCAGTCCCGTCGGGCTCGACCACGCCTATTTCGCCCAGCCGGGCCTGCGCGCCGGCATATGGCGCTGCGGCGCCTATACCGAGCGCTATGACAACTATCCGGTCGACGAGTTCATGATCGTTCTCGAGGGTGAAGTGACGCTAACCAGCGATGCGGGTTTCACCGATACCTACCGCCAAGGCGATGCCTTCCTGCTGCCGAAGGGGTTCAAGGGAACGTGGCACCAGCCGGGGCCGATGCTGAAGTATTACGTGATCGTCGGCTGAACGATGGCACGCTCCGAGACCTACGACTACATCATCGCCGGGGCGGGATCTGCCGGCTGCGTGCTGGCCAATCGCCTGGGCGAGGACAGGAGCCTGCGCATCCTTGTCCTCGAGGCCGGCGGATCCGAGAAGGCCGTGATCGTCGACATGCCGGCGGCCTTGTCGATCCCGATGAACACCCGGCGTTTCAACTGGGGCATGCGCACCGAGCCCGAGCCGGGGCTTGATGGGCGCGAGGTGAACCTGCCGCGCGGCAAGGGGCTCGGGGGATCGTCCTCCATCAACGGCATGTGCTGGGTGCGCGGCAATCCGATGGACTATGAATTGTGGGAAGCACTCGGCGCCGACGGCTGGCGCTGGTCCAACGTGCTGCCCTATTTCCAGCGGCTGGAGAATGTCGAGGGCGGCGGACCACTGCGCGGCACCGCTGGCCCGGTGAACATCAATCGCGGCCTCCAGAAGAACCCGCTCTACGACGTCTTCGTGGAGGCGGGCGTCCAGGCCGGCTATGCCCGCAGCGCCAACATGAACGAATTGCAGCATGAGGGCTTCGGCCCCATGGAAATGAACATTGGCAATGGCCGGCGCATGAGCGCGGCGCGCGCCTACCTCCGCCCCGCCATGGCGCGCGGCAACGTGCATGTCGTCACCGGCGCCGTGGTCGACCGCGTGATGTTCGATGGGCGCCGGGCGACGGGCATCGCATTTCACCTAAACGGCGAGACGCGCCATGCGACGGCGACGCGAGAGGTCATCGTCTCCGCCGGCTCCATCATGTCGCCGGTGATCCTCAAGCGCTCCGGCATCGGCCCGGCTGCGGAACTGAAGGATCACGGCATCGCGGTCGTGCAGGATGCGCCTGGGGTCGGCGAGAACCTGATGGACCATCTGGAACTCTACATCCAGATGGAGTGCACAAGGCCCGTGACGCTGTTTCCCACCCAGAGCCTGTGGGGAAAGGCGAAGATCGGCATGGAGTGGCTCGCCACCCGCAGGGGTCTCGGTGCCACCAACCATTTCGAGAGCGGCGGGCACATCCGCAGCCGGGCCGGCATCGTCTATCCCGACATCCAGTATCATTTCCTGCCGCTCGCCATTTCCTATGATGGCCTGAGCCTTGCCTCCGGCCATGGCTTCCAGGTGCATGTCGGCACCAAGCGCTCGAAGAGCCGGGGCTGGGTCCGGCTGCGGGACGGGAGGCCGGACAGCCTGCCGCGCGTGCGTTTCAACTACATGTCCCATCCGGATGACTGGCTGGAGTTCCGCGCCTGCATGCGGCTGTCCCGCGAAATCTTTGCCCAGCCTGCCTTCGCGCCCTATCGCGGCATGGAGCTCGCGCCGGGGGTGAATGCACAGGACGATGCCGCGCTGGATGCCTTCCTCAAGCGCAAGGTAGAGAGTGCCTATCACCCGTGCGGTACCTGCCGGATGGGCAGCGACGCCAACTCCGTCACGACGCCGGACGGTCGGGTACGGGGCGTCGAGGGCCTGCGCGTGGTCGATTCCTCACTGATGCCTCAGGCCACGGCTGGTGACCTCAACGCACCCACGCTGATGCTGGCGGAGCGCATGTCGGACCTGATCCGCGGGCGTCACCTGCCCGAGGCCGAGGGAGCTGCCCTGCTGGCCGATCCTCAATGGGCGAGCCGCCAGCGCGGGCCCTCCATCAGCCGCGACTATGCCTCCGACCGTGCGGCGCTCGCGGCGGCCCTGCTCGCCAATGTCCGCGGTGAGGTCCTGCCACGGGAAGGCAAGACGCCATGATGACCAGGATCGAGGAGGGCACGGGACCGCTTATCTCGCCGCTGCCCTTCTCTGGCGCTGAATATGCCGCTCGCCTCATGCGGCTGCGGCAGGCGATGCGTGAGCAGGATCTGGCGGCCTTCGTTTCCTTCAGCCCGGAAAACATCTACTGGATCACCGGGCATGACAGCCCGGCCTACCACTATGTGCAGGCTTGCGTGGTGATGCCGGGCGATGTGCCGATCAACCTCATCCGCCGTATCGATGCCACCAATACACTGCTCCGCTCGTGGTCGCGGCGCGTCGTCTCATATGGCGATGCCGACGAGCCCATGGAGGTGCTGGCCGATCTTCTCGAGGACCTCGTGGGACAGGGTACGCGGATCGGTGTCGAGGTCGACAGCTTCTTCGTCGGTGCCCGCCGTTTCGACCTGCTGCGGCAGCGGCTAGGGACAAGGCTCGTGCCCGCACAGCTGGTGGAGCCGTTACGCCTCCTAAAGTCGGCCGAGGAGCTGAATTGCATCCGCCGCGCGGCGCGCCTTTCCCGCTCCGCCATGGAGGTTGCGGTCGGCATGGCCTGCGCGGGCGTCAACGAAAACCGCATTGCCGGCGCGGTGTGGAATACGCTGGTATCTCAGGGGAGCGAGTTTCCGGGGCTTCCACCCTTCATCGTCAGCGGGCCGCGCACCTCGCTCGGGCACGCGACCTGGGGCGGACACGTGTTGCGCCAGGGCGATCCGGTGGTCTTCGAGATTCCGGGCGTCGTCAACCGTTACGTCGCCCCGCTGTTCCGCTCAGGTTCGGTGGGTGAGCCGCCGGTCGAGATGCGGCGGCTGGAGGCCGCAGTCATCGAGTCCCTGAACCTGCTCATTGCGGAGATCAGACCGGGCCGTACCGCGGAAGACGTGCATCGCATGAGCGTCGCCAGCTTTTCCCGTCATGGCTACACGGTGGCGCATCGCAGCGGCTATTCAGTGGGGGTGAACTACGCGCCCGACTGGGGCGAGGGAAACCTGTTCTCCATCGTCGATGGCGAAAGCCGCCCCTTCGAGGCGGGCATGGTCTTCCACCTCGTGCCAGGGATCTATGTGCCGCCGGACTTCGTCGTGGTGATTTCCGAGACGGTGATCGTCACTGCGTCGGGGGTCGAGGTCGTGACGGATTACCCGAGGCAACTCTTCACCGGCTGAGAGGGTGAAAATTGCCGAGACCGGCGTGTTTCCAGCCTGGCTCCCCGTGACAAGCGGAACACCGCATGAGATGCTCCGATTGCTGTTTCACGTGCATGTCTGCCGTGTGAACCACCGGCAGACCGGTTCACCAACAAGGGAGGGTCCAGAACATGGCAAGGAAAGCAGTGAAGAAGCCGGTAAAGAAGACAGCCAAGAAAGCCGCGAAGAAGGCGAAGAAGGCAGCCCCTCGGAAGACTGCCCCCAAGAAGGCGCGCGGCGTTGCCGTGGCGCTTCATCCCGCGATCGACAATGGGTTTGCCAAGGCCGCCAAGCGCGGCATGAACGGGGGCAAGCTGGTGTGCAACTGCACCACTGATCCGGTGGTGGTCGAGGTCAGGTCGCAGACTGCGCACAACCACGCCTGCGGCTGCACCAAGTGCTGGAAGCCGGAAGGCGCGATCTTTTCGATCGTCGCCGTTGTGCCGAGCAACAAGGTCGAGGTGATCCGGAACGGTCACAAGCTGAAGGTCGTGGATCCCAATGCGGTGATCCTCCGTCACGCCTGCACCAGCTGCGGTGCCCATCTCCATGGCCCGGTGGAGCGCGAAGGTCATCCCTTCAAGGGGCTGAGCTTCATCCACACCGAACTGTCGAGGGAAAGCGGCTGGTCGCCGCCCAGCTTCGCCGCCTTCGTCTCCTCGGTCATCGAGAGCGGCGTGCCGCCGTCGCGCATGCCGGCGATCCGCAAGCGGTTGAAGGACCTGGGGCTCGAACCCTATGATTGCCTGAGCCCGACGCTCATGGATTATCTCGCCACCGAGGCGGCCAAGAAGGCCGGCACCTATCGCGAGACGTGATCAGCCACTGCGGCCGGCGCACTGCGTCGGCCGCAGTCTGCACTACGGCGCCGGGCTCCGCCCGACGCGGGTGATTGGCCGCCGCTGCAGCAGGAAGACCTTGGTGTCCTGAACGGCCCATTCGATGTCGTGCGGCTCGGCGCCGAAGGTCTCGTCGCAATGGCACGCCAGCCTGTGCAGGGCGCGCAGTTCCGGATAACCGAGGCAGATGCGCCGAGCGAGCGGCGGTGGAACCGGCTCGTGCCATGTGCCCCCGTTAGGTGACTTACGCACCGCGATGTCCTTCGCGCCGGCCTGGCGCTCGATGACGGCGCCGGCTCTGGTCATGCGGATGCGGTCAGGGATGACCATGCCCTGCACCACGGCCTCGCCCAGTCCCCAGGCTGCCTCGATGACGATCTCGTCGAGCCCCGTCACTGGGTTGCAGGTGAACAGCACGCCCGCCACGTCGGCATGCACCAGCCGCTGCAGGACCACGCCCACCTGTGGATCCTCGCCTGAGCCCATGCGCTGGCGGTAGGCGAGCGCATTGTCGCTGCGGCCCGACTTCCAGATCTCGATTAGTGCATCGAGCGCCATCTCCGGACCATGGATATTGAGCTTGGTCGCGTGCTGGCCGGCGAAACTCGCCTCGGCCGAATCCTCGCCCACCGCCGAGGAGCGCACGGCAAGCGGCCCGTCGAGCTTGCCGGCCGCGTTCATGAAGGTGTTGCGGGCGTCATGGCTACCTGCTGCCAGAGCATCGACGATGTCGGCGGAGACGGCCACCCCGTCCGGCACAGGCAATCCGGCGCGCAGCGCAGCCCCGAGCTGCACGGCCTTGCCGCCGAACATGGCCGTGTCGAAAGCTTCGCGCAGCGGAACGGCTGTCATGCTCAGGCCGGCGTGATCTCGCCCGTCGTGCCGTTGACGGTGATGCGTGCGCCGTCCTTGATCTGCGATGTCGCCACCTTGCAGCCGACGACGCCGGGTATGCCATATTCGCGGCTAACGATCGCAGCGTGGGAGAGAAGACCGCCGGTGTCGGTCACCAGCGCGCCAATCAGCGGCAGCACGATGTTGAAGGCCTCCGTCGTGGTGGCGGTCACCAGCACGTCGCCCTGTTGCAGCCGGCCGAATTCCGCCGGTCCGTTAATGACGCGTGCAATGCCGGTGTGGGTTCCCGGGCTGGCGCTGGTGCCGCGCACCGTGCCGGCGTCGCTCGTGGCCTGCGAGGGCTCGAACAATGCGCCCACGGCGGTTCCCATGGCGCGCATCAGCCGGGCGACGGCGGGCGGCAGCCCGTCGAGCGGTGGCGGCCCGTGCGGCGGTTCACCCAGGAAAGGCGGCGCGTCGGAGGCGTGGAGCGAGGCGCGGTCGTCGGCGCGCTCCGCCAGTTCGTCCGCGCCGGGACTGGTTGCGCCGCTGAGCAGGGCCCGCACCTCGTCCGGGTCGCATCCGACAATGTGGGTGGCTTCGTGCAGGCGGCCCTGGGCGACGAGGCGGTTGCCCAGTTCGAGCAAGGCGCGCCGCGCAATTCCGGCCGCCCAGACGTCGCTGTAGAGCCCGCGCTCGTCACGCATGCGCGACATGTGGCGTGCTTCCTCGAGAAGTTCGTCGAAGTTGGCGCGATGCTCCGCCGGAACGCGCTCGCGCAGTTTCTCGACTTCGGCCCTGCCGGCATGGGAGGAATCCGGTGCGCCCTTGTCGACGGCCATGCGAAGGCTGCTGACCAGCACTTCTGGCACTTCGATGGCGGTCGCATCGCCGAGATCCAGGCTGTCGAGCAGCCGGTAGGAAACGATATCAAGATAAGCGGTCGCGGCGGCACCGACATCACCGGGCGCGCTGCGCAGCCGAGCCAGGATGTCACCCGGCTCCGCGCTCGAAGCGAGCAGCGCCAGCGCCTGCGGGTTGGCGCGGATGGCGGCGACCAGTTGGTCCAGTTCACCCAGATGGCCGGCGGACACCGGAGAAAAGCCGCGCAGCACGGGCATGAAGGCGCTGGGCGGCAGGCCCGTCCACTCGGAAACGGAGGCAATGAAGTCGCCGACCGGCAGCATCGCCGCTGCATTGAAGGCGTGGTGCTGCTTCACCATGCGGGACAGGTGCTCGGTGCAGCGCTCGATGTGATGGCCGAGTTCTTCGTCGGAGAGTTTGCTGGGATCGATTGCCTGAAGGGCCATGTGCTGCTTGACGGCGGCCGGCTTCACCTCGCGGTCCCAGCGGTCGAGATCGGAGCGCCACAACTTGGAGGCCAACGCCTTCTCCGCCTTGCCGAAGCGTTCCGGCACCGATTCCGGCTCGGCGGGGATGACCTGAAAATATCCGAGCCCCCGCACCATGCTGTATTGCAGGCCATCGAGCAGCAGGCCGTAGCGCGAACAGCATTCGCTGAACCCTGCGAACATGGCGGATGGAAACAGCGTGCCGTGATAGCGGCTGAATGGCCGCGGCATGTGCACCGCGTCGAGAAGCCAGGAGCCGGGGCCGGGTGGATCAAAGGCAAGATGAGCACTGCCCTGCACGTGAGCCATGACGTCGTTCCCCATTCTTCAACCGCAAGATTTGTGACAGTTTGATGAAGGCCTTGCAAGGGCCAGCCCGATGCGAATTGCAGATTTCTTCAGCGGCTATCAGGCTTTGTGTGCGCTGCGGCGTGGCAGGACGAGGGCTGCGGCAAGCGAGAGCAGGGCGGCCCCGGCATAGAGGGCGATCATGGTGAGGTTGCTGGCTTCGGTCACCGTCTGGTCGCCGCCAAGCACCGCGGCCTGTACGGCGATGGTAGCTATGCCGCCGAGGTAGCGCATGGTGGAACTGAGGCCTGCCGCCGTGCCGGCCCGGTTGGGTGACACCGCCGCCATGGCGGAGGATTGGGCAGGGGCGGATGACAGGCCCATGCCGAGTCCGAAGAGCACGAGGTAGGGAACGGCGTCGGCTGGCGTTGCAAAGGACTGCAGACGGCAGAGCGCGAGGCTGCCGGCCACCAGCACGCCGGCGCCAATGAGGCCGGCCGTCCGTGCACCCAGCCGGTCGGTGGCGCGGCCGCCGATCGGCGAGGCGACGACCATGCCGAGCATCATCGTGAACAGGCTGAAGCCGACGGCGCGCGGCGCGGTGCCGCGGAAGTGCTCGAAGAAAGCGGGCAGCTGGAAAATCAGGCCATACATGGCGAAGTTCTGCAGGGCCATGATGGCAGTAGCGCCGGCCATCACCGGTTCGCGCAGCAGGCGGACGTCGAGCACCGGCTGCTCGGCGCGCCACTGGCGCCGGAAGAAGGCGGCGCCGGCAATGATCCCCGCCAGCAGTCCGCCCATCCGTTCCATGCCCTCGAACTTGGCCGAGGCGGTAATCAGCACCAGCGCCGCCAGCAGCATGGCGAGGCCGATGAAATCGAGTGACTGCAATGCTTCGCCGCGATCCTTCGCACTGTCTGCGTCGCGCGCCGGCGGCGGGTCGAGGCGCAAGAGCATGGCGGCGATGGCGAGGAAGGGCAGGCTCACCAGGAAGGTGGAGCGCCATCCGAACCACTCCACGACCACACCGCCGATAACCGGTCCCAGTGCCGCCGACAATGCCATTACCGAACCGAAGATGCCGAACACCCGGCCGCGATGCTCGGGCTTCACGAGCACCCTGAGCAGCGCCATCGTCGATGGGACGACCAGCGCCCCGCCGATTGCCATGATGGCCCGGGCGACGGCGAGCAGCCAGACGCTGGGGCTAAAGAGCCCGATGAGCGAACCGGCGCCAAACAGGCCTATTCCCGTCCACAGCGTTCGCTCATGTCCGAAGGCATCGCTCAACCGGCCGCCCGGACCCTGGAACAAGATGGTGATGACGAGATAGCTTGAGACCAGAAGCGTGGTGGCATGCACGGTGTCACTGCCGAGGCCGCTGGCAATGGCGGGCAGGGCCACCGCCACGAGGGTCGAGCCGAGCGGGGCCTGGGCACTCGCCAACAGGAGCGCCGCCAACAAGATCCGATTCATGACCGCTGCATCCGCTCCCCGCCTTCCCTCAAGGCGCGTGGAGACTAGGGACAGTTCAGGCATCGTGCAATCGGTCGCAGAAATGACAAGGGCTTCCCGTCAAGAAACGGGAAGCCCACCAAGGGTCTTGTCAGGCCTCAGCCTGCGACGGAGGCATCGTAGATCGAGGTGATGGTCTTCTCGAGTTCCGTGTTGAACTGGGCATCCGACTGCTGCGCCGAGAGGCCTTCACTGAGCGCGCGCGAGAAGCTGGCGATGAGGCCGGTGTTCCTGGCCAGCATGGCGTTGGCGTCCTCGCGGCTGTAGCCCCCGGACAGCGCCACCACGCGCATCACCTTGGGATGGTCGATCAGCGGCTTGAAGAAATTGACCTCGCTGGGGATCGTGAGCTTCAGCATCACCTTCTGGCCGGCGGGCAGCTTGTCGAGGTTCTTCAGGATTTCGTCACGGAGAATTCTTTCCGCTTCCACCTTGTCGGCAATCGAGATCGTAACCTCGGGTTCGATGATGGGCATCAGACCCTTGGCCAGGATCTGGCGGCCGTAGTCGAACTGCTGGGCGACGTTGGCGGCAATCCCCGAAGGCGAGGCGGCGTCGATGACCGAGCGCATCTTGGTGCCGAAGATGCCCTTGGCCACGGCGCGGTCGAGCAGCTTGTCGAGGTCCGGCATCGGCTTCATCAGGCGCACGCCATCGGCCTTGTCGGCAAGGCCCTTGTCGATCTTCAGGAACGGCACCACGCCCTTGACCTTCCACAGATAGTCCGGCACCGGCTGGCCATCGATGTCGCCATCCATGGTGCGTTCGAACAGGATGGCGCCGATGACGCGGTCGCCGTTGAAAGCGGGCGACTTGATGATGCGGGCCCGCATGGCATGCATCAGCGCGAACATTTCCTCGTCGGTCGTCCAGGCGTCCTTGCCGATGCCATAGCCTTCGAGCGCCTTGGGCGTCGAACCGCCCGACTGGTCGAGAGCGGCGATGAAGCCCTTGCCGGTGGAAATCTTCTGCACTTGTGCGGTGTTCATGACGGATAATCCTCTTTTGCGGGCGGGACCTTAGCCAATCGCCCGGGGGGCTTCAACCAAGACCCCGTGGCCTTGGGATAAGCCTTTCGCATCATGCAGTTCAGCAATTGGTAACCAAGAAGGGCCAGCCTTCTTCCGGGCGCGGATCGCGCCGCTAGTCTGGCGTATTGCTGCAGGAGACCAGTCGGATGAGCATGGAACAGGATGTTGTCGGAGCCGCCCCGCCAGCCGGCGGCCGCACCCGGATTGCCCCGGCGACGTTTCGCGGTGTGGATTGCGCGGTGCTTGCCGAGCGTTATGCCGCCTATCGCCGGGAGCGCTGCCAGGACCTGCCGGTGAACATTCCGGACGTCATCGAACCGCCGGTGGCGGTTGCTGAAAACCACTGAACGATTGGTGTTTCTGCCAGTGGCTGCGGCCCTTCGCAGGCGTTAAGCCTGCGGCGGATCCATGGTGGAGTTTTCAATGAAGCTGCTTGCGTCTCTTGCCGCCGTCCTTCTGGTACTGGTGGTGCCGGCATCCGCTGGCGTTTGCAACAGGAATGCCTGCTCAACCCGGCTGCTCGGCGTCGTCACGTCCGGTCCGGCCCAGGGCGCCAAACCGGTGGCCGGAGCCACGGTGTCGATTTTCCGCGCCGGCGCCGGCGCGCCGGAGCTTCTGGCCGAGGTGGTGAGCAATGGCCGCGGTCAGTTCACTGCCGTGCTGCCGCGCCAGGCAGAATCGGAGATCCGCTATGCCGTCGCCGCGGCGGGGCGGACCGAACTGATGACCATCATGGCGGCCAGCGACCGTCCGCATGTCCGCATCAACGAGATGACCACCGTGGCCTCCGCCTATGCCTTGGCGCAGTTCTTCAACGGCAAGGCGATCTCCGGCAAGCCGCTGCCGCTTGCCGTGGCTGCTGGCATGTTCCGCAATCTCGCGGAACCCGACCGCGGCGAGGTTTCGCAGGTGCTGCGCCGCTCCCCCAATGCCGACGAGACCAATGCGCGCCGGCTGATGGCGACGCTGTCCAACGTGCTGGCGGGTTGCGTGCGCAACGGTGCAATCAATAACTGCGCGCCGCTCTTCGCCAATGCGGGTGGTGCGACGACGCTCGAGGCGGCGATCAACATCGCGCATGACCCGTCCAACAAGGTGCACGAGATCTTCGCGCTCGGATACGGCGTGCAACCGTTTCAACCGGCCCTTCTGGCCAGCCAGGGACCCGATGCGCCGAACGAGTTGATGCGGCTCGACGCCTTCACCGTGGCGGTGAAGGTGAACCGCTCCGGCAACAACGGCCGCGGCAAGGAGACCTGCCCCATCGCCGGCCCGGGCAACCTGGTGTTCGACGACAAGGGCTATGCCTGGGTCACCAACAACGTGGTGGCGGGAACCACCGTGTCCGCCACCTGCTTCGAGGTGCTGAAGCCCGACGGCACGCCGGCCGACGGCAGGAACGGCACGCCGCGCTCGCCGCTGTCCGGCGGCGGCGTGCTGGGCCAGGGCTTCGGCATCGGGCGCGATCCTTCCGGCAACATCTGGGCCGGCAATTTCGGCTGGGGCGGCGTCAACCCGATCGGCTCCGTGTCGAAATTCTCCAGCGACGGCAAGCCCTTGTCGCCGGCACCCAACGGCTTCATCTCGAACCTTCACAAGGTGCAGGGCACGACCTCCGACCAGGCCGGCAACATCTGGATGGCGAGCAACGGCAACGACCGCGTCCAGGTGTTCCCCAACGGCGATCCGCTGACGACCTACCCCTACTATTCCGATGGCAACACCGGTCCCTTCCACATCATGATCGACGATGCTGGCGCAGCCTATGTCAGCTATACCGGGACGTCGGTGGTCTCGAAGCTCAGCCTCGGGGCGAACCACCTCGACCTGGTGGCATCGGCGCCGGTCGGCAGCAACGCCAATCCGAAGGGCCTGGGCCTCGACACGACGGGCCATGTGTGGGTGACGGCGGGTGCGGAGTCCTTGGTCTATCTGTTTGATTCCAGTCTCAATCCCATCGGCAACGGCTATGACGGCGGGTCGATCACCGGGCCGTGGGGACTGTCGGTCGACGCACGCGACAATGTCTGGGTGGCGAATTTCGGGCTGGAGACGCAGCTGCCGCTCAAGTACCGGGTGACGCAACTGTGCGGCACCAACACGGCGAACTGCCCGGCGGGCAAGAACACGGTGGGTGCGGGCATCTCGCCGTCGACCGGCTGGACACTGCCCTCGGGTGGCGACCAGGTGCGGCTCGCCAGCGGCAAGCCCCTGTATTCGCCACTGAAACAGCCGAGCTACAAGCCGCTGATGCGGGCCACCGCGACGCAGATCGACATGGCGGGCAACGTGTGGGTCACCAACAACTGGAAACCCTCGGGCCTCAACGACCTGCTCAAGAATCCGGGCGGCGACGGGCTGGTGATCTTTGTCGGCATGGCGGCACCGGTGAAGCCCGGCCTCGGCCTTCCCAAGGCGCCATGAGCGATGGTGCCGGACGTTGCTTCCGGCGTTGATGCGGTTGCTTTTCGGTTGCTGCCCGAGCACCGAAGTTGCGCAATGCGATGCTACCGACTCGTGTTGCGTGACGATGCGCTCCAGGTGTCGACCACCGTCTCCATGGTAACGTTTGTGGAGGTGCTCGCCACGAAGGGCAGGGCAGAGATGCGCTCGCCGAGGACATGGCGGTAGCGGCGGATGTCCTTCGTCCTGATCTTGAGCAGGTAGTCGAAGCGCCCGGCGATCATGTGGCACTCCTCGACCTCGGGGATCTTCTTCACCGCCGCGTTGAAGGCCTTCAGGGCATCCTCATGGGTGTTGGTGAGCTTGACCTCGGCGAAGGCCACATGGTCGAGCCCCATCTTCACCGGGTTGAGCACCGCCTTGAAGCCTTCGATATAGCCCTCGGCGATCAGCCGCTTGAGGCGCAGCTGGCAGGGGGTGTTGGAGAGGCCGACCTTGCGGGCCAGCTCGGTGATGGACATGCGGCCGTCCTCGGCGAGGCACTCGAGGATGCGGCGGTCGAATTGGTCGATTTCGCTGTCATTGCCGGATTCCATGGGGATTTTGCCTAAAGAGTGACGAGATATCGCGGATTTCACCAAGGACCCAGTTTGAAATAGGTGAACCCGGTTTGCAAGCGGATGATATAAGGGCTGCTTCCCCTCTGGAAAGCTCCTGTCATGACGCATGCGCGCCCGCTGTTCGAAGCCTTTGCCCCGCCGATCCGCCCGCAGGGGCCGCTGCGCCAGGCCATCACCGATCATTGCCGCAGGCCGGAGACAGAATGCCTGCCGCCGCTGCTGGCGCTGGCGCGGATGGCGCCGGAGCAGAAGCAACAGGCGGCGGCCACGGCGCGCCGGCTGATCGCGGCGCTCAAGGCCAAGCACAAGGGTACGGGCGTGCAGGGACTCGTCCATGAATACTCGCTGTCGAGCCAGGAGGGCATCGCGCTGATGTGCCTCGCGGAGGCGCTGCTGCGCATTCCCGATGCCGAGACCCGCGACGCGCTGATCAGGGACAAGATCGCCGAGGGCGACTGGAAGAGCCACCTCGGCGGCACCAAGTCGCTGTTCGTCAATGCCGCGACCTGGGGCCTGGTGGTGACCGGCAAGCTGACCTCGACGGTGAGCGACGGCAGCCTGGGCGCGGCGCTGTCGCGCCTCATCGCGCGGGCCGGCGAACCGGTGATCCGCCGCGGCGTCGACATGGCGATGCGCATGATGGGCGAGCAGTTCGTGACCGGCGAGACCATCGCCGAGGCGCTGAAGCGCTCGAAGCCGCTGGAAGCGCGCGGCTTCCGCTATTCCTACGACATGCTGGGCGAGGCGGCGACGACGGCGGCCGATGCGGCGCGCTATTATCTCGACTACGAGAACGCCATCCACGCGATCGGCGAGGCGGCGGCGGGGCGCGGCGTCTACGAAGGCCCCGGCATCTCGATCAAGCTCTCGGCGCTGCACCCGCGCTACACGCGCGCCAAGGCGGAGCGGGTGATGGAGGAGCTGCTGCCGGCGGTGAAGAGGCTGGCGAAACTCGCGAAGCACTATGACATCGGCCTCAACATCGACGCCGAGGAGGCGGATCGCCTCGAGCTGTCGCTCGACCTGCTCCAGTCGCTGAGCTTCGACCCGGAGCTTGCGGAATGGAACGGGCTCGGCTTCGTGATCCAGGCCTATGGCAAGCGCTGCCCCTTCGTCATCGACTTCGTGGTCGATCTCGCGCGGCGCTCGCAGCGGCGCATCATGGTGCGGCTTGTGAAGGGCGCCTACTGGGATGCCGAGATCAAGCGCGCGCAGCTCGATGGGCTCGACGGCTTCCCGGTGTTCACCCGCAAGGTGCACACCGACGTGAGCTACCTCGCCTGCGCCCGCAAGCTGCTGGACGCGCGCGAGCACGTGTTCCCGCAATTCGCCACGCACAATGCGCAGTCGCTGGCGGCGATCTACACACTCGCAGGGCCGAAGTTCACCGTGGGCGACTACGAGTTCCAGTGCCTGCACGGCATGGGGGAGCCGCTCTATGACGAGGTCGTTGGCGGCGACAAGCTCGACCGGCCGTGCCGCATCTATGCGCCGGTGGGAACGCACGAGACGCTGCTCGCCTACCTGGTGCGGCGGCTCCTGGAGAACGGCGCCAACTCGTCCTTCGTCAACCGCATCTCGGACCCCAATGTCTCGGTCGATGACCTGATCGCCGACCCGGCGGACGTGGTGAGCGCCATGCCGGTGCCGGGCACGCCGCATGACCAGATCGATCTGCCTGCCGACCTGTTCGGCAAGGAGCGGGTGAACTCGCGTGGGCTCGACCTTGCGAGCGAAGCGGCGCTGGCGGCGCTGGGCGACACGCTGCGCGAGACGGCGTCGACGGCGTGGCATGCGAAGCCGCTACTGGCCGATGGCGCGGAGACGGGCGAGACGCGCGACGTGCTGAACCCGGCCGACCATGGCGACCGCGTGGGGCTGGTGACGGAGCTTTCCGCCGCTGACGCGGCGCGCATCGTGCATGCGGCACATGAGGCTTCGGCGCAATGGGCCGCGGTGCCGCCCGCGGAACGCGCGGCGTGCCTCGAGCGCGCGGCGGACATCATGGAAAGCCGCATGGCGGTGCTGATGGGCATCGCCATGCGCGAGGCGGGCAAGACCGCCGCCAATGCGGTGGGCGAGGTGCGCGAGGCGGTGGATTTCCTGCGCTACTACGCCGAGCAGGCGAAGAAGACGCTGGGCGCCGCGCACAAGCCGCTGGGTGCGGTGGTGTGCATCAGCCCGTGGAACTTCCCGCTGGCGATCTTCACTGGCCAGGTGGCGGCCGCACTGGTGGCCGGCAATGCGGTGATCGCCAAGCCGGCGGAGGAGACGCCGCTGATCGCGCATGAGAGTGTCAGGATCCTGCACGAGGCGGGCGTGCCGCGCGGCGCGCTGCAGTTCACGCCGGGCGACGGCAAGCTTGGTGCGGGGCTGGTGGCAGCGCCGGAGACGGCGGGCGTGATGTTCACCGGCTCGACCGAGGTGGCGCGGCTGATCCAGGCGCAGCTCGCCGAGCGGCTGTCCGTACACGGACGGCCCATTCCGCTGGTGGCCGAGACCGGCGGGCAGAACGCCATGATCGTCGATTCCTCGGCGCTGGCCGAGCAGGTGGTGGCCGACGTCATCGCCTCGGCCTTCGACAGTGCGGGCCAGCGCTGCTCGGCGCTGCGCGTGCTGTGCCTGCAGGACGACGTGGCGGAGCGTACCCTCGCCATGCTGAAGGGGTCACTCGCCGAGCTGTCGCTCGGGCGCACCGACCGGCTGTCGACCGACATCGGCCCCGTCATCACGGCGGAGGCCAGGGCCAACATCGAAAATCATATCGCGAGGATGCGCGAGGCCGGGCACAGGGTGGAGCAGCTGGCACTGCCGCGCGAGGCGGAGAAGGGCACCTTCGTCGCCCCCACCATCATCGAGATCGACGACATCGGGCAATTGCAGCGCGAGGTGTTCGGCCCGGTGCTGCACGTGCTGCGCTGGAAGCGCGAGGACATGGATGCCCTCATCGAAGAGATCAACGCCACCGGCTATGGCCTGACCTTCGGCCTGCACACGCGGCTCGACGAGACCATCCTGAACGTCACCGAGCGGGTGAAGGCGGGGAACCTCTACGTGAACCGCAACATCATCGGCGCGGTGGTGGGCGTGCAGCCCTTCGGCGGGCGCGGGCTTTCCGGCACCGGGCCGAAGGCGGGCGGGCCGCTCTATATCGGGCGGCTGGTGCAGAAGGCGCCGGTGCCGCCGCCGCACAATTCGGTGCGCACCGACCCGGCCTTGCGCGACTTCGCCACCTGGCTCGGCCAGCGTGGCCACAATGACGACGCCGACGCGGCGCGCGAGCTGGGCTCGCTCTCGGCGCTGGGGCTGGTGAAGGAACTGCCGGGCCCGGTGGGCGAGCGCAATGTCTATTCGCTGCATCCGCGCGGCCGCATCCTGCTGGTGCCGCAGACGGCAACGGGCCTCTACCGCCAGATGGCGGCGGCGCTGGCGGCGGGGAATGAAGTGGTGGTGGACAAGGACTCGGGGCTGTCGCTGGCGGGGCTGCCGGCGAGCGTGGCGGCGCGGGTGAGGTGGAGCGGCGAGTGGGACAAGGACGGCCCGTTCTCCGGCGCGCTGGTGGAAGGCGATGCGGCGCGGGTGCGCGCGGTGAACCAGCGCATCGCCAGGCTCGGCGGGCCGCTGGTGCTGGTGCAGGCGGCGACGCCCGACGCGGTGGCCGCCGATCCGCAGGCCTATTGCCTGAACTGGCTGGTGGAGGAGGTGAGCACCTCGATCAACTCCGCGGCGGCAGGCGGCAATGCGAGTTTGATGACGATCGGGTGAGGAGGCCGTGCGGCCTCCGCACGCCCCCGTTTCCGTCATTCCGGTGAAAGATGACGGAGTGATCGGCGTGCGGCGCCTGCCAAGGTCCGTCTAGGAATACTCTTCAATCTCGGGTGCCTTGGCGGCGGCGTGGCCGCGGTGCGATAGTCCGCGCGGGGAATCACTCAGGGGCAGACATGGCTGGCGAAGAGAGGGCGGCGGCGCAACACATCCGCTACGAACCGGACGAGAAGGCACCGCAGGGCCTGGCGGCGGCCATGGCGGCGCAGACGGTGCTGCTGATCCTGGCCGGCATCATGCTGACGCCGCTGGTGATCGCGCGCGGCGCGGGGGCGAGCGATGCCGACACATCGTGGATGGTGTTCGCGGCGCTGGTGGCGGCGGGCGTCTCGACCTGGCTGCAGCTGATCCGCAAGGGGCCGATCGGCAGCGGCTACGTGCTGTTCGTCGGGTCCAATGTCGCCTTCGTGGGTGTTTCGGTCGCGGCCTACAAGGCGGGCGGCATTCCGCTGCTGGCGACGCTCGGCGCCGTTGGCGCGCTCACCACCTTCGCCTTCACCCGCTGGCTGCCGATGCTGCGCGCCGTTCTGACCCCCGCGGTGGGTGGCACGGTGCTGATGCTGATGGCGCTGAGCGTCGGGCCCGTGATCTGGAAGATGTTGTCGAAGCCGCTGCCGGGGGCCGCACTCGGCGCGCCGCATGGCATCGTCTTCCTCCTCACCCTCGGAACGATCACGGTGATCCTGCTGTTCGGCAAGGGCATGGTGCGGCTGTGGGCGCCGCTGATCGGCGTGGCGCTGGGCACGCTGGTAGGCGCGTGGTTCGGCCACCTCGATGTGACCAGGGTGGTGGCGGCGCCATGGCTCGGCATTCCGGGTGAGGGCTGGCCGGGCATCGACCTCAGCTTCGATGCGCGCTTCTGGAGCCTCATTCCGGCCTTCGCGCTGCTGAGCCTCGTCGGCTGCATGGAGACCTACGCCGACGGCATTTCGGCGCAGCGCATGTCGCACCGGAAGGAGCGCCCGATCGACTTCCGCTCGGTGCAGGGGGCGATCAATGCCGATGGCACGGGCTCGATCTTCGCGGCACTTCTCGGCACGGTGCCCAACACGGTGTTCTCCACCTCGCTCGCGGTGTCGGAGATCACCGGCGTGGCCTCGCGGCGCGTCGGCCTGTGGGGCGGGCTGTTCCTGATCCTGCTCGCCTTCTCGCCCAAGATCGGCGCGGCGGTGGCGGCGATCCCGAGCCAGGTCGTGGGCGCCTACATCCTCATCCTCGTGGTCATCATCTTCGGCCATGGCATCCGCCTGGTGAACGAGGAGGGGCTGGGCTTCGAAGTGGGGCTCGCCGTCTGCCTCAGCTTCTGGGTTGGGCTTTCGGCGCAGTCGGGCGGGCTGATGAACGAGATCATGCCGGCCTGGCTGCAGACCATCTTCTCCAACGGCACCACGGTGGGCGGCGTCACCGCGATGATCCTGATGCTGATCATCACCTGGCGGCGCGGCCCGCAGGACCGCGTGTCGCTGCCGCTGAGCCCGCGCGCCGTGCTGAGCCTCAACGACACGGTGGCGCGCTTTGCCCGCCGCGTCGGCTGGGACGAGCGCGCCGAGAACCGGCTGATGCTGGCGGTGGAGGAGGCGGTGATCTTCCTGTGCGAGGAGCGCGAGGCGCTGGGCAAAGGCGCGAAAGGCAGTGGCAGGCTCGTCGTGCGCCTCAAGGAGACCAAGGGCGAGGCCGAGGTCGAGATGGTGACGGGCCCCAGCGAACGCAATCTCGAGGAGCTGGTTGCCGCAGCGTCAACGGCCAATCCGGCGGACGACACGGACAACCTTGCAATTCACCTCCTGGCGCGCGTCACGCGGGAGTTGAAACACCTGCAGTACACGCAGGGCGACTATCTGCAGTTCCGCGTCGACAGCAGTGCCTGATCAGTAAGCAATCACGCCGGCGATGAGGAGATAGGAGAGCTGGTGGAGCATCTGGTCGATGCCGGTGACCCACCAGTACTGCTTGTCGGCGACGGTCCAGCCGGCGCGGTAGATCAGGCCGTCCTTCACGAAGTCGACGTGATAGTGGAACACCGCCTCGCCGAGGAGGAGCGCAAGGAACAGCCAGCCGTGCACGCCAGCCAGCAGCAGCAGCGGCAGCGTCAGCGCGGCGTGGATGGCGACATGCAGCAGGCCGCCGGGATGACCCCAGATGCGGCGGTTCTCGAGGATATAGGGGCTCTGGAAGACATAGTCGCCCAGCAGGTGCTTCACCTGGAAGCCTGCCAGAAGCAGCAGAAGGGCATGATCCGTCACGTCAAGCGGCTCGCAACCGAGGCCAGGGGCGAAGACCATCGACGCGCTGCCTCGCCAACCAAACTATTGCCGCTACAGTAGCAGGGTCAAGCGCCGATGCCCGTCCTGATTGGATAATTATGCAAGTTTGATGGGTTTGAGAGTAACTAACCATCTTGCCGGGGTGCATAGTTTCATGCAACTTTGGAGATGAGTGGAAGAATCCCCTCAAGGTGTCTTCCAGCTGACGTAGCGCTAGTTTCAATTTCCCTGGAGAACGACCATGACGTGGACCAGCCGCCTAGCCCTTGGAGCCGCCTTCGCCGCGCTTGTCGCTTCCGCCGCGCCGGCCATGGCCGACCTGAAGATCGGCATTGCCGCCGAGCCTTATCCGCCCTTCGCCTCGCAGGACGCCTCCGGCAAGTGGGTGGGCTGGGAGATCGATGCCGCCAACGCGCTCTGCGCCCAGATCAACGAGAAGTGCGAGATCGTCGCCACCGCCTGGGACGGCATCATCCCCGCACTCACCGCGAAGCAGATCGACGTCATCATGGCCTCGATGCTGATCACCGAGAAGCGCAAGCAGGTGATCGACTTCACGCAGTTCTACTATGACACGCCGCCCGCCATCATCGGACCGAAGGACGGCGACAAGGACATCTCGCCCGAACACATCAAGGGCAAGACGCTGGGCGTGCAGGTCTCGACCGGGCATGAGCGCTATGCCTCCAAGTATCTGGTGCCCGCCGGCGTGGTGCTGAAGACCTATTCGACGCAGGACGAGGCGAACAACGATCTCGCCGCGGGACGCCTCGACCTCGTGCTGGCCAACAGCTCGGCGCTCTACGACTTCCTCGACACCGACCAGGGCAAGGCCTGCTGCGAGATCAAGAGCATCGTCGAGAAGCCGAAGGACGATCCCGGCATCTATGGCGAGGGCGTGGGTGCCGGCGTGCGCAAGGAAGACACCGCACTCAAGGACAAGCTCAACGCCGGCATCACCGCGCTAGCCAAGGCCGGCAAGTTCGAGGAGATCACCAAGAACTATCCGCAGCTCGTCGGCAAGATGACGCTGCCCACCGGCAACTGATCGGCAGGCGATTCGCCTGAGGGGCCGCGGCTTGCCGCGGCCCCTTTCATTTGCGACAAGGCTGCCATGGGCTGGAGAGACATCAACATGAACCGCCGCAAGCCGCGCCTCGACGTGGCGGTGGTTCTGGTGGCCGCGGGCGAGCACCGCGATGCCGCGGTGCTGCGCAAGGCGGTGGCGGCAGCACTGGCCGCGCGCGCCGGGCAGGCTTGTGCGGAGCCGCGCCTTGCCGCCGGCTATCTCGCGGGCTATGCGCGCCACCAGGCGCTGAAGCACGGTCTCGATGCCGAGGCGGATGGCGGAGCGGCGCTGCTCGCGGCGCTGGCCGCGCAGGCGCCGGAGGAGATGGCGGAGGCGGTGCGGGCGCTGAGGCTGGCGCCACGCGCAGAGCCATCCTCGCGCGCTGCCCTCGGCGCGGCCGATCCGCTGGCCGATGCGGGGTACCTGGTGGGTCATCTCGAGTCGCTGTGCGGCACGCGGAAGCTGCTCGCCACGGCGGGGGGAACGCACGCCTACCTCACCCGCTGCGACCATGCGGCGGACCGCATGCAGACGCACCACCCCACCGCCGTGCTGCGCTTCGACCCCGCCGAACGCGCGATTGTCGAGGCGGCACTCCGCAGCCTAGAGTGATCCCGTAACAGGGGGACGGTCAGGCATGTTGCAGCGGCGCGAGTGGGTTCCGGCGGGGCCCGAAAGCTATGTCCAGCTCGTCGCGTCGCAGGTGGCGCGCGCCAGCGTGGACGAGATCGAGCAGGCGCTGCTGGGCTTCGTGGCCGAGAACGCGCGCATCCACCAGCGCGACTGCATCAACCTCAACCCCGCCACCAACATGCTGAATCCCAAGGCCGAGGCGCTTCTCGCGTCCGGCATCGGTTCGCGCCCGTCGCTCGGCTATCCGGGCGACAAGTACGAGATGGGGCTCGAGGGCATCGAGAAGATCGAGATCATGGCGGCAGAGCTGGCGGCGGAGGTGTTCAACGCGCGCTATGCCGAGATCCGCGTCGCTTCAGGCGCACTCGCCAATCTCTACGTCTTCATGGCGGCGGCGAAGCCCGGCGACACCATCATCGCGCCGCCCGCCTCGATCGGCGGGCACGTGACGCATCACCAGGCGGGGGCGGCGGGGCTCTATGGCCTCGTCACCCATCCCGCCCCCGTCGATGCGGAGAACTTCACGCTCGACCTGGCGCGGCTGCGCGCCGATGCGCTGCGGCTCAAGCCGAAGCTCATCACCATCGGCGGCAGCCTGAACCTGTTCCGTCACCCGGTGCGCGAGGTGCGGGCCATCGCCGACGAGGTGGGCGCACTCCTCATGTATGACGCCGCGCACATGTCCGGCATGATCGCGGGCAAGGCCTGGCAGCAACCGCTGGAGGAGGGCGCGCATGTGATGACCATGAGCACCTACAAGAGCCTCGGCGGGCCGCCTGCCGGGCTGATCCTCACCAATGACGCAGCACTTGCCGAGCGTATCGACGCCATCGCCTTCCCCGGCCTCACCGCGAATTTCGACGCGGCGAAATCGGCGGCCCTCGCCATGACGCTGCTGGATTGGAAGGCCCATGGACCGGAATATGCCCATTCCATGGCCGAGACCGCGCATGCGCTGGCCGTGGCGCTGGCGGCGGAGGGCGTGCCGGTGCATGGCGCGGCGAAGGGCATGACCACTTCGCACCAGCTGGCCATCGAGGCGGCGAATTT
Source organism: Hyphomicrobiales bacterium (assembly GCA_046349235.1). Taxonomy (GTDB): domain Bacteria; phylum Pseudomonadota; class Alphaproteobacteria; order Rhizobiales; family Aestuariivirgaceae; genus Aestuariivirga. The sequence goes on from JAXMCT010000017.1 coordinate 107,933, forward strand.
CGGCGGCGGCCAGACGGCGTCCAAGCTGTTGCGCGAGGCCAATGTGCTGGCCTGCGGCATCGGCCTGCCCATCGCCGAGGTGGCGGGCGACCTGAACGGGCTGAGGCTGGGCACGCCGGAGATCGTGCGCTGGGGCATGGGACCCGAACACATGGGCCAGGTGGCACGCTTCATCGCCGACGTGCTGCTCAAGCGCCGCGCCGCGCAGTCTGTGGCGCCCGAGGTGGCGGCCTTCCGGCAACAGTTCGACAAGCTGCACTACGTGCGCGAGTGAAGAGAATGTCCTCTTCCGGCGCTGACAAGCCGTTGGAAACGAGCGGCCGTCTGTATCGGATTGACACTCGATATCTGTTGCTATTCCTTGCATAGGTCGCGCGCGTCAGGAGAGATTTTTGATGCAACTCGTCGAAAAGCAGCCAAGCATCGCGTGTGTGCCTCTCCGGCTTGAAGTCTGACTGCGCCTGCTCGCAGGTGGCGCCAGCGACCTCGATCTGTCGCCTGCAGTGCGTGGCAATGACTTTATCCAGCACCACCTGATCAAGAGCGCGTGTGAGGCAGGCTGCACCTATCATCACATGGGCGAGTCCGGTGGCGTCAGTTCACTGGAAGAGTTCAAGGAGAGCTTTGGCGCCCGCGCTTACCGCTACGTGGAGTTTGTCCATCAAAAGCCCTGGCTGAAAGTGGGAAGCGACGTCAAGGGAGCGCTAGTCGGGTTTGCTGAACGTCGCCTGGCTCAACTGAGAAGCCCGTGAGGAATGGCCCGCGCCGTCAGCCGCGCTGTAATCCGCCTGACCAGAGACTCTGATCTCCTTCCGCTGCAGCAGCGGGAGGAGGCGCTTACCCGAGCAGCGCCGCGATCTCCTGGCGGGTCGGCATGGCGGGGGCGGTGCCGGGGCGGGTGACGGAGATGCCGGCGGCGGCACAGCCGAAGCGCGCGGCGGCGGAAGGCTCCATGCCTTCGGCCAGCGCCGTGGCGAAGGCCCCGACGAAGGCGTCGCCCGCACCTGCCGTCTCCACCACCTTGCCGGCGTTGAAGGACGGGATGAGCACCGAAGCCCCGGCATTGTGCAGCAGCGCGCCGCGGGCGCCCAGCGTGATGAGGGCGTTCGACGCACCCTTGGCCAGCAGCGCATCACCGGCCTTGCGGGCCTGGTCCTCGGTGTCGACGGGAAGGCCGGTGAGTGCCGCGGCTTCCGTTTCGTTGGGGATGACGTAGTCGCACAACGCGTAGATGTCGTCCGGCACGGGTGCGGCAGGGGCCGGGTTGAACACCGTGACGGCGCCCGCGGCCCGCGCGATCTCGAGGCCCCTGCGCGCGGCGGCGACGGGCTGTTCGAGCTGGGTGACGAAGACCTTCGCCCCCTCGATGGCGCTGCGGGCCTTGTCGACATCCTGCGGCGACAGGCCGCCGGCGGCACCCGGCACCACGATGATGGCGTTCTCGCCGGTCTCGTCGCTGACGAAGATGTAAGCGGCGCCCGTCGGCTCGTCGGGCGCGATGGCGACGTGGGGTGTGATGCCTTCCGCCTTCCAGGTTGCGAGGGCGACGTCGCCGAAGGCGTCCTTGCCGAGGCGCGAGATGAGGCTGACCTTGCCGCCGGCGCGCGCTGCCGCCACGGCCTGGTTCGAGCCCTTGCCGCCAGGCCCCATCTTGAAGCCCGAGCCCATGAGGGTTTCGCCCATCACCGGCTGGCGGCCGGCGCGGAAGGCGAGGTCGGCGACGAAGATGCCGAGTATGGCGATGCCCTGCTGCATGATGCTCAGGCCTTCGGCGGGATCACGCCCTTCTTGAGGACGAAGCAGCCATAGAAGCGCGTCTCGCCGGTGACGATCACGGCATAGGCCTTGCGCGCCTTGTCATAGAAGGCGAAGCGCTCGATCGAACCCATGGGCCAGGACTTTCCCTCCCACTTGTCGATGACCTTCTGCACCTCCTGCTGGACAGGCGGAATCTCGGTCGGCTTGCCGACGATCTCCATGCGCTCGGCCGGCGCGTCGACGAAGGAGTCGAGCGGCATGACCGAGAGGATGGCGTCGATGGCTTCGGCCGCGGTGAGATTGTCCATGCGCAGGAGCTGGCCCGTCACGGTGTGGCGGGCGACGGAGTCGGCGGGGAAGTTGGTGTCACTGATGATCAGGTCGTCGCCGTGACCCATGGCGCGGAGACAGCGGATCACGTCCGCGTTGAGGCGGTTGTCGAAGTTGCGCAGCATGCGAGGCGTCCTCCCGGGAATTTTCCAGCGAGGCTAGAGGGGCCGCTTCAGGAGTCAAGCAGGCTCAGTAGCCCTCGGGCTTGCCGGGCACCTTGACCAGCGCCTCGCCCTCGAGCACCAGCGTGTCGCCCACCTTGCAGCGGCAGGCGAGCTTCACGCGGCGGCCCTTCTCGACCAGTTCGACGACTTCGACCGAGGCCTCCACCATGTCGCCGATGCGCACCGGCGCCTTGAAGTTCAGGGTCTGGGACATGTAGACGGCACCCGGGCCCGGGAGCCTCGTTCCGATGACGGCGGAGATCAGGCTGGCGGTGTACAGGCCATGGGCGATTCGACCGCCGAAGGGGGTGCGGGCGGCGAAGTGCTCGGAGAGGTGGATGGGGTTCCGGTCGCCCGAAATTTCGGCGAATCCCACGACATCGGAGGATTTTACCTCCTTCACGTAGGTCTCCGTCATGCCCAGGGCCAGGTCTTCGAAATACAGGGTCTGGCTGGGAGGGAGCATGGCGGATCAGTACCTCGTGCGGTTCCCGGTGTGTATGCCATACATGTTGGCCATGTGCACCAGCGCCAAAATTCCAATGAATGCAAAGATTAACAGGATGGGCGTGGTGGGGATCAGGCGCGGCGTGAGGCTGGTGCGGGGGCGGCGCTCCAGCCAGCCGATGATGCCGACGGCGCAGGCGGCGAGCAGGAAAACGCCGAGGGTGATGACGAATTCGAGGTTGCTGAAGAGTTCGATCATGGTCGGTCGGTGATGGGCGGGCGGATTGGTTGACAGCTAGGGGTGACCCCGCTAAGGAACCCGCCAGTGTTCAACAGGCGGACCGGAGCCGGGCTCCTTCTGCCTGAATTATCAGGTGAAGTCCATGAAAGTCCGTAACTCCCTCAAGTCCCTCCTGAAGCGCCACCGCGACAACCGGATGGTGCGCCGCAAGGGCCGCATCTACATCATCAACAAGACCAACCCGCGCTTCAAGGCGCGCCAGGGCTAAGCAGTCCCTGTTGCCAGGTTTGTGAACGCTGTGGACGGAATGCCGTCCACGGCGCTCTTTTTGTTGCCACGAAATGGGGTGTAGAGTGACGGCCATGCGTGCCCTCATCGCCCTTCTTGCGTTTCTCGCCCTGAGCAGCGGCGCCGTGGCCGAGGATGCCCCCGCCGTATCCGCCGCGCCGCCAGCCAAGCCGCAGAAGCCCGCCGAGATCCGCGCCGACCAGCTCGACGTGCTGTTTGCCGAGCTGCACAAGCCCGGCGTCGAGAGCGACGCGGTCGAAGAGAAGATCTGGGCGCTGTGGGACAGTTCCGATTCGCCCACCGCCGAGGTGCTGCTCCGCCAGGCGACACTGGCGATCCAGGATGCCGCCCCGGCCGAGGCGCTGTCGATCCTCAACCGGCTGATCGGTGCAAACCCGGATTTCGCCGAGGCCTGGAACAAGCGGGCGACGCTCTATTTCATGATGAAGAAGGACGATGCGGCACTCGCCGACATCGCCAAGGTGCTGGACCTCGAGCCGCGCCATTTCGGCGCGCTGGCCGGCAAGGGCATGATCCTCGAACGCCAGAAGAAATACGCCGAAGCCCGCACCGCATATGAAGAGGCACTTGCGGTGAACCCCAACCTCGAGGACGTCAAGGCGGCGCTGAAGGAACTGGACCGGGTGGAACAGGGGATCTGAGGGGCGGTTCCCCCTGCTTTTCGCCGTCTTGCGCCGAGCCCTTCCATTGCCGTCATGCCAGCGAAAGCTGGCATCCGCTTTGGATCACATGGGCGATGCCGTCGCATAGCTGACGGCCTGATCGCTCTCAGTTCACGTAGGCGATCCTCAGCATGTTCGTCGCGCCCGGCGTGCCCAGCGGCAGGCCGGCGGTGATGATGATGCGCTGGCCGGAGTCGGCGAAGCCTTCCCGCTGGGCGATGCCGGTGGCGCGGGTGACCATGTCGTCCAGGTCGTTGGCGTCTTCGGTCAGCACGCAGTGCAGGCCCCAGGCCAGCGCCAGGCGGCGCGCCGTGGTGGCGATGGGGGTGAGCGCGATGATCGGCGTGTCCGGACGTTCGCGCGACATGCGCAGGCCGGTGGAGCCGGAACCCGTGTAGCAGACGATGGCCGAGAGCTTGAGCGTCTCCGAGATCGAGCGGGCCGCACTCGAGATCGCGTCGGCACTCGTCGGCTGCGGATCGGTGCGCTGGGCGGTGATGATGCTGCGATAGAGCTGGTCACGCTCCACCGCCTGGGCGATGCGATCCATGGTGGCGACCGCCTTGTCGGGCCAGGCGCCGGTGGCGCTCTCGGCCGAGAGCATGATGGCGTCCGCCCCTTCATAGACGGCAGTGGCGACGTCG
>JAXMCT010000018.1:0-61686 GCA_046349235.1 Hyphomicrobiales bacterium
TCGATCTGCGCGGCGGTGGCCCCGCCCTCGTTGATGAGGAAGTTGCAGTGCAAGTCCGATACCTTGGCGGGGCCGATGGCGAAGCCGCGCATGCCGGCCTTGTCGATCAGCTGCCAGGACTTGTTGCCGGGTGGATTCTTGAAGGTCGAACCGCCGGTGCGGCTCTTGATCGGCTGGGTGGCCTCGCGGCTCTCGGTTATCTTGTCCATCGCGGCGGAAATCTCGGCGGGATCGCCCGCACGGCCCTGGAACAGCGCCTGAGTGAAGACGAGGTCGTCCGGCGCACCGCAGTGGCGGTAGGTGTATTTCATGTCCGCATTGGTAAGCACGTGGATGGTCCCCGACCGGTCGACAGCGCGCGCCTCGACCAGAATGTCCTTGGTCTCGCCCCCATAGGCCCCGGCATTCATGCGCAACGCGCCGCCGATGGTGCCCGGTATACCTCTCAGAAAGGTTAACGAGTCGATACTTTTCTCCAGCGCGAAGCGCGCCACGCGCACGTCCAGCGCCGCCGTCCCTGCCCTCACGCGGTGGCCGGGTTCCTCAGTGATCTCGGCGAAACCCTTGCCGAGACGGATGACCACGCCGGGAACGCCACCGTCGCGCACCAGCAGGTTGGAGCCGACGCCGATCACGTAGACAGGCACGTCCTTCGGCGTGCCCTTCAGGAAGGCCGAGAGATCCGCCTCGTCGGCGGGCGTGAACAGCACTTCGGCCGGGCCGCCGGCGCGGAACCAGGTGAGTTCGGCCAGCGGCGCATTGGCCTCAAGCCGCCCGCGCACCTGCGGCAGGCGCTTGAGCAGCGCTTCGCCGTCGAGCCTGGTCATGACTGCGCCTTGTCGAAGGCCTCGAGCTGAGCGGGCAGCGCATAGGCCCACTGGGTGATGGTGCCGGCGCCGAGGCACATGACGATGTCACCCGGCTTCGCCATGCCGCGCACCAGCGGCGCCAGCTGCTCCGGCTTGTCGATGGTATAGACCGAGCGGTGGCCGCGCGACTTGAGGCCCTCGGCGAGATGGGTGTGCGAGGCGCCGTCGATCGGCTGCTCGCCCGCCGCATAGACCGGCGCCACCACCACCGTGTCGGCATCGTTGAAGCAGGTGCAGAACTCGTTGAACAGCGACGACAGGCGGGTGTAGCGGTGCGGCTGCATCACCGCGATGACCTTGCCCCTGGCGACGCCCCGCGCCGCCTTCAGCACAGCTGCGATCTCCACCGGGTGGTGGCCGTAGTCGTCGAACACCGCGATGCCATTGTGCTCGCCGGTGCGGGTGAAGCGGCGCTTGACGCCGGTGAAGCTCTTGAAGCCCTTGCGGATGTCGTCATCCGTCATCCCGAGCTCCTTGGCGACGACGATGGCCGCCGTCGAGTTCAGTGCGTTGTGGTCGCCGGGAATGGCGAGGCTCAAGTTGTCGATGTCATGCGTCTCGCCGGTGCGGCGGTTGGTCATGCGCACCGAAAAGCGCGTCTCGCCATCCTCGTAGCGCACATCGGTCAGGCGCACGTCGGCTTGCGGGCTGCGGCCATAGGTGATGACGCGGCGGTCACGCACCTTGCCGATCATCTCCTGCACCACCGGGTGGTCGATGCACATCACCGCGAAACCGTAGAACGGAATGTTCTCGACGAAGGCGAGGAAGGCTTCCTTTGCCTTGTCGAAGGTGCCGTAATGGTCGAGATGCTCGGGATCGATGTTGGTGACGATCACGATGTCGGCCGGCAGCTTGACGAAGGTGCCATCGGACTCGTCCGACTCCACCACCATCCAGTCACCCTTCCCGAGGCGGGCGTTGGTGCCATAGGCGTTGATGATGCCACCGTTGATGACGGTCGGATCGAGGTTGCCGGCATCCAGCAGTGCCGCCACCAGCGAGGTGGTGGTTGTCTTGCCATGGGTGCCGCCGACCGCGACGCAGGACTTGAAGCGCATCAGCTCGGCCAGCATCTCGGCGCGGCGCACGATGGGGAGATAGCGGTTGCGGGCCTCGACCAGTTCCGGGTTGTCTTCCTTCACCGCCGAGGACACGACCACGACCTGCGCCTCGCCGAGGTTCTCGGCTTTGTGGCCGACATGGACGTCGATGCCGTTCTTGCGCAGTCGCGCCACGTTGTAGTTGTCGGTGAGGTCGGAGCCCTGCACCTTGTAGCCGAGGGTCGCCATCACCTCGGCGATACCGCTCATGCCGATGCCGCCGATGCCGATGAAGTGGATGGGGCCGACATTGCCCGGAAGTTTCATGGTTCAGGTCCCTGCAAGTTTCTCGGCAAGATCGGCAAGGCGCTGGGCCGCATCGGGTTTCCCGTGCTTCAGCGCCGCCGCCGCCGCCTGTTGAAGTTGGCCCTGTTGAGAGCGGAGAGATGTCAGAAATTGGGCAAAGGCCCGCGGCTCCAGCGAGGCCTGTGGATGGACCCATCCGGCCCCCGCCTGGGCGAAGCTTTCGGCATTGCGCAGCTGGTCGTTGTCGAGGGCATGGGGCAGCGGCACCATGACGGCCGGCCGGCCGATGACGCCGAGTTCGGCGATGGTCGAGGCACCCGAACGACAGACCACGAGGTGCGAGCCGGCAATGCGCTTCGGCATGTCCATGAAGAAGGGCTGCAGCTCGCAGTCGAGCCCCATCGCCTTGTAGGCCGCCGACACGGCCCCCATGTTCTCCGGCCGCACCTGCTGGGTGAGCCTGATGCCCTTGCGCTGCTCCGCCGTCATCGCGGCGAAGGCATTGGGCATGAACTCGCCGAAGAACTGCGCGCCCTGGCTGCCGCCGAAAACGAGGAGGTTGAAGCAGTCGAAAGCCGGATAGGGTGCCGCCTTCTCCTTCAGCGCGATGTCGCGTACCGGGTTGCCGGTGAAGGTGACCTTGCCCTGCGCCTCGGGCGGCAGGCCCATGAGCGTCGGAAACGACGAGGCTACCGCGTCGGCCCACTTGGCGAGCACGCGGTTGGCGCGGCCCATCACGGCGTTCTGGTCATGCACGCAGGATGGGATCTTCAATCGCGCCGCCGCCATGATGGGCGGGAAGGACGGATAGCCGCCGAAGCCGATCACCGCCAGCGGCTTCACCCGCTTCAGGATCGCCCGCGCCGCGCGATAGCCGCCATAGAGGCGCATTGCACGCCCGGGAACCAGCCAGGGCTTCGACAGCGACAGCGTGGCCGAGGGCACGATGTGGGTCTCGGCCGCCGGGAAGGACTTGCCGTAGTCCCTCACCCGTTCGTCGGTCATCAGGTGGATGGTGTAGCCGCGGCGGATCAATTCCTCGGCCAGCGCCTGGGCGGGAAACAGGTGCCCGCCGGTTCCCCCGGCCGCGAGGACGAAGGTTCCCTTGCTCATCAGGCGTAGGACACGTTGAGCGCAGGCACGCTCGAGCGCTCGCCGAAGCGCTTGCGGCCCAGCGCCAGCACGAGGCCCATGCCGAAGGCCATGCCGAGAAGCGACGAGCCGCCATAGGAGATGAAGGGCAGCGTCATGCCTTTTGCCGGCAGCAGCGCCACGTTGACGCCCATGTTGATCACAGCCTGGAAGCCGAAGATCAATCCGAGGCCCGACAAGGCCAATGCCGCGAAGGGATCGGGCTCCTGCTTGGCGCGCACCAGGATCTTCAGCACCACGAAGGCGAAGAGTGACATGAGGATGAGGCAGGCGATGAGGCCAAATTCCTCGCCCACCACCGCGAAGGTGAAGTCGGTGTGGGCATCGGGCAGCACCAGTTTCGCCTCGCCGCCACCGGGGCCGGTGCCCATCAGCCCGCCGTTCTTGAAGGCTTGCAGTGCCGTGTCCACCTGGAAGGTGTCGCCCTTGTCCGGGCTCATGAACCGGTCGATGCGCGAGCGAACATGGTCGACGAGCTCATAGACGGCGAACACGCCAACGGCGCCGAGCGCACCCAAACCCAGCACGGTGAACCACGAGATGCCATAGATCAGCAGCATGGAGCCAAAGGCGAGGATCACCAGCGCCGTCTGGCCGAAGTCCGGCTGGATGACAAGAAGTCCGATGAAGGCAGTGGCGAAGAGCAGCGCGATGACATTGCCCGGCATCTCCGGCCGGCGGGTGTGCTCGGCGAGGAACCACGCCGCGACGATGACGAAGGCCGGCTTGGCGAATTCCGACGGCTGCAAGTTGATTGGCCCGATGTTGATCCAGCGGTGCGCTCCCTTGATCTCGGGTCCGAAGAACAACGCCGCGACCATGAGGCCGAGCGACAGGAAGAACACCAGCAGTCCCGCGCGGCGGGCATAGCGCGGCGGAAAGAACGATAAAGTCACCAGCACTGGCACGGCGAGCGTGAGATAGAACAGCTGGCTCTTGATGAAGTGGAAGGTGTCGGCGCCGATGCGCTCGGCCACCGGCGGGCTCGCCGCCATGGAGACGAGCACGCCCGAGGCCATGAGCAGCAGCACGGCGAACATCAGGCCGCGGTCCACGGTGAACCACCAGCGGGCAAGCAGGCCGCGGTCGCTACGTCCGAGCAGCATGGGCATCTCCTGGAATGGTCATCTCGACATCGCGAAGGAGCGACACCGCCTTGACGAAGGCATCGCCCCGCACTTCGAAATTGGGATACTGGTCGAAGCTGGCGCAGGCGGGCGACAGCAGCACCACCGCGCCAGGCTTGCCATCCTTCTGCGCGTCAGCCAGCGCCGCGGCCACGGCCTTCTCCAGCGTGCCGCAGTCGAGATGCGGAATGGCCGAGCCGATGGTGGCGGCGAAGTCCTGCGCCGCCTGGCCGATGAGATAGGCGCGCGCCACGTTGCCGAACAGCGGTCGCAGCGGCTCGATGCCGCCCGACTTGGCGATGCCGCCGGCGATCCAGTAGATGTTTGTGAACGACGACAGCGCCTTCTCCGCCGCATCGGCGTTGGTGGCCTTGGAGTCGTTGACGAAGGCAATGGCACCCACCCGCGCGATCTGCTGCATGCGGTGCGCGAGGCCAGGGAAACTCGCCATCGCCGCGGCGATGGTCTTGGCATCGACACCCAGCGCAGACGCCGCACCATAGGCCATGCAGGCGTTCTGCCAGTTGTGGCGTCCCTTCAGCGCCGGCATGGCGCGGAGGTCGATCTCGGCCTTCACTACGCCCGCGCGCTTGTCACGCAGCACGCCGTCATGCGCGGTGATGCCATCGGCGATGTCCTTCACCACCGAGACACGGCGCACATCCGCACCCGTGGCGACCGCCTTCTCGGCGATCGCCGCGCACCAGCCATCGTCGATGCCGCACAGTGCGGTGTCGCCTTTGTGCTGGCTGGCGAACATGCGCGCCTTCACGGCGGCATAGTTCTCCATGTTGCCGTGACGGTCGAGGTGGTCGGGCGTCAGGTTCGTCAGTATGCCGACCTCGGGGTCGAGCCGTGGCATCAGGTCGATCTGGAAGGACGACAGCTCCAGCACGTAGACGCGGCCCTTTGCGGGCTGGCGCAGCAGGAACACCGCTTTGCCGATATTGCCGCCGACCTCGACGTCGAGCCCTGCATGCTGCAGCACGTGGCCGATGAGCGCGGTGGTGGTCGACTTGCCGTTCGTGCCGGTGATGGCGACGATGCGCGCACCCGCGGCCGCGGCCTCGCGCGCAAAGATTTCCGTGTCGCCGATCACCTCGATCCCGGCATGGCGGGCTTTCAGCACGGTCCAGTGCGGCTCGGGGTGGGTGAACGGCACACCGGGGCTCAGCACGAGGGCGTCAAGCGTGGCGAAGTCGAGCTGGTGCAGGCTGCTGATCGGCAGGCCCGCGGCTCGCGCCTTCTCGACCGCCGGCGCCGAGTCGTCCCAGCCGTGCACCGTGGCACCGCCCAGCCGCAGCGCCTCGATTGTGGCGGTGCCGGAGCGTGCGAGACCGAAGACAGCGACCTTCTTGCCCTTGAATGTGGCGGCGGGAAACAAGCGTTACCTCAACTTCAGTGTGGAGAGGCCGATGAGGGCCAGCACGATGGCGATGATCCAGAAGCGGATGACGATGGTCGGTTCCTTCCAGCCCTTCTGCTCGAAATGGTGATGCAGCGGTGCCATGGCGAAGACGCGCTTGCCCGTCATCTTGAACGAGGCAACCTGGATGATGACGGAGAGCGTCTCGAGCACGAACAGCCCACCGATGATGCCGAGCACGATCTCGTGCTTGGCCGCCACCGCGATGGCGCCGAGCGCGCCACCGAGCGACAGCGAACCCGTGTCGCCCATGAAGATCATGGCCGGTGGCGCGTTGAACCACAGGAATCCGAGCCCCGCGCCGACGATGGCGCCGCAGATGATGGCAAGCTCACCCGCACCCCTCACGAAATGCAGTTCGAGATAGTTCGAGAAGTTATAGTTGCCGACGAGATAGACGATGAGACCGAGGCTCGCTGCCGCGATCATCACCGGAACGATTGCGAGGCCGTCGAGCCCATCGGTCATGTTCACCGCGTTGCCGGCGCCCACCACCACGAACATCCCGACGAAGATGAAGAACATGCCGAAGGGAATGAGCAGGTCCTTGAAGAAGGGCACCGCCAGCGAGGTCGATAGCGGTTTGCCGCCGATCCACATGAAGATGCCGACCGCGATGCCGGCGATGACGAACTCGGCGGCTAGCCGCACCTTGCCGGAGAAGCCCTTGGTCGTCGCCTTGGTAACCTTGAGGTAATCGTCGTAGAAGCCGATGGCGCCGAAGCCCAGCGTCACGAACAGCACCGCCCAGACATAGAGGTTGCGCAGGTCTGCCCAAAGCAGCGTGCCGACGAAGATGCCCGAGAGGATCATCAGCCCGCCCATTGTCGGGGTGCCCTGCTTTTCCACGATGTGGCGTTGCGGTCCATCGGAGCGAATGGGTTGACCCCTGCCCTGCTTCACCTTGAGCAGCGAGATGATGCGCGGCCCGAACAGGAACACGAAGACCAGTGCCGTGATGATGGCGAGTCCGGTGCGCGACGTCTGGTAGCGGAACACGTTGAAGGGCGACACCTCATCCGCGAGGCTGCTGAACAGAAGGAAAAGCATCAGGTCTCCTTGGCAAGCGGCGGGTGCGCCGCCCTGATCGCCTCCACCAGCGGCCCCATGCGGCTGCCGAGCGAACCCTTGATCATCACCACGTCGCCGGGCCTCAGTCCCTTGAGCAGCACGTCGCGCAATCCTTCGGAATTCTCCGCATAGGCGCCGCGCCGGTGCTCGGCCACGCGCGCCCAGAGATTCGCCATGAGAGGACCCGCGGCGTATAGGACATCGACCCTGGCGGCGTCCATCGGTTCGAGGAGACCGGCGTGAAGCTGGGGGCTCTGCTCGCCCAGTTCGAGCATGTCGCCCAGAACCGCGATGCGGCGGCCCCCGCGCGGGGGTTGTGCTGCACCGAGGAGCCCGAAGGCTGCCGCAACGGAAGCGGGGTTGGCATTGTAGCTTTCGTCGATCAGCAGCAACTCGCCACCCGCGATGGGAAGTCTCTCCTGCACGCCCCGGCCCTTGGCCGGCGCGGCCTTTGCCAGCGCAAGGCAGGCGCGCGCCAGATCGGCGCCGGCGAGTTTCGCGGCGGCCAGCACCGCAAGGCTGTTCACTGCCATGTGCTCGCCCGGAAGGCCGAGTTTGTAGGAGACGGTTTCGCCCATGGCCTCTGCCGTCACGCAGCAGCAATCGGGCAGCAGCGCCACACGGTCCATGCGCACATCCGCCTCGGAATGCCTTCCGAAGGAGACGATGTTGCGGATGCCGGCGGACCGGGCCGCCGCGGAAAGCCTCTCGAAATAGGGCGTGTCGCGGCTGATGACGGCATGGCCGCCCGGGACCACGCCGGTGAAGATCTCCGCCTTGGCATCGGCGATCTCGTCCAGCGAAGCAAAGTTGCCAAGGTGGCTCGCGGCAATGGTCGTGATGATCGCCACATGCGGGCGCACCATGGCGACCAGTGGAGTGATTTCGCCCGCATGATTCATGCCGATCTCGAAGACGCCGAAGGCGGCACTCCGCGGCATGCGGGCCAGCGTCAGGGGTACGCCCCAGTGATTGTTGAAGGAGGCAGCCGAGGCGTGCGTTTCGCCCGAGGCCGACAGCGCCGTACGCATCATTTCCTTGGTGGAAGTCTTGCCCACGCTGCCAGTGATGGCCACGATCTGCGCCTGCGAGCGGGCGCGTGCCGCGAGGCCCATCTTCTCCAGCCCACGCAGCGGATCGTCCGCCACCTCGAGCACCGGACCGGCAGCCAGCATCTCCGGCGTCACGCGCGACACGAGGCCAAGCCCTGCGCCAGCCTTCAGTGCATTGACGACGAAATCGTGCCCGTCATGCTTGTCGCCCTTGATGGCGACGAATATGTCACCTGGCCCGACGGCGCGGGAGTCGATGGTGACGGCGGTGAGCGGCTTTGTCACACTCCCGTGCAGCCTGCCGCCCGTGGCGCTGAGAAGTTCATCGACGGTCCACAGGGCCTCAGCCATGATAGTCGATGCCCGCAATGGCGGCCTTCACGGCCTCGTGGTCGCTGAAGGGAAGAACCTGCTTGCCGATCTTCTGGCCCTCCTCGTGGCCCTTGCCGGCGACGATGAGCACGTCGCCCTCCTGCAGTTCGTCGACCGCTGCGCGGATGGCCGCAGCGCGGCTGCCGATCTCGCTGGCGCCCGGCGCCGCGGCCATGATGGCAGCACGGATTGCCGCGGGTTCCTCGCTGCGCGGATTGTCGTCGGTGACGAAGACCCGGTCGGCAAGCCTGGTGGCGATCTCGCCCATGATGGGGCGCTTCGCCCGGTCGCGGTCACCGCCGCAGCCGAAAACGACGAAGAGACGCTTCCTTGTATAGGGCCGCAGCGAGGCCAGCGCATTCTCGAGTGCATCGGGCTTGTGGGCATAATCGACGAAGACCGGGGCGCCGGTCGCGGTACGCCCGATCAGCTCGAGCCGACCCTTTGCGCCCTTCAGCGACTGCAGAGCATGCATCACCTGCGCCTCGTCGCCACCCGTGGCGAGCACGAGGCCCGCGGCAATCAGCGCATTCGACACCTGGAAATCGCCGGCGAGCGGCAGGTCGACCTGATGGCGGCGGCCGTTCACCTCGACGCTCACATGCTGGCTGCCCGCCTCCCGAATGACGCCCGTCACGCGCAGGGTCTCGCCCTTCGTGCCGACGCTCCACAGCTTCAGGCCGTGTGCCGCGGCACGGCGCGCAGCCTCCTCGCCACGCGGGGTATCGACATTGATCACCGCGGCACCGCCAGGGGCAACCAGCTCCTCGAACAGCCGCATCTTGGCATTGAAATAGTCTTCCACCGTCGGATGGTAGTCGAGGTGATCATGCGAGAGGTTGGTGAAGCCCGCGGCGGCGATGCGCAGCCCATCGAGACGATACTGGTCAAGGCCGTGGCTCGACGCCTCGATCGACAGGTGCTCGACCTTCTCCGCCGCAAGCCGAGCCGCGATCTCCTGTAGCTTCATGGCATCGGGCGTAGTGTGCTCAAGCTCGATGGTGCCCGACGGCGAGACGACGCCCACGGTGCCAAGGCTTGCGGCGCGAAAACCCATGGCGGTCCAGATCTCGCGCACGAAGGTCGCGACCGATGTCTTGCCGCTCGTCCCCGTGACGGCGACGATGGTGTCGGGCTGGCGGCCATAGAAGCGCGCAGCCATATGCGCGAAGAGCTGGCGTGGGTTGCTGGCGGTGATGAGCGGAACGCCTGAAGTTTCGGTCCCAGCGCCGCCAAGCACTGCGACGGCGCCGGCAGCGATTGCCTGCGGAATGAACTTCGCGCCATCGACATGCGTGCCGGGCAGTGCCGCAAACACGAAGCCCGGCTTCACGGCGCGGCTGTCGGCGGTGAGGCCAGAAACGGACAAGGCCTCCGCATCCTTGGGGAGCGGGGCATCGCCTGCAACGAGATGGCCGAGTCGCATGGTCATCAGTTCTGCTTTTTCTTCTTTTCCTTCTCCTCGAGCTTCGCGAGCTTCTGGAGGTCTTCTTCGGAAAAAACGGGTTCGACGCCCAGCATCGGCGCAATGCGCTCGATGACATTGGCTGCGGTGGGAACGGCGTTCCAGCCTGCGGTGGCGAATCCATAGGTGCCGGGGATGGCCTTCGGATCGTCGAGCATCACCATCACGAGGTACTTCGGATTGTCCATCGGGAAGGCGCCGATGAAAGAGGCAAGCCGCTGGTTCTTGTCATAGCGTCCGTTCACCACCTTCTCGGCGGTACCGGTCTTGCCGCCGACGCGATAGCCGATGACGTCGGCCTTGCTGGCCGAGCCCTCGATGGCGTTGCGGCGGAAAAGGTAACGCAGCGTCTCGCTGGTGGATTCCTTGACGACCGTCGTCGCCATGGCCATGGCCTCCTCCTCGTTCCGGCGGAGGAAGGTGGGCGTGATGAGATGACCGCCGTTGAGAAGCCCTGAAACCACTGCGGCACCCTGCAGCGGCTGCACGGCAAAACCATGGCCGAAGGCCGTCGTCGCAGTGACGAGCTTGCTCCACCGCCTGGGCAGCAGCGGCCGGGCCGCTTCGGGCAGTTCCGTCTGCAGTTTGTCGAACAAGCCCACCTTGCGCAGAAAGGCCTGATGGGCGTCGGTGCCCACTTCCAGCGCCATCTTGGCGGTGCCGATGTTGGAGGATTCGCAGAATACCTCCTCTGTCGTCAGGGGGTGGTTCTGCGGGTGGAAGTCGTGGATGCGGGCGCTGCCGATGACCAGCGGGTAGCGTGTATCGAAGACGCTCTTCAGCGTAACGATGCCGGAGTCGAGCGCCATGGCGAAGGTCACCGCCTTGATCACCGAACCCAGCTCATAGACGCCGCTGGTCATGCGGTTCTGCTGGTCCTTGGAGAAGTTCTTGTTCTCCTGGTTGGGATTGAAGTCGGGGAGCGACACCATGGAGAGCACTTCGCCCGTGTCGATATCCATGACGATGCCGCCGCCGGCTATGGCGTGGAACTTCTCGATCGCCTTGGAGACCTCGTCGATCATTGCGGCCTGCACGCGGATGTCGAGGGAGAGCTGGGCAGGCTCGGTGCGGTGCTCGGTGGGTTCGGCCAGCGAGGCGGTGTAGAGCGCGCCCCGGTCGTCGAGGTACTTCTCGATGCCCGCGATGCCCTTGGTATCGAGGTCGACGTAGCCCACCACATGCGCTGACAGGCGTCCCTGGGGATAGACACGGCGACGCTCGTTCACGTAGCTTACGCCGGGAATGCCGAGATTGTAGACGGCGTCGCGCTCCTCCGGCGAAACTTGGCGCTTGATCCAGGCGAAATGCTTCGTCGAGGACAGCTTGCGTCGCAGGTCCTTGGCGTTGAGGTCCGGCATGGTGGCGGTCAGTGCTTCGACCGCTTCGTCGATGTCGATGATCTTGGAGGGATCGGCGAAGATCGAGGCCACCGCGACGTCGGTCGCCAGGAGCACGCCGTTCCTGTCGACGATGTCCGGGCGCGGCAGAGGCCCCTCGGTGATCGGCCGCACCGGTCCGTCGTCCTGCTTCGGGAAGATGGTGAGGTGGGTGAGCTGGCCAGCGATGGTCAGGAATGCTGCCGCGAAGAACATGCCGATGAGGCGTAGCCGGTTCTGCCCGCCAAGGCGGCGCGGGGCTTCTTCCGTCGGCAGATGGTCTGGGGTCGCTTCGGTCATTGCTGCTTCATCTTGTCGATGATGGCGCCGATCGGGTCCGTGCCCTCGGCCTGGAGGTTCATTACGGGTTCGGCGGGAACGTGGTTCGAGATGTCTTCGAGCTTGACGATCTGCTGCGCCTTCAGCGTCGAGAGTCCGAGAAATCGCTCGGCGAGCGCACGCAGCCGATCGGGCCTGGTGAGGCTCGACCATTCGGCGTTGAGCAGCCGCATGTTTTCGGTCTCCTCCCCGATGCCGCGCTGGTACTTGGCGGCTTGTCGTTCCAGGCCACGCGTCTCGTGCTCCAGCGAATAGAGGATGAAGCCGGAAACCAGCACCGCAGTGACGAGCATGAGATTGAGGAGCTTGTGCATCTAGTGTCGCGTTCCCGGAACGTCGAGGCCGATCTCGGCCGCGATGGAGGGCATGGCCGGTGCGGACGTGCGGATGCCGGCGCGGAGCTTTGCAGAGCGGGCGCGCGGATTGGCTCTCGCCTCCTCCTCGCTGGCGCCGAGATGACCCTTGAAGGGAAGTTCGAAGGAAGGAGCCGGACCCTTCACCACGTCGGGCAGATGACGCGAGCCCGCTGGCAGCTTGCCTCCGCGCGAGGCGAAGAAGCGCTTGACGATGCGGTCCTCCAGCGAATGGAAGGTGACGACAACGAGGCGCCCGCCGGCAGGAAGCAGGCGTTCGGCGGCATGCAGCGCGTCGACGAGTTCGGCGAGTTCGCCGTTCACATGGATGCGCAGCGCCTGGAAGGTGCGCGTCGCGGGGTGGATCTTGTCGGGCCGTGGGCGGCCGGTGGCGCGCTCGATGGCCTTCACCAGACCATGCGTCGTCGTGATCGGGCCTTCCTTGCGGACATCGACGATGGCGCGCGCGATGGCGCGCGCCCTGGGCTCCTCGCCGAAGACGTAAATGATGTTCGAAAGCGTTTCCTGCGGCAGGGTGTTTATCGCATCGGCGGCAGACGTCCCCGCCTGCGCCATGCGCATGTCGAGCGGTCCGTCGCGCAGGAAGGAGAAGCCGCGCTCGGCTTCGTCGATCTGCATCGAGGAAATGCCGATGTCGAGCACAACGCCATCGATGCGCTCATCCCCCACCAGCGCTTCCATGTCGGCAAAGCGGCCCTCTCGCAGGCTGAGCCGAGGCGAATACTCGGCGACGAGCGCCTGCCCTCCCCGGATCGCCGAAGGATCGCGGTCAATGGCAATCACGCGGGTGCGGGCCGCCGCGAGAATGGCCCTGGTATAGCCACCGGCGCCGAATGTGCCGTCCACATAAGTACCGTCGTCATGCGGCGAAAGTGCACTCAGCACTTCGGCCAGCATCACGGGCACATGCGGCGGATGGATCGTTTCCTGGGCGGCCATGGCAAGCCTAAATCACGGTGAAGAAGGCGTTAATCGTCAGGCTGACATTGCAATCGGCCTGCTTAACAATTGGTTTCGATTCCGCGATTGCGGAGCATTTGACGGGGGATAATGCCAGCTGGCCTGTAAGCCGGGTTCTGTCCATGCGGGGTTCGCCCGCACTGGATGACCATTCATCTGGAACGCCCGTTACCGGACGCTTCACGCAACCTACCCGGGTGGCTGGAACGGAAACGTCCCTGGCGGCCGAAGCCGCCGCGCCACCCCTATTCGGTCTTGCTCCCGGTGGGGTTTGCCTAGCCGACCTCATTGCTGAGGCCGCGGTGCGCTCTTGCCGCACCATTTCACCCTTGCGTCAGGCCGAAGCCCGGGTCCGCGGTATCATTTCTGTGGCACTGTCCCTGGGGTCGCCCCCGCCGGGCGTTACCCGGCACCGTGTTTCCATGGAGCCCGGACTTTCCTCCCCCGCACCCTTTCGGGCATAGCGGCAGCGGTCATCCAGCCAGCTGGCAGGCGTGAGGTAGGGGATTGGGCGCGGAATAGCAACCGCCAAGGCTGTCAGCCCTCGAACACCACCCGGCCGTCGCACACCGTCATGCGCGGCGTGATGCCCTTGTAGGTGGCGGGGTCCGTCTTCGCGAGGTCCACCGGCAGCACGCAGATATCGGCCAGCATGCCCTCCTTCAGCACACCGGTCTTGGCCTCCATAAAGCCGGCATAGGCGCCATCCGCGGTGTAGGAATGGATCGACTGGTGCAGGCTCTGGCGGTTGTCGGGCATCGCATCGTTCCAGCGGCCGCGCGTCATGGCGGACTGCAGCGACCACAGCGGGTCGATGGCGGAAACCGGCCAGTCGGTGCCGAAGACGAGGCGGGCGCCGGCCTCGCGCAGCGCCTTCCAGGCGAAGGCATACTGCCAGCGCGCCTCGCCGATGTTGGAGAGATAGGGTTCGAGCGGCAGGCCGTGATTGCCGGGCGGGTGGGGTGGCTGCATCGAGGCGATGACACCGAGTTCCCGGAAGCGCGGAATGTCGTCCGGGTGAATGACCTCGACATGCTCCACCCGATGGCGCGAGTCGCGGCGGCCGTTGGCCCTGAGGGCCGCCTCATAGCCATCGAGCACGATCCGCACCGCCCCGTCGCCGATGGCGTGGACGGCGATCTGCAAGCCACGCCGGTCGGCCTCGGTGGCGATGGCCGCAAAACGCTCGGGTTCGAACAGCGGCTCGCCCTTCCAGCCGGGGCGGCTGGAGTAATCCTCAACCATCACGCCGGTTGCCGAGTCGATCACGCCGTCCATGAACAGCTTGACGAAGCCCGACGAGATCATCTCGCCCTGATAGCGGTCGGCCATCTTGGACGCCTTCTCGAGCATCGCGATGTCCATGAAGTTCTTGAAGTGGAAGGGCACCTTGACGCGTGCCGTAAGCTGGCCCCTGCGGTGCAGTTCCTCCAGCAGTTCAAGCGTATAGATGTTGCCGTCCATGTTCTGGATGAAGGTGATGCCGTGCGACGCCGCATGGCGCAGCCCGGCGCGCATGGTCTCGAGGTCGGTTTCGAATTCGGCCTTGCTCGGATAGGGGTCGGGCTCGCCGCCGGTGACGAGGCCGAGCCGGTCACGGTGGCCCTTGGTTGACAGCGAGCTCACCGGGTTGATGGCCTCACCCTCGCGCAGCTCGCCCTGCGCGAAGCCGTCCGGACCCATGACGATCTCGTTCCCGGGCCCGAGCTTGCGGCCCTTCAGGATGCCCGCACGCTCGAGGGCGATGGTGTTGGCCCAGGCGGTATGATGATCGGGCGAGAACAGCAGGATCGGCCGGTCCTTGACGATGCGGTCGAGGTGGTGTCGCGACAGCGGCTCGTGCTCGCCGATGATCACGTAGTCGGCCTGCCCGCCCACGATCAGGTCATCACCCGGATGCTTGCGGACATAAGCCTCCACCTTGTCTTTCAGCTGGTCGAAGCCGCGCGTGCCGAAGAGATCGAGATGGGAGAGTTCCGCAGCACCGGCAAACAGGTGCATGTGGCCTTCGATGAAGCCGGGGATCACCGAGCCGCCGCCGGCATCCACCACGCGGGTCGCTGCCCCCTTCTCAAGCATTACCTCAGCGTGAGTCCCCAAGCGCATGATTCGATTCCCGGAAACGGCGATCGCCTCGGCGGTGGGGCGGGCCGGATCCATGGTGAGGACGGCGGCATTGGTAATGATGAGCGAGGCTGTCATGATGCGAGAGGTCCGTTCCAGTCGATGCCCTCGGCCTGCATCATCGCGCTCCAGGCAGGACGGGCGGTGACGAGGCCGATCAGGCGGTTGAGGTTGGGGTAGGATGTTGCCGGCCGCGCCATGGCCCTGGTCCAGCGGCAGAGCATGACGAGATAGATGTCGACGGCCGAGAAGTGCTGGCCCAGCATGTAGGGGCCGGCCGCTCCGAGGCTTGATTCAAGTTGCGAGAACATGGCGCCAAGCCTCCGTTCTGCAACGACTTTCAATTCGTGGCGTGCATCTTCGGTATCGAGGTAGTTGTCGGCGTGCCACCAATGCTGCAGATCTTCCTGCAAGGTGTTGGTGAGCCAGAACAGCCACTGCAGGAAGGCGCCCCGCTGCGGCGCGCCCGGCGGCGGCATCAACCCCGCCTGCGGGTGGGCCTCGCACAGGTACATCAGGATGGCGGCGGCTTCGTAGATGACGCGGCCGCCATGCACCAGCGTGGGCACCCGGGCGTTGGGATTGAGCGCCAGGTAGGCGTGATCGCGGTTCTCGCCCCTGGAGATATCCACACGTAACAGCTCGAATGGGCAGCCGATCTCCCGGAGCACGGCATGCGGCGCCATATTGGCACTTCCCCGATCCCAGAAGAGCCGATAGACAGGCGCCTCACTTCCGGGTTCTTCACGCACCATGCACCGCTCTCTCGCCTTCTTCGTCGTCATCAGCCTTGCCGCCGGCTCGCTGGTCTGTAGCCCTGCCAAGGCACAGGAGCGCGAATGGTCGCTCGATGCAAGTGACCAGGAGGCATATCTGATCTTCGGCGTTGCCGATAGCGATGACGTGGGTGTCAGCCTGTGGTGCCCGGCAAAAAAGGGCATCGTGAACCTCTACGTTCCCCGCCCGACGGCCGAACTGCAGAAGCTCGCGCGCCGCAAGGTGCCGATGACCGTGAAGGCGGGGAGCGAGACCGCAACCTTCGGCGGCAAGATCGACCTCAACACGGGGGCACCCTCCTCCAGCGTCGAGGTGGAAATGCCGGTGGACAGCCCGCTGCTCAAGGCGATGACCACCGCGGACCGCTTCAGCGTGAAGATTGATGCGCAGGAAGTGGTCTTCCCGCTCTACGACGCCGACATCGAAGGCCTGCTCGCCCTCTGCCGCAAGGGCTGATCACACCGTGGCCAGCAGGCGCTGGGCCGTTTGCAGGACGCAGTGGTCCGCAACACCGTTGACGAGCGCCGGGCGAAAGTGGCGCTGGAAGGCGTCTGTCACCTTGCGTGTCGGTTCGTCCGGCTCGCCCGTCACCTCGATCCCGTAGCCATAGTCCTTCAGCAGGCGCTGCAACTCCGCCAGATCCGCCGGCCCGAGCCTGCGGTCATCGGCTGCGGCGGGAGGAACCCAGTGCCCGATCCCCTCGCGAAACAGCAGCGGCCAGTCGAAGCGCTCGCCGGGGTCGACCTTGCGGCCGGGGGCGACGTCCGAATGGGCCAGCACGTTGCGCGGCGCTATGGCATGGCGGGTGAGAATGTCGCGGCACAGCGCGATCACCGACTGCATCTGCGGGGCCGGGAAATCACGATATCCGAACTGGTGGCCCGGATTGTGGATCTCGATGCCGATGGACCGGGAATTGGTGTCGGTCTCGCCCTGCCAGCACGAGACGCCGGCATGCCATGCCCGCGCTTCCTCGCCGACCATCTGGGTGATCGTGCCACCCTCGTCGACGAGATAGTGGCAGGAGACGCCGGATTCTGCACTGCACAGCAGTTCGCAGGCAGCCTCGGCGCTCGTCATTCCGGTATAGTGAAGCAGCAGCATGTCGACGGCGCGCCCGCTGCGGCGTGGCTCGTGGTTTGCGGCGGCCACGAAGCGGTGCGCCAGCGGCGAAACGATCACGCCGCCATCTCCATGATGCGCTCGTAGGCCTCGTTGATCTTCTGAAGGCGCTGTGTCGCGAGTTCGACCATCTCTTCGGGAACGCCCGCCGCGATGTGGCGGTCGGGGTGATGCTCGCGCACCAGATCGCGGTAGCGCTTGCGCACCTCGTCGGGCGCAGCGTTGGGGCTGAGACCGAGGATCAGGAAGGGGTCGTCCGGCACGTTGACGTGGCGTGCCCGGATGCGGGCGAAGTCGGCATCCGAAAATCCGAAGACCCGCGCCACGTCGTGCAGGAATCCGTGTTCGCCGGGATGGAAGGCATTGTCCGCCTTGGCGATGTGGAACAGGCCGTCGAGCACGTCCTCCAGCACCTCGTGGCGGGCCTCGAACAGCTTGGCGATCTGCCGCGCATAGGTTTCGTAACCGGCCACGTCCTGCTTGGCGAGGTTGAAGACGCGGGCCACCGCGCCAAGCTCGCCATCCGGAATGTGAAACACCTGCTTGAACGCCCTGATCTCGTCCTCGGTGACCACGCCATCGGCCTTCGCCATCTTGGCGCCAAGTCCGATCATGCCGATGGTGAAGGCCACGGACTTCTCGGGCGGTGTCGATTCGCGCGCCACGATGGATTGCAGGAAGGCACCCACGGACTCGCCGATCGAGGCGAGCGCTTCCGAAATGCGGGCCCAGATGGACATGGCAGGGCCGTACGGCCTCAGCCGTTCTTGAAGTAGTAGGTCAGGCTGAACACCGGGACGTCGATGTCCTTGTGGGCAGCGAGCAGTTTCTCGACATGCCAGGCGCGGCCGGCCGTCCAGATCGTCACCCACAGCACGGGCAGCACGCCCAGCGCCAGGAGCACGTACATCAGCATGTCGGGAAGCCCGATGAGCTTCGACATCGCCCATACCGTCGCCACCATGGCAGAGCCGGTGAAACACAGCATGAGCAGCGTGGCGCCGAAGGCGGCCATCAGGCTGCCGGTGCGGCTGAAGGCCTGCGAACCTGCCTTTGGGGCAGCCTCAGGCTTGAGGATTTCCTGTTCCATGGCCGCCCATATGCGCCGGATGGGCCGGAATTGCAATAATCCCGCCTAGCGGCAGTACACCGACCCGCTTTCGCGGTTCTGCAGGTCGAGGTGCAGATGGTCCCTGTGGGCCCGGCCGGAATCGGGGCCGAGCACGGTGTGGAACGTGCCGCAGGCGCGGTCATGCACCGTGTGCAGGAAGCGGCGGTCGTCGGAACTGCCCCACCAGCCCTGCTCCACGCTCACCTTGCGGCCGCTTTCGAGCGTGAAGGCGGCGATGTCGATGGCATTGCCGAAGCCGTGCTCGCTCAGCTTGGCGCCGTCGACGTTGTTGCGCGGCCGGCAGGCATAGGACGCCGCGACATCGATGCTGACCACGCTCTCGCCGAAGCTGCGCTGGGCGGTGGGCTGCACCACGTCCTCCAGCCAGCTGTAAAGCGGGTCGGCCATGCCGCAGTTGAGGATCGCGGCCTGGCTGAACTGCACCGTGCCCAGCGACTGGACCTTCCATGCATTGGGCACCTGGCAGCCATTGTGCTCGTTGATGTTGCGGATCTTCTCGGCCAGCCCGATGCGCGAGGGCTTCACCTGGCAGGAGCCCTCCGGCAAACGCACGCCCTTGGTGCTGAAGCTGCCCTTGTGGCTCGACGAGCTGCAGGCCGCCAGCACGGCAGCGGCTGCCGCGGCAACCATCAACCGGTGCAGAAGGGATATCGGGGACACGGGGGTTACGCCACTCACCAGATCACGGGCTGACGAGTTAAGGCGAGCAGGGTTAACGAAGCCTCAATTGACCGATGTCAAGGCTGCCCCGGTGCACGGGCGCGATGCTGCCCGGCACGCGGAGGATCGAACGATGAAGCGCAAGTATCTGGTGTTGGCGGTGGCGGTCGGCGGCCTGATGGTGGCCGGCGCAACGGAGGCCCCTGCCGACGACAGCGTGATCGGCGCGCCGCTGGTCAGCGAGGGCATCAGCCTCGAGCTCGGCCATCGCGATTTCGTGAACTACTGCGCCGCCTGCCACGGCGCCGACGCGAAGGGCGACGGCACGCTCGGCGAATACCTGACGCTGAAGGTGCCGGACCTGACACAGCTGTCGAAGTTCAACGCCGGCAAGTTTCCGGAAGAGAAGGTGGTCGAGGTGATCGATGGCCGCGTCGACGTGAAAGTGCACGGCATGCGCGACATGCCGGTATGGGGTGACTGGTTCAATCGCGAGGCCGCCTCCGGCAGCGCCGACAAGGCGGCGCGCGAGTTGATCGTCAACGACCGCATCGCCTCGCTGATCAACTACATCAAGAGCATCCAGGTGAAGTGAGGCAGGTGACGGCGGCGCGCGGGTCTCAGCGGTTCAGTGCCGCCACCAGTTGCGAGACGTCGCCATCGCGCTTCGACAGGAAGGATGTGAAGATGCCGCGCTGCAGGTAGGTGAGCGAGAAGCCCATCACCTTGGCGTCTTCGACCTTGAAGCCGCCACCGCGCTTTCCCAGCCGCCACACCACCGTGTAGGACTGGCCGTTCATCAGATAGACCTTGGTATCGACATTGACATCGTTGCCATCGGCATCGGCATCGCCGATCTCGTATTTCGAAACCACGTAATCGCGTGACTGATCGGCGAAGTAGCGCGCCATGAAGGTGGCGGTCCCGCTGTAATAGGCCTGCTTCTGCGTGGGCGACAGCTTGCTCCTGTACTGGCCCAGCGAATAGTCGGCGATCGACGGCACGTCGGCATGACGCAGGATGGCGCGCTTGAAACTCGCCACCGTACCCTGGCGGTGAGCCGCCAGCATGTCCTTCGCCACCTTCTGCATGTAGGATACGGCCGCGTCCTCGCTGGCAGCCAGGGCCGGCGCCGCGAAGGCCACCGCCAGCCCGGCAAGGGCAGCGCGCCTCGTCAGGGCGGGGGTCAGGGGCGGACGGGTCTTCGACATGATTCGCTTTCTCTGAAGCTGTCCACTCCGCCATAGAGGACAGGCCAATGCGGCGTCAACAACACCGCCTGCTCACCAGGTATTGGCCTCCCGGAGCTCGGCGAAGAGCGGATCGAAGTCGCCCTTGGATGCCTTGAGCACCTTCGAGAATCGGTCCTTCATGGAAATTGTGAGCCACACGCCCTTCACGTTGACGTCAGCCACCCGATAGCCCGATCCGGACGGCACCAGCCGCCACTTGACCTGCTCGCGCCCGCCGCCGCCGGTGATGGCCGACTGGATGACCGTGAACTTGCCCTGCTTGCTGGTCGAGATGATGTCGAGATTGTTGCCGCGGAAGTCGTCGACGTAATAGTTGAAGAGAGCGGCGGCGTAATTGTTGACGAGATCGTAGAACTCGCCCCGCCGGCCGGCCGGAAGCTGCTTCACATAAGGACCGAGCGCATAGTCCGCGATGCCCTTCAGATTGATGTAGCGGTTGAGCAAGGCGGCGAACTGCGCCTTGAGCGCGGGCCCCTTCTTGCCATTGTTCGCCAGCCGCATGACCTGATCGGCAATGCCTGACACGTAATCCTCGGCAGAAGCGCTCGCCAAGGCCGGTGTTGCCAGGCCGAACAGGGCCGCAAATGCCACTCCACACAAGTCCCGCCGGGTCAGCGGGCCATTCCCCCGGTCCATCATCAAACCTCCAAGCGAGGCCCCAATCCGGGCCTCGATCCTACTCCACCCTGCAATACGCCGCGAAATCGTGACGAATGCAAGACTGAGCCCGTCACGCACACACACTTGTGCAATCGGGCATATCCACCATTCACACAGCCATATCGTATCTTGCGACCAACATAAAGATATGTTTATGTGGTTATGGAGGTTGCCGAATGGAAGAGCTGCTTTCAGGGCTGCGTGCGGCGGCGGAATCGACGCGCGTTCGCATCCTGTTCATCCTTGCCCATGGCGAGGCCAACGTCAGCGAGCTGACCCAGATCCTGGGACAGAGCCAGCCGCGCGTCAGCCGCCACTTGAAGCTCATGGCCGAAGCCGGCCTCATCAGCAGACACAAGGAAGGAAACTGGGTTTTGTTCCGCCTCCGCGAGGAGGACATGGGCGGTGCGCTGGCCCGCGCCATCGTCGACCTGCTGCCCGGCTCTGACGCCGTGCTGGCCGGCGACCTCGCCCGGCTCGAGGATATCCGCAGCCGCCGGGCCGAAGCCGCCTCGCGCTATTTCGCTGAAAACGCCGCGAGCTGGGAGGAACTGCGCTCGCTGCACGTGCGCGAGGAGGATGTCGAGCAGGCCATGGTCCGCCTGGCCGGCTCCGCGCCCATCCGCCTCCATGTCGACCTGGGCACCGGCACCGGCGCTGTGTTGCGCCGCTTTTCGCCGCTGGCGCAGGCCTCGATCGGCATCGACTCGAGCCGCGACATGCTGGCGATCGCCCGCGTCAATCTCGATGCCGCGGGGGTGCGCAACGCCCAGGTGCGCCATGGCGAGATCTACGCACTTCCCTTCCCCGACGGCTTCGCCGATTTCGTCACCATCCACCAGGTGCTGCACTTCCTCGAGGACCCGGCGCGGGCGCTCGCCGAGGCGGCACGCATCCTGGAGCCCGGCGGCCGGTTGCTCATCGTCGACTTCGCCCCGCACGACCTCGACGAGCTGCGAACCGAGCATGCCCACCGTCGCCTTGGAATTGCCGCCGAGCATATGGCGCAATGGCTCGCGCGCGCCGGGCTCGTGCTTGCCCAGCACGACGTGCTGTCGCCGCCATGGCGCCCGCAGGGCAAGGGCCTCACCGTGTCGCTGTGGCTCGCCACGCATCAGCAGCATGCCGTCACCTCGCCAGCACGGAAGGACCACGCCACATGATCGCCTTCGCGGAAGACGTTTCCGGCATCTCCGTCTCGTTCGAGTTCTTTCCGCCGAAGGGCGATGCGCAGGACAGTTTCTGGGCCACCATCCGCAAGCTCGAGACGGTCAGCCCGAGCTTCGTGTCCGTCACCTATGGTGCGGGCGGCACCACGCGTGACCGCACGCTCGACACGGTGCGCCGCATCGCCAGCGATACGACGCTGCGACCCGCCGCACACCTCACCTGCGTGGGTGCGACGAAGGCCGAGGTGAATGCCGTGGTGAGCGACTTCGCCGCCGCCGGTGTGCGCCACATCGTGGCCCTGCGCGGTGATCCGCCGGGTGGCGTCGGCACCCGCTTCACGCCGCATCCCGATGGCTATCGCAACGCCGCCGACCTCGTGCGCGGCATCAAGGAACTGGGCGACTTCGAGGTCTCGGTCTCGGCCTACCCCGAGCGCCATCCGGAATCCGTGTCGATCGAGGAAGACCTCGCCTTCATGGCCGACAAGGCGGCGCATGGCGCCTCGCGCGCCATCTCGCAGTTCTTCTTCCACAACCCGTTCTTCCTGCGGCTGCGGGACCGCATCGCAGCGCGCGGCATCGATATCGATCTGGTGCCGGGGATCCTTCCCATCACCTCCTTCGCCCGCGTCAGCGAATTCGCGGCGAAGTGCGGCGCCCACGTGCCTCCTGCCCTCGCCACGCGCTTCGCCGGCCTGGATGACGAGCCCGAGACGCGCAACCTCGTCGCCGCCATGGTCGCCGCCGAGCAGGTGGATGCGCTGCGCCGCGAGGGCGTCAAGCACTTCCACTTCTATACCCTGAACCGCGCCGACCTCGTCTACGCCATCTGCCGGGTGCTGGGGCTGGGGGCCGAGGCCAAGGCGGCGTAGATCGAGACGGTACCGTCAATCCAGCGAAAGCTGGGGGCCTGCTTCTCTGATCCCCAGCGAGACGTTCGCTGCCGCGGGCATCGCGCCGGGGCCTGCCCTACATCTCGTTTCGATCCCACACGCGCTTCACCGCCTCGTTCGCCACCACCGCGTCGTACATGCGCTTGAGGTTCGCGTGCATGGCGAACAGCTCTCCCATGTCGGGCGCCCAGCTGCACAGCATGGCGGCGTAGATGTCGAGCGCGCTGAAGCGGCCGAGCATGAAGGTTCTCTCGCCCAGCTCCCGCGCATAGATGGCAAACTCCTGCGCCATCGTCTCGGCGGCTCGGGCCTTCACGCCCACTGCGCCGCTTGCATCGGTCGTGAACCTTTGCGGATAGAACAGGCGAAGGTCGCTGTTGTAGATCGCAGCCGCAAGGAAGACCTGCCAGCGCAGGAACTGTGCGCGACCCGGTTCGCCCGGCATCGGCCCAAGGCCCGCCTGAGGAAACTGCTCGCAGATGTGGATCATCATGGCGGCACTTTCCGTCATGACGCTGTCATCAGGCAGCACCAGAGTCGGTACTTCGGCCTTTGGATTGATGGCATGGAAGAAGTCTTCGAAGGAGCCGTCCGGATTGCGGTTCAGCACGACGACCTTGTAGTCGGCGCCGCAGGCGGCGAGCAGTGCCTCGACGGCCATCGAACCGGCCTGGTTGCGGGCATAGAGCGTGTACATGGCGAATCCCCCCGGGACAGGATGCTACACCAGGCGGCACTGGCGGGCGATCATCCTCCGTTGCATGTACCCCCGCGAAATGCCATGGATGGGGCAGACCATCATTTGCGGCCATCCATGCCGAAGAGCATCTCTCTCGCCCCCAAGAAAGTGCGGTTCAGCTATTCGACCGCCGATCAGCCCGTGCTGCAGCGCGCCGTGATCCAGGCCATTGAGAAGATCGGCGGCCAGCGCAAGCTGAAGAAGCTCTATGTCCAGCACCAGAAGAACCTGAAGGATGGTCAGAATTTCTTCGATTCGGCGTTGCGGCTCCTGCGCATGAGACTGGAATATGACGAGGCGGCCCTCGCCCGCACGCCGAAGACCGGCCCGGTCATCTTCATCGCCAACCATCCCTATGGCGTGCTCGACGGCATCACCCTCACCTGGCTCGCCACCAAGGTCCGTCCCGACACCAAGGTGCTGGCCAACGACGTGCTCTGCCAGGCGCCGGAAGCCGCCGAGAACCTGCTGCCCGTCGCCTTCGCCCCCACCCGCGAGGCGCGTGAAACCAACGTCCGTTCCCGCATCGAGGCACAGGCCTGGCTGCGCGCCGGCCACGCCATCGGCATTTTCCCGGGCGGCGGTGTCTCGACGTCCGAGAAGCCCTTGAAGGGCCCGGCCGTGGACCTGCCCTGGGCGCCCTTCACCGCGAAGCTCCTGCGCTCGTCGAAGGCCACCGTGGTGCCGGTGTTCTTCGTCGGCCAGAACTCGCGCCTGTTCCAGCTCGCCAGCCACCTCAGCCTGACGCTGCGGCTGTCGCTGGTGTTCCGCGAGACGGCCCGGCGCATCGGCTCACGCCTCAGGATCCGGGTTGGCGAACCCATCCCCTTCGAGGAGATCGCCCACATCGAGGACCGCGCCGAACTGGTCATGGAACTGCGCAAGCGCACCTTTGCCCTGGCCCGCCCGGAGGACATCAAGGGCTCGAACCTCGACCTCCACCTGCGCGAGGCGAAGATCGCCGGCAGCAAGGCGAAGCCGGAAGAGTGACGTCCGTCACATCTTCCCGCCGTACGGAAACTTAAACCTTCGTCAATCGTGATATGGTGCAGTTCCCGTCACAGCCGATAGACTTTCAATGGTGATTCCCGTGCGCTCGCTTCTCGCCGCCCTCTTTGCAATCGCTCTATCGACATTCGGCCTGCACTCCGCCGCGCGGGCGGACAATTGCCCGGCAGAAAGCTTCGTGAAGAGAGCGGGCCAAGCCTATGACCGCGCCGCCTCATCGGGGTCCGTAGCGGCCTTCGCCAACGCTGCCGACCAGTTTTCGGATCTCCGCCAGCTCAGCTTCTTTGCGCTTGGCCAATACCGCAAGGACCTGCCCAAGGGCCGCGAGGCAGAATATCTGCGCCTGACCCGCAACTTCATCGGCAATACGCTGAAGAAGCATGGCAGCGGCCTCGGCGGCAATCTGGATGTGGTCGAATGTGCCTCCTCGGGGGGCGGCCTCGTGGTCACGGCGCGTTCGGCAGCGGGCCGCAAGATCGTCTTCCGCCTTGCCAAGGCGGGCGGCGGCTACACCGTGAAGGACGTCAACATGCAGGGCATCTGGCTTGCCCAGCAGATGCGCTCGAAGTTCACCGGCACGGTGTCGCGCAGCGGCATCGACGGGCTCTTCGCCTATCTCGGCGGCTGAGGCCTCAGCGCGTTCCCACCATGAACAGCCGCGGGAAACGCAGCAGCACCTTGCCGTCCCTCTGCAGCGGATAGACCTCGGCGAGACGCGCGGCATATTGCGCAAGGAAAGCCTCGCGCTCCCGCTCCTCGAGCGGCGCGAGGAACGGCCTGAGCCCGGTCGACCCCAGCCACGCGACGATTCCCTCCGCGCCGTCGAGCGGGTGATTGTAGATCGCGTGCCAGATGTCGAGGCGCCTGAACAGCGGCTGCAGGCGCTCGTAATAGGTGCCGACCGCCGGCAGCATGTCGCGTGTCGCGGCAGCCTCGCGCAGTTTCCATGCCCAGGGGCCCTGCTCGGCCACCTGCCGCATCAGGCGGTGGCTCGGCTCGTCGAGATTGTCCGGCATCTGCACCGCCAGCACGCCGCCTTCGTGAAGCGTTGCGGCCAGGTGCTCCAGCACGTCGAGGTGACGCGGCACCCACTGGAAGGTGGCGTTCGAAAACAGCAGGTCAGGCTGTTCCGGCGGCAGCCAGATCGAGAGGTCGCCGAAGGCGAAGTCCGCACCGGGGCAGGCCGCGCGCGCCGCCTCCAGCATCGCCGGCGAATTGTCGATCCCCGTCACATGCGCCTGCGGGAAGCGCGCCACCAGCACCGCTGTCGAGTTGCCCGGGCCGCAGCCGAGGTCATAGATCCGCCGCGCCGCGATCGGCGGCACATGGGCCAGCAGGTCACGCGCCGGGCGGGTGCGTTCGTCGGCGAAGGCGAGATATTGCGAGGGGTTCCAGTCGCTCATTTCTGAACCCCCATTTCCTTGTCGACCTCGTCCTCGAAAGCCCGCCTCTTTCCGGCGATGAACTGGCGGTAGCCGTCCGGATCGATCCACGCCTTGATGCCCTCGGTCTTCGCCCGCTGGCGCTTGCCCGCGAGATCGTAGAATTCATTGTGCTGCGCCAGCCAGATGTCGGGCTGCAGCATCTCGAGCGCATGAAGCGTGTTGCGATAATCGGCGTTGATGCCGGGGTAGGATGGGTCCTTGGCGACCCGATAGCCCGGATTGAAGCCCGCCCCATCGGGGAACACCACCCGATAGGCCTTGCCGGCTTCGGTCACCTCGGTCACCCAGGTGGTGGCGCCACGCGTGTGGCCGGGCGTGAGATAGGCGGTGAGGATCGTATCGCCCAGCTGCACCGTATCGCCATCGCGCAGCACGCGGTCGACCTTGGCTGCGGGATAGACGAGGTCATCGCCATATCTGAAGTCGCCCTTGTCGCCGCTCTCCATGGCGGCCACGTCCTCGCGCATCACCGCGAGCTGCGCGCCGTATTTCTCCTTCAGATAGGCGATGGCCCCCGCATGGTCGATGTGCGCATGCCCGTTGACGATGATCTTCAGGTCTTCCGGCCGGAAGCCGAGCTTGCGGATCGAGTCCTCGATCATCGGCCCTGACGACGGCATGCCGGTATTCATCAGGATCAGCCCCTCCCCGGTCATGAACAGGAAGACACCCAGCCCCCGGGTGCCGACGAAGTAAATCGGCCCGGCGATGTGCACCGGTTCCGTCGGCTCCTCCCAGTGCAGCGCCTTGCGGGCGACCGTCAGGAACAGGGCATTGTTACCCGCCAGTTCCGACGCGGTTACCTGCTTGGGAAGCTCCTGGGTTCGCACCTGCCCCGACACAAGGACAGCAGCACCGGCGAGGACGAGGGCAAGAACGGGCGTGGTCATGGCGCACCTCCGGACTGCAGCTTAACCCTCATCTGCAGGGCCGTCATCTTTGGGCTCTGGCCTGAGTCATCGAAGGGCCTTATAGGTCTCGTCCATGCGCG
Organism: Hyphomicrobiales bacterium; assembly: GCA_046349235.1. GTDB lineage: Bacteria > Pseudomonadota > Alphaproteobacteria > Rhizobiales > Aestuariivirgaceae > Aestuariivirga. The sequence continues at coordinate 26,909 of JAXMCT010000018.1, forward strand.
ACTTGCCGCCCCTCAGCACCATCCGCGTCTTCGATGCCGCCGCCCGCCACCAGAATCTCTCGCGCGCGGCGGAGGAACTGAACATGACGCAGTCGGCGGTGAGCTACCAGATCAAGCAGATCGAGGCCTTCGTGGGAGCCCCCCCTCTTCGTGCGCGAGGCGCGCGGGGTGAGGCTCAACCAGCGCGGCGAGCAGCTCGCCCCCATGGTGCAGGCTGCGTTGGCCAGTCTGTCGCGCGCCTTCCGGGCCGTGAGCGACAAGGCCCATTCCGTGCTGACCATTTCAACCATGCAGACCATCGCAGGCAACTGGCTGGCCCCGCGCATCGGCTCGTTCCAGATGCTGCACCCGGAATTCGCGGTGAGGCTGGACATTTCCTCGACACTTGCCGACTTCGCGGTGGACGGCATCGACGTGGCGATCCGCTCGGGCACGGGTGACTGGCCCGGCCTCGAGTCGCATCTCCTCTTCGAGCAGACCTTCACGGCCGTGGCGAGCCCGGCCTATCTCGCCCGCGAGGGCCGGCCGAAGACACCGCAGGACATGCTCTCCCACGTGCTGATCGCACCTTCCGACGAATGGTGGGACATCTGGTTCCGCGCCGCGGGTGTGGCCACGCCGATCACCTTCACGCGCCCCGGCATCGACGTCGAGACCCAGCAAATGGCCGCCAGCGTCGCCCTCGCCGGCCATGGCATCGCCGTCATCACGCCGCGCTTCGAGGCGCAGAGCTTCGCCGCCGGTCGGTTGGAAGCGCTGTTCGACGTCACGGCGTCGAGCGGCGAGAGCTATTACCTCGCCTACCCGCGCGAACACCGCACGAGCCGCAAGATCCGGCTGTTCCGCGACTGGGTGCTGCAGGAGGCCGCGGCCGGCTAGGCCGCCTTGTCCTCAATATTCCAGCACCACCACCTTGGTGCCGAGCTGGACGCGGTTGAACAGGTCGATGATGTCGACGTTCAGGAGGCTCACGCAGCCCGCCGTCTTCTTGCGGCCGATGAAGGTCGGGTCATAGGTGCCGTGGATGCGGTAGATGGTGTCGACGTCGCCCTGGTAGAGATAGAGCGCGCGTGCGCCCATCGGGTTGTCGAGGCCGCCCGGCATGCCGCCGGGAACATATTTGGCGAGCTTGGGGAATTCCGCGAGATGCTCGGGGGTCGGCGTCCAGGTCGGCCACTTCTCCATGCGGCCGATGGTGGCTGCCCCCGACCACGTGCGGCCCTGCTTGCCCACCGAGGCGCCGTAGCGGATGGCCTGGCCATTGCCCAGAACGTAGTAGAGGAAGCGCGCCTTGGGGTCGACGACGATGGTGCCGGGCGCCTCGGAGGTATTGTACTCCATCTGCTTGCGGCGATACTTGAACTCGACCTTGTTCTCGTTGTCCTTGACCGGGAACGGCTCCTGGCTCAGGTCCGGAGCGGGAATGTCGTCGGCAAGGGCCGGTGCAGCCACGGCGGTGGCGGCAAGCGAGGCAAGGAACAGGCGGCGGCTGAGGGTCATGGTGGTCCGAGTCGCAAGGGTTGGGATTTCGCGCTTCCTAGCATCCTCCGCGAGCGCCGTCACCTTACCGTTCCGGTCCCCTTTCAGCAGCCCGCCCGAGAAAGGGACGCCCGGGCCTGGCCCGGGCGAACAGCGTTCCTGGCGGGCGTGTGCCGCCCTTACCGCGCGAACTGCTTGTACTTGATCCGCTTCGGCATCACGCTGTCCTCGCCGAGGCGGCGCTTCTTGTCTTCCTCGTAGTCCTGGAAGTTGCCCTCGAACCACTCGACATGGCTGTCGCCCTCGAAGGCCAGGATGTGGGTGGCCAGCCGGTCGAGGAACATGCGGTCGTGGCTGATGACCACGGCGCAGCCGGCGAAATCTTCCAGCGCCTCTTCCAGCGCCGCCAGGGTTTCGGTGTCGAGGTCGTTGGTCGGCTCGTCGAGGAGCAGCACGTTGGCGCCGGACTTCAGCATCTTGGCGAGGTGGACGCGGTTCCTCTGGCCGCCCGACAGGTTGCCGACCTTCTGCTGCTGGTCGGCGCCCTTGAAGTTGAAGGCACCCGTGTAGGCGCGCGAGTTCATCTCGCGCTTGCCGAGATAGATGATGTCGTTGCCGCCGGAGATCTCCTGCCAGACCGTCTTGTCCGGATCGAGCGAGTCGCGCGACTGGTCGACATAACCGAGCTGCACGCTGTCCCCGATAGTGATGGACCCGCTGTCGGGCTTCTCCTGGCCGGTGATCATGCGGAACAGCGTGGTCTTGCCCGCGCCGTTCGGCCCGATGATGCCGACGATGCCGCCGGGCGGCAGCTTGAAGCTGAGGTTGTCGATCAGCAGGCGGTCACCATAGGCCTTCGACACGCCCTCGAGGTTGATCACCGTGTTGCCCAGCCGCTCGCCCGGCGGGATGATGATCTGCGCGGTGGTCGATTTGAGGCGGTTCTCGTTGATCTTGAGCAGCTCGTCATAGGCCTTGATGCGGGCCTTGGACTTGGCCTGGCGGGCCTTGGGCGAGGCGGAGATCCATTCCGACTCGCGGGCCAGCGCGCGCTCGCGCGCCGCGTCCTCGCGGGCCTCCTGGGCGAAGCGCTTGGCCTTCTGGCCGAGATAGGCCGAGTAGTTGCCCTCGTAGGGAATGCCGCGGCCGCGGTCGAGCTCGAGAATCCAGCCCGTCACGTTGTCGAGGAAGTAGCGGTCGTGGGTGACGATCATGATGGCACCCGGGTAGTCGCGCAGGTGATGTTCGAGCCAGTTCACCGACTCGGCATCGAGGTGGTTGGTCGGCTCGTCGAGAAGCAGCAGGTCAGGCTTGCGGAGGAGAAGCTGGGTCAGCGCCACGCGCCGCTTCTCGCCGCCCGAGAGATTGTCGATCGAGGCATCGCCCGGCGGGCAGCGCAGCGCGTCCATCGCCTGCTCCACCTGGGCCTCGAGGTCCCACAGGTTCTGGCTGTCGATGATGTCCTGGATCTTGCCGGCCTTCTCGGCGTTCTCGTCATTGTAGTCGGCCATCAGCGCATTGTATTCGTCGAGGATCGCCTTCTTGTGGGCGACCCCCTCCATCACGTTGCCCATCACGTCGAGCGCCGGGTCGAGTTCCGGCTCCTGTTGCAGGTAGCCGACAGTGGCGCCCTCGGCGAGCCAGGCCTCGCCGTTCCACTCCTTGTCGATCCCCGCCATGATGCGCAGCAGCGTCGACTTGCCCGAGCCGTTGGGGCCGAGAATGCCGATCTTGGCATCGGGGTAGAAGGACAGGTGGATGTTCTCCAGCACCTTCTTGCCGCCGGCATAGGCCTTGGTGAGACCCTGCATGTGATAGATGAACTGACGAGCCATCGCGAAGCGTCTTTCCTGCGAAATGAGGGGATTTGGGGGCCTTCTAGCCGATCATCGTCCTCTCCCGCAAGGCGGGAGAGGAAGGGGCCCCGACGCAGTCGGGGGCGGTGAGCGGAAGCGGGCCGAAAAGCCAACGCCAGTGCCCGCCTCCCCTCATCTCCCCGCTGGAGAAGCGGGAGAACACAAGTCGGCTCAATGCCCCGCCTGCCCCCTCTTCCATCTCGCCCGCCGGGCGAACAGGTTCAGCACCTCGACCAGCGTCGAGAAGCCCATGGCGGCATAGACGTAGCCGCGCGGCACGTGGAACTGGAAGGCATCGGCGATCAGCGTCATGCCGATCATCAGGAGGAAGCCCAGCGCCAGCATGACGATCGAGGGGTTGGCCGCGATGAAGCGGCCGAGCGGGTCGGCGGCGAACAGCATCACCGCCATCGCGACGATCACCGCGATGTACATGATGGCGAGGTGGTCGGTCATGCCCACCGCCGTGATGATCGAGTCGACCGAGAACACCAGGTCGAGCAGCAGGATCTGGAAAATGGCGCCGCCCACCGTGAGGGTGGCCTTGCCCACGATGTTCTCCTTGCCGTCGTCCGGGTCCACCGAGTGGTGGATCTCCTTGGTCGCCTTCCACACCAGGAACAGGCCGCCGGCCAGCAGGATCAGGTCGCGCCAGGAAAACGCCTGGTCGAAGGCGCGGAACACCGGCTGGGTCAACTGTGCGATGTAGGCGACGGTCGCCAGCAGCACGAGGCGCATGACCAGAGCGCCGCCGATGCCGAGGCGCCTCGCCTTCGAGCGGTCTTTCTCCGGCAGCTTGTTGGAAAGGATCGAGATGAAGATCAGGTTGTCGATGCCGAGCACGATTTCCATGGCGACCAGCGTCGCCAGTGCCACCCACCCCTCGATCGAGGTCGCGAAGGAAAAATACTCCGTGAAGAACGCCTGCATGCTGGTCCCGCTTCCCCTGAGAAAACCCCGTCAGGGCTATATGGCCCAGCGTGTCATGACGTTCAACCCTGAGGCGGGCCTCCCGCTTCCGGCAGCTTCTGCGCCACCAGCACGGTCAGCACCGCCTTCACCAGCAGCACCGCGATGACTGGCACCGCAATGGTCCAGATGTCGCTCACCTGGAAGGAGATCGACGACCAGAAGATCGCCATGACGACGGCGCCCAGCAGGTCAAGCCCCGCCAGCACGTAGAAGGCCCAGCGCTGCGGCTGCGACTTGCCGAACAGGGCCATCAGGATCAGCACGTTGAGCGCCGCGACCCCGCCCGGGATCAGCGCAAGAGCGGCGGCCCCCCTGTCGGTCATTTCGGCGAACACCAGCACGATGGCGCAGCCGCCCGCGAACAGCACCACGAGCCCGCACATGATGCCGAGAATGATCTTCATTGTTGCCCCCTGCTCCGCGCCATGCGCGCGCGCGCGGCATCGTCGCGGTAGAACATGTTATAGGTTTCGAACGGGATGATCTGGCCTTCGGGCGTCACGAAATGGATGCAGCTGCGCTTCACCCGGCCGAGGCAGAAATTGTGGTGATCCATGAACTCGACGATGGCGATGCGGAAAATGTTCTCGTAGCCGAAACCCTCCGGCACCGGCACTTCCGGAAGGCAGCACAGCAGCGCGTTGAGCTTCTCCGGGTTGTTGCATTCGGCGGTCGAGAGCGAGAAGAAGTTCAGCACCTGCGCGTGGAGATCGGGATACTTCTCGAAGGTGATGGCGTTGGGCAGCGCCTCCACCAGCATGTCGCGCGGGAAGAACGAGGTGATGGGTGCGATCTTCTCGCCCCTCCGCAGCGCATAGCCGATGGCGATCGATTCCGGGTTGCACGGCAGCGGGATGATGTCGCCCGCCCCGAAGGGTGTTCCCGCCGCGATGATGCGGCTGCGGATGTCGGAGAGCACGATGCGGTCACGTGCCGGGTCGAAGCCCTCGTTGCGCCCGGCGTCCTGCACCGGCTGGAAGGTGATGCCGCGCACGCATTTCCATGTGAGCGCGAAGTCGATGATCTCTCCGAGCTCGTCATCGTTCTGCCCGGCCTTCACCACGACCACCAGCGTGGTCGAGATGTTGGCCTTCTCCAGCGCCTCCAGCGCCTGCCGCCGGATGCGGCTGAGGTCGGCGCCGCGCAGGTTCTTCAGCACCGGGGGCCTGAGCGAGTCGAACTGCAGGTAGACCTCGAAGCCCGGCTTGAACGCTGCCAGCGCCTCGACGAAGTCCGGTTCCTGCGCGATGCGGATGCCGTTCGTGTTAAGCATCACGTGGCGGATCGGCCGCCGCTTCGCCGCGGCGATGATCTCGAGGATCTGCGGGTGGATCGTCGGTTCGCCGCCGGAAATCTGAAGGAGGTCCGGCTCGCCCTCGGACGCGACCAGCGCATCCATCATGCGCTCGATCTCGGCGAGGGGGCGATGCGCCGTCTTCTGCGTCGAGGAATCTGCGAAGCACACCGGACAGGTGAGGTTGCAGGCCTCGTTCACGTCGATCAGCGCCAGGCAGGAATGCTGCTCGTGGTCCGGGCACAGTCCGCAGTCATAGGGGCAGCCCAGCTCCGTGCGCGTCTGCGGGCTGAGCGGCCGGTCGCCCGGTTTCAGGTAGTCGTGGCAGAGCTTGTAGTAGCGCGCATCGGTGGAGACGAGCGCCTTCTGCACGCCATGCTCGCGGCAGCGCTTGAGGTAATAGACGCGCTCATCCTCGATGATGATCTTCGCCGGCACCAGCGCCATGCACGCGCCGCACATGGATGTGGTCTGGCCATGGAACACATAGGGCGCGACCTTGCGGATGGGCGCGTTCATGCGGGGCCCTTGGCGGACGCGAAGAGATCGGCGGTCCAGTCCGCGCCCATCACGGCGATCAGCGCCGTCGCAATGCCGAGCAGCGAGAAGAATCCGATCGGTGGCAGGCTCAGCCCCACGAAGCCGACCACCCCCGCCGACCACAGGCCGGCGAGCGCGGTGACGACGCGCAGGAACACATGCTGTTCGTCGCGCTTTCCCTCCCGCGCCTGCTCGACGCGGTCGGCGAAGGCGATGGCCAGCAACCCTGACAGGAATGGCGGAAAGGCGAAAATGAAGATGATCGTCCACTTGATCACGGCGAAGAACCCCGGATCGTCCATGATGATCCAGCCGAAGATCAGCGCCCATGCCGCATAGATCGCCGCGCCCACGGCAATCGCGCCGCCGATCTGCAGCCAGCCCATCACGCGGCACCAGAAATCGGCCCGGTTCATGACGCCCTTCCACTTGCCATCATGAGAAGCGAGTAAATCACGAGTCCGGCGCAAAGCAAATGGAACAGATTGAACGGGCCCGCCACCGTGCCGTAGGGCTTGAGGAATTCCCACAGGAAACGCTGCGCCGCATAGGTGAGCACCAGAAGATAGAAGCCGTTGCGCATGAAGAACGCGTTGCGCCGCCCGATCAGCACCAGCGCAACCATAAGGAATACCGCCATGGTGATCGATTCATAAAGCTGCACCGGATGGCGCGTCACGCCGTCACCGAAGTCATGCCCCCAGGCAAGTGTCGTGGGCGTGCCGTAGGTGTCGTCCGTGAGGCCCGCGAAATAGCACCCCCAGCGCCCCACCACCACGCTGGTGGCGAAGGCCGGAACGAAGATGAGCCCGGTCGAGCCTGATATGCCGCGCCATCGCTTGAACAGTTCCACCGCGATGATCGCGCCCGCCAGTGCCCCCACGATGCTGCGCCCGATGCCCATCTGGCCCGAGAGGAACAGATTGAGCGTCCCCGCCCCGAAGCCGCCGATGGCCGCGCCGGCGAGCAGCGCCACCGCATAAAGGGGGCCGGCGGAATCGATCTTCTTCCCCGCCTCCTTCAGCCGCCACTGATAGACGAACAGCGTCATGCCGAGCGCGGCACAGGCGGCGAGCAGGTCGAAGACGGTATGGATCAGCACGATGCGAGGTTAGGTCAGTCAGGCGCGCCCGGCAATCACGAGACAAGACAATATTCGTCACCCCGGATTTCGCCGGGATGACGGTCAATGGGAGATTGCCCCCCTCACGCCGCCTTCAGCACCGGCACGGCGTTCCAGACGAACATCAGCGTTCCAAGCAGGAAGCCCACCGAAGCCAGCGCCGTGATCGGTTCGAGGTTCTCGTTGCCCTTCAGCAGGAAGAACAGCGAGACGACGAGCACGATGCCGCTCACCGCCTGGACCCAGAAATGTGCCCGCGCCAGCGGTCGTGCCCCGATTTCCGGGAACAGGTGGTAGAAGAACGCGAAGACCGATGACATCAGCCAGCCCGCCACCATGATGTGCGCGTGCGTGGGCATTTCGCCGTGGTCATGCGTTGCCGCCATGACGATGCCGAGCACCATGCCCGCCACCGCGTAGCACAAGGCAAGAATGAAGAATAGTCGCGCCGCACCTTTCATGATGCAGGTCCTCCCCCAGGTCAGCCGTCCCCGCCATCTCTCATATGCGAGATTCGCGATGTGCGACACGCACCGCGCGTTGCGCCGGAAGCGCGGTGCACTCAGTGGCTGCCGGTCTCCGGGCGCCCGATGGCCTCTGCCCTGATTTTCGCTTCAAGCAGGCCGTTGTCGTCCAGCGCGTCCGGCAGGTGGCTCTTGGTCATGCTCACCTGCACCTGCGCGTCATGGGCGCCCAGCTGGCGCACCGCCTCGCGGGCCTGCTCGCGCGCCTGTTCCTCCGCCGCAACCAGCGCCTGCGGGCCGGAGGTGTACACCGTCGCCCCCTTGGGCCCGTGCACGCGGAACAGTCCGCTGCCGTCGCCCTCGACCGACACCGTCACCACCTGCGCCACCACACCCGTGGCAGCGCCAACCGCATTGGCGACGTCGAAGAACGGCGGGAAGATCATCTCGCAGCCGAGACGCCTTCCAACCTCCTCGTAATAGACCCGCACCGGGCCGCCCACCGCCACCACCGGGATCGACGGCGACAGCGATACCTTCGCGAGACCGAGCTTGCCCCGGCCCGCGCTCACCGCATCGACCAGCTCATGCTCGCCGAAGCTCTTGCCGAAGGCGGTATCGAGGATGACCTTGGATGTCAGCCGCACCGTCTCCGACCACACTTCGCGGCAGAAGTCCTGGATGCGCGCGTCGTCGCCCAGCTTCATGTCGCGGAAGCGCACCATCAGCTTCGCCGCGAGTTCCGCCGCCGGCCCCGGCCAGTTGTCCTGCAGGCCCAGCACGTGTGAAGCGTCCGATGGCGTGAAACCGCCGGTCTGCACCAGCCCCTTGCGCTTCAGCGATGCCAGCGCCCGCTGCGCCGCGGAGGATACCGCAACCTTGCGGATCGGCTTCGGCCGTTCGCCGATCATGGCCAGCAGCTCCGCCTCGCGCGCGTTCACCTCGGCGGTGAGCGCGTCCGTCGCGCCGAAGGGCTTCAGCACGAACTTGCCGTGCATCGATCCGCCTTCGGTGTCGGCGAGGTCGGCCTCCAGCATCGCCACCACCTCCGGGTAGCGCGCGGCCAGCAGCGCGATCGGCGCCACCCGCTGCGGCCCAACCGTCAGCTTGCCGTTGAGGCCGATGGCGATCTCGCTGTCGCCGCCGAGCCCGATGGTCTTGACGTCGATGGCCTTCACCATGGTGCGCCAGCCGCCCACTTCCGCGCCCTGCTCCGCCACTTGCGGGCGGCCGTCCACCAGCACGCCGAGATCGGTCGTCGTGCCGCCCATGTCGGACATGATGAAGTCGCTGGCGCCGCACAGCCACGAGGCGCCGACGAGGCTCGCGGCGGGGCCGGAGAGCACCGTCTCGATCGGCCGCAGCGCCACCCGCTCGGCCAGCGCCAGCGTGCCGTCGCCCTTCACGATCATCAGCGGGCAGTCGATGCGAAGCTCCTTCATCGAGCGCCGCACGGCGGAAATCAGCATCGACACGCGCGAGATCAGCCGGGCGTTCAGCACCGCCGTGAGCGCGCGCCGGGGCGCATCGAGCGCCGAGGTCAGCTCGGTCGACAGCGTCGCGGGCTTGCCCGTCGCCTGGCCGATGATGTCGCGTGCCCGCTGCTCGTGCTTCGGGTTCCGCACCGCGAAGGCCGACGCGATGGCGAAGGCGTCGACCGGCATCGCCGCCACCGCGGTCGCCAGCGCCTCGACGTCAAGCGGCTTGGCCTCGTCGCCATTGTGGTCATGCCCGCCGCCGATCATGGCGATCGGCATGCCGGGAAACGCCTTGGCGATGCCGGTGCGCTCGGCCATCGCCTGGTCGAAGCCGATGAGGATCACACCCACGGCGGAGCCATGCCCCTCCACCACCGCATTGGTGGCGAGCGTCGTCGACACCGACACGAGCGAAATGTCCTCCGGCCGCAACCCTTCCGGCAGCTTCGCCACCGCGGCGGTGATCGCCCCGGTGACGCCGATCGAAAGGTCGCCCTTGGTGGTGATGGACTTGGCGGAGGCGACCACCCGGTGCCCCTGCGCCTCGATCACGGCGGCGTCGGTATAGGTTCCCCCGGTATCGACGCCGATCAGGTAAGTCTTTGCTGTCATGGGCTCAGATCATCAGCCCTGCGTCGCCGTCGCTGCCTCGGCAACGGCGATTGCCGTCATGTTCACGACACCGCGCGAGGTGACGGAGCCCGTGAGGATGTGCGCGGGCTTGGCCGTGCCCAGCAGGATCGGCCCCACCGGCAGCGCGTCGCCGAACACCTTCATGATCTGGTAGGCGACGTTGGCCGAGGTCAGCCCCGGCATCACCAGCAGGTTGGCCTCGCCCTTCAAGGTTGAAGACGGCAGCTTCCTCTGCCGCACCGCCTCGATCAGCGCGGTATCGGCCTGCATCTCGCCGTCGATCTCGAGGTCGGGCGCGCGGGCATGCACCATGGCGAGCGCCTGCCTCATCCGCAGGGTCACCGGCGTGTCGAAGTCGCCGAAGTCGGAGTGAGCCACCAGCGCCACCTTGGGCGTGATGCCGAAGCGCTGCACATGCGCCGCGCACATCAGCACCGTGTCGGCCATGGCTTCCGCCGAGGGCTCGGCCTGCACATGCGTGTCGGTCAGGAACACGATGCCGCGCGCGGTGATCATCAGGCTCATCGCCGCGAATTCGCGGGCACCGGGCGCATAGCCCACGATGTCGCGAATGTGGCGCAGCTTGGCGCGGTAGCGCCCCTCGAGGCCGCAGATCATCGCATCCGCCTCGCCGCGCCTGAGCGCCAGCGCCGCGATCACCGTCGTCGAGGTGCGCACCAGCGTCCGCGCCGCATCGGGCGTGATGCCGCGGCGCCCCGCCACCTCGACGTAGGTCTGCACATATTCCTTGTAGCGCGGATCGTCCTCGGGGTTGACGATGTCGAAGTCCGTACCCGGACGAATGGACAGGCCATAGCGCTTCACGCGCGTTTCGATCACCGCCGGGCGGCCGATCAGGATCGGCCTGGCGATCCCCTCCTCCAGCAGCACTTCCGCCGCGCGCAGCACGCGCTCGTCCTCGCCGTCGGCGTAGATCACCCGTTTGGGCGCACGCTTCGCCGCGGCGAAGATCTGCCGCATCACGAAACCCGAGCGGAACACGAAGCGCTCGAGCCGCTCGCAATAGGCCCTGAAGTCCGCGATGGGCCGCGTGGCGACACCGCTTTCCATCGCCGCCTTCGCCACCGCCGGCGCCACGCGCAGGATCAGCCGCGGGTCGAACGGCGCGGGAATCAGCGACTCCTTGCCGAACAGCCGCGTCTCGCCGCCATAGGCGCGGGCCACCACGTCGGACGGCGTCTCGCGGGCGAGCCCTGCGATGGCGTTCACCGCCGCCTGCTTCATCGCCTCGTTGATGGTGGACGCCCCCACGTCCAGTGCCCCGCGGAAGATGTAGGGGAAGCACAGCACGTTGTTCACCTGGTTCGGATAGTCCGACCGCCCGGTGCAGATCATCGCGTCGGGCCGCACTGCGACGGCCTCCTCCGGCATGATCTCCGGATTGGGATTGGCGAGCGCCAGGATGAGGGGATCCTTCGCCATCTGCTTCAGCAGCTCCGGCTTCAGCACGCCGCCCGCCGACAGTCCGAGAAAGATGTCCGCCCCGGCGATCACCTCGGCCAGCGTGCGCGCCTGCGTCTCCTGCGCGAACACCGCTTTCCAGCGGTCCATCAGTTTTTCGCGGCCCTTGTAGACCACGCCCTCGAGGTCGGTGACCCAGATGTTCTCGACCCTCGCACCAAGGCTCACCAGCTGGTTGAGGCAGGCCAGCGCCGCGGCTCCGGCGCCCGAGGCCACGATCTTGACCTTGGAGATGTCCTTGCCAGCGAGCGTCAGCGCATTGGTCACCGCCGCACCGACGATCACCGCCGTGCCGTGCTGGTCGTCGTGGAACACCGGGATGTTCATCCGCTCGCGCAATTGCTGCTCGATCTCGAAGCACTCCGGCGCCTTGATGTCCTCGAGGTTGATGCCGCCGAAGGTCGGCTCCAGCGCCGCCACGCAGTTGACCATGCCCTCGACCGAGGTTTCCGCCACCTCGATGTCGAACACGTCGATGTCGGCGAATTTCTTGAACAGCACCGCCTTGCCTTCCATCACCGGCTTCGCGGCCAGCGGCCCGATGTTGCCGAGCCCCAGCACCGCCGTGCCGTTGGAGATGACGCCGACGAGATTGCCCCGGCTGGTGTATTTCGAGACGAGCGACGGGTCGGCATGGATCGCCTCGGAAACGGCGGCGACACCGGGCGAATAGGCCAGCGCCATGTCGCGCTGGTTGCCGAGCGGCTTGGTGGCGCGGATCTCCAGTTTCCCCGGCTTCGGCTCGGCGTGGTAGAACAGCGAGCCCGACTTCAGGTCGCTCGACATGGGTGACGACATCGAAATTCCCCTCTTCCGTCTATCCTTGTGGCCCCGTTCGGCGCTGATTTGCAAGCCTTCGCCCGTTGGGGCTACAATGCGAAAATGCTCACGCCCCTGAAGACCGAAGTGGAGAAAGTCGGCGACCTCAGCCACGAGGCGCGGCGCTTCCGCACCATCCTGTGGAGCTTCGAGAAGAACATCGAGCTGCTGTTCAAGGGCACCGGGCTTGCCGCCGAGGTGGACCATGCCGCCCTGGCGGTCGCCTTCTCGCGCTGGCGCCAGGCCTTCGACCAGACCAAGCACCTGGCCGACCTCGACCGCAAGGACTTCACGATCTTCGCCGCCGGCATGATGCTGAAGGAGTTGCTCGCGGCCCGGCCGATCACCGCGATCGTGCCGGACGAGCTCGGCCTGCCCGCCCTTCCCGCCACCATCGACCACCGCCTGAAGCGCTGGCCGGAAGGCTATGCCTACACCAGCTTCTGCCTGTCGGTCGCCGCCGCGGTGCTGCACGAGATGGGGGCCGAGGAGCCCCGGGAATCGGGCATCACGGATGACCCCCACTTCTGGGACACCTTCCGCGAGAACGTGGCGGAAAACCCGGCCAATGCCATCGCCTTCTTCGACACGGTGGTGGGCCAGCCGCCCAACTGGACGGCGCCCGACGTGCCGTGGATGCGCCGCACCTTCCTCGATTCCAAGCGCCGGCTTGAGAACGAGCCCCGGAAAGCCATCGAATAGGCGAAAGCTTGCCAACCGTTCCACCTTGGGTGAAGATCGCCCCAGAAGGTAGGGGAGGACCTTTGAACCATGGCCGCAACGCGGATCCTGATCGTCGATGACCACCCTTTGTTCCGCGAAGCACTGAAGCAGGCCGTCTCCGGCGGGGTTTCCAATGCCGAGGTGGCGCTCGCCGGCTCGCTCGACCAGGCCACCGCACTGCTCGACAAGGACGACGACTTCGACCTCGTCCTGCTCGATCTCCGCATGCCCGGCGTGCAGGGCCTCTCGGGGCTCATCTACCTCCGCGCGCAATATCCTAACGTGCCGGTTGCAGTGATCACGGCCTCCGATGATGCCGGCCTGGTGCAGAAGGCCCTGAACCTCAACGCCTCCGGCTTCATTCCTAAGACCGCCGGCATCGAAACCATCGTCGGCGCGGTGAACGCCGTCCTCAAGGGCGACATCTGGGTTCCCGAGGGCTACAGCCAGCCCTCCGCCGCCGACAAGGAGGCCGAGGAGATCGCGCGGCGTGTCGCCACCCTCACCGCCCAGCAGATCCGCGTGCTGATGATGCTGAAGGAAGGCCTCCTCAACAAGCAGATCGCCTATGAACTCAACGTCTCCGAAGCCACCATCAAGGCGCATGTCTCGGCCATCCTGCAGAAGCTCAACGTCTCCTCCCGCACCCAGGCGGTGATCGCCGCCGCCCGCATCGACGGCGTGGCGGCCGCCGAGCAGTAGCACGGCAAGCGCCCATAGCCGCGCCAGCCCTGCCCTGATCCAGCGCATTCCGCACCTCTCTCTCAACGCTCCCGATACTCACCTTCGCCGGACTTGATCCGGCGATCCTCTTGCCGCGGGCGAAGTGGATGCGCGGGTCAAGCCCGCGCAAGGTGAATGGCGGTGCTGTCGAAACCCAATTTCGGAGAATGCGCCTTTCTCGCACATCGAGCGCGCGCTGTCAAGGAGTTTTTTCCTTAGACCCCCGCCTCGGCCCGGATCGCCACGTGCGACATGGCGGCCCGCAGCGCCGCCGGCTTCACCGGCTTCCTGAGCAGGTGCACGTCATGCGCCACGGCGAGGTCGGCCACGGCGGGCGTGCGGTCCGCCGTGATCAGCACCGCGGGGATCGGGCGGCGCGCCCTGGTCCTCAGTGCACGGATGACCGAGATGCCGTCCTCGTTGTTGAGGTGATAGTCGGCGAGGATCATGTCGATCCGGCCATCGGCTGCGGCGAGTTGCACCAGCGCCTCGTCGAGGCCGGTCGCGGTGTGCACGATGTTGCCCCAGCCCGACAGCAGCAGTTCCATCCCTTCGAGGATCGGCTGCTCGTTGTCGATGACGAGCACGCGCACCGCGGCGGCCAGCGCCGGCGGCTGCACCTTGCGGGCGCGCGGCACCACCGGCACCCGCACCTCCTCCTCGGCGACCGGCACGTCCACCGCGAAGACCGAGCCCCTGCCCGGCGTCGAGCGCACATGCACCGGGGTTTCCAGCACTTTCGCCATGCGTTCGACGATGGAAAGCCCGAGGCCGAGGCCCGAGGTCCCGTCACCGTCGCTCTGCAGGCGCTGGAACTCCTGGAAGATGATGTCGAGCTTCGAGTCCGGAATGCCCGGCCCCGTGTCATGCACCTCGATCCGCAGAACGCCGCCGTGGCGGCGGCAGCCCATCAGCACGCGGCCTTCGCGGGTGTACTTGATGGCATTGGACACGAAGTTCTGCAGCACGCGGCGCAGCAGCTTGCGGTCGGAGTTCAGTGTCAGTCCGCAGGCCACAACGGTGAACTTCAGCCCCTTCTTGCGCGCCGCCGGCCCGAATTCGAGGGCCAGCGCCTGCAATATGTCGTCGATGCGGAAGGGCACAGCCTCGGCCTTCATCGCGCCCGCGTCGAGGCGCGAGATGTCGAGCAGCGCGGACAATATCTCCTCCACCGCCTCGAGCGAGGAGTCGACGTTCCGCACCAGCTCGCCGTCCTTCGAGCGCTTCATGCGCTCGACGAGAGTCGAGGTGAACAGGCGCGCGGCGTTGAGCGGCTGCAGGATGTCGTGGCTCGCCGCCGCGATGAAGCGCGTCTTCGACAGGTTCGCCGCATCGGCCTCCGCCTTGGCGTCGGCCAGCTGCGCGTTCAGCCGGGTGAGTTCCGCCGTGCGCTCGGTCACGCGGCGCTCCAGCGACTCGTTCACCCGCTGCAGTTCCTCCGCCGCCATCACGCTCTCGGTGGCGTCGATCACGGTGACGACCACGCCGCCGTCCGGCATCGGGCTCGAGCGGAACTCGAACACCTGCCCGGTGTCCAGCCGGCGCTCGCGGAACACCTCGTGCGTCAGCGCGATCTTGCGCACCCGGTCGTCGACGGTCCCCTTCCCCGCCGCGGTGCGCGCGAGGAAGGCGTTCAGCACCTCGGTGATCGGCGTGCCGACGCGGTTCAAATCGCTGCCCAGCCCGAGGAACTCCTGCAGCGTCGAGTTCCAGCAGATCAGCGTCATGCCCGGCTCGAACACGGCGAGGCCCTGGTCGACGTTGTCGATCGCCGACTGGAGGAGGTCGCGGTTGTGCTGGATCGCGGCCGAGGCATCGTCGAGCAGCTTCATGGCGCCGCGCGCGTGCGTCGAATGCCGCTCCAGCATCAGCGCGATGACGAGACGGGCGGAGGCCACACCCACCGCGCTGGCGAGAAGATGCTCGGCGAAGCGGATCAGCCGCACGTCGGCTTCCCCGCCCTTGACCCCGATCTGGCCCTGCTGCGCCCGGAAGCCCTCGAAGGCGGCATGTGCCCGGTCGGCGCCGATGTAGCGCGCCACCGTGTCCTCGAGGCGGTCCGCCGTCACCGCGGTGCGCCACAGCTTGAAGCCCGAGCCCGAGCCGGGCTGGATGTCGCGCGTCACGAAGGAGGTGGCCTGCACCCGCTCGATGGGGGTGGGCTGCCGGGTGAGCGAGCCCGCCACATAGGCGGTGACGTTGGCGAGCAGGCTCCACACCACGCCATGGGTCAGCGTGTTGAACTCCATGGCGAACAGCGCCCGCGCCTTGAACAGGCTCAGGCCCCACGGCCCCTGCTCGATGAAGCCGCTGCCGATCCAGCCGGCATCGGCGAAGGCGGGCAGCAGCAGCGTGTAGACCCAGACGAGGAAGCCTGCGGTGATGCCCCACATGGCGCCGCGCGCCGTGGCCCGTTTCCACATCAGCCCGCCGAAGAAGGCCGGCGCGAACTGGGCAACCGCCGCGAAGGACAGGAGGCCCACCTGGGCCAGCGCCACCGAGGTGCCGATCATCCGGTAATAGGCGTAGGCCAGCGCCAGCACGAAGATGATGGCCATCCGCCGGATCAGGATCAGCGTCTCGCCCATGTTCTCGTGAACCGTGGCGCGCTCCACCTGGCGGCGCAGCAGCAGCGGCACGACCAGGTTGTTGCACACCATGATGGAGAGCGCGATGCACTCGACGATCACCATGGCGGTCGAGGCCGAAAGCCCGCCGAGGAAGGCGATGAGCGCGAAGACCGGGCTTCCCGCCGCCACGGGAAGCGCCAGCACGAAGGTGTCGCCATCCGCCCCCTTGGGCAGCAGCAGCAGGCCCGCCACCGCGATGGGGATCACGAAGATGTTGATGGCCACGAGGTAGAGCGGGAACAGCCAGGCGGCGCGCTTCACCTCGCGCGCGTTGGAATTCTCCACCGCCGCCACGTGGAACTGGCGCGGCAGCAGCACGATCGCGAAGGCGGCGAGCAGGGTCAGGGTCAGCCACTGTCCGCCGTCGAGGCCGCCGGAGAACAGCCCCCTCACCTGCGGGTCGGCCGTGGCGCGCGCGAGGAAGGGACCTACCCCGCCCATCATGCCGAACACCACGAAGGCGCCCACCGCCACGAAGGCCAGGAGCTTGACCATCGATTCGACCGCAATCGCCAGGATCATGCCGTCCTGGTGCTCGGTCGTGTCGATATGCCGCGTCCCGAACAGGATGGCGAAGATGCCCATGGTCAGCACCACGAACAGCGACAGCCCGTCGAGGCCGGAGGACGGCGGCAGGATGTCGCGCGTCCACTGCGGTTCCGAGACCAGCGCCCGCAGTGCCACCGCCACCGCCTTGAGCTGGATCGAGATGTAGGGGACGATTCCCACCACCGCGATCACCGTGACCAGTGCGCCCAGCGCTTCGCTCTTGCCGTAGCGGGCGGACAGGAAGTCGGCGATCGAGGCGATGTTGTGCCGCTTGGTCAGCGTGGCAATCGACTGCACCAGCTTCCACCCCAGCGCGAACACCAGAATCGGCCCCAGGTAGATGGGCAGGAAGTCCAGCCCGCTGCGCGAGGCGATGCCGACCGAGCCGAAATACGTCCAGGACGTGCAATAGACGCCCAACGACAGGGCATAGATCAGCGGCCGGCCGGCGCGGCTGGTCCAGCCCCGGGAGCGGCGGTCGCCCCAGGTGGCCACGGCGAACAGCGCGCCGAGATAGGCCAGGCCCGCGCCCAGTATGCCCAATTGCCCGATCATCGGCCGCCATGATCGGCGCGGCGCGGGCCTGAATCAAGGGTGACGGCAAGGCCCGCCCGGCCATTCGACTTTGGGCGCATATCCGCACGCGGACGTGGATGAGGCTGACACCGATTGATCCAAGTCAATGCCTCCTTCGCCCCCAAAACGCATTCGTGCAAGTGGATTATTTTCAGAAAGGGGGTCTCCGATGGGGGCTGATACAATGACACACAAGGGGCAGCCCTCCGGGGGTGGCGCCATGGTGATGATGGCCCTGTGGGGCCTTCTCGCCGTTCTCGCCATCACCATGGGCGCCAAGGCGGTGGATACGCCCTACGCGATCCACATGTTCATCTTCGCGCTCGCCGCGATTCTGGCCCTCATCTTCAAGGCCCGCAGCTTCGGCAAGCCGGCGCCCGACACCTCGGGCTACATGGACAACGTGGTGCGCTACGGCGCCATCATCACGGTGTTCTGGGGCGTGGTGGGCTTCCTGGTCGGCCTCGTCGTCGCCCTGCAGCTGGCCTTCCCGGCCTGGAACCCCAACCTCGAATGGTTCAACTTCGGCCGTCTCCGCCCCCTCCACACCTCGGCGGTGATCTTCGCCTTCGGCGGCAACGCGCTGATCGCCACCTCGTTCTACGTGGTGCAGCGGACGAACCGCACGAGGCTGGCGCTCGGCAACCTCGCCTGGTTCGTGTTCTGGGGCTACCAGCTGTTCATCGTGCTGGCTGCCACGGGCTACCTCCTCGGCGTCACCGAGGGCCGCGAATACGCTGAACCCGAATGGTACGTCGACCTGTGGATCACGGTCGTCTGGGTGGCCTACTTCCTGGTGTTCTTCGGCACCCTGCTGAAGCGCAAGGAAAGCCACATCTACGTGGCCAACTGGTTCTACCTCTCCTTCATCGTGACGATTGCCATGCTGCACATCGTCAACAACCTGTCGATCCCGGTCTCGATCTTCGGCTCGAAGAGCTACTCGCTGTTCTCCGGGGTGCAGGACGCGCTGACGCAGTGGTGGTACGGCCACAACGCGGTGGGCTTCTTCCTCACCGCCGGCTTCCTCGGCATGATGTACTTCTTCATTCCGAAGCGCGCCAACCGGCCGGTCTATTCCTATCGCCTGTCGATCGTGCACTTCTGGTCGCTGATCTTCCTCTACATCTGGGCCGGTCCGCACCATCTCCATTACACCGCTCTCCCCGACTGGGCGCAGACGCTGGGCATGGTGTTCTCGATCATGCTGTGGATGCCCTCCTGGGGCGGCATGATCAACGGCCTGATGACGCTCTCGGGCGCCTGGGACAAGCTCCGCACGGACCCCGTGCTGCGCATGATGGTGATCTCGGTCGCCTTCTACGGCATGTCGACCTTCGAAGGCCCGATGATGTCGATCAAGGCGGTGAACTCGCTGTCGCACTACACCGACTGGACCATCGGCCACGTTCACTCCGGCGCCTTGGGCTGGGTGGGCATGATCTCGATGGGCTGCATGTACCACCTGATCCCGCGCCTGTGGGGCAAGAAGGAAGTGTACTCGCTGCGCCTGGTCAGCTGGCATGTGTGGCTCGCCACCCTCGGCATCGTGGTCTACGCCTCGGCGATGTGGGTTTCGGGCATCATGCAGGGCCTGATGTGGCGTGAGTACGATGCCAACGGCTTCCTGGCCTATTCCTTCGTGGAAACGGTCGAGGCCATGCATCCCTACTACGTCATCCGTGCCTTCGGCGGCGGCCTGTTCCTCGTGGGTTCGCTGATCATGGTCTACAACCTCTATCGCACCATCAAGGGTGCCCAGCCCGTGACGCAGCCTGTCGGCGCGATTTCGGCTGCGGCATAAGAAAAAGGACACTGGTGCCATGAAGCACGAAACACTCGAAAAGAACGCCACGCTGCTGCTGATCTTCAGCCTGCTCGTGGTGACCATCGGCGGCCTCGTCCAGATCGTTCCGCTGTTCTTCCTGCAGAACACGATCGAGAAGGTGGATGGGATGCGTCCCTACTCGCCGCTCGAGCTGGCGGGCCGCAACGTCTACGTCCGCGAAGGCTGCTACCTGTGCCACAGCCAGATGATCCGTCCCTTCCGGGACGAGGTCGAACGCTATGGTCACTACTCGCTCGCCGCCGAGTCGCAGTTCGATCACCCCTTCCAGTGGGGCTCGAAGCGCACCGGTCCGGACCTCGCCCGCGTCGGCGGCAAGTACTCCGACGAATGGCACCGCCAGCACCTGGCGAATCCGCGCAACGTCGTGCCGGAATCGATCATGCCTGGCTATGCCTTCCTGGCCTCGAAGCCCCTCGACCCGAAGGGCTTCGGCGCCAACCTGGCCACCATGAACCTCACCGTGAACAACGGTAAGGGCGACATGTACACCCAGGAGGACATCGACAACGCCGAGGCCGACATGGTGGCCCAGGCGACCGGCGAGAACACCGACGGTCTGATGCAGCGCTATCCGAAGGCGGTTGCCCGCAACTTCGATGGCGACGGCCAGATCACGGAGATGGATGCGGTCATCGCCTATCTCCAGGTGCTCGGCACGCTGGTCGACTTCTCCACCTTCAAGGCCGACATGTCGAGGTGATGGCAATGGAAAACTATACATTCCTGCGCCAATTGGCGGATAGCTGGGGCCTCGTCGTGATGTTCCTGTTCTTCGTCGGCGCCATCCTCTTCGTCTTCCGGCCCGGTTCGAAAGACCAGTATGCCGAATTGGCGAAGATCCCCCTGAAGAACGGTTCCGAGGACTGAGAAATGGCACATAACATCGAAAAGGACGAAGTCTCGGGAACCGCGACAACCGGGCATACCTGGGACGGCATCAAGGAACTGAACACGCCGCTTCCCAAGTGGTGGCTCTACACCTTCTACGGCTGCGTGATCTGGGCCATCGGATACACCGTGCTCTACCCGGCATGGCCGCTTCCGGGCGGCGCCACGCCGGGCGTGCTCGGCTGGTCGTCGCGCGGCCAGCTCGCCCAGCAGATGGACGCCGCCGCCCTCGCCCAGAAGGACACGGTCGACAAGATCGCCTCCATGAGCGTCGACGACATCCTGAAGGACCCGAAGCTCCTCGCCTATGCCCAGGCGGGTGGCGCGGCGGCCTTCAAGGTGAACTGCGTGCCCTGCCATGGCGCGGGTGCTGCGGGTGGCAACGGCTATCCCAACCTCAACGACGACGACTGGCTGTGGGGCGGCACGCCCGATGCCCTCTACACCACGCTGCAGCACGGCATCCGCTACACGGACGATCCCAGCACCCGTGATTCGCAGATGCCCAACTTCGGCACCGACGGCATCCTGACGCCGGAACAGATCGACCAGGTCGCCAACTATGTCGTCACGCTCTCGGGCGAGACGGCGGACCAGGCCAAGGCCGATGCCGGCAAGCAGATCTTCGCCGACAACTGCGCGGCCTGCCACAATCCGGACGGCAAGGGCAACCGGGAGTTCGGCGCGCCGAACCTGACCGACAAGCTCTGGCTCTACGGCGGCACCATCGACGACGTGAAGGCGCAGGTCACCAAGCCCCGCATGGGCGTGATGCCGGCCTGGACCAAGCGCCTCGACGATGCGACGATCAAGGAACTCGCGATCTACGTGCACTCGCTGGGCGGCGGCGAAGCGCCGGTGACGCAGTAACGAACGACACCCGGGGGCCGCGCGCTGTGACAACATGGCACGCGGCCTCTGGCCACTTTGCAGACGGCGGATTTCGGCTCTATTAGACGTCTCTAATAGATAGATCCGGTTTCCGAGGGGAATGATGGTTCAGATTATCAACACGGTCGACCCGCACGAGGTCGACAGGGAAAGTGCGACTCCGGTCAACAAGGCCGAGAACCGGTCGCTCTATGCCTCGCGCGAGGCGATCCACCCGAAGGCGGCGCACGGCCGCTTCCGCACCTTCAAGTGGACGATGGTGATCGTCCTCCTCGGCATCTACTACATCGCCCCGTGGCTGCGCTGGACCAGGCCCGGCGACGCGCCGGACCAAGCCATCCTCATCGACATGGCCAACCGCCGCTTCTATTTCTTCTTCATCGAGATCTGGCCGCAGGAATTCTATTACATCGCGGGCCTGCTCATCATGGCCGGCGTCGGCCTGTTCCTCGTCACCTCGCTGTTCGGCCGCGCCTGGTGCGGCTATGCCTGCCCGCAGACGGTGTGGACCGACCTCTACATCTGGGTCGAAAGCAAGATCGAGGGCGACCGCAACGCCCGCATCCGGCTCGATGCGGCGCCGTGGAGCGTGTCCAAGATTTCCAAGCGCGGCCTCAAGATGCTGATCTGGCTGCTGATCGCCATCGCGACGGGTGGCTTCTGGGTGTTCTACTTCGCCGACGCCCCCACCCTCTTCCATGAGCTGATCACCGGCCAGGCACCCTCGGTCGCCTACTTCACCATCGCCATCCTGACGGCCACCACCTTCACCTTCGCCGGCTTCATGCGCGAGCAGGTCTGCACCTACATGTGCCCCTGGCCGCGCATCCAGGGCGCAATGCTGGATGAAGAGTCGCTCATCGTCACCTACAATGCCTGGCGCGGCGAACCGCGCATGGCGGGCCGCAAGAAGGCGGAGGCGCAAGGGCTCAAGGTCGGCGATTGCATCGACTGCAACAATTGCGTCGCCGTCTGCCCGATGGGCATCGACATCCGCGACGGCAACCAGCTCGAATGCATCAACTGTGCCCTCTGCATCGATGCCTGCGACGCGGTGATGGACAAGATCGGCAAGCCGCGCGGCCTCATCAACTACACCACGGCCGACCTCTATGCCGCGAACGTCGCCGGCAAGAACGAGCACTGGAACTGGCGCCACCTGATCCGCCCGCGCACCATCATCTATTTCACCGCCTGGGCGGGCGTCGGCCTTGCCATGCTGTTCACCCTCACCCACCGCACCCAGCTCGACGTCAACGTGGTGCCGGACAGGAACCCCCTCTTCGTCACGCTGTCGGACGGGGCCATCCGCAACGGCTACACCGTCAAGATCCTCAACAAGCGCCAGGAAGCCCGCACTTTCCGCCTGTCGGTGGACGATCTTCCCGGCGCCACCATGGAGATGGTCGGCGACAGTGGCGCCAAGGGTACCAGCTTCGACATCGCGGTCGATCCCGACAAGCTCAAGGCGGTGAAGATCTACGTCTCGACCAACGACCCGAAGATCATCGCCCACGAGCGCAGCAATTTCGAGTTCAAGGTCGAGGAACTGAACCCCACGGGCGATGCCCCGGCCGAATCCAAGACCTATGATGCCCTCTTCCACGGCCCCGACGGCAAGGAGTAAGACATGTCCATGGCGAGCACCCAGAAAGAGATCAAGGGCGGCCACGTGCTGGCGATGCTCATCGCCTTCTTCGGCGTGATCATCGGGGTGAACCTGGTCATGGCCTGGTTCGCCAACTCCACCTGGTCGGGCCTCGTGGTCGAGAACGGCTACGTGGCAAGCCAGGAGTTCGACAAGAACCTCGCCAAAGCAAAGGCCCAGGAGGCGCTCGGCTGGGACGTTGGCTTTGCCTTCGACAAGAACGACATCCGGATCACCTTCGCCGATGCCAAGGGTGCGAAGATCGACAGCCTCAACCTCACCGGCAAGCTGCAGCGCACCGTGACCGACAAGGAAGACCAGGTGCTGACCTTCTCCTGGATGGGTTCGGGCCTCTACAAGGCCCCGGCCCGCCTTGGCCCCGGCCTCTGGGAGGTCGAGATCGACGGCAAGGGCGATGGCGTCGCCGACTACCACAAGATCTTCCGCTTCGTGGTGAAGGCCGAATGACCCTTCCCTGCTGCACCCTCGACGGCGAATATTTCCAGCCCTTCAAGCTGGAAGGCGAGGATGCGGCACGCTGGATTTCCTCTGCCGGTCCCGGCC
Organism: Hyphomicrobiales bacterium; assembly: GCA_046349235.1. Lineage (GTDB taxonomy): Bacteria > Pseudomonadota > Alphaproteobacteria > Rhizobiales > Aestuariivirgaceae > Aestuariivirga. Next base: position 50,090 of record JAXMCT010000018.1, read on the forward strand.
TCAAGCGCATCGAGTTCCTGGTGCCGCAGGCCAGCCGCCCGGAGGCGATGGCCCATATCGAGACCGACATCGGCGCGCTGGCGGGTGTGAAGTCGGCCCGCGTCAACCTCACCGGCCGCCGCGTCGCGGTGGTCTACGAGGACGGCGCCATCGAGCCGCAGGCGCTGATCGACCGCTTGGGCTTCCTCGGCTACATGGCCCGCCCCTTCGACCCGCGCGAAACCGGCCTCACCAAGGACGACCGCGAGAATTCGCGCCTGCTCAAGGCGCTGGCCGTCGCGGGCTTCGCCGCCGCCAACGTCATGCTGCTGTCGGTCTCCGTATGGTCTGGTGCGGAGGGGGCGACGCGCGATCTGTTTCACTGGCTCTCGGCGATGATCGCCCTTCCGGCCGTGGCCTATGCCGGCCGGCCCTTCTTCTATTCCGCCGTCAACGCGCTGCGCCTCGGCCGCGTCAACATGGACGTGCCGATCTCGCTGGGCGTGCTGCTCGCCAGCTTCATGAGCCTGTTCGAGACCATCAACGGCGCCGAGCACGCCTATTTCGATGCCTCCGTCACGCTGCTGTTCTTCCTGCTCGCCGGGCGCTACCTCGACCACCTGATGCGGGCCCGTGCGCGCTCGGCCATCGCACAGTTGATCTCGCTCTCCGCCGAGGGTGCCTCGGTCATCGAGGAGGACGGCACCCGGCGCTATGTTCCCGCCCGCGAACTCAAGGCCGGCATGCTGGTCGCCGTCGCCGCGGGCGATCGCCTCCCCGCCGACGGCCTCGTGCGCGACGGCACTTCCGACATGGACCGCTCGCTGCTGACCGGCGAGTCCGCACCCGAAACGGTGAAGCCCGGCGCCCTCGTCCATGCCGGCGAGATGAACGTCACCGCCCCCATCACGGTCGAGATTACCGCCGCCGGCAACGACACCTTCCTCAGCGAACTCGTGCGGCTCATGTCGTCGGCCGAGCAGGGCCAGTCGCGCTACATCCGCATCGCCGACCGGCTGGCGCGCTTTTATTCTCCCGCCGTCCACACCCTCGCCGCCGCGACGCTGATCGCCTGGCTGGTGCTCGGCAATGGCTGGCACAACTCGATCATGGCTGCCATCGCCGTCCTCATCATCACCTGCCCCTGCGCGCTGGGACTTGCCGTTCCGGCGGTGCAGGTAGTGGCAAGCGGGCGGCTGTTCCGCTCCGGCGTGATGATCAAGGATGGCGCGGCGCTGGAGAAGCTCTCGGGCGTCGACACGGTGATCTTCGACAAGACCGGCACCCTCACCAAGGGCGAGCCTGCCCTCGTTTCGCCGCTGATGGTTTCGACCGAAACGCTGGCGCTGGCCGCGGGCCTCGCCCAGGCCAGCAAGCACCCGCTGTCGCGCGCCCTCGTCCGCGAGGTGGCCAAGCGCGGCCTCGCGCCTGTCACCGTATCCGACATTGCCGAACATCCGGGCCTCGGCCTCTCCGGCACATATGGCGGCGAGCAGCTGCGCCTCGGCAACCGCGCCTGGTGCGGCATGGAAGAAAGCGCCGAAGACCACGGCCTGCTCGAATTCGCCTTCCGCCGCGGCGGCAAGTCCCCCGTGCTGTTCCAGTTCGAGGACCGGCTGCGCCCCGACGCCGCCGAGACGGTCGCCGCGCTCAAGTCCATGGGCCTCGCCGTGCACCTGCTGTCGGGCGACCGCGAGGCAGCCGTCGCCCGCGTCGCGCAGTCCGTCGGCATCGAAACCGCGGTGTCGCGCGCCAGCCCGCAGGCCAAGCTCGCCTATGTCGACGCGCTGTCCAAGGCCGGCAAGAAGGTGCTGATGGTGGGCGACGGGATCAACGATGCGCCCGCCCTCGCCGCCGGCTACACCTCCATGGCGCCCTCGTCTGCCTCCGACATCGGCCGCACCGCGGCGGAAACCGTGTGGATGGGCGAAAGCGCCTCCGCCGTCTCCCGCGCCATCCGGGTCGGCCGCCGCACCCAGCGCATCGCCAAGGAGAATTTCGCGCTGGCCGTCGGCTACAATATCTTCGCCGTGCCGCTGGCCATGGCGGGCTTCGTCTCGCCGCTCGTCGCCGCGGTTGCAATGTCCACCTCTTCGATCATCGTCATCGCCAACGCGCTGCGCGTCGGGCTGGGCAGGACGGCGGAAGCCGGTTCTGCTAGGATCGCAGCCGACACCGCCCCGGGCTCTCGCGCCCTGAAGGACGCCGCATGAACGTTCTGATCTACCTGATCCCCATCGCGCTCTTCATGGGCGGCATCGGGCTGGCGGCCTTCATCTGGTCGCTCAAGTCCGGCCAGTACGACGATCTCGAGGGTGCCGCCTGGCGCATCCTGCAGGACGACGACACGCCGAAGCCGTGACGCGGGTCACTGCAATTCCGCCGCAAAGCACATGAAACTGTCACCCGCCTGATTGACAAGCGGGCGGCGGCGGACGGACACTTCCTCCACGCGAAAAGAATACTCTTGTGGAGGGCCCCCGATGGCGGCGCATGGCGATTTCTTCGAACCGTCTTCTCCCGCTCCTTCAGCGGGAGAAGAAGGGACCCGTTGCGCCAGCAACGGGGAGATGAGGGGAAGCCAGGCGCTGAACTCCGTTCGGAGCCCGTGGCCCCTCACCTCCCCCAACTGCGTTGGGTCCCCTTCCTCTCCCGCGAGGCGGGAGAGGACGTTGTGGCTTCTCCTCGCCACTCTCCTGTCCCTCCTCCTCGCCGCCACGCCCTCGCAGGCAGCCAAGCCCTTCCCGGTGGACCAGTTCAGCTGGTACCTCACCGACTATGACACCGACCTTGCCAAGATCGCCAAGGAGCTGAAGCGCACCGAGCCCGAGATCCAGGCCGATCTCGCAGCGGCGCGCGCCGCCAACAATTCCCGCCTCGCCGCCGCGTCCATCGAACAGCTGCTGTCGAAGCAGCCGACCAACGGCACGCTGTGGCTTGATCTCGCGCAGGAGCTCTCGGTCGCCACCCCGGTCAACGACAGCGACGGCTACACGCTGCCCTCCAAGCTCATCGGCGCCGCGCTCAAGGCCTATACGCTGCTCTCCTCCCCGCAGCAGGACGCGCAGGCCCTCAACCTCGCCGCCCAGGGCTTCGCCAAGCGCGAGATGTGGCGTCCGGCACTCACCGCCTACAAGGAAAGCCTGAAGCTGCAGGAAGACCCCGCCATCCGCGAGGCCTTCGAGCAGATGCGCGTCGACCACGGCTTCCGCGTCGCCGACTACAAGGTCGATACCGAAACCGTGCCGCCGCGCGCCTGCTTCGAGATGTCGGAGCCGGTGTCACGCACCGTCACCGACTTCACCGCCTATTTCACCCAGACCCCCGGTCCGGTTGCCGCCGTCACGGCGGAAGGAAACCGCCTCTGCGTCGAAGGCCTGAAATACGGCGAGCGTTATTCCATCACCGCGCGCCAGGGCCTGCCCGCTGCCGTCGACGACACGCTGGCCAAGGACGTGGGCTTCGAGTTCTACGTGCGCGACCGCCAGCCCTCGGTGCGCTTCGCCGGCAATGCCTATGTGTTGCCGCGCACCGGCCAGAACGGCATTCCGCTGATCTCGGTCAACAGCAAGGAAGCCAATCTCAAGCTCTACCAGATCGGCGACCGCAACATGATCGGCAGCGTGCTCGGCTCCGATTTCCGTGGCCAGATCACCGGCTATTCGGCTTCAAACATCGGCAGCGACAAGGGCAAGCTCGTCTGGGAAGGCAGCCTCGAGACGCCCTCCCCGCAGAACCAGGACATCACCACCGCCATTCCCGTCGACGAGGCGATGGGCAAGCTCGAGCCCGGCCTCTATGTGATGACGGCGTCGCCCGCCGCGATCGAACCCGAGGACTACGACAACGTCGCCACCCAGTGGTTCGTCGTCTCCGACCTGGGCCTCGCCACCATGTCCGGCAAGGACGGGCTGCATGTGAGCCTGCGCTCCATCGCCACCGCAACCCCCATCGCCAATGCCAGGGTGCGTCTCATCGCACGCAACAACGAGGTTCTGGGCGAGGCGGCATCGGATGCCTCGGGCAACGTGCTCTTCGACGCAGGCGTGATGAAGGGCGACGGCGGCCAGTCACCCGCTCTCGTTGTCGCCCAGTCGGCCGACAACGACTACAGCTTCCTCGACCTGCAGCAACCCGCCTTCGACCTCACCGACCGCGGCGTCACCGGCCGCGCGCCCTCGGGCGCCGTCGATGCCTTCGTCTATGCCGAGCGCGGCGTCTACCGGCGCGGCGAGACGGTGCACGCCACCGTGCTGCTCCGTGACGACAAGGCCAACGCCATCACCGGCCTGCCGCTCACCTTCGTGGTCGAGCGCCCCGATGGCGTCGCCTACTTGACCGAGAAGCTCGACGACAAGGGCGCGGGCGGCTTCGCGCGCGACTTCCAGATCGCGCAAGGCGCGCAGGGCGGCACCTGGCGCATCAAGGCCTATACCGATCCCGCCGGCGATTCCGTCGGGGAGACGTCCTTCCTCTTGGAGGACTACATCCCGGACCGCATCGAGTTCGACCTCGTGTCGAAGACACCGAAGGTCAAGGACACGCTGCAGATGAAGGTCGACGGCCGCTATCTCTTCGGCGCGCCCGGTGCCGGGCTCGACCTCGAGGCCAGTGTCTCGATCGGCGTCGACGCGACACCCTTCCCCGAATGGAAGGACTACAGCTTCGGCCTGATGGACGAGCGCCCCGACACGATCCAGGTCACCGCCGCCGATCTGCCGCAGACCGACATCAACGGCCATGCCGACATCGACATCGCGCTGCCTGAACTCCCCGTCACCTCGCAGCCGCTGAAGGCCGATGTCTCAGTCCGCATGCGCGAGCCCGGCGGCCGTGCGGTGGAGCGCACCGCCAGCCTCCCCATCGAGGCCGCGCAACCGCTGTTCGGCATCAAGCCGGAGTTCGAGGATGGTGCGGCGCCGGAGGGCCAGGCCGCCGCCTTCTCGCTCATCGCCGTCGATCCTGCCGGCAAGCTGAAGGAGGTCAAGGGTGCGAGTTGGACCCTGAAGCGCCTGGTGCGCGACTGGCAGTGGTTCAACACCGACGGCCAGTGGCAGTGGGAGTCGGTCACCCGCACCTCGAAGATCGCCAACGGCACCCTGGACCTCGCCGGCGACAAGCCGACGGCCTTCGCACAGACCCTGTCCTGGGGCGAATACCGCCTCGAGATCGACGCACCGGGCATCACACCCGCCTCCTATGACTTCGCCTCGGGCTACTACTCGGGCGACACGGCCAAGTCCGATACGCCGGACACGCTGCGCGTGGCGCTGGACAAGACCGACGTCAAGACCGGCGATACCATCAACGTCAAGATCGACGCACGCTATGCCGGCAAGGCCACGGTGCAGATCGTCGGCGAGAAGCTGCTCGCTACGCAGGAAGTCGATGTGCCGGAAGGCGGCATCACGCTCCCCTTCACCGTCGGTGAAGGCTGGGGCACCGGCGCCTATGTGCTGGCCAGCCTCTACAAGCCGATGGACGTCAAGGCCAAGCGCATGCCCTCGCGTGCCATGGGCCTTGCCTGGTTCGGCATCGACCGCGCGGCGCGCACCCTCGATGTCGCGCTGAGCCCGCCCGATCTGATGAAACCGCGAAACCGCCTCACCGTGCCTGTGAAGGTCGGCAACCTGGCCGCAGGCGAGGAAGCCTACATCACCCTCGCCGCGGTCGACGTCGGCATCCTCAACCTGACGCGCTACGATCCGCCGGCGCCAGAGAACTTCTACTATGACCAGAAGCAGCTCACCGCCCAGCTGCGCGACATCTACGGCCAGCTGATCGACGGCATGCAGGGCGAGCGCGGCAAGCTGCGCTCCGGCGGCGACGGGGGAGCAGCCTTCAACGCGCCCCCGCCGGCCCAGAAGCCGCTGGCGCTCTATTCTGGCATCGTCAAGGTGGCGGATGACGGCACCGCCTCGGTCGACTTCGACATCCCCGCCTTCAACGGCACCATCCGCATCATGGCCGTGGCATGGACGAAGACCAAGGTCGGCCACGCCAGCACAGATGTGATCGCGCGTGACCCGGTCGTCGTCTCCGGCACCCTGCCGCGCTTCCTCGCGGTGGGAGATTCCTCGCAGCTGCGCTTCGACATCGTCAATGCCGAGGGACCCGCCGGCGACTACACGCTCGGCGTCTCGATCGATGGCCCGGTGGCACCTGAAGCCAACACCGCGATCCAGAAGCTGACACTGGGGGCCGCGGGGGCGCGCGCCACGATCATCGTGCCAGTGAAGGGCACGAGCTTCGGCACCGCCAGCATCGTGGCGACGCTGAAGGGCCCGGGCGACATCCTGCTCGACCAGGACTTCTCGCTCGGCGTCGAACCCGCCAATCCGCTGGTCACGCGCCGCACCACCATGCCGCTGCAGGCCAAGGGCGGCTCGCTCACCATCGGCAAGGACCTGCTGACCGAGATGGTGCCGGGCACCGGCACGGTCGCCCTCTCCATCAGCCCGCTGCCGCAGCTCGATGCGGCGGGCCTCGTCCGCGATCTCGACAAGTATCCCTATGGCTGCTCCGAGCAGACGGTGAGCCGCGCCCTGCCGCTGCTCTACCTGAGCGACCTCGGCGTCGATCCCAAGCAGCTCGATGCCGAGATCCCGGACCGCATGCAGAAGGCCGTGACGAGGCTCGTCAACCGCCAGTCGGGCTCGGGCTCCTTCGGCCTGTGGTCGGCCTATGGCGACGACTCGAGCCTGTGGCTCACCTCCTATGTCACCGACTTCCTGCTGCGTGCCCGCGAGAAGGGCTTCGACGTGCCGGAGGACGTGCTGGTCGGCGGCCTCGACTATATCCGCAACATGGTCGGCAACGCGCCAGACATCGAGGACGGCGGCGGCCAGGACATGGCCTATGCGCTCTACGTGCTGGCGCGTGCTGGCCGCGCACCGGTGGGTGACCTCAAGTACCTCGCCGACACAAAGATCGGCCAGTTCGGCTCGCCGCTGGCGCGCGCCCAGGTGGGCGCGGCGCTGGCCATCCTCGGCGACCAGGACCGCGCCGACGCCGCCTTCCAGTCCGCGATCGACGAGCTGGGCGACGAGGTCGACTCCTCGCAGCGCGGCCTCTACCGCGCCGACTATGGCTCGGTGCTGCGCGATGCCTCGGCCATCCTGGCGCTGGCCACGGATTCCAAGGCCAAGCCGCAGGTGATCAAGACCGCCATGGGCGCCATCGAGGTGGAGCGCGCCCGCACCACCTATACCTCGACCCAGGACATGGCCTGGATGGTGCTCGCGGCACGCTCGGTGATCAACGAGGCGAAGTCGATCCGCCTCGACATCGACGGCACGCGCCATGACGGCAGCTACAACCACGTCTACTCCGCCGCGGCCCTGGCCAAGGACGTCAGGGTGCAGAACATGGGGCCCGATCTCGTCAAGGCGGTCGTCGCCGTGTCCGGTTCGCCCATCGTGCCCGAGCCCGCGGCCAGCAACGGCCTCGTCATCGAGCGCAAGTACTTCACGCCCGATGGCCAGCCGGCCGATCCCGCGACGGTGAAGCAGAACACCCGCCTCGTCGCGGTGCTGAGCGTCATGAAGCAGCAGGGCGATGCCGACAGCGGCCAGTTCCTGCTGGTCGACCGCCTGCCCGCCGGCTTCGAGATCGAGAACCCGACTCTCGTCTCGTCCGGCTCGACGGCCGATCTCGCCTGGCTCTCGGACACCACCTACGCACCTTATACCGAGTTCCGTGACGACCGCTTCGTGGCGAGCTTCACCAACTCCACCGCCAAGCTCGCCTACATGGTGCGCGCCGTGTCGCCCGGCACCTATGTGCAGCCGGGTGCGACGGTCGAGGACATGTACCGCCCCGAACTCAACGCCCGCACCGCGCCGGGCAGCGTGACGGTGACGGCGCCCTGATGACCGGGACGCCCCGCAGCAGGTGGCCGTTGCGCCTCTATGCGGGGCTGCTCCTCGGCGTGCTTGCCGTCAACGCGGCGGGCTTCACCCTGACCGAGGCGCTGCGGCGCCTCGGACCCGTGCCCCTCGGCAAGGACATCACCTATTCGACGCTGGTCACCGACAAGGATGGCCGCCTGCTTCGCCCCTTCATCACCCGGGACGGCTACTGGCGGCTGCCGGTCACTACCGCCGACGTCGATCCGCGCTATCTCCGCATGCTCATCGCCTATGAGGACAAGCGCTTCTACGAACATGGAGGGGTCGATCCCAAGGCGCTGCTCCGCGCCGCATGGCAGGCGGCCACGCATGGCCGCATTGTCTCCGGCGGCTCGACCCTCACCATGCAGGTGGCGCGCCTGCTGGAGCCGCGCCCCGCCCGCAGCTTCTCCGACAAACTCGCCGAGATGGTGCGCGCCATGCAGATCGAGCGGCGGCTGACCAAGACGCAGATCCTTGATCTCTACCTGGCACTCGCCCCCTATGGCGGCAATGTCGAGGGCACGCGCGCGGCAGCACTTGCCTATTTCGGCAAGGAGCCGAAGCGCCTTTCCACGGCCGAGAGCGCGCTGCTCGTGGCCCTGCCGCAGGCCCCCGAGACGCGCCGCCCGGACCGCTTCCCGAAAACCGCCGTCGCCGCGCGCAATCGCGTCATTGCACTCCTCAACACATCGGGCATCGTCAATGCCGACCAGGCCCAGGCCGCCTCGGCCGAAGAGGCGCCGAAAGGCCGCCTCGCCTTCCCCATGCTCGCTGCCCACGTGGCCGAGCGCCTGGCGAAATCCGCGGCACCGGGCAGCGTCGCCGAAACCACCATCGCGCGCGACCTGCAGGCCTCGCTCGAAACACTGGCGCGCGACCGCGCCCTGCGCATCGGCTCCGGCGTCGCCACCGCGATCCTCGTCGTCGACAACAAGACCGGCGAGGTGCGCGCCCATGTCGGCGGCACCGGCTATTTCGACACGCTGCGCGCCGGGCAGATGGACCTCGCCAATGCACTGCGCTCGCCCGGCTCGACGCTGAAGCCCTTCATCTATGGCCTCGCCTTCGAGGATGGCCTCGTCCATCCCGAAACCCTGATCGACGACCGCGCCGTGCGCTACGGCGCCTATGCGCCGGAGAATTTCGACGATAGCTTCCACGGCACCGTCACCGTGCGCACCGCACTCCAGCAGTCGCTCAACGTGCCGGCGCTGCAGATTCTCAACGCCATCGGCGCCGACCGCCTGATGGCGCGCCTCACCAATGCCGGCGTGAAGCTCGTGCTGCCGCAGAACGCCGGGCCCGGCCTCGCCGTGGGCCTCGGCGGTGCTGGCGTGCGCCTCACCGATCTTGCGGCACTCTACGTGGCGCTGGCCCGCGGCGGTGAACCCATCCAGCTCAGCTGGCAGGTGTCGGAGGAGAGAAATGCCAAGCCGCTGCGCCGCCTGTTCGAGCCCAACGCAACATGGATGATCGGCGACGTGCTGAAGGGTGCGCCCACGCCGCAGAACGCCATCGGCGGACAGATCGCCTTCAAGACCGGAACGTCCTACGGCTATCGCGATGCCTGGGCCGTCGGCTATGACGGGGCGAACACGATCGCTGTATGGGTGGGCCGCCCGGACGGCGCGGCGGTTCCCGGCGTCGTGGGCCGCCTTGCCGCGGCGCCCATCCTGTTCGAGGCCTTCCAGCGCATCGGGGCAAACCGCGCGCCGCTCGGCCCCGCCCCTTCGGGCACCGTCATCGCGCGCACCAACGAGCTTCCTGCCAATCTCCAGCGCTTCCGCCCCAACGCGCTGCCGCAGGTTGCCACCACCACCCGGGGTGATGCGCCCCCCGCCATCGCCTTCCCGCCCGATGGCGCGCGCATCGACCTCGACGGCCAGCAGGCGCCCGCCCTCAGTCTCAAGGTCTATGGCGGAACGCCGCCCTTCACCTGGCTCGCCGACGGTGTGCCCATCGCAGAGCATGAATTCCGGCGCGATGCCTTCTGGGACCAGCCGGCGCATGGATTTGCCCGCTTGTCGGTGATCGATGCCAAGGGCAAAACAGCCTCGGCGCGGGTGCGCGTCGAATGAGCCGAAGGACTGCCGATGACCGACACAAACTGGACCACCCGCCCCTGGCACCGTGACTGGCTGAAGGCCCGCGCCAACGCCCTCTTCGACCTTTTCCAGCACAATGCGGTGAACCCCGGCGGCGGCTTCCACGATCTCGACGCCGCCGGCCGCCCCTTCGGCAGCATCCGCCACATCCACCAGACGGCGCGCATGGTGCATTGCTTCGCCATCGCCACCAGGCTCGGCCGGCCCGGCGCGGAGACAATCGTCGACCATGGCATGCGCTACCTGTGGGAGAGCCACCGCGACAGGAAGCATGGCGGCTATTGCTGGTCGGTGGGAGACGAGGGTTACAAGGACGATTCGAAGCAGGCCTATGGCCATGCCTTCGTGCTGCTCGCGGCGGCCGACGCTCACATGATCGGTCATCCGCTGGGCAAGAGGATGCTCGAAGATGTCACCGACATCCTGAACACTCGGTTCTGGGAAGACTATTACGGCGCCGTGTCGGAGGAATATGCCCGCAACTGGGCCAAGATCTCCGATTATCGCGGCCAGAACTCCAACATGCACCTTACCGAGGCGCTGATGGCGGCCTATGAAGCCACCGGCAACGCCGCCTATCTCGAAAAGGCGCGGCGCATCGCGGAGCTCATCATCAAGCGTCACGCCGCCGCGCTCGACTATGCCGTCGCCGAGCATTTCGACGAGCAGTGGAAAGTCGACAGGAGCTACAAGGGGTCCGACATGTTCCGGCCCGCCGGCACGACGCCCGGCCATTGGCTCGAATGGTCGCGGCTGATGGCGCAGCTCTGGGTGCTCGACGGGCACAAGGGCTGGATGATGGAGGCCGCGGAGAAGCTGTTCCGCAGTGCCGTCACCCGCGGTTGGGACGAGGCGAAGGGCGGCTTCTACTACACGCTCGACTTCGCCAACCGCCCGGCCATCACCCACAAGATCTGGTGGCCCGCCACCGAGGCCATCGGCGCGGCAGCATTCCTCAACACGCTGAAGCCTGACCGCTTCTACGAGCACTGGTATCGCAAGGTGTGGGACTTTTCGGCCACCCATTTCATCGATCCGGCCAATGGCGGCTGGTTCGGTGAACTGGGTGACGACCTGAAGCCGATGGACCGCTTCTTCACCGGCAAGCCAGACATCTACCACGCGCTCCAGGCCTGCCTGATCCCGCTGTTTCCGGCAACCGGCAGCCTGATGCGGGCGGTGCAGCACTGAGCGTCCTCTCCCGCTTCTTCTGCGGGAGAGGACGAGCGCGACGATCAGCCCGCGGCCAGCGCCTCGCCGAGCAGGCGCTTCAGTCTTTCGCCCAGCGGAACCTGCGCGGCGGCAGCCAGCCCCCGCGGCGACATCTTTTTCGCCGTCTTGGCCAGGATGTCGCGGACCTTGTCGTCCTCGTGCCGGGCGATGAAGGACTCGGCTTCGTATTGCAGGAAGACGAGGCAGATCACGTCTTCCAGCGTCTGGGCGTCGGGGTCCTGCTTCAGCCTCTCCTTGCGCAGCAGCGAACCGGCACGGGCGATCTCGTCCTCCGCATAGCCGCACGCGGCCATGATCTCGCCGGCGCGGCGCGCATGCAGCTTCTGCAGGTCCCTGCGCCAGGTGAGATAGGCGATGCGGCCTTCCGGATAGGACGCGCGCGGCACTG
>JAXMCT010000019.1:0-38541 GCA_046349235.1 Hyphomicrobiales bacterium
AAGATCGGCGTGGAATCGACGCTGGTCTCCTACGAGTGGGGCGAGTACCGCAAGCGCATGCAGGCCGGCGAGCACATGACCGGCATGCTGGGCTGGACCGGTGACAACGGCGATCCGGACAACTTCTTCGCGGTTCTGCTCGGATGCAATGCCGAGGGCAAGCCCAACGGCAACAACATTCCGAAGTGGTGCAATGCCAAGTTCCAGGAAGTCGTGAACAAGGCAGCCCAGATCACCGACCAGGCGGAGCGCACCAAGCTCTACCAGGAAGCGCAGAAGATCCAGGCGGAAGAGATGCCGCAGGTCAACATCGCGCACTCCACGGTGTTCGAGCCGATCAGCAAGAAGGTGACCGGCTATCTCGTGAGCCCGCTGGGCAGCCACGAGTTCCAGAACGTGGACATCGCCGAGTAACCACGCAAACCCGCCCTTCTCCCGGTGATCCGGGGGAAGGGCTTTTTCTATCCGGCGGCCGGAGCCGCCCTGACGGGTTCACATGATCCGCTTCTTCCTCAAGCGCCTGGCGCTGACCATTCCCACCTTCCTGGCCCTCATGTTCATCACCTTCGTGATGCTGAGGCTCGTGCCGGGCGACCCGATCGAGGTGCGCCGCGGCGAGCGCGGCATCTCGCCCGAGCGGCTCGCCCAGCTGCGCCACGAGATGGGACTCGACCAGCCGCTGTGGAAGCAGTTCGTCGATTATGTGAACGCCCTGCTGCATGGCGACTTCGGCACCTCCATCGTGTCCAAGTCGCCGGTGCTGCACGAGTTCTTCACCCTGTTCCCGGCAACCCTCGAGCTCACCATCACCGCCATGATCTTCGCCGTGGTGCTGGGCGTTCCCGCCGGCGTCATCGCCGCCTCGCGCCGCGGCGGCATCTATGACCAGACGCTGATGGGCCTGGCGCTGACCGGTTACTCCATGCCGATCTTCTGGTGGGGCCTGATCCTGGTGCTGGTCATGTCCAACACCCTGCACCTGACACCCGTCTCAGGCCGCGTCGACCTGATCAAGTTCTACTACCAGCCGGTCACCGGCTTCATGCTGATCGACTCGCTGCTCTCGGGCCAGAAGGGCGCCTTCCTGGATGCGCTGCGCCACCTGATCCTGCCGATGATCGTGCTCGGCACGGTGCCGCTCGCCGTCATCGCGCGCATGACGCGCTCCTCGATGCTCGAGGTGCTGGAGGAAGACTACGTGCGCACCGCGCGCGCCAAGGGCCTGTCCTGGACGCGCATCGTGGGCGTGCACGCGCTGCGCAATGCGCTGATCCCGGTGGTCACCGTCATCGGCCTGCAGGTGGGCGGCCTGCTTGCGGGTGCCGTTCTGACCGAGACGATCTTCTCCTGGCCCGGCGTCGGCAAATGGCTGATCGAATCGATCAACCGCCGCGACTATCCGGCGCTGCAGGGCGGCATCATGCTGATCGCCACCATCGTCATCATCGTCAACCTGTTCATCGATATGCTCTATGGCCTCATCAACCCGAGGATCCGCCATGCCAAGTGACGCGAGCCTTCCGGCGACCGCAACCGCACCGGCCCCGCCGGGGCCCTTGCGTGCCTTCTGGCGCGCTTTCCGCGAGAACCGCGGCGCGGTGCTCGGCCTCGCGGTCATCAGCTTCATCCTGTTCGTCGCCGTCTTCGCCAATGTGCTCGCACCCTACAGCCCGATCGAGCAGTTCCGCGGCTTTTCCAAGCTGCCGCCCTTCTGGGTCGAGGGCAGCGACCCGCGCTTCCTCCTCGGCACCGACGCGGTGGGCCGCGACACGCTCTCGCGCCTGATGTATGGCGCGCGCGTCTCGCTGTTCATCGGCCTTTCGGTCATGGTGGTGTCGATGGTGGTGGGCGTGGCGCTGGGCCTGGCGGCCGCCTTCTTCGGCGGCATCGTCGACGTGATCATCATCCGCATCATGGACCTGGTCATGGCCATCCCTTCGCTGGTGCTGGCGATCCTGATCATCGCCATCATCGGGCCGAACCTCACCAACACCATCGTGGCGGTCACCATCGTGGGCCTGCCGCGCTACGTGCGCCTGGTGCGCGCATCGGCGCTGACCGAACTCACCAAGGACTACGTGACGGCGGCCAAGGTCTCCGGCGTGCGCAAGTTCCGGCTGATGACGGTGACGGTGCTGCCGAACTGCCTCGCCCCCCTCATCGTGCAGGCGGCACTCGGCCTCTCCGACGCCATCCTCGAGGCGGCGGGCCTCGGCTTCCTGGGCTTGGGCGCGCAGCCGCCGACACCCGAATGGGGTTCGATGCTGGCCGACACGCGCGACCTGATGGTCTCCCACCCCTGGGTCATGGCCTTCCCGGGGCTTGCCATCCTGATCACCGTGCTGGCCATCAACCTGATGGGCGACGGCTTGCGCGACGCGCTCGACCCGCGCCTGAGGAGGAGCTGAGATGGCGTTGCTCGACATCGAGAACCTCACCGTCGAGTTCAAGACGGGCTCCGGCTACTTCCGCGCCGTCGACGGCGTGAGCCTGAAGGTCGACAAGGGCGAGGTGCTGGCGATCGTCGGCGAGTCCGGCTCCGGCAAGTCGGTCTCCATGCTGGCGGTGATGGGCCTCCTGCCGTGGACGGCGAGGGTGACCGCCGACCGCATGAACTTCGAGGGGCGCGACCTTCTAGGCCTCTCCGTCAACGAGCGGCGCAGGATCATCGGCAAGGACATCGCCATGATCTTCCAGGAGCCGATGTCGAGCCTCAACCCGTGCTTCACCGTGGGCTTCCAGATCATGGAGGCGCTGAAGGAGCACCTCGACATGGACAAGGCGGCGCGCAAGGCGCGCGCCATCGAGCTCCTGGGTCTCGTCGGCATTCCCTCGCCGGAGCAGCGGCTCAAGGCCTTCCCGCACCAGCTGTCCGGCGGCATGAGCCAGCGCGTGATGATCGCCATGGCGATCGCCTGCAATCCCAAGCTCCTGATCGCCGACGAGCCCACCACCGCGCTCGACGTCACCATCCAGGCGCAGATCCTCGAGCTGCTGGTCAGGTTGCAGAAGGAGACGGGCATGGGCCTCGTGCTCATCACCCATTCCATGGGCGTGGTCGCCGAGACCGCCGAGCGTGTCTCGGTGCAATATGCCGGGCAGAAGGTGGAGGAGCAGGCGGTGGCGAACCTGTTCCGCGACCCGCATCATCCCTACACGGCCGCCCTGCTCGCGGCGCTCCCCGAGCGCGCCAGGGGGCGCAAGCTGCCGTCCATTCCCGGCGTGGTGCCGGGCCAGTTCGACCGGCCCACGGGTTGCCTGTTCTCGCCGCGCTGCCAGCTCGCCACCGAGCTGTGCCGCACCACGCAGCCGCCACGCCTCGACGGCGCGCTGTGCCACTATCCGCTGCATGACGGCGTGCCGCGCAATCACCCCGGAAAGGAGAAGGCGGCATGAGCATCGTCGTCACCGCCCGCGACCTCACGCGCTATTATTCCGTCTCCCGCGGCGCCTTCTCGGGTCACGCCACGCTGAAGGCGCTGGATGGCGCGAGCTTCACCATCGAGCGCGGCAAGACGCTGGCCGTGGTCGGCGAGTCCGGCTGCGGCAAGTCCACCCTCGCGCGTCTCATCACCATGATCGAGCTGCCGACGTCCGGTTCGCTCAACATCGCCGGCGAGGAGATCGTCGGCGCCTCGCCCGCCACGCTGCGCGCGCTGCGCTCGCGCGTGCAGATCGTGTTCCAGAATCCCTATGGCTCGCTCAACCCGCGCCAGAAGATCGGCCACGCGCTGGAGGAGCCGCTGCTCGTCAACACCACGATGAGTGCCAAGGACCGCACCGAGAAGGCCCGCGCCATGATGGCGAGCGTGGGGCTCCGCCCCGAGCATTACGACCGCTATCCGCACATGTTCTCCGGCGGCCAGCGTCAGCGCATCGCCATCGCGCGCGCCCTGATGCTCGACCCGGAACTGCTCGTCCTCGACGAGCCGGTCTCGGCGCTCGACGTCTCGATCCAGGCGCAGGTGCTGAACTTGCTCGCCGACCTGCAGGAGCGGCTGAACCTCGCCTATCTCTTCATCAGCCACGACCTCTCGGTGGTGCGCCACATCGCCGACGACGTGATGGTGATGTATCTCGGCCGCGCCGTCGAACAAGGTCCGCGCGCGGCGATCTTCGGCAATCCGCAGCACCCCTATACCAAGGCGCTGCTATCGGCCACGCCGCAGCCCGACCCGGAGCGGAAGCGTGAGCGCATCGTGCTCAAGGGTGAGCTGCCGTCACCGCTCAACCCGCCATCGGGCTGCACCTTCCATACGCGCTGCCCGTGGACGTTCGAACCGTGCCCCCGCATCAATCCTGCCTTGCTTGCGCATGACGGAAGCCTTGTGGCATGCCATGCGGTGAACCCGCCCGAGCCTTCAACGAAAGCAGCCTGACATGTCAAAGCGTGCCGAACTCTCGACCGGCGAAGCCCTCGTCGGCCTTCTCGAAGCCTATGGCGTCGACACCATCTTCGGCATTCCGGGTGTCCATAACGTCGAGATGTACCGCGCGCTGCCGCGTTCCGGCATCAGGCACGTGCTGGTGCGCCACGAACAGGGCGCGGGCTTCATGGCCGACGGCTATGCGCGCGCCACGGGCAAGCCCGGCGTGTGCTTCACCATCACTGGGCCGGGCCTCACCAACATCCTCACGCCGCTCGGCCAGGCGTGGTCGGACTCGAGCCCGGTGCTGGTCATCTCCTCCGCCCTCGACATCCGCGACTCGGCGCAAGGGCGCGGCCGCCTGCACGAGATGATCGACCAGCGCGCTGCGGCCGCCGCGGTGACGGCGCTGAACTTCCGCTGCTATACCCCCAAGGACGTGCGCGACGCGGTCGCCGCCGCCTTCGCGCATTTCGCCAGCGGCCGGCCGCGCCCGGTCTACATCGAGGTGCCGCTCGACCTGCTGAAGGAACCCGCCGGCGAGGGCTGGGTTGCACGCGGCCTGCCGAAGCGCCCCTCGCCCAACGCGGAACAGATCGCCGCGGCGGTGGCCAAGCTCAATGCCGCGAAGAAGCCGCTGATCATCCTCGGCGGCGGTGCGTTGGAGGCCGGCAAACCGGCCGTCGAGATCGCCGAGAAGCTGAAGGCGCCGATCGTCACCACGACGGCCGGCAAGGGTGCGGTACCCAGCGACCATCCGCTGTGCCTTGGCCAGATCATGGCGCGCGAGGGCTTCTGGACTCTCGCAGCAGAGTCGGACGCCATCCTCTGCGTCGGCTCGGAACTCTCCGAGACCGACCACTGGAACGACGCGATGGCGATCGAGAAGAACCTGATTCGCATCGACCTCGACCCCGCGGTGATGGGCCGCCCGCACAGTGCCGAGATTGCCATCCTCGGCGATGCGCGCGAGGCGCTGGACCTGATCGCCAGGGGGGTGACGGAGAAGAAGGGCAAGGCCGCCGCCAGCTTCGACATGGGCGAACCCGATGCGCTGCGGGCGATGCTCACCGAGGTTCTCGAGGTGATCCGCAAGGCACTGCCGGAGGACACGGTGATCTGCTCCGACATGACACAGATCGCCTATGCGGCGAACGAGGTGTTCCCGCTCTCGGGCCCACGCACCTGGCTGCACCCGGTGGGCTTCGGCACGCTGGGCTTCGGCCTGCCCGTGGGCATCGGCGCCAAGTTCGGCGTGGGCGACCGGCCGGTGGCCGTGCTGATCGGCGACTATGGCATCCAGTACACCATCAACGAGCTGGGTACCGCCGCCGAGCACAAGCTGCCCATCGTCATCCTGATGTGGAACAACAATGCGCTGGGCGAGATCCGCGACGACATGGTGAGGAAGGGCATCCAGCCCAATGCCGTGACGCTGATGAACCCCGACTACCAGATGCTGGCCAAGGCCTATGGGCTTCATGCCGAGCAGCCCAAGGACCTCAAGGCGCTGGCCGCCGCCATCGCCAGGGCGCTGAAGGCCGAGGGCCCGACGCTGATCGAGATGACGCCGCGCATGGTCAATGGATAGTGCAGTCATCCTCGACGTCGACGGCGTCCTGCTGGAGCTGACGGCGGCCGAGGAAGACGCCTTCTTCCGCGCCTTCGAGACGCTGCACGGCCTCACCGGCCTGTCGCGCGACTGGGACAGCTATCGCGTTCGCAACGACGAGCACATCATCGCGGAGATCCTGGCGCGTCACGGGCTGCCGGAGAGCCGGCAGGCGGCTATCGTCGAGGCCTATCTTGCCCTTCTCGGCGACGGGCTGGCCTCGGGAACGCTGGCGGCGGTGGAGATCCCCGGGGCGGGCGAGCTCCTCTCATCGCTTTCCGGACGGCGGCTGGGAATTGCCACGGCCAACCTGCTGTCCGCCGCCAGGCTGCGGCTCGAGGCGGCCGGGATGTGGGCGCCTGTCTCGGCGCTCGCCTTCGGTGCCGAGGGCTCGGGGCACAAGCGCGAGACGGTGGCGCGGGCAATCGCCGCGACGGAACTGCCGAAACACCGCATCGTCTATATCGGCGACAACCTGAATGACGTGGAGGCGGGACTCGCCAATGGCGTCCATTTCATCGGCTTCTCGCAGGATGCGGCACGGCGGGCAAAACTGGCGGCGGCCGGCGCGCTTCACCTGTCCGGCGACCACGAGACGACACGGGCGCTGATCGGGCAATTGCTGGACTGAAATCGATCAAGGAAAATACTCCTTGACAGCGCGCGCTCGATGTGCCATCAGGGCGCATGCTCCACAACCAGGTTTCGAAAGACAGCGCCCGCAGGGCGTGGCCTGCGGGCGTGGGCGAGGGAACGGGACGGCGACGGGGGAAGCGCCGCCCCTCCAGGCCTTACATCTTCGGCATGATCACGGCGTCGATGACGTGGATGACGCCGTTGTCGGTGACGATATCGGCCTTGATGACCTTGGCCTGGTCGACCATGACGCCGTCCTTGCCGTTGACGTCGATCTCCGCGCCCTCGACGCTCTTGACCATCATCTCCTTGCCGGCGACGTCAGCCGCCATGACCTTGCCGGGCACCACGTGGTAGGTGAGGATGGCGACGAGCTTGTCCTTGTTCTCGGGCTTCAGCAGGGTCTCGACCGTGCCGGCGGGCAGCTTGGCGAAGGCTTCGTCGGTGGGGGCGAAGACGGTGAAGGGGCCCTTGCCCTTCAGCGTGTCGACGAGGCCCGCGGCCTGCACGGCGGCGACCAGGGTCTTGAAGTTGCCGGCGGCCACGGCGGTGTCCACCACGTCGGCGGCATGGGCCTGCAGCGTGAGGGCGAAGCCGGAGACGGCGAATGCCGTGGCGGCAGCGAGACGGCGGATGCGGTTCATTGTGAAATCTCCCTTTGTCGGAATTGACAGGTGAGACTACGGGGCCTCTTGCGGGCTGGTTTGCGCACGGAAATTCACGAATTTGTTTTCGGCGTTTGATGATCCGCGGCGGGTCTGCAATAGTCCACCGCACCCATACAACCACTGGATTAGGCCCAAGATGAGCGGCGAGACGGACGAGACGCAAAGCCAGTTCGCGATCCTCAAGTCGCGGAGCTTCCTGCCGCTGTTCGTGACCCAGGCCATCGGCGCCTTCAACGACAATGCGGTAAGGAACGGCATCGCCATCCTCATCACCTACGACCTGGCGGTGCGCTTCCACTTCGATGCAGCGCTGTTCGTGCAGGCGGGGCTGGCGCTGTTCATGCTGCCCTATTTCCTGTTCTCGGCCATCGCGGGGCAGCTGGCGGACAAATACGACAAGGCCACGGTGGCGCGCTGGGTGAAGCTGTTCGAGCTGGCCGCCATGATCTTCGGCGCGCTCAGCCTGTGGCTCGAGAACCCGATCATGCACCTGATCGTGCTGTTCCTCGCCGGCACCACGGCGGCGTTCTTCGGGCCGCTGAAATACGGCGTGCTGCCACAATACCTGAGGCGCGATCAACTGATCGGCGGCAATGCGCTGATCGAGCTCGGCACCTTCGTGACCATCCTGCTCGGTACGCTGTTCGGCGGTTTCCTGGTGCTGGACAACGCCTTCGGCCGCGGCTTCCTGGCCATCACCATCGTGGTGCTGGCGGTGATCGCCTGGATCTGTGCCTTCCTGATGCCGCCGGCGCCGGGCGACCGCTCCATCACCTTCGACTGGAACATTCCGCGCGCCACGAAGAAGCTGCTCTCCTACGCCAGGGAGCGCGAGGACGTGTTCTGGTCGGTGATCGGCGCCTCGTGGTTCTGGTTCCTCGGCGCCGCCGTGATGGCGCAGCTGCCGGTGTTCACCCGCGACGTGCTGCTGGCCAACGACGCCGTGGCCAATGCCTTCATCGGGCTGTTCACCATCGGCATCGGCGCGGGCTCGCTGCTGACC
This sequence comes from Hyphomicrobiales bacterium, assembly GCA_046349235.1. GTDB lineage: Bacteria > Pseudomonadota > Alphaproteobacteria > Rhizobiales > Aestuariivirgaceae > Aestuariivirga. The sequence continues at coordinate 8,287 of JAXMCT010000019.1, forward strand.
AACGCCCTGCTGAAGGGCGAGGTTTCACCGCGCTACGTGCCGATCGCCTCGATCATGATGACGGTGTTCCTGCTCGACCTCTATTTCGCCGCGGGCGATGCCCATGCGGTGATGGCGGGTCAGACGGATGCGGGCGTCGCCGCCTTCTTCAGCCACTGGCAGGGCTGGCGCGTCGGGCTCGACCTGTTCTTCGTCGCCTTCTTCGGCGGGCTCTACGCGGTGCCGCTCAACGCCATCATGCAGCACCGTTCCGTGCCGTCGCGGCGGTCGCGCGTCATCGCCGCCAACAACGTGATGAACGCGATCTTCATGATCTGCTCGGCCATCGCGGGTGCGGTGCTGCTGAAGGTCATGTCGGCGCAGGCCTTCTTCCTGCTGCTCGGGCTGTGCAACGCCGTGGCCTCGGTGTTCGTGGCGCACCTGCTGACGCAGGAGCTGACGGCGTCGATCGCGCGCTTCCTGTTCCGGCTGTTCTACCGCGTCGAGGTGAAGGGACTGGAGAACTACAGGGCGGCGGGGCGCAAGGCGGTGATCGTGGCGAACCACACCTCGTTCCTCGACGGACCCCTGCTCTCCGCCTTCCTGCCGGAGCGCGCGAGCTTCGCCATCGATACCCACGTGTCGCAGCGATGGTGGGCGAAGCCTGCCTTCATCATGTTCAAGATGATTCCCATCGACCCCACCAACCCGATGGCGCTGCGCGTGCTGGTGGACGAACTGAAGAAGGGCCGCAAGGTGGTAATCTTCCCCGAAGGCCGCCTCACGGTCACGGGTGCATTGATGAAGGTCTATGAGGGACCCGGCGCCATCGCCCAGATGGCGGGGGCGCGGGTATTGCCGGTGCGGATCGACGGCGCGCTCTACACCCCCTTCTCGCGCATGAGGGGCAAGCTCAGGCTGCGCTGGTTCCCCAAGATCACCATCACCTTCCTGCCGCCGGTGAAGTTCAACGCACCCGACGGCGTGCGCGGCGCGGCCCTGCGCCAGCACCAGGCGAACAAGCTCTACGACGTGATGACCGACATGGTCTTCCGCACCTCGAACATCGACCGCACGCTATTCCAGTCGCTGCTGGACGCGCGCCACATCCATGGCGGCGGCCACAGGGTGGTGGAGGACATCGCCCGCAACCCGACGAGCTTCGGCAGGCTCGTCATGGGCAGCTTCATCCTCGGGCGGCGCATGGCGGAGATGACGCCGGGCGAGAAGAACGTGGCGGTTCTGCTGCCCAATTCCATCGGCTGCCTGCTCACCGTGTTCGGCCTGCATGCCACGGGCCGCGTGCCCGCCATGCTGAACTTCTCCACGGGTGCTGTGAACATGGCGGGGGCCTGCACGGCCTCGCAGGCCACAACCATCATCACGTCGCGCCGCTTCATCGAGGCGAGCGGCATGGAGCAGGACCTTGCCCTGCTGGCAGAGGGCCGCAAGGTGATCTTCCTCGAGGAGCTGCGCGCGGGGCTGACGGCCAGGGACAAGCTCTATGGCCTGTTCGCACGCATCTTCTCCAGGACGGCGCTGCGCATGGGAGGGGCCTCGAACGACCCGAATGCGCCGGCCATCGTGCTGTTCACCTCGGGGTCCGAGGGGTTGCCCAAGGGCGTTGTCCTGTCGCACCGCAACCTGCAGGCCAACCGCTACCAGGCGGCGGCGCGCATCGCCTTCACCGCCTCAGACATCGTGTTCAACGCACTGCCAATGTTCCATGCCTTCGGGCTGACGGGCGGTGCACTGCTCCCCGTGCTGGCGGGTGTGCGCACCTTCCTCTACCCCTCGCCGCTCCATTACAAGGTGGTGCCGGAGCTGTGCTACGAAACCAATGCGACCGTGCTGTTCGGCACCGACACCTTCCTGATGGGCTATGCCCGGAGTGCCCACCCCTATGACTTCTTCAACGTGCGCCTGGTCGTGGCGGGTGCGGAACGGGTGAAGCCCGAGACGCGCGAGGCCTGGATGGAAAAGTTCGGCCTGCGCATCCTCGAGGGGTATGGCGCCACCGAGTGCGCGCCGGTCGTCGCCGTCAACACGCCGATGCATTTCCGCACCGGAACGGTGGGGCGGCTGCTCGACCAGATCCAGTACCGGCTCGAGCCCGTGCCGGGGATCGCGGAAGGTGGCAGGCTCTACGTGAAGGGCCCCAACATCATGCTGGGCTACCTGCGTGCCGAAAGCCCCGGCGTGATCGAGGCGCCGCCCGATGGCTGGTATGACACGGGCGACATCGTGAAGGTCGACGAGGATGGCTTCGTCACCATCCTCGGCCGCGCCAAGCGCTTCGCCAAGATCGCCGGAGAAATGGTGTCGCTGGGGCTGGTGGAACAGAAGCTGGCAGAGGCCTTCCCGGGGGCGAAGCACGCCGTGGTCGCGGTGCCCGACCTGCGCAAGGGTGAGCAATTGGTGCTGTTCACCACCGACGGCGCGATCGACGCCAGGGCGGTGCAGGAGAAGCTGAAGGAGTCGAACACAACGGCGCTGATGGTGCCACGCAACGTGATCACGGTGACGGAGCTGCCCCTTCTCGGCTCCGGCAAGACCGATTACCAGGCGCTGAACCGCATGGCGCTGGAACAGGTGAAGCCTTAGGGATGGGGTCACTTTCCCAGCACATCTCTTTCGGTTCCCTCCTCCCGGCCTTCGCCGGGATGACGGTCTCAATGGGGTGGTGATGGACCTGCCTGACCGCACACGTGCTCAACTCGATGGCGCCCAGGGCAAGGCGATGCAGCTGGCCGCACGTCTCGTGGTGCGGGCGGCGGAGATCATGGGCGCGGAACGGCTGATCCCGATTTCCTTCGCGCATGTCGATGCCTGTTTCTACACCGGCCGGGCGCATGTCGACTTCGTGCGCTTTCTGATCGACAACGGTGCCTCCCTGGCGGTGGAGACCTGGACCAACAATGGCGTCGTGAGCCTGGCCGACCCTTCGCTGCGACCGCGCGCCGAGGACCCGGAGATGGTCGAGGGTGCGGCCGAGCTGATGCATCTCTACGAGCGGCTGGGCACCAGGCCAACTTGGACCTGCGCACCCTACCAGCTGCCCGGCGGGCCGAAGCAGGGCGAGCACATCGCGGTGGGCGAGTCCAATGCCGTCTCCTATTACAATTCGGTGGTGGGCGCGCGGACCAACAAGTATGGCGACTACCTCGACGTCGCATGCGCGCTGACAGGCCTGGCACCCGATGCCGGATTGCACCGCGACGAAGGCCGCAAGGCGGAGCTTCACATCGATGCGACGGCGCTGCCGGAGGCGTGGCGGCGCGAGGACATCTTCGCGCACCTGATCGGCCACCATGCGGGCAGGCTGGCCGGGCGGCGGGTGCCGGTGATCTCCGGCCTCGCCGCCGATTCACCGAAGCATGCGCTGAAGGCCATCAGCTCCGCCGCCGCCTCATCGGGCGGCGTGGAACTGTGGCACGGCGTGGGTGTGACGCCGGAGGCACCGGAACTCCCTGCGGTGTTCCGCGGAGGTGAGGCGGTGCGCGTGACGGCGGAGGACCTTGCCCGTTCGCACCGCGCGCTTTCCACCGCGCGGGACGGACCGCTCGATGCGGTGGCGCTGGGCACGCCGCATTTCGGGCTCGCCGAATTCGCGGAACTGGTGGCACTGTTCGACGGGCGCAGGGTGAAGGCGGGATTGCCGATGCTCGTCTCCACCAGCCGCGGCGTGCGCGAGATGGCGCGAGCAAAGGGGTGGATCGCAGCGCTCGAGTCCGCTGGCGTGGAGGTGCCGGTGGACGTGTGCACCTATCACTCGCCGCGGGTGCGCGGGCTCACGGGCCGCGTGATGACCAATGCGGCGAAGTGGGCCTGGTATGCGCCCGGCATGCTGGGGGTGGAGGTGGCCTTCGGCTCGCTCAGGGAATGCGTTGAGAGTGCCATCCGCGGCGAGGTGTGGCGCGACCCGGCCCTGTGGACCAGCGCATGACGCGGGCGCGCCTCCTCACCTCCGGCAGGGCGGAAGGCCCGGTGCTGTCGCTCGACGAACCGTTGAGCTTCTGGGGCGCTTTCGAACCCCGGACCGGCGTGATCCTCGACGTGCACCACCCGCAGCGCGGGGCCTGCGTCAAGGACATGGTGCTGGTGATGACCGAGACGCGCGGCTCGGGCTCGGCGCCGGGCGCCATCGCCGAGGCGATCCGGCTCGGCACCGCGCCGGCGGCGATCATCCTCGCGGAACCGGACATCAACCTCGCGGTGGGGGCCGAGGTGGCGGCGACGCTCTACGGACGGCACTGCGTGATCGCCTGCGTGACGGCGGCGGAATTGCAGGCCTTGCGCGGGGCAATGCGGATCGCCATCGCGGCGGACGGCGTGATGACGGCCACGGCGTGAGCCCCGGCCGCCGTCGCAACTAACTTAGGTTGTAAGCGAGCGGCGGCACGGAACGGCGCGGCGTAGACATGCGCTTCGCTTGGGTATATGCATTGCCGACAAGACGGTGCCTTGTTCGCTTGACGAGACCTTCTTCGCTTCTCGACATTTCTTGAGTTCGTTCGGATCGTGCTCGGTATTGCGCCGGCCCTGCAGCCGGAGCTTTCACGCGTGCCGAGCGCCAGATGGAGGAAGATGCAATGACCGGTTCAATGCCGACGATCGACGGTTTGCGCCACGCGATCGAAACCCGGAATGCCGATAGCCTCAAGTCCTTCTACGCGGAGGATGCGGTACTGACGATCATCGACAGCGACAATCCGCCAAGCAAGCCCCGCACCATCACGGGCGCCAAGGAGATCGGCGCATTTCTCGACGACGTCTACGGCCGCGACATGACGCACAGCCTCGAGATGGGCATGCTCGACGGCAAGACGCTGGCCTTCGTGCAGGGCTGCCGATACGAGGACGGCACAAGGGTCATCGCGTCCAGCACTGCCGAACTCGGCCCCAAGGGAATCGTCAGGCAGACGACCGTTCAGGCCTGGGACAGCTAGGGCCAGACGCCGGACCTGACGCGAATGGACAGGCACCTCGTTCAGATGGCGAATGACATCGCCAGGTTCCACCAGTCCTTTCCGGAGGACGAGGCGATGCAGCTCGTATCGGAACACATCAACAAGTCATGGGCCCCGTCCATGCGCGAGAAGCTGTTCGAGGAGTTTCAGGAACATCCGCAGGACTTCAGCGCCCTGATCGCCAAGAGCCTGCTGAAGATCAACTGCACCAAGTACAATCCGGTCAAGACCGAGATCCGCGACAAGCAAGGCACCGGGGGCTGACCCCGCGCCTACTGCGCAGCCTCGAGCAGTTGCTCGGGCTCGGCCTCGGACAGGGTGTCTTCGGCCTTGCGCGGGGCTTCTTCCGGAATGCGGAAGACGTTCCAGTGCCAGAGCTTGCGGCCGAACGCCGGCAGGCCCGTCGACCACGAGACGAGCGGCGAGAGCACCAGCGCGCCGGCGATCGGCGCCAGCCACAGGAAGGTGGCCCAGGAGATGTGGAAGGCCAGCACGCCGAAGGCCAGCCCCGCCACCACATGCGTGGCATGGATGCGGGCGCAGGGCCTGAAAGGCATCGCCTGGTCATCGCGGTTCTGGGCGTTCCAGCCGGAGTCGCGGCCGATCATCACATCCGCCACCACGCGCGACTGGATGAGCATCATGATGGGCGAGAGCAGCATGGAGACAAAGGTTTCAGCCAGCACGCTCTTGAGGAGCCCGATGGTGCCGCCACAGCCACGGCGCAGTTCGCCATCCTTCAAGGCCAACACGAGGGCGAGGAGCTTCGGCAGGTAGAGCACGCCGAAGGTGATGGCAAAGAGCCTGAGCGCCAGTTCGGGGTCGAACACCGGCCAGACCGGGAACAGCGAGAAGCTGTCGGGGAAGTAATTGGGCGTCGTGTGGCGCGCCACGGTGGCGAGCAGCAGGCCTGCCAGCAGCAGCATGAGCCAGAGCGGCGAGGCGAGGTAGGACATGATGCCCTGCACGAGGTGCACGCGGCTGACCCAGTGCAGGCCCTTCGCGCCCACGATCTTCATGTGCTGCAGGTTGCCCTGGGCCCAGCGCCGGTCGCGCGTGGCGAGATCGATCAGGCAGGGCGGCGTCTCCTCGTAGGAACCGGTCAGCGCCGGCAGCATGTAGACCGCCCAGCCGGCGCGGCGGATCAAGGCTGCCTCGACGAAATCGTGGCTCAGCACGTGGCCGCCGAAGGGCTTGCGGCCCTTGAGCTCGGGCAGGCCGCAGGCCTCGGCGAAGGCCCGGGTGCGGATGATGGCGTTGTGGCCCCAGTAATTGCCGTCGCGCCCATGCCAGGCCGAGAGGCCGGCGGCGACCAGCGGGCCATAGACGCGGCCGGCGAACTGCGTCATGCGGGCAAAGGGCGTCCAGCGGTTCTGCAGCAGCGGCAGCGACTGGATGATGCCGGACTTGGGGTCCGCCGCCATGGCACGGGCCAGCGTGATCATGGCGCCGGCCGACATGTCGCTGTCGGCGTCGAGCACGATCATGTGGTCGTAGGCCGCACCCCAGCGGGTGACGAAGTCGGCGATGTTGCCGGCCTTGCGGTGGTGGTTGTTGTCGCGGCGGCGGTAATAGACCCGGATGGCGGGCGACAGCTGGCGCTTCAGCCACTCATAGGCATCGGCCTCGGCGGCGGCGATGTGGTCCTTGCGGGTGTCGGAGAGGACGAAGATGTCGAAGTGGCGGGCCACGCCCTCGCGGCGCAGCGCCTGGCCCATGCGCGACAGGGCGGCAAAGACACGCTCGGGATCCTCGTTGTAGACGGGCATGAGCAGTGCCGTGCGGCCTATGTCGGCGGTCTCTGCGAGCGGCGGCAGCCTGGCCTTGCCGAAAAGCAGCACCAGGAAGCCGAGGATGGCGCTGGCGCAGGAGAAGGCGATCCAGGCGAAGGTGAGCGCGAAGAAGCTGGCGAACAGCACCTGCAGCGTGGTGACGTCCACCGGGCTGATGACCTGGTACATCTTCCAGGTACCGAATCCGGTGATGAGCGCCGAGGCGCCGAAAACGAAGAGACGGGCCAGCGTCACGTCGCGGCCATTGCCCACGGGCGCAGGCCTGCCATCCCAGACCTTGAGGTTCTGGACGGGCATGGCGAGCGGCGCTTCGGCCGGGATCGTGTCGGTCAGCTTCTGGTCCACCTGAAGAGCCATGTTTCGCTTGCCTTCTTGTCGCCGCGCTTCAGCACGGCGCGCAATTCAGCCACATCTGCCCCATTGACGTTGTGTTCGAAGGAAAGTCGCGTGGTTTTTGCCACGTCGTTCTTGGCTGCATGCACGTTCGAGATGGCCCCTGCGGAGGCGGTGACGTCCGCCACGATGTCCCCTTCGAGATCACCGCCTGCGAATTCGACGATGTAAAGCCGCAGATCTGGGTCATAAGATGGCGGATCGGCCGTAAAGTTCGGGTCAGTTCCGGAACCCGAGAATACCGTTCGGGCCACCGGAAGGTCAGCCGGCCAGTCCAGGCACCAGTGAAGGCGGTAGACATAGGAATAGCTCTGCCCCTGCTTCAAACCGTCCTTCGGCTGCCAGAACGCGACGATGTTGTCGTTGGTTTCAAGCTGGGTGGGAATTTCGTAGAGTTCCACGTCGCCCTGCCCCCAGTCGCCGATGGGCTCCGCCCACAGGCTGGGGCGCTTCTCGTAGCGCGACTCGAGGTCGAGAAAGTCCCGGTAATCGCGCTTGCGTTGCATCAGGCCGAAGCCCCGGGGGCTCTGGTCGATGAAGGCCGAAACCTGCAGCGTCTTGGGATTGGAGAGCGGGCGCCACAGCCATTCCCCGGCCCCGGTCTGCATCATCAGCCCGTCCGAATCGTGGACTGCCGGCCGCCAGTCATCGACGGGCTTCTGCAGCGGGTCGAGCAGGAACATCGAGGTCATGGGGGCAATGCCGACATGGGCGATGTCGCGGCGGGGGTAGAGGGTGAGCTCGACATCCATCTGGGTGTCGTCGCCGGGCTTGATCGAGAACTTGTAGGCGCCGGTCACCGAGGGGCTGTCGAGCAGCGCCTCGACCACCACGGTGGTGGCGGCGGCGTCCGGCTTCCTGACCCAGAAGGCCCGGAACATCGGGAATTCCTCGCCCTTGGGCTGGCCGGTATCGACGGCAAGGCCGCGGGCCGAGAGGCCATAGACCATGCCCTTGCCCACGGCGCGGAAATAGGACGCGCCCTGGAACACCACGAACTCGTCGTTGTAGTCCTTGGAATTGATCGGGTAGCGCAGCCGGAGACCGGAATAGTGCAGGTCGGTCTTGCCGTCGGTCTTGGGCGCCAGCGGGCCGAAGGTGAAGAGGTCCGGGCTGTAGTTGATGCGCGCCATCTCGCCGTCCTGGACGACATAGACGTCGACCGGGGCGGTGAACAGGAAGCCCGAATGGAACAGGTCGAAGGAGAACTGGTGCGGCTCGCCCTTCCAGAACGACTTGTCGGGATTGAAGCGGATGTCGCGGTACTGGTCGTAGGTCAGCTTCTCCCAGCCCGGCGGCATGGCGATGCGGCGGTCTTCCCAGGGCTTCTGGGCCAGCGCCTCGGCCAGCTTGCGGACCTGGTCCTCGGCGAAGGGAGCCTGCTCGATGAACAGGTCGGTGGGGGCATCTGCGAAGGCGGGGATGGCGCCAGCGCGCAGAGACACAATGGTCGCGCCAAGCAATGCCGCCGACCCCAGGACCTGACGCCGTGAGAAAGTCATGCTCGGAAAATCCGGGAATATAGTGCAGCGCACAAAGTAGCGTAACCTCCAGAAATGTAAAGCCCCCCGGCACAACTTCGAGGGCCACTCGACCGCGCCGATGCCTTGCACTAAAAGCGCGGCCAAACAAGGGTGCCCAAGATGAAATTTGCGAAAGTGACGGAGCGGCTCAACGGTCTCGGCTCGGAAAAATGGGTCGTGCACATCGAGGGCAAGCACCGCGCCAACCAGGGCGATCCGATGATCTTCCTGTCGATCGGAGAACCCGACGCGCCGCCGCCCGCCGCCATTCTCGACGAGGCCACCCGCCAGATGCATGCCGGGCGCATCCGCTATGCCGAGGGGCGAGGCGAGGCCAATGTGCGCCGCTCCCTCTCCCGCCTCTATACCCGGCAGACCGGCCGGGCCATCCACGAGGACCAGTTCATCTACCTGCCGGGCACCCAGACCGCCCTCTATGCCGCCATGATGACGGTGGTGGACGAGGGCGACGAGGTGCTGATGGCCGACCCCTATTACGCCACCTACGAAGGCGTGATCGCCGCCGCCGGTGGCATCCCGAAGCCGATCAAGGTCGACCCCGACCATGGCTTCCACCTCAAGGCCGCCGACCTCGAGAAGGCGATCACGCCGCGCTCGCGCGTGCTGCTGATGAACACGCCGTCGAACCCGACGGGGGCGGTGTTCACCCGCGCCGAGATCGAGAAGATCGGCAAGGTCTGCGAGAAGCATGACCTGTGGATCATCTCGGACGAGGTCTATGCCACGCTGACCTACGGCAACACGGTGTTCTCCTCGCCCTTCGACGTGCCGGAACTGGAGAAGCGGACCATCGTCGTGTCGTCGATCTCGAAGTCGCATGCCATGCCGGGCTTCCGCTGCGGCTGGATCGCGGCCTCCTCCGACTTCTGCGATCGCTGCATCCCGGTGACCGAGACCATGCTGTTCGGCTCGCAGCCCTTCCTCGAGGATGCCATGGCCTTCGCGCTCGACACCCACTTCCCCGAGCTCGACGCCATGAAGGCGAACTACGAGAAGCGCGCCCGCGCCCTGGTGAAGGCGCTGGAACATTCGAAGAAGGTCTCGGCCCGCATGCCGGAGGGCGGCATGTTCGTGATGGTCGACGTGCGGAAGACCGGCCTCTCGGGCGAGGACTTCGCGTGGAAGCTCCTCAAGGAGGAGAACGTCGTCACCATGCCTGGCGAAAGCTTCGGCGCCGGCGGCGCCGGGCACCTGCGCGTCGCGCTGACGGTGGGCGTAGAGGAGATCACCGAGGCAAGCAAGCGCATCGTGAGGCTGGCGGAGCGGGTTTAGGAACAATGTCCTCTCCCGCAGAGCGGGAGAGGAAGGGGCCCCGACGCAGTCGGGGGAGGTGAGGGAGGCCGGGCTCCATCGGCGATGGGGCGCGCACTTCCCCTCATCTCCCCGTTGCTGGCGCAACGGGTCCCTTCTTCTCCCGCTGAAGAAGCGGGAGAAGACGCAAGGTCCCTCAGATCACCTGATACCCAAACTCCTCGGACTGTTCGGTGATCCATTCCCAGAAGCTCTCCGCGAAGCCGCGGAACACCGAGAGGTCGTAGGTGTCCGCGCCCACCCGTGTCAGGTGGACGCCGACATGGGCCATCTGGGTGAGTGCCGACTTGCCGACCGGGAAGGCATCCGGGTGAAGGTCCACCGGCGTACCCTTGGCGAGCACGGCGCGGGCCTTGGGGCCGGTGAGGCGGAGGAGGACGCGGCCGTGGCTCTGGTCCGACACCGAGGCGAGGCCTGAAAGCTTCGCCTTGAGCTCGCGGTAGAGTGCCCCCTCGCCGCGGTTCTCGGCGAGCACGAACCACTGGTCCGGCCCGGCCCATTGCGCCTCGTAACCCTTGAGGGCTGCCGCGGTGGCCTCGCCCTGCCCGGCCCGTGCGATCACCGTGACGATCGACATCGGGTGGCGGACGCTGAAGGTGACGCCGACGGCACCCTTGTCGGCGCCGAAGCGCCCCTGCACGGCGACGTCGCGCAGGGCGGAAATGCGGGTGAATGTGCGTTCGGTCATGTGAGCAGCCTCAGGCATGGAGTCTCTTGTTCTCCTTGTCGAAATGCATCGGATCGCAGATCTCGGCCAGCACGCGGTGGCCGCGCAGGCCGTCCCAGACCTGCACGATCTCGCCATGCCGCGCGCGGCCGTTGGCGAAGAGCGCCAGGCCCACCCACATGTTCAGCATGGGCGACCATGCGACACCGGTGACATAGCCCTCGTCGTTGACCATCGAAGGCGTGTCGTCCTGCTTCAGGAGATGCGCACCGGCGCGGATGCGATCCTTCGGATCGACCGGGCGGATGCCGACCACCTGCTGCCGGTTCGGGTCCACGAGGCCCGGACGCTGCGCCATCATGCGGCCGATGAAGTCCTTCTTCGAAGACACCATCTTGCCCATGCCGAGATCGCCCGCGGTGGTGGTGCCGTTCAGCTCGCCACCGGCCACATGGCCCTTCTCGATGCGCATGATGGAGAGTGCTTCCACGCCATAGGGGCAGATGCCGAATTCCTCGCCCGCCTGCATCACGGCGCGGGCGACCATCGAGCCGTAATCCGCCGGCACGGCGAGCTCATAGGCGTGCTCGCCCGAGAAGGAGAGGCGGAACAGGCGCGCCGGGATGCCGTGCATGATGGTGACCTCGAGGGCCGCCATGTAGGGCACGGTCTCGTCGGTCATGACGAGGTCGTCGACCAGCTTCTGCAGCGTGGCGCGCGACTTGGGGCCGGCCACCGCCATCTGCGCCCACTGCTCGGTGACCGAGACGTAGGTCACGTCGAGATCGGGGAACAGCGCCTGGTGGGCGAATTCCATCTGCGCCATCACCTTGGCGGCGTTGGCCGTGGTGGTGGTCATCACGTAGTGGTCCTCGGCGAGGCGCGAGGTGGTGCCGTCGTCATAGACGATGCCGTCCTCGCGCAGCATGAGGCCGTAGCGCGCCTTGCCGACGGCGAGCGTCGAGAAGGTGTTGCAGTAGAGCTTGTCGAGGAACGCGCCGGCGTCCTTGCCCTGGACGTCGATCTTGCCGAGCGTCGAAACATCGCAGATGCCGACCGAGCCGCGGGTGTTGAGCACCTCGCGCGAGGCGGAGGCGAGCCAGTCCTCACCTTCGCGCGGGAACCACGAGGAGCGCATCCACAAGCCGGTTTCGACGAACACCGCGCCCTGCTCTTCCGCCCAGTCATGCAGCGGTGTCTTGCGGACGGGCTGGAAATGATGGCCGGTGAAGGGGCCGGCGAAGGCGCCGAAGGAGACGGGCGTGTAGAAGGGCCGGAAGGTGGTGGTGCCCACCTCGTCCATGCTGCGGCCCGTCGCCTCCGCCAGGATGGCGATGGCGTTGATGTTGCCGAGCTTGCCCTGGTCGGTGGCCATGCCGGTGGTGGTGTAGCGCTTGGCCAGTTCGACGTCGGAATAGCCCTCGCGCGCGGCGAGCGGCAGGTCCTTGGCGGTCGAGTCGTTCTGGTAGTCGATGAAGGCCTTGCCGTGGCTCTCCTTCACCCACCACAGCGGCGCTGCGGCGAAGGCCTCGTCGCGGCACTTCGGCACCTCGATCGCCTTGCCGCCGGCCGCACCCTTGGCCGCGCCATCGGCGAGGCATTCGGAGAGCAGCATGCGGCCCGCGGCGGACCCCGCCACGGTGAAGGCTTCGCCATTGTCGGGCGGCAGGAAGGCCAGGAGCTCCTGGTTCCACACCGGCTTCTTGCCGCGGTGGCAGGCGAGGTTGACGATGGGGCTCCAGCCGCCGGACATGGCGACCGCTTCGCAATTGATGTGGGAGCCGTCGGTGAGGTGCACGCCCTTCACCGCCTTGCCGCCCACCGCGTCGGCAACCAGCGCGCCGCGGATGACGGGAACGCCGCCGGGATCGGCCTTCGCGTCCTTGCGGCTGTCGACGATGGCCTCGACATGGATGCCATGGGCCTTGAGGTCGCGGGCCGTGCGGTAGATCGAATCATTGCCGCCGAAGACGACGACCGAGCGGCCGGCCGCGACCGCGTAGCGGTTGGCATAGGTGCGCATCGCCGAGGCCTGCATGACGCCCGGCATGTCGTTGCCGCCGAAGGCCACGGGGCGCTCTTCGGCACCTGCCGCGAGCACGGCGCGCCTGGCATGGATCTTCCAGTAGCGCTGGCGCGGCTCATAAGGGTCCGGCACGCGCAGATGGTCGCTGACGCGCTCCACCGCGCCGAAGATGTTGCCGTCGAACCAGCCCATGATGGTGGTGCGCGGCAGCAGCGTGACATTGGGCAGCGAGGCGAGTTCGGCGATGACGGCTTGGCTCCAGTCGAAGCCGGACTGGCCGCCGATCTCCTCGTTCTCGTTGAGCAGCGAACCACCGAGGCGCGCGCCCTCGTCGGCGAGGATGACGCGCTTGCCCTGGCGGGCGGCAGCGAGAGCGGCCATGAGGCCCGTCGGGCCCGAACCGATCACCAGCACATCGCAATGGGCGTAGGACTTCTCGTACTTGTCCGGGTCGGGCAGCTTCGAGGCGGACCCCAAGCCCGCGGCGCGGCGGATGATGGGCTCGTAGATCTTCTCCCAGAAGCTCTTCGGCCACATGAAGGTCTTGTAGTAGAAGCCGGCGACGAAGATCGACGACGCGAGCGAATTGACCGCGCCGATGTCGAAGTTGAGCGACGGCCAGGCATTCTGGCTCTTCGAGACCAGCCCGTCATAGAGCTCGATCATGGTGGCGCGGGTATTGGCTTCCTTGCGGCCGCCCTCGCGCAGTTCGACCAGCGCATTGGGCTCTGCCGCACCGGCGGTGATGACGCCGCGCGGACGGTGGTACTTGAAGGAGCGGCCCATCAGCGTGACGCCGTTGGCGAGCAGTGCCGAGGCCAGGGTGTCGCCGGTGTGGCCGATGTGCAGCGCGCCGTCGAAGGTGAAGCGCAGGGCCGAGTCGCGGTCGATCAGGCCGCCCTTGTCGAGACGATAGGAGGTCATGCCTTCGCTCCCTTCGCCCGGGCGAAGTCGCGCGCCGACACGGCGCCGTAGACTTCATGCGTTTCGGTGTTGCGCGACACGACGAGCCAGGAGCGGCAGCCGCCGGAATGATGCGCATATTCCTCGATGGGGCCGCGCGGGTTGTTGCGCAGGTAGACGTATTCGTACCACGCTTCCATCGAGGACGGATCGTTGGTGGTGGGGCGGGTGGGGGCGGCGTCACCGAGGAAGGTGAACTCTTCCACGGGGCGCGTTCCGCAATGGGGGCATGGGATGAGCATGGCTGTGATCCGTCAGTGCAGGTTCGGTGTGGCGCCCTGGCCCTTTTCGTCGATCATGTGGCCGGTCTTGAACCGGTCGAGACGATAGGCGGCGTTGAGCTTGTGGGGTTCGTCCTTGGCGATGGTGTAGGCGAAGCACCAGCCCGAGGCGGGGGTCGCCTTGAAGCCGCCGTAGCACCAGCCGGAGTTGAGATAGAGGCCCTGGATGTGGGTCTTGTCGATGATCGGCGAGCCGTCCATCGACATGTCCATGATGCCGCCCCACGACCTCAGCACGCGCACGCGGGCGAGCGAGGGGATCATCGCGACACCGGCCTCGATCACGTGCTCGACCATCGGCAGGTTGCCGCGCCGGGCATAGGAGTTGTAGCCGTCGATGTCGCCGCCGAAGACCAGGCCGCCCTTGTCCGACTGCGAGACGTAGAAGTGGCCGGCACCGAAGGTGACGACGCCGTCGATGTAGGGCTTCAGGCCCTCCGACACGAAGGCCTGCAGCACGTGGCTTTCCATGGGAAGCCGCATGCCGACCATCTTGGCGGTCTCGGAGGAGTTGCCGGCGGTGGCGAGGCCGAGCTTCTTGCACTTGATGAAGCCCTTGTTGGTCTCGACGCCGACGACCTTGCCGTTCTCGACCTTGATGCCCTTCACCTCGCAGTGATGGATGATGTCGACGCCGCGCGAGTCAGCACCGCGGGCGAAGCCCCAGGCCACCGCGTCATGGCGCACCGTGCCGCCGCGCTTCTGGAGGAGCCCGCCCTTGATCGGGAAGCGGGCATTCTCGTAGTCGAAGAAGGGATACATCTCGCGCACCGCCTCGCGGTCGAGCAGTTCGGCGTCGACGCCGTCGATCCTCATGGCGTTGCCGCGGCGCGCGAAGGCGTCACGCTGGGCGTCGGTGTGGCAGAGGTTCAACACGCCGCGCTGCGAGACCATGGCGTTGAAGTTGAAGTCCTGCTCGAGGTTCTCCCACAGCTTCATCGACCATTCGTAGAACGGGTTGTTGCCGGGCAGCATGTAGTTGGAGCGGATGATGGTGGTGTTGCGGCCGATGTTGCCGGAGCCGAGCCAGCCCTTTTCCAGCACCGCGATGTTCTTGAGGCCATGTTCCTTGGCGAGGTAATAGGCCGTCGCCAGGCCGTGGCCGCCGCCGCCGACGATGATGATGTCGTATTCCTTCTGCGGCTCCGGCTGGCGCCAGGCGGGCTCCCAGTTCTTGTGGCCGGAGAAGGAGTTCTTGATGAGCGAGAATACGTTGTAACGCATGCGCTGGTCCTGGAAGATGAGGCGCCATTTGTAGTCCCGCGGGAGCCGCGGCGTCTTGCGGCCAAGAGCCATTTCCTGATAGATTTGCGCCATGACCTCCTCCCCCCAGACGGTGGGCCTGCTGCTCGTCCCCGGCTTCGCGCTGATGTCCTATGCCTCGGTGGTGGAGCCGCTGCGCGCTGCCAACCTGCTGGCGGGCAAGGAGCTCTATCGCTGGATTCACATCACCCCCGGGCCGGCCATCGTCACCGCCTCCTGCGGGGCCACGGTGCCCTGCCCGGTGAAGGCGGGAGACAGCGTGAAGCTCGACCTGCTGCTGGTCTGCGCCGGCGGCAATCCCACCGCCTTCCGTGACCGCACCACGCTGCAGTGGCTGCGAACGCTGGCGGCGCGCGGGTTGCGCATCGGCGGTGTCTCCGGCGGGCCGGTGATCCTGGCTCGCGCCGGCATCATGGACGGCTACCACATGACGGTGCACTGGGAGCACGCTCCGGCGGTGGCCGAGGGCTTCCCCAACATCATGCTGACGCGCTCGATCTACATCGTCGACCGCAGCCGCCTCACCTGCGCGGGCGGAACCGCACCGCTCGACATGATGCACGCGCTGATCGCCGAGCGGCACGGGCCGGAACTCGCCCGGCGCGTCTCGGAGTGGTTCATGCACACCGACATCCGCCCCGCCCAGTCGGCGCAGCGGGCCTCGCTCACCGAGCGCTACGGCGTGCATGACGACCGGCTGACGGCGGCGCTAGAACTGATGGAGAGCCACCCCGGTGAGCCGCTGACGCGGGCCGAGACGGCGCGGCGCATCGGGCTGTCGACGCGCCAGCTCGACCGGCTGTTCGCCGAGAAGCTGGGGGCGAGCTATGCGGGGCACTACCGCCAGATCAGGCTGGAGCGGGCGCGCGACCTGTTGCGCCAGTCGGCGGTGCCGATCACCGAGATCGCGCTGGGCTGCGGCTTCTCCAGTGCCAGCCACTTCAGCCGCGCCTACCGCGAGGCCTTCGGGGTGACGCCGGCGTCGGAGCGGCGGTAGGCGTCCGAAAATGAAAAACCCGGCGCAGTTGCCTGCACCGGGCCTTGCTCATCGCTTCGTTCCCGTGAAGGATCAGCAGTCGAGCGTGGTGTCGCGTTCCCACTGCGTCAGGTGACGGCAGTAGTTGTTCCACTCATTGTGCTTGAGCTTGAGGTAGCCGGCCGAGACTTCCTTGCCGAGCATCTCCTGCAGGTAGCTGTCCTGCTCGAAGTTCCTGAGCGCGTCCAGCAAGTTCAGCGGCAGCTTCTTGGCGTTCTTGATGGTGTGGCCCTCGGCATACATGTCGATGTCGAGGCGCTTGCCCGGGTCGATCTGCTTTTCCACGCCGTGCATGCCGGCGACGAGGATCGAGGCCAGCAGCAAATAGGGATTGGCGGCGCAGTCCGGCAGGCGGTATTCGGCACGGCCCGAATCCGGAATGCGGACCATGTGGGTGCGGTTGTTGCCGCCATAGGTGATCGACGACGGCGACCAGGTGGCGCCCGAGATGGTGCGCGGGGCGTTGATGCGCTTGTAGCTGTTCACCGTCGGGTTGGTGATGGCGCACATGGCGGAGGCGTGGTGCATCAGGCCGCCGAGGAAGTGATAGCCGAGCTGCGACACGCCGAGCTCGCCCTTCGGATCCTCGAACAGGTTCTTCTTGCCGTCCTTCGTCCACACCGAGAGATGCACGTGGCAGCCGTTGCCGGTGAGGTTGATGAAGGGCTTCGGCATGAAGGTGGCGCGCAGGCCATGCTTCTCGGCGATCGACTTCACCATGAACTTGAAGAAGGCCACCTGGTCGGCGGTGGTCAGCGCGTCGGAGAAGTTCCAGTTGATCTCGAACTGGCCGTTCGCGTCTTCATGGTCGTTCTGGTAGGGGCCCCAGCCGAGCTGCGTCATGGTGGTGCAGATCTCGGAGATGACGTCGAGGCGGCGCATGATTGCCGACTGGTCGTAGCAGGGCTTCTCGGCGGTGTCGCGATTGTCGGAGACGGCCGAGCCATCGGCGTTGATCAGGTGGAACTCCGGCTCGACGCCGGCCATCAGCTTCATGTTCTTCTTGGCATAGTGCTCGGTGAGCTTGCGGAGCACGACGCGCGGTGCCTGCGCCAGCGGCTCGCCGTTCATCCACGGCTCGCCGGCGACCCACGCCACTTCGGGGCGCCACGGCAGCGGGATGATGGAGTTGGTGTCGGGCATCACCAGGATATCGGGATGGGCTGGAGTCTGGTCGAGCCAGGTCGCGAAGCCCGCGAAGCCTGCACCGGCCTTTTGCATCTTGCCCGCGGCCTCTGCCGGGACGAGCTTGGCGCGCTGCACGCCGAACAGGTCGGTGAAATTGAAGAGGAAGAATTTGATGCCGTTTTTCTTGGCATATGCGGCGAGATCGCCCATGGTCCGTGTCACTCCCGTGTCGTCTTGTTGGTCTTGTTTTTCAAAACCCCGGCTTCCTAAGCGAGGAAGCCGGGGAAAGTCATCAGGCACGATACTAATATCCGCCGCGTCCCGGAATCCAGCTTGTTCCTGCAAGGGGGACCTGCGCCATTGCCGCAGCTTCCACCGTCAGTGCACAGAGGTCTTCGGGTTCGAGGTTGTGAAGGTGGCTCTTGCCGCAGGCGCGCGCCACGGTCTGGGCTTCGAGCGTCATGACCTTCAGATAGTTCGAAAGCCGACGCCCGGCCTTCACCGGATCGAGTCTCGCGGCCAGCACCGGATCCTGCGTGGTGATGCCTGCAGGGTCGCGGCCCTCGTGCCAGTCGTCATAGGCACCGGCGGTGGTGCCGAGTGCGCGGTATTCCTCCTCGTGGGCCGGGTCGTTGTCGCCAAGCGCGACAAGCGCCGCCGTGCCGATGGCGACCGCATCGGCGCCGAGCGCCAGTGCCTTCGCCACGTCGGCGCCGGAACGGATGCCGCCGGAGATGATAAGTTGCACCTTGCGATGCATGCCGAGATCCTGCAGCGCCTTCACCGCGGGGCGGAGGCAGGCGAGTGTCGGCAGGCCGACATGCTCGATGAACACGTCCTGCGTCGCGGCCGTGCCGCCCTGCATGCCGTCGAGCACCACGACGTCGGCACCCGCCTTCACCGCGAGCGCCACGTCATAATAGGGCCTGGTGCCGCCGACCTTCACGTAGATCGGCTTTTCCCATGAGGTGATTTCGCGCAGTTCATGAATCTTGATCTCGAGATCGTCCGGGCCTGTCCAGTCCGGGTGGCGGCAGGCGGAGCGCTGGTCGATGCCCTTGGGCAGGCAGCGCATCTGCGCCACGCGGTCGGAAATCTTCTGGCCCAAGAGCATGCCGCCGCCGCCGGGCTTGGCACCCTGGCCGACCACCACCTCGATGGCATCGGCCTTGCGCAGGTCGTCCGGGTTCATGCCGTAGCGCGAGGGCAGATACTGGTAGACGAGGTGGCGCGACTGGCCGCGTTCCTCCGGCGTCATGCCGCCGTCGCCGGTGGTGGTGGACGTGCCCGCGGCGGAAGCGCCGCGGCCCAGGGCTTCCTTGGCCTGGGCGGAGAGCGAGCCGAAGCTCATGCCGGCGATGGTGATGGGTATCTTGAGCTCCAGCGGCTTCTTGGCGAAGCGCGAGCCCAGCACCACGTCGGTGCCGCACTTCTCGCGATAGCCTTCGAGCGGGTAGCGCGAGATCGAGGCGCCGAGGAACAGGAGATCGTCGAAGTTCGGCACCTTGCGCTTGGTGCCCGCACCGCGGATGTCATAGATGCCGGTCGAGGCGGCGCGGCGGATTTCGGCGAGCGTGTAGTCGTCGAAGGTGGCGGACTTGCGCGGCGGGGTGCGTGGAACGTTGGTATCCATGGTCTGTCGTTCCTCAGTAAGAGTCGGCGTGATCGACGTTGAAATTGTAGAGCTTGCGGGCAGAGCCGTAGCGGCGGAAGTCCTGCGGGCGATGCTTCATCTTGGCGCGATCGAGCAGCTTGGCCAGGTCCTCGAGGTGCTCCTGCTTCATCTCCTTCTCGATGCAGTCGGAGCCCAGGTTGTCGGCGCGGCCCTTCACATAGAGGCGGGCCTCGTAGATCGAGTCGCCCAGCGCTTCGCCGGCATCGCCGCAGACCACGAGGTTGCCACGCTGCGCCATGAAGGCCGACATGTGGCCGACCGAGCCGCCCACCACGATGTCGACACCCTTCATCGAGATGCCGCAGCGCGAGGAGGCATCGCCCTCGATGACGAGGAGCCCGCCATTGGCGGTGGCGCCGGCGGATTCGGAGGCATTGCCCTTCACCCAGACGACGCCCGACATCATGTTCTCGGCGACGCCGACGCCGGCATGGCCGTGAATGGTGATCTCGGCATGCTTGTTCATGCCGCCGCAGTAGAAGCCGACATGGCCCATGATGTCGATGGTGAGCGGCGCGTCGACGCCGCAGGCGATGGCGTGCTGGCCCATCGGGTTCCTGATGACCCAGTGGCGCTCGTTGGTATCCTTGGGGATCGCATAGAGCTTCTGGTTGATGCCGGTGACGCCCAGCGCCTTCAGATCGAGTTCATGCATGCTGTTGCTTTCCGTCCCATGTGAGGACTCGTCCCTTGTGGTTGTTGTGAGCGGGAGCGAGGTAGGTGAAGGAACGCCGGAGCCCCAAAAGGAGAAAGGGCCCCGGCGAAGTTCTACGTCAGGTCAGGCACTGCCGCCCCAGGTGTAGATGGTCGACGGCTCCGGCTCCCAGATCTTTGCGTCGTCGGCGCCAGGCAGATGGGCGATGGCGCGCCATTCGGTGGCCATTGCCACCCAGTCATCGGTTTCGGCGATCACCGCGTGCTTGCAGGCGATGGGATCGCGCACCACCGCGAAGCCATCGGCCGTGCCGACGAGGAAGGTGTAGAAGCCATCGAGGTCCTTGAGACCGTCTTCGAGGGCTTCCTTCAGCGTGGCACCGTTGCGCAGCTTCCACGTCATGTAGGCGGCAGCCACTTCGGTGTCGTTCTCGGTCTGGAACTCCATGCCCTCGCGCTTCAGGTTCTCGCGCAGGCGATTGTGGTTCGACAGCGAGCCGTTGTGCACGAGGCAGAGGTCCGCACCGGTGGCGAAGGGATGCGAGCCCGCCGTGGTCACCGCACTCTCGGTGGCCATGCGGGTGTGGCCGATGATGTGGGTGCCCGAGGCGGAGGCGAGGTCGAAGCGGTCATAGACCTTCTCCGGCAGGCCGGTCTCCTTGAAAATCTCGACGGTGTGGCCGGAGCCCACGACGCGCACGCCGGGCGCGTTGGCCTTGAGCCACTTCACCACGTCATCTTCCTTCGCGTCGGTGACGAGAATGCAATGGGAGGCGATCTGGTGGATGGTGGCCTCGCAGTTCAGCCCCTCCTCGAGGCCGCCCTCGACGTGGCGCCAGTTATAGGCCTTGTCGTCATGGGCGAGCGACAGCTTCACCTCGTTGTCCTTCACCGGATTGCGATAAACGGCGACGCCGGCGGAATCAGGTCCGCGGTTCGTCATCTCGATCAGCATGGGCTTGAACATCGCGCCCAGCTGCGACTGCAGCTTGGGGTTCTTCAGGTAGAGTCCGACAATGCCACACATGGCCCGTTCTCCTTCAGCAATGATGCCGAAGAAACTAGCAGAGCCAGGACAACTATTCAACTACGAGGAAAATTTGTTTCATGCGAGGAACGCACCCCCGCATGTGCCTATTGCGGACCAACCGGATCGACGAGGCCCGCAGGACACCCGGGGTCGATGGGAGCGGCCGCCAGCATGAGCTCGGAAAGGCTTGTTCCGGAAGGAATATCGCCTTTGAGGGCGAGGGTGATTTCGGCGATCAGCCGGCGGTCGCCATCATCCTTGCAGGACACGCGAACCCTGTTGCCCGCCCCCGCGCCGAAGGCCTGGTCGAAGGCGGCACGGATGTCGGCGGCAGTCGCCCGGCGGCCGATGCTGCGCATGAAGATGTCCGCCACGGACGAGGCATTGACCTCCCTCAGCAGGCGGAACGAGTCCTTGAAATAGGTTTCCGCATCGGCCGGGTAGCAGCTTCCGTGCTTGGCCCACTCATGACGTTCCAGCAGCGATCTGGAACCGGGCATCATTGTTTCGAGATCGGCCTGGGTGGAGAGGCTCAGGTTGACGGGTGGAATGTCCTTCCAGCGGCCGGACTCGCCCGCCATCCGCACCGGCGCGGGAACGTTGCAATATTCACGGCTCGACGGCTGCGGCCACAGCCCATGCAGCGACAGGTAGTTGGCGTCAGGGCGCTGGCCGGTCTGCCAGCGGCATTCGGGTTTTTTCTGATTGGTCTCGCAGAAGGCGGGCTGCCAGCTCAGCGCCAGCACATAGGCCTGGTCCACGGGTTTCGCGGTGGCAGACTTCGGCACGGCGGCACTGCGCGGTACAGGTGGCTGCGACTCTTGTGGCTTCGGTGCAGGCGCCGATGTGACGGCCTCGGCCGTCACCCTGCCACAGGCCGCCGCCACCCAGCGCTCCGGCGGGTCGGCGTCGGGAATCTCGATGCGGTAGTGCGTTGCCTTCTTCTGATTGCGCGCCAGCAGCCGGTAGCTGATGCCGGGACCGGTGATCACGTGGCCCGGGTTGGTGTCCTTGCGGATCGACAGCAATGCCTCGCAGGAACGGCCCGCGAGGAAGGTTCCTGTCATCGGTTCGTCGGCGCGCGCCGCGGTACATGCCGCCAGCACGGCGACGCCGGCGGCCGCAAGATGCACGGGCAGGCGCAAGCTAGTCCTCGCGGCGATAGCTGATGACGGAGAGGTAGCGGATCGGCAGCTTGCGCAGTTCCTCCGGTCCGTGCGGCGCTTCTGCATCGAAGAACAGCGCGTCGCCCGGGTGCATGTCGTAGGTCTTCTCGCCGTGGCGGTACACGACGTTGCCTTCGAGCATGTAGAGGAATTCGAGGCCCGCATGCTGGAAGGTGGGGAACACGTCGGACTCGTGCGTCAGCGTGATCAGGTAGGGCTCCACCATGACCGGGCCATGCGGGCTGTGGCCCAGCAGTTCGTACTGGTGGCCGGCGCGCGTGCCGCGGCGCTCGATGGTCAGCCCCTGACCCGCCTTGACGAAGGTGGCGTCGCGGATTTCCTCGTAGGACTTGAAGAAGGCGGTGACCGGCACCTGCAGTGCCTTGCCGAGCGCCTGCAGCGAGGCGAGCGAAGGTGACGTCGCGCCATTCTCGATCTTGGAGAGCATGCCGGCAGACATGTCCGCGGCCTTGGCCAGTTCGGCGATGGTGAGACCCAGCTTCTCGCGGAACTCCTTCACGGCACGGCCAATGGCCTGTTCGAGAAGCTTGCCTTGCGCCTCACCGTGCCCATGCGGGTCCTGGAAGGGCATGCCGGACCCGGGGGCCGGTTTGCGTCCGTTGCCTTTGTCCACTGCGTTTCCTCCGAGGAAAAACTCTATAACGGACCCCAACTGACCTCAAGGCCCAGTCCACAGGTTGTAAATCAGACGAATCCTATCGTCTGTGCGGTTTGTGGCGTCAAATCACAGACATTTTCCTATTCTGGTGGTCATTTTGGGAGTATGGGGGCACGAAATGCCATTCTGAAAGGTTAAATCCTATCATGGACAGTGTCGCCCAGTCCTTCCTGTCGGAAATCGAGCGCTTTCTCTCGTCCGCGGGCATTGACCCCACGGCATTGGGCAAACAGGCCCTCGGCGATCCCAATTTCGTGTTCGACCTGCGCAAGGGCCGCTCGCCCTCCACCCGGACCATCGAGAAGGTGCGTGGCTGGATTGCCCAGCAGGCGGCGCCCGCCGGCGCGCCCAAGACCATCCACCGCGCGGCCAGGTCGCTGACCCATCTCGAACGCCTCGAGGCCGAGTCGATCCACATCATCCGCGAGGTGGCGGCTGAGTGCGAGAAGCCGGTGATGCTCTATTCGATCGGCAAGGACTCGGCCGTGATGCTGCATCTCGCCATCAAGGCCTTCTACCCCTCGAAGCCGCCCTTCCCGCTGATGCATGTCGATACCGGCTGGAAGTTCCGTGACATGTATGCGCTGCGCGAGGCGACGGCGAAGAAATATGACTGGGAGCTGATCGTTCACAAGAACCCCGAGGGCGTGGCCAAGAACGTCAACCCCTTCGACCATGGCTCGGCGCTGCACACCCAGATCATGAAGACCGACGGCCTCAAGCAGGCACTCGACAAGTACGGCTTCGACGCCGCCTTCGGCGGCGCGCGCCGTGACGAGGAAAAGTCGCGCGCCAAGGAACGGATCTTCTCGTTCCGCGACTCGCGTCACCGCTGGGACCCCAAGAACCAGCGCCCCGAGCTGTGGGACCTCTACAATGCGCGCAAGAACAAGGGTGAATCGATCCGCGTCTTCCCGCTGTCGAACTGGACCGAGCTCGACATCTGGCAATACATCCACCGCGAGAAGATCGACATCGTGCCGCTGTATTTCGCCGCCGAGCGCCCGGTGGTTTGGCGCGACGGCCAGATGATCATGGTGGATGACGAGCGCATGCGCCTCAATCCCGGCGAACAGCCGGAGATGCGCAAGGTGCGCTTCCGCACGCTGGGCTGCTACCCGCTGACCGGCGCCATCGACTCCAACGCCACTTCGCTCCTCGACATCGTCGAGGAGATGCTGGTCGCCACGTCTTCCGAACGCCAGGGCCGGGTCATCGACAAGGATGCCTCCGCCTCCATGGAAAAGAAGAAACAGGAAGGATATTTCTGATGACGCGCTTCATCGAGTTCACCGGCGGCGACGTCGAGGCCTATCTCAACGCCCAGGAACAGAAGGATCTCCTCCGCTTCATCACCTGCGGCTCGGTCGACGACGGCAAGTCCACCCTCATCGGCAGGCTTCTCTACGAGGCCAAGATGCTATTCGAGGACCAGCTCACCGCGCTTGAGGCCGATTCGAAGAAGATGGGCACGCAGGGCGGCAACCTCGACTTCGCGCTGCTCGTCGACGGGCTTGCCGCCGAGCGCGAGCAGGGCATCACCATCGACGTCGCCTACCGGGCGTTCACCACCGACAAGCGCAAGTTCATCGTCGCCGACACGCCGGGGCACGAGCAGTACACCCGCAACATGGCGACGGGTGCCTCCACCGCCGACCTCGCCATCATCCTGATGGATGCGAGGAAGGGCGTCCTCACCCAGACGCGGCGGCACACCTTCATCTGCACGCTGCTGGGCATCCGGCACCTCGTCGTCGCCGTCAACAAGATGGACCTGATGGATTTCGACCAAGAGGTCTTCAAGCGCATCGAGGAGGACTACCGCGCCTTCGCCAAGTCGATCGGTGCCGACGAGATCACGGTGATCCCGGTCTCCGCCCTGATGGGCGACAACATGATCACCCGCTCCACCAACATGCCGTGGTACCACGGCCCCACGCTGATGGCGCATCTCGAGACCGTGCCGGTGGGCGACGACCTCGCGGAGAAGCCGTTCCGCCTGCCGGTGCAGTGGGTGAACCGCCCGAACCAGAATTTCCGCGGCTTCTCCGGCACCATCGTGTCGGGCACGGTGAAGCCGGGCGACGCCATCAAGGTGCTGCCGTCCGCCCGCTCCTCGGTGGTCGAGCGCGTCGTCACCTATGACGGCGACCTCGACGAGGGTGTGGCGGGCCAGTCGCTGACCATCACGCTGAAGGACGAGATCGACATCAGCCGCGGCGATGTGATCTGCACGGCCAATGACCCGGTGGAAGTCTCCGACCAGTTCGAGGTCGAGATCCTGTGGATGTCGGACGAGGCGATGCTGCCGGGCCGGCCCTATCTCTTCAAGTCCTCGACCAAGACCGTGCCGGGCACGCTCGAGGAGCTGAAGTACAAGGTCAACGTCAACACCATGGAGCACGTGGCGGCGAAGACCCTGGCGCTCAATGAAATCGGCGTATGCAACCTCGAGCTCGACAGCCAGATCGCCTTCGCGCCCTATGTCGAGAACCGCCATCTCGGTTCCTTCATCATCATCGACCGCTTCTCCAACAACACGGTGGGCATGGGCCTCATCCGCTTCGCGCTGCGGCGTGCCGCCAACATCCACTGGCAGGCGGTGGACGTGCACAAGAACGCCCGTGCGGCGATCGCCGGGCAGAAGCCGGCGGTCCTCTGGTTCACCGGCCTCTCGGGCGCGGGCAAGTCGACCATCGCCAACCTGGTCGAGAAGCAGCTCCATGCTGCCGGCCACATGACCTACCTGCTCGACGGCGACAACGTGCGCCACGGCTTGAACCGCGACCTCGGCTTCTCGGATGCCGACCGGGTCGAGAACATCCGCCGCGTCGGCGAGGTGTCGAAGCTGATGGTCGATGCCGGGCTGATCGTGCTCGTCTCCTTCATCTCGCCGTTCCGCTCCGAGCGCCTGATGGCGCGCGAGCTGCTGGAGGACGGCGAGTTCATCGAGATCCACGTCGACACCACGCTGGCCGAGGCCGAGAAGCGCGACGTGAAGGGCCTCTACGCCAAGGCGCGCCGCGGCGAGATCAAGCACTTCACCGGCATTTCCTCGCCCTACGAGGCGCCGGAAAAGCCGGAGATCCGCGTCGACACCGCCAAGGTGACGGCGGAGGGTGCGGCGGACCTGATCGTGCAGTACCTGAAGGAGAAGGGGCGGCTGTCGAAGTAGGGCGAGAGCCCTACCTTCTCGCCGCCCGCGCCGCACCCGTCACCGCGAGCCGCGCCAGGGCCACGATCATGTCGGTCTGGGTGACGAGGCCGACCAGCCGGCCGATGCCATCGGTGATCAGCACGGCGTGGTGACGGCCGTCGCTCAGGGGATCGACGAGGCGCAGGACGCTGTCATCCGGCAGCGCCGTCGCGGCGTCGCTCATCATTTCGGAAACCGCCTGCAGCGGATGGTCCGGCTCGTGCAGCTCGACCACGCCGGCGACGCGGCCCTGCCCGTCGACCACCGGCAGGATGCGCAGGTCATGCTCGAGCAGCAGCGCATGCGCCGCACTCCACGGCGCATCGGCCTGGATCGACAGCACGTCGCGCGACATGATGTCGGCGCAGCGCGGCACCTGCGCGGTGCGCTCCAGTGCAGATAGCTCGGCGCGGCGCACGATGCGGTGCAGGTCGTCACGCGCGATGTCGAGCGGCTCGTCACCCTCCGCGAGCGCCGCATCGATGTCGGCCTCGGTCAGCTCGACGCGGAGCTGCGGCGGCAGGTCCTTGGTGCCATGCGTCGCCGCCATCACCACCTTCGCCTTGTGCGGATAGCTGTGCCTGGTGAAGCGGTGGAAGACGAGACCGACGATCACCAGCAGGATCGAGTTGAGCGCCACCGGGGCGAGCGCGAAGCCGAAGCTCCAGGACGCCGCCGTAGGCCCGCCCAGCACGCCGAGCAGCGAGGCCGCACCACCCGGCGGATGCAGGCAGCGCAGCAGCGACATCACCGCGATGGCACTCGCCACCGCGATGGCCGCGGCAAAGGCCTTGTCCGGCACGAGATGCGCAACCGCGATGCCGACCACCGCCGAAATGGTGTTGCCGCCGATGATCGACCAGGGCTGCGCCAGCGGGCTCGCCGGCACGGCGAAGAGCAGCACGGCGGAAGCGCCAAGCGGCGCCACCAGCAGCGGCAAATGCTCGAGATTGCCGACAGCCCAGCCGGAGATGAGCCCGGTGAGGCCGATGCCGATGAGAGCGCCCAGGCAGGCGATGCTGCGGTCGCGAAAACTGGTGCCCGCCATGCGCGGCGTCAGGGCGCGCACCGCGCCCATGAGGGTGTTCTGCATGGCGCGTCAGGCTAGAGGGATTTTGCCGCGCGAGATATGATTATCCAGCAGGTCCAGCCTGTCGTTGCCGAAATACAATCGGGAGCCGGTATCGACCGTGGGCACGCCGAAGACGCCGCGCGCGATGGCCTCGCTGGTGTTGTCGTCGATCTTCCGCTTGTAGGCCTCACTCACCGCCGCAGCCTTCACCGACTCCGGGTCGAGGCCCGCCTCAGCACCCCAGCGGCCGAGCTGCTCGAGATCGGTGATGTCCGCACCTTCCGCCCAGTAGCCCTTGAGCACCAGGCGCACGAAACCCTCCGCCCTGCCCTGCTCGTCGGCCAGCAGGCAGGCGCGCAGCGCGCGGGAGTTGCGCAGCGGATAATGCGGGTGATAGCGCAGCGGTACGCCGATGAGCTCCGCATGGTCGAGAATGTCCTGGCGGAACCATGCGACGCGGGCGGGTGCGGCCTCGAGCGGCTTCACGCCGCCGATCTCGTCGAGCAGCCGCGGCAGGTGCAGCGGCCGCCAGCGCAGCGGCAACCCGTGCTTGCGCGCCAGGTCGCCCACCCGGAACGAGGCGAGATAGACCCAGGGCGAATGGACGTCGAACCAGAAGGTGAGGCCGGTCATGCGAGGCGCTCCATGCGGTTCTCCTTCGCCAGCGCACGCAGTTCCACCTTGCGGATCTTGCCGGACGGCGTGAGCGGGAAGCGCTCGACGGCGAAGATCACCGCCGGCACCTTGAATTTCGCGATGCGGGCCGCGCACAGCGACTGCAGCTCGGCGGCGGGCACCGGCCGCGCCAGCTTCACCGCCGCGCCGACGATCTCGCCGTAATAGTCGTCGGGCACGCCGAACACCGCCACCTCGGCGATGGCGTCATGCTGCTGCAGCACGTTCTCGATCTCGGCGGGATAGATGTTCTCGCCGCCGCGGATGATCATGTCGCGCAGCCGCCCGCCGGCGATGACGAGGCGGCCATCGGCGCGGAGGTAGCCGAGGTCGCCGGTGCGCAGCCAGCCGCCCTCGATGATGGTCTCGGCGGTGGCCTCCGGCTTGTTGTAGTAGCCTTGCATCACCATCGGCCCGCGCGCCTGGATCTCGCCGATCTCGCCCGCCGGAAGCGGCGCCAGGGTGTCGGGATGGACGATGCGCAGCTCATAGTCCGGCAGCGCCCTGCCCGCCGTCTCCCAGCGCAGCGGATCGTCATGCTCCGGGCAGGCAAAGAGCGTGCCGCCCTCGGTCTGGCCATAGACCTGGGAGAGGCCTGGCATGGGGAATTCCGCCGCACAGCGCTTCAGCACATCGGCGTTGCAGTCGGCCCCGCCGCAGCTCCCGGCCCTGAGGCTCGAGAGATCGTATCCGCCGCGCGCCGGATGATCGAGCATCGCGAGATAGGAGGTCGGCACGCCAGAGAGATGCGTGCAGCGCTCGGCCGCGATGATGCGGAACATGTTTTCGGGGTCGAAGCTCGGCACGCCGACATAGGCTGCGCCCTGCGACAGCGAACCCAGCAGGTTGAGGATGCAGCCCGCGCAATGGAACAGCGGGATGATGGAGGTCCAGCGGTCACCCGGCGTGAGCCCCAGCCGCAGCGCGCTGTTGGTCGCCACCAGCATCATGGCGCGGTGCGACAGCAGCGCACCCTTGGGGAAGCCCGTGGTGCCGGAGGTATAGAGCAGTGCCGCCACCGCATCGGGATCGGGCGTCACCGGCGTGAAGGTCCGGCCTTCGCCGACGAGGCGCGGATAGTCCTCTTCGAGTGTGAACACATGCGCCAGCAGCGGCAGGCCGGGCCGGAGTTCGCGCACGTTCTCGAGATAGGGATTGGAGCGATACTGCGTGGAGCAGAGCAGCGCCTTCGAGTCCGACTGCTTCAGCGCATAGGCGAGGTCGTCCTTGCGGTAATGGGTGTTGAGCGGCACGAAGACCGCGCCGAGCGCGGCGCAGGCCATCTGCACCACGGCCCATTCCACACGGTTCTCGGCCAGCAGCGCCACGTGGTCGCCGGCAGCAATGCCGCGCGCCGAAAGCGCGCCCGCCAGCGCCAGCGCCTCGGCGCGGTACTGCGCGAAGCTGCGGCGCGCCTGCTGGTGCGGAAACACCAGCGCGTCCGCCTCGGCCCATGTGCGTGCCGCGTGTTCGAGTGCGGGCCAGGGATGAAGCGTCATTGCGCGCACCAGCCGCCATCGGCGAGCAGGATGGTGCCGGTGACGAAGCTCGCGGCATCGGAGGCGAGGAACACGGCGGGCCCCACCATCTCCTTCATCTCCGCCATGCGGCGCAGCGGCGTGCGCGCGGCGATCTCGGCCTCGGCCTTCGCCAGGTAGGCCTGGCCTTCCGCCGTCATCGCATGCCTCGTGTAGCCGGGGTTGAAGGCGTTGACGCGGATGCCGTGCGGGCCCCATTCGGCGGCGAGCCCGCGCACCAGCATGTCGATGCCGCCCTTCGCCGCGCAATAGGGTGTGATGTCCGCGAAGGCCGCGACCGAGGCGTTGGAGGAATTCATCACGATGGCGCCGCCCCGGCCCTGTTTCATGAACTGCCGCGCCGCCGCCTGGGCGCAGAGGAAATAGGCCCTGAGATTGCCGCCGATCACCGTGTCGAACTCGGCCGCCGAAAAGTCGATGGCCGGCTTCTTGACGTTCACCCCGGCATTGCAGACGAGGATGTCGATGCGGCCATAGCGGCGCACCGCGGCGGTGATGAGCGCATCGGCCCCCTCGGGTGTGGAGACGTCGGCCAGCACCGGCAGCGTGTCATGCCCCCTGGCGCGCAGTTCGGCAGCCGTCTTCTCGGCATTCTCGTAGCTCCGCGCGCAGCCGACCACCGTGGCGCCGGCCTCGGCGAAGCCGTGGGCAAGCTCGCGCCCGATGCCGCGGCTCGTGCCGGTGATGACCGCGACGCGGCCGGTGAGATCGAAGAGGGTCATGATCGCAATCCGCTGTTGCCCATCTGCCCGATGAATCCCCCATTCATGCCGTCACCCCGGCGAAGGCCGGGGTCCAGCTTCGGGCGGTGGCCGCGTGGAAAGCTGGATCCCGGCCTTCGCCGGGATGACGGCCAAAAGGATGGGCTCGGCGTTGTGCAACACCCTAACGGCAGCCAAGGTCACTCAGCAACTGCGGCACCAGCCTCGCAAAGCAGCCCTGCTCGACGAGCGTGGCGATGGCCTCGGTGTCGGTGGCGAACTCGCGGTCCTCGTCGCGCTTCGCCGATGTGGCGCGCACCATGCGGTGGGCCTCCTCGATGGGCGGTGACGAGGCGAGTGGGCGGCGGAAGTCGATGCCCTCGGCCGCCGCCATCAGCTCGATGGCGATGATGCGCGCGAGGTTGGCGTTCATGGGCCCGAGGCGGCGTGCCCCGTGGGTGGCCATGGAGACATGGTCCTCCTGGTTGGCCGAGGTGGGGGCGGAATCGACCGAG
>JAXMCT010000020.1:0-35565 GCA_046349235.1 Hyphomicrobiales bacterium
GTGAAGCCGTTCACGCCGGAGTGGAACTTGACACCCTTGCGCAGCTTGAAGGTGATGGTCAGGCCGTCGGGCGAGACGGTCCAGCTTTCGGCCAGGGCCGGCTGCACTTCCGTGGAGCCCGGCTTGAACTGCACCAGGCGGTTATAGACGGGGCGGGCGGCATCGAAGCTGGTGCCGGTGGTGTTGATCGCGGGGGTGAAGTTCTCGGGCGAACCCTCCGAGCAGTAAACCAGCGTCTTGGCATTGGCCGCGCCGGCGACCAGCATGCTCGAGGCGAGCAGGGCTGCGCCCAGCAGTTTGTTGAATTTCATGAAAAACTCCCTGTAGTCCGTTATCCCGCCCTCCTGGGGCGTGGGGGCACTTAAGCACGAAAATTGGCCACGATCAAAATCGGTAAAATCCGGAGAGGTTTACGGGCCGCGCGGGGGGTGGCAGAATGCCCCATCCGCAGGAGTTTGCCCCCATGACGAGCCTCGTTCCGCCCGAAACCATCGAAGCCTTCCGCCGCGACGGCGCCTGCGTCCTCCGCGGGGTGTTCACCGGCTGGGTGGATACGCTGCAAAAGGGCGTGGACCGCAACCTGGCCGCGCCCTCGGCGGACGTCAAGATCTACCAGGGCAAGGACGGGGCCGGCCGCTTCGTGGGCGACTA
Organism: Hyphomicrobiales bacterium; assembly: GCA_046349235.1. Lineage (GTDB taxonomy): Bacteria > Pseudomonadota > Alphaproteobacteria > Rhizobiales > Aestuariivirgaceae > Aestuariivirga. The sequence continues at coordinate 652 of JAXMCT010000020.1, forward strand.
CTGCAACTGGGACCGCATTCCCGAGTACCGGGACTTCATCTTCAACTCGGATGCCGCCGAAATCGGCCGCGAACTGATGGGCACGAAGACCGTCCGCCTGTTCCACGAGCACGTGCTGGTGAAGGAACCGGGCGCCGACGTGCCCACCCCCTGGCACCAGGACCAGCCCTATTACTGCGTCGACGGCACCGACACGGTGTCCCTCTGGATCCCGCTCGACAGCGTGCCGCGCGAGCGCACGCTTGAATTCGTCGCGGGCTCGCACAAGTGGGGCAAGTACTATCGCCCCGAGCGCTTCAACAAGACGGCGCTGAACGAGAACGACGGGCTGGAGCCGGTGCCGGACATCGACAACAACCGCGACAAGTTCCAGGTGCTGGGCTGGGCGCTGGAACCGGGCGATGCCGTGGCCTTCAACTATCTCACGCTGCACGGTGCGCCGGCCAACAAGAGCAAGGTGGACCAGCGCCGCGCCTTCTCGCTCAGGCTCATGGGCGACAACGTGCGCTTCGCGCGCCGCGAGGGCATCAACACCTCACCGCCGTTCCGCGGCGTGAAGCTGCAGCACGGCGCGGTGATGGACGCCCCGGAGTTCCCGCTGCTGGCGGGGTGAGGGGCGCGACCCTCGAGAGTTTCACCTTGCCCCGGCTTGACCGGGGCATCCTTTTTTGTGACCACCAAAAAAGGACACCCGGGTCAAGCCCGGGTGAAGTGAAGTGGAGGAGAACGGTGTATCAGGCCGTGCTAAACCGCTCCGGCGAAATCTCCGCCAGCACCAGGCCCTCGTCCATGATGTCCGTGGGCGGAGCATAGCCGCGGACGAGCGCGGCGGCGAGTCGCGACAGGGCGGGGGAGGACTGGATGCCGTAGCCGCCCTGGCCGATCAGCCAGAAGAAGCCGTCGTTCTTCCTGTCGTAGCCCACCACCGGGCAGCCATCGGGCGCGAAGGAGCGGAGGCCGCCCCAGGTGCGTTCGACGCGCGTCACCTCGTAGTTCACCGCTTCGCTGAAGCGGGCGATTCCCTCGGCCAGCGTCATGTCGTCGGCATAGGCGTCGTGCGGGTCGACCGGGGTCGCCTCGGCGGGGGAGATGAGGAGCTTGCCGGACTGCGGCTTGCAGTACCAGGTCTCGCCCACGTCGCCGACCATGGGCCAGCGCATGAAGTCCTCGCCCTCTGGGCCGGGCACCACGGCCATGGAGCGGCGCTTGGGTTGCAGGCCGATTTTCTTCCGCCCCGCCATCTCCGCCACTAGGTCGCCCCAGGCGCCCGCCGCATCGACGATGATCCGTGAACGGAGCGTCTCGCCCCTGGTGCGCACCGTCCACTGGCCGTTCTTCTCCAGCGCCGTCACCGCATGGTCGCAATGCATCTCGCCGCCGCGCTGGCGGAACAGCTTCAGGTAATGCTGGTGCAGCGCGTCGACGTCGATGTCGGCCGTGTGCTCGTCGAGCACCGCCCATTTGGCATAGCCTTCCGCGAGATAGGGGAAGCGGCGCCTGGCCTCCGCCACGGAGATCTCCCGCATGCCCTTCTGGAAACCCATCAGGCGCTGGAACTGCAGGTCCTGCTCGGGCGGCGCGAAGAACATGGTGTCGCGCTTGGTCAGGAAGCCGCCCGCCCAGAATTCGGGTCCCGCCGCGCGCGTCAGCGCCAGCATCGGCGGCGAGCCGTAATTGGGCTCGTACATGGCGGCGGAGCGCCCGGTGGTGTGGTAGCCCGGCCGGTCCTCCATCTCGCAGATGGCGACGCGGTGGGTTTCGGCGAGGTGCGCCGCTACGGAAGCCCCGGCAATGCCGGCGCCGATGACGATGATGTCGAAGTCCTTGCTGGTCCCTGTGCTCATGGCCCCACTTAACCGGCGGGCTGGTACTTGCGCAAGAATGCCCCGCCGTTCCATCATGCCTGCCATGACAGAGCCATCCCCCGTCACGCTGCACTTCCCGCTCGAGGAATATCACCGCCGCATCGCCAGGGCGCGCAAGGCCATGGATGCGAAGGGCCTCGACCTCATCCTCGTCTCGGACCCGTCCAACATGGCCTGGCTCACGGGCTATGACGGCTGGTCCTTCTACGTCCACCAGGGCGTGCTGCTGGGGCTCGAGGGCGAGCCCGTGTGGTGGGGCCGCGGCATGGACGCGCAGGGCGCCAAGCGCACCGTGTTCATGCACCACGACAACATCGTGGGCTATGACGACACTTACGTGCAGAACCCGCTGAAGCACCCGATGAAGCAGCTGGCGGGCGTGATCCGCGAGCGCGGCTGGGACCAGGGCCGCATCGGCGTCGAGATGGACAATTACTGGTTCTCGGCCGCCGCCTACGAGACGCTGAAGGGCCAGCTCGACGACGCGCAGATTTCCGACGCCACCGGGCTCGTCAACTGGCAGCGCACGGTGAAGTCCGACAACGAGGTGACCTTCATCCGCCGCGCCGCGGCCATCGTCGACGCGATGCACGCGAAAGTCATCGAGCTCGTGGAGCCGGGCCTGCCGAAAAACGTGCTGGTGGCCGAGATCCAGAAGCAGGCGGCGCTCGGCGCCGGCGGCCACTGGGGCGACTATTGCGCCTTCGTGCCCATGCTGCCCTCGGGCGTGGATGCCACGGCACCGCATCTCACCTGGGACGACCGGCCCTTCAACGACAACGAGGGCACCTTCTTCGAATTGGGCGGCTGCTATCGCCGCTATCACGCGCCGCTGTCGCGCACCGTCTACCTCGGCAAGCCGCCGCAGAAGTTCCTCGACGCCGAAAGCGCGGTGCTGGAGGCGACCGAGGCGGGGCTCGAGAAGTGCAAGCCCGGTGTCACCTGCGGCGAGGTGGCGGAGGCCTTCTTCGGCACGCTGCAGAAGCGCGGCTTCCACAAGGATTCGCGCGCCGGCTATTCGATCGGCCTGTCCTACCCGCCGGACTGGGGCGAGCGCACGCTCTCCATCCGGCGCGGCGACAAGACGGTGCTCGAGCCCAACATGACGCTGCATTTCATGCCTGCGCTGTGGCTCGACGACGGCGGGCTGGAGCTCTCCGAAACCATTCTCATCACCCCGAGCGGCGTCGAATGCCTGTGCAAGACGCCGCGCAAGCTGGTCATCAAGAACTGAGGTCACGACATGGATGAATTCAACAAGCCCCTCTCCGGGCTGGTCACGCCGCGCTTCGGTGCCATCGCCACCTTCATGCGCATGCCGCACGTGACGCTCGAGGAGGCGCAGGGAATCGACATCGGCATGGTCGGCATTCCGTGGGACGGCGGCACGACGAACCGCCCCGGCCCGCGCCACGGCCCCCGCCAGATGCGCGACATGTCGTCCATGGTGCGCCCGATGCACCAGACCTCGCATGTGGTGCCCTCGAGGCTCGCCAACATCGCCGACCTGGGCGACTGCCCGGTGAACCCCGCCGACGTGATGGACGGGCTGAAGCGCGTCGAGACCTATTTCAAGAAGCTCGTGGCCAAGGGAATCCGCCCGCTGTCGGCCGGCGGCGATCACCTGTGCTCGCTTCCCGTGCTGCGCGCCGTGGGCGAGAAAGAGCCGGTGGGCATGATCCATTTCGATGCCCACACCGATCTCTACGACGGCTATTTCGGCGGCTTCAAATACACCCACGGCACGCCCTTCCGCCGCGCCATCGAGGAAGGCGTGCTCGACCCGAAGCGCACGATCCAGATCGGCCTGCGCGGCTCCATGTACGACCTCGACGATTTCGAGTGGGGCGAGAAGATGGGCGTCCGCTTCATCCGGATCGAGGAGGCGATGGAGAAGGGGCCGAAGGCCGTGATGGAAGAGGCCCGCCGTATCGTCGGCGATGGTCCCACCTATGTGAGCTTCGACATCGACATGCTGGACCCGGCCTACGCGCCCGGCACCGGCACGCCGGAGATCGGCGGCTTCACGACGTTCCAGGCTCAAGCGATGCTGCGCGAGATGCGCGGGCTGCACATCGTCGGCGGCGACGTGGTGGAAGTCTCGCCGCCCTTCGATCCGTCGGGCGTGACGGCGCATGCGGGTGTGACCATGATGTTCGAGATCCTCTGCCCGATGGCCGAGGACGTGGCGAAGCGCAGGAGGACGTGACGCCCGCGTCTTCTCCCGCTCCTTCAGCGGGAGAAGAAGGGACCCGTTGCGGAACGCAACGGGGAGATGAGGGGAAGCGGAGCTAGGCCTTTGCTTCGGAGCCCGGTTTCCCTCACCTCCCCCAACAGCGTTGGGGCTCCTTCCTCTCCCGCGCTGCGGGAGAGGACGAAATACCTACCTTCGCTTGAACGGCGCCATGCCCTCGCGCGCCAGTTCGTCGGCGCGCTCGTTGTCGTCATGGCCAGCGTGGCCCTTCACCCAGTGCCAGGACACCTTGTGCAGCTTCAGCGCGTCGTCGAGGCGCTGCCACAGCTCGGCGTTCTTCACGGGCTTCTTGTCGGCGGTCTTCCAGCCGTTCTTCTTCCAGCCGTGAATCCACTTGGTGATGCCGTCCTTCACGTATTGTGAATCGACGTGCATCTCCACCTCGCAGGGCCGCTTCAGCGCCTCGAGCGCCGAGATCGCCCCCATGAGCTCCATGCGGTTGTTGGTGGTGAGAGCCTCGCCGCCCGAGAGTTCCTTGCGGGTGCCGTTGTAGTCGAGGATCACGCCCCAGCCGCCGGGGCCCGGATTGCCGGAGCAGGCCCCGTCCGTATGCACGATCACCTTGTTCGCGGTCATTGCGGGGCCGGGGCCTCGCGCAGTTCGCGCGGCAGCTTGAAGGAGACGTTCTCCTCCCTGAGCGTCACCGTCTCCACCGTCACGTCATAATGGTCGCGGAAGGCATCGACGATCTCGTTGACGAGAAGCTCGGGAGCCGAGGCGCCCGCCGTGATGCCGATGGTCGAGAGGCCCTTCAGCGTCGACCAGTCGAGCTCGCTGGCGCGCTGCACCAGCATCGAGCGCGGCGTGCCGTTCCTTTCGCCGACCTCGACGAGGCGGCGCGAGTTCGATGAGTTGGGTGCTCCCACCACCAGCAGCAGCTCGACCTTGGGTGCGATCGCCTTCACCGCCTCCTGGCGGTTGGTGGTGGCGTAGCAGATGTCTTCCTTGTAGGGCCCCCTGATCGCGGGGAAGCGTGCCTGCAGCGCGGCGATCACGTCCTTCGTGTCATCGACCGACAGGGTGGTCTGGGTGACCCAGGCGAGCTTCGCTTCGTCCTTCACCTGGAGCTTCGCCACGTCCTCCGGCGTCTCGATGAGCACCACGGCACCTTCGGGCAGCTGCCCCATGGTGCCGATCACCTCGGGGTGACCCCTGTGGCCGATCAGGATGATCTCGTAGCCCTCGGCATGATGGCGCTGCGCCTCCATGTGGACCTTGGTGACCAGCGGGCAGGTGGCATCGAGCTGGAACATGTGGCGCGCCGAGGCGGCGGCGGGCACCGACTTCGGCACGCCATGGGCCGAGAACACCACCGGCCGGTCGCCGTCGGGGATCTGGTCGAGCTCTTCGACGAAGATGGCGCCCTTGGCCTTCAGGTCGTCGACCACGAACCTGTTGTGCACGATCTCGTGGCGCACATAGACCGGCGCGCCATAGAGGGCCAGCGCCCGTTCCACGATGTCGATCGCCCGCACCACCCCGGCGCAGAAGCCGCGCGGGGCCGCGAGCAGGATTCTGAGAGGCGGCTTCGTCATGGCCCACAGATGCGGTCCGGGGCAGACGTTGTCAACCAGGTCGGCGCACTGGCGGTTCCCTCCCCCGTGGGGGAGGGTCCGCAGCGCGTCCCGTCAGACGTCGTGGATGATCTTGCCGAATTCCGCTTCGCTGAAAGCCTTCAGCGTCGTGGTGCGGATATTGCCCTTCATCGCCAGCGAAAGGCAGAACTTCGCCACCGTCTCGTCGTCCGGCGCCTCGAAAGCCCAAACCATGTCGACGGTCCCCGTCGTCATGTAGAAGTCGCCCATGGTGCAGCCCAACTTCTTGGCCGCCTGGCGCGCCGCCTCGACCCGGGCGGGGCTGTCCTTGATGTTCTTGATGCCTTGCTCAGTCCAGTTCGCCAGCAGAATGTAATGTGCCATGTCAGCCGTTCCCTGTGCTTTGACCCCGCGGCGACCATTCGCCCGGAGGCCCACGGGAAGTAGTAGAATGCTGTGACGGCAGAATGGCGGTGGCAAAAGTCACTTGCCGCGAGGGCAGAATGAAGCGACCCTTGCCGCCATGACCCAGACCCGTGCCGAAATCCGCCTGCCCGCCAAGGTGCTCCGCGACGATCTCGCCTTCTTCACCAGGACGCTGAAGATGCGGCTCGACATGATCTACCCGGCAGACAACCCGGAGGTCGCCGTGCTGTCGGGCCATGGCCTCAGGCTGCGGCTCGAGACGGGGGCGCCCGAGCTTCCCGGCACCATCCGCATCCTGACCGACGACCCGGACGGCTTCGCCGGCGGCCATCGCCAGCTGGTGGCCCCCAACGGCACCATCATCGAGATCGACGAACTCGACCCGCCGCTCGTGCTGCCGAAGACCGAGCACGCCTTCGTGGTGCGCCGGCTGGCCGACCAGGCGCCCTGGGTGATCGGCCGCGCCGGCATGCTCTACCGCGACCTCGTGCCCTCCAGGCTCGGCGGCGCGATGATCGCCTCCCACATCCGCATCCCCGATGGCGGGCCGGTGCCGGACATGGTGCATTTCCACAAGGTGGGCTTCCAGCTGATCTTCTGCATCAGGGGCTGGGTCGACGTGGTCTACGAGGACCAGGGCGGGCCAATCCGCCTCACCGCCGGCGACTGCTTCATCCAGCCACCCGAGATCCGCCACCGCGTGCTCGAGGCGAGCGACGGCATCGAGGTGATCGAGATCGGCGTTCCCGCCCAGCACGTCACCGAGATCGACCATGCGATGACGCTGCCCACCGCGCAGGTGCGGCCCGACCGGGAATGGCAGGGCCAGCGCTTCGTCCACAATGTCGGATCCGCCGGGGAGTTCGTGCCCTTCCGCCTGCCGGGCTTCGTGGCGCGCGACACGACCATCGGCGCCGGCACCAGGGGCGTTGCCTCCGTCATGGTGGCAAAGCCGGACGGGGCGGAGACGCGCTGGACGGTGCATGACGCCGACATCCTCTTCACCTTCGTGATGAAGGGCACGATGACGCTGGCGGGCGAGGGCAAGGACCCCTTCGCACTTGCGGCGGGCGATGCCTTCGTCATCCCGCCGGGCCTGCGCACCCGCTATCTATCACCTTCGGTTGATCTCGAGCTTCTCGAAGTGTCTCTGCCGGGTGTCTTTTCCACAAGCCTGGTCTGACGTCAGGCGCGCTTGACTTGAATGGCCATCGGCCTAGTCTCGCACCCGTTCAGCACAGCGCCCTGTGCGGAAGAGACCGGGTCGAACCGGCGCCGAAGGAGCAACCGCCCCGGAAACTCTCAGGCAAAAGGACCGGCAGGGCGTAAGTTCGAACTCTGGAGAGCAGCGGGTCCGTGACAGCGCCCGCTCACCGAAGGAGCAAAGCAGCCAGTGTCGGAGTGACTGGCCTGTGAAATCTCTCAGGTCTCGTACAGAGGGGGCAGATCCGGTCTCGCCGGGTCTGGCCTGACCTTGTCCGGAGACGTGACTGACATGAGCGACAACGCTCCCCTTCGAACTTCCCTCTACGATGAACACGTGAAGCTGGGCGCCCGCATGGTGCCCTTCGCCGGTTATGACATGCCGGTGCAATATCCCACCGGCATCCTCGCCGAGCACAACTGGACGCGGCAGAACGCCGGCCTCTTCGACGTCTCCCACATGGGCCAGTGCCTGCTGGAGGCCGCGGATTTCGAGACGGTGGCCAGGGCCATGGAGGCGCTGGTTCCGGCTGATGTGCTGAGCCTCAAGCCGCGCCAGCAGCGCTATTCGCAGTTCCTGAACGAAGAGGGCGGCACGCTCGACGATCTGATGATCACCCGCCACGCCAGGGATGGCACGCTCTATGTCGTCGTCAATGCCGGGCGCAAGGAGCACGACTATGGCTGGATGCAGAAGTACCTGCCATCGCGCGTGAAGCTCACGCGGCGCGACGATCTCTCGCTGGTGGCGCTGCAGGGCCCCAAGGCCGAGGAGGTGCTGGCCAGGCTGGCGCCGGCGGTGAAGGACATTGCCTTCATGCATTATGCCGATGTCGACCTCGGCGGCATCAGGGCCCAGGTCTCGCGCTCGGGCTACACCGGGGAGGACGGCTTCGAGATCTCGCTCGCCAATGCCGATGCCGCGCGGCTGTGGTCGCTGCTGCTCGCCGATCCGCTGGTGAAACCCGTCGGGCTTGGCGCGCGTGATTCGCTCCGCCTCGAGGGTGGCCTCTGCCTCTATGGCCATGAGCTGGACGAGACCATCTCGCCGGTCGAAGCCGATCTCGTCTGGTCGATCCAGAAGCGCCGCCGCAATGAGGGCGACTTCATCGGCGCCGCTCGGGTGCAGAAGGAACTCAGCCATGGCACCGCGAAGAAGCGCGTCGGCATCAGGCCGGAAGGCCGCGCCCCGGCGCGTGACGGCACCGTCATCACCGATCCGTCAGGCCGCGAGATCGGCAAGGTCACCTCGGGCGGCTTCGGCCCCTCGGTAAACGGCCCCATCGCCATGGGCTATGTCGAGACTGCCTCGGCCGCGCCCGGTACCAGGATCAATCTCATCGTGCGCGGCACCCCGATGCCGGCCGAGATCGTCTCCCTTCCCTTCATTCCCAACCGCTTCAAACGCTAGGAGCCTCTCCACATGACCGCCAAGTACAGCAAGGACCACGAGTGGGTGATCGTCGAGAACGGCATCGCCACCATCGGCATCACCAACCACGCCCAGGAGCAGCTGGGCGATGTCGTCTTCGTCGAGCTGCCCGCCATCGGCAAGAAGGTTTCGGCCCATGACCAGGCCGCCGTGGTCGAGAGCGTCAAGGCCGCGAGCGAGGTCTATGTGCCCGTCTCGGGCGAGGTCGTCGAGGTGAACAAGGATCTCGAGGGCGATCCCGCGCTGGTCAACCGCGAGGCGGAAGGCGCGGCCTGGTTCATGAAGGTCAAGCTCGCCAACCCCGCCGAGCTCGACGAGCTGATGGACAAGGCCGCCTACGACAAGCTGGTGAACGGATAAGATCATGGCTTCCCGCCCCACTTTCGCCGAGCTCGAACCCGGCGCCAATTTCATCGCCCGCCACATCGGACCCGATGCGCCCGATACGACCGAGATGCTGAAGAGCCTCGGCGCCAGGTCGCTGGAGGAATTCATCACCCGCGTGGTGCCGCAGAACATCCGCACCAGGCGCCCGCTGGAACTCAAGAAGGCGATGCCGGAGCGCACGGCGCTGTCCTATCTCCGCACCATGGCGGAGCGCAACGACGTCTTCGTCTCGATGATCGGCATGGGCTACTACGGCACCGTCACGCCCAAGGTGATCCTCAGGAACGTGCTGGAGAACCCGGGCTGGTACACTGCCTATACGCCCTATCAGGCCGAGGTGAGCCAGGGCCGCCTCGAGGCGCTGCTCAACTTCCAGCAGATGGTCATCGACATGACCGGCCTCGAGATCGCCAATGCCTCGCTCCTCGATGAAAGCACCGCCGCGGCGGAGGCGATGAGCATGGCCAAGCGCGTTGTGAAGACCACTGCCAACGCCTTCTTCGTCGACCGCGACACGCACCCCCAGACCATCGGCGTGATCGAGACCCGGGCGCGTGCCTTCGGCTACGAGGTGATCATCGGCGATCCGATGAAGGACCTGAAGCCGGAGACGGTCTTCGCCGCACTGCTCTCCTATCCCGGCTCATCGGGCGAGGTGCGCGACTGGCGCGGCGTGATCGCGAAACTCCATGCCGCCGGCGCGCTGGCCATCATGGCGACCGACCTTCTGGCACTGGCGCTGCTGGTGCCGCCCGGCGAACTCGGTGCCGACATCGCGGTGGGCTCCGCCCAGCGCTTCGGCGTGCCGATGGGCTATGGCGGCCCGCATGCGGCGTTCTTCGCCACCAAGGACGAATTCAAGCGCGCCATGCCGGGCCGCGTCATCGGCGTCTCGGTCGATGCCGAGGGCCACCGCGCACTGCGCATGGCGCTGCAGACGCGCGAGCAGCACATCCGCCGCGAGAAGGCGACGAGCAACATCTGCACCGCACAGGTGCTGCTTGCCGTCATCGCGGCGATGTTCGCCATCTACAACGGCCCCAAAGGCATCCGGAAGATGGCCGAGCGCACCCACCGCATGGCGGAGATCTTCGCCACCGCGGTGACCGGCTTCGGCTACGAGGTGGTGACCCGGAGCTACTTCGACACGGTGACCATCCATGCGCCGGGTCGGGCACACGCGCTCTATGCCAAGGCCAAGGAGAAGCGCATCAACCTGCGTTTCGTCGATGCCGATCACCTCGGCGTGGCCTTCGACCAGTCGGTGCGCCGCCAGGAACTGGAGCGCCTGCTGACCGTGTTCCGCACCGATGCGCTGGACCGCGTATCGATCGACGCCGTCGACGCCAAGGTGAAGGAGACGATCCCCGAAACGCTGCTCCGCACCTCGAGCTACCTCACGCACCCGGTGTTCTCGATGTATCATTCGGAAACCGAGATGCTGCGCTACCTCCGCCACCTGCAGGTGAAGGACGTGGCGCTGGACCAGGCGATGATTCCGCTCGGCTCCTGCACCATGAAGCTCAACGCCACGACGGAGATGATCCCCGTCACCTGGCGCTCCTTCTCGATGCTGCATCCCTTTGCGCCGCTCGAACAGGCGCAGGGCTACATGCAGCTGTTCGAGGAGCTGGAGGAGATGCTGGCGGAGATCACCGGCTTCGATGCCGTCTCGCTGCAGCCCAACGCCGGCAGCCAGGGCGAATATGCGGGCCTGCTGGCAATCCGCGGCTACCATGACTCGCGTGGGGATACCCAGCGCGACGTCTGCCTCATCCCGGTTTCGGCGCATGGCACCAACCCGGCCTCCGCCGTGATGGCGGGCATGAAGGTCGTCGTCGTGGCCTGTGACGAGCATGGCAACGTCGATGTCGCCGACCTGAGGAAAAAGGCCGCCGAGCACAAGGACAGCCTCGCCGCGCTGATGATCACCTACCCCTCGACGCATGGCGTGTTCGAGACGGCGATCAAGGAGATCACCGAGATCGTCCATGCCAATGGCGGGCAGGTCTATCTCGATGGTGCAAATCTCAATGCGCAGGTGGGCCTCGTCAGGCCCGCCGAGCTCGGCGCCGATGTCTGCCACATGAACCTGCACAAGACCTTCTGCATCCCGCATGGCGGGGGCGGGCCGGGCGTGGGCCCGATCGGCGTCAAGGCGCATCTCGCACCCTTCCTGCCGGGCCATGTCGTGGTCGATGGCGTCAACCCCGCGGCCGGCAGGGAGCAGAGCCATGGCGCGGTCTCGGCCGCACCCTGGGGCTCGGCCTCGATCCTTCCCATCTCGTGGACCTACATCGCCATGATGGGCGGCGAGGGCCTGAAGAAGGCCACATCCATGGCCATCCTCAACGCCAATTACATCGCCAGGCGCCTCGATCCGCATTTCCCGGTGCTCTACAAGGGCCCCGGCGGCTTCGTGGCGCATGAATGCATCATCGACCTCAGGTGGCTGAAGGAGCGCACCGGGCTCTCGGTGGAGGACGTGGCCAAGCGCCTCGTCGACTATGGCTTCCACGCCCCCACAATGTCCTTCCCGGTGCCGGACACGCTGATGATCGAGCCGACGGAATCGGAATCGAAGCGCGAGCTCGACCGCTTCTGCGACGCGATGATCGAGATCAGGAAGGAGATCGCCGAGGTGGAGGAGGGCACGGCCGACCGGCTCGACAACGTGCTGAAGAACGCGCCGCACACCCACCGCCTGCTGCTCGGCGACTGGAAGCACCCCTACTCGAAGGAGAAGGCCTTCTTCCCCTTGAAGGGCTATCCCAACGACAAGTACTGGCCGCCGGTGGCGCGCGTCGACAACGTCTTCGGTGACCGCAACCTCGTCTGCACCTGCCCGCCCATGGCGAACTACATGGAGGCGGCGGAGTAGCGGGCCATGGCGGGCCTTCAATACGATGAGGCGGCGGCCCGGCAGCTGGAGGCGATCTACCTCGGCCCGGACATCGTGGCCCAGCGCGCCCGCACCATGGCGCTGCTCGGCCTGCAGCCGGGCGAGAGCGTGCTCGACATCGGCAGCGGCCCCGGCTTCCTGTGCAGCGACATGGCGGCCGCCGTGGGTCCTACAGGCAAGGTGCGGGGCATCGACGTGTCACCCGTCATGGTGGCGCGTGCCGCGGCCCGCAACCCGGAAAGCTGGGTGAGCTTCGCCGTCGGCGATGCCACGCATCTCGACGAAGCGGACGCCGCCTATGACGCAGTGGTCAGCATCCAGGTGGCGGAATACGTGCCGGACATCGCTGCCTTCTGCCGCGAAGCCTTTCGCGTGCTGAAGCCCGGCGGGCGGGCCCTGATCATGGCGACCGACTGGGATGCCATCGCCTGGCATTCGAATGATCCGGCGCGCATGCAGCGGGTGCTCGCCGCCTTCGCACCGCACTGCGCCGACAGCGCGCTGCCGCGCACGCTCGCGGCTCGCCTGCGCGCTGCAGGCTTCACGCTGGATGCCGCCACGCCCTATCCGATTCTCAATCAAGGCTGGAAGGACGACAGCTATTCCTGCCGCACCATGCCCTTCATCAGCGCCTATGTGAGGCGCCAGAAGTCATTGCCCGAGGCGGACCTCGCCGCCTGGGAGGCCGAGCAGCGGGCACTGGGCGCGAGCGGAGACTATTACTTCCTCACCTGCCGCATGTTCTTTGCGGTGCATAAGCCCGGGTGACGGACCGGCGCCAGCGACGTGCAAACAAAAAGCCCGGCCGCGAGGCCGGGCTTCTCGATTCCGTCCCGAGGTGACCTCAGTTCAGCCGGTTCTTCACCGCGCTGATCGACTGCGAGATCAGCTCTGCGCCCTTCGAGCCCTTGGCGGCTTCGGCGGCGAGGTGGTGAGAGGCCGCGATGGCGAGGTCGGTCGCCACGTTGCGCACGTCCTTGATCGCGGCGGCTTCCGCCTGGGCGATCTTCTGCTCGGCCTGCTTCGAGCGGCGCTCGAGCGATTCGGTCAGCTTGCGGCGGGTCTCGGCGGCATATTCCTCGGCATCCGACTTGGCGGCGGAGATGATCGAGAGGGCCTCCTTCTCGGCGTCGAGGCGCTTCTGCTTGTATTCGGCGAGAAGCGCTTCGGCATCCTTCCTCAGCTGCGTGGCGTGCTCCAGTTCCTTGCGGATCCGGTCGGCGCGGTTGTCGAGACCCGCACCCAGCTTGGAGAAGGCACCGGCATAGGCGGCGACGGCCAGGAAGATGATCAGCGCCACCAGGGCGAAGAATGTTGCGTCGTACTGCATCGTTCTCCTCCCTCAGCCCTTGAGCCCGGCGATGGCCTTGGCGGCCTGGTCCTTGCTCACCGCAGCGCCCGTCAGTTCCGAGACGATCTCGGCGGCGGTTTCGGCGGCAACCTCGTGCACATCCCGCATGGCCTTCGTCTTGGAGGCGGAAATGCGGGCATCCGCCTCGGCGAGCTTCGCCGACAGCGTCTTCTCGAGGGCGGCACTTTCGGCCTCGATCTCGGCGGTGATCTTCGAGCGCGTGTCGGCGGCGATGCCTTGCGCGTTGGCGCGGGCGTCGGCCAGCGACTTCTCGTAATGCTTGATCGCCGCCTCGGTCTCGTGCTTCAGCGCCGAAGCCTTGGAGAGGTCGCTCTCGATGGCCTTGTGGCGGTTGGCGAGCACAGCGGCCATCCGCGGCAGCGCCAGCCTGCTCATCAGCAGGTAGAGCAGCGCAAAGAAGATCACCAGCCAGAAGATCTGGGAGGGGAAGGAATGCGCGTCCATCGGCGGGAAACCGCCATGGCCGCCTTCCGCGCCCGTGCCCTCGGTGGTGTGACCTGCTTCGCCGGCCGGCGCCGCACCTTCCTCGGTCCCCGCGGGAGCAGGGGCCTCGGTGGTGGTGGCCTGGGCGACGACGAGTGTCGATTGCGACATGTCTTGAGCCTCAAAGTTGGAAGCCTGCGCGGAGGTTCAGGCCCGCCAGGCTTCCGTTCGGTTTGCCGTGAAAGAGATTAGACGGCGAACAGCAGGAGGAGCGCGACGACCAGCGAGAAGATGCCGAGGCCTTCGGCCAGCGCCGCGCCGATCAGCGCGTTGGTAAACTGGGCAGCGGCAGCGGCGGGGTTGCGGAGCGCACCCGACAGGAAGTTGCCGAAGATGTGGCCCACGCCGATGCCGGCGCCACCCATGCCGATGCAAGCAATGCCGGCGCCGATGTACTTAGCTGCGAGCGGATCCATGAGTCTCTCCTTGAGTGTTGTATGGATGTTGAAGTTGAAGTGTCAGTGATGGGTATGCAGCGCGTCGTTGAGATAGACGCAGGTCAGGATCGCGAAGACGAAGGCCTGCAGGAACGCCACCAGGAATTCGAGCGCGGTCAGCGCCACCGCCATTCCCAGCGGCGCGATGGCGCCGATGATGCCGCCAATGCCCATGGAGGCGAGCAGCACCACGAAGCCCGCGAACACCTTGAGCACGATGTGGCCCGCCAGCATGTTGCCGAACAGACGAAGCCCGAGCGAGACGGGCCGCGACAGGAACGAGATCACCTCGATCACCGAGATGAAGGGCAGGATCACCATCGGCACGCCCGACGGCACGAACAGCTTGAACCAGCCCAGCCCGTGCTTGGTGATGCCGACGACGATGACCAGCAGGATGACGAAGACGGCGAGCGTGGCGGTGACCACCACGTGGCTCGTCACCGTGAAGAAATAGGGGAACATGCCGAGCATGTTGGCGACGAGCACGAAGGAGAAGATGGTGAAGACGAGGGGGAAGAAGGCCTTGCCCTCCTGTCCGAGCACGTTGCGCACCATGTTGTGCACGAATTCGTACCACAGTTCGCCCACCGACTGCAGCCGCCCCGGGACCAGCGCGCCGCGTGCCGCGGCAACGAGCAGGAACAGCGTGACGACGGCCACGATGATGCCCATGAACAGCGCGGAATTGGTGAAGCTGATCTCGTAGCCCGCGATGTTCCAGGGGCCGGCGAGATCATGCAGCCGGAACTGATGGATCGGATCGATGGGTTGGGCCAAGGTCAGTCCTCTTCGTCGTCGTCGTCATCAAGGGCCGCGGGTGGCGGCGGGTTCGAACCAAGCCGTTCCTGGGCTGGGGGCACCCTGTTGGCCGCGCGGGCCAGGTTCAGGAAGCCGGCTCCGAAACCCAGGAGCAGGAAAATGATCAGGCCGAAGGGCAATGTGCCGAACAGCCAGTCGATGCCATAGCCGATGAGGCCGCCGACCAGCGTTCCGGCGGCGAATTCGCTGACCAGCTTGTAGCCCCTCGCATAGGCCGAGGCGTCCTGCAGGCTGGCCGGCGGCTTCGCACTCTCCGTCTGTTCGGAGCGCTCCGCCGCGATGCGGCCGGAAAGCTCCTCGAGACGGGCCGAGAGATCGCCCAGCTCGGGATCGGAGGAAGCTTTCGGCGGCCCGCTCTTGCCAGATTTCGTCATGTGACAGACCTCCAGACAAACGGCGTGCGCGCTCGGAAATTCCACCCTTCCAAAGCGGGCGCACCATAGTTGCGGGCCCAAATTGTGTCAAGAAATGGATTTTGCTTATAAGATATTGATAAGAAAAGGATATTTGCCCGGCAACGAAGCTGCGGCGATTCGCGCCGCGGGCTGCTCCGAAGTGGCCATTGTCGCAGGCTGGGCCAGGCCATTTCCACGCGCTGCGGGGCGGCGCGCCGGCTCTCCCCTAGCGCGCTTCCGGCGCCAGCTGGCGGAGGCGCGCCACATGGGCGGCGATCTCTTCCAGGGTGTAGCGGCTGTGCACCCGGGTGGTGGAGGCCGGGTTGTTGAGCAGCCCCAGCTTCTTTTCCGGCCGCCAGGCCTTCACCGGGCGAATCGGCCGCGGCGCAAATCCGCCGCCGCAGGTCGGGCACACATTGCGCAGCACCTTTTCCACGCAATCCGCGCAGTAGGTGCATTCATAGCTGCAGATCCGCGCCTCGGCCGATTGTGGCGGCAGGTCCCTGTCGCAGAGTTCGCAATTGGGGCGGAGTTCGAGCATGGGGGGGCTCCTGTTGCGGACCCATAGTGCCGCGACCCTGTACCCAGTCAACGCAGTACTCGTCTTCTCCCGCTTCTTCAGCGGGAGAAGAAGGGACCCGCTGCGCTACGCAGCGGGGAGATGAGGGGAGGTCGGGCATGGCCTTTCAGTCCGAGCCCGGCTTCCCTCACCTCCCCCAACTGCGTTGGGTCCCCTTCCTCTCCCGCAGGCGGGAGAGGACGAATTCAGCCGAAGCCCCTATAACAGCCCCATCGCCATGAGCTCCGCCCTCAGCGCATCCGGGCTGGTGAAGTGAATGGCCTTCATCCCCACCGCCTCGGCGCCGGTCACGTTCCTCATGCTGTCGTCGATGAACACGCAGTTCTCCGCCGCGAGGCCGTTGCGTGTCATGAGCAGGCGATAGATCGCGGAATCGGGCTTGATCAGGCGCTCGTCGCCCGACACGACGATGTCGCGGAACAGGTCGAGGAAGCCGAAGCGCCCCCGGGTTTCGCGGAACTTGTCCTGGTTCCAGTTGGTGATGGCGTAGAGCGGCGTGTTCCGCGCCGCGAGCTCCTCGAGGATCGCCACCGTGCCGTCGATCGGGCCGAGGATGGTTTCGTGCCAGCGCAGGTCATAGGCGGCGATGGCCTCGGCATGTTCGGGAAAGCGCGCCGTGGCCTCGATCACCGCGTCGGCGAAGCTTCGCCCGCGGTCCTGCTCGATGTTCCAGTCGTGATTGCACACATTGGCGATGAACCACTCGACCTCCGCCTCGCTGGCGAAGATCTTGCGGTAGAGGGCGCGCGGCTCCCACTGGACCAGCACGTTGCCGATGTCGAAGACGACGTTCATCGGGTGAGCTTAGGCCGCCGACTTCTCGTCCACCAGCGTTTCGGCCTCGGCGAGGTTCACCGACACCAGCTGCGACACGCCGCGCTCCAGCATGGTCACGCCGAACAGGCGGTGCATGCGGGCCATGGTGAGCGCATGGTGGGTGATGATCAGGAAGCGCGTCTCGGTGCGCTCCAGCATCGCGTCGAGCAGGTTGCAGAAGCGCTCCACATTGTGGTCGTCGAGCGGCGCGTCGACTTCGTCGAGCACGCAGATCGGCGAGGGGTTCGTCAGGAACACCGCGAAGATCAGCGCCATGGCGGTCAGTGTCTGCTCGCCGCCCGAGAGCAGCGACAGCGTGGTGGGCTTCTTGCCCGGCGGGTTGGCGATCAGCTCGAGGCCGGCCTCCAGCGGATCGTCCGATTCGATCAGCTGCAGTTCCGCCTTGCCGCCGCCGAACAGCGTGGTGAACAGTTCGCCGAACTTCTGGTTCACCGTCTCGAAGGCGTCGAGCAGGCGCTGGCGGCCCTCGCGGTTGAGGCTCGAAATGCCGCCGCGCAGCTTGTTGATCGCCTGGATCAGGTCGTCGCGTTCCTTGACCAGGCCTTCGAGCTGCTTCGCCACCTCTTCGGCCTCTTCATCGGCCCGCAGGTTGACGCCGCCCAGGCGCTCGCGGTCCTCGCGCAGGCCCTGCAGCTTGCGTTCGATGTCGTGCCACTCCATCAGCTGCTCGGGGTCGAGGCCGGTGGCGGAAATCACCTCGTCCGGGCCGCAGTTCAGCGTCTCGGTGATGCGCTGTTCGCATTCCGCAAGCCGCGCGGTGCTCGCCTCGAGGCGGGCGCCGAGGCGGGCATGCTCCTCGCGCGCGGCGGAGAGCAGTTCCTGCACGGCGCGCAGCTCCTGGTCGGCCTGGCGCACCTCGTTCTCGGCCGTCTGCAGCGCGTCGGAGGCGGCCTTCTTCTCAGCTTCGGCCTCCGCCAGCGTGTTCATCAGCTTCAGCCGGCGGTCGGCAAGGAGCTGCGGCAGGGCGGCGAGTTCGGATATGGCGGCGCGGGTTTCCTCGGCGCGGTCGGTGAGCTGTTCGATCTGCTCGTTGGCGCGCGCGGCGCGGCCCGTCCATTGGGCGATTTCCGCCTCGATGGCGCGGATGCGGTCGGTGCGGGCGCGGGCCTCGCGCTCCAGCCCGTCATGCTTTGCCCGCGCCTCGGCATAGGCGGCGCGCTCGCTGTTCACGCTGTTGCGCAACGCGTTGAGTTCGATCTGCAGCTCGTCCAGCACCGGCAGCTCGGCGGCCTCCGCGGTCGCCTCCTCGAGCCGGGCACGGGCCTCCTCGAGGGCTTCCTCGATGCGGCGCTGGGCTTCGTCCAGCGCACTGGTCTGGGCCAGGCGTTCCGACACCTGGCGCTCATGCTGGGTCAGCGCACGGCGTGCAAAGTCGACCGCGGAAACGGCGGCGCGGTGGCCCTCGCGCTTGTCGCGCTCGAAGCGCGTCGCGGTCTCGATGGCGGCGCGCGCCGCCTCGAAGTGGCCCTGTGCTTCCTCGGCGGCGGCGATCGCCTGTTCCATCTCGACCTCGAGCGAGGCGAGGCGGTTCTTTTCAGCCAGCCGCTTGGCGGCAGCACTCGGCGCATCGGCTGCGGCGGTGAAGCCGTCCCAGCGCCACACGTCGCCTTCACGCGAAACCAGGCGCTGGCCGGGCTTCAGCTGCGGCTGCAGCGCCTGGCCAAGCGACTTCGACACCACGCCGATGTGCGACAGGCGGCGCTGCAATGCTGCCGGCGCCAGCACGAAGTTGATCAGCGGTTCGGCACCCTCGGGCAGCGCCGCGGTCTCGGACAGCGGCGGCAGCCCGCGCCAGTGCACCGGCGCACCTTCATCGCCCGAGGCGTCGAGGTCGTCGCCGAGCGCGGCGCCCAGCGCCGTTTCAAATCCCGACTCGACGCTGATCTGGTCGATCAGCGACGGCCACAGGTCGCCGCCGCCCGCCTTCAGCAGGTTGGTCAGCGTGCGCACTTCGGTCTGCAGCCGGTCCGCTCTGCGGCGGGTATCGTCATGGGCGGCGCGGGCATCGCCTTCGGCGGCGCGCGCGGCGCGCACCGCGGCCTCGGCCTCCGAAACATGCGCCTCGAATTCCGCGGCCTGTTCCACGGCATGTTCCACCGCGGCGGTCAGCTTGTCGCCGTCGCCCTCGACGTTGTAGCGCGCCAGCAGGTCGTTGCGCTTGGCGGTGGTTTCGGCCAGCTCGCGGTCGAGCCGGGCCACGCGGTTCTTGTGCTCGTCGATGGCGCGCAGGATGGCGTTGCGGCGCGCGGAGAGCTCGGACAGGCGGGCGGCGGCCTCGTCGGCGGCCTCCTGGGCACGCGCCAGCGCGTCCGCCGCGGTCTGCAGCGCCACGGCGGCCTCGGCGCGGATGTCGTCGTCGGAGCCCTGGCTGGCCTTCAGCGTCTCGCCTTCCTCGGCGAGGCGGGTGAGCACGCGGTCGGTGTCGGTCAGCAGTTCCTGCTCGCGCTGCAGGTCGGAATTGACCTGCGCGATGCGCTGCTCGAGTTCCTTGCGGCGCTCACCCGCGCGGCGCTCTTCCTCGTCCAGCACGTTGCGCTCGTGGCTCACGCGCTGCAGCACCGCGGCGCGCACCGCTTCCTGCTCGCGCAGGCCCGGCAGCTTCTCGCCGAGGTCGTCGCGCAGGCGCAGCTTCTCGGAAGCAGCGCGGGTGTGCTCGGCCAAGACGCGCGTCGCCTCGTCGAGGGCGGCGGCATCGCGCTGCGAGGTTTCCGCCGTCTCGCGCCAGTTGACATAGAGGCCCATCGCCTCGAGCCTCCGGATCTCGCCGGACAGGCCCTTGTACTTCGTCGCCTGCCGCGCCTGG
Organism: Hyphomicrobiales bacterium; assembly: GCA_046349235.1. Classification (GTDB taxonomy): domain Bacteria; phylum Pseudomonadota; class Alphaproteobacteria; order Rhizobiales; family Aestuariivirgaceae; genus Aestuariivirga. Next base: position 20,385 of record JAXMCT010000020.1, read on the forward strand.
CGCTTCAGGCTGTTCAACTGCGTCTCGAGCTGCGAGGTCACGTCGTCGAGGCGGGTGAGGTTGGTCTCTGCCGCCTTGAGCTTCAGCTCCGCCTCGTGGCGGCGGGTGTGAAGTCCGGTGATGCCGGCCGCCTCTTCGAGGATGAGGCGGCGCGCCTGCGGTTTCGCATTGATGATCTCGCCGATCTGGCCCTGCCGGACGAGGGCCGGCGAGCGCGAGCCGGTCGAGGCATCGGCGAACAGGAGCTGCACGTCGCGGGCGCGCACGTCCTTGCCGTTGATGCGGTAGGCGGAGCCTTCGTCGCGCTCGATGCGGCGCGAGATCTCCAGCAGGTCGTGGTCCTGGTACTGCGGCGGCGCGGTGCCGTCGTCATTCGTCATGGTGACGGTGACTTCGGCCATGTTGCGCGCCGGGCGCTCGGTGGTGCCGGAGAAGATCACGTCGTCCATGCCCGAGGCGCGCATCGACTTGTACGAGCTTTCGCCCATCACCCAGCGCAGCGCCTCGAGCAGGTTCGACTTGCCGCAGCCATTGGGGCCGACGACACCGGTGAGGCCGGGCTCGATCAACAGATCCGTCGGCTCCACGAAGGATTTGAATCCCGAAAGCCTCAGCCGTGTGAACTTCATCTTGAGCCCTTGCCCCTTTACTATACTCCAGCCCGTCAGAGCTGCTTGTCGATCTCGGCCTTCATCGCGTCGTAGGTGACTTCGCCTTCGAACGGCGCGCCGTTGATGAAGAAGGTCGGCGTGCCCTTGACGCCGAACTTCACGCCGCCGTCACGGATTTCCATGATGCCCTTGGCGAGCTTCTCGTCCCTGAGCGTGGCGTCGAACTTCTCCTGGCTGAAGCCGGCCTGCTTGGCGATGTTGAGAAGGCCCGGGCCCGGGTCCTTCGCCCAGGTCTCGAGCGTGTCGAAGAACACGTCGATCAGCGGGAAATAGGATTCCTTCGGCGCCGCGCGGGCGATCATGAAGGCGGCGAGTGCCGGATCGTTCAGCGGGAACTCGCGGAAGATGAAGCGGATCTTCTTGTTGTCGATGTAATCGGCCTTGAGCTTCGGCCACACGTCCTTGTGGAAGGCGGCGCAGTGCGGGCAGGTGGCCGAGGCATATTCGACGATGGTCACCTTGGTCGCACCCTCGTCGGCGCCCAGCGCCATGTCGCCGAGGGACGGCGGCTTCAGCAGCTCGGCAAGGTCCACCTTGGCGGCCGCCTCCTGGGCCAGGGCAGGCGCCAGGCCCAGGCCTGCAACGGCAGCTCCGGCAAGGAGAATCGAACGGCGGGTGATCATCTTCATGATTTGTTTACCTACTAGATGTTGGGGGTTGAAACAAAAGGGAATTATTTGCCTTGTGGAGAACTCCGGGAACCCGCCACCCCCCGGCCCAGGCGCTCCAGCGCGGCTCTCAGGGAGGGGTCTTCGACGCGCTCAACGTCTTGTTCGCAAACGGGTTTATCGGGAAGGACCGGGGGCGCCCGGCGGCCCGTTCCGAGCTCCACCGCCTGCATCACCTTGAGTTGCGCCACCGCGCCATAGCCAAAAAAGCTGTTGATCGCCGCGATGATGCGGGACGCTTCATATTGTAGTTCAAGTGCCCGCCCCGGTGCCGCCCGGATGACCAGCGTGCCGCCCTGCTTCTGCGCCTCCTCGCCGGTGCCGCGTGGCCACCTGATTCGTTCGGGCGCGGAAACTGCCGCAAGGTCGCTGCCGACGATGGCATCCCAGTTGGCCACCACGTCGGCCTGGGCGAAGCCATAGCGCGCGAAGGCGGCCTTGGTGATCTCGCGGAAGTGCTTGGAGAGGGTTTCCATTGCCGGTCTTGGGGGGTGGCCTTAAGCCTTGGTCTAACAGGAAAAGCTTGTTTGCGAGACCAGCATGGCCAGAAAAGGGCCGGAAACCGCCGCTTCTTCACAACTTCTTGCCTGGTATGACGCCAATGCCCGCGTGCTCCCGTGGCGCGTGCGCCCGGGGGAGGCGGCCGACCCCTACCGGGTCTGGCTGTCCGAGATCATGCTGCAGCAGACCACGGTGCAGGCGGTGAAGGCCTATTTCGAGAAGTTCACCGGCCTCTGGCCCACCGTCGAGGCGCTCGCTGCCGCCCCGCTCGACGACGTGCTCAAGGCCTGGGCGGGGCTCGGCTATTACGCCCGCGCCCGCAACCTCCATGCCTGTGCGAAGGCGGTCGTCCAGCGCTTCGGCGGCAGGTTCCCGCAGACCGAGGCGGAACTGCGCAGCCTCCCCGGCATCGGCCCCTACACGGCGGGCGCCATCGCCGCCATCGCCTTCGGTGGCCGCCATGCCGCGGTCGACGGCAATGTCGAGCGCGTCATCAGCCGCATCTACGCCATCGAGACGCCGCTGCCCGAGTCGAAGCCGGAGATCCGCGACAGGGCCCAGGCCCTGGTGCCGGAACGCCGCGCCGGCGATTTCGCCCAGGCCATGATGGACTTGGGCGCCACCATCTGCACGCCGCGCCAGCCCAACTGCCTCATCTGTCCGTGGACGGAGCATTGCCGCGGCCGCATCACCGGCCTGGCCCCCGCGCTGCCGCGCAAGGCGCCGAAGAGACAGGTGCCGACGCGCCGTGGCGTCGCCTTCTGGATCTCACGGCAAGACGGCGCGGTGCTGCTGCGCCGCCGCCCGGAGAAGGGCCTGCTCGGCGGCATGATGGAAGTGCCCTCGACCGAATGGTCAGAGCGGGTGAAGGAGGCGGAGGCCCAGGCGCCGCTCGCCGCCCAGTGGCGCAGGCTGCCGGGGCTGGTGGAGCACACCTTCACGCATTTCCATCTGGAACTCGCGGTGTGGGTGGCGGAGACGCTGCACGACGGCGTGCTGCGCGACGATGGCGACTATCGCTGGACGGCCCGGCAGGATCTCGATGGCGAGGCGCTGCCGACGGTGATGCGGAAGATCATTGCGCACGTGCTCGCCAATTCGCCGGGATGACGAGAAAAGAGGAGAGCTACCGCCGCCCGCCCACCTCGTCGATATGCGCCAGCAGATCCGCCGGATCCTCGTAAACGCGATAGGCCCCGGCGCGCTCGAGTTCTTCCATGCCATAGCCGCCCGAGAGAAGCCCGATGCCGAGCGCGCGCGCCCGCCTCGCCGCCAGCATGTCCCAGATCGCGTCGCCCACCACGCAGGCGGTGTTGATGTCGCAGTCGAGCTTCTCGGCGGCGGCGAGGAAGAGGTCCGGGTCGGGCTTGGCATAGCGCACGAGGTCGCGGGTGATGACGATGTTCTGTTTCGGGTCGACGCCCAGGATCTCCAGCACCGGCCCCGCCGTCTCGATGCGGCCCGAGGTGGCGATGGCCCAAGGAATGTCATTCTCGCTCAGGTAGGCGAGCAGCTCCTTCGCTCCCGGCAGCGGCCGGGTGCGGTGCGAGCGCGCGTTGTAGTACTTGCGGTGCAGCAGCCGCAGCCGCTCCAGCATCTCGGGCGCCAGCTCGAGGCCCGTCTCGCGCGCCAGCGCCTTGGTGAACAGCCCGCCCGACATGCCGATCTTGCGGTGCAGCCGCCACACCGATACCTCGACCCCCTCTTCCTGCAGCGCATCGTGCCAGGCCAGCACGTGGTCATAGACGCTGTCCACCAGCGTGCCGTCGAGATCGAACAGGAAGGATGTCTGCTGTCGTGCCTTGATCGTCATGGAGTCACCTCGTTTCCCGAGGCAGGCTTAGCGCGTCGGGGCGTGGCGCACCACCACCTGTGTCCTCATCGGCCTGGCGGGAGAGGACGAGGAGCGTGTGCCTACGCCGCCGCTGCCATCTCCGCGCGCAGCTGCTGGCGCAGCATGTCGATGGGGACGAGGTTGGGGCCCTTCTTGACGTGCCAGAAGGTCCAGCCGTTGCAGGCTTCAGCCCCCTGCACATGCGCCCCGATCTTGTGGATCGAGCCGGATGCATCCTTGCAGGCGATGGAGCCGTCGGCGCGCACCCGTGCCGCGATGCGGGTCGAGGGGTCGAACAGCATGTCGCCCGCCTTGACGAAGCCGCGCTCGATCAGCGAGCCGAAGGGAATGCGCGGCTCGGCGCGCTTGCTGGTCGTCACCTGGAGGGCTTCCGGCGGCAGGCGCCTGGTCGCGTCGATGCGCGCCAATGCGGCCTCGGCATAGTCTTCCTCGCGCTCGATGCCGATGAAGTGGCGGCCCAGCGCCTTGGCGGCGGCCCCCGTCGTGCCGGTGCCGAAGAACGGGTCGAGCACCGTGTCGCCGGGCTTCGTGGTCGACAGCAGCACGCGGTGCAGCAGGGCCTCGGGCTTCTGCGTCGGATGCAGCTTGTCGCCAGCTGCGTTCTTCAGCCGCTCGGCGCCGGTGCAGAGAGACAGTGTCCAGTCGGAGCGCATCTGCAGGTCGTCGTTGAACACCTTCATGGCCTCGTAGTTGAAGGTGTACTTGGCCTCGGCGTCGCGCGAGGCCCAGATCAGCGTCTCGTGCGCATTGGTGAAGCGCCGGCCGCGGAAGTTCGGCATCGGGTTGGTCTTGCGCCAGACCACGTCGTTGAGGATCCAGAAGCCCATGTCCTGCAGGATCGCGCCGACGCGGAAGATGTTGTGATAGGAGCCGATCACCCACAGCGCGCCGTCGGGCTTCAGCACGCGGCGGCACTCGGCGAGCCAGCCCTTGGTGAAGCGGTCATAGGCCTCGAAGCTCTCGAACTGGTCCCAATGGTCGTCCACCGCATCGACCTTGCTCTGGTCGGGGCGCGTCAGCCCGCCCGAGAGCTGCAGGTTGTAGGGCGGATCGGCGAAGACGAGATCGACCGTCCCCGCCGGGATCTTCTTCAGTTCGGTGACGCAGTCGCCCACCAGAATCCGATCCTGCAACGGCCTTATATCCGGCCGGGTCTGATAGCCCATCCCAACACCCCACGCGCAACGCATACGCAACTGACTCAAGAATCCACATTGTGAATCGTGTGGAGTCCGGCGTGAATCGAATTAGGGAAAGATGGTTAACGTGCCGCCAGAAGGGCGGCGATGGGCGCGAAGCTGCGGCGGTGCAGCGGTGTGGGCCCATGGCGCTGCAGCGCCTCCTGGTGGAAGGGCGTGCCATAGCCCTTGTGGCGGGCAAAGCCATAATCGGGCCAGGCCGTGTCGTGGCCGATCATGATGCGGTCGCGCGTCACCTTGGCGATGATCGAGGCGGCGGCGATGGAGAGCGACTTCGCATCGCCCTCGACGATGGTCCGCACGGGGCAGGGGAGACTGGGTGCGCGGTTGCCGTCGACGAGGGCCAGCGCCACGCCCTCGATCCGGTCCAGTGCCTGCGCCATCGCCCACAGCGTGGCCTGCAGGATGTTGTCGCGGTCGATCTGCTCCACATCGGCGATGCCGATTCCCACCTTGGCGGTGGCCATGATCGGCGCGAACAGCGCCTCGCGCTGCGCCTCCGTCAGCTTCTTGGAATCATCGAGGCCGTCGGGAATGCACCTGGGGTCCAGCACCACGGCAGCCGCCACCACCGGCCCCGCCCAGGGTCCGCGCCCCGCCTCGTCGATGCCGCATACGAACTTCGCTCCCTTGCGCATCGCCTTCAGCTCGATCGTGAAGTCCGGTCCTGATTCCCCCATGCCCCCGTTTGAGCATGTCCGCCGCGAAACGAAAACCCCTCCCCGTTGCCGGAGAGGGGCGTGACGGGTTGCGCAGACGGATTAGAGCGTCGCCGCGTAATCGCCGACGAGGCGGTCGACCTGGCCCTTGGCCCAGTTCATCGCGTCGTCGCCCAGCACGGTATTGGGGCTCTCGGCCGCAACGATGGCGTCGGTCAGGCCCTGGTCGGTCACGATGCCGCTCGCCGCGGCCGCCGCTGCATCATAGGCCGCCTGCGCGGTGGCCTGTGCATCGAGCGCATCGACATAGGCCTGGGTGACCTCGATCTGGTGGTTCACGTCGGCCAGCTGCTGCTGCAGCCCGGCCAGGCTGGGGTCGTCGGGCGCGAGGCCGGCGATCTGCGCTTCGAGATCGGCCTTGGTGGCGGTGAGCGCGCCGAGTTCGGTCCTGGCGTCATCTGTGCCGAGGCCGAGAGCATCATAGGCGGCCTTGGCCGTCGCCGCATCCTGGCTCGCCTTGTCGAGCGCTGCCGTGGTGGCCTTGAGGTTGCCCGCCGCCATGACATAGGCGCGGATCGCTGCCATGCGCGGGTCGGCGCTGTTCATCATGCCGTTGACGTTGCGCTTGAGCGAGTTCAGACCCTTGAGCTGCGCATGGACGTTCTTCGCCTTCTGCGTCGCCGCAGGGGCGGTCTTCGCCGTGGAAGCCGCGGACTTTGCCCCGGCGGACTTGCCGTTCGCCGCCTTGCTGGAAGAACTTCCGCCAGCGCCGGCGCCGGCACCAGCCTTGCCGCCATTGGCATGACCGCCGCTGTTGCCATGGTTGCCGCCATTGCCGCCATTGCCACCATGGGCACCGCCATTGCCGCCACCATTGCCGCCACCATTGCCATTGCCGGCGGCGATCGCCTCGCCACTGCCCGGCAGCGCGAACAGCGACAGCGCATGCAGCGCAGGTGTCGCAACGAGCATGGTGGCTGCAAGCAGTGCAGTCGGCAGGGATGTTTTCATGACCATTTCCTCTCTACGCGGATGAAACGCCGTACCACACCAGTTTATCACCCGCCGGCGGCGCTCCGCCAACCATCAGAGGTGGTCGCAATGAGTGAAAAATTGGCCATGCCGCTAGTAAATTATATAATAACTTCGCAAATTAGGTCGGTGCGCTGCTGATTGGCTGGTCAGTCGTTGCGAAGGCGTGAGGGCGGCACGAGTCAGCCGCGAAGCACCGTCGGCCAGCGGTTCCGTCATCGGGCCTTCTGCCGCCTCACAGCCCGCCCTCGTCGGTGAGCGACATCACCTCTGCGACGATGCCGTTCTTGACCAGGCACTTCCACTTCGCCTTGTCGGGTCCGACGCCGAGGGTGACCATGTTGTTGGCTTCGCTGCTGGTCGCATCGAGCACCGTCACGTCCTTGTTGTTGGTCTTGCGCTTGACTGCCTTGCGGCACGCCTTCTGGTCGGATTTCGGCACGCCGCCGATCGAGCCGTCGCTGTTGGGTGCCGCACTGCTGCTGGTCACCTGGCAGATGTCGCCCTTGGGCGACTCGCTGGCGAAGACCTGTGCCCCGTCGCGGCCGATGTCGATGGTCATGGCGCCGAGGTGGGCCTGCCAGGCGGTGCCGCTCATGGTCTTGAGGGCGGCCTTGCTGCCGTCGATCTTCACCGTGCCATTGCCGTCGGAGGTCACCTCGCTGCCGCTCGGGCAGCTCGCGGCGAACTTGGGCGGCGTCGCCGCAAGCGCCGGCGCGGCAAGCAGGGCGAGGCTGGCGAGGGATGCGGCGAGCGTGATGGTCTTCATGGGCTTTGCTCCTTGCGGGTGCCGGCTGCGTGAGGGAATTCCACGGGCCTCAGGGTTCACCCAGCCATCAGCGAGCGTCAAATGAGCAATGTTGACGATTGCTGAGCCATGCTCACGCATCGCTCAGGTCCGCCAACGGAAAACCCCTCCCCGGTGGGCGGGGGAGGGGTTGGAGCGGTGCCGCGGCTTCCGCAGCGGAGCCCGGAATACGGGCACCTCGCCCCGGTCCGCCTGTCAGGGCTGGCGGCCGGACCCGGGACACTCGTTCAGCGGTGGCCGGCGCCTTCGCCGCGCACGTGGCCGGCCGGATCGTCGGCGCCATGCTTGGCGAAGGCGACGCCGCCCGGAATGGCGGCAGCGGCGACGACGGACATCACGGTGGCGATGAGGATCTTCTTCATGTTGGCTCCTGTGCATGCGCGGTGAATTCCGCGGCTGTCCGGTTTACGCGGACCGGGCCTGCACATTCCCCATGCATAAATAAAAATTCTGAAGCTCAGCAGGAAATGGCGACGGCGCCCGCGCCGGCCAAGATCCGTTCAGGGTGATGACAGGAGTTCATGTTTCATATGGATAGAATGGCAGATGCGCGGAAGATCCGCAAATCCTGCATTGCCGCTGGCGAGTGTTGCTTATGCAGGAAATCATATAAGCAAAATCATGCGGCCGGTTGTTGCGGCTTTGATGTGCCACATCGCGCCTGTCGCGCGGCTGACAGGGTGGATGGGGTGGGGCGGGCGTCGCGAACTCCTACAGCAGGCTCAGCTGCTCGCCCGGCTGCGGTGGCCGTCTGAACTGGCTCACGTCCAGTTTCAGCTTGCGGCGGTTGAGGCCGAGGCGCTGGCAGGAGAGTTCGAAACGCCGCCCGATGGTCCAGGCATAGGGGCCTGTGCCGGTCTGGCGGGCGCCGAAGGCAGGGTTGTACTCCCTGCCGCCGCTCGAGGCCTTGACGAGCGACATCACCTTGGTGGCGCGATCGGGCATCGTCGCCTGCAGCCAGTCCTTGAACACGTCCTTCACCTCGTGCGGCAGGCGCAGCATCACGTAGCCTGCCTCCACGGCACCCGCCGTCCTGGCGGCTGAGAGGATGGCCTCGATCTCGCTGTCGTTCACGGCCGGGATGATGGGGGCCACCATCACCACGCTGGGAATGCCGGCCGCAGCGAGCTGCGCGATGGCGGCGAGCCGCTTCGCCGGCGTTGCGGCGCGCGGCTCCATGGCGCGCGACAGCTTGGGATCGAGCGAGGTGACGGACACCGCGACCTTGACCAGGCCCTTCTTCGCCATGGGCGCCAGGATGTCGATGTCGCGCGTCACCAGCGCCGACTTGGTCACGATGCCCACCGGGTGGTTGAACTCGGACAGCACCTCGAGAATGGCACGGGTGATCCGCCGTTCGCGCTCGATCGGCTGGTAGGCATCGGTATTGGCGCCGAGCGCGATGGTCTTCGGCACGTAGCCCCGGGCCGAAAGCTCGGCGCGCAGCAGCTTCGCCGCCTCTGGCTTGGCGAACAGCTTCGATTCGAAGTCGAGCCCGGGCGACAGGCCCATGTAGGAATGCGCCGGCCTGGCATAGCAGTAGGAGCAGCCGTGCTCGCAGCCGCGATAGGGGTTGATCGACTGGTCGAAGCCGACGTCGGGCGAATCGTTGCGCGAGATGATGGTCCTGGGCTTTTCCTCGAACACCGTGGTCCGGAACGGGGGCAGGTCCTCCAGCCCCTGCCAGCCGTCGTCGAACAGCGAGCGGCTGAAGGGCTCGAAGCGGCCCGCCATGTTGACGCCCGCACCGCGGCCGCGCGCCTGGCTGTCGAGCGCCGTCGTCCGCCCTTCGCCGAGAGCGGCAGGATCAGGGGCAAGGGCCCGGCGCCTATCGATCAGACTGGACATGGACCAAATATAGGGAGCCTTCCAGAACAAAACAAGAACATTCTTGTTCCTCACGCTAAACCCCGGCATCTACTGGGCAATGACCCGCCGCCAGATCCTGCTCGCACTCCTCCCGCCGCTGTTCTTCGGAACCGGCTTCACCATCGCCAAGCCGGCGGTCGGTCATTTTCCGCCGCTGTTCATGATGCTGATGGTCTATGGCGGCATCGCGGTGGTTCTGGGGCTCACGCACCGCGAAAGGCTGCGCACCCCGGTGCTCTCGATTCTCGCCATCTCGGCCTTCGCCGTCACCATCCAGGGCGCGCTCCTGTTCTGGGCGCTGCGCAGCGCCGCGATGCCCGCCACCGCGGCCAATCTCATCCTGCAGATCCAGATTCCCTTCGCCGTGCTGCTCGACTGGCTGATCATGAAGGAACCGCTGGATGCGCGGAAGGTGCTGGGCACGGCCATCGCCGTCCTCGGCGTCGCCATCGTCATCGGCCTGCCGGAGCAGGCGCCGGGCCTCGTTCCCACCGCCATGATCATCGTCAGCGCCTTCTCCTGGTCGCTGGGCCAGGTGCTGGCGCGCAGGCTCGGCCGCGACAGCGGGGTCGGCCTGCTCAAGGCCAATGCCTTCGGATCGGTGCCGCAGCTGGCGCTCGCCACGGCGCTGATCGAGCACGGCCAGTGGCAGTCGCTGGCCACGGCCGATGCGCTGCAATGGGGGGCGCTGGCCTTCGTCGGCGTGGTCGGCTTCTATCTCGCCTACATGTGCTGGTTCACGCTGCTGAAGCAGTGCCGCCTCGACGAGGCAGGCCCCTTCCTGCTGCTGATGCCGGCGGTGGGCATCGTCACCGCGGCGCTGGTGCTGGGCGAAAGCGTGTCGCTGGCCCAGCTGCTCGGCGGTGGCGTCATCCTGTTCGGGCTCGCCATCGTCTCCGGCCTCGGCCTGCCGAGGCTCAGGCCGGCCTAGCCGCCCTTGCCGCGCTGCAGGTGCTCCTCGAGGCGCGGCATGATCTCGACGAAGTTGCACGGCTTGTGGGTGTAGTCGAGCTGCGCCTTGAGGATCAGGTCCCAGCCGTCGCGGCAGGCGCCGGGCGAGCCCGGCAGGCAGAAGATGTACTTGCCCTTCATCACTCCCGCCGTGGCGCGCGACTGGATGGTCGAGGTCCCGATCTTCGGGAACGACACCATGTGGAACAGCGTGCCGAAGCCGTCGATCTCCTTCTCGAACAGCGGCCTGACCGCCTCGATGGTCACGTCGCGGCCGGTGAGGCCGGTGCCCCCCGTGGTGATCATCGCGTCCACGTCGCTCCGGTTGGCCCAGTCGCGGATCACGTGGCGGATGGCGCGGATGTCGTCGGTCACGATCTTGCGCGCCGACAGCAGATGGCCTGCCTCGGCCACCCGGTCGGCCAGCGTCTGGCCCGACACATCGGTCGCGAGCGTGCGGGTATCTGAAACCGTAAGGACTGCAATCCTAACGGGGATGAACTGCCGCCCACTCATGCTCGAAGACAAACCCGCCCTCCCCTTCTCCTGATCCATGCATGAAACACCATCCGATTCGCGAGGACAAGGGGAGCCGCGAAATCGTTATCGCAAGACCGCCCTGCAGCGGCCTCAATGCGCGTCGAGCATCTGGCGCAGCGAGAGCATGTCGCGCCAGGCCAGCCGCTTCTGGGCGGGCTGGCGCAGCAGGTAGGCGGGGTGCAGGGTGGGCAGCAGCGGAATGTTCCGCCCACTGACGGTCGCGGTCACCCACCGGCCGCGCAACTTCAGGATGCCGTCGCTGCGTCCGGTCAGCCGGTGTGCCGGCGTGGCGCCGAGGCAGACGATGACGTCCGGCTTCTGCAGCTCGATGGTCCGGAGCAGGAAGGGCAGGCACATCTGGGTCTCGGCCTCGGTCGGCGTGCGGTTGCCGGGCGGCCGCCAGAAGATGGTGTTGGTGATGAACACCGCGCTGTCGCGGTCCTGGGCGGCGCGCGACAGGCCCACCGCCGCCAGCATGCGGTCGAGGAGCTGGCCCGAGCGCCCGACGAAGGGCTTGCCCTGGATGTCCTCGTCGCGGCCCGGCGCCTCGCCCACCAGCATGACGCGCGCCTCCGGGTTGCCGTCGGCATAACACAGCCTGGTCGCCGTCTTCTTCAGCGGGCAGGCGTCGAAGCCCTCGAGTGCCGCGGCGATCTCGGCGAGGCTCCGGCACTGGGCCGCAGGCGCCCCCGGCGTCACCGCCACCGGGGCTGCCGCGGGGGCAGCGGCGGGCGTGGCCACGGGCTTGGCCGCCGGGGCCGCGAGACGGTTCACCGGGCTCTCGCCGATGATCTCGTCGGCTCCCATCTCGGCGAGCCAGCGCAGCGCCTCGGCGGCGGCGTGCGGCGTCATGTCGTTTTGCTTCGTGTCCATGTCCGGAACGGGTGGGCTTGTGCGAGCGTGGCCTGCCACTATAAAGACGCCCCAAACGAGAAGATAGACGGGAGTTCAGCTTGGAACAGGTCCAGCGCGAGGCGATGGAATATGATGTGGTGATCGTGGGTGCGGGTCCGGCGGGCCTCTCCGCGGCGATCCGCCTGAAGCAGGTCAATCCCGAGCTCTCCGTCTGCCTGCTCGAGAAGGGTTCGGAGGTCGGCGCCCACATCCTGTCGGGCGCGGTGATCGATCCCACCGCCCTCACCGAGCTGATCCCCGACTGGAAGGAACAGGGCGCTCCGCTCAACACCGAGGTGATCGAGGACCGCTTCTACATGCTGGGCCCGTCGGGCGCGGTGCGCATCCCCAACTTCCTCATGCCGCCGCTGATGTCGAACCACGGCAACTATGCCGTGTCGCTCGGCAACATCTGCCGCTGGCTGGCGCAGCAGGCGGAAGGTCTGGGAGTCGAGATCTACCCGGGCTTTGCCTGTTCCGAACTGCTTTACCGCGAGGACGGCTCGGTGCGCGGCGTGGTGGCCGGCGTCATGGGCATCGGCAAGGACGGCAAGCACAAGCCGGACTACCAGCCGGGCATGGAGCTCATCGGCAAGTACGTGCTGATCGCCGAGGGCGCGCGCGGCTCGCTGGCCAAGGAGATCATCGCCAGGTACCATCTCGCGGAGGGCCGTGAGCTGCAGAAATACGGCCTCGGCATGAAGGAACTGTGGGAGGTCCTGCCCGAGAACCACCGCCAGGGCCAGGTCACCCACACCATGGGCTGGCCGCTTGGCGCGAAGACCGGCGGCGGCACCTTCATGTACCACCTCGAGGACAATCTCGTGGCCATCGGCCTCGTCGTCCACCTGAACTACAAGAACCCGCACCTCTATCCCTACATGGAGTTCCAGCGCTTCAAGCACCACCCGCTGATCGAGCCGGTGCTGAAGGGCGGCCGTCGCATCGCCTATGGCGCGCGCGCCATCACCGAGGGCGGCTTCCAGTCGGTGCCGCAGCTCTATTTCCCGGGCGGCGCGCTGATCGGCTGCTCGGCCGGTTTCGTCAACGTGCCGCGCATCAAGGGCTCCCACAACGCCATGAAGACCGGCATGCTGGCGGCCGAAGCCGCCGCCGCGGCCATCGCCGCCGGCCGCGCCGGCGACGAATTGAAGGAATACGAGGAAGCCTACCGCAACTCCTGGGTCTACCAGGACCTGAAGCGCGTCAAGAACGTCAAGCCCATGTGGTCGAAGCTCGGCCTCATCGGCGGCCTGGCGCTGGGCGGCCTCGACATGTGGCTGAACCAGATCTTCGGCTTCGGCCTCGGCACCTGGAAGCATGGCAAGGCGGACTGGGCGACGCTCACGCCCGCCGAGCAGGCCAAGCCCATCAAGTACCCCAGGCCCGACGGCGAGATTTCCTTCGACCGCCTCACCAACGTCGCCTTCTCGGGCACCAACCACGAGGAGGACGAGCGCGTCCACCTCCGCCTCAAGGACCCGGAAGTGCCGATCGGCGAGAACCTGCCGGTCTTCGACGAGCCCGCCCAGCGCTATTGCCCGGCCGGCGTCTACGAGGTGGTGATGGAAGAGGGCAAGCCGCCGCGCTTCCAGATCAACCACCAGAATTGCGTCCACTGCAAGACCTGCGACATCAAGGACCCGGCCCAGAACATCACCTGGGTCGTGCCGCAGGGCGGCGAAGGGCCGAACTACCCGAACATGTGATCTTCGGGTCTTCTCCCGCTGGAGAAGCGGGAGAGGACGGGGGGGGCCGGCCCTTGCCCTCATCCCAAAAACACCGCATTTTGCGGCAACAAGCAAATCACCCTGAAACACGGGCGGCATGCTGCCGCCTGCCTGCTGAAATGGAAGATGATGACGGCACTCCTGCGCACCGCGCTCACCGGTTTCCTGCTCGCCTCCATCCCCGCCACCGCGGCCTTCGCCAACGATCCGTCCTCGACATCGATCTCCGGCAACTATCTCGCCGGCCGCTCCGCCGCCAAGCTGCGCGACAATGACCAGGCGGCCAGCTACCTCGCCGATGCGCTGAAGGCCGATGCCGGCAACCCGGTGCTCACCGAAAAGATCTTCCTGCTCGAACTGGCCGAGGGCAACATCCCCCGGGCGGAGGCCTATGCCGCCGAGGTCCTGAAGTTCAACAGCCAGCAGCGCATGGCGCGCATCGTGCTGGGCGTGAAGGATTTCAAGGGCCGTCACTACGCGGAGGCCCGCAAGAACTTCGAGCAGTCGGCCTACACGCCGGTGGGCGAGCTCACCTCCTGGCTGCTCACCGCCTGGGCCTATGCCGGCGAGGGCGAGTTCAACGCCGCGCTCAAGACGCTGGACCGGCTGGATTCGAACGAGAGCTTCGCCAACTTCAAGACCTTTCACGAGGCGCTGATCGCCGACTATCTCGGCAACTCGCTGCGCGCCGAGGGCGCCTACAAGAAGGCCTACGAGGCCGCCCCCACCTCGCTGCGCATCGTCGAGGCCTATGGCGCCTTCCTCGGCCGCCACGGCCGCGCGCCCGAGGCCCAGTCGCTCTACCGCAGCTTCCTGCAGAACGACAGCAATCCCCTGATCGAGGCGGCACTCGCCGCCAGCCTCAAGGGCGAGACGCCCAAGCCCTTCATCACCACGCCCTCCGAGGGCGCGGCCGAGGCGCTGTTCTCGCTCGCCACCTCGATGACCGACGACCAGTCGATCGACGTGGCGCTGCTCTACACCCAGCTCGGCATCTCGCTCGGCGCCGACGACGACGTGATGTACACGCTGCTCGGCGACACCTTCGAGGACATGAAGCGCTACGACAAGGCGCTCGCCGCCTACCAGAAGGTTCCGGCCTCCTCGCCGCTGCGCGTCAACGCCGACATGGAAGAGGCCGTCTGCCTGCAGCACCTCGACCGCAAGGATGAGGCGCTGGCCAAGCTCAAGTCCATCGTCACCGCCGATCCGAAGAACTATGACGCGATCGTGACCCTCGGCAACCTCTACCGCGCCAACAGCGACTTCGCCAATGCCGCTGCCGCCTATGACCAGGCCATCGCGCTGATCGAGACGCCGACCCAGGGCCACTGGCGCATCTACTACTACGACGGCATCTCGCATGAGCGGCTGAACCAGTGGGACGAGGCAGAGAAGCAGTTCCGCAAGGCCCTCGCCCTGGCGCCCAACGAGTCGAGCGTGCTCAACTACCTCGGCTATTCGATGATCGAGAAGAAGATCAATCTTCCCGAGGCGCTCGACATGGTGAAGAAGGCGGTCGAGCTGAAGCCCAACGACGGCTACATCACCGACAGCCTCGGCTGGGCCTATTTCCAGCTCGGCGACTATGACCAGGCCGTCACCTACTGCGAGCAGGCGGTGGAGCTTCTGCCCGCCGATCCCACCATCGCGGAGCACCTGGGCGATGCCTACTGGCGCGTCGGCCGCACCCTCGAGGCCAAGTTCCAGTGGCAGCACGCCAAGGACAACAAGCCCGAGCCGGAGGATCTGAAGCGCATTGAGGACAAGATCAAGAACGGCCTGCCGCCGCCCGAGCAGCCGG
>JAXMCT010000021.1:0-19971 GCA_046349235.1 Hyphomicrobiales bacterium
GCGAAGACCACGACAATGACGGCGTGCTGGAATTCGCCCAGAAGCTGATCAGCAGCGAAGGCCAGACCGACGGACTCTACTGGCCGGCTGATCAGGGCGACGGCGAAAGCCCGGTCGGGCCCAGCATCAACACGGCCGCGCTGGACAAGGCGAAGGCGGGCGATGGTTATTTCGGCTACAAGTTCCGCATCCTGAAGCGGCAGGGCGACAATGTTGCCGGCGGCGCCCACGACTATGTCGTCAACGGCAACATGATCAACGGTTTCGCGCTCATCGCCTGGCCTGCGAAGTACGGCGAGTCCGGCGTTTCCACCTTCGTCGTCAACCAGGCTGGCGTTGTCTACGAGCGCGACTTCGGCGTCGACACGGACAACATCGTGCCGAAGATCCTGAGCTTCAATCCCGGCGACAAGTGGGACCTGGTCGAGGAGTGAGCTTCCGACCATCGTGACATGACGCCCGGCGGAAACTTTCGCCGGGCGCCATGCATTAGATGAACAACCATTCAGCTTTGCTGCAGCGTCAGACTGCGTGCGGCAACGTTGCCGTGATCATGGGAACTTCGTCGCCATTGAAGAATTCAGCCTCCACACGAATGATGGAGGTGAAACCATGTTCAAGTCACTGATGATTGCCGGAAGCATCGCGCTCAGCGCGCTCGCACTTTCGACCGGTGCGGAAGCGAAGACGCGCGTTGGGATTTATTTCGGCGTACCGTTCTATGACTATCAGGTGGGACCGGGTTGGCGTTACTACAACGGCTACGGCTGGTATGATTATGGGCGCTACGGCTCCTTCCACAACCGCTATCCGGGAAACCGCGGCTGGGTCAGTTGTGGCGAAGCCCGCCGGATCGTTGATCGCTCTGGCTACAATCGCGTGCGGACTGTCGAGTGCAACGGCCGCACCTATACGTTCCGCGCGCTTAACCGCAATGGGCGCCCGGTCACGGTCTACGTGAATGCCCGGACCGGCGGCGTGTGGCGCGGCTAGTCCATCACCCATGAACCGATTTGCAGGCCGGTCCCTGGCGGGGCCGGTCTTCATCTTGCCAGACGTTTCGTGACAATTATCAATTCCACTCAACCATGAGGAAATTTTCAGACTTGAGAGAGGCTTGAGCCAGATCAAAGTTCCAGGATCCTGGTTGTCGTACGTGTAACTAAAGCGAGTTTCACAGAAGAGCACGCAAGGCCGTGGAGATCGAAGATGCTGGACCTTCATTCCGCCTTTGAGAACTTCGCCCCCGATCTCGAGGTGAAGGAGCCGCAGATCGACGGCGACTTCATAACCAACTTCCTGATGCCGTATTTTCGCGACTTGCCGCGCGAACAGCTGGCCGCGGCAGTCGCCGAGATGATCTCGCTCGACCAGAGGCCGCGGGCCCCAGGCCAGCCACGCTAAGACCCCCCATCGTCATCCAGCCGTCATTGAGTGAGCTCAGCATTCAATTGCCCGCTTCATTGTCCATCCCCATGAAGCGGCCTTATCTCGACTTGCTGAGCGCCCTGCGTATCGCGGCGCTCAGTCCTTCCTCACCTTGCGTGTCGGACGTGTGGCGCGATGACCCGCAGCGGGCGCGTGGCGCCATGAGTTCCTTCCGGGTGGGACAGACGGGATTCAGCCTGCAGACGAATTCCCTTGCATTCATCCGCAAGGTTACCTATATCGGCCTCATCGAATTTTGGCCTGATGGCTCAGCCTCGCGCGCGTGACGCGGCGATACTTCCCCTCTCTTCCAGAACATCGGTGGCCGGTCCTGCAATACCGCGGGCCGATCTGTCTCTCTATCTACGATCAAGGATCTACTGTGCAAACAGGTACTGTTAAGTGGTTCAACGCCCAGAAGGGCTTCGGCTTCATCGAGCCGGCAGGTGGTGGCAACGACGTGTTCGTTCACATCAGCGCTGTCGAGCGCGCCGGCATGACCGGCCTCAATGAAGGCCAGAAGATCTCCTTCGAGATCGTGACTGACAAGCGTAACGGCAAGTCGTCCGCAGACCGCCTCCAGGCGGCCTGATCACATTCCAGAGCCTTCTTCCCGCGAGCCACGGATGTACTGGTGGCGGGTCTGGAGGAATCGAGGAGCGCCGGTGTCCACACCGGCGCATTCTTTTTCAGCTTCAGCAATGGAGAGTCCCATGAAGATCTTCGTCAAGGACAACAACGTCGACCAGGCCCTGCGCTTCCTCAAGAAGAAGATGCAGCGCGAAGGCCTGCTGCGCGAGATGAAGGCTCACACCGCCTACGAGAAGCCCTCCGAGAAGCGAGTCCGCGAGAAGGCCGAGGCGATCCGCCGCGCCCGCAAGCTGGCCCGCAAGAAGGCGCAGCGCGAGGGCCTGATTCCCATGCCGAAGCCCAAGCCGCGCCCCGTCCGCCCATCCAATCCCTTCGCCGCGACGGCCGCCTCGAAGCCCCCCGCCGCCTGACCGGGGCTGCGTCACGTCGGCCCGCCCGGGAGAAATTCATTTTTCCAGGCGCCGCAGGACTGCTATTTTGGGCCGGTGCAGAAGCAGGAGATCTTGTCATGAGGATCATCAGGTCGATTCTGTTGAGCGGCGTGGTACTCAGCGCCGCGGCGGGCTCAGTTCTGGCCGACGGCGCCGTCGACGTCGACAAGCTCGCCGCACAGGCGGCCCCCGTGCTA
The DNA here is from genome assembly GCA_046349235.1 of Hyphomicrobiales bacterium. Classification (GTDB taxonomy): domain Bacteria; phylum Pseudomonadota; class Alphaproteobacteria; order Rhizobiales; family Aestuariivirgaceae; genus Aestuariivirga. The sequence goes on from JAXMCT010000021.1 coordinate 2,648, forward strand.
CCGCCGGGCACCCAGCTCATGATCATTTCCAAGACGGCGCAGCCTGAGGTTCCGGGACTTCCTCTCTCGACCAAGGACAAGCTCAGGATGGGGCCGAACGCCACTACCATCCGCATCCTGCCTGCGACCGATGCGGCGGACGCCTCGGTTTCCTGGTCGGGCTATTCCCGGACAGGTGCCGTCTACCACGGCTCCAACTAGCCAGGCCCGGGCACACCACGCCCCCTTCTCCGCCACGTCAGCCGAACAGGAAACGCCGCGTGTCCGGGTTTTCGCGGCGCCACATCACGTTATCGATGAAGTAGTGGTGCACGTTGATGAATATCCAGAATACAAACACGAAGAGCGCACCGCCAAACAGTGCCTGGTCATAGGGCATGTACGTGTTGAGCAGCATCGGCAGTCCCCAGAAGCCGATGAAGCCAAGGCTCAGTCCGCCTATCGCAAACAGCACGAGGTGCGCGGCAAGCTCGCTGCCGAGCAGCCGTGCAAGCACGGACGTGCTGCCCGTATGGGCGTGTGCAACTTCGCTCCGGCCGACATTGAGTTCAAAGCGCCAGACGACGATCAGGTACTGCAGCGAATGCAGCGCCGGGACCACGATGATCCACAGCGGATTGAAGCGCACGAAAAGCAGCCATGCATAGAGCGACACGGCATAAGCCATGACGCCGTTGACGAGCAGGCTGCCCGACGAGCGCCAATGCTGGAAGATGGCCCAGACAGCTGCGGCACTCGTCGCCAGCGCCGCCAGTTCCGCCGCCACGACGAACCATTGCGGAAAATCGAAGGTATAGAACTGCAGTCCGGCCATCTGGCGCGACGACACATAGGCATTGGCGCCCAGCCAGGCGGCGATCCACACTGCATAGCTGTTGACGAGCAGGATCTTCTTGTCGGTTTCCCTGAAGAAGTTCCGCTTCAGCGCGGCATCGAGCATCAGCATGCCATAGCCCTGCTTGACGTAATGCCAGCCAACGAACAGGGCCATGATGTTGCCGCCCTGGCCCAGCAGCTTCACGTCGCCCCGCAAAATGCAGTAGGCGAAGAAGGCGGCAAGCAGGATCGGCACGCCGATGCCCGAGAACAGGTAGCGCGCCTGCATGCCGGCACCGAGTTCGCGCGTGAAGGCCTTGCTGCGGAAGCCACGGTAGAAGAGCTGGTAGGAATGGGCGAAGTGCGGATGGTTGATGAAGTTCGCCAGCAGCAGCATGAAGGCCGAAAACTGCAGCTCGTATCGGGACGCCGGCACCAGCAGCAGCAATGGCAGGATGAGAAGCGACACGCCTCCGAGGCAGAAGAAATCGACGAACGGACCAAACAGATAGCGCCTGTCGCGGTCGCGCGCCTCCCGCGGCACGGCAATGCCCGCCGGTTCACCTGTCGCCGCGTTCGTGTTCATGGCCTGCCGTTCTCCACTCGCCAAGCCTTACAATAACACTGTGGGCCCCTGCAATTCTCTGCGCCGCCGGCCCCGGTCGTGGAAGGACGATCCGCATGGCTTTGCGGCAGATGGCGCAACCGGGCCTTGTCGAGGGCACATGCCTGAAGGGGACAGGATGGAACTGACAGGCCGCAAGGCACCCGGGTGGCTGCGTATCCTGCAAGGCACTCTCGCCGCGCCGTGCGGGATGGCCAATTCCCGCTGATATGGGTGGCGGACTACCGGCGCGCTGCCTCACGCTTTGCCAGGGCGGTGGACAATCTGCATGCTCCGCGGGCGACAACCCCTTGACGCACAGCAGCGCCGTGACGGTCTTGCCGGAAGGCACATGATCGGCCAAGTTCCTGCCCTTGCATTCAGGAGACCAGACATGTTCACACGCGGCCTTGTCTTTTTCGCCCTGCTACTTTCCACCCCCGCTCTGGCAGAAACCGAACTCTCGGATCAGGCGACCGGCGCGGTCTACGTGCTCGGCGATGCGGCGGACGGTAAGGTGACCCTCACTTCAAAGGCCGATGGCGGAAACGATGCCTATGTCCTGTCGCAAGATACCTGCTACGCCGAAAACCCCATCTACGGCGTCGGTGCCTGGCAGGCCGTCGACGGTGGCTGGCGCATCATGGTGCAGGGTACGAAGGTCCTGAGCTTTGAAGGCGCCGCGCCGCTGAAAAACCCTGCCTGCATTGCGCAGTGATCGCGACCTGGCATCTCTGAAGGCTTCCGCCCGATGGTTCACTCCGGGCCGGCAGCAACGGCAACAAGTGGCAGCCACAGCCGCGACCCGCTGTAGATCGTGGTGGTGCGCCGGGGACACTGCGCTCGGCATCGATGCCAGAAAGCGTAGCACGCAGCCAGCCTGCGGTGAACGGCTCGGCCTCGACATCGTCTTGCCGACGGCCTCAGTCGCGGAGATGGCGTCCCTCGGTGATCCGCTTTGTCACTGGCGGTGTGATGCTGAAGGAAAACTTCATCAGCTAAACGAGTTGGCGCACCCTACGAGATAAATCTGATAACTGGTCGCTCACGCTAAGTATTTGATATATCTATACGCCGTTACTCACGCAGAAAAAGTTGCAGCTAGATAGTCGACGAACACACGAACCTTTTGAGGGGTGTATCGCCGTTCCGCATGGAAGGCGTAGATCGGCCACTCCTCGGGCTTGTAGTCCGGCAGCAGTCGGACAAGACGGTTGTCGGCGATCTCCTTGGCAACCATGAAGTCCGGCAGCAGCGAGAAGCCATAGCCAGTAAGACAGGCATTTTTCACCGCGGCAGCGGAATTCATCGTGCAGTGTCGCGGCACTTCGAAGTCGATCGCTTCGCCACGGAAGCGGAACCGGTGTATTTGCCCCCAGTCTCCGCTGATCTGAGTGATCGACGGAAGGGACGCGAGGTCTTCCAGCGTCTTCGGCGTTCCGTGGCGCTTGCAGAACTGCCGCGTTGCGACCACCAGGATTTGCTGAGAGGCGATCTTGTGCGCGACCATCGAAGAATCGCGAAGTGGCCCGACCCGGATGGCCACGTCATAGTGCTCATCGATCAAGTCCACGATCCTGTTTCCCACATCCACGGATACGCTCAATTGGGGAAAGCGGCTGAGGAAGCCGGGAAGGACGGGGGCGAGGCACTCACTGCCGAAGGCCGCCACACAGGAAACCCGCAATTCGCCCCTGGGCATGTCGTGGCGCTCGCGCACCCGGTTCCGCATGGACTCAAGTTGCTCCAGCATTGCCGCGCTTTCGCGCACGAAGTCCTGCCCGGCATCGGTGAGGCTCAGTTGCCGGGTGGTTCGATTGAAAAGACGGACGCCGAGATCGGCCTCGAGATCGGCGACGATGCGGCTCACAGAGGCCGTCGACAGCCGCAACTCCCGAGCAGCCCCTCCAAAGCTTCCCACCCGGGCGACTGCAACGGCCACCCGCATGGACTGGGTCATATCCATCCAAGAACTCTCTCGTAATTCGGAACAATGTTTCTCCGAAGCAGCTATTATCACGCAATCCGGTCTAGTGCATGATCTGTCAGAAAAGGAGATCACCATGGCCACCAATCCCAGCTGGGTTCTGAACAGCTATCCCACCGGCATGCCGACGCCGGACAACTGGACGCTGGAAGACAGAAGCATGCCCGTCGCCCGGGCTGGCGAATTGCTGGTGAAGGTTATGTGGCTCACGGTTGACCCCTACATGCGCGGTCGGATCAGCCCGGCGAAGAACTATGCCACCGGCTTCAAGCTGGGAGACCTCATGACGGGGGGCGGCGTCGGCGAGGTCATCGCGTCAGAGGCGAACGGCTTCAAGCCTGGCGACCTGGTGATGAGCGACGATTTCGGCTGGCAGCCATACACGGTGATTTCTGCTGCGACCGCCAGGCACGTGTCCGGCGAGGGTGCGCCGGTCCAGTCATGCCTGAGTTACCTCGGGATGCCGGGCTTGACGGCCTACTTCGCACTTCTCAGCACCGGCGCTCCGAAAATCGGGGAGACCGTCCTCATCTCGGCGGCTTCGGGCGCCGTTGGGCAAGTCGCGGGACAGATCGCCCGTATCAAAGGGTTCAATCCTGTCGCCGTTGTCGGTTCTGATGCCAAGGCCGCCTGGTGCCGGGAGCTTGGCTATCTTCATGCGGTGAACCGCAGGACATCGGCCGACCTCGTGGCGGACGTCGCCCAGGCCTGCCCGGGAGGAGTCGATGTCTTCATCGACAACACCGCAGGACCCATCCACGACGCAGCGATGTTGAACCTGAACACTTTTGGACGCGTGGTGATCGTCGGCACGATCGCGTTGGCCGATCGCTTCGACCAGCCTGATATCGGTCTGCGCCACCTAAGGCGAACACTGATCACGCGGGCGCGCATCCAGGGCTTCCTGCTCGACGACTTTGCGGCCGACTACGAGACAGCGAGAGCGGACCTCCTCGGCTGGTACAAACAGGGACTACTCCAAACGCGCGAAGATGTGATGGAGGGAATCGGGTCCGTACCGACAGCATTTGTTCGGATGATGAGGGGCGAAAACTTCGGGAAGCAGCTGGTTAGACTCGCTGACTAGTCCATCGCGGGGTTCTACGTTTTGTCTTAGTGATGATTTGAGAACATCAAGACTAACGGGGACTTAGAAGGTTGGCGCTCCCTGCGGGAATCGAACCCGCCTTTGCAACGTGAGAGGCTGCCGTCCTAACCGATAGACGAAGGGAGCTCTCCGAGGAATGGGCTCCCTATATAGGGGCTCTCCGGCCAGTGCAAGCCCTTCAGGGGCCTGCGGTTATGCGGGAGATGACGGCGTTTTTCCGGACGTCGACGACGATCACCTGGCGGGCCGTGGTGATGACCAGGCGATCTCCGTCGAGCGCCGCCGATTGGATATTGGCGCCGGCCGGTAGACCCAGGTCAATGGTTTGGGGCGGTGCCTCTGGGCGCGGCGGGGCCTTGTGGTTGGCCTTCCAGATGATGGCGGCGACGAGGATCACGAACAGCAGCACCAGGATCACGCCCATGATATAGACCAGCCGCAGCAGGCGGCGGGCGGAGGCGGGAATTTCCATCGGCGCGGCATCGCCCGCCTGCAAGGGATCGGATTCGCTCATGTCAGTGCCTTCACAACTCCTCGAAACCAGTTCCACGGCGGCCGACCGCCTCGACAAGGCGCTGGCCGCGGCTTTCCCCGACATGAGCCGGGCCCGGTTCCAGGCCCTTATCGCGGAAGGGGCGGTCAGTGTCGAGGGCGAGACGGTGACCGAGGCGAAGCACAAGGTGAAACCGGGCGATCTCATCCGCGTTGTCCTGCCTGAGGCGGCCGCGGCCCTGCCCGCGGCAGAGGACATGGCCCTGTCCATCATCTTCGAGGACAAGGACCTGATCGTGATCGACAAGCCCGCGGGACTGGTGGTGCACCCCGGCGCCGGAAACGAGACCGGCACACTGGTCAATGCCCTGATCGCACATTGCGGCGACAGCCTGTCAGGCATCGGCGGCGTGAAGCGGCCCGGCATTGTCCATCGCCTCGACAAGGACACCAGCGGGCTGCTCGTCGTGGCCAAGAACGACAAGACCCACCATGGCCTGTCAGAACAGTTCGCCGCCCATGGCCGCGACGGGCGGCTCGAACGCAGTTACCTCGCCCTCGTCTGGGGCGTTCCCGAACGGAGGCAGGGAAGCGTCGTGGCAGCCATCGACCGCTCCACCACCAATCGCCAGAAGATGGCGGTGTCGAAAGGCGCCAATGCCCGTGAGGCGGTGACCCATTACGAGGTGCTGGAGGTACTCGGAAAGCCCCCGGTCGCCAGTCTCGTGCGCTGCGTGCTGGAAACCGGGCGTACCCACCAGATCCGCGTGCATATGGCTCATATCGGACATCCGCTGCTCGGAGATCCGGTTTACGGTGCAGGCTACAGGACCTCGGCGAAAAAACTGACCGAGGCCGCAAGAGAGGCACTCAACACATTGAATCGTCAGGCACTTCACGCAACGAGCCTGGGCTTCGAGCATCCCCGGACGGGGCGGCGGATGCAGTTCGAAAGCCCGGCTCCAGAGGATTTTGGCAGGCTCCTTGCTTGCCTCCGCTTGAACAACACGGAAGCGTGACTATCTGTAACCGCTCCAGTGTCTTATTTTTTGCGTAATTGTCCGCTAGAAATGGCACTCAGACAGGAAAGGCTTTGAAAGATGGCAAGGACCACGTCCCTCCCCGCAATCGCCTCGGGTGAAGCCGGTCTGCAGCGCTACCTGCAGGACATCCGCCAGTTTCCCATGCTGCAGCCTGACGAGGAGTTCATGCTCGCCAAGCGGTGGAAGGAACACGGCGACACTCGTGCCGCCGAGAAGCTCATCACCTCGCACCTTCGCCTCGTGGCGAAGATCGCGATGGGATACCGCGGCTATGGCCTGCCGATCGGCGAGGTCATTTCCGAAGGAAACGTGGGCCTCATGCAGGCCGTGAAGAAGTTCGAGCCCGACAAGGGCTTCCGCCTGGCCACCTACGCCATGTGGTGGATCAAGGCCTCGATTCAAGAGTTTGTTTTGCGCTCGTGGTCTCTGGTCAAGATGGGCACCACGGCAAACCAGAAGAAGCTGTTCTTCAACCTGCGCAAGGTGAAGAGCCAGATCGAGGCGCTTGAGGATGGCGACCTGCGGCCGGACCAGGTCGACCTCATCGCCAAGAAGCTGGGCGTCACGAAAGACGACGTCATTTCGATGAACCGCCGCCTTGGTGGCGACACGTCGCTCAATGCCACCGTCCGCGAGGACGGCGAAGGCGAGTGGCAGGACTGGCTGGTGGACGAGTCCGACAACCAGGAAGAAATGCTCGTCCAGTCGGAAGAGCAGAGCATGCGCCATGGCCTTCTGACGGACGCGATGGACAAGCTCACCGATCGCGAACGCCGCGTGTTCGAGGCCCGCCGCCTGCAGGACGACCCTGCGACGCTGGAGGACCTGAGCCAGGAATTCGGCGTGTCGCGCGAACGCATCCGCCAGATCGAGGTGAGGGCTTTCGAAAAGGTCCAGAAGGCCGTCAAGAATGCCTCCCAGCGGCTCCTCGCACCCAAGACGCTGCCGGCGCCCACCGCTTAACTGCCGCTACCTTTCGTCGACATCAGCAAGGCCGGGCACGTCCCGGCCCCTCTTCCTTGCGGCAGCGGCGCTACTGGAACAGTCCCTTGGCGCGCGGCGTGGCAAAAAAGATCTGCACTGCCCAGATGTCGCCCCCGCGCTCAATGACGCCGGTCGAGACGAAGGCGAAGCTGCGGTTGACCATGTTGCGGCGGTGCGGCGGGCTGCCGACCCATTGCTGGAACAGCAGGCGCCCCTTCTCGTCCAATGAGGCGTCACCCGTTTCCCGCGCCGCGTTCTCGCCGATCGACGGGTATTTCGTGACGTCGCCTGCAAAGGCCGCCATGCGGCCCTGGAAACTCGTGCCGGTGGAGGACGAATGGCCCATGAAATCATGCAGCATCATGTCCGCCGCATGCGCCCGCGCCGCGTCCTGAAAGACGGCATCGGCAACGACGGGCGCCTTGCCCTGCTGGCTGCGATAGGCGTTGAGCAGGTCGACGAGTTCCGCCTCCACATCGGGCCGGTAGCGCGAACCCTTTGGGGGATGGGCGGCAAGGCCCCGGGCATAGTCCAGATAGCGGCCGCCGGCCAGGACCGGCGAGGCCCCTGCTGCAACGCCAAACAATCCGAGACAAAACGCGCGGCGCGGCTGGTCTATCGGCATCAGATCAAGACTCCATGAACCATGGACAACAATTTAAAGTTGTTAACTGCGCTCATATACAGCTCTGAATACACTCGCCATGCAGGATGCCGCAAATCACGACAGAACTTGGTTTGGTCATGCGCACAGATCTGCTCAGATTCGGCAAGTCACGACCGGGAGCGAGAATAGGATGGCTGCTGGGAATCATTGCGGCGGCTGGGCTGGCATTTGCTGTGCTCTTCGCATCACAGGGCATTCGGGCGGAAGCGGGGCCGGTCGCACTGCTGGCGCTCGCCGCCGCCGTGCTGGCAGCCGGAACCCTGGCCGGCCCCCTGACGCCACCCTCCAGCATGCGTCACCATGCACCGCCGGGCCTGATGGCGCGGCCGTCGCTTGCGGCAGAGGCCGCCCGAAATGCGTCTGGTGCGGCTTCTGTCATCCTCTGCGAAATTGCCGGCCTCGCCTGGATCTCCCGAAGCGAGGACGGTGAAGCGGCCCGGCTGGCCCTCGCCGAGGCTCAGGACCGACTGTCCGCGCTGCTCCCCAAGGGGGCATGCGCCGCCCGCTGGAGCGAGGAGCACTTCCTCGTTTTCCTGCCGGGTCTCGTCGACCCGATGGCGGTGCTCGAGCTAGCCCGAAATCTCACCGCCGGCCTCGCCACGGGCCCGTGCTTCGCTCAGCTGGCCACCACCGTATCAACGCACGCCGGTATCGCGCTGGCGCCGACCGACGGGCAGACCCTGGGCGACCTCGTAAACAGCGCAGAACTGGCGCTCGCCGAGGCACGCCGACAGGGCAACCCTGGCTACGGCTTCTACTCACCGGACATGGCAGCCCACGCGCAGCGCCGCCTCGCCCTGCAGCGCGCCGTGCGCGAGGCGGTGAGCGGCGACGCGCTGCGCCTCGATTTCCAGCCCCTCTATGCCATGCGCAGCGGCGAACTCGTGGCATTCGAGGCACTGATCAGGTTGCATGACCCGGAGCTTGGCCCGATTCCGCCGTCGGAATTCATTCCGCTCGCCGAGCAATGCGGCCTCATCGCCGACATCGGACAGTGGGCGATGGACGAAGCCTGCCGCGCAGCCGCGCAATGGCCCGCCCATCTCGTCGTCGCGGTCAATCTCTCGCCGGCACAGTTCTATTGCGGGACGCTCGTCAACACGGTCCGCCGGGCGCTGCAACGCCATGCGCTACCTGCCTACCGCCTCGAAGTCGAAATCACCGAGGGCACGCTGATGAGCGACAACGAGCTGGTTCTGGGCCAGTTGCGCCTGCTGCGCGACATGGGCGTGGGCGTGGCGCTCGATGACTTCGGCACCGGCTACTCGAGCCTCGCCTATCTGTGCAAGTTTCCCTTCTCGAAGCTGAAGATCGACCGCAGCTTCGCGGCCGCACTCGATCACTCGGCTTCGGCCAAGAACGTGCTGCGCGCCATCGTGAAGCTCGGCCACGGACTGGGCATGACGGTGACGGCGGAAGGCATCGAAACGCGGCGCCAACTCTCCCTGTTGCGCGACATCGGCTGCGACCTGGCGCAGGGCTATCTGCTGGGCCGGCCTGCCCCGCCAAGCGACCTTGCGGCAATCATCCTCAACAATTTCGCTCAGGGCCTTGCGCGCCGCCCGCGGCCACCACGGCGCCGTGCCGCCTGAAACGCATGGGTTTGCGCTTTCCTTGGCCCGAACGGCAGTCTAGTTTGCCGCACTCAACTATCGCAGGCAGCATGCGCAAGCTTTCACCCACCAAGGCAATTTCCCACGCGTTGAATTCGGTCTGGAGTTTCCGCCGGGTGGGTGCGCGCATCGCCTTTCCGTGGCTGCCCGTGTTGTTGCTCTGCGCCGTCGCCGAGCTTTACTTCGCACCACCCGATGTCGCTGCAAACATGACAGCAGATCAGCTGCCCTCGATTTCTCCGGTGCAGATCGCCACCTTCATCGTCTCGCTGCTTGCCACGAGTTCCATGGCGGTGAGCTGGCAGCGATTCATCCTGCGCGACGAGCTCGGCCGCAGCCTTCGCATCGACGGCAACGTGCTGCGCTATGCGCTGTTCTCGTTCCTGCTCATCGTGGCGGCGGTCGTGCCCACGGCACTGCTGCTGGCGTTGTCCCTGCTGGCGCCTTCGATGGCAATCATCGCCATGCCCGGTGCCGTGCTCATCGGCGGCATCGTCACCCGGTTGTCGATCCGGTTCCCGGCGATTTCGCTGGGCGACGGTGGTTTCGGCTTCGGCGACGCCTGGAAGGCAAGTGAAGGCAACTTCTGGCAATGCCTGGGCGTCTTCCTGCTCAGCTGGACGATCACGCTGGGCGGGCTCTTCCTGCTCATCCTGGTTGGCAGCGGAACCGCGCAGCTGAGTCCGATGCTCGGCGACCTGGTCATGACGGTGGGCCTCATCGTGATGCAGCTCTTCTATGCGCTCTTCAACGCCTCCGTCTTCACCTCGCTCTACGGCTTCTTCGTCGAGCGACGTGAATTCTGATCCTTGATCAAAATCAAGGGCACTTTCCCTCCGGAGGCGCAGAATCGCCGCTTCACGTCATCGCAGCGGGGGCCTCATGCCAGACACAAGCACAGCCACGGCCAAACCGGCCGAACAAGCCATTGCCACGCCAACCCCAGAACCGGAGGCGCCCCAGGAGGAACTGCAGGCGCGACCGTCGCTGGCGCGGCTCCGGCATAATCCGGAAGCCATCCGCCACGCCTTCGAGAGCGGCGAGTTCCCCTACAAGTCGCGCATGGGCAACAAGCTCTATGAAGAGGAGATGGCGAAACTTCAGGTCGAGCTCCTCAAGCTCCAGAACTGGGTGAAGGAAACGGGCGAACGCATCATCGTGCTGTTCGAGGGGCGTGATGCCGCCGGCAAGGGTGGCACCATCAAGCGCTTCATGGAGCATCTGAACCCACGCGGGGCGCGCGTCGTGGCGCTCGAGAAGCCCAATGAGCGCGAGCGCACGCAATGGTATTTCCAGCGCTATATCGAGAACCTGCCGGCCGGTGGCGAGATCGTGTTCTTCGACCGCTCCTGGTATAACCGTGCCGGCGTCGAGCGCGTCATGGGCTTCTGCACGCCCAACGACTATCTCGAATTCATGCGCCAGTGCCCGGATCTCGAGCGCATGCTGGTGCGTTCCGGTATCCGTCTCTTCAAGTTCTGGTTCTCGGTGACGCGTGAAGAGCAGCTGCACCGCTTTGAGTCGCGCAGCAACGACCCGCTGAAGCAGTGGAAGCTCTCGCCCATCGACAAGGCCTCGCTCGACAAGTGGGACGACTATACCGAGGCCAAGGAAGCGATGTTCTTCTACACCGACACCGCCGACTCGCCCTGGACCATCATCAAGTCCGATGACAAGAAACGGGCACGGCTGAACTGCATGCAGTTCTTCCTCTCCTCCGTGCCCTACCCCAACAAGAACACCAAGGTGGTGACGGGGCCGGACCCGCTGATCGTCGGCTCGACGGCGCATGTGATCGGCCGCGACGACCACATCCTCGGCAAGACGCTCCGGCCAGGAAAGTCGAAACGCTGATCAGCCGAAGCTGACGGTGAATGCAGGTGGAGTGCGCAGGGTCTGGTAGACGACGCAATAGCGCTCGGTGAGCTTCTGAAGCTGCGCCTTCTGCTCTTCGTTGAGATCGCCCTCGAGGTCGAAGCTGAGGCGGATGTCGCGGAAGCCCACGGGGGCGGTCTTTTCGACACCCAGCGTGCCGCGGAAGTCCAGATCGCCCTCCGCCCGTATCGTTGCGCCGCGCAATGGAAGCGCCAGCGCGGTGGCCACAGCATTGAGCGTCACGCCTGCACAGGCGACCAGCGCCTCCAGCAGCATGTCGCCCGAACAGGCCTGCAGCCCGCTGCCACCCGTGGCCGGGTGAAGCCCGGCTTCGACCAGCGCACGGCCGGTCGCCACCGAGCATGAAACGTTCTCGCCCAGCTTGCCCTCGGCCCTGAGCGTGACGACGGCCTTTTCAGGGTGTTCGCGGTAGGCCGCCTTGATCGGCGCCTGCAGGTCCTTCAACTGTTGCGCGTCCATGATGCTGCGTCCTTCCCCAAGGAAGGCCGCAGCATAGCACATCAGTCTTCGAAGGGATCCTTCATCAGGATGGTGTCGTCGCGCTCGGGGCTGGTGGAAAGCAGCGCCACCGGGCACTCGATCAGCTCCTCCAGGTACTTCACGTACTTGATTGCCTGCGCCGGCAGCTGCGCCCAGCTGCGCGCCCCGGCGGTGGTGCCCTTCCAGCCCTCGAAGCTCTCGTAGATCGGAACGACGCGTTTCTGTGCCTCTTCCGCCGCCGGAAGCCGCTCGAGGCGCTTGCCGTCGAGCTCGTAGCCGATGCCGACCTTGATCTCGTCGAGACCGTCGAGCACGTCGAGCTTGGTGAGCGCGATGCCGTGGATGCCCGAGGTCTTGATCGCCTGGCGCACCAGCACCGAGTCGAACCAGCCGCAGCGGCGCTTGCGCCCCGTCACCGTGCCGAACTCGCGGCCGCGCTGGCCGATGTATTCGCCGATCTCGTTCTCCTGCTCGGTCGGGAAGGGACCGGAGCCGACGCGCGTGGTGTAGGCCTTGGCGATGCCCAGCACATAGCCGATGGAGGACGGTCCGAGGCCTGAGCCCGCAGCGGCCTGGCCGGCCACCGTGTTGGAGGAGGTCACATAGGGATAGGTGCCGTGGTCGATGTCGAGCAGGATGCCCTGCGCGCCCTCGAACAGGATGCGCTTGCCCTCGCGCTTCATGTCGTCGAGCAGCGACCACACGGCATCCGAGAAGGGCAGGATGCGCGGCGCGATCTCGGCGAGCTGCGCGATCAGGTCCTGCGCCTTGACCTCGACCTCGCCCATGCCGCGGCGGAGCGCGTTGTGGTGGGCGAGCAGGCGCTGCACCTTGGGGCCGATGGTGGCGAGGTCGGCGAGGTCGTTGACGCGGATGGCTCGGCGGCCGACCTTGTCCTCATAGGCCGGGCCGATGCCGCGGCCGGTGGTGCCGATCTTGCCCGCACCGGCAGCAGATTCGCGCAGCTGGTCGAGCTCGCGGTGGAGCGGCAGGATCAGGGTGGCATTTCCGGCGACGCGCAGGTTCTGGCGGGAAATCTCCACGCCCTGCGAGGAGAGCTTGTCGATCTCGGCGGCCAGCGCCCAGGGGTCGATCACGACTCCGTTGCCGATGACCGAGAGCTTGCCGGGTCGCACGATGCCGGAAGGGAGCAGCGAAAGCTTGTAGGTGACGCCGTCGATCACGAGGGTATGGCCGGCATTGTGCCCGCCCTGGAAGCGCACCACCACATCGGCCCGCTCGGACAGCCAGTCCACCAGCTTGCCCTTGCCCTCGTCGCCCCACTGCGCGCCGACCACCGCCACATTCGCCATCTCAGGCCCCTTTCAGACACAGGAACGGCCCCGCGCGGGTGAGCCGCCGGAGCCGTTACGGGCTCTTACACCATCTGAACGCCAAGGCAAACGGGAGAAACGAAGGGGCAAAATGCGCCCCGGGTGAGTTGACGGCTATGACAAAAGGTGCAATTTTCTTTACTTAATCAACCTTGGGTTATGGAAATGAAGCTGGTCGCTGCCCTTTCAACTGTCGTTCTGCTGGCTGGCATCGGTCCCGGCCACGCTGCAGCAACCTCCGGGGAAGCCGAACGTCTGGCCGGCCTGTTCCGGTCTTACCTCGGCCCGGCCTCTGGCGCGGTCAAAGTCACGCCGTCCGGTGAGGACTATGATGTCCGGTTGGACCTGACTGCATTCCTGAAAGACAGCGTTCCTGCCATGGGTGTTGAACAGCACGTCACAATGGAAATCTCACCGATCGAATGGAAGTTGACTCCGCTGGGTGACGGGCGCTGGAAACTCCGTGAAGACCAGGCGCTGCACTTTTCTCTGCTCACCCCCAGTCTCGTGATCGAAGCAAGGCTAGACTCGGTCAAGAGCACAGCCGTGTTCGATGAGGCGGTGAGTAACTTCACCTCCGACACAACTGAATACGTGGGCCTCTCTGTATCGGAAAAACTTGTCACGCCTCAGCAGACTGTCAGCGTTCGCTACTCTGCCGATAAGATCGTGAAACAGGCGAGCGCTTCAGGCACGGCGGAAGCCTGCGACAGTGTCATTCACTATGACATCACCGGTTTCCGGGAAGAGATCAAGTCGCCCCCCACCCCCGGTGGACCTCCCGGGGGACTCTCATTCGCAACGGCCGCGCCCAGCGGCAGCTCCGACACCCATATGGAGGCTTTGAACGTCGCTGCCATAACCGATCTGTGGCGTTGGTTCGCGGCACACCCGTCGCCAGCGGCAAGGACTGCCGATCAGATCACGCTCAGGAAGAAATTGCTGGCCGCTTTGCCGCTCTTCCGGCAGGTCAAAGGCGTAACGAGTTTCGACGGCTTCGTGATTGAAACGCCAGGCGGCCCGGTCAAACTTCGTCAAGCCCTGGCCGAGGTAGAGATGTCCGGTCTTTCCAGTTCCGCAAGGATACGGGAGCACTTGCAGGCCAGCGGCCTGCGCCTGCCAATCGGCATGGTGCCAGAGTGGGCGCAAGGTCTCGTGCCCTCTCGTTTCAACCTGGATTTGGTGTTGTCGGGCTTCGATCTGCTGGCGCCGGCAACCCTGATCGCGAATACGCTTGAGCCGGGAAAGACTCCTCCCATTCCGCCATCCACCCAGTCTGCACTCGGCAAGGCACTGTTTCCCACAGGCCACGTGACCCTCGACATTGCCCCCAGCGACGCGAAAGCTCCCTTCTACAGTATCTCCACCGAAGGGCGCCTCAACGCTGGACCGGCCGCCGCGGCCTCTGGAGAGGGCGTCATTCGGGTCGACGGCATGGACCCTGTGATGGAGGTGCTGCGCGATGTCCCGCAGGCGGCAGGTCTCCTCTCCACCTTCGCCGCGGCGATTGCGGCCGCACAAATTGATGAGCAGCGTCGCATGACATGGAACATAACCAAGCCCGAAAGTGGAGAACTGCTCGTCAACGGAATGACACTGATGAAGATCATGAGCCTCGAGCGCTAACACTGCCCACTCTTGGAGGCAGTTGACGTGGCGGTTCTGGGGTGCAAGCCTCAGCAAATCCACCAGTTGAGAGTGCAACGCCCATGAAGACAGCCACCGCCATCCTGACCTTCGGGTTCCTGCTGGGGGTCAGCGCCCCCGCCCTTGCCGCGGCGACGCCGGAGGAGGCCCAGCGCCTCACCACCTTGTTCCAGTCCTATCTCGGAAATACGCCCGGTGTGGTGAGCGTCAGCCCCCAGGGCGACAGCTATGCTGCCAAGCTCGATCTCACGCCGCTCTTCGCCAAGGTGAAGGACCCCACCGTGAGCCTCACGCTCTCGCCGCTGGAATGGACACTGACCGATCAGGGCGGCGGCAAGTGGAAGGTGGACCAGAGCCAGCCGCTCGACTTCGCCTTCGGCGTCAAGGGCCAGGGCGAGACGAGGGGCAAGATCGGCACCGTTACCTCCACCGGCACCTTCGACGAAGCGCTTGGGGGCTTTTCCACGTCGACGGCCGAATTCAAGGCCATCGTTGCCGACCAGACGATGACGGAGGGCGGATCCACCACCCGCATAAGCTACGATATCGAGACAGTCAGCATGCAGACGGCGATGCAGGGGACGCCCGAGAGTGCCGATGCAACGAGCACCTACGGCTTTACCGGTCTCAAGGAGACGATCAGCGTGCCCGCCGCCGCCGATGGCTCGACGCCTGCCATGGATGTCGTCATCACCTCTCCTACCGGAAAGCAGGATGGCGTGATCAAGGGTCTCAAGCTGAAGGCCGTGAGTGACATCGTCACCTGGCTCGTCGCCAACCAGGAGCCGCAGGCCGTCGTCGCCCAGCAGGCCGTGTTGAAGGACAAGCTGCGTGCCGCCTTGCCGCTGTTCACCAGCCTGTCCGGCTCGAGCACGCTCGACGACGTGACCGCCACCACGCCCTTCGGCCCCGTCGCGGTGAAGCAGTTCGGCTTTGGCGCCGAGATGAACGGCGTCGTAGCGGATGGCAAGCTGCGCGAGACCTTCAGCTTCACCGGCCTGCAGATACCGCAGGCCCTGGTGCCAGCATGGGCCGCGGGGATGATCCCCGGCAATTTCAGCCTCGACGTGGGCGTTTCCGACTTCGACCTCGCAGCCGCAGCCGCCCTGATCCTCGACAAGATCGATCTGTCGAAGCCCGATCCCCTGCCGAAGGAACTGGATGCACCCCTCATGCAGGCCCTGATGCCCAAGGGCGCCGTCACCATCACGCTGGGCCCGAGCCAGATTCTCGCCAGGCTCTATGATCTGACGGCGGCCGGCAGCATGACGGCAGGTCCGGTTGCGATGCCCGCGGGCCAGGCTCTGGTGAAGATCAAGGGCCTCGACGAGACCATGGCAGCACTCCAGGCCGCCCCGCCCGATGTCCAGCAGATGAGCGCCGCGCTGCTGCTGGTGAAGGGCCTGGGCAAGGCGGAGGCAGATGGCTCGCTCTCATGGAAGATCGAGTCGACTCCCGCCGGTGCCATCACGGTGAATGGCGCAGACGTCTCCAAGATGATGGGCGGGCAGCAGTAGCCCGCCATACCTGCTCAGAAGGCGAGGGGCTTTGCCTGCCGGACCTGCGGCAGGGAGGCCACCGCCTGCAACACCGAGGGTGGCGGCGCTTCGTCGATGGAAACCAGGCAGATGGCCTCGCCGCCCTGAGCGCGCCGACCGAGGTTGAAGGTAGCGATGTTGACACCCGCATTGCCGAGGATCGTGCCCAGCGCGCCGATGAAGCCCGGCTTGTCTTCGTTGGTCACATAAAGCATGTGCGGGCCGAACTCGGCCTCCATGTCGATGCCCTTGATCTGGATGACGCGCGCCTTGCCGTCCGAGAAAACGGTACCGGCGACGGAACGTTCGAGGTTCGCCGTCTTCACCGTGAGGCGGATGTAAGTTTCATAGGCGCCGCGCTGGGTCTGCTTCACCTCGTCCACCTTGATGCCGCGCTCGCGCGCCACAACGGGGGCCGACACCATGTTCACCGTGCCGAGCATCGGCTGCAGCACGCCTGACAGGGCAGCCGAGGTGAGGGCCCGGGTGTTCATCTCGCCGACATCGCCCGCATATTCGATCACGATCCCGGTGACCGGCTCTTCGGTAAGCTGGCCCGCGAAGGAGCCGAGCTTCTCCGCCACCGCGATGAAGGGCCGCAGCCGCGGTGCCTCGTCGGCCGATATGGAGGGCATGTTGAGTGCATTGGAGACGGCACCCGTGATCAGGTAGTCGGCCATCTGCTCGGCCACCTGCAGCGCCACGTTCTCCTGGGCTTCTCCCGTCGATGCACCGAGGTGCGGCGTTGCCACCACGTTGTCGAGCTCGAACAGCTTGTGGCTTGTCGCCGGTTCCACCTCGAACACGTCGAGCGCCGCTCCGGCCACATGGCCCGACTTCAGCGCGTCATAGAGCGCATCCTCCACCACCAGACCACCGCGCGCGCAGTTGATGATGCGCACGCCCTTCTTGCATTTCGCCAGCGCCGCGGCATCGACGATGTTGCGGGTCTTGTCGGTCAGCGGCGTGTGCAGCGTGATGAAGTCGGACCGGCGGAAGATCTCGTCCAGCTCCACCTTCTCCACGCCGATCTCGATGGCGCGCTCCGGGCTGAGGAACGGGTCGAAGGCGATGACCTTCATCCTGAGGCCCAGTCCCCGGTCGGCGACGATCGA
>JAXMCT010000022.1:0-12064 GCA_046349235.1 Hyphomicrobiales bacterium
CTGCCCTTGTCGCGCCTCTTGCGCCTGTCGCTATTCCAGGTCTCCGTCGGCATGGCCATGGTGCTTCTGACCGGGACGCTGAACCGCGTTATGATCGTCGAACTGGGCGTTCCCGCCTGGCTGGTTGGCCTGATGGTCTCGATTCCGGTGCTGATCGCCCCATTCCGCGCGCTGATCGGCTTCAAGTCGGACACTCACAAGTCGGTGCTCGGCTGGCGTCGCGTGCCCTATATCTGGTTCGGCACCATGATGCAGTTCGGCGGTTTCGCCATCCTGCCCTTCGCGCTGCTGGTTCTCACCGGCAACGGCCATGGCTCACCGCTCTGGGGAGAGGCGGGCGCGGCTCTGGCCTTCCTGCTCATCGGTGCCGGCATCAACACCACCCAGACGGCGGGCCTGGCGCTTGCCAACGACCTCGCCTCCGAGGAGACGCGGCCGCGCGTGGTTGCACTGCTCTACGTCATGCTGCTGCTCGGCATGGTGGCCAGTGCGCTGGTGTTCGGCAGCCTGTTGCACGACTTCACCGCGAAGCAGCTGATCCAGATCATCCAGGGCGTCGCGGTGCTGACCGTCGTCCTGAACAGCATCGCCATGTGGAAGCAGGAGGCGCGCAACCCCTCGCTCACCGCCAAGGACGCTCCACGCATCAGCTTCGGCGAGGCATGGGCACAGTTCAGCGCCGCCGGCCGCGCCAAGCGCCTGCTGATCGGCGTAGGACTCGGCTCCGCCGCTTTCTCGATGCAGGACATCCTGCTGGAGCCCTTCGGCGGACAGGTCTTCCATCTTTCCGTGGGGCAGACGACCTGGCTCACCGCAACAATGGCGCTCGGTACGCTGGCGGGCTTCGCCGTCTCGGCCCGCCGCCTCGGCCAGGGCGGCGATCCGTACCGACTTGCCTCGCTCGGTCTGCTGGCGGGCATCATGGCCTTCGCGGCGGTGATCTTCGCTCCGGTGCTCGACATGGTGTCGCTGTTCCAGACGGGGGTTTTCTTCATCGGGCTTGGCGGTGGTCTGTTCTCGGTCGGTATGCTGACCGCCGCGATGGACCTCGCATCCAGCGGTTCCGGCACCATGAGCGGCTTTGCACTGGGCGCCTGGGGCGGCGTGCAGGCCACGGCCGCCGGCATCGGCGTCGGCATCAGCGGCATGCTGCGGGATGCGGTATCTGACCTCGCCATGCGCGGCGACCTCGGCTCCGCCACGACCGGCCCCGCAGCCGGTTACGTCACCGTCTACCAGATCGAGATCGTGCTTCTGTTCGCAACCCTTGCCGTCATCGGGCCACTGGTGCGCGGCGGGAAACGTTCACCGAGACAGCCAGGCTTCGGTCTGGCGCAATATCCAGGCTGACTGAAGGAGAAAGCCCATGTCTGCAGCCTTGACCCAGTACATCGATGTCGCCCAGGTCGTGCTTTATGCCTTCTGGGCCTTCCTCATCGGACTGATCTTCTATGTCCGCCGCGAGGACAAGCGCGAAGGCTATCCGCTGGAGTCGGATCGCTCCGGCAACATCACCGTGCAGGGTTTCCCGGCCGTTCCGGCACCCAAGACCTTCCTGCTCGCCGACGGCTCCACCGTGCAGGCGCCGCGCGCCAACGAGCGCGACGACCGCGAGATCAAGGCCACCCCCATTGGTCCCTGGCCGGGCGCACCGCTCGAGCCCACTGGCGACCCGCTGGTCGATGGCGTCGGTCCCGCCGCCTATGCCGAGCGCCGCGACATTCCGGATGCGCTGTTCACCGGCGCGCCCAAGCTTTTCCCGCTGCGCACCGCGGAGGACTGGCACATCGAGGAACGTGATCCCGACCCGCGCGGCATGCCCGTGATCGGCTGCGACGGCAAGCAGGGCGGCACGGTGAAGGACGTGTGGATCGACCGCGCCGAATACATCATGCGCTACCTCGAGGTCGAAGTGAGCGACAAGGAAGGCCACAGCCGCAACGTGTTGCTGCCGACGACGATGGCCCGCATCTGGGGTGGCCGGAAGCGCGTCGAGGTGAAGTCCATCACGTCGAAGCAGTTCATCAAGGTGCCGGGGCTTCGCAACCCGGATGTCGTCACCAGGCTGGAGGAAGACAAGATCTGTGCCTTCTATGCCGGCGGCCACCTCTATGCCACTGCCGACCGCGCCGAGCCGCTGATATGACACAGGACCACGACGACTTCGACTTCGAGCCGGTACGCGGCCTGCCGCAGCTGCTGCCCAAGGGCGAACGCATGCTGTGGCAGGGTGCGCCGCGCTGGCAGGACCTGGCGGTGCACGCCTTCCATGTGCGCAAGGTGATCTGGTATTTCGCCGGCCTCACCCTCCTTGCGGGCGCATTGCGCCTGGCAGAAGGCGAGAGCCTTGCCATGGCCATCAGGCCGTTCCAGTGGTTGATGCCGATGGGTCTCGCCGCCGCGGCCCTGCTCTCCGCGCTGGCCTATTTGAGCGCGCGGACCAGTGTCTACACAATCACCACGAAGCGCGTGGTGATGCGTATCGGCATGGCGCTGCCCGTGTCCATCAACCTGCCCTTCAGCCAGATCGACGGCGCGTCTCTGCGCCTCTTCGGCAATGGCTCGGGCGACATCCCGCTGAGGGTGACGAAGAAGGACCGCGTCGCCTATCTGATGCTGTGGCCCCATGCGCGCCCCTTCAAGTATGCGCACCCCCAACCCTGCCTGCGCTCGGTGCCGCGGGCCGACGAGGTGGCGAACCTGCTTGCCGCTGCGCTCTCCGGTGCGGTCACGGTTCCCATGCAGGCGGAAGCAGCCCCGCAGCGCGCCGCCCAGTCCAGCCAGCCGGTAGTCGCATGAGAACCGCAATGGCCCAGCACCCCGTCCGCAGCCATCGTCCGCATCCTGCGGCGCTGGCCGCGGCGGGCATGGTGGTGGCCGCACTGCTGGCCGTGTCCCTTGCCCGCTACGGCGGCTATTCGCCGGTGCAGAGTCTCGGTACCTCCGATGTGGCTCAAAGCCGGCTGTTGCGCTTCGAGAGCGATGCCCAGGGTGTCGCCGTGATCGATGCCACGACGGGCGCCGTCATCACCCACACCAGCGCCGAGGGCTTCATTCCCGGCGTGCTGCGCGGCTTGAATCGCATGCGGCAGACCGAACAGGCCAAAGTTTCCGACGCCTATCGCCTCGAGCGCCTGAGCAATGGCCAGCTGCTGCTGGTCGACACGGCCTCTGGCGTATCGCTCGACCTCGCTGCCTATGGCCGCGACAATGCCGCGTCCTTCGTCCGCTTCCTTTCACCTTCAGGAGACCAGGACTGATGCTGAACATTTTCGCTCCGACCAAGGAAGACGTGATGTGCACGGTGCGCGTGGTGAACACCTTCGAAAGCCTCGGCGCACATGTGGATCTCGATGATGGCGTGACGGTGCAGCCGGGCGACGAGGTGCTGGTCCACGGCAAGCCGATCGTCGTGCCATATGGCGAGACTGCCACCGAGCGCCGCAAGGCGACGATCACGCGTGCCACCTGGCTGGAGCGCAAATGGGTTAAGCTCACGGGCGATCTGGAATTCATGGAACTGCTCGAATTCAGCTTTTCGGGGGAGGAGCTATAAAATGACCATCGAGACACTGGGCATCAGGCCTGCGGACACATTGGCGAAGGCGCAGGAATCGACAGTGCTGAGCCCGCGCTTCTACACCACCGACTTTGCCGCGCTGGACAAGCTCGACGTCTCGCCGGTGCGCGAGGAGTGGGACAAGCTCATTGCCGAGATGCAATCCGATCCCAACAAGGGCCACTTCAAGCGCAACGCCGAGTGGGATCACGTCGATCTCGCCGCCCTGCCCGAGGGTTTGCGGCGCGAGCTCGTCGACTTCCTGGTGAGCTCGCTCACGGCGGAATTCTCCGGCTGTGTGCTCTATTCCGAGATGAGGAAGCGCGGCAGCAACCCGGACCTCTGCGAGCTCTTCCGCCTCATGGCGCGAGATGAGGGCCGGCACGCAGGCTTCATCAATGACACGCTGAAGGACTTCGACCTCGGTGTCGACCTCGGCTTTCTGACCAAGACCAAGAAATATACGTTCTTCCGACCCAAGTTCATCTTCTACGCGACCTACCTCTCGGAGAAGATCGGCTATGCGCGCTATATCACGATCTTCAGGCACTTGCAGGCGCATCCGGAAAACCGCATCCACCCGATCTTCAAGTGGTTCGAGCAGTGGTGCAATGACGAGTTCCGCCACGGTGAGGCCTTCGCACTGCTGATGCGCGCACATCCGGAACTTCTCACCGGCCTCAACAAGCTTTGGGTGAAGTTCTTCCTGATGGCGGTATTCGCCACCATGTACGTTCGCGACCACCAGCGACCGCATTTCCATGCGGCGCTGGGCATCGACCCCACCGACTATGGCTACAAGGTGTTCAAGGTCACCTCCGAGATTTCGCGGCAGGTGTTCCCGCTCGAACTCGACATCGACAACCCGGCATTTTTCGCCGGCCTCGAGAAATTGAGGAAGATCAATGACCGCGCCGCCGTATGGCAGAAGAAAGGTGGCATGACAGCGAAGCTGGGGAAGGCATGGACAGCGGTGGCGGCGGGCGCGACACTCATGCGCCTCTACCTGATCCCGTCCAAGTCCAACAACCTGCCCGCAGACATCCGCCTGGCGCCGACCTGGTAAGACGAGACAGATGGAATACGCGTTGCCCATCGCCTATGCCCTGCTCCTCTGGTGGTTCGCCACCGGGCTGATCTTCTATCTCGATCAGTTGCCGGTGCGGACTTTCCGCTGGAGCATGCTGGGCGGCACGGCGGTACTGGCCATCGCCCTGTGGGTGATCTGGGCAAAGGCGGATGACAGTTCGCTGCTTGCCGTCTATGCCTCGTTCACCGGGGGCGTTCTGGCCTGGGGTTGGCAGGAACTGAGCCTCTACACCGGCTTCGTCACGGGACCGCGCAAGAAGTCCTGCCCGCCCGGATGCACCGGCTGGCGCCACTTCGGCCACGCGCTGGGGGTAAACCTCTGGCACGAAATTGCCATTGTGGCGGTGGGCTTGGCCATCTGGGGCCTATGTGGAGAAGCTGTGAACAACTGGGGGCTTTGCGCCTACCTGCTGCTGTGGGCCATGCATCTCTCGGCCAGGCTCAATGTGTTCCTCGGCGTGCGCAACGTATCGGAGGAGTTCGTGCCGGCCCACATGGCGGTGCTGAAGAGCTTCCTCACCCGTAAGTCCATGAATTTGCTGTTCCCTTTCTCGATCACCACCGCCACGATTGGTGCCGTGCTGCTGTTCCAGGAAGCCTTCTCGGCCGATCTGGCAGCGGAGCGGGCAGGCTGGGCCTTGCTTGCCGCCCTGGCCGCACTGGCGGTTTTCGAGCACTGGATGCTGATGCTGCCGGTGCCTGTGGAAAAGTTGTGGAACTGGAGTCTGCCGCACCGCCGGGACGCGGCGAAATCGCGCAATTCCATCTCCCCTAGGTTTGACTATACACCCCTCAAAGCCGCCCTCCGGAGTGCCCCCGATGGACTATGAAAACTTCTTCCAGACCGAACTCGACGCCCTGAAGACCGAAGGGCGGTACCGCGTCTTCGCCGATCTCGAGCGCAAGGCGGGCGACTTCCCGCGGGCGACCCATCATGGCGCCGAGTTGAAGGAAATCACCGTCTGGTGCTCCAACGATTATCTCGGCATGGGCCAGAACGCCTCGGTGATCGCGGCGATGCACGAGGCGCTGGACCGCTGCGGCGCGGGCGCCGGCGGCACGCGCAACATCTCGGGCACCAATCACTACCATGTCGCGCTCGAGCGCGAACTCGCTGACCTTCATGGCAAGGAAGGCGCGCTGCTCTTCACCTCCGGCTATGTCTCGAACTGGGCGGCTCTCGGCACACTGGCGAGCTGCATTCCCGGCTGCATCGTCTTCTCGGACGCCGGCAACCATGCCTCGATGATCGAGGGCATCCGCCACAGCCGCGCGGAACGCCACATCTTCAAGCACAATGACCTGCACGATCTCGAGCGCCTGCTGAAGGCCGCCGACCCGACGCGACCCAAGCTGATCGCCTTCGAGTCCGTCTATTCCATGGACGGCGACATCGGACCGATCAAGGAGATCTGCGACCTCGCCGACAAGTACGGCGCCATGACCTATCTCGATGAGGTTCACGCGGTGGGCATGTATGGACCGCGCGGCGGCGGCATCGCCGAGCGCGAGGGGCTGATGGATCGCGTCACCGTCATCGAGGGGACGCTGGGCAAGGCCTTCGGCGTGGTCGGGGGCTACATCACCGGTTCCGCCGCACTGTGCGACTTCGTGCGCTCCTTTGCCTCGGGCTTCATCTTCACCACTGCCCTTCCGCCGCATGTGGCGGCGGGTGCCGCGGCGTCGATCCGCCACCTCAAGAACTCGCAATTCGAGCGCATGCGCCACAAGGACCGTGTAGCGAAGCTCCGCAAGAAGCTGGACCAGGCTGGCGTGCCCTACATGGCCAACCACAGTCACATCGTTCCCGTGATGGTGGGCGACGCCAAGAAGTGCAAGTGGATCAGCGACATCCTGCTGGCCCAGCATGGCATCTACATCCAGCCGATCAACTATCCCACCGTGCCGCGCGGCACGGAGCGGCTGCGCATCACGCCAACGCCCTTGCACACCGACGCAGACATCGATCACCTGGTGTCCGCCTTGTCGGAGCTTTGGTCGCAATGTGCACTCGCCCGCGCCGTCGCCTGATGTGATCCCCCAGCCCTCCCGCCCGTAATGAGCTCAAACGGACGGGAGAGCAGCTTGACACAGTGGATCATTCTCTGGATTGCCGCGGCGGTCCTCTTCCTTGTCATCGACATGGTCTGGCTGCTGTGGCTGGGCCGCAGCATCTATGTGAGCGAGATCGGCGAACTGCTGCGCCAGCCCCCCAACATGGGCGCCGCCGGGGCCTTCTACGTCCTTTATGTCACCGGACTGATGGTGATGGTGATCTGGCCCGCCGTGCAGGGCGGCTCCGTCGGCCAGGCGATTCTCTCCGGTGCCATCCTGGGCCTCGTGGCCTATGGCACCTATGACCTCACCAACCTCGCCGTGATGAAGGGCTTCACCACGAGGATCGCCGTCATCGACCTCACCTGGGGCACGGTGTTGACCGCGACGGTGTCTGGACTGGTGACGGCCATCGGGCTGAAACTCATCGCCCGATAAGCGGCATTCTCGACGAACGTCTTCTCCTGTAGACCGTTAACAGGGGCGCCCCGCTGGAGGTTCGCATGAAGGTTGCAATGGCCGTCCTTCTCTTCTGCGTCCTGGGCGCCAGCCTTGCCGCAGCGGCCGAGGAACCACCATTCGATGATCCGATGTTCCGGCGCTGCGTGAGCTGGCTGATGACGGGCGAGCGCGGCGCCCTGATCGACAACGTCTGCCTTGACGAATACGACCTGCCATCCCCCGCGATGTTCATCTGCGCTCGCAAGGTGCGCCTGGGCTTCAAGTCGAAGACCGACCAGGAGGCCTGCGCCATTATCCTCGAAGAGGAAATCAAGAAGGTGCGGGCCGGCTATGTGAAGTGATGGCGCCAGCCTCGCGGCGCCATCTTGCGCAGGAGTGACCCAAGCAGCGTTCATGGCACAGGGCAGCCCGGCCATGATGCTTGCGGGGATGATCGCGGACCCTAGCCGCCGATGTGCTGCTTAATGAGTGTGTTCACGTCGCTTGCCTTCTCCATGTAGACCATGTGGCCTGCATCATCGAAGATCACAACCTTGGCGCCGGGCAAATTCTCCGCGTGTGCGGAAGGAATGACCTCGTCTTGCCTGCCCCAGATCACCAGCGTCGGCGGGGCGTCGCCCCCCGCCAACTTCTCGCCCGGCTGGTCCTGCTGGGTCTGGCCGGCGAAGAGCGAGGCGGCGAGGTCCTTCAGCAGGGGCTCGACACCATCGAGGCGCTTGTACTTGAGCACGTCGTCGACGAGTTGGCGGCTCACCAGGCTCTTGTCGGCGAAAAGCTGCTCCAGCACCGGCTTCAGGTCCTTGCGGCCCTGCGCGCCGACGAAGGCATCGACATAGCCACCGATCTCCTTGCCGAGACCGGCGGGACAGATCAACGTCAGGCTGTCCACCCTCTGCGGATCGTCAGAGGCCAGGTGCATTGCAATTGCCCCGCCCATGGAGTGGCCGACCAGATGAGCACTGCTGATCCCCAGCTTCTCCATGAACTCACTAAGTGCAGAGGTCATGCTGGCGAGCGAAGGATTGGCGAGAGACTTCGTCGACTGGCCGTGACCCGGGAGATCGAGGGCATAGACGGTGGCCGCCTCGCCCAGTGCATCGATGTTGAAGAGCCAGCCATCGAGATCACCGCCGAAGCCGTGGATCAACACCACGGTGTCGTCGCCCGAGCCGCGCTTGGCATAGCGGATCTGGCCGGACGAGGTGTCCACGAACTCATACTTCGGACCCTGGTCCTCCTCGTCGTCGTCCGCGGAGGGGGTGACGTAGGACGCGACGAACTGGTCGATCTCCTCGTCCGGCACCGAGGGATCAGCAATGACACCGAGCAGCGATTTCACCGGATAGACGGTATCCGGCTCGCCGACCCGGCGGCGCAGAACGCCGCTCTCGTGGGCCTCCACGGCGCCGGCGATCTTGTCGGTCTCGACCTCAAGGATGGCGTCGCCCGGATTGATCCGGGAGCCGTCCTCCAGTAGCCAGCCCGTCACCTTTCCTTCCTTCATGGAGAGGCCCCACTTGGGCATGACGATCGGCACGATGCGCTGGTCACTCATCTCTGTATCCTCACTCAATCAATCTTCAATGCGCCATCGACTTCTTAACAGCCTTGGCAATGGCATCAGCCGAGGGGATGTAGAGGTCTTCCAGGACCGGCGAGAATGGCACCGGCGTGTGCGGCGCCGTGACCATCTGGATCGGACCCTTCAGTGCCTTGAAGCACTCCTGCGTGATCATCGCCGACACATCCGCCGCGATGGAGCAGCGTGGATGCGCCTCGTCGACGCAAACGACGTGGCCGGTGCGCTCGGCCGAGTCGATCACCGTGTCCCAGTCGATGGGCGACAGTGTGCGCAGGTCGATGACCTCGCATTCGACACCCTGCTTGGACAGTGCCGCAGCCGCCTCCATTGCACGCTGCACCATCATGCCATAGGTGATGATGGTGGCATGCTTGCCGTCACGCACCACATTGGCCTCACCGAAGGGGATGGCATAGGACTCGGCGGGCACGTCCCCTTCCGCCGCATAGAGGTTCTTGTGCTCGCAGAAGATCACGGGATCGTTGTCTCTGATCGACTGGATGAGCAACCCCTTGGCATCATAGGCATTGGATGGGCAGACCACCTTGAGACCGGGGATGTGGGTGAAGAGCGGCGTCAGCATCTGGCTGTGCTGGGCGGCGGCGCGGAAGCCGGCACCCACCATGGCGCGGATGACGACCGGCGTTTCCGCCTTGCCTCCAAACATGTAGCGGAACTTGGCGGCCTGGTTGAAAATCTGATCGAAGCAAACGCCCATGAAATCGAGGAACATCAGTTCCGCCACGGGCCTCATGCCGCAGGCCGCGGCCCCCACGGCAGCACCGATATAGGCTGACTCCGACAACGGCGTATCGAGCAGACGGCCCGGATACTTGGCGTTGAGCCCCTTGGTGACGCCGAGAACGCCGCCCCAGGCGTCGATCTCGCCCATGCCGCCGGCGCCCCCGACGATGTCTTCTCCCATGATGAACACCGATGGATCACGGGCCATTTCCTGGTCCAGCGCCTCGTTGATCGCCTGGCGCATGCTGATCTTGCGTGCCATGTTCTGTTCTCCCTTGCGCTCAGTAGTTCACGTAGACGTCGGTGGTGAGGTCCTTGGCTGTCGGCAGCGGTGCCGCCTTGGCGAAGACCACGGCTTCCTCGATCTGCTTTCCTATCTCGCGATCGATGGCATCGAGTTCGGTCCGCGGGATGACACCCGCCTCCACTACCCGCTCGGCGAAGAGCTTGATGCAGTCCTTGTTGGCGCGGATATCGTCCAACTCACCCTTGGCGCGGTAGGTCTGCTGGTCGCCCTCGAAATGGCCGTACATGCGGATCATTTTGCACTCGAGCAGCGCAGGACCGCCGCCTTCGCGTGCCCGCTTGATGATCTCGCCTGCCGCCTCGTAGACGGCGAAGAAGTCGAGGCCATCGACCGTGACACCTGGCAGGCCGAAGCCCGCGGCTCGGTCGACGAAACTGTCCACCGCAACGGCGTAGTCACGCGAGGTCGATTCGGCATAGCCATTGTTCTCGACCACGAAGATCGCCGGCAGGTTCCACACCGCAGCGAGGTTAAGACTTTCGAGGAAAGTGCCCTGGTTCGAGGCACCATCACCCACGAACGAGATGGCGACACCGCCGTCACCGCGATATTTGGCGGCGAGTGCCGCACCGCAGACCAGCGGCGCGCCGGCACCAAGGATGCCGTTGGCACCCATCATGCCCTTGGAGAGATCGGCAATGTGCATGGAGCCGCCCTTGCCACGGCAGGAGCCGGATACCTTGCCATAGATTTCCGCCATCATTCCCCTAGGGTCGACGCCCTTGGCGATGCAGTGGCCATGGCCGCGGTGGGTGGAGGCGATGCGGTCCCGATCCTCGAGGTGCATCATGATGCCGGTGCCGGCTGCCTCTTCACCTGCATAGAGGTGAACGAAGCCCGGAATGTCGCCCTTGGCGAATTCGGCGTGAAGACGCTCCTCGAAATCGCGGATCGTCTTCATGGTACGATAGGCCTTCAGCAGGCCCTGCTTATCCAGCGGGAAAATTCCCGCCGTGCTGTTCGGCGCAGTCATCAGTTTCCTCCCATGGTCGGTTCGGGTTTTTGCGCAGGCTTCATTCTCATCAGGCCGTGGCGTGCGGCATACTGCATGCAGCCGCTGACGTTTACGGTTCTGAAGGCGTTCGGCACGAGTTCGATGGTCACGTCGTCATCGCGCGTGAAGGACAGTTCGCGCTCGCCGTCGAGCGCAATAGAGCCATCGGTGATCGACGGGCGATACTTGAAATTGGCCTGCATCGGCACGTAATCACGGATGCCGATGCCGCGCATGTAGCCCGGGGCGATGGGTGTATCGAGGATGATGTTGGCCTCGGCCTCCGGCTCCAGTCGCACGTGGAGGCCATGCGGATCGAGGCGCGTGACGGGCGACAGCAGCCCGGCTATTGCCGACATGCCGATGACCTCAGGGTCGGCGAAGGTGACGAAGAGTTCGCGGAAGGTCTCGGTGCGCCACAATGCGCGCGCCCCGATGTAACGCTCGGTCACCACCGCGACATCGACGAGCGCGATCTCCTCATGGCCGTTGACGCGCACCACGATCTTCTTGTTGGGCAGGAAGGCCTCGGGCTCCGGCACCCGGCCCGTCACCGCAAGGCCGACGGCGAGCCCTGTGATGGTTGGCTCGCGGTGCTCCGGGAAGGCGTTATTGGTGCCGGTGGAAACACCCGCAATGGGAACATTGCCACAAGCCGTGACCACAGCGCGGTGCGTGCCATCGCCGCCCAGTACCACGATGGTGGCGACGCCCTTCTCATGCATCAGGCGCGCAGCCTTCAGCGTGTCGTCCACCGTGCCGGAGATCTTGTAGTCGAGGTATTCGACCTTCGGGAAGTGCTTCAGCCCTTGGTTCTCCGCCCGGTCGATGCCACGGCGCACATGGTGCCGGATACCACCATTCTCCGGCATCATCCAGACATGGTCGACGCCGCAGGCCTTCACACAGGACAGGATGCGCAGCACGATGTTGGCGCGGTCGGTGATCTGCAGGGCCGTCGCATTGGCGATCACCCGGCGGATGTCACGCGCGGACACAGGATTGGCGATGATGCCAACGGCGCTTCCCATTCGTTCCCTGACGTTCTTGTTGTTCGTTGGGGAGTCATCAGCAAGCCACGTGCCAAGCGCAATGTGAACTCACATTTTCGTCTTTCCGAGAAGAGCAGCGCAGCAAATTTTTGCGCATGCGAAGGGACCAAGCAACGGGTGTGGCATCGGGCGCCACAGGTGTGGCGTCGAGGAATGATCGCCGACTCACCGGCCTCTTGTGATAAGGACATCCCTCGGGTGGGACGAACAAATGAAGCAC
>JAXMCT010000023.1:0-6269 GCA_046349235.1 Hyphomicrobiales bacterium
GACGGCGTCATAGGACTCCACAGCGCCCTCCCGCACGAAAATCGCATGCGAGGCCCGGTAGGGGGTGTCGGCGGGCTGGCAGACATGGTTCAGCAGCAGCACCGTCTCGCCCACCTCCGCATCGCGCATCTCGATCCGGTCGGGAAAGCCCGGCGTCTTGTCCACGACATAGCGCCTCACCCCCAGCCTCCGGAGTTGCTCGTCGGGCAGGCCGAACAGGTGGCGGAAGGGTTCGGGCGAAAGTCCGGTGATGCGAAAGGCCATGAGGGTCTCCTGTCTTGCCCCCACTTGCCCGATGAAAGGCTCGGCCGCCACCCGAAACCGGACATCGGGCCGCGCTCAAACCGTGTTGACGCAGGGCACATCCTGTGATTGAATGACCAGATACACAGGAGGCGCGTTTCCACACTTTTTCCCCTCGTCACCCGCATGCTGTTGGCATGCGCACTGGAAATCCCGAGGGGCGCTTCATGCCGCCCGTGAGATACTCCCACAGCGACCGAATGTGACTGCTCCCCGCGGCCGCCGGCTGATGCCGGTGGCTGCTCCGCAAGCCATCTTTTCCTCAGCTTGTCAGATCAGGAGCGGACATGAACGCTTATCTCACCACGCCCATCTATTACGTGAACGGCCCGCCGCATCTGGGTCATGCCTTCACCTCCGTCGTTGCCGACATCCTCAAGCGCCAGAATGCGCGGCTGGGGATCGCCACGCTGCTCTCGACCGGCTGCGACGAGCACGGCCAGAAGAATGCCCAGGCCGCGAGTGCCATGGGGCTCGCGCCGCAGCCCTATCTCGACCGGCGCAGTGCCGAGTTTCGCGCGCTCTTCGACAGGCTCGATGTCGGCTATGACGTCTTCGCCCGCACCAGCAGCCCCTTCCATGTGCGGCAGGTGCAGCACATCGTGGGCAGGCTCCACGCCCGCGGCCTGCTTCACCGCAAGAGCTACGAAGGCCATTACTGCGCGGGCTGCGAGCAGTTCAAGAAGGTCTCGGACCTTGACGCGGCAGGCCATTGCCGCGAGCACCCGAACCTTGTGGCGGCTTTGATCCGCGAGGAGAACTATTTCCTCGCGATCGAGCCATTCCGGGAGAGCATCCGCGCGCATGTCCTGAGCGATCCGGATTTCATCCGTCCACTGACATTTCGCAACGAACTGCTCAGAATGCTGGAGGAGCCGCTGGAGGACCTCTGCATCTCGCGCCCCGTGGCGCGCGTGCCGCTGGGCGTGCGCTTTCCCTTCGATCCCAACTATGTGGTCTATGTCTGGTTTGACGCGCTCATCAATTATCTCACCAATCTCGGCTGGCCGGCATCCGGATACCAGGCTTGGTGGGCTGGGGCGGAGCACCTCATCGGCAAGGACATCCTGAAGACCCATGGCGTCTACTGGCCCGCCATGCTGCTGGCCCTGGGCGAGCCGCTGCCCAGGTGCCTGCTCGTCCACAGCCACTGGGTGGGCGAGGGCGGTCTGAAAATGTCGAAGTCACTGGGCAATGTGGTCGATCCCAACGCGGTGATCGATGAGCTGGGTGCAGATACGCTGCGCTATGTCTTCGCCCGCCACATGCGCGCCGATGCGGACAGCGCGATCTCGGTCGAGTTGATCCGCCAGTGCTATGTGGCGGAACTCGCCAACAAGCTCGGCAACCTCCATGCGCGGCTCCTGACCTTCACGCATGCGGCCTTCGCGGGACACGTTCCGTCAAGAGGGGTGCTCGCCCCGGCGGATGAGGCGGTGCGCGCAAGCGTGCTGTCGGCCGCCCAGAGCTTCGCCGTGCCGCTGTCGCTGGAGGACATTCCAGCGAGCACCCGAGCCGTGCTGGAGGCCGTCGAGCATCTCAACCGCTATGTCACGGCGCAAGCGCCCTGGTCACTCGCGAAATCGCCCTCGACCCGCAGCCGCAGCGAAACCGTCACCCACGTGGCGCTCGACGGCCTGCGCCTTGTCTTCGAGGCACTCTGGCCCATCATGCCCGCCACAGCGCAGCGGGTGCAGGCGCCGTTGCCATGCCGGGCAGGCCCCGCCGATGTCTGGCAACCGCAGCTCGACCTGCTCGAGGACGGCGCGTCGCTGGGAGAGACGGCGATCCTGTTTCCGCGCATGGGATGAGGTCATCACACTACAGGCTCGTGGCTCTTGCCCCTGCGAGGCTCATCTACCACGCACCATGACGCACCGCGCCGCCCCACCCGGCTTTCCCTTGCCCCGCCCCCCGTTTTCACCTATATGCCGGCCCGTTGCAGGACGTGCCGCCTCCGGGCGGGCATGGACATGAACCGGGGTGCCGCATAAGCACCCCATCTTGTTTCAGGACTTCGGAAACCGCTAACTGCCTGCCTGGGCAGGGTTTTCTGGCTTGGAACGCGTAGTCGAGTTTGCCCTTCCGGCGCCCATTTCAACCCAGGGGGCCAGGGGGGACGTCCTAGCGGGAATTGCCGCCGGGCCAGCCTCGATTTCAGACAGGACACGTAACGCACATGGCGAAATCCGCCGTCTCGCTCACCCCCACCCGTGAAGACTTCGAATCTCTCCTCGCCGAGAGCTATTCCGACAATCCCGCCTCCGAAGGCAGCGTGGTCAAGGGCCGCGTCGTCAACATCGAGAATGATTTTGCCATCATCGACGTCGGTCTGAAGACCGAGGGCAAGATCGCCGTCAAGGAATTCGCCCAGCCGGGCAAGGCCTCGGAGCTGAAGGTCGGAGACACCGTCGAAGTCTATCTCGAGCGCATCGAGAATGCGATGGGCGAGGCTGTTCTGTCGCGTGACAAGGCTCGCCGCGAGGAGGCCTGGACCCGCCTCGAGCAGATGTCCAATGCCAACGAGCGCGTCGAAGGCGTGATCTTCGGCCGCGTCAAGGGCGGCTTCACCGTCGACCTCGGTGGTGCGGTGGCCTTCCTTCCCGGTTCGCAGGTGGACGTCCGCCCGATCCGCGACGTCGGTCCCCTGATGAACGTTCCGCAGCCCTTCCAGATTTTGAAGATGGACCGCCGCCGCGGCAACATCGTGGTGTCGCGCCGCGCCATCATGGAAGAGACCCGCGCCGAGCAGCGCTCCGAGCTCGTCCAGAACCTCGCCGAAGGCCAGGTGGTCGAGGGCGTGGTCAAGAACATCACCGACTACGGTGCCTTCGTTGACCTGGGCGGCATCGACGGCCTGCTGCACGTCACCGACATCGCGTGGAAGCGCGTCAACCATCCCTCCGACGTTCTCCATGTCGGCCAGACGGTGAAGGTCCAGATCATCCGCATCAATCCCGAGACGCAGCGCATCTCGCTCGGCATGAAGCAGCTGGACAAGGATCCGTGGGAAGTCGTCACCGAGCGCTATCCGATCGGCGCCAAGGTGAAGGGCAAGGTCACCAACATCACCGACTACGGCGCCTTCGTCGAGCTCGAGGATGGCATCGAAGGCCTGATCCACGTCTCCGAAATGAGCTGGACCAAGAAGAACGTGCACCCCGGCAAGATCCTCTCGACCTCGGAAGCGGTCGAGGTGCAGGTGCTCGACATCGACTCCGCCAAGCGCCGCATCTCGCTGGGCCTCAAGCAGACCCAGAAGAACCCGTGGGAAGCCTTCTCGGACAAGTATCCGACCGGCACCGACGTCGAGGGCGAGATCAAGAACATCACCGAGTTCGGCCTGTTCATCGGTCTCGACGGCGACGTGGACGGCATGGTCCACCTCTCCGACATCGACTGGAAGCGTTCGGGCGAGGAAGCCATCAAGGACTTCAAGAAGGGCGACCGCGTCAAGGCGCGCGTCCTCGACGTCGACCGCGAGAAGGAGCGCATCTCGCTCGGCATCAAGCAGCTGGGCTCGGATCCGCTGGCCTCGGCCGCCGGCATCAAGAAGGGCGACACGGTCACCTGCGAAGTGCTCAAGGTCGAAGAGAACGGCCTCGAGGTGAAGGTCGCCGGCACCGACATGACGGCCTACGTCAAGCGTGCCGACCTCGCCCGTGACCGCGCCGAACAGCGCCCCGAGCGTTTCGCCGTCGGCGAGAAGTTCGACGCCAAGGTCACCATCTTCGACCAGAAGGCGCGCAAGATGAACGTCTCGATCAAGGCCCTCGAGATCGCCGAGGAGAAGGAAGCCGTGGCACAGTACGGTTCCTCCGACTCGGGCGCCTCGCTCGGCGACATCCTCGGCGCTGCGCTGAAGAAGCAGAAGACCGACGAGTAAGAGAGACGCAGCAATGCTGAAACGGCCGGGGAAACCCGGCCGTTTTGCTTTGTGGGCTTGCGTCAGCGGAAGAGGAGAATGCTTCTATCGGCGCGAAACGGCGCGCAGCACCCATTCGACGTTGGCAGCCGACCACAGCCGGTTGCTGGCGAAGGGCGGGCTCTTCTCGATGTTGGAGCGGACGAGACGCAGCCACACCAGCAGAACCATCGCCCGCATCGCATCCGGATCGCGGGTCCATTCGCCGCCGCTGCCCTTCAGCGACTCGACCTGCGAAAACCAGGTGAGTTCGTCGTCACTCCAGCGGCCTTCGGCGATGAGGTCTGCCACCACGGTCCCGAGTTGGCGGCCGGTCAGGGTTCGGCGCAGCGCGATGGCGAGCTGGCAGATGTCGAAATTGGGCGGGGCGTCATGCCCGGCGCGGTCCCAGTCGATGATTCCCGCAATTGCGCCCCGACCGGAGTTCCGGTCGCCCTCCACCCAGGCGCTGTCGACGATGAGATTGCCCGGGCAGTAATCGCCATGGTACCAACCCGAACTGACCGGCTGGTCCTTGAAGTGGTGCGCCAGGCAGCTACTCAGTGTATCGATCGCCTGCACCCGTGTGGGTTCGGTGGCGATCGTTCGCACGACGCCCCCTGCAATCGCGCAGGACTTCTCCACCCATTCCGCTACCCATGCTTCATCGGCAGGACGCAACGCGGCGCCGGTAGTCTGGAGTGACGAGATGGCGTCGGATGCAGCGACGAGAACCGCCATCCGGCTGTCCGCATCCAGGACGGCAAGCCGGCCGTCGTGGCCCGCGATATAGCTTTCGAGCGACCACGTGGTGCGTGCGGCTTTCCGAAGGGCGAGAATTTCGGGAACGCGGAAGCAGCAGTGGCGGGTCGCATTCTCCGCCGCAAGTTGTCGAAGATTTCCCGCCTGCTGCCGCAGTGCTGCCATGCCGCTCGGCGTGCCGCTGCGCTTCAGAATGGCGCGCGTCGCGGGGGGAATGGCAAAGCCGCGCAGGAATGCGGCGGAGTCCGATGCCTCACCGATGAAGTCAATGCGCACATGGGGAAGCGACGGCATTTCTCCGAGGTGCTGCCACGTCGAAACGGGGAACGTGCCCAGGCTGCGGAGGAAGGCCTCGACCTCTTCATCCGCCCTGCGGCTCGGTGCGCCGGTACGGCTGCGCAGCCCGCTGCTGGAGACGACCTTGGCCGCCCACTCGGCCCCTTGCATCAGCAGGCTGATGGAACGGCCGGGAAGATCCAGGGAAGCAAAGCTCACAAAAAGGGCACTCTCTTGGGCGATCTTTCAAGCCGGGCTATCGCCCGCGAGGCTGTTGGCGGGGCTCAAGTTGACCCCAAAAGTTTGCGTAACTTGTCTGTGTCATTAGCTGGCCGGTCATGGCTGAATCCATTGCCTTTTGGTTTAGGCGGGCGAAATAAACCCTGGTTTAGGGCAATTTGGGGCGCGCGCACGGAGGAATGGCGGTCGGAACAACTTGGGGGCGGGCTATCACGTGTTCGAGGCGATCCGGACTCGCGCGCCGCGGAAGGAGCAGAAGTCGGACGAGTCAGAGAGCCGACATCGCGCGGTGGAATGGCCGGGCAAGTCCCGGCCATTTTCGTTTCACCCTCCCCCTTGTGGGGAGGGCGGGGTGGGGGTGATGCCGGAGGCTTTCACCACCACCACACCCGCTGTACGACCCCCACCCCTACCCCTCCCCACAAGGGGGCGGGGACCTGAGCGGAGCATTTCCCTCCACGGGTTCGACACCCTATATAGCATTCACAGACTTGCCCTGGAGCCCCGCATGATCTCCGAAGCCGAACTCATCGTCGACCGCCGCAGGCTGAAACGCCGCGTCACCTTCTGGCGCATCCTCGCGGTGCTGCTGGCCATCGCCACCGTGGCCGCACTGGCCTGGAGCCAGGGCTGGACCGGCGGCAACCAGATCGCCCGGGTCAGGATCGACGGCCTCATCACCGGCGACCAGAGGACCATGGACCTGTTGAAGCGGGTGGCGGAGGAGGATCGCATCAAGGCGGTGATCCTGAGGATCGACAGCCCCGGCGGAACGACAGCCGGT
>JAXMCT010000024.1:0-3215 GCA_046349235.1 Hyphomicrobiales bacterium
GCTGCATCGCGTTCTCGCAGTGCGCCTTCATGCGCAGGTGCAGGGTCTTGAGGCCGCGCAGCGCCAGGAAGCTGTCGAACGGACCCTGCACGCCGCCGACCGCGTTCTGCAGGAAGGTGATCTGCTCGGCCAATTCCGCGTCATCACCCACCACCAGCATGCCGCCGACGATGTCGGAATGGCCGTTGAGGTACTTGGTGGCCGAATGCATGACCAGGTGCGCGCCCAGCTCGAGCGGGCGCTGCAGGATCGGCGAGGAGAAGGTGTTGTCCACCGCCAGGCGGATGCCGCGCTTGCGCGCGAACTCGGCCAGGCGGGCGATGTCGACGATCTTGAGCAGCGGGTTGGTCGGCGTCTCGCACCAGATCAGGCGCGTGTTCGGCTTCACCGCCGCTTCCAGCGCGGCCATGTCGTTGAGGTCGACGAAGCTGAAGTCGAGGCCGGCCGAGCGGCGGCGCACGCGCTCGAACAGGCGGTAGGTGCCGCCATAGACGTCGTCCATGCAAACCACGTGGCTGCCGCTGTCGAGCGCGTCGAGCACGGTGGCGGTGGCGGCGAGACCCGAGGCGAAGGCGTAGCCGTGGGTGCCGCCCTCCAGCGCCGCCACGCAGCGCTCGTAGGCGAAGCGTGTGGGGTTGTGCGAGCGCGAGTACTCGTAGCCCTGGTGCACGCCCGGACTCTTCTGCGCATAGGTACTGGTGGCGTAGATCGGCGTCATCACCGCGCCGGTGCTCGGGTCGGGCGACTGGCCGGCGTGGATGGCGCGGGTGCCGAGGCCGTGGGGCTGTGCGGAGTGGGTCATGGCGTGCCTTGTCGGGATGCGGGCGGGTGCTGGCGGCGGCGCCAGCGTGCGCGGGGGCAGAGGTCGCCGCGGCTAGTGCACGCGACGACGCAGGTAATTGAGCAGGTCGATGCGCGTGATCAGGCCGAGGAAACGATCACCGTCCATCACAATGGCGACGTGACCGCGGTCGAACAACCGCATGAGCGCCTGGATCGGCGCCTTCACGTCGAGCATGTCGAGCTTGGACACCATCGCCGTGGACACCGGGTCGCGGAAACGCGCCTCGTCGGCATGCACGTGCAGCAGCACGTCGGACTCGTCGACGATGCCGACAATCCTGTCGTCCACCATGACCGGCAGCTGCGAGATCTCGTACAGCTTCATGCGCTGGTAGGCCACGGTCAGGGCGTCGTTGGGCCCGATCACCACGGTGTCGCGCTGTGAGTAGGGGCGCAGGATCAGGTCGCGCAGGTCGCCGTACTGCGGCCGCTCCAGGAAGCCGTTGTCCAGCATCCAGTAGTCGTTGTACATCTTGGACAGGTACTTGTTGCCGGTGTCGCAGACGAACACCAGCACGCGCTTGGGCACGGTCTGCTCACGGCAGTACTTCAGCGCCGCCGCCAGCAGCGTCCCGGTGGAGGAGCCGCCCAGCACACCCTCCCTGGCCAGCAGTTCGCGTCCGGCCAGGAAGCTCTCCTTGTCGCTGATCGCATAGGCCTTCTTCACGCGGGAGAAATCGCTGATCGGCGGCAGGAAGTCTTCGCCGATGCCTTCGACCATCCACGAGGCGCTCTTGGTCGACAGCGTGCCCTCGTTGATGTACTGGGTGAGGATCGACCCGACGGGATCGGCCAGGATCAATTCGGTATGCGGCGAGTGGCGCGCGAAGCAGCGCGACAGCCCGGTCATGGTGCCCGAGGAGCCGCAGCCGAACACGATGGCGTCGAGCCTGCCACCCATCTGCTCGAGGATTTCGGGGCCGGTGCCCTCCTCGTGGGCGCGCGGGTTGTCGGGGTTGCCGAACTGGTTGATGAAATAGGCGCCGGGCGTCTGCTCGGCGATGCTGGCGGCGAGGTCCTGGTAGTACTGCGGGTGGCCCTTGGCCACGTCCGAGCGGGTCAGCACGACCTCGGCACCCATGGCCTTGAGATTGAAGATCTTCTCGCGGCTCATCTTGTCCGGCACGACGAGGATCAGCTTGTAGCCCTTTTGCTGGGCGACAAGGGCGAGGCCGATGCCGGTATTGCCCGCGGTGCCCTCCACCAGCGTGTCGCCAGGCTTGATCCGTCCCGCCTGCTCCGCCGACTCGATCATCGACAGGCCGATGCGGTCCTTGATGGACCCGCCGGGGTTGGCGCTTTCCAGCTTGAGGAACAGCTCGCAGCAGCCCGTGTCCAGATGCTGGGCCTTGACGATGGGCGTGCGACCGATCAGTTCGAGCACGCTTCCGTGGATGGTCATTGACACTCCCGCTTGCGACACGCGCCTGCGGTGGCCTCGGCCCTGATCAAGGGCGGCTGCCGGCGCGCTGATGAAGACGGGATGATACCCGAGCGCCGGCAAGGGCCGCGATGCGGGCGGGAGGCCAAGCCTTTACGGCCAGGCGCCTGCGGCAACTCAGCCACTGCCGGGCGCGGGGACCGGGGGCAGGAGGCCGGAACAGGCGCAGAGGCGAAGGGGGAGCGCGGCGGCATGCTCACGCCCAGACCTTGCGCGGCGGACCCGGCTCGCCCGTGCCGGGACCGCCGTATCGGCCGATGCCGTCAGTGCGGCCGGCTGCGGACTTCCCACATCTGCAGGAGCCGGTCCTTGGTCCAGAGTTTTTCCTTCTTCAGCGAATGCAGGGTCGCGTCGTCCATCGGCAACACCCCCAGATCCGCATCGCGCAACTTGCTGTCCAGTTCCTGGTGGCGCTGATAAAGACTGCGGAACTCCGCATCGCTCTTCATCAGCGCCTCGATCTGATCTTTCTGCTGGTTTTCGAACATCAGCCGACCTCCTCTGGAATGGCAGACAGGCGACAGCGCGCCGCGGCAGCCGCACGGCGGAAGCACTCACCTGGGAAACGGGACGTTCGACCGGGGGGGCGCCGCCCTGGCTGCACAGCAGCCGCACCGCGCAGCGGTGACGGCAAGGGCGATGTCGCGGAGGCGGCGCTCATGGTCGTCGGGACCGGCAACCGCACGGGCGGCACCGGCATCCTGGACCCTACTCCTCCCCCAATGGGCACGCAACCTCGCCCCGCAGGCTGGCCCGCGCGCGGCGAACGGCGTCACGGATACGCACAAACACGCATGGATTTTTGCCCACATTGGTGCCATAACTGCGCCGGCGGGACCCTCGGGCGGCGGGGGAAAACGGCAATGCGGCATTGAACTTGCAGGCACTTCCTGTCGGGCTGGGCAAACATCCGGACGGCGCGCTGCGCCAA
>JAXMCT010000025.1:0-1986 GCA_046349235.1 Hyphomicrobiales bacterium
GCGGGTCGCCCAGGCGGGATTCGCCGTAGGGGTTGACCGTCTGGGCGGTGCCGCCCGAGTTCGGCTTGCCGACATCACCGGTGCCATACCCAAACACCTCCAGCGCGGTGTCATACAGGTCCACCGGCAGCAGCGCAAACGTCGGCCACAGCCCCAGCTTCGACCCCGTCCCCGGCACCGTCTGCGAAAAGATCCGCTTCCTCGCCGCCGCCCACTCCGCCGCCGAAAATGCCACCGTGGCCAGGTTGCTGTGGTTGGCATGAAACAGCGCCGTCGAATCATCTACCATCGTCGGACCCACGCCGCTCGCCGCCGTGAAGATCCCCGCAATCGCCGCCGACCGCGTCCGGATCGCCGCCTTCACCAGTTCCCGCGGAATCGCCTGCATCTTGGCGATGTCGGAGCGGCGGAACATCTCCAGCGTGATCCCCACGTACACGCCCCGCTTCCCAAACGACATGCTCTCACGCGCATCGCCGGTGACCGCCTCGGTGTAAGCCGCCCCCTCCGCCACCGTCGGCAGGTTGGCCAGCCCATCGACCATCACCAGGTCGATATCCTGCGTCGACCCATCATGCGCCACCACATCCACGATCCGCTCGTACCAACGGAACGTCGCCAGGTTGTCATAGTGCTGCCTCACCACCTTGTTAAGGCTGTTGCGCGCCAGCCCCGGCAGCGTGGCGGTCGAGGCCGCCGCGAGCTGGCTGTGCTCACGGTTGAAGGCGCCGTAGAAGTCCACGTCGCCCGTGATGGCGAGATAGACGTCGCGGATATTGCGCAGCGAAGGCGCCGGCGTCGGGCCGCCCTGCACGCCGAGGCACCAGTCGAGCGCCTCCTGCATATCGTCCAGCCCCGTGCGCAGCTCGCGTCCCGTCAGCGGGCGCAGCCCGGAGACAACGCTCGGCTGCGCCGCTTCGGCGAGGACTGCTTTCTGCGCGGCAATCAGCCGCTCCACCTCCGCCATGTCCAGGCATTCCGGCTGCTGGCCGGCGATCTGGCGGATGAGAATCTGCGCCGCTTCCGGGAGGCCAGACTGCTCGAGCGCTGCCTCCAGCTGCACGCGGTTGCGCATGATCTTCAGTTCCTTCACCTCGGCCAACGCCTCGTCACACAGCCCCTGCAGCTGGGTCATCATCTCGCCGGGCTGTACAGGCTGCTCAACCGGCCCCGTGCCTTGCTCGTCCATCATCTTCTCCTTGCAAGTGATCAACTCTGATAAAACATGTGTGCCTGCCGATGCGGGCACGTTGACTGCTGAAATCTCGCGGCCGAGGGGCTCGATCTGCACCATCTCGCAGGGCTGCGCCTGGCCGTGGTTCACGTATGTTCGCCCCGGCACATGGGGACACTCGGCGCCGAATACGTCCTTGGCGCAGACCGAGCAGAGGGTCTCGCCGCGCTTGAACCAGGAGATCGAGAAGCGGTCGATGCGGCCGGCGAGGAAGTCGCGGATGCCTTCCTGCGTGGTCAGCTTGATGCGGGCGTGCATCTCGCTCCCGTCCATGGCGCAGGCCGTCACGATGCCGTCGCGGGCGGCGATGTCCTGCATGTCGTGGTTGCGGAGGAAGGGCACGCCCACGAAGCTTGCGGCAAAGGCGTCCATCTCGTCATCACGGAATCGCACAAAGTTCCAGTTGGGATAGGTGGCCCGAAACACCACCGCCTCAAACTCCAGCTCCTGGAGTTCCCCGGCGGCATGCTGCTTGCGCAGCTCCGCCCGGTCCAAGCCCGCCCACAACACCGCCCCATCCACCACTGCCGGCTCACTCGCCAAAATCGCCAATTCGTTGTCGCCTTGTCTTTTCACCTTGTCACCGTCTATTCTTCGTGTCCTTCGTGTCCTTCGTGGATCATCTGCGCGATCTCCCCCTCCGTAATCTGCTCGCCGGCGAACTTCACAAACCAGCGCAGCGCCATCTTGCGGTACGCCGGCCCACTCCCCACTAGCTGCGCCACGGTGCCGAGGCCGGAGGCCAGCTGCAT